>NZ_RJUO01000002.1 GCF_003752365.1 Frondihabitans sp. PhB188 | reverse complement strand
GATCGGTGTTCGTTGGGCGTTTGCCCGATGTCATGTATTCGCCACCCTCCCCGGGAGGGTTTGGTCCGGGTGCCCTCCGTTACCCGTTCGTGACCCATGACGATCTCTCAGCGCGTTGAGCACCCCTGATCAGGCGCAGGAACTAGGCGATTCCGCCCGCCAGCTCCAGCCCGAGCGCGCTGGCCACGCCGGCGTTCCACACCGCCCCCTGGCGGATGTTCAGCCCCTTCGCGAGCGCGGCGTCTGCGGCCACGGCCCCCTCGAACCCCTTGTCGGCGAGAGCCGTGACGTAGGGGAGCGTCGCGTTGGTGAGAGCGCGGGTCGACGACTCGGGCACCGCGCCCGGCATGTTGGCGACGCAGTAGTAGACGGCGTCGTGCACCGGGAACGTCGGGGCGTCGTGCGTCGTCGGGTGAGACCCCTCGAAGCAGCCGCCCTGATCGATGGCGATGTCGACGAGCACGGCTCCGGGCTTCATCGTCGCCACCATGTCGTCGGTCACGAGCTTGGGAGCAGCGGCACCGGGGATGAGGACTGACCCGATCACGAGGTCGGCCTCGCGGAGCTGCTCGGCGATCGCGAACGGCGTCGAGTGCCGCGTCTGGATCCGGCCGCCGAACTGCACCTCGAGGGCGCGCAGGCGCGGGAGGGAGACGTCGATGACGGTCACGTCGGCGCCCATGCCGAGCGCGTTGGCGGCTGCGTGCTCGCCGGCGACGCCGCCGCCGATGACGACCACCTTCGCCTTCGGGGTGCCGGGCACGCCGCCGAGGAGGGTGCCGCGCCCCCCGGCCGACCTCATCAGGGCGTAGGAGCCGACGGTGATCGACAGGCGGCCGGCGACCTCGCTCATAGGGGAGAGGAGGGGGAGGCTGCGATCGGGCATCTGGACGGTCTCGTAGGCGATGGCCGTCGTTCCTGCGCCGATGAGGGCTTCGGTGAGGGGGCGGTCGGCAGCGAGGTGCAGGTACGTGAAGAGCACGAGGTCGGGGCGGAGGAGGCCGTACTCGGCGGCGATGGGCTCCTTCACCTTCAGGAGGAGCTCGGCGGTGCCCCAGACCTCGGCGGCGGTGGGGAGGATCGTCGCGCCCGCTGCGGCGTAGTCGGCGTCGGCGATGCGGGATCCGGTGCCCGCCCCGGCCTGCACGACGACGTCATGCCCGCGGCGGGTGAGAGCGTCGACCCCGGCGGGGGTGATGGCGACGCGGTTCTCGTTGTTCTTGATCTCGGTCGGGATTCCTACTCGCATGATTCGAGTCTGATGATTCGTCGTTACGATTGGGTTTCGCGCGACGATCCGTCGAGAAAATGGCGTTGCGCGCCCGAATAATCACAATCGAGGAGTCCTGACGTGCCCGAATCGAAGGATCTTCGGCCTATCGACGAGATCGACGACCTCGACCGGCGAATCCTCGAGACCATCACGACCGACGCACGGCTGTCGAACACCGACATCGCGGCTGCCGTCGGGGTCGCCCCGTCTACCGTCCACGGCCGGCTGCGGAGCCTCGTCGAGCGCGGCGTCATCACCGACTTCATGACGAGCGTCAACCAGCGCGCCCTCGGTCTGCCGCTGCAGGCGATCGTCGGCGTCACTCTCCGGCCGGGTGCGCGGCAGGCCAGCATCGTGGCGTTCTCGGAGGAGGTACGACGCCTGCCCCAGGTGCTGCAGGTGTTCTTCCTCGGCGGGGTCGACGACTTCATCATCCACATCGCGGTCGAAGACAGCTCGGCGGTGCGCACCTTCGTCGTGGAGCACCTGTCGGCCCAGCCGAGTGTCGCGTCGACCCGCACGAGCATCGTCTTCGACTACCACCGGAACGCCGTGGCGGCGTCGTTCCAGTAGCAGCAGGAGCCCCGGCGGGGCTTCAGAGCGTCACGCGTCTGCGCACTACGTCCTCCGCCAGCACCGACAGAAGCTGCCCGTGACTGCGCGCATACGAGCGCAGACGCGCGAACGCCTCGTCGGTCGAGATGCCGTGCACCTGTGACAGGACGCCCTTGGCCTGCTCGATGACGACGCGCGTCTGCAGGGCCCGCTGGAGCTGCTCGCGCACGACCAGGCTCTCGCGAAGGCTGCGCTCGTGGAGCACGCCGATGGTCGCCACGTCGGCCAGCGCCTGGGCCGCCCGCACGTCGTCGGCCTCCAGGCTCCCCGCCTCGGAGCGCAGCAGGTTCAAGGCGCCGATCGTGACGTCCCGGAGCCGCAGGGGGATGGCGTGGACGGCGGTGAACCCGCCGGCGAGGGCGTCGGCCGCGAACAGCTGCCACTCCGGCTTGACGTCGTGGACGTCGGGAACGGCGATCACCTGCCCCGTCATGAAGGACTCGAAGCACGGCCCGGCCTCGCCGTTGACCTGCATGAGCTCGACGACGCGACTCGCCTCGCTCGTGGAGGCGATGACCTCCAGGATCCCGGCTTCGTCGACCAGGAGGATCCCCGCCGCGTCGGCGTCGAACAGGTCGACGCACGAGTCGACCAGCGTCTGCAGCAGCTCGACGATGTCGTAGTCGTCGACGAGGGTGTCGGCGAGGGTCGTGAACACGTCGACGAGGCGCGCCTCGCGGGTGACGTCGGTCATGGATGGTCCTCGATTCCGTCGGCGCTGGTGCTGAACGAGAGCCGCCCGCCCAGGATGTCGTCGGCGACCTCGCCGACCGAGCGGGCCGACGCGAACGCGTGGGCCTGGATGATCAGCTGGGCGTCCTCGGGCGAGGTGCCGAGCTGCGCGAGCACGACCCCCGTGGCCTGGTGGACGAGTCGGCGCGAGTGCGGCGCCAGGTCGACCTGCCCGTCGTCGGATGCCCGCTCGAGAGCGCGACGGAGAACCGAGCGGCCGACGACGCCCGACATGGCGCCGGCCTGCCGCTGCTCGGCCGCGTTCAGAGATCGGGGATCGCCCGAGTAGAGGTCGACGGCACCGAGCCTCAGCGGCCCCACGTGCAGCGGGAAGGCGAAGAGCGCGCCCACGTCGTCGTGCTGGATGGCACGGGAGAACGCGGGCCAGTGGCCGTGGACCGACTCCCGCACGTCGGGCTCGATCACCGGACGGCCCGTCGCGAGGGCGTCCCAGCAGGGCCCCTCGCCGAGGTCGAACTGCAGCTCGTCGAGGCGGAGCGCCAGAGGATCGCTGGCGGCGACCGTCTCGCTGCCGAGCGGCGGGCCGAGGGAGGCCACCGAGGCGCCGGTGACGCGGAGCACGTCGATGAAGGGCTGGCAGAGGGCCGCTTCATCGTCGCCGGCCTCCGCCAGAGCGTCGAGGGCGGCGTCGAACGCGTCGTGCATGACCAGCCGCCCATCTCGAGTTCCTGCACCCCACCCTAGCCACGGTGCGGGACACGCCGATGCTTCCCGAAGAGGGGTATTGGGCGAAGCGCCGCAATTCTGGTTGGCTGTCATCAACCGATCAGGGGGATTCACCGTGGAGATCCACGAGCTCACTCGCCAGCAGGCGGAGCTCTGGCGCGCGTTCGTCGAGCAGCGGCACGAGCCTCGCCTGGTCGAGCTCAGCCACTGGATCCGTGAGACCGGCGGCCCGATCGACCTCCTCGACGGCTCGCTCGAGAGCCTCGTCGAGCTGTGGGAGTGGTTCATCGACTTCGTGGACGCCGATCTTCCGGGCGTCGACTCGCGCGTCCGCTACTCGCTGGGCTGGGCGTTCGGCTGGCCCGGCGGCAACCACGGCGCCACGTACTACGCGACGGAGGCCCTCGGCAGCTACGTCTTCGAGGTGCTGCGTCGACTCGACCCGGCCACTGCATGGACGGTCAACGTCCCCGTGGGTCGCACCAGGTGGGTCGACTCCGACCAGCACCGCACCGGCATCGCGTTCCGAGGCTCGTGGGTGTCGATCGACCCGCGCATCGCCAACGTCGCGAGCCGGCTGTTCGACCACGGCACCGCCGCCGCCGACTACGACGACATGGGCAGCGAGGCGTCGCGCCCGGAGCGGCTGCGCGACCTGGTGGCGAACCTCTTCCATCTCGTCGATGCGCCGACCGTGCGAGGGGCGTCGATCCTGACCCCGCTCGCCTCCGAGCCCGTGCTGCTCGTTCCGGTGCCGATGTACAAGCAGCCCCCGCCACCGCCCGCCGAGCCGGAGCCCGCGCCCGTGCTGGTGTCGGTCGCCGAGGCGCAGGCGATCCTGAACCCCGACGAGTCGGCGTCGGTCGTCGGCGAGCCAATGATCCTGCTGTCGCGGCGGGGCGACGCCGAGCACCTCGAGGCGGCGCCGGCGCTGTCGGAGCGCCGGGTGTTCCGGGTCCTGCAGTCGCTGGGGGTCGAGACCGTGAGCGGCGAGCCGCTGTCGGCCGAGATGCTGCGCGACCCCGAGGTCGAGCACCTCCGGCTGCTGCGCGGCGCCGTGACGGTCGAGACCTGGGTGACCGGGCACCGCCTGCGCGCGCTGCAGCTCGAGCCGTCGGGCGCCGGGCCGGCCGAGTGGGACGCCGTCGAGCACGCGTTCTCGGAGGCTGCGCCGCGTCTGCGGGCGGTGTTCCGGCCCGAGGCCGACTAGCCCCGTTCCGGTCGCAGCCGGCCAGCGGAGATCGGCGAGCCCGCCTCCGCGAGGCCGAACTCGCGCACCGCCAGCTCGACCGACAGGTCGAGGGCGGCGGAGCGGATGCCGGGGCTGTACAGCGCGTGGTCGCCCGACGCGCGCTCGACGACCGTGAGGGACCCGCGCGCCCGCGCCCGAGCCCCCGACCCCGACCCCGACCGGCGCAGCCGACGCTCGGCAGCGGGCCCGCCGTGGGCGCGCCACACGGCTGCGTCTTCCGGCCCGAGCAGGACCACGACGTCGGTGCCCGCCGCGAGCGCGCGACGGAGGTTGGGCTCGGCGAACCGCAGCACGCCCCGCGACGCGAGAGCCGCCAGGAGGCCCGACGGCAGGTGCCGCTTCGCCCCTGCGACGAGGCGGTCGCGGAGGGCGGGGGCGAGTTCCTGCGCCCCGGATTCAGGTCGGTGCACGAGAGGCTCCTGCGGCACGACGCGGTGGTCGTTCAGAGCCAGCGCCGCCACGAAGCGCGCCGACTCGGGGCGCGAGACCAGGCCGATCCAGCCCCCGACGCACATGCCGACGACGCCGAGGCGCTCGCGGGGCAGGTCGAGGTAGTCGACGGCGGCCGCGTGGTCGTCGAGCCAGGCCTGCGTGAACAGCATGCTCGGCTCGTGGGCGTCGACCGGCGTCGACTCGCCCGTGCCCCGGCGGTCGAAGCGGAGCGAGCGGATGCCGCGCATGGCGAGCCGGCGGGCGAGCTCGACCTGGTGGCGGGTGGCTCCGACGCGGTGCTCCGCCGAGCCGTTGTGCAGCACGACGGCGGGCGCCTCCCAGCTGCCGCTGCCGCTCCAGGCGTGCCGGGTGACGATGCCGAAGAGGTCGTGCGGGCCGAAGCGGACGAGCTCCTCGACGAGGTCGCCCACGACCGCAGTGGTGACGGGCGCAGGAACTCGCAGCACGCCGTCGCCCACCGCGAACGAGCGGCGCATCCAGTCGGTCACCACCGTCACGCTCGCGGCCGGGATCGAGGCGAGGATGCTCGACATGTCGAGGGAGTCCTCGTGCCCGGGCACCTCGAGCACCGTCACGGCGTCCTTCGCCGGCCGCAGCGCCTTCGGCAGCGTCGGCCCGGCGCTCGACTCGCGCACGGCCACCAGCACGGGCATGCGCTCGGCGAGAGACGCGTCGTAGTCGAGCGCGGCGATCCGGTCGGCGAATTCCCGCGTGAACTCGGCGCCGGCCACCTCGACGACGCCCTCGGGCGCCTGATCGGCGACGTCGCCGACCTCGATCGTGTAGAGCGCGCTCTGGCGCCGGAGCCAGGCCCTGCCCGACCCGGCAGGGTCCCACAGCACGAGACCCGCGGCCCCGGGGTCGTCGGTGGCGTGCCGGGAGGCGACGAGCGCCCCGCTGCCGAGGCCGAGGTAGACGATGCGGTCGGCTCCGGCGATGCGCAGTTCGGCCGCCGCCAGGCGGGCGCCCATGTCGAGCGAGGGCTCGGCCATCGAGTCGCCGAAGCCGGCGTGGTCGAAGCGGATCGCGGCGAATCCCGCCGTCGCGAGCCGGTCGGCCAGGTGGCGCAGCGTGCGGTACGCGACGGAGTACTCGTAGCCGAGCGGCGGGCAGATGACGACGCCGGTCGCCCCGCCGATCGTGGGCAGGTGCAGTGTCGCCAGGACGGCACCGTCGCCCAGCCAGGTGTCGACGGTGCGCTGCTCGGCGCTCATGCGAGCGAGAGCGAGGAGCGGACGGCGGGCGACCACGACGCGACGTCGGTGCCGTGGGTGCGGACCAGCGCGAGCGCGATCCGCTCGAGGCCCCAGCCGAGGCACGAGCTGGCGGAGGGCGATCCGTCGACGGTCTGGATGCCGAAGGTCGCGCCGAAGTGGTCGCCGTGGTTGTTGGCCGACGCGATCGCGGTGCCCTCGTCGAGGTCGCCGTAGATCGGCACCACGACCTCCAGCTTCGCCTCGTCGGCGAGCTGGTTGCGGGCCAGCATGCGTCCGGTGCGGCCGAAGAACGGGTCGTTCGCCGCGACGACGCGGGCGTCGAGACCCAGGTCGAGCAGGCCGGCGAGCTGCCGCTCGTTCTGCGCGTTGCGGAATTCCCCGGCGTCGGTCTCGAGCCCGACGTGCACGAACTCCTGCTGCCGGAAGGCCTGCAGGCGCATCGGGTCGATCGAGGGCTCGTGCCGGAAGCAGAAGCCGCTCAGGTCGAAGGTGCGCCCGCCTGCCGGGAGGGTTCCGCGCAGGCGCTCGTACAGGGGATGGCAGACGGCAGGAACGAGCACGGTCTCCGCCGGGCTCAGCCACGCGCTCCAGTCCTCGCCGTTCGCCCGCGCGCTCACCAGCCGGCGGTGGTCCGCCTCGGTGCCGGTGAAGCCGTTGACGGCGCCGGTCAGGTGGGGGAACGACACGATGTAGTCGGTGTTCTCGAACTCGGGCCGCGGGAAGACGGGGGCGAAGCGCATGCGCTCGGCGTTCAGATCCGCGAGCAAGCGGGTGACGGAGCGGCTGATGCCGTCGACGACGTCTTCGAACAGGCCGGAGCGGCCGTAGAGGCCGAGCTCGCCGGCGTCGATCAGCAGGCCGGAGGCCAGGAGCTCATCACGGAACTCGGAGCGGGCGGCCTCGAGGTCGGAGTCCGGGGCTGTCGCAGCCGGGGCGGTCGTCGCTGGGCTCGTCACCGCTGCGGTCGTCATCGTCGGGTTCGTCATCGTCGGGCTTTCCGTCGCTGGAGCAGCGAGAGCTGCGCGTTGTTCGCGAGGATGCGGTCGTTGTTGACCATGACCGCGGTGCCGTACGAGTCGCGGAGCAGGCGGCCGAGGCTCAGGTCGGAGTCCTGGCGGTAGCCGGCGATGCCGGCGACCAGCATGGCCTGGCCGACGATGTCGATGACCGAGTCGGACGCCGTGATCTTGAGCGAGTTGTGCGCGATCGCCCGGGGGATGCTCGTGAGGGCGGCGCGGTCGTCCGCGTCGTCGTCGAAGGCGCGGGTCGACGACTCGACCAGGCCGCCGAAGGCGGCGACCTTGCCGAGGAGCTCGGCCAGGCGCGTGGCGGCCGGAGGCAGGGTGCCGATGCTCTTGCGGGCGGAGCGTTGAACGGCGGTGGCCGCCTTCGCGGCGGCCGCGTCGGAGATGCCGAGCCAGACGGTGGCCCAGAGGAGGTGCGACACCGGGAGCATCGTCTCGGCCGAGATGGTGGCGAAGTCGTCGGGCACGATGTGCTCGCGGTCGACGGTGGCCTCGAGCTGGAAGCCCGGGCTGCAGGTGCCGCGGAAGCCGAGGGTGTCCCACTCGCCGAGCTGCGTGAGGCGGGTCGTCGCCCGGGGGCAGATGACGAGCACCTGGTCGGACGGCGCGCTCTCGAGCGAGGCGCGGGCCGTGGTCAGGATGACGTCGGCGAAGGCGCCGTACGAGATGACCGGCGCGGTCTTCCGGAGCACGATGGTGCCGTTCGGCTGCTCGTCGATGGCGCAGCCGCTGGTGCGGGTGCTGCCGCCGATGCCGGCCTCGGTCGTGGCAGACGCCATCAGCGTGCCGTCCATCACGAGGCGGCGGAGCGTGCGGATGACGGTCGTCGAGCCGTGGGTGTGGCGGGTGAGGCAGAGCACCTGGATCTGGTGCATGACGAAGATCATGCCGGTCGCGCTGCACGACTCTGCGAGGATCCTGGCGACTTCGGAGAGGTCGTGGAGGGTGGCGTTCTCGCCGCCCAGGGCCGAGGGGACCGCCGCGGCCAGCAGGCCGTTCGAGCGGAGCGCGTCGACGGCCTCGCGCGGGAAGCGGGCGCGGGCGTCGACGTCGTGCACGTGGCGGGCGGCGATCTCCGCCACCTGGCGGGCGCGGTCGGCGAGGAGGCCGCGAGAGGTCGTGAGGTTCATGCGTCGACGCCCAGGGCGCTGGCCGCGGCCTCGAGGGAGTCGATCGACGAGAAGGTGGCGCGGCTCAGGAGCTCGTCGGGGAACTCGAGGTCGAGCTCCTCCTCGAGGGCGAGCATCACGTTCACCGTCGCGTGCGACGAGAGGCCGGCCTGGTAGAGGTCGTCGCCGTCGCCGAGCTCGGCGACGGGCGTGACGAGGTGTCCGTGCTGGTCGAGCACGGTGCGGATCGTTGCCTTCATGTCGAAGGGGTCCTTTCGGGTAAGGAGCGCGAACGCGGTGGCCTGGGCGACACCGTGATCGTGGGTGAGGGCGATGGCGATGCTGTGGATCCCGCTGCCCGTGGCCTCGAGACGGGCGAGGCCGTGAAGCCGCACCCGTGGCGCTCCCGACGGAGCGTTCGCGATCTCGACGTCGCGATAAGGAAGACCCTGATCGCGGCTCGGCCGCAGCACTTTCACGACTGCCTCCTTGCCGGCGAACCGCGCCGCGAGCCGTTCGACGTCGCCCTGGGTCTGGTCGAGCTCGATCGGCGTGAAGACGCGGTTCAGGTAGGAGGCGCCGAAGCGCGTGACGGAGTCGCGGACATCCGCGACGGTCACGAGATCGGTGCCGACGCGGGGCCGCGGCATTCGGGTGCCGGTGAGCTCTCGCACAGGGGTGTTCCAAGGATCGGGTAGGGGGCCTGGAGGTGTCGGGGAACGTCACCAGGCGGTTCGGGTAGGCGGGGCCGACTGGGTCGATCGGCTGATCCAGACGTCACGATAGGGCGCCTGAACGGGGGTCGACCAGACCTTCCGGCAAAGACACCTCACTACTGGGGACAGACAACTCGGTCTGTCCGTCGGTCTGACGACGCTGGAGCTCCTGCCGATCGACCTCCCTGCTGCCGCCTCTACGCTTGATCTACTCCCCCGTACCGCCCTAGGAAGAGCTCTTCGTGTCTGCACCCACCGTCCGCTCCGTCGACCGAGTCGCCCCGGGTGTCCACTTCATCGAAGGCCCCGCGTCGAACTGGGTGGTCCTCGTCGGCGACTCCGAGGTGGCGCTGATCGACGCCGGCTACCCCGGCGACCTGCCGCTCGTCGAGCAGTCGTTGCGAGAGGCGGCGCCCGGCCTGCCCCTGACGGCGATCGCCGTCACCCACGGGCACTCCGACCACATCGGCTCGATCCGCGCGCTCCTCGGCACCTACCCCGACGCGCGGGTCTACACGGGCGAGGCGGAGCTGCCCAACGTGCGCCGCGACGAGATCCATCAGGTCACGGTCCGCGACATCGTGCCCCACCTCGCCAAGCCCCGCTTCGTGCGCTGGATTGTCCACGCCCTGCGAGCCGGCGGGCTGGGCGACGTCGCCGTGCGGAGCGTCGAGGCGGCGCCGACCGAGCTGGCCCTCGCCGGGCACGCCGTCCGCGCCGTCCCGTCGATCGGCCACACGCCGGGCCACACGCTGTACGAGCTCGTCGACGCCCGTGCCGTGGCGACCGGCGACGCCCTCGTCACCGGCCACGCGGTCTCGCGCCGCGTAGGCCCCCAGTCTCTGCACCCGATGTTCCACTCCGACGTGCGCGCCGCCTCGCAGCTCGCCGCCGAGCTCGCCGGCCGCTACGCCGACTGGACGCTGCTGCCGGGGCACGGCGCGCTCCGCCGCCGCGGCACGTCCTCGTAATTTCAAGGAGATCTGGTCTGCCGCACCGAACGTGGGGCGGATCCCGGGCATCTTCGGCGGCCGATCTCCTTGATTTTGCAGACGGGTCAGGCGAGCTCAGCCGACAGGGCGTCGAGCAGGGCGGGGAGGCGCGCGAGGAGCGCGAGGTCCTCGCCGACGAGTGCCCGCATCGCGGCGTCCCGCAGCACGACGGAGCGGGTCTCGCGTGACTCGGTGACCACGGCAGTTCCTGCGCCCGTGAGCGAGATCAGCACGCCGCGCGCGTCGGCCGGGTCGGGGTCGCGGGCGACGAGCCCCCGGTTCTCGAGGTCGGCGACGATGGAGCTCATGCTCTGGTGCCGCACGGCCCGGCGGCGGGCCAGGTGCGCGATGCTCTGCGCGCCGTCGCGCATCAGGAAGCCGAGGGTCTCGATCTGGCCGTCGGACTCGTCGGTGGTCCGGTCGCGGACGGCTCGGACTATCGTTCCCACCGAGCGGCGGAGGTTGTCGGCGTCTTCGAGGGTGAAGGGGCTGTCGCCTTCGGGGCGGCTGGCGGCGCTGCTCATGGCGCAACTATACAGTCAACCTGTATAGTTCGGTGCATGGAGCTCACCAAGCACACGCACGCCACGGTCGTCCTCTCGAAAGGCGAGGGCGACCTCGTCATCGACCCAGGCAGCTATACCCCGAACGCTGCGGAGCTCGTCTCGGGTGCCGCCGCCGTGCTCATCACGCACGACCACCCCGACCACTTCGACGCCGGCATCCTGAGCGCCGCGCTCGACGTGCAGCCCGAGCTCACCGTCTACGGCCCCGAGTCGGTCACCTCACCGCTGGGCGGCCACGACGGCCGCGTCGTCACCGTCTCGACGGGCGACTCGTTCACCGAGGCCGGCTTCGACATCGCGGTGTTCGGCGAGCACCACGCGTCGATCCACAGCGACATGCCGCTCATGCAGAACGTCGGGTACCTCGTCGACTCGGCCGTCTTCCACCCCGGCGACGCCTACCTCGAGCCCGGCGTGCCGGTCGAGTCGCTCCTGCTCCCCACCAGTGGGCCCTGGGTCACCACGCAGGGCGCCGTCGACTACGTGCGCGCCGTGAAGCCGACCCGCACCGTGCAGATCCACGACCTCATGCTCAGCGAGGCCGGCCGCGGCTCGATGGACCAGTGGCTCGGCGAGAGCGGGCTCACCGGCACGCCGATGATGTCGCCCGCGATCGGCGAGACAGTCACCCTCTGACCCGCTCCCGAAATTCAAGGAGATTCTCGCTCCGGCGCCGCCCCGATCGGCATGCGCCCATCGCCGCGACCGAGAATCTCCTTGAATTTCTGAGGGCGCAGGAACTCCTAGCGGCGCACCGCCCGAAGCGCCGCCGCCAGGAGGTCGTCGAGCACGCTCCCGGTCGAGCCCGCGTCTTCGGGATGCCACTGCACCGCCCACACCGGCGCCGACTCGTGCTCGACGGCCTCCGCCGTGCCGTCGAGCGCGCGGGCGACCACCCGCAGGCCGGTGCCGGGAGTGGCGACCGCCTGGTGGTGCGAGCTCTGCACCTGGAGCGCCGTGGCGCCGACGATCCGGGCCAGGTCGCTGGTGGGCTCGATGGCGACGGCGTGCGAGAGCATGGGCGCGTCGGCCGGCCCTGAGGCGACGTGGCCGCCGTCGTGCAGGTGCTGCACGAGGTCGCCGCCGAGGGCGACGTTGACGACCTGCATGCCGCGGCAGATGCCGACGACCGGGGTCCCGGCGGCGACGGCGTCGCGCACCAGCGCCGTCTGCGCGCGGTCGGCGTCGGCGAACACCTCGTCGCGACCGGGATAGTCGGCCGGGCCTCCGTACAGGGCCGGGTCGACGTCTTCACCCCCGGTGAGGAGGACCGCGTCGGCGGCGGCGAGCTCGGCGGCCAGATCGGCGGAGTCGGCGGCGACGCGGTGCACGGCGAAGCCGGCCCGCGTTCCTGCGCTCGCAATGCTCGCGGTGAGCTCGCGGAGGGTGGCTCCGTAGGCCGGGTCGGCCCTCTCGCGATCGCTGACGTCGACGAGGAGCAGGCGGGGTCGTGCGGTCATCCGTCGATCTTGGCAGACGGCTCGGCTTCATCGACGAGGGCGCGGATCGCGTCGGGGAGGTCGCGCACCATGACCGCCCAGACGATGGCCGTGTCGGCAGCGCGGTAGTTGTGCGCCAGGACGTTGCGCGTCGCGGCGATCGCGCTGAGCGGCAGCCCGACGGGAAGCCGGTCGAGCCGCTCCCTCGGCACGCGGCTGCCGACCAGGTCGTGGAAGTGGATGATCACGGCCTCAGAGGCCCGGAACGTCAGGCTGTGCACGGCGTCGAACTCGTCGCGGCCGCGCGCGACGACCGCCTCGCACTCGCCCAGGAGGCCGCGCAGGGCGGCCTCGATCGCGGGCCAGCGGTCGACCCCGGGACCGTCGCGGGGAACACGGGGTCGCGGGGTGAACGAGTCGCTCACAGCCGCTCGGCGCGCTCTCGCACGTGCCGCAGGAAGGTCGCCTCGGCCTGCGAGTCCGTCAGGACGTCGGCGTGGAACCCCGTGAGGCTCTCGACCGCGGCCCCGAACGCGCCCAGGTCGAAGAGGGTGGTCGCCGCCGTCGTGCGGACCAGCAGGTCTATGTCGCTGTCTTCGGTGTCGGTGCCGTCGAGCACAGAGCCGAAGACGCGGACGTCGGCGAGCCCGTGGGCGGCAGCAGCGGACCGGACGTCGTCGGCGAGGACGTGGAGCGCGACGCTCGGGCGGAGACGGGCCGCGCGCAGGATCTTCGCGAGCGTCTCCGGGCGGGGCCGTTTCGAGCCCGATTCGTAGGCCGAGATCGTGGGCTGCTGGATGCCCGCGGAGGCGGCCAGCTCGGATTGCGACTGGCCGATGTCTTCGCGGGCACGCCGGATCAGCAGTGCGGCATTCGGAGGCGTCACGCGGTTCTCGCTTTTCGTATAGATGTCGTCTATACGAAAATCTACACGCTGAAGACCAGCAGGGTGCCGGTGGCGGTGGCGATCAGCTTGCCGTCGGAGTCGCGCACCTCGCCCTCGGCGAAGGCGGCGCGGGTGCCCGGCTTCGTGACGCGGGCGGTGACCGTCACCTGGCCCGAGTCGGCGAACAGCGGACGCAGGTAGCTCACCTTGATCTCGAGCGAGGTGTAGCCGGTGCCGGCCGGAAGTGTCGACTGGGCGGCGCAGCCGAGGGCCGAGTCGAGCATCGTGCACACGTAGCCGCCGTGGACGGTTCCGATCGGGTTGTAGTGCGATTCGTCGGGGGCGCAGCGGAACTCCACCGAGCCCTCGTCGGCCGCGGCCAGCGTCGCATTGAACCCCGACAGGATCGGCGGGGGAGGCAGCTCGCCGCTGATGATCGCGCGGAGGAAGTCGAGGCCGGTCATGGTCTTGGCGGCCTCGGCCGTGATGGCCGGGTCGTGCCACTCGAGGGTCTTCGTGCGGGCGGGGTCGCTCCCGTGGGGCGGGGCGGTGCTGTCGGTCATCGGACTCCTTCGTCGTTCGCGAGGCTAGTCGCGGCCCGCGATCGAGTCCACCGGCGGACGGCCGCGTCACGGTGTGCGACGCGTGCCGGAGGTACTCGCTGCCTCGGTACAGCCGTGTCGCATTCTCGCTAGTCGTCCCCGGCTCCGGGTGCGACGATGGAGGCATGAACCCGCAGCACGCAGCTCTCGACGACGCGGCCCGACGCGGAGCAGTCCGCAGCCGCGACGCGCGCTTCGACGGCTTCTTCTACACGGCGGTCCTGAGCACCGGCATCTACTGCCGGCCGAGCTGCCCGGCGCGCACGCCCAAAGACGAGAACATGGTCTTCCACCCGTCTGCGGCCTCGGCGCAGGCGGCAGGGTTCCGCGCCTGCAAGCGCTGCCGGCCGGACGCGGTGCCCGGCTCGCCCGAGTGGAACGTGCGCTCCGACACGGTGGCGAGGGCGATGCGGCTGATCGCGGACGGACTCATCGACCGGCAGGGAGTTCCTGCGCTCGCATCGACCCTGGGCTACAGCGTCAGGCAGGTGGAGCGGCTGCTGCTCGACGAGCTCGGCGCCGGGCCGCTCGCCCTCGCCCAGGCGCAGCGTGCCCAGTCGGCCCGGACCCTCCTCGAGTCGACCGACCTGCCGATGAGCGACATCGCCTTCGCCGCGGGGTTCTCGTCGATCCGCGCCTTCAACGACGTCGTGCGCGCCACCTACGCATCGACCCCGAGCGAGCTCCGCGCCAGCGCGGGTCAGGAAGCCTCCGCACCGCGCTCGGGCGTCGTATCGCTGCGCCTGTCGTTCCGTCAGCCGCTCGACCCGTCGAACCTCATCGGCCACCTCGTGGCGACCGGCGTGCCGGGCGTCGAGGAGTTCCGAGACGGCGCCTACCGCTCCACCCTCCGCCTCCCGCGCGGCTGGGGCATCGTGTCGATCCGGAGGCCCGTGGGCACGGCCTTCCCCATGACCCTGCGACTCAGCGACGTCCGCGATCTGTCGGCGGCGGTCAGCCGCGTGCGCCGCCTGCTCGACCTCGACGCCGATCCCGAGGCGGTGATGGCCGCGCTCGCCGCCGACGAGCACCTCCGCCCGCTCGTCGAGCTCGCGCCCGGCCGCCGGGTGCCGCGCTACCTCGATCCCGAGGCGATGGCGCTCCGTGCCGTGCTGGGCCAGCAGGTCTCGACCGCCGCGGCCCGCACCCACGCGCAGCGCCTCGTCGCGCGGTTCGGCGAGCCGATCGACGACCCGGACGGCGGACTCACGCACCTGTTCCCGACCGCCGAGGCGCTCGTCTCCTCGACCGATCTCGAGGGCGCCCTGGGCATGCCGGAGTCGCGCAAGCGCACGTTCCGCGGAATGGCCACAGCGCTGGCCTCCGGCGCCGTCCGCCTCGACGCCGGAGCCGACTGGGCCGAGGCCCGAGCCTCGCTCGCGGCCCTCCCCGGCATCGGCCCCTGGACCATCGAGACCATCGCGATGCGCGCCCTGGGCGACCCCGACGCGTTCGTCGGGAGCGACCTCGGGGTGAAGAAGGCGGCGCAGGAACTCGGCCTCCCGTCGACCGGCCCCGCCCTCGAGGCCGCCTCGCGCGCGTGGTCCCCCTGGCGGGCCTACGTCGTGCAGTACCTCTGGGCCCTTAGCCCGCACGCCGTCAACTCCATCCCGACGCACGACGTCGTCCTCGACACCTCGGAGAAGCTCGCATGACCACCACCTGGACCGAGATCGACTCCCCCATCGGAGCCCTCACGCTGATCGCCACCGACGACGCCCTCCGGGCCCTCTACATGGTCGACCACCGTCACGCCCCCTCCGTCGAGACCTACGGCGATCGGGTGGCGGCCGGCGACGGCGTCTTCGCGGCCGCGACCGAGCAGCTCGGCGAGTACTTCGACGGCGATCGGCGCGAGTTCGACATGCCGACGGCCCCGGTCGGCACCGACTTCCAGCTCGCCGTCTGGAACCAGCTGCGGCAGATCCCGTACGGCCAGACCTGGACGTACGGGCGGATCGCCGCGCGCCTCGGCAACGCGAGGGCCGTGCGGGCGGTGGGCCTCGCCAACGGGCGCAACCCGCTGAGCATCGTCGTCCCGTGCCACCGCGTGATCGGCGCCAACGGGGCGATGACCGGGTTCGGCGGGGGGATCGAGCGCAAGGAGTACCTGCTCGGGCTCGAGAAGGCCGTGCCCGCAGCGCAGCCGGTGCTGTTCGCCTGAGGTGCGGACGCCCGACCCGGCGTAGCGTGAAGGGGATGGCCGACGACCAGCAGACTCCGCCCACCCGGCGCCCCACTCCGGTGCGCCGAGACGAGGTCGTGCGCGAGACCGCGAAGCGCGACCCCTCGCTCGCGGCGGCCCGCTACCGTCTGGAACGCGACATCCCCGTCGAGCAGCGCCGCGCCCCGACCGCCGACGAGCTCCGCTCGATCGCGAAGACCGCTCTCGACCGCGCCATCGACGCCGGCGAGTTCGACAACTCGCCGCTCGCCGGCAAGCCGCTCCCCGGCCTCTCGTCGACCCACGATCCCGACTGGTGGATCAAGGCCAAGATCGAGCGCGAGGGCCTCTCGGGCGTGGCGCCCCCGGCGCTGTCGCTCCGCACCGAGAACGAGCAGCTCGACGGGCTCCTCGACACGATGGGCACCGAGGCGTCGGTGCGCGCGACGATCGCGGACTTCAACGCCCGGATCGTCGAGGCCCGCCGCCAGCTGACGGGCGGGCCGCCGGTCGTCACGCCGCTGCGGGAGCCCGACGCCGAAGTGCGACGGTGGCAGGAACGCCGGAGCCGCCGCCGCGCCGAAGCCGCAGCCGCGTCGGAGGCCGTCGCGGCGGCGCCACGGCCTTCGTGGCGCGAGCGGCGTCGTGCGGCACGGCGGGCGCGCGAGCAGTAGGCGTCGACGGGGCGGGGCCTGCGGCGGTGGTGGGGTCGCCGTTCCTGCGCCCCGCGGTCTATGCCCCGGCGTTCTTCGCCGGAGTGCCCTCGGTCTGCGGCACCACCTCGTCGGCGGCGTCCTCCTCGTCTCGCTGGGACGAGACCCCGTCGCGCCACTTTCCGCGCGCGACGTAGGTGACCATGACGTTGATGACGGCGATGGTCGGCACGGCGAACAGGGCGCCGGGGATGCCGGCGACGTACGAGCCTCCGGCCACGGCGAACACGACGGCCAGCGGGTGCACCTTGACGGCGTTGCCCATGACCAGCGGCTGCAGAACGTGCGCCTCGAGGAGGTGCACGAGGATCACGCCGCCGAGCATGATGAGCGCCTGGAGCGGGCCGATGAAGAGCAGGGCGATCACCACGGCGAAGGCGCCCGAGACGATGGCTCCGACGACCGGGATGAAGGAGGCGAGGAAGACCAGCACGCCGATCGGCACGGCCAGGGGCAGGCCGAGGAAGAACGCGAAGAGCCCGACGCCGAGGCCGTCGACCGCAGCCACGAAGATCTGCACGCGGACGAACGTGGTGAGGGTGATCCAGCCGGAGTGGCCGGCACCGTCGACCGCGGCACGCGCGCGACGCGGGAAGAGGCGGGTGACCCAGCGCCACACGCCGTCGCCGTCGATCAGCATGAAGATGGTGGCGAAGATGGTCAGCAGGCCGTCGGCGACGAAGTGGCCGGCGCCCAGGCCGAACGCGGCGACGCCCGAGAGCAGGCTCTTCGAGCTGTCCTGGATTGCGCTGGTGGCGCTGTCGATGACCGAGTTGTAATCCTTGCTGGTGAGGTTGAAGGGCGGCCCGGCGAGGAAGTCCTTCACGACGTTGAAGCGCGAGACGGATTCCTTCTCGAGCGCCGGCAGACCGGCGCGCACCTGGAGCACCACGAGCAGGATCAGGCCGCCGAACACGACGATCGCCGCCAGCAGCGTCACCACGATGGCCAGCCACTTGGGCCAGCGGTGCCTCTCGAGGAGCTTGACCAGCGGCTGCAGCAGCGCCGAGATCAGGAGCGCGATCAGGAACGGCACCACGATCTCCTTGAGCTCGGAGATCAGGAGCCCGCCGACGGCCAGGCAGGCGATCAGGACGAGAATTCGCCATCCCCACGCGCCGGCGATCTTCATGCCTCGGCTGACGGTGTCGTCGGCGTGGAAGGTCGGGGTGGGAGTCGTGTCGGAGTCGTGCCGCGAGGAGCCGGGGAAATTCATGAGCGAATTCTGCTCGTCTTTCTAGCCGTGTGTCAGGAGGCGGTCGGTGTGCCGCTGACGATCAGACGTGCACACACCGCAAAACGTCACGGAATCAGCCCTGAGCGCCGCCTGTCCCACCCGAAGTCGCGCCTGTTTGGCCGGAGCCGGAGCCGGAGCCGGAGCCGGAGCCGGCGCTGTCGCTCGAGCTCGACGTCGTGCCGAGCTCGGACGCCGGCGGGGCCGTGAGGGTGTCTCCGCCGTACTCGGCGTCGAGCGACTGCAGGATCGGCTTCGCGATCAGGAACTTCAGGTTGTAGCCGTAGACGCCGTTGATGTACGTGTCGTAGAAGCCGGCCGAACCCGAGACGTTGCCGACCCAGGTGGCGGTCGCGACCTTCGTCGTCGACGTGACCAGCCAGTTCTGCTCGGCGTTGTCGTTCGTGCCGGTCTTGGCCAGCATGTCGACGCCGTCGCCCGGGTTCGCGAGCGAGCCGGTGCCGCCCGCCTTCAAGACCGTCTGCAGGGCGTACGAGACGCCGGCGGCGACGTCGGAGGACATGCCCTGCGTGCAGGTCGTCGGAGTCGCCGCGATCGCGCCGTCCGGGCCGGTGATGCTGTCGATGGCGACGGGCGTGCAGACCACGCCGCCGTTGGCGATGCCGGCGTAGGCGACGGCCATCGTCAGAGGCGCGATCGTGTTGGTGCCGAGGATCGCCGACGGGACGACGCTGAGCGAGCCGCCGGTGGTCGCCGTGTGGACGTCCATGGCCTTGGCGGCGTCGATGATGTCGCAGAGGTCGAGCTGCGTGCCCATGTCGGCGTAGGCCGTGTTGATGGACTCCTGCGTCGCGGTCAGGACCGACATCGACGACGGGACGCTCTCGGCGTTCGCCACGGGCCACGTTCCGGCGCCGAGATTCGTGCAGCTCGCGGTGAACTGCGCGAACGAGAAGTCGTGGGTTCCTGTGGTGACGTAGTCCGACAGCGTGTGCCCGGCCTCGAGCCAGGCGGCCAGCGTGAACGCCTTGAACGACGAGCCGGTCTGGAAGCCCGTGGAGCCGCCGTACGCCTGGTCGGTGTTGTAGTTGACCGCAGAGGAGCCCGCCGCCGCCTGGTCGCTCTGCGTGTAGTCGGTGTTCTGCACCATCGTCAGGATCCGGCCCGAGCCGGGCTCGACCGAGACGTTCGAGGCCCCGACGTTCAGCCCGGAGACCGTCGTCGGCATGTAGGCGCTGAGCGAGGCCTGCGCGGTGCGCTGCTGGGCCAGGTTGAGGGTCGTGTAGATCTTCAACCCGCCCTCGTTGAGGCTCTGCAGGCGGGCGTCCGCGGTGGAGCCGAAGGCGGTGTCGTTCTTGATGACGTTCGTGACGTAGTCGCAGAAGTAGCCGGCGTCGTACTTCACGGCCGCCGCGCACCCGTTGGTCGATGCGGTGATGTGGGGCGCGATCACGCTGGCCTTCGCCGCCGTGAGCTCCGCCTTCGTGATCTTGCCGTGCACGTACATGCGCTGGAGCACGTAGTCGCGACGCACCTTCGTCAGGGCGTAGTGGTCGGCAGACCCGTTGGAGGCGTTCGCCGGCTCGTCGATGCGGAGGTTCGACGGGTTGTTCAGGATGGCGACGAGCGTCGCCGACTGCGCGACGTTCAGGGCCGACGCCGAGACGCCGAAGTAGTACTCGGCGGCGGCCTGGATGCCGTAGATGTTGCCGCCGAAGCCGACGATGTTGAGGTAGCCGGTGAGGATCTCCGACTTCGAGTACTTCTTCTCGACGGTGATGGCGTAGCGCATCTCGCGGAGCTTGCGCTGCGGGGTCACGGCGGTGACGTCCTCGTAGCACTTCTCGGCCTTGGCGGCGTCGGTGTTCTCGGTCGCGCAGCGCTCGACGAGCACGTTCTTCACGTACTGCTGCGTGATCGACGAGCCGCCCTGCACGTCGCCGCCGAGCGTGGTCGCGAGGATGCCGCGGATCGTGCCCTGGAGGTCGATCGCTCCCTCGTCGTAGAAGCGCGGGTCCTCCGCGGCGACAGCGGCGTCCTTGACGTTCTGCGAGATCTGGTCGGCCGTCACGTCGGTGCGGTTCTCCGTGTAGAACGACGCGATCTTGACCTCTTTCGAGCCGTCCTTCGCGTAGACGCTGGTGGCCTGGGCGGGCGGGGTGATCGCGAGGTAGCCGGGCAGCGAGTCGAACGCCGTCACACCGGTCGTGACGGTGTTCGACACGACGACGAGGGCGGGGACGGCCAGGACGGCGACGAGCAGGCCGGCGACGACGGCGAGGCCCGAGAAGCCGGTGAGCGCGCGGAGAGCGCGGGGAGACGAAGACGTGGGAGCAGTCACGCTCGACGGTAAGGAGGCGTCGCAATGAGGAAGCTGGGGTGGGCCCCGCTCGCGGCGTTCTCATCAGGAATGCCCAGCGGACGCTCGCGGTCGAAGGCACGAAACATCCGCCCGCTAGGGTCGGAGCATGATCCTGCAGCCCGGCGCCGGCCCGATCCCCGCCTCGGCCTACCTGCCCGCCTCCGCCGCCAACACGCTGTGGGGCCGCCTGCCCTGCGGCGCCGACGAGGCCGTCCTGACGGTCGCGCCCGGCACCGAGGTGACGATCGACACGCTGAGCCACGAGGGAATCCTCGAAGACCAGGGCCGCGACCCCATCGGCTTCTTCGCCGAGCACGGAGTGCCCGCCTCCGACGTCCTGACCGACGCCGTCGAGATCGCCGCGTCGACGGGCCGGCGCGACCCCGCCGTCGACGGGCCGCACGTCGTCACCGGGCCGATCGCCGTCGAGGGTGCCGAGCCCGGCGACCTCCTCACGATGACCCTGATCACCGCCACCCCCCGCGTGCCGTACGGCGTCATCTCGAACCGCCACGGCCGCGGCGCTCTGCCCGACGAGCTCCCCCGCGGCGGCCTCAACGTCTCGGTGTTCGCGCGGGCGACCGACGACGGCTTCGGCACGATGCCCCGCACGGCCGGCGCCGAGCACACGGTCCGGTTCCCGCTCCGGCCCTTCCTCGGCATCATGGGCGTAGCGGTCGCAGGAACTTCCCGCCCCCACTCCGTCCCGCCCGGCGCCCACGGCGGCAACATCGACATCAACCTCCTCGTCGAGGGCACGTCGCTCCACCTTCCCGTCCAGGTGCCCGGCGCCCTCGCCTACGTCGGCGACCCGCACTTCGCGCAGGGCGACGGCGAGGTGGCCCTCACCGCCATGGAGGCGTCCCTGCGTGTGACGGTCCGGCTCGACCTGGTGAAGAAGGCGGACGCGATCGCCGCGTTCGGCGAGATCGCCGGTCCGCTGGCCGAGACTCCCGAGTTCCTGGTGCCGACCGGAATGGACGACGACCTCGACGTCGCGGTGCAGAACTGCGTGCGCGCGGCCCTGTCGCTCCTGAAGGCGCGCTTCGGAATGGACGAGGCGCTCGCCTACGCGTACCTGTCGGCGGCGACCGACTTCAACATCTCCCAGGTCGTCGACCTGGTCAAGGGCGTCCACGCCAGGATCCGGGTGAGTGATTTTGACAACTGAGCCGTCACGCACAACTGAGCCGTCACGCACAACTGAGCCGACCACCGTGCAGGGCGAGCTCCCCGACGGGCTGCTCGAGGCCTTCGACGCGTACGAGGCGGCCCTCGCCGCCAACGACCAGGAGGCGCTCTCCGACGCGTTCGAGAACGACCCCGACGCGCTCCGGGCCGACGCCGGAGGACTCCTGCGCGGCCATGACGCCATCACGGGGTTCCGTGCGCGTCGGTCGGCCGTGCCGCTGCGCCGCATCGTCGAGCTGCACGTCCGGGTCGTCGACCCCTCGAACGCCGTCGTGGTGTCGGTCAACGCACCCGCCGCCGGAGGCCGCGGCGTCGTCACCCAGCTCTGGCGCCGCTCCTGGCACGACCACGCGTGGCGCATCGCCACGGCGCAGGTGCATGCCCCCTCTCCCATCTTCGACACCAGGATCTGGCGCGTCGTCGGCGCACCCCTCGTCGCCGGCGCCGACGAGGGGTCGCTGCTCGGCGAGACAGTCGCCGTCAAAGACCTGTTCGCCGTCGCGGGCGTGCGCATCGGCGCCGGCGTACCCGCGTACCTCGAGGGCCAGGCCGATCAGCAGTTCAACTCTCCTGCCGTCCAGGCGCTGCTCGACGACGGAGCCTCCCTCATCGGGATCGCCCAGACCGACGAGTTCGCTTACAGCATCGCCGGCCGCAACTCCGCGTACGGCACTCCGCCGAACGGCGTGGTGCCGGGCGCCATCTCGGGCGGCTCGACGAGCGGGCCCGCCTCGGCGGTGGCGCTCGGGCACGCCAGCATCGGGCTCGGCACCGACACAGGCGGGAGCATCCGGGTTCCTGCGTCGTATCAGGGCCTGTGGGGTCTGCGGACCTCGCACGGCGCCGTGCGCAAGACCGACGTGCTGCCCCTCGCTCCGACGTTCGACACCGTCGGCTGGCTGACGCGCGACGCCGGGCTTCTGGGGCGGGCCGCCGCCGCGACGCTGACCGGCGTCTCGGCAGGAGCCGCCGTGCTGCAGCGCGACGTGGAGCCGCGCTTCGTCGTCGACCCGCGCCTGCTCTCGTCGGTCACGCCCGACGTGCGCGAGGCGTTCTGGGCCGTGCTCCCGGCTCTCGGGCTGGAGCCCGAGGAGGTCGAGCTCGGCGACATTGCACACCTGTACGAGCTGTTCCGCATCGTGCAGGCCGCCGAGGCGTGGAAGTCGCACGGCGACTGGATCACGGCGAACCCGGGGTCGCTCGCGCCCGACGTCGAGTCGCGCTTCCACTTCGGCCGCAGCGTCACAGCCTCTCAGGAGGCCGACGCGCGCGCCGACCTCGCGCAGCAGCGGGAGCAGCTCGACCAGGTGCTGGACGGGCGGATCCTGCTGCTTCCGAGCGCCGCGTCGGCGGCGCCGTCGTTGTCCTCCACGCCTGCCGAGTTCGACGTGCTGCGCTCGCAGACGCTCGGACTCACCTGCATCGCCGGCATCGGCGGCTACCCCGCCGTGAGCGCGCCCCTGATGACCGTGCCCGGCGGACCCGTCGGCCTGTGCCTCGTCGGCCCGCGCGGTACCGACCTCGCGCTGGTCGCTCTCGCCGCCGGTCTGGCCTGACGCCCCGGGTACTCTCTCCACGGCGCCGCCCCGCCGCGTTTCCGTGCGTGCCGGCGGGCGAGATGGCCCTCGGCGTCGCGTTGCCCGCCGCGATGCGCCGGCGAGGGCCATCTCGCACCCCGCCCGCCTGCTCGCTCGCCGAAACGTTTACCCGCATGAAACAGTTGTTCCGTAGACTGGCCTGGTGAAACAGTCCTTCCAGTCGATCAACCCGCCCGCCCGCCTCCTGATGGGCCCCGGCCCGATCAATGCCGACCCGCGCGTGCTGCGCGCCATGTCGGCCCAGCTCGTCGGCCAGTACGACCCGTGGATGACGTCCGCGATGGACGAGACGCAGGCCCTCTACCGGGAGGTCTTCCAGACGCAAAACGAGCAGACCCTGCTCGTCGACGGCACGTCGCGCGCCGGCATCGAGGCGGCGCTCGTGTCGCTGATCGAGCCCGGCGACCGGGTGCTCGTGCCGATCTTCGGCCGCTTCGGCCACCTGCTGCGAGAGATCGCCGAGCGCTGCGGCGCCGAGGTGCACGTCATCGAGGTGCCGTGGGGCGAGGTCTTCCCGCTGTCGGCCATCGCCGAGGCGCTCGAGACCGTGAAGCCGAAGCTGCTCGCCGTCGTGCACGGCGACACGTCGACGACGGTCGCCCAGCCGCTGGAGGGCATCGGCGAGCTGTGCGAGAAGCACGGCGTGCTGTTCTACACCGACGTCACGGCGTCGCTCGCCGGCAACACCTTCCGCACCGACGAGCTCGGCCTCGACGCGGTGACCGCCGGCCTGCAGAAGTGCCTCGGCGGACCCTCCGGCTCGGCCCCCGTCACGTTCTCCGCGAAGGCCGTCGACGTCATCACTGCGCGCAAGTCGATCGAGGCGGGCATCCGCACCGACGGCGACGCCGTGAGCGCCCACCCGATCCGCTCGAACTACTTCGATCTCGCGATGATCTTCGACTACTGGGGCCCCCAGCGCCTCAACCACCACACCGAGGCCACCTCGATGCTCTACGGCGCTCGCGAGTGCGCACGCCTCCTCGTCGACGAGGGCATCGACAACGCCGTGGCGCGCCACGCGCTGCACGGCTCGGCCATGCTCGCCGGTCTCCAGGGGCTCGGCCTCGAGGTGTTCGGCGACCTGGAGCACCGCATGAACAACGTCACCGCGGTCGTGATCCCCGACGGGATCGACGGCGACGCGGCCCGCGCGGCCATGCTGAACGACTTCGGCATTGAGATCGGCACCTCGTTCGGCCCCCTGCACGGCAAGGTGTGGCGCGTCGGCACCATGGGCTACAACGCCCGGAAGGACACCGTGCTCACGACGCTCAGCGCGCTGGAGTCGGTCCTGCGCCGCGGGGGCGTCTCGATCACGGCCGGCGGCGGTGTCGGGGCGGCCTACGACGTCTACGCCGACGGGGGTGCCTTGTGATCGACGCGAAGACGATCCTGAACCGCTGCGACGCGCTGGCCAACCAGTCGTCGACGCGCACCGGCATCGAGCGCGTCTACCTCTCGCCCGAGCACGCCGCCGTCAACCTGCAGGCCGGCCACTGGATGCAGGAGGCCGGCATGACCACGTGGATGGACGCCGCCGGCAACCAGCGCGGCCGCCTCGAGGGCGCCACCCCGGGCCTGCCGACGCTGCTCCTCGGCTCGCACCTCGACACCGTTCCGAACGCCGGCCGCTTCGACGGGATCCTCGGCGTCATGCTCGCCATCGCCGTCGTGGACCGCCTCCGCGAGAGCGACGCGACGCTCCCGTTCGCGATCGACGTGCTCGCATTCGGCGACGAGGAGGGCACCCGATTCGGCACCGCGCTGCTCGGCTCCCGCGCCGTCGCCGGCACCTGGGACGACCAGTGGTGGACGCTCGCCGACAAGAGCGGAACCACCCTCCGCGAGGCGTTCGTCGAGTTCGGCCTCGACCCGGCGAAGGTCGGCGACGCCGCGTACCGCTCGGATGACGTCGTCGGCTACCTCGAAGCGCACATCGAGCAGGGCCCCTACCTCGAAGAGGCCGACCTGCCCCTGGCCGTCGTCTCGTCGATCGCCGGCGCCCGCCGCTTCGCCCTCACCATGACGGGCGAGGCCGGCCACGCCGGGGGAGTCCCGTTCCACCGCCGCCACGATGCGCTCGCCGGCGCCTCCGAGGTCGTGCTCGCCGTCGAGCAGCTGGCCCGTGAGGCGGGCGCCATCGCCACCGTCGGCCGCCTGCAGGCGTTCCCCGGCGGGGTCAACGTGATCCCCGGCCGCGTCGAGTTCAGCCTCGACCTCCGGGCCGAGACCGACGACGTGCGCGACGCCGTGTGGGCGCAGATCCAGGACGTCGCGGCCGAGATCTGCACCCGGCGCGGGCTGGCCTTCGCCGACGAGCAGACGCACGGCGCCCCCGCCGTCGTGGCCGCGCCCCACCTGCGAGACGTCATCCGCGCGGGGATCACCGCGACGACCGGCGAGCCCGACCCGATGGTGCTCTTCTCGAAGGCCGGGCACGACGCCATGGCGGTGGCCGACCTCACCGACTGGGCGATGCTCTTCATCCGCAACGGCAGAGGCGGCATCAGCCATCACCCCGACGAGACAGTGACCGAGGCGGACGTCGCCGTGGCGCTCGACGCGTTCGAGGCGGCGGTCAGGGCGTACGCGGCGACGTACGCGGCGTGATGACGGAGGGGCCCCGAGTTCCTGCGCCCGGTTCTGACGACATCGAGGGCCGGATCCGCGAGGCCTACGCCGAGCTGACAGCCCGCGAGCGGGTGGCCGCCGACTTCATGCTCGAGCACGTGGCCGACCTCGCCGTGTTCTCGGCCACCGAGATCGCCGACAGCAGCGGGGTCTCGAAGGCGACGGTGTCCCGCCTCTTCAGGAGCCTCGGCTATGCCGACGCGCAGGAACTCCGCGACCAGGCCAGAGCCCTCCGCGGACGGGGCGTGCCCGTCGCCACCGGCCCCACCGGCGACCTGGCGGAGCACCTCCGCAGCGAGCAGGCCGCCCTCGAGCGCATGGTCGCCGGGCTCGCCGACGGGCGCCTGGAGACCGCCGCCGGCATGATCGCCGCCGCGCGCGAGGTCGTCGTCGCCGGCTTCCGCAACAGCTACCCGGTCGCCCTGCACCTTCGGCAGCAGCTCGCTCAGGCGAGGCCCCGCGTGCGCGTCGCTCCGGCGCCGGGCCAGTCGGTGGGCGAGGAGCTCGCCGGGCTCGACGCCCGTGACGTCGTCGTGCTCGTCGGGTTCCGGCGGCGTCCGGCGGGGTTCGCCGCCGTGGTCGCGGCGCTGCAGTCGCGCGGGGTGCCGCTGGTGGTGCTCGCCGACCCGGCGTTGCGCCTGCCGGTGACGCCCGACACTGTCGTGCTGCCCTGCCCGGTCGACGGCATCTCGGCCTTCGACTCGTACGCGGCCCCGATGAGCCTCGCGAACCTGCTCGCCGCCGCGGTGCTCGGTGCCGATTCTCGCGCTGGGCGTACCCGTGTCGCGGCCATCACGGCGCTGTACGACGAGCTCGGCGAGCTGGAGTAGCGCCGCGCCCGGCTGCCGGAAGGCGGCTACGCCGGCCGCACCACGAGCCGCCCGCCGGCGTCCACGACGCCGCGCTGCCACACCGTCTCGACCGAGCCGCGCAGCTCGCTGCCGTCGAACGCGCTCACGGGGTTCTTGTGGGCGAGGCGCGCGGCATCGACGGTGAAGGCCGCGTCGGGGTCGAAGGCGACGAGGTCGGCCTGGGTACCGACGGCGATGCGGCCGCGGTCGGAGAGCCCGACGAGGTCGGAGGTGGCGGTCGACATCCAGCGGACCACCGACTCGAGCGGGATCCCGCGTGCGGCGGCGCCGGTCCAGACGGCGCGGAAGCTGAGCTCCAGGCCCGAGATGCCGCCCCAGGCGAGGTCGAAGTCGCCGTTGCCCGCGAACTTCAGCGCCGCGGTCGAGGGGGAGTGGTCGCTGGCGACGAGGTCGATGGTGCCGTCGACGAGGGCCTCCCACAGGGCGTCTTGGTTCGCGGCGTCGCGGATCGGCGGGCAGCACTTGTACTGGGTGCCGCCGTCGGGGATGTGCTCCTCGTCGAACGACAGGTAGTGGGGGCAGGTCTCGACGGTGAGGCGCAGGCCCTCGGCCTTCGCCGCGCGGATGGCGGGCAGAGCGGCCGCCGACGACAGGTGCAGGATGTGCGCCCGGCCGCCCGTGCGCCGGACCGCGTCGATCACGTGGTCGATCGCCGACTGCTCGCTCGCGTCGGGCCGCGACCGGACGAACGCGGAGTACGACGCGCCCTCGGGGGCGGGGGAGTGCTCGAGGGTGTCCGGGTCTTCGGCGTGCACGATGAGGAGGCCGTCGAACGCGGCGATCTCTTCCATCGCGGCGTGCAGCTGCTCGGTCGACAGGTGCGGGAACTCGTCCACGCCCGACGGCGACAGGAACGCCTTGAAGCCGAAGGCCCCGGCGTCGTGCACCGGGCGGAGGGCGCCGAGCGACGACGGGATCGCGCCGCCCCAGAATCCGACGTCGACGCGGGCCTGGGGCTCGGCGGCCGCGCGCTTCAGATCGAGCGCCTCGACGGTGGTCGTCGGCGGGATGCTGTTCAGCGGCATGTCGACGATCGTCGTCACGCCCCCGCGGAGCGCCGCCGTCGTGGCCGACGCGAAGCCCTCCCAGTCGGTGCGGCCGGGCTCGTTGACGTGCACGTGGCTGTCGACGATTCCGGGGATCAGCACCTGCCCCTCGGGAAGCGTGCGGTCTTCCAGGGCCGTCAGCACGGTGTCGATGTCGTCGATCGCCGTGATCAGCCCGCCGGTGACGCTCACCGCGGCGGGCCGGAACGCCCCCTCGACGAGGACTCGAGAAGCACGGACGACGAGGTCGACGGGGGACTCTGTGGGGGCCATTCGCCCATTTTAGAGAGTTTTACCGGCCCGAAATGCCCGGAGTCTCGGGGCGAAACACGCGAATGCAAGCGTGTTCACCATGGAGAGGACTGTCGCCGCGACGGAGCCGACGTGTCCGAAGAGCATGGTCTCCGGGCCGGGTGGGGCCGGGCTCTTCGCGGAGGCGCTGGCGGCAGTGGGATCGGCGGTGGTCGGTGTGGCCGTCGCCACTTCGGCGGTCGCGCACGCGGAGCGCCGGTCGCTCTTGGCTCGACTCGCCAATGCGAGGATGCAGTGGCTTCCCTACACCGACGCGACAGCCACGTTCCACGCCGAGCTCATGGAGGTCACGCACCCCCACGCGCCCGGCAAGGCGCGCTCCCGCGACCTGATGATCGCCGCGACCGCGTACGAGCTGGGGGCGTCGTTGGCGACTCTCAATCCAGGAGACTTCCGCCATGTCGAGCACCTGGTGCCGATCGTGGTGCCGCCGCGTCGCTCGGCCTGACGGCTCCGGGCCGCAATCCGGCTCAGCCGGCGAGGTGCCGCCGCACCCAGCCGTCGGCGCCGAGGGCGAACTCGACGCGCCGCGACGCCGTGTCGTCGCTCGACGACCAGAAGGTGAGCTGCGTCGGCGTCACCACGTCGACAGCGTGATCTGCGGCCGATCGGGGTCGTCGTTCGCCGGCAGCCAGTCGACGAGCAGGGCCCAGGCCTCGTCCGGGATCGCGACGATAGTCGGCGCTGATGCCGTGGCGGCCGGGTCCGTCACGAGAGCGTGCCGGGCTCGAGCGCCGGGTGCGCGAAGCGCGCGATCTCTGCCAATGAGGCGACCCCCGCCTCGATCGCCGTGTCGTACAGCACCTTGCCCCACTCGGCGTTCGCCTGCGAGGCGTCGCCGACCACCCCGGCCTCGCCGAAGTCGTTCGACAGCCAGCCGAAGTGCACGGGGCCGCCGTTGAACTTCACGTACTCCAGGTCGAGCATGTGCTCGGGGATCCAGCGCTCTGCCTTCGTCATGTCGACGAGGTCGGGTCGCAGGTGCAGGATCATCGACGTCTCGCTGTGACCACCGTGGACGCCGAACCCGTGCTCGTCCGGCCCGTCCACCCCGTCGCCGCCCTTCATGTTCGACCCCATCAGGAAGGTGCGGAGGCCGAAGCGGCGACGCAGCTCGCGCAGCGCCACCTGGAGCAGGGCGATGTTTCCGCCGTGCCCGTTGTAGAAGACGAGCGTGCGGGCGTTGGTGGCGAGGATCGAGCGGCCGATGTCGACGACCGTCTGGAGCAGCGTGTCGGCGTTCAGCCACATCGTGCCAGGGGCCCAGTGGTGCTCGTCCGACTTCGTGTAGGCGAGCGAGGGCAGCAGCCAGACGTCCTGACCGGCCTGGGCCGCCGCCTCGACCACGCCGCGGCCAATCATGTCGGCCATCAGCCAGTCGGTCGAGAGCGGCAGGTGCGGGCCGTGGTGCTCGATCGCGCCGGTGGGCAGCACCAGCACCGACGACTCGGTCAGCGTCGTGGCGAGCGACGGCCCGGTGAGGTGGACGAGATCGCGGCTCACGAGACCTTCGCCCCCGTCGCCAGGGTGGCGTCGACGAGCTTGCCCGGGTTGAGCAGGCCGTTCGGGTCGGTCGTCCTGGCGAGCTCGCGGGTGCGGGCCGGCTCGAAGTCGACGAACCACTGGTGCGGGTTGTGGTAGCCCACGCCGAGCTCGGCGAGCCGGTCGAAGCCGGCGAACACCTCCTCGGGCGACGAGTACCGGCCGGCGAGCATGCCGATCGGGCGGCCGTGCGCCGTCTCGATGTGGAGCATGCCGCCGGGGTAGACGGCGTGCACCTCGTCGATCCGGTCGATCAGCGGATCGCCCGACACCTCGACGTGGAAGTACGTGTCGGGGTAGGCCTTCTGCAGCCACTCGATGGGGTGGTTGTACGACATCATGCTGATCTTCATGGAGGTCTGGGGGCCCTCGCGGACGTCCTCGACGCGACCGCCGGCCGCCTCAACGAGTGCCGTGGCGGCGTCGACGGTCGACACGTCGAGGATCGCGCGGAGCGACGCGCGTCCGGCCGGGATGGCCGGGTCGTCGGGCAGGGCGTCGGCCAGCGTCGACAGGTCGCCCGATGTCAGGCGGGGAAGCGGGTCGAGCTCGCCGAAGGCCCGCATCAGCGGGAGGAGCTGCTCGAACGAGTCGAAGCTGGCGAAGAAGCCGCGCCAGTCCTGCAGCTGCTCGAGGGCGATGGTGGCGCGCACGATGATGCCGGCGGTGCCGTAGTTGTGGACGTACTTCTGGGCCTCGTCGCCCTCGACGTGCACGATCTCGCCGGTGCCGTCGGCGTGGACGATGTCGAGCGCCTTCACGAAGCCCTGGTGGTTGGAGCCGTGCTTGATCGAGCCGGTGCCGCCGGAGCCTCCGGCGAGGAAGCCGCCGAGCGACGACTGCGCCGTCGACGGGTACATCAGGATCTGCTGGTCGGCCTTGTTCGCGGCCTGCTCGAGCGACACCATCGTGGCACCCGCCTCGGCCGTGAGCTCGCCGTCGCCGACCGAGACGACGGCGCGGGCCTTCGTCATGTCGAGCACGAGCCCGCCGGTGAACGGGATGGCCTGGCCGTAGTTGCCGGTGCCCTTGCCGCGCGGGGTGATCGGCACCCCGAGACGCGAGGCCGCGCCGACGACGACGGCGATCTCGTCGGCCGAGGTCGGGTAGGCGACGACGTCGGCGAGGCCGAGCGGCAGCTGGGCGCTGATGACCGGGGAGAGACGGGAGCCGTCGACGGAGGCCCTCTCGCGGGCCGCGAGCTCGACGGAGACGCCGCGCTCGCCGAGGAGCTCGCGCAGCTCGGCGATCAGTTCTTCGAGGGGGTAGGGCATGTGTCGCTTCGCGTCAGGAGTGGTCATGCTGTCACCGTGCTTTCCGTGAGGTGGGGTGCTGCGATGTCGCTGGTGGTGCGGCTCTGGGCGACGAGCCGCCCGGCGTGGATCACGTACCGGTCCGCGGGCGCGTTGGCCGTGACGTCGGCCAGCGAAGAACCGCGGACCGCCAGGAACTCGGCGCGCCCGCCGACGACCGCACCCGCCGGGGCCAGGCCCATCACCGACCGCGCCCCGTCGCTGACCGCCGCGTAGGCCTCGTCGATGGTGAGGTGGCCCGCCGTGACCAGCAGCATGGCGGTCTCGAGGGCGTCGCTGCGGCCGAGCGGGTTGAACGGGTCGCGCACGTTGTCGGCCCCGGCACCGAGGCGCACCCCGGCGTCGAGCAGCTCGCGCACCGCGGTGAGTCCGCGCGGGGTGGAGACCGGGTGCTCCCAGCCCTGCAGGTAGAGGTTGGTGATCGGGTTGGCGATGATGCCGATGTCGGCGGCTTTGACCAGGGCGATGAGGTCGTCGCGGGTGGTGGCGTCGACCGTTCCGAGCCGCACGCAGTGGCCGGCGCTGACGGTGACGGTCCAGTCCACGACCGTCTCGGCGAATTCGCCCAGCGTGATCGCGCCGGCGAGCGACTCGTCGGTGTGCAGGTCGACGCCGACCCCGCGCCGGGCGGCGATGGCGAGGAGGCGCTGCAGGTCGGCGCTCGGGTCGGGCGCCAGGTGCGACGACCCGCCGACGAGGTCGACGCCCAGGTCGAGGGCGGCCTCGACGGCGGAGTCGGGCACGTCGGGGCCGGCCAGCGCGACGAGCTCCAGGTCGACGAGGCCGGCGAGTTCCTGCCGCACCTGGACCAGGGCCTGGGCGCCGCGGAGGGGCTGGTCGCCCAGCAGGATGTCGACGTGGGTGCGGACAGCGGTCGTTCCCTGGCCGAGCATGCGGAGGAGCTGCTCGCGGGCCCGGTCGGCGATGTCGTCGACGGTCATCGTGCGGGCGTACTCGCGCCAGGCCGTGATCGCCGAGACGAGGTCGCCCATCGGGGGCCGGATGGCCTCCCACGAGAGGGCCTTGTCGAGGTGGGCGTGCGGCTCGGCGGGCGCGGTGAGGAGAACGTGGCCGCTGAGGTCCAGGACGGCACCGGGGTCGAGGGCGGCACCGGGATCCAGAGCGGCACCGGGGTCGAGGGCGGCGCCCGGGTCGGCTGGCACGCCCGCGGCCCGCGCCGCCTCGATTCGGGTCACGGTCTCGCCGTCGATCGTCACGTCGACGACGGAGCCGTCGGGCAGGGTCGCGTTCTGCAGGAGGGTGAGGCGGCGGGGGAGGAAGGGCACTGGTACGCTTTCGTCAGAATGTTGATGAGATCAACATGATTGAATCTACGGACGCCGCGTTTCCACGACGTAACACGGTCGTTTCGACGTGTTAATTGCGGCTGCGGCCGCCGGTACGCCGTGGTACACACGTCACGGCGCTACTGCCCCTCGACCTTGGAGGACCCCGTCACCACGACCGACAGCGACACAGTCGCCGATGCCGCAGTCCCTGCCGTCGACCGGCAGGCGCTGCTCGTCGGGCGCCGGATCCGAGGACTCCGTCGCGACCGCAAGCTGACCCTCGTGCAGCTCGCGGCCGCCGCCGACCTGTCGCACCCCTTCCTGTCGCAGCTCGAACGCGGCCTGGCCCGGCCCAGCATGGTGTCGCTCGAGCGCATCGCGCGGGCCCTGGGCTCATCGCAGGTCGAGCTGCTCGCCGACGACGACGACGCGCCGGTCGACCAGCCCGGGATCGTGCTGGTCCGCGCCGGCGAGGGGTCGCACGGCCGCTACGGCGAGTCGGACGGCCGCATGCTCACGCACGGCCACCGCGGCTTCTCGCCGATGGAGCTCGTCGGCACGAACGTCGACCCGGGCGACTACTTCGCGCACGCCGAAGACGAGTTCGTGCACGTGCTCGACGGCACCGTCATCGTCGACCTCGGCGACGACGCGCCCCGCACCCTGACGCCCGGCGACTCGCTGTACTTCGTCGGCGGCACCCCGCACCGCTGGAAGGCCGCCGACGAGAGCGGCTACCGAATCATCGTCGTCAAAGAGAAGCCGCAGTCGCTGTGAACCATCCCGATCTCCACGAGACCCAGTTCGAGGTCGTCGTCGCCTCCCGCACCCGCGGAGCCGACGGCATCGACCTATTCGAGCTCGCACCAGTGGCGGGCCTCTCGCTTCCCGGCTGGAACGCCGGCTCGCACATCGACGTCGTCCTGCCCGACGGCGACGTGCGCCAGTACTCCCTCTCGGGGCCGCCGCAGCCGGGCCGCAGCGAGAGCTGGCGCATCGGCGTGCTCCGCGAGCCCGACGGCCGCGGCGGCAGCGAGTGGCTGCACTCCGGCGTCCAGGCCGGCGACCGGCTGACCGTCGCCGGGCCGCGCAACCACTTCGAGTTCCAGCCCGTGCACGGCACGTCGTACGTGCTCGTCGCCGGCGGCATCGGCATCACGCCGATCTCGTCGATGGCCGCCGCGGCCGAGCGTGCCGGGGTGTCGTACGAGGTGCACTACGCCGGACGCTCGCGCTCGACGATGGCCCTGCTCGACGAGCTGCCCGACGCCGAGACGCACGTGTACGCCGCCGACGAGGGCCGGCGGCTCGACCTCGACGCGCTCTTCACCGGCATGAAGCCGTTCACGACCACGTTCTGCTGCGGACCCACCCGGCTCATCGAGGCGATCGAGAAGGCCGCCGCGGGGCGCCAGCTCGTCGTCGAGCGGTTCGCGCCGCGCGAGGTCGGCGAGCCGGTGCTGCAGGAGGCCTTCGAGGTCGAGCTGGCGCTCACCGGCGTCACCGTCACCGTGCCGCCCGACCGGTCGGTTCTCGACGTCGCCGAGGAGGCCGGCGCCCTCGTGCTGTCGAGCTGCCGCGAGGGCACCTGCGGCACCTGCGAGACCGTCGTGCTCGAAGGCGAGGTCGACCACCGCGACTCGATCCTCACGCCCGACGAGCAGGCGGCGAACGAGGTCATGTACGTGTGCGTGTCGCGGGCGGCGTGCCCGCGGCTGGTGCTCGAGCTCTAGTCCGTCCGGCGCGGTCGACCCGGCGACGCGGCGCGAGTCTCGGGCCGCGGCGGTGTGCGGGTGCCGCTTCGCGGTGTCCACGGGCGCAGGAACTCGCCGCTCACCGCCGCGCTCAGCGCCCGACGCGCGCCCGCACCGCCGCCACCAGCTCCCGCTCGTCGGCGTTCACCAGGGCGTAGTCGCGCACGACCACCCGGCCGGCGACCACGACGTGCCGCGGACGCCTCCCCGGCGACGCCCACAGCAGCCCCGCGACGGGGTCGGCGACTCCGGCATCGGCCACCCCGCCGATGTCCCACACGCACAGGTCGGCGGCGGCTCCCGGCCGCAGGTGGCCGAGCTCGGGCCGCCCGAGACCGCGTGCTCCGCCGGCGGTGGCCATGCCGAGCACGGCGCGCGCCGAGAGCGGCGGGCCGACGAGCGGTGCCACCTGCATCGCGAGGCGCGCGTCGGCGAGCAGGTGCCCGGCGTCGTTCGAGCCGCCGCCCGAGGTGCCGAGCCCGACCGGCGCGCCCGCCTCGCGCAGGGCCGCCACGGGTGAGATGCCCCAGCCCATCGGCAGATCGCAGCCCGGCGCGTGAGTCGCGGTCACGCCGGCTGCGGCGAGTCGAGCGATCTCGTCGGGCGTCACGTCGCAGAGGTGCGCCACGGTGACGTCGGGCCCGAGCCAGCCCCACTCGTCGAGCAGATCGATCGGCCGCCTCCCGTAGCGCTCGAGCGCGATCGCCGTGTCGACCTGCTCGTTGGCCTGGGTGCGCCGGCGCAGGCCGTGCCGAGCAGCGATCTCGCCGAGCGCCTCGAAGGTCTCGCGGGAGTCGCTGTGCACGCCGGCCGGTCCGACCGCGACCTGGAGCATTCCGTCGGCCCGCACGCCGCCGACCGCGCCGGGAACGAGCGCGCGCACGATCGCCTCGGCCGACTCCGCGGCGTCCGTGGCGGCGTCGCGCGCCGAGCCCCGCACGAAGACGAGGCGCCCGCCGAGTCGCGCCGCGGCGTCGGCGGTCGCCCGGGCCACGGCCGTCAGGTCGTCGACGGAGGCCTCGAGCGGCCAGTTCAGGTGGTGGTCGGCGACGGTGGTCACGCCGTTCAGGAGCCCCTCGGCCACCCCGGCGGCGGCCGACGCGGCAAGCAGCGAGGCGTCTATGCCCGCGTCGGCGTAGGCGGCGGCCATCGTCGGAAGCCATGTCGCCATCGGGACCCCGCGCGTGCCCGGCAGCGTCCTGAAGGCGCTCTGGAGCAGGTGGTGGTGCGCGTTGATCAGGCCCGGCGTGACCACGGCGTCGGTCGCGTCGAGGGTCTCGACTGTGCCGTCCCAGTCTGTGCCGTCGCCGTCCCTGTCTTCGCCGTCCGTGCCGTCGCCGTCTGCGCCCACGACGAAGCCGTCCCGCACGAGCAGGTCGCCGTCGCGCTCGGTGTCCTCGTCGACGACGGTGCGCACGGCCCCGCTGATTCGCAGGGTCGGGGCGGGAGTCGGGGTCTGCGTCTGGGCCATGCCGCCATCGTGGCACCGCCATGTGTCGGCGATGTGTCGTCGCCGCCGGACCGCCTGCCGTCCGCTCGCCCGCCGTCCGCCCGCCCGCCCGCGGCCGCCCCCCTCCCCGCCCGCGGCCGTCCGCCCCCCCCCTCCCCGCCCGCGCCATCCTCAAATTTCAAGGAGATTTTCGCCCCAACGACCCCCGATCCGCATGGCGCCGTCGTCCGCCCGCCGGATCTCCTTGAAATTCGAGAAGGGGGCGCGACACGTAACACCGCCGAAACGGCGCCGTGCGACCCTGGGGAGATGTTCGAGATCGCCGACCGCCTGCTCTCCGCGCTCGCCGCGGGCCGCACGCTCGCGGTCGCGACGGCCGTGTCGATCGAGGGCAGCGCCCCGCGCACGGTCGGCACCTCGATGGCCTACGACGGCGAGGTCGTCATCGGCTCCATCGCCGGAGGCTGCGTCGAGGCCGCCGTGGTCGCCGAGGCCGAGGAGGTCCTCGCCGACGGGCGACCGCGCACCGTCGAGTACGGCGTCGACGACGAGACCGCGTTCTCGGTCGGACTCACCTGCGGCGGCCAGCTCCGCATCCGCATCGAGCGGGTCGAGTCCGCGCACCCCCTGATGCAGGAACTCGGGTCTGCCGCGGCCGGCCGAGCAGCCGGCGCCGTCACGGTGGTCAGCGGCGTCGTCCCCGGCGGGTGGAGCGAGCGCATCGCCGCCGAGCTCAGCGCCCGTGTGGCGCTCGGGGAGTCCGCCCTCACCACCCTCGACTGCGACGGGGCGCAGGTCGAGCTGTTCTTCGAGGTCGCGACGGCCTCGCCCGTCTTCGTCATCATCGGCGCCATGGAGTTCTCGACGGCGCTCGCCGCCGCGGCCCGCGTGCTCGGCTACCGGGTCGTGGTCACGGACCCGCGCGAGCTGTTCACGACGCAGGAGCGCTTCCCCGGCGCCGAGGTGATCGTCGGCTGGCCGCAGCGGGTGCTGCCGACGCTGGACCTCGACGAGCGGTCGGTCGTCTGCGTCCTGTCGCACGACGCGCGGTTCGACGCCCTGGCCATCCAGCTGGCGCTCGAGTCGCCGGCCTTCTACGTGGGTGCGATGGGGTCGCGGCGCACGCACGATCGACGCGTGGCATCGCTGAGGGAGCGCGGAGTTCCTGCGCCCGATATCGCCCGGCTGAGGTCTCCGATCGGCCTCGACCTCGGAGCGTCGACGCCGGAGGAGACGGCGATCTCGATCCTGGCGGAGGTCATCGCGGCGCGCAACAACGCCTCGGCGGCCGCGCTCGCGACGACGACGGGGTCGATCCACCAACGTCGCGGAGTGCGGGCGATCCGCTAGAGCGGCTTGCGGGCGTCGACCAGGTAGCGGGTCGAGTAGGCGACGAACGGGCCGTCTGCCCGGATCAGGGCGTCGAGCTCGCGGAGCTTCGGCAGGTGGGCCTCGACCGTGAAGCCGGGGACCATCCAGATCACCTTGCGCAGGAAGTAGACCACCGCGCCGATGTCGAAGAACTCGATCCGGGTCTGCTCGTAGCGAAGGTCGGCGATCTCGAGCCCGGCGGCCTGGGCGGCGACCGTGTCGTCGTCGGGGTGCCGGCCGCGGCGGACGGACTCGGACTGCGGCCCGAGGAAGAACTCGACGAGCTCGAACACCGAGTGCGGGCCGACGTGCTGCGCGAAGTAGGCGCCCCCGGGCGAGAGCAGGCGGGCGATCTCGCTCCACCAGGGCTCGACGGGGTGGCGCGCGGTGATCAGGTCGAAGGTCGCGTCGGCGAAGGGGAGCGGCGGCTGCTCAGGACCGGCGACGACCACGATGCCGCGCGGACGCAGGAGCGCTGTCGCCTTGGCGAGGTTCGGCGGCCACGACTCGGTTGCGGCGGCGAGCGGCGGGATCGTCGGCAGGCCGGCCAGGACCTCGCCGCCGCCGGTGTCGATGTCGAGGGATGCGGTCGCGCCCGCCATCCGGTAGCCGAGGGCCTCGAAGAAGTGCCAGCTCGGGCGCTCCTCGGTGGCTCGGCCGTCGAGCCACGAGAAGTCCCACCCGTCGACCGACACCGCGGCTGCCTCGGTGACGAGGTCGTCGAATTCGCGCATGGGGCCAGTCTGCCGTGTCAGAGCCTCGTCCCGTCGTCGGCCGCCCCGCCCCGCCCGTCGCCCCCGCCCCCAAGGCCGCCGAGGGGTCGCTGATTGTCGCGAAAAACGTTGAGGCGTACAACGAGCGACCTCTCGGCGACGGCGACGGCCGGCGCCGGCGACGCCGGCGCCCGCCTAGCCGTGCAGCAGCCGCCAGATGCGGTCGCGTGACATCGGCAGCTCGAAGGGCCGCACGCCGATCGCATCGCGGATCGCGTTGGCGAGCGCGGGCGCGACGGGGTTGTACGGCGCCTCGCTCATGCTCTTGGCGCCCAGCACGCCGGTGTCGTCGTGGGTCGACGCGAAGTGCACCTCGGTGACGGGGATGTCGGCGAACCGGGGCACGCGGTAGCTGCGGAACGCCGGCGTGGTCACGGTGCCGGCGCCGTCGAGCAGCACCTCCTCGTAGAGCGCGGTCCCGATGGCCTGCGCCGTGCCGCCCTCGATCTGGCCCCTCAGCTGCTCCGGGTTCAGGACGGTGCCGGCATCAGCGGCCTGAATCGAGCGCAGGATCCGCACCTCGCCGGTCGTGGTGTCGACGGCGACCCTGAACGCGTGCACATTGAACGCGACCGACCGGGGCGTGCCGTTGTGGCTGCCGTCGGCGACCAGCGGCCCGCCGGCGAGGAGCTCCGCCGGGGTGACGAGCCGATCGCCGACCAGCACGCCGTCGGCGGTGAGGGTGCCGGGCACGCGCTCGAGGATCGCCGCCTTGAGCTTCGTCGCGGCGGCGTGCAGGGCCTTGCCCGCGACGACGACGCCGGCCGACCCGTAGGCGCCGGTGTCGTAGCGGGCGACGTCGGTGTCGGACTGCCTGACCACGATGCGGTCGGGCGTCGTCTCGAGGACCGTCGCGGTGAGCTGCGTGTGGACGGTCGTGGTTCCGTTGCCGAACTCGGCTGTTCCGACGCCGATCGAGTACGTGCCGTCGGCGTTCAGCTCGACCGTCGTGTCGGCGAAGTGCCCGCGCGGGGGAGCAGTGGCGATCATCGCGACCGAGACGCCGGTGCCGATGGCCCATTCGTCGCCCACGGGCACGGGGGTCTCGCCGGTGAGCGAGCCCGAGTCGGCCGGGGGCGGCGAGTTCAGGGCGTTCTCGACGAGGTCGATGCACTGGTCGAGGCCGTAGCTGCCGAACAGCAGGTCTTCGGCGTCGAGCGGGTCGACCACCGTGAGGTGCCCGCCCGACACGATGACGTTGCGGCGCCGGAACTCGAACGGGTCGATGTCGAGCTTGCGGGCGAGCTCGTCCATGGCCGATTCGACCGCGAAGATCACCTGGCCGAGTCCGTAGCCGCGGAACGCGCCCGACGGCGGGTTGTTCGTGTAGACCGACTCGGCGTCGACGCGCTTGTTCGGTGCCCGGTAGACCGCCATCGACTCGCCGACGCTGTGGAACATCACGCCGATCCCGTGGTTGCCGTAGGCGCCGGTGTCCATGAGCTGGTCGACCGCGAGGGCCGTCAGGAGGCCGTCGCTGTCGGCGGCGGCCGTGACCTTGACGGTCATCGGGTGCCGGACAGTCGCGATGGTGAACTCGTCGTCGCGGGTGTACTCGTACTGGACGGTGCGCCCGGTGCGCAGGACCGCCATCGTCACGAGGTCTTCCGTCAGGAGTTCCTGCTTGCCTCCGAAGCCTCCGCCGACCCGGGCGGCGAACACGCGCACGCGATCCTGCGGCAGGCCGAAGATGTGCGCGATCTCGTCGCGGATCAGGAAGGGCACCTGGGTGCTGGTGCGGAGCACGAGTCGGCCGTCGTCGTCGATCCAGCCCCGCGTGGCGTGCGTCTCGAGAGCCGCGTGCGAGACGCGCTGGGTCTGCCAGGTGCCCTCGACGACGGCGTGCGCCTCGGCCAGAGCCGTGTCGACGTCGCCGTGCCAGCCGTGAAGCTGGGCGACGACGTTGCGTCCGGGCTCCGAGATGCGCGATTCGGGGCCCTTCTCGCCGTGCACCAGGTGCGCGCCGGGGAGCCGGGCCTCGTGCGGATCGAAGACGGCGTCGAGCACCTCGTACTCGACGTCGATCTCGCGCAGGGCGAGCTCGGCGATGCGCACGGTGTCGGCGACGACGGCGGCGACGCGCTGCCCGCGGAACCGGATCACCGGGTCCATGACGAGCGTGTCGTCGGGATCGTCGTTGCGGTCTTCGTGGCGGCCGGTCGAGAACAGCGTCGCGGGCGAGTCGCGGTGCGTGAAGACGACGTGCACCCCCTCCATCGCCTCGGCCCGCGACGTGTCGAGAGAGAGGATGCGCGCCGACGCGTGCGGACTCTTCAGGACGGCGAGGTGCAGCAGCTTCGTCGGCGTCGTGAAGTCGAGCGTGTACTGCTCGCGTCCGGTCACGACGCGCATCCCGGCGGGCGCCTTCACCGAGCGGCCGGCTGCGTCGCCGGCGGCGGCCGTCTCGACGTTCGTCACGCCCTGGATCGCGTCGCGGATCGCGCGGTAGCCGGTGCAGCGGCAGATGTTGCCCTTGAGCTTGCGCGGGAGGTCGTCGAGGTCGTCCTCCGTGAAGGTCGAGGCCGTCACGACCATCCCGGCGGTGCAGAAGCCGCACTGCAGTCCCGCGCCATCGACGAACGCCTGCTGCAGCGGGTGCGGCGCCTCGGGGGTTCCGAGACCGGCCACGGTGGTTACGCTCTTGCCCTCGAGCCGATGCGCGGGGTAGATGCACGAGTGAACGGGCTGCTCGTCGACCAGGACGCTGCACGCGCCGCAGTCGCCGGCGTCGCAGCCCTTCTTGACCTCGTAGTGCTCGTGCTCTCGCAGGAGCGTCCTGAGAACCTGCCCCGGCTCGGCCGTCGTCTCGAGCTCCTCGCCGTTGACCTCGAACCTCATGCGGCACCTCCAGCCGAAAGCTCCACCCGGATCTGCTCGGCGTACAGCCGCGACACGGCCTCCCGCCAGTCGGGAGCGCCGTGCGGGTCGTCGTACCAGACGTCTATGCCGTCCAGGGCATGCGCCAGTTCGGCGGCGGTCGGCACGCCGTCGAACCGCAGCTGCACGGGAGCCGGCGTCGACGCGGTCACTGTGACGACCACTGCGCCGTCGGCGTCCTGGCGTCCGATCACCAGCGTGCCCGACCGCCCCAGGTTCGAGAGGGCGATGCGCCGGAAGGCGACCCTCGCCTCGAGCGACTTCACCGGGATCTCGATCGAGCGCAGGAACTCCTCCGGCCCCATCGCCGTGGTCCGCACCCCGGTCACGAACTCGGCCACCGCCGCCCGGCGCTCGCCTCCCTCGGCGTCCCAGATGACGGCGACCGCGTCGAGCCCCGCCAGCAGGGACGTCATCGCGCCCGCGGGGAGGGCTGTGCACACGTTGCCGCCCACGGTGGCCATGTTCCAGATCTTGAAGCTCATCAGGAGGGAGTCCGCGCAGAGTCGGACGAGTTCCTGCGCCGGCCACTCGGGTCGCAGCGGGATCTCGGTGAGCTCCCGGATCAGGCAGGTGGCGGCGATGGTCAGGGTGTCGGGGGTCTCGACGACGGGCTCCCAGCCCAGCGCCATGAGGTCGACGAGGCCGGTCACCTCCGGCTGCTGCTCGGAGAACAGCCACGAGCCGCCGCCCAGCGGCCGGACGCCGGCCGAGAGCACGACGTCGCCGCGGGTGCGGGGCACCGTGATCTGAGTTACGCCGACGAGGTCCATGTGTTCACCGAGTCAACATCATCGCTGTTTCGGGGGTGTTTCCGGGCCCGGCGGGTCGCCGGTCGCCGGTTGCGGTTGCGGCCTCAAGACGGCCGGGCATCCACGTCGGCGCCGGTGGAGAGGTCGCCGCACTCCACCTCGACGACGCCGTGCGCCATGAGGTAGGGGCGGGCTCCGCGGTCGCCGACCAGGGCGGCGGCTAGTTGCGGCACGTGATCCCGGCCGATGAGCACGGGGTGGCCCGGGCGGCCGTCGAACACCGCCTGGCGGAGGGCCGCCGCCGCAGTGCCGGCCTCGACGACGCGTCGCGCGACCGAGACGGGCAGGTCGGGGAGGTCGACGAGCGTGACGAGCACGGCGTCGGCGTCGCCCGCGGCGGCCAGCCCCGCCCGCAGGCTCGCACCGAGCCCGGACTCCCAGTCGGCGGCGAACACGTGCCGGGCGCCGGGAGGCAGCAGCGCGGTCGCCTCGTCGGCGCGCGCCCCCAGAACGACCGTGACGGGGTCGCAGCCCGCATCGCGCAGCAGACCGCAGGCGAGGTGGAGCCACGGCGTCCCGTCATCCTCGCGCACGAGCGCCTTCGGCATGCCCATGCGGCTTCCGGCCCCGGCGGCGAGCACGATCCCGTGCAGCGACGGGGCGGGCAGCTCGGGCATGGCTACAGTTGACCACACCATGATCGACGTCTCCGAGGCCGACCTCAGCGCGGCCCTCCACGTGTCCCGATTCGCCCGCGAGGTCGGTGCCGGATCGCCCTACGCCGACTGGCCGGCCCTCCGCCAGGCGGCCCACGATGCCGCCACGCCGCTCAGCCCGGACGAGATCGACGAGGCGATGGCGTCGCACCCGCGCATCGGCGAGAAGCCGACCGGCACGTCGGCGTCGGCGAACTTCAGCCGGTCGGAGCAGCAGGCGCCCGACGCCTCCGACGAGACAATCGCCGAGGCGCTCGCCGAAGGCAACGCCGCGTACGAGGAGCGCTTCGGGCGTGTCTTCCTCATCCGCGCCGCCGGGCGCTCGCGCGCCGAGGTGCTGTCGGAGCTCCGCCGCCGCATCGTGCTCGACGACGACGCCGAGCTCGAGATCGTCGGCGAGCAGCTGCGCGACATCGCCCTGCTGCGTCTCGAGACGCTGTTCGGGGGTGCCGCATGAGCCACGTCACCACGCACGTGCTCGACTCGTCGCTCGGCCGGCCCGCCGCCGGGATCGAGATCCAGCTGCAGGAACTCGACGGCTCACCGATCGCCACCGGCATCACGAATGCCGACGGCCGCGTTCCCGAGCTCGGCCCCGAGCGCCTCGCGCCCGGCGCGTACCGGCTCGTATTCGCTACCGGGGCGTACTTCGCCGCTTCGAGCACGCCGACCTTCTACCCGAGCATCACCATCGACTTCGACCTCGCGGATGAGTCGTCGCACTATCACGTGCCGGTGCTGTTGAGTCCCTTCGCCTACAGCACCTATCGCGGCAGCTGATCATAGGTGCCGCGCGGCAGCTGACTCCAGGCCCGGCGCGGCAGCCACCCCGGCCCGGAAATTCAAGGAGATTGTGCTGGCGGCGAGCCGGGCCATGCCGATCGGCGCGCGCCCGAGCCGGAAATCTCCTTGAATTTATGAGGCGGGTCAGTAGTCGGTGCGGGCGTCTGCCTCGAGCCACGCGTCGAACGGCGCCGCGGCGTTCTCGGGCCGGGCCGTGTCGATGGCCATGCTCCACTCGGAGCGAGGCGTCGCGAACAGCTCGTAGAACGCGAGGTCGTCGAACCCTCCGCGGGCGGCGTCGTAGCGGTCGGCCGCGAAGACGACCCGGTCGAGACGGGCCCAGAGCGACGCCGAGAGGCACAGCGGGCACGGCTCGCACGACGTGTAGAGGGTGGCTCCGGCGAGGGAGAAGTCGCCCACGACCTGGCACGCGGCCCGGATCGCGCTGACCTCGGCGTGCGCCGTCGGGTCGAGGTCGCGCGTCACCCGGTTCTGCCCGGTGGCGAGGACGGCTCCGTCGCGCACGATGACGGCTCCGAAGGGGCCGCCGCCGTCGGCGACGTTCTGCTTCGCGAGCTCGATGGCCTGCGCCAGATAGCCGGCGTCGACCGCGTCGGGCTCGACGGCGGTCGTCATGCCGGTGTCCGTTCCGTCCGAGCCGCTCATGCCAGACCCGCCGCGGAGCGCCACGCGTCGTTCGCCGGAGGGGCGTCGTCGCGGATCAGCGTCGCCTCGATCAGCCCGTAGGCGCGGTCGGCCGCCCAGAAGACCTCGCCCTTGTTCTCGACACCGAAGCGGCCGATGTCGTAGTCGAAATGGTGCTTGTTCGGGGCCTTCAGACGCACCTCGGCGATGAACGGGAACGCCTCCATGACGGCGGTGCCCATGTGGAAGAGCGTCTGCTGGAGCGCGAGGGAGTGCAGAGTCGCGAACTCCTTCACCATGAGAGCCTTGATCGCCGGGTAGACGGCGTTCCAGTCGACGTCGACCGACGAGAAGCGCCACCGGGCCTCGAGTGCGGTCGCCATGATCCGGTCGGTGACCTCGGGCAGAGTCGTGAACTCGTCTTTGAGGAAGCCGTGGAACTCCGATCCGGTCGACTTGAGCAGCACGAGGTCCTTCAGGCCGCCGATCACGTACTCGCCGGTCGCATCGACCGTGATCGCGGCGGTTCGCACCTCCTGCCCTCGGCGGAGCCAGGTGTGGTCGTGCTCGGTGCCGTCGACGACGGCGCGCTCCCACTCGTATTCCTCGATCTCGATCCGGGCGCCCTCGACGGGGTCGATGTCGTGCACGAAGTGGCGCGCGAGCTCGAGCCCGTACTGCTCGATCGTGTCGACGCCCTTGGTCTTCGCGAAGGCGTACGCCGTGTTCTTCTGGGTATCGGTGGGGAGCACGTTCGCCTGGTCGCCCTCGAGGTACGCGGGGGCGAACGGACCGCGCAGGGCGGTCGACACGTTCAGGTCGCGGATCTCGTGGCGCGGGCTGTCGCGGACGATGCGGACGACGCGGGACTCCGCTTTTCCGTACTGGTTGTCTCCGAGGATGATGGCCATGATGGTGAGTCTGTCAACACTTTGTGACCGGAGTGTTTCGTGACGGTTCCGGGCACGTGCCGCGGTCGGCACCCGGAGGCGCCGGCCGCGGCGAGGAGATCACCGGCTCAGCGCTCGCCGATGGTGTTCTTCGTGCCGGTGTCGCTGGTCTTCGGCTTCTGGGTGGCGCCGAAGTAGACGGTGTTGCCGTCGCCCGAGGTCGTGATCGACGCGGCGGAGTCGACGGTCACCGTGTTGTCGGAGCCGCTGACCTCGACCGACGTGACGGTGCGGAGGCTGACGATCTTGTGCGAGCCGGAGACGACGACCGACGCGCAGTCGGAGGTGGCGTTGACGGCTTTGGGCGCCGAGGCGGGGATGGTCATGACGCCGTCGACGCAGGCGGGGGCCGTGGCGGCGGCGGTCGGAGTTCCTGCGCCCGAATCCGGGGTGGACGAGGCGCAGCCCGCGAGCGCGAGGGCTGCGGCGGCGAGGGCGAGGGGGAGGGTGATCCTGGTGGAGCGCATGGTTCGAGGTGCTTTCTGGTGGTGCGTGCGCCTGCGGGGTGCCGAAGGCCCCGAAAACCCTAACGGGTTGCGTCAGAACGTCGCCTGCTAGCGTCGGCGGGTGGCCACGAAAGCAGAGAAGTCGGCGGAGCGTCGGGCGAAGGCGGAAGCCCTCCGCAAGCAGGAGGAGGCGCAGCAGCGTCGGCGCCTGATCTTCATCATCGCCGGGGCTGTCGCGACGGCGATCGTCATCGTGCTGATCTTCGTGAGCACGATCGACGGCAACAAGGCGGCCGACACCGGGGCGGCGTCGACTCAGGTCATCCCGGCGGCGGTGCCGGGCACGACCAAGGTCGCCGAGGCGAAGGCGACTCCGGTGGCCGACGACTCCGGCATCGACGGAGTGCTGGCCTGGGACACCACCGGCTGGCCCGGTGACGGCAAGGACCACGCCGGCGCTCTCGAGCACGACCACGTCACCGGACCCGTGACGTACAGCGTGACGCCGCCCGTCGGCGGGCCGCACGATGCCATCTGGATGAACGCCGGCGTGTACACGAAGCCCGTGCCGACCGAGCGCGCCGTGCACAACCTCGAGCACGGCGCCGTCTGGATCACGTACGACCCCGACCTCCCCGCCGACCAGGTGAAGCAGCTCACCGCGTTCGTCGGCAGGCAGACGATGATCGAGGAGACCGAGCAGAACGTCACCGGCCAGGCCAACCGCTACGTCGACCTCAGCCCGTGGGCGTCGGACGACCTCCCGTCGAAGATCGTGATCAGCGCGTGGGGTCACCAGCTGCGGGTCGACAGCGCCGACGACTCGCGGCTGCAGACGTTCGTCGACACGTTCCGCGACAGCAAGACCTACACGCCCGAGTACGGCGCACAGGTCGACGGCGTGCCCGTGCAGACCGGCGGCGTGCCTGCCTCGGACGGCAGCCGCAAGGCGAACCCGGCCGGATCGGCGAGCGAGTAGCAGCCCCAGCACGAGCCCGGGGAGGTCGAGCAGGGGGTCGTCGTCGACGAGAGCCAGTCCCCGCCAGGCTCCGACACCCGACGGGTGCGCCTAGGCTGACGCCGTGAAGATCGCGCAGCTCCGCCATTTCGTCGTCGCGGCGGAAGAGCTCCATTTCCCTCGCGCGGCCCAGATCCTGGACATCTCGCGCCAGAAGCTCAACTCGTCGCTGGCCGCCATCGAGGCCGAGTACGGCAAGGCGCTGTTCGACCGCAGCGAGGCCGTGCCGCGCTTGACCCGCGCCGGCCAGCAGGCGCTCGCGGATGCCTACGAGGAGCTCGCCAAGCCCTCGACGCCGCCCCCGCCCGAGCCGAAGCCCGCCGGCGGCAAGGCCAAGGCATCGAAGGGCGTCGGCCGCGGCAAGGTGCTGAAGGGCGAGCCCAAGCCGTTCAAGAAGCGGCAGGGGCGCTGACATGGCGCGCCCCGAGTTGACCCCGGTCACTCCGTACTGCTCGATCGAGCGCGCCCTCGTCCTGATCGCCGACCACTGGAGCTTCCTGATCCTCCGCGAGGTCCTGATGTACCGGCGCTCGCGGTTCGCCGAGATCCAGGCGGCGCTCGGCATCGCCAGCAACGTCCTGACCGACCGGCTCGAGCGGCTCGTCGACGGCGGGGTCCTCGAGCGAAGGGCGTATCGAGACGCAGGAACTCGCACCCGCCCGAGCTACCACCCGACGCGCGCGGGAGCCGACCTCACGCTGGTCCTCGCCGCCCTGCAGCAGTGGGGCGACGAGTACGAGCCCCGCGCCGCCGGCCCGACCGTCGTCCGCCGCACCATCGACGGCGGAGCACCGGCGTCGGTCGCGTTCGTCACGGCCGACGGCGCGGCTCTGGGCATCGACGACGTGACGTTCGAGACGACCGATGCCTACCCCGGCCACGGCGCCCGCACGAATCCGGAATAGCTCCTGCCCGGCTGGGTTGCACTAAGCAAGTCAGCCCACCCCACGCAAGGAGTTCTCATGTCCGTCGAATTCACCAATGCAGTCGTCCTGGTCACCGGTGCGAACGGAGGCCTCGGCGAGCAGTTCGTCGCGCAGGCCCTCGAGCGCGGTGCCAGCAAGGTCTACGCCACCGCCCGCACGCCCCGCGACTGGGGCGACGCCCGCATCGTGCCGCTCCGCCTGGACGTCACCGACCCCGAGTCGGTCCGCGCCGCCGCCGACGCGGCCTCCGACACCACGATCGTCGTCAACAACGCCGGCATCTCCAGCCGCACCGAGAACTCGCTGCTCACCAGCCCGATGGAGAGCGTCCGCGCCCTCTTCGAGACGAACTTCTTCGGCGCTGTCGAGGTCGTCCGCGCGTTCGCGCCGGTCCTCGCGGCACACGGCGGCGGGGGCCTGATCGACGTCCACTCCGTCCTGAGCTGGATCGGCATCAGCGGCGTCTACTCGGCGACGAAGGCCGCGTTCTGGTCGGCGACCAACTCGTTCCGCCTGGAGCTCGCCGGCCAGGGCACGCACGTGCTCGGCCTGCACCTCGGCTACACGGCGACCCCGATGACCGAGGGGATCGACGCCGAGATGGGCGAGGCGTCCGACGTGGTCCGCGTGGCCTACGACGGGCTCGTCGCCGGCGAGCACGAGGTCCTGGCCGACGAGATCAGCGCCCAGGTGAAGGCCGGCCTCGCCGCGCCGCTCGAGGCGCTGTACCCGGAGCTGGCAGCCGCGCGCGCCTGACCGCGTCGGCGGCGGACCCGATGAAGCGGCGCCCGCCCCAGGCCGCAGCCCTGGGGCCGGTGCCGCTCGGAGGTTCGCACCGGCAGACTGGGGCGATGAGCAAGCTCGGGTGGGGGGTGGCGGCGGCAGCCGCGGGCGCCGCGGTGGCCGTGGTCGAACTGGTGTCGCCGCTGCCCGCGGTGGCGGCGATACGGTGGCTGTTCGACCGGGATGCCGGTTCCTGCGCCCGGGAGATGCGGCTGTACTCGACGGCGGGCCCCGTCGTCGACCGCTTCGGGATCCGGTACGGCCCGGCGCGTGAGAAGACCCGCTACGACCTGCATCGGCCGCTCGGCGAAGTGGTCGCCAGGCCCACGATCGTGTGGATCCACGGCGGCGCCTGGGTCTCGGGCACGCGCTCGCATGTCACGCCCTACGTGCAGGCGCTGGCCGCGGAGGGGTTCACGACCGTGAGCGTCGACTACACGATCGCGCCGGAGGCCGGGTATCCGACTCCCGTCAGGCAGATCTCGGACGCGCTGCGGCACCTCGTCGCCAACGCCGCCGAGCTGGGCGTCGACCCCGAGCGCATCGTGCTCGCGGGCGACTCCGCCGGGGCGCAGCTGGCCAGCCAGGTCGCGGCGGTCGTCACGAACTCGAAGTACGCCGCCGAGGTGGGCGTGACGCCGCCGCTGCGGCCGGGGCAGCTGCGCGCGCTCGTCCTCCACTGCGGGATCTACGACGTCGGAGCGGTCGACGATCGGCGCGGGGTGATCGCGTGGGGTTTCGCGAAGGCGCTCTGGGCGTACACGGGGTCGCGCCGTGGGGCTCCTGAGATGTCGACCATCCGGGCGGTGACGGAGCGCTACCCGGCGACCTTCGTGTCGGGCGGCGACGCCGACCCGCTGACCGCCTCGCAGTCGAAGCCGTTCGCGCAGCGCCTCGGCGAGCTGGGCGTGCCGGTGTCGACTCTCTTCTGGCCGGAGGGCACCGGGATGCCGCACGAGTACCAGTTCCACGCGCACCTGCCGGAGTCGCGTGATGCCTTCGAGGCGTCGGTGACCTTCCTGAGAGAGACCCTCTCGGATGATCGAGATCATCCTGTGGGTGGATAACAGGAAGATAACGAACGCCCAGGATCAGAGGTTGGCCTCGGGCCGGATTCCCCCTAGGGTGGACTCCGATGCACACGATCGACCCGACTCCCGAGCCCCGCACCACCGGACCCTCGGTCGAAGTCCGGATCGCCGCCGAACCGAAGCGCTCGGGCCGTCGTGCGGCCGTCGCGTCGTCTGCCTCCGCCCTTGCCGGGGCCCCATTCAGCATCGATCCGGTCATCAGCCCGCGTCGCGCCGCCCGTGCCGCTCGCGAGGCTGCGGCCGCCGCTGAGCTCATGTCGGGCTCTGCCTCGGATCCCGCCCCGGTCTCGCCGGTCGTGGCTGCTGCGCCCGTGTCGCCGATCGTGGCACCTGCAGCCGCCGTGGCTCCCGCCCCGGTCTCGCCGGTCGTTGCGCCGGCCGCGGTCGCCCCGGTCGCACCTGCGGCCACCACCGCCCCGCTTCCCCTCTCGGGGCTCGCCGCCAGCATCCCCAGCAGCGTCGTCGCGGGCCGCCGCCAGACTTTCGTGCCCTCCGCCGTCGAGCCGACCGGGCGCTCCCGCGTCGTCGTCTCCCGTCCGGCTCAGCGTCCGGCGATCGCCGCCCCAGCCGGCCGCCGCGGGGCCCGCATCGCCCTGGCCGCCCGTCGCGGCGCGATCGTCGGTGTCGTCTGCGGCATCCTGGCGACCTCCGTGCTGCCCGTCCTGAAGTCCGCACAGACCGCCGCCTACGCCTCCCCGACCGGCACGACCACTGTCGTCGCCGCCGGCAGCCAGACGTACGACGTCGCCACCGGCGTCCTGAACACCGTCTCCGGCCGCGACTCGTACGGCGCCACCTCGGTCGTCGACTACGAGGTCTCGGCCATCGCGGCCCGCCAGAAGCTCGGCATCTACGAGTGGACCGGCCCCACCGCCGCCGACTACCTCGCCAAGCCGAAGTACGCCAAGCTCGACCGCGCCGAGGTCTACCAGGTCGCGCTGCAGTACCTCGGCACGCCGTACGTGCACGGCGGCGACACCCCCGGCTCGTTCGACTGCTCGGGCCTGATCATGTACGTCTACGCGCAGTTCGGCATCTCGCTGCCGCACTACGTCCCCTCGCAGGACGCCGCCGGCACCACTATCTCGCAGAGCGAGGCCGTTCCGGGAGACCTCGTGGTCTTCGACAGCGACGACCACGACGGCATCTACGCCGGCAACGGCATGATCCTCGACGCTCCGAAGCCGGGCGGCTACGTCAGCGTCCGCCCCATCTGGGACGCCCCGCACCACTTCGTGCGCATCGCCGGCTAGCCGCGCACCGGCTCTCCCGGGTGCAGACGAAACCGCCCCCGGGCCTGAGCTCGGGGGCGGTTCGTCATGCGGAGATCAGCGGGCGGCGGGAGATCCGGCGTCGGGTTCGACGTCGGCCGCGTGGTCGCCGTGGTGCGGAGTGCCGGCGTGAGCGCCGTTTCCCGTGTGCACGGGCTCGGCAGGATGCGCGGGATCAGCGGCGTGCGCCCCGTGGTGGGGCGCACCGGCCCCGACGGGCTCGGCCACCTTCGCCGACGCGCCGTCCCCGTCGTCAGGCCGTGAGCCGTCCGCACCGCCGGCAGGTGCATCGGCACCCTTCCCGGCAGGCGCCCCGCCCCCGTGGCCGCCGCCGAACCCGACGCGCTTCGGCAGCGCGAAGACGAGGACGAAGGCCGCGACGGCGAAGATGGCGCTAACGAGCATGGCGTGGGCGGAGGCCGAGGTGAAGTTGGTCGCGAGCTGGTCGAGGACGTCTCGCTTCACTGCTGCGATAGCGGCGGGCGTGTTCGAGGTCGGCTTGCCGGCGGTGGGTGAGACGAAGGTGCCGAACAGCACCGAGCCGATCACGGCGATGCCGATCGCCGAGCCGATGCGCTGGATGGCCGAGATCACCGCGGAGCCCGAGCCGGCGTCCTTGCGGTCGACGGTCGCGACGATGAACTGCGCGTTCGGGGCGATGAACAGACCGTTGCCGAGGCCCGCCACGAAGAGCGGCGCGAGCAGCATCCAGCTCGTGAGGTCCTGGCCCGACACGTTGACGAGCAGCAGCCAGATCACGATGAGGCCGATCGCGACGAGCGCCGTGCCGATGATCAGGACAGTGCGGCCGAGGCGCTGCGACAGGCGGTTGCTCTGCGACGAGCCGAGGATGGAGCCGACGGCGAACGGGATCGTGACGGCACCCGACTCGAGGGCCGTGTGCTGCAGACCCGTCTGCCACAGCAGCGAGATCGTGAAGAAGATGCTGGTGAACGCCGCGAAGTAGACGAGTGCGAGGATCAGGCCGCCGGTGAACTGCGGGTGGCGGAAGAGCGACGGCGGGACGAGCGGCGAACGCCCGCTGCGCGAGACGCGCACCTCCCACAGGCCGAACAGCGCGAGGAGCACGACTCCGCCGGCGATGGTGAGGTAGGTCCAGATCGGCCACCCCGCCTGCTGGCCCTGGATCAGCGGCACGAGCAGAGCGACGAGTGCGGCCGAGACCAGGATCACGCCGATCCAGTCGAGCCCGGCTGGCGGACGCGGTGCCGACCTGTCGCGCTTCGGCAGCCAGATCGCAGCGAGGATCAACGTCGCGACGCCGATGGGGAGGTTCACGTAGAACACGGTCCGCCAGCCGTCCGTGTCGCCGAACGCCTGGATCAGGAGGCCGCCGACGATCGGGCCCAGGGCCGACGAGACGCCGATGACGCTGCCCATGATGGCGAACGCCTTGCCGCGGGCCTGGGGCGGGAAGAGCAGCTGGATGAACGCGGTCACGGCAGGCACGTAGATGCCGCCGGCCAGACCCTGGATGACGCGGAAGATGACGAGCTGCTCGTCGGTCTGCGAGATCCCGCAGGCGAACGACGCGGCGGTGAACAGCGCGATGCCGCTGAAGAACACCCACTTGTGTCCGATGCGGTCGCCGATGCGGCCGGCGGGGATGAGGGCGAGGCCGAACGCGAGCGCATAGCCCGAGATGATCCACGAGATCGTCGACTCGGAGGCGTCGAGCGAGGTGCGGATGGTGGGGAGCGCGACGTTGACGATGGTCGTGTCGAGCAGGGCGATGAACATGCCCATGAGCAGCACGACGAGGGATCGCCACGCCGTCTTGGGGATTGCGGGAGCGCCGGCTGTGGCGGCCGCGGGGGCGGTGGTCATGGTCGGTGGAGCCTTTCTGGAACAGCAGGGGAGAGGAGAACAGGGGGAGGGTGAGGAGTCAGGGGGTGGCCCGGTCGGGTTCGACGCGCGACTTCTCGTCGGCGACGATCGCCGGAAGGTGCTGCTGGAGTGAGCGCAGCCAGTCGATCTCCGACCGCAGTCGGTGCTCACCGTGAGCGATCACGAACTCCTCGCCGGTCGAGAGCCAGGGCTTGGCTCGCTCGTTGTTCGCGACGGTGTCGGCGAGCAGCTTCTCGAGGGCGACGGCGCGTTCCTGGATCGTACGCGGGAGCTCGTCAAGGCGCTCGGGGTCGAGCCGGGCGAGTGCCAGGTCGAACGGGTCGGGGCGGTGGACGACCTCGAGCAGGGTCGACCGGCGCAGCTGCGTCAGAGCGACCCGGCCGCTCTCGGTGATGGCGTAGACCTGACGCTCGGGGAAGTTGCCCTCGCGCTCCGTCCGCACCTCGGTCAGCAGCCCGTCGGACGCCAGCCGCTTGAGGGCGCCGTACAGCGCGCCGACGCTGACGTCGGTCCACAGCGAGATCCGCTCCTGCTCCGCCTGCAGGCGGAGCTGGTGCCCGTGCATCTCCCCGTAGCGCTCGAAGGCGTCGAGGATGAACAGGCGGATGGACGACATGCGACTACTCTCGCGTAAGTACTCTCACCTGTCAATCTCGGGTGCAGGAACTGGCCGGCCGCCGCCGACCCTCAGGCTGACGGCGCGTCGGCCGCCGCCGCGTTGCCCCGCACGATCCCCCACGTGAGGAACGCGAACAGCAGCACGTACGCGACCACGACGAGCCCGGCGGACGGCGCCGGCTGCAGGGCGACGAGCCCGCCCGCGACGGCGACGAGCCCGCCGACGGTCACGGGGAGGAGCGCCTTCAGGTGCCCGGCCTCCCAGGCGTCCTGCGAGTCGAGGAAGTGCCCGATCCTGATGCCGACCGCCCCGTTGAGCTTGACGACGCCGGCCGCCGCCAGAACGGTCGTGCCCATCACGACGGCGGCGAACACGAAGAGGACGATGGCGGCGACGATCACCGACCGATTCTAGAGGCCCGGCGCGACCTACGACCGTCGCAGCGCAACCAGGCGCTCGGCGTACGACGAGAACCACACGCCCGCCTTCGGCCCCCCGTTGCACGAGCCGTCGCTGATGCCCGGCGTCTTGATCCAGAGCAGCGCGTCGAGCCCGGTGGTCCCGTAGGTCACGTGCGGCGCCTGCCCGAGTCCGACTCCCGACGGGTTGCACCAGGTGCCCTTCCAGCCCTGGCCGTTGCGCGACACGTCGATGACGTAGTGCGAGTCGCCGGTCAGCGCCGACACCTTCTCGGCGAAGGCGCGCTCGTCGTCGACCGGATAGAAGCTGGCGACGTTCGTGAAGAAGCCGCGGGCGTCGGCGATGCCGGCCTTCTCGAGTCGCTCGGCGATGACGGAGGGCTGGACCCAGTGGCTGTTGCCGGCGTCGAGATAGGCGGGGACCTTCGCCGCCGCGAGCTGCTCGACGGCCTGCTTCACGAGCGGGAGCCGCCGCTCGGTCTCGTCGGGGCAGTTGGTGAGCATCGCGAGCGAGTCGGGCTCGACCATGACGACGGCGCGGTGGCCCTCGAGCGTGTCGGCGACCGCCTGAGTCCAGACCGGGTACTCCTTCTCCGACCAGCCGCCGGCCGAGTAGTCGCCGCAGTCGCGGTTGGGGATGGCGTAGAGCACGAAGACGGGCGTCGTGCCGGCCTTCTCGGCGGCGGCGACGTTCTTCGCGACGACCTTCTTCACCTCGGCGACCGAGTACTGGTCGCCGAGCCACATCGCCGTCGACGTCTTCGCGATCTCCTCGGCCGCGGTGGCGGCAGTGTCGTCGCCCTTGTCACGCAGGGTGACGGCCGCGCGGGCGGCGAGGCTGTCCGTCTGCACGTACAGCCCTCCGGCGTACAGCGTCTGGTTCGACTCGGCCTGAATCGTCGTCGGGGTGGGCGTCGGGGTCTCCTTCGGCGTGGGCTCGCTGGTCGTCGAGCCCGAGGTGCAGGCCGACACGACCACGGCCACAGCCGCGCCGACGATGGCGACGGCGGCGAGGCGCCGGGCGAGAGAGCGGGTGCGGCGAGGGGTCATGGGGTCCGATCGGGCGTCGCGGGTCAAGGGGCGTCCCACTTCGCACGCTCTCCCAGTGCACCACGCCTCGCCCGATCCGGCAACGCCCGCATCGAGGGGGCGAAGCCTCAGCGCCGGCGGCCGACCACCAGGAACGCGGCGACAGCGACGACGGCCGAGCTCGTCATGACGATGGCGAGAGGCAGCGCGGTGTGCTCCCCGCCGAGTCCGACGAGGGGCGAGACGAGGGCTGCGAGCCCGAACTGGAGGGCCCCGAGGACGGCCGAGCCGGTTCCTGCCGCCCTCGGAACCGCACCCAGCGCGAGCGCCGTCGCATTGCCGAGTACGAGGCCCAGGCTCGTCACGGCAACGAACAGGGGGATCGGCAGCAGGGCGACCGGTGCGCCGGTGACGACGAGCACCAGGATCGCGACGGCCGCCGCCAGGATCAGCAGGAGGCCGACCCGCACGAGCGAGCGCTCCGGCCGGGTGGCGGCGAGCTTCGCCGCGACGGCGCTCATCGCCACGAGCCCCACGGCGTTCATCCCGAAGAGCGCGCCGTACGCCGGTGCCGAGAGACCGATCATCACCTGGTACACGAAGGGGCTGGCCGAGATGTACGCCATCATCACCGCGAAGGCGAACGCGAAAGCCAGGGTGTAGCCCAGGAACTCCCTTGACCGCAGCGCACCCCACCCGGCGGGGGCCGTGCTCTCCCGTGCGGCCCGCCGCCTGTCGGGGGTGTGCGACTCGCGGACCACCAGCGCCACCGCCACGCAGCTCGCGCCCACGATCCCGAAGACCACCCAGAGGATGCCGCGCCAGCCGATGCTCGACACCAGGAGGCTTCCGACCAGCGGGGCGACGACAGGGGCGACGCCGCCGACGATCATCATCAGGCTGAAGGCCTTGGCCGCCGCCTTGCCGGTGGCGAGATCGGAGATGATCGCGCGGCCGATGACCATGCCCGCGGCGCCGGTCAGCCCCTGCACGAAGCGAGCGGCGATCAGGATTCCGACGGTCGGGGCGAGCGCGGCGACGGCGCTCGCCGCGACGCAGACGAGAGCGCCGATCAGGAGGGGGCGGAATCGTCCGACGCGGTCCGAGAGCGGGCCGAAGAGGAGCTGGCCCACGGCGATGCCCACGAGGAAGGCGGTCAGCGAGAGCTGGACGGCCGTGGCCGTGGTGTCGAGCTCGCGCGTCATGATCGGGAACGCCGACAGATAGAGGTCGGTGCCGAACGGGGCGAGGGCGGAGAGCAGGGCGAGGACGACGAGAAGCCTCGGCGTGAGGCCGCGGTGGCCGGTCGGCAGAGCGCGGGCGGCGGTGTCGGTCGAAGTAGCAGTCATAGTTATAAAACTATAACTGATGGAGCGCCTAAGATCGAGGCGTGAACACCCTGGCCGACGACGCTCCCTGGGCCGACCTCGCAGACTTCGTGGTGACGGTCGCCCGCGAGATCCAGACGCACGGGTTTCCGGACGACGTCGTCGAGCTCGTCGGCTCGGAGCAGATGGTCATCCGCTACATCCACCGCAATCCCGGGTCGAGCCCCAGCGACGTCGCTGTCGGGACAGGCCTTCAGCGCAGCAATCTCAGCGCGGCCCTCAGGACGCTCGAGGCACGGGGCCTCGTCGAGCGCCGGCCCGATCCGTCGGACGCCCGGCGCGTGCAGCTGTGGCACACGGCGGCCGCCGACGCCAACCTCGATCGCCTGCGCGCCGCCCGGTCGGCGTTGATCGCCGAGGCGCTGGGCGACGAGGTCGACCCCGTCGAGGGCGCGCGGGTGCTCCGGCTGCTCGAGCGCGTCGAGGCCGGGCTCACGGCAGGCCGCCGCGCCGCCGTCGAGTCGGCCGCGCGGGCCTAGACCCCCCGGAAGCGGCGTCCGCCCCCGGCAGCGACGCTGCGCGCGTGCCGTAATGCGGGGTCCACGGTCACGGAGGTCCGGTCAGCCAGAGCGTCACCGCCGCCGACACCTGGAACGCCAGCGCCGACGCGAGCACCATCCGCCGCAGCGCGGGCCGGTGCGTGATGCTGTCGACGGCGACGAGCGGCGCCAGCGGCATGATGAGCCGCGCGATGCTCTGCTGCGGGAGGAAGACCGCCAGCAGGTACAGCGCGAACGACGTCAGGTAGGCCCGGACCTCGAGCCCGAGCCGGCGGAGCGACGGCTTGCGCATGCCGTAGATCCAGAGAGCGGCGATCGCGAGCACGACGACGGCGCCCAGGATGCCGAGGAAGTGGACCAGCATGATGAACCACGGCGTCAGCGGCACGAACTTCGGCTCGAAGCCGAGCACCTGCACCCACCACGACATCTCGGTCTTCAGGTAGGCGTCGGGGTCGCCGGTGATGCCCGCCGCGATGAGCGGCCAGGCGAGCCCGGCGGCGCCCATGACGACGCCGGCGAACACGGCCGACGCCCGCTCGGTCTTCGGGAAGTCGTCGCGCTCCTTCCAGAACCGCACGACGACCACGACCAGCAGCGCGAGCGCGAGCGCGAGTGCTCCGGGTCGAGTGAAGGCCGCGACCACCCCGCACCACATCAGAGTCACGTACCGCCGGGTCATCAGCGCCCACAGCCCGGTGAACATGAGGAAGAGGAACATGCTCTCGGCGTAGCCGACCTGCAGCACGAACGCCATCGGCCCGAAGACGAAGAAGACGGTGCCCCACAGCGCGCCGAGCTCGTCGACCCGGAGGCGCAGCAGGCGGTGGAGCATGAGCGCGGCGAGGGCGCCGAACACCGTCGCGACCCCGACCCCGACGGCGGCGGTGTCCCAGCCGGTGATCTGGGCCAGGATCCGGGTCGCCCACGGGAAGGCCGGCAGGAAGGCCCAGGCGTTGGGCTGCACGCTGCCGTCCGTCGCGACCGGCAGCTGGTGCGGATAGCCGTGCTGGGCGATCTGCACGTAGTAGCGGGCATCCCAGATCGTTCCGAGGAACCCGAAGAACCCCTTCGACGAGCCGCCGTCGACGTAGCCGTCGGCGTACTGGCCGGGAGCGGTGGCGGCGACCCGGTAGAGCACGAAGAGGATCGCCGTCGAGAAGACGCGCGAAAGGCCGTAGAGAGCGAGGACTGCGCCCCACCACGGGAGCCGTCTCGCTGCTGTGAGCAGACGCGACGGCGATGTCAGGGGCTCGGCTACGGCGACACTCGTTGTTGCAGGGTCTCGGTCCAGCACATCACATTGTATTCACGCCCGACCGTCGGGCCGCATCACCCCGGAGGGTGAGACCGACCGTTCCGTCCCTTCCTTCGCGGGTCACGAGGTGCCAGGCTGGTCCCACCCACGTCGAGGAGGCCCCCTTGGTCGGTTTCACCGGTACCGCGAGTCGCCGCAAGGCCGCCTCGGATCTGCCACCGGGCCAGTACCTGGAGCGCGGCTTCCCGGTGCTCTCGGCCGGGCCGACGCCGAACATCAAGCGCTGGGAGCTCCAGATCGCGACGGAGAACGGCGCGAAGTCGCTCAGCTGGGACGACTTCCTGGCCCTCCCGCAGGAGGACGTCACGACCGACATCCACTGCGTGACGAGCTGGACCAAGCTCGGCACGCGCTGGCGCGGGGTCTCTCTCGACACCCTGTTCGACGGCCTCGACACCGAGCACGAGTTCGCCATGGCCCGCAGCTACGGCGGCTACACGACGAACGTGCCGCTCGCCGACCTCCTCGGGGGCAAGGCGTGGATCGCGCACACCTTCGACGGTCAGCCGCTCGCCCCCGACCACGGCGGGCCGGCGCGCCTGTTCATCCCGCACCTCTACTTCTGGAAGAGCGCGAAGTGGGTCCAGGGCATCCAGACGATGCCCACGGACACCCCCGGGTTCTGGGAGGGCCTCGGCTACCACTCCCACGGCGACCCGTGGAAGGAGGAGCGCTACTCGTGACGGGTACCTGGCGCCGGGCGGTCTGCGTCGGCGCCCGGTCCGAGACGAGCAGCGCTCGCACGATCCGCCTCCGCATCGACGGGTCCGGCGGTTCTGACGGGTCGGGCGGGTCCGGCGGTTCTGCCGGGTCGGGCGGGTCGGGCGGCCCCGACGTGCTCCCCGGGCAGCACGTGGACGTGCGCTTGACCGCCGACGACGGCTACCAGGCCGTCCGCTCGTACTCCTTGTCGGCCGTTCCGAGCCGCGGCCCCGCGGGGCACGCGCTCGCCGCCGACGAGGTCGAGCTCACCGTCGAGAAGCTCGCCGACGGCGAGGTGTCGCCCTACCTGGTCGACGGGCTGGAGGTCGGCGACCCGGTCGAGATCCGCGGCCCGATCGGCGGGTGGTTCGTGTGGCACGAGGCCGACCCCGCTCCCGTGCAGCTGATCGGCGGCGGCTCGGGCGTGGCGCCGCTCATGGCCATGCTGCGGGCGCGGGCCGCGAGCGCGACGAGCGCCGCCGAGTTCCGGCTCGTGTACTCCATGCGAGTTCCTGCGTCCGAGTACTTCCGCACCGAGCTCGCTGCGCTCGAGGCCGCAGGAACGGCGACGGTCGACCGCGTGTACACCCGCGTCGCGCCGCCCGGGTCGTCGCGCCCGCCCGGCCGGCTCGACACCGCCGTGATCGAGAGCCTCGTGCTGCCGCCGGGCGCGTCCGTGTTCGTCTGCGGCCCCAACGGGTTCGTGGCGGCGGTCGCGGCGTCGCTCGTCGAGCTCGGCCACGACCCCGCCCTGATCCGCACCGAGAGGTTCGGCGGCGCCTGACGGCGCGATCCTGCGAGACCCGAGGGCGCAGGAACTAGCGCCCGCCCCCGATCTTCCTGACCCTCTGCGCGACGCCGGCCACCCCGTACGGGTAGTCGTCGGCCGCCGGGGCGCTCGCCGCCGACAGCGTGGCCACGTCGCCGGCGCTCAGTCCGAGGCCGCTCGCGCCGAGGTTGTCGACGAGCTGGTCGACCGTGCGCGCGCCGAGGATGACGCTCGTCACGGCGGGCTGCTCGAGGAGCCAGGCGATGGCGACCTGCGATGCCGTCGCGTCGTGGTCCTTAGCGGTCGCCTGGACGGCGTCGAGGATGTCCCAGGTGCGCTGGTCGCCGTTGCGGGCCTCCCACGCCTCCATGCCGCGGGCCGGGTTCTCACCGAGGCGCGAGGCTCCCGTGGGCGACTCGTCGCGCTTGTACTTGCCGGTGAGCCAGCCGCCGCCGAGGGGCGACCAGGGCAGAAGGCCGATGCCCGCGTCGAGCGAGGCGGGGACGATCTCGTGCTCGATGTCGCGCACGAGCAGGGAGTATTGCGGCTGCAGCGTCACCGGCGGCACGAGGTCGAGGGCCGCGGCGCGGTGCACGGCCTTGGTGAGCTGCCAGCCGAGGTAGTTCGAGAAGCCGTAGTAGCCGATCTTGCCGGCGGCGACGGCGTCGTCGAGGAAGCGCAGCGTCTCGTCGATGGGGGTCAGGGCGTCCCACGCGTGCATCTGGTACAGGTCGATGTGCTCGACTCCGAGGCGGGTGAGCGAGGCGTCGAGGGCGGTGCGGAGGTGGCGGCGCGAGAGGCCGAGGTCGTTGGGGCCGTCGCCCATCGGGAAGCGGCCCTTGGTGGCGAGCACGATCTGCTGCGCCTCGGTGGGGTGCGCGGCGAGCCAGGAGCCGATGATCGACTCCGAGACACCCGACGAGTACACGTCGGCGGTGTCGACGAACGTGCCGCCGTGCTCCACGAAGGTGTCGAGGATCTGGTGGGAGGTCTGCTCGTCGGCTTCTGCGCCGAAGGTCATGGTCCCGAGTGTCAGCTCCGACACGATGGTTCCTGAGTTGCCGAGGTTTCTATAGTCCATGAGGGGGACGCTAGACCCGGCAGGCGTCGTCGGGCCGGGCGTACCCCGACCGACGCCTGCCCGGTCGCGAGGTCTACCGTCTCGCGCATGGCCACTACAGCGCATGATCACGAAGCCCTCGCCCGCCAGGCGGAGGTCGCCGAGCTGCACCCGACCGCCGAGCCCAAGCACCTGCTGGCGCCGCTCGCGACCCGCATCGTGCTCCGGAGCCTCGAGGCCGTGCACGGCGACCGTGAGCTGGCGATCGTCGGCGAGTCGTTCCTCACCGCCGTCGTCGACGGCGGCAGGGTGCTCTTCTACGCCGGGTGCGACCCCGTGTGGAAGGCGGCGTCGATCGACGTGTCGAGGATCGCCGGCGTCGAGAACACCGTCAACGACGTGGGGTCGGGCGAGTTCCTGCCCCACCTGCGTCTCACCGGCAGGCTCACCACCGGCAGCCTCTACGACCTCGACTTCGAGGTGCTGCACGTGAAGGACGGCGAGCTGCGGCGCGACCTGCACATCGACGACGAGCTCACCTGGTGGGTCGAGGCCACGGAGCAGTAGATCACCATGCAGTCGGTCAGCTCCTGCGCCCGAAGACCCGGGCCAGAGCCCGGCGGGCGCGCGCCGTCAGCTCGTCGGTGACCCCGTTCGAGACCGCGACGATGCCGCCGACTCCCTCGGCCGTCGTCAGGGTCGACATCGACGCCGTCAGGTAGTGCGAGCGGGCCTTCTGCGTCGTCGCGAACACGACGTCGAGCTCGACCGCGGCCGAGCGCAGGAGGCGCAGGGCCTCGCCGTCGGTCAGATCGTAGCTGGCGGCGAGGAGCTCGAGGCTGGGCGAGATCAGGCCCTGGGCGAGCCACGCCTCGGCCCGCGCGCGGAGAGCCGTGCCGTCTTCGAGGCCGAGCATGCGGCGCGCCTCCGCGGTGCGGAGTTCGTCGAGGGCGGCCATGACTCGACCCTAGATGCTGGAGGCGATCAGCGTGGGCGGAGCTCCGCCGCCATCGGGCAGTCGAACGGGCGACGCGCGGCGAGGCCGACGCGGTTGAGGTAGCGGATGACGGTGCCGAACGCCTGCGGCAGGCTGTTCTGGGTGTAGGGGACGCCGTGCTCGAGGCAGTGCTCGCGCACCATCTTCGAGGCCTTGCGGAGGTGCGGTCGGGCCATGCTCGGGAAGAGGTGGTGCTCGACCTGGTAGTCGAGGCCGCCCATCGCGAAGGTCATGAAGCCGCCGCCGGTGATGTTGCGCGAGGTGAGGACCTGCTTCGACAGGAAGTCGACGCGGCTGCCCTCGGGGATGATCGGCATGCCGATGTGGTTCGGCGCGAAGGCCGAGCCCATGTAGAGGCCGAAGATCGCGAGCTGCACGCCGACGAAGGCGAACGCCATGCCGACCGGGAGGAACCAGAAGATCAGGCCGAGGTAGACGGTGAAGCGCACCGTGACCATGGCGATCTCGTGCCAGCGCTTGTCGACCTTGCCGCGCCCGAAGAGCGTGCGGTACGAGAGCAGGTGGAGGTTCACGCCCTCGAACAGCAGGATGGGAAAGAAGGCGTAGCCCTGCTTCTGCGTGAACAGGCGGCTGAGGCCGCGCTGCTTGACGGCGTCCTGCTCGAGGAACGACACGGTGTCGTAGTCGATGTCGGTGTCGCGCCCGATCGTGTTCGGGTTGCCGTGGTGCTTGGTGTGCTTCGAGGTCCACCAGGCGTAGCTCATGCCGACGACGCCCGACGCGAGGATTCGGCCGACCCGGTCGGAGACGACGCCCGACGAGAACACCTGGCGGTGCGCCGTCTCGTGAGCGAGGAAGGCGTACTGCGTGAAGAGCAGGCCGATGCCGCCGGCGATCAGGAGCTGGAACCAGCTGTCGCCGAGCAGGAACGACCCGGCGACGGCGGCGGCGAGCAGCAGGGTGACGACCACGAACATGCCGATGTAGAAGCCGGTGCGGCGTTCGAGGAGGCCGGCGTCCCGCACGCGCGAGAGCAGGGCGGTGTAGGTGCTGATGGGCTTCGACGTGGCGCCGGAGGTGGTGCCGCGGAAGCCGGCCGGAAGCTCGGCGCTGTTGCGGACCCGGGTCGGCACGGGGTCGGCGACCGTGGGGGAATCGAGGACGGACAAGTCATCTCCCATGACTGGGGATCGACTTCTCAGTCGCGGGTTCGAGCAGGTGCTCCGGTACAGATATCGCGAACGTAGCGGGGAAGGCTGGGAAGGCGCCTCCGGCGCGCTGTGCGTCCGTCTTCGCCCGGTGCATCCTTCTCCGATCTGTAATATCTGACACTCTGCATTTTGGTAGACTCGTCCGTCATGACCACACCCACCTCACGGCACCTCGCCGTCACCACGGTCGCCGCCGCCATCGCGGTATCGGCGGTCGTGCTCCTCGTCGGCGAGGCGCTGCCGCTTCTCGCGGGATGGGTGATTCCCACCGTCCTGGCCGCTGCGACGGCGGCGCTCGTCGTGCGGGGGCGGCTCCTCGCGTCCCGGGGCCAGGTCGAAAGCGCCCGGGCCCTCGCCGGGTGGGCCGGGGTGGCATCCGCGTTCGCCCTGTCGGCCGGGTCGACCCTGGCCGGGATCGGCGGCGGCCTGCTGGTCGCGCTCGTCGCCATCGTCGCAGTGAACGCCGTGCTCGCCCTGTGGTTCCGCTCGCCTGTCCACTTCGCGGCGACGCAGTGGCTCGCCTTCGTCTGGTCGGCGATCGCGCACGTCTACGGGGTGTTTCCGCTGGCCGGGATCGTGGCCGCACTCGCCGGCGTCTGGTGGACCAGCGCCGTCGGCCTGTCGCGCACCGTCGTCGTGTCGACGACGATCCTGATTCCCCTCACCGCGGCTCTCGCCGTGCACCCGCTCACCCACGACGGCCCGGCGGTCGACGGGGCCGACGTCGCCACGCTCGCCGGATTCACCGCCCTCGCCGTCCTGATCGGGGCGCGACGGGTCGACCGCCCCACCTACGAGCGCCTGTGGCCGCTGATGCGGCTGACGGCGTCGGTCGTGCTCGTCGCGCAGATCGCGCTGGGCGGCATCCCGGCCGTGGCCGGCCTCCTCGAGCCGCGCTCGCCGTGGCCGGGTCTCCTGCTGGGCGTCGCGTGCCTGTGCGCGGCGATCGTCGTGGCTCTGCTGAGCGACGTGCGGCCCCGCACCCACCGGGTCCTCGAGTACTGCGGGTTGCTGATCGCCACGGTAGCCGCGGCCGTGCTCGGCGGTGCGACGGCGGCCACGGTCGTGGCGGCGCTGTCCCTCGCTGTCCCGGCCGTCGTCGACATCGTCCTCCGGCGCGAGGCGACGTCGACCCGGCTCGGCATCCTCGTCGCCGTCGGGCTCGCGTTCGTCGTCGTGGCTCCGCTCCCCTTCGCCGGGGTCGTCCTCGTGCTGTTCGCTCTGTCGGCCGCCGTCGCGGCGCTCGGCCTCGGTCTCGACAGCAGGAACTCGCGGTGACCCGCCCCACCGTCACCCGCCGCGGCTTCGTGGCCGCCGGGGTCGGCGCGATCGGCGCCGCCGCGGCCGTCGCAGGGGTCGCGTCGGCGCAGCCGGGGTTCACCCCGCGCGTCGACGCCGGCCCGCGCCGCCCGGTGACCGACACGAACGCCCTCGCCGACCGCGACGAGTTCGACTACGTCGTCATCGGCGCAGGAGCAGGCGGCGGCCCGGTCGCCGTCCGTCTCGCCGAGGCGGGTCACAGCGTCCTCGTCGTCGAGGCGGGGCCGGCGAAGACCGACGCGACGTGTACTCGATCCCCGCCTTCCACCTGTTCGCGTCGAGTGATCCCGAGATGAGCTGGGACTTCCACGTCCGGCACTACACCGACCGCGCGCTGCACGGCTCCGCGTTCGTCCGGGAGGAGGACGGCGTGCTCTACCCTCGGGCGTCGACCCTCGGCGGGTGCACCGCGCACCACGCGATGCTCATGCTGGCGCCCGAGAACGACGACTGGGACCGCATCGGCCGGGCGATCGGCGATCCCAGCTGGAACGCCCTCGGAATGGCGCCGTTCGAGCGCCGGGTGCGGGAGTGGCTTCCCATCGAGACGTCACCGGCGACGCTTCTCGCGAAAGACCCCGTGCTGGCGCGGATCGTCACGGCGGCCGTGGTCGACACGGCCGGTCAGGCGGGGCCCGCCACGGCGGTCGACGCGGTCAACGGCCGTGTCGGGGGCACCCTGTTCGACCCCAACGACCCTCTCGCCATCGAATCGCTCCGTGAGGGCGCGACCCTCGTGCCTCAGTCCACGCGCGACGGCCGCCGCTACGGCGCCCGCGAGCGGCTCCTCGAGGCGGCGCCCCGTCTGGCCGGCACCCTGTTCTTTCAGACCGACGCGCTCGTGGAGCGCATCGTGTTCGACGAGGGCGGCTCGCGGCCGAGGGCGGTCGGGCTCGACGTCCTGCTGGCGCCGAACGCCTACGCGGCGAGTCCCCGTCAGCGCAGGCTGTCCCACGCCGAGCGGCGGGCGGCTCGACGGCGGGTGACCGTGCGCCGCGAGGTGATCGTCGCGGCGGGCGCCTTCAACACGCCCCAGCTGCTGCTGCTGTCGGGCGTCGGCCCCGCGGCTCACCTGCGCGAGCACGGCATCGAGCCCGTCCTCGACCTCCCGGGCGTCGGCGCGAACCTCCAGGACCGCTACGAGATGACGGTCGTCACCGAGTACGACCGTCCGTTCTCCGTGCTGCGCGGCGCCACCTACGGCGCTCCCGGCGACCCCGGCGTGGCGCAGTGGCGTGCCGACGACCCGAACGCGCTCTACCGCTCGAACGGGATCCTCATTGGCATCAAGCAGAAGGTGGCGGGCGGCTCCGACCATCCGGAGCTCTTCGTCTTCGGCGCGCCGTCCAATTTCACCGGCTACCGGCCCGGCTTCGCAGCAGCCGGTCTCGCCGGCGGCACTCACTTCAACTGGGCCGTGCTGCGCGGCTACACGACCAGCAACCACGGAACCGTCCGCCTCCGCTCGGCCGACCCCACCGACACCCCGGCGATCAACTTCAAGTACTTCGGAGACGGCCGCGGCGGCCCCGAGAGCGACCGCGACCTGGCGGCGATGCGCGAGGGCATCGCCCGGGCGAGGAGCATCAACGAGACCGCTCGGCATCTCCGCTTCTCCGACGGGGTCACCGACATCGAGACGTATCCCGGGCCCGACGTCGAGTCCGACTCCGATCTCGACGACCTCATCCGGCGCGACACGTGGGGGCACCATGCCAGCTGCAGCGCCCGCATGGGGAGCGACGGCGACCCGATGGCCGTGCTCGACTCGCGATTCCGTCTGCGCGGGGCCGACGGGGTCCGCGTGGTCGACGCCTCCGTCTTTCCCGAGATCCCCGCGCTCTTTCCCCTCATGACCATCTTCGCCATGGCCGAGAGAGCCGCGAGCGAGATCATCGCTGACTCCGTCCGCAGCGATCGAGCGGCACCCACCGAAGGAGGCGCCCGATGAGCGCACCATTCACCCGGCTCGCGAGCGACGCGATGCCTGCCGACTGCGAGGTCGTCGTGATCGGCTCCGGCTTCGGAGCGTCCGTCGCCGCTGCCCGCCTCGCGCCGCAGGTGGCCGACGGCGACCTCGTCGTGCTGGAGCGCGGCCGAGAGTGGCTGCCCGGGGAGTTCCCGACCGAATTCTCGGAGGTGAGGTCGTCGGTTCGGACCAAGCGGAATCCCGACGGGCTGTTCGACCTCACCTTCGGCCGCGACATCGACTCGCTCGTCGCCTCCGGTCTCGGCGGCGGCTCACTCATCTACGCGAACGTGCTGCTCGAGCCGCGTCCCGAGGTCTTCACCGAGGGGTGGCCCGCCGAGATCACTGCCGCGTCGATGGCCCCGTGGTTCGACCGCGTCCGGGCGATGATGCGCCCGGAGACGTGGCAGGGTCCGACGTTCGCCAAGGCCGCGGCCCTCGGCAGCCTGGCCGACGCCCATGGCACGGCGTCGACGCGCGTGCCCGTGGCCATCAACCTCACCCGGCCCGAGCCTCTCAACGCCCACGGCGTCGTGCAGCCGCAGTGCACCCTCTGCGGCAACTGCATGACCGGCTGCAATGTCGGCGCCAAGGGCACGCTCTGGACGAACTATCTTCCGGCCGCCGTCCGGGCCGGCGCCCGTCTCGTCACGCGGGTCGAGGTCGATACCGTTGCGCCGTCGCCTCACGCCGGAAGGCGGTGGGTGGTCCGCGGGCGCCGGTACGAGCAGCGCGGTCGCCGCGCGACGGTTGTCCCGTTCGAGGTGAGCTGCGACCTGGTAGTCCTCGGTGCCGGGGCGATCGGCACCACCGGCATCCTCCTCCGCAGCACCCAGCTCGATCTCTCACCCGCGCTCGGCGACCGCTTCTCGGGCAACGGAGACGCGCTCGCCGTGGCCTACAACTCGACCGACCGGCGCACCGGCCTGGGCGCCGCCGACCAGCTCGACCCCGACTTCCGGACCGGCCCGACCATCACCGAGATGGTCGATCTGCGGACGCCTACCGGCGGGCACCTCGTGCAGGACGGCGCGATCCCGCACGGCATCGGCGAGATCCTGCGGCGGATCCTCGGCGCCCGGTTCGCGCTGCAGCGCGACCAGAAGGTGTGGTGCGACATCCGCGCGGGCGGCTGTCCGCCCGGCTGCGGCGCGCTGGAGCACTCGCAGGTGTGGCTCGCCATGGGAGGCGACGGCTCCCGGGGACGGATCATCCTCGACCGCCGCGGAGCACCGCGCGTGGTCTGGCGCGACTCGGGCACCCACGGCGTGTTCGCCGCCGAGGCCAGCGACATCGCGCTGCTGTCGGAAGACGCCGAGGCGACCCTGGTCGCCAACCCCCGGCACGCTCTGATGGCGCGAGGGAAGCCCTCGTACACGCCGATCACGGTCCACCCTCTCGGCGGCGCCGTGCTCGCCGACACCGCCGACGCGGGTGCCTGCGACTCCCGCGGGCGAGTCTTCGACGGTCGCGGCGGAGTCCATGCCGGGCTCTACGTCGTCGACGGCGCCCTCTGCCCGACCTCGACCGGCGCCAACCCGTCGCTGACCATCGCCGCGCTCGCCGAGCGGATCACGGCCGGACTCGTCGCCGACGACCTCCTGCGGCTGCGAGCCGGCGCGTGACTCGCCTCGGCCGCGCTCTCGGCGTCCTGCTCGCGGTGGCGTCCGTCGTCGCGCTCGCGGTGCCGGTCGTCGCTGAGGCGGGGCCGACTTCCGCGCCCGCCGGCGTCGTCACGCTGCGGGCGGACCCCGCCTCGGTCGTCCCCCGACTCGAGACCGGCTGGCTGTCGGTGCCCGACCTCGGGTCCGGGGCGCACCGGGTGCGGGTCGGCGTCGTACCCGCGCGCGGGGCGGAGGTGGCGGAGGTGCTCTTCCTGCACGGCCACGCCGACCGGCTCGACAACCACCCCGCGCTCTTCGACGAGCTGAGCCGGGCGGGCGTCCGCGTCGTGTCGTTCGACCTGCCGTCGCACGGCCTCACCGATGCCGGCCCCATCGACGTGTGGAGCTTTGACGACCTGTCCGAGCTGGCGGCGCGCGTCGGGGCAGCGACGTCGACCGAAGACGACACGCCGTTCGTGCTCGCCGGCTGGTCGTTCGGCGGGCTGCTCGCCACCCGCATCGCGCAGAGCGCGGATCTCCTGGCGGCGTTCGACCGGCCGGTCTCCGGACTCGCGCTGGAGGTCCCGGCGCTCGCCCCGTATCCGGCCGCGGGAGGGGACGGGGTCTCCCGACTCCGCGCGCTCACTCATGACCGCAGTGCTCCTGTCGCCGGGCCGCCGAGCCCGGCGTCGCCGCTGCTCGACCCGCTCTTCGCCGGGCGCCTGCTCGTCGAGGCCGAGCTCGCATCGGCGAGGCCGCTCCCGGCCGGCATCCCCGCTCTCGTCGAGCTCAGCGACCCCGCGGACGACCTGTACGTCGACACCGCCGCGGTCGCCCGATGGGCGATGGGCCGAGCGGCTGCGGCCGGCGCCGACGTCACTGTCCGCACCTGCGCCGGGGCCCGGCACGGCCTCGACTTCGAGGCGTACCCGCTCGGCCCGGCGGCTCGCGCCGACCTCGTCGACTTCGTCCGAGCGGCAGCGGAGGGGCGCCCCGTGATCGAGGACCGTCCGAGCACGCACAGCTCGACCACGCAGGACCCCGCCGTACAGAAAGAGGTAGCGCCATGTCGCTGACCACCGCAGCCCAGCGCGCCACACCAGTCCTGGCCCGGTTCACCGAGCGGATGGTCGGCGGTGTCACGGCCGTCACCGGCGCTGAGCCCGTCGACGTCCCGGGCCGTGCCGATGCGGTGGGCGACGACATCGTCGCCCAGGCACGGGCGGCGGGGCTCGGAGTTCCTGCGCCCTCGCGGGTTCTCGACCTCGACGGGCTCGAGCTCCGCGTCGGCGTCGTGCCGGACGGCCGCGACGGCTACCGCTCCACGGTCGAAAGGGGCTCGGCGCGAGGGCTGCAAGGGTTCTCGGCCCGGCCGGTGCTCGCCGGATTCGCCGACCTCCTTCCTCGGGGCGGCCCCGGCGATCGCCGCATGTACTATCGGCTCGTCGTCGGGCCGGTCGACGATCCGCTTCTGGTCGAGGGCGTCAAGGTGATCCGCGGCAGCCGGCTGCGCGTGTGGCAGCAGACCACGACGCTCTACACCCGGGTCTCGACGCTCGCGTCGGAGCACGACATCGAGACGGTGGTGGCCAGGCCCGACCGTCCGCTCGTCGGGGTCGTGCCCGTGGCCGCCGGAGTCCTGCGGATCCGCCCGGCCGACCTCGTGCGCCAGGTGCTGAGCATGCGCGGGCGGATCCCCCGGTTCCTCGTCGGATTCGCGTGGCGCCTCGCCGTGCGGTGAGCGGCCCGGTCGAGAACCCTCGGCGCCGAGCAGCCTCGGCGAGCGGCCGGTTCGGCCCGGGGTAAACTCGATCGTCCCCAATCCACCGGAAGAAGAAACGTGACGGCCCACCAGCTAGACGCCGCGAGCGACTCGCGCTACTGGCCCGTCCCCATCCTCCGGGCGCTGCCGCTCCTCGTGCTGGGCATGGTCACGACCTTCGTGAACGACCACTCGCCGAACATCGGCCTCACCACCTTCGGCGCCACGACGGTGGCGGGCGGCGTGATCGTCGCCCTCGCGTCGTACCGCTTCCTCTCCGACCCCAGCAGCCGGCTCATCGCGATCGTTCAGGGCGCCGTCGGCGTCGCCTTCGGGCTCGTGGCGCTGCTCGTTCCGACCGGCGGCCTCGTGCTGCTCGTCGCCGTCGTCACCGGCTGGGCGCTCATCACCGGCGTGCTCGAGCTCGTCGCAGGGCTTCGGCGTCGCGGCCGGAGCGCCCTCTCGCGCGACTGGATGATCGTCGGGGGACTGACCCTGCTGCTCGCCGTGATCTACCTGATCGTGCCGACCGACTACTCGAAAGAGCTCGGCGGCATCGAGAAGATCCAGGGCACCCTGACCTCGTCGACGATCCTGGTGGGCTTCGTCGGCGCCTACGGCGCGCTCGTCGCCGTCTTCCTGATCATTCAGGGCCTGTCGCTCAAGTGGCAGACGGGCACGCACGAATCCAGCACCGACGGAGCACACTCCTCATGACCACACCCAGCCGCCGCGAACGCGTCCGTCCGGCCGAGCTCCTCGGCCTCTCGGCGGTGTTCGCCGTCTTCACCGGCCTGATCGTGCTCCTGGCGACGCGCGAGCTGAACCTCGCCGGCATCTTCCTCTGCATCGCGTTCATCCTCGCGGTCGTCGTCCTCGCGATGCTGTCGCTCGCCTCGAAGCCGAACGACGCCGAGATGCACGAGATCCGCGACGAGAACGGCCGCATCAAGGGCATGCTCGAGAGCGACGACGACGACCGCCACTACCCCCGCGGCCACTGAGTTCACCCCGGCCGAGGCCCCTCGCCGCCCCCCTCCGAATTTCAAGGAGAAATTCGCCGGCAACCCCGGCAGATCAGCATGCCGGGCGTCGCGACAGCAAAATCTCCTTGAAATTTTCTGCCGGGCGCAGGAACTCGGCGCGCGCACCTACCGCAGGTAGCTCACGAGCGACGCGGCGAGACCCGTGTACGTCGCGGGTGTGAGCGCCGTCAGCCGTGCCTTGGCGGCGTCGCCGATGTCGAGCCCCTCGACGAATGCGACGAGGTCGGCCTGCGAGACGCGGTGGCCGCGCGTGAGCTCCTTGAGCAGCGCATAGGGATCGCTGATGGTCGAGCGGCCGGCGGTGATCTCGGCGCGGATGACCGTCTGGATCGCCTCGCCGAGCACCTCCCAGTTGCCGTCGAGGTCGTCGGCCATGGCGTCGGCGTTGATCGAGATCTCGCCGAGGCCGCGGGTGATGTTGTCGAGGGCGAGCATCGAGTGGCCGAAGGCGACGCCGATGTTGCGCTGCGCCGACGAGTCGGTGAGGTCGCGCTGGAGGCGGCTCGTGACGAGGGTCTCGGAGAGCGACGAGAACAGGGCGCTCGACAGCTCGAGGTTGGCCTCGGCGTTCTCGAACCGGATCGGATTGATCTTGTGCGGCATGGTCGACGAGCCGGTCGCGCCGGCGACCGGGATCTGGGTGATGTAGCCCATCGAGATGTAGGTCCAGATGTCGGTCGCGACATTGTGGAGCACGCGGTTGGCGTGGGCCACGCGGTCGTAGAGCTCGGCCTGCCAGTCGTGCGACTCGATCTGGGTGGTCAGCGGGTTCCAGGTGAGGCCGAGGCCATCCACGAACGAGCGCGAGACGGAGACCCAGTCGATGGCCGGGTCGACGGCGACGTGCGCCGAGAACGTGCCGGTCGCGCCCGAGAACTTGCCGAGGAACTCCGAGCCCGCGATCTGCGAGCGGATGCGGCCGAGGCGGTAGGCGTAGACCGCGAACTCCTTGCCGACGGTCGACGGAGTCGCCGGCTGACCGTGGGTGTGCGACAGGATCGGCGTCTCGGCGTGCTGCTCGGCGAGGCCGGCGAACAGGGCGATGACGTGGTCGAACCGGGGCAGCCACACCTCGAAGACGGCCTGCTTGACCGTGAGCGCGTAGGAGAGGTTGTTGATGTCCTCGCTGGTGGCGGCGAAGTGGGTGAGCTCGGCGATCGACGCGAGGCCCAGGTCGGCGAGGCGGGCGCGGACGTAGTACTCCACGGCCTTCACGTCATGGCGCGTGGTGGCCTCGAGGGTGGCGAGCTCGTCGATGTCGGGCTGGCCGAAGTCGGCGACGACCTGGCGGAGCGCGGCCTTCTGGTCGGCGGTGAGAGGCGGAGTTCCGGCGAAGGAGCGATCGGTCTGCGCGATCAGCCACTCGATCTCGACGTGGACGCGGGCCCGGTTCAGGCCGGCCTCGCTCAGGAACTCGCCGAGCTCGGAGACGGCTGGACGGTAGCGGCCGTCGAGCGGGCTGAGAGGCTGGGGAGGAAGGCTCATGTGGTGGATCCCTGTCGGAGTGCTGGTTCGATCTGCCGGAACAGCGCCGTCGACGCGTGCTCGACCATGTCGAGGACCGTCTCGAACATGGCGGCATCGGAGTAGTAGGGGTCGGGGACGTCCGTCCCGTCGCCTGCGCCCGTGGCCGCGTCGCGGTCGAAGCTCAGCAGCAGCTGCACCTTCGACCGGTCGGCCTCGGTCGGAGCCCAGCCGCGGAGGATGCGCTCCTGGCCCCGATCGAAGACCACCACGAGGTCGTGGCGGTCGTAGTCGGCGGCCTCGAACTGCCGGGCCCGATGCCGAGAACCATCGTAGCCGCGCCTCTGGAGGGCGGCGACCGTGCGGGCGTCGGCGTGCTCGCCGACGTGCCAGTCGCCGGTTCCGCGAGAGCCGACGACCACGCGGTCGCCGAAGCCCGCCTCCTCGACGCGAGCCCGGAAGACGACCTCGGCCATGGGGGAGCGGCAGATGTTTCCCGTGCAGACGAACACGACGCGGAAGAGGGGCGGGGTGTCGCCCTCCTCGTCGAACGCGCTCACCTCGAAGGCCATGGTGGTCAGGCTCGCCCGCGCACGTTGCCGAACAGGGGGCGGAGCACGAGGCCGATCAGCCAGCCGAGGATGGCCAGGACGAGCGCACCCAGGATGCCCCAGCCGAAGTTCTCGACGTCGAGGCCGAAGCCGATCACGTCGGAGACCCAGGCGACGACGAGGAGGAGCAGGCCGTTGACGACGAACGACACGAGGCCGAGCGTGAGGATGTAGAGGGGGAAGGCGACGATCCGGATGACCGTGCCGACGATGCTGTTCACGAGGCCGAAGATGAAGGCCACGAGCAGGTAGGTGAGGACGGTCGGCACGACGGTCTTATCGCCGAAGGAGTCGACGCTCACGTGGGGAGCGAGGAGGAACGTGGTCAGCCAGAGGGCGAGGGCGTTGATCACCAGTCGCACGAAGAATCGCATGGGCACCACTATGCCGACCCGGGGCCGTCGGTGGTAGCCCGTAGTCTTGCGGGATGACCGTTCCCGTTCGACTCCGCCCGGAGATCGCCGCCCTTCCGCCCTACCGCCAGGGCAAGCAGGCCGACGCTCACGCGTTCAAGCTGTCGAGCAACGAGAACCCGTTCGAGCCGCTCCCGGCCGTGCTCGACGTGCTCCGCGACAGCCTCCAGGTCAACCGCTACCCCGACGGCGCGGCGTCGGGCCTCCGCTCCGTGCTCGCGGAGCGCTTCGGCGTCGGCATCGACGAGGTCCACGCCGGTGCCGGCTCGATCTCGATCCTGTCGCAGCTGCTCCTCGCGACGGCCCAGCCGGGTGACGAGGTCGTCTACGCCTGGCGCTCGTTCGAGGCCTACCCCGGCCTCGTGACGGTGACCGGCGCGACGAGCGTGCAGGTGCCGAACCGCGCCGACGGCAGCCACGACCTCGAGGCCATGGCCGCCGCCGTCACCGATGCGACGCGCCTCGTCATCGTCTGCTCGCCGAACAACCCGACCGGCGAGGTCGTCTCGACCCACGACTTCGAGCGCTTCATGGCCGCCGTGCCCGAGTCGGTCCTCGTCGTGCTCGACGAGGCCTATGCGGAGTTCGTCACCGACGACACCGCCGTCCAGGGCGAGTCGCTCACCGAGAAGCACCCCAACCTCGTCGTGCTGCGGACCTTCTCGAAGGCCTACGGCCTGGCCGGACTCCGCATCGGCTATGCCATCGGCCCGGCCTATGTTCTCGACGCCGCGCGATCCACCGCGATCGCCCTCTCGGTCACCGCCATGGGCCAGCAGGCCGCGATCGCCTCGCTGGAGCACGAGGAGGAGCTGCTCGAGCGCGTGTCGCGCATCGTCCGCCTCCGCGATCAGGTGCGGCAGGCCCTGATCGACCAAGGCTGGGACGTTCCGAGGGCGCAGGGCAACTTCGTCTGGCTCCCCACCGGCGAGCACACGGCGCGCGCCGCAGAGGTGTTCGACCGCGCCGGAATCGTGGTCAGGGCCTTCGCCCCGGAGGGCATCCGGATCTCGATCGGCGAGTCGGCGTCTGTCGACAAACTCCTAGGAGCGGCCCAGGAGGTTGTCCGTAGCCTCTAGGTTCCGAGGAGGAGCATCCCTATAGGCTCGTCCTCATGTCATCTGACGCGATGGGGCACGGCGTGCGCCCGACAGCAGAGTCCGACCCGGGCGCCGCTCCCGTCCAGCTTCTGGATACCGCTGGCGTCCTCCAGGTCTCCGACGCCACCGCCGAGTTCCTCCCGGTGATCGAGGCCCTCTCGGACGACACCCTCCGGTCGTTCCACCGCGACATGGTACTGACGCGACGCTTCGACGACGAGGCCGGCAACCTCCAGCGCCAGGGCCAGCTCGCACTGTGGGTCCCGAGCCACGGGCAGGAGGCCGCGCAGGTCGGCTCGGCTCGAGCGACCCGGCCGCAGGACCACCTCTTCCCCTCGTATCGCGAGCACGCCGTGGGCATGGTCCGCGGCATCGACCCGGTCGACGTCGTCCGTCTCCTCCGCGGCAACACGCACGGCGGGTGGGATCCGGCAGAGCGCCAGAACTTCCACCTCTACACGCTGGTCATCGGCTCGCAGACGCTGCACGCCACCGGCTACGCGATGGGCGTCGCCATCGACGGCGACTACGCCACCGGCGACCCCGAGCGCGACACCGCCGTCATCACCTACTTCGGCGACGGCGCCACCAGCCAGGGCGACGTCAACGAGGCCTTCATCTTCGCCGCGAGCTTCCAGACGCCCCAGGTCTTCTTCCTGCAGAACAATCAGTGGGCCATCTCGGTCCCGGTGGCCACGCAGTCGCGCACCCCGCTGTACCTCCGCGGCACCGGCTTCGGCATCCCCTCCACGCAGATCGACGGCAACGACGTCCTCGCGAGCTACGCGGTGACGCTCCGCGACATGGACGCCGCTCGCGCGGGCGGCGGTCCCCGGTTCATCGAGGCGATGACGTACCGCATCGGCGCCCACACGACCTCCGACGACCCGACGAAGTACCGCACCGACGACGAGCTGCAGTCGTGGGTAGCGCGCGACCCGATCGTCCGCTTCGAGCTCTTCCTGCGCAGCCGCGGCGAGAGCGACGCCTTCTTCGCCTCGATCGAGGAGGAGGCGAACGACCTCGCCGAAGACGTGCGCAAGCGCACGCTCGCCCTCGAGAAGCCCGACAACGACTCGATGTTCCGCCACGTCTACTCGGAGCGGCACCCGCGCATCGACGAGCAGAGGGAGTGGCTCAGCAACTACGAGTCGTCCTTCGGAGAGACCTCATGACCGACGCCACCCAGACCCTCGCCGCCGAGACCCTCGCAACCCCTGCGGCCTCCGCCCTCGAGACCATGCCGCTCGGCCGAGCGCTCAACGCGGGCCTCCGCAAGGCGATGCAGGACGACCCGCGCGTGCTCCTCCTGGGTGAGGACATCGCCACGCTCGGCGGCGTCTTCCGCGTCACCGAGGGCCTCAAGGCCGAGTTCGGCGTCAAGCGCGTCATCGACACCCCGCTCGCCGAGTCCGGCATCGTCGGCGCGAGCATCGGCCTCGCGATGCGCGGATTCCGACCGGTCGCCGAGATCCAGTTCGACGGCTTCATCTTCCCGGGCTTCGACCAGATCACCTCGCAGCTCGCCAAGCTGACGGCCCGCCACGAGGGGTCGCAGGCCTTCCCTGTCGTCATTCGCGTGCCCTACGGCGGGCACATCGGCGCCGTCGAGCACCACCAGGAGAGCCCGGAGGCGTACTTCGCGCACACCCCCGGCCTGCGCCTGGTCAGCCCGTCGACCCCGCACGACGCCTACTGGATGATCCAGGAGGCGATCAAGAGCGACGACCCGATCATGTTCTTCGAGCCGAAGAGCCGCTACTGGCCCAAGGGCCCGGTCGACTTCGCCTCGGCCGGAGTGCCGCTGCACGCGAGCCGCGTCGTCCGCGTCGGCACGGAGGTCACCGTCGTCGGCCACGGCGCCATGGTGAGCGTCCTGCTCCAGGCCGCCGAGATCGCCGCCGAGGAGGGCATCAGCATCGAGGTCGTCGACCTCCGCTCGCTGTCGCCCGTCGACTACGGCCCCCTGCTCGAGTCCGTCCGCAAGACGGGCCGCCTCGTCGTCGCGCAGGAGGCGCCCCAGAACGTGAGCGTCGGCTCCGAGATCGCCGCGACCGTCACCGAGAAGGCGTTCTACTCGCTGGAGGCGCCGGTGCTCCGCGTCTCGGGCTACGACACGCCCTTCCCGCCCGCGAAGCTCGAGTCGGTCTTCCTCCCGGACGCCGACCGCGTGCTCGAGGCCGTCGACCGCGCCCTCGCCTACTAGAAGGAATCCCGTGTCGACTGTCACGACCAGCAACGAGTTCCACCTCCCCGACGTGGGAGAAGGCCTGACCGAGGCCGAGATCGTCGAATGGCGCGTCGCGCCCGGCGACACCGTCGCCCTGAACCAGGTCATCGTCGAGATCGAGACCGCCAAATCGCTCGTCGAGCTCCCCTCGCCGTTCGCCGGCGTCGTCGACGCCCTGCTCGTCGATTCGGGCCAGACGGTCGCCGTCGGCGCCCCGATCATCCGAGTCGCGGGCGGCGAGATCCCCCGCACCCCCGCCGACGAGGTCCTCGAGGCCGAGGCCGAGGAGGCCGCGTATGCCGCCGCCTCGCCCGCCGCTGCCGCAGCCGACGAGGCCTCGGGGTCGGTGCTGGTGGGCTACGGCATCACCGGGGCCCACGGTGCGACTCGCCGACGCCGTCCCTCCAAGGGCGAGGCCGACGCGCGGGTGCAGCGGGTTGCCGAAGAGAAGCGGCGGCGGCCGGCATCAGTTCCTGCGGCCTCGGCGCAGCCTGTCATCGTCAAGCCGCCGATCCGGAAGCTCGCCAAAGACCTCGGGGTCAACCTGTCGACCGTCGAGCCGACGGGTCTCGCCGGCGAGACGACTCGCGACGACGTGATCCGGCACGCGCGCCAGGCCAGCGTGTTCCACAACATCGAGACGCCCGAGTGGAGCGAGGAGCGCATCGAGCGGATCCCCGTCAAGGGCGTCCGCAAGGCGATCGCCTCGGCGATGGTGTCGAGCGCGTTCACGGCCCCGCACGTCAGCCTCTTCGTCGACGTCGACGCGACCCGCACGATGGAGTTCGTCAAGCGCCTCAAGAACTCCGCGCAGTTCGCCGGCGTGAAGGTCTCGCCGCTGCTGATCATGGCGAAGGCCGTCATCTGGGCGGTGCGACGCAACCCCACCGTCAACTCGGCGTGGACCGACCAGGAGATCCTGGTGCGTCACTTCGTGAACCTCGGGATCGCCGCCGCGACGCCCCGCGGCCTCATCGTGCCCAATGTCAAAGAGGCGCAGGCGATGACCCTGCTCGAGCTGGCGCAGGCCTTGGAGCAGCTCACCCTGACGGCGCGCGACGGCAAGACGCAGCCCGCCGACACCGCCGACGGCACCATCACCATCACGAACATCGGCGTGTTCGGCATGGACACCGGCACGCCCATCCTCAACCCGGGCGAGGTGGGCATCGTCGCACTGGGCACCATCAAGCTGAAGCCCTGGGTCGTCGACGGCGAGGTGCGTCCGCGCATGGTCACGACCATCGGCGCGTCGTTCGACCACCGGGTCGTCGACGGCGACGTGGCGTCGCGCTTCGTGGCCGATGTCGCCTCGGTGCTCGAGGAGCCGGCGCTGTTGCTCGACTGACGTCGGCGCGCAAGGGCCAGCTCTTCTTCTCCTGCCCACGATCGGGACTCGGCACTGCAGAATTCTGCGGTGCCGAGTCCTGATCGTGGTGTGGGAGCGGGTGCTGTATCTAGGCGTCGGTGCGGATCAGCCGCACGAGTGCGACCGTGCCGCACGCTGCCAGCCAGACGGCGAGCGCGAGCGCCGCTGCGAGGGCGTCGCCCGCCGTCGGCGCCGTCACGAGCCTACCGCCGCTCTCGGCCACGCTGAAGTCGCTCAGGTAGCCGTCGCCGAGCCGGATGGCTCCGAGCAGGCCCGGCAGCAGGATCAGGAATCCGAGGATGCCCGCCACACTGCCGGCCGCGCTCCGGATCACCATGCCGAAGCACGCGGCGAACGCGCCGACGGCCGCGCCGTAGGCCGTGCACCCGGCGATGGCCGCGACATCGTCCGCGCGAGGCACGAGCCCGACGACCAGCATGCCGAGCACCGCGGACACCAGGCTCACAGCTGCTCCGGCGATGGCGCTGACGACGAGCTTCGAGAACAGGAACGCGGCGCGTCGAGGGGCGGCCATGAGGCTCGGTCCGATCGTCTTCGTCGCATACTCGGACGAGCCGGCGACGGCGCCGATGACGCCGATGGCGGCGGCGCTGAACACCGTCGAGCCGAGCAGTGCGGCCGTCGGGGTCACTGCGATGCCGACCTGCAGGATCGCGCCGACGATACCGGCGGCGACGGCGATGACGAAGGTCCAGCGGACCGATGTCAGGCTGGTGAGCTTGAGCAGCTCGCTCCGGAGCGATCCGGCCCAGGATGCGCGGGGTGCGGTCTGCAGAACGGGAACGGCGGTCATCGGCTCGGCCTCTCGGTGGTGCGGTATTCGACCGTGTCATCGGTCAGTGCGAAGAACGCCTCTTCGAGAGACGTGCTGACAGGGGCGATCTCGAACAGGATCACGCCTGCCGTCGAGGCCATCCGGGCGATCGACGCGCTGTCGGGTCCGTCGACGACAGCCGTGTCGGCAGACTCGACGGTGACCGCGGCGCCCGCCGCCTCGAGGACGCGTGCGAAGCGCGCCATGTCGTCGCTGCGGACGCGGGTCTTCGGGTCGCCGGCCCCGCGGAGGACGTCCACCATAGCCGCGTCGGCGATGATCCGGCCGCGGCCGAGGACGATCACGCGGTCGGCCGTCTGCGCCATCTCGGCCATCAGGTGGCTCGAGAGGAGGACGGTGCGCCCCCTCGCCGCGAGATCGCGCGCGAGCGTGCGGACCCAGATGACGCCCTCGGGGTCCAGGCCGTTGACCGGCTCGTCGAGGATGACGACTTTCGGGTCGGCCAGCAGCGCTGCGGCGATGCCGACGCGCTGCCCCATCCCGAGGGAGAACGTGCCGACCTTCTTGCGGGCTACGGAGGACAGCCCCGCGTAGTCGAGGATCTCATCGACGCGGCGGTCGGGGATGCCGTGCGTGCGGGCGATGATCCGAAGGTGGTCACGGGCCGTCCGGCCGGGGTGCACGGCCTTCGCATCGAGAAGGGCCGATGCCTCGTGCAGCGGGGCCCGGGAGTCGACGTAGGAATGGCCGTTCACGGTGACGCGGCCGGAGGTGGGTCGGTCGAGACCGACGATCATGCGCATCGTCGTCGACTTCCCTGCGCCGTTGGGGCCGAGGAAGCCGGTCACGGTGCCGGGTTCGGCTCGGAATGAGATGGAGTCGACGACAGTCTTGTCGCCGCATCGCTTAGTTAGGTCAATCGCTTCGATCATTCCTCGAGGATATCAATCACTCAGTATTTTGCATATCGTCTCCTGGTACCACTCAGACGAGGCCGCGCTGGTACGCGTAGATGACGGCCTGGACGCGGTCGCGGAGCTCGAGCTTCGACAGGATGCGCCCGACGTGCGTCTTCACCGTCGACTCCGACAGGAAGAGCTCGGCGGCGATCTCCGTGTTCGACAATCCGCGGCCGATCGCGACCAGGACCTCGTGCTCGCGCTCGGACAGCGGCGAGTCGGCGTCGGTCGCAGCAGCCTGCGAGGGCAGCTTGCCGCGGTACATCTCGAGCATCCGCTGCGTGATTCGGGGCGACACGATGGCTTCGCCCGCGGCGACGGTGCGGATCGCCTGGACGAGGTCGGCGGCGGGGGCGTCTTTCAGCAGAAACCCGCTGGCGCCCGCATTCAGGCCGCCGAACGCGTACTCGTCGAGGTCGAACGTGGTGAGGATGACGACCCGCGTCTCCGGGGCGGCCTCGGTGATCCGCTTCGTCGCCTCGATGCCGTCCATGCCGGGCATGCGGACGTCCATGAGCACGACGTCGGGCGAGAGCGCGGCGGCGCGCTCGACGGCCTCGGCGCCGTTCGTGGCCTCGCCGACGACACGGAGCCCCTCGGCCGCGCCGAGCACCATCGCCATGCCGGCGCGGAGGAGGTCCTGGTCGTCGACGAGGAGGAGGGTCGTGTCGGTCATGGGGAGTCCTCTCGAGGGTGGTGAAGAGTCATGCGGACCCGCCAGCCGGCGCCGTCCCAGCGGGTCGAACCGGCTTCGACGGTCCCTCCGAACACGGCGGCCCGCTCGCGCAGGCCGACGAGGCCGCTGCCGGTGCCGACGGACGGCTTGGCGCCGACGAAGATGCCGTCGTCGGTGACGTCGACCGTCGACGACTCGGGCTCGAAGGCGAGCTGGACCAGTACGCGCGAGGGCTCGGTCGCGTAGCGCAGGGCATTGGTGAGCGACTCCTGGACGGCGCGGTAGACGGCCACCTGGAGGGCGACGTCGGAGGGCGCGTCTCCGGTGCGCTGGACGGCGACCGGCAGCCCTGCGCTGCGGTACGTCTCGATCAGCCGGTCGAGCTCGTCGAGCGACGGCTGCGGTGCCAGCTCAGCCGAGGAGTCGTCGCGGAGCACTCCGAGGAGGCGGCGCATGTCGCGAAGCGACTCCCGTCCGACCTCGCCGATCTGGCGCACCGTCTCGCGCGACTTCTCAGGGTCGGCGTCGGCGATCGCGTCGGCGCCGTCGGCGAGGCGCACGACGACCGAGAGGCTGTGCGCGACGACGTCGTGCATCTCGCGGGCGATCCGAGAGCGCTCGGCGGCGGCGGCGAGCTGGCCCTGCTGGTCGCGCTCGCGGGCTAGTTGCGCGGCGCGCTCGAGGAGAGCGTCGAGGTAGCGCTTGCGGTCGCCGATGTTGACGCCGATGAGGGCCGCGATGGCCAGGAAGAGGGTGAGGCCGATGGTCCCCTGCAATCCCGACCAGAAGGAGCGGTCGTGCATGATCAGGTGCGCCGCGCTCGTGGCGGCGATGAAGAGGACCACCGTGCCGGCCAGGCCCAGCCAGGCCAGCCGTGGTGAGCGGTAGACGGCCGCCGCGTAGACCGCGAACGAGGCCGCGACGAGGAGGTAGGGCTGGCCCAGGAGGGTCAGGGTCACGCCGAACGCCGCGATGACGGCCAGGGCGACGAGCGGCTGGCGGCGCCGGAGCAGGAGTCCGGCGCAGCCGATCAGCACGAGTGGCCAGGTGCCGTGCAGCAGCAGATCACCCTGGAATCCGAGACCGTCGCCGCTGAGCGCGTCGAGGTACTCGATGCCGAGCACCGGCAGGGCCACGACGGCGTCGACAAGCAGGGAGGGTCGCGCAAGCAAGCGACGGAAGAGCCCCGGCGGGCGCGGCAGCAGCAGGTCGTCTGCGAGCGCGGGGGTCGACATGATGCCAGCGTACGCAGTGCCGCGCCGCGCAGGATCGCCCCCCGGTTCCGCGCTCAGGCACCGCGGTACCACTGCTTTTGACAATGATTATCGTTTAGCGATAGCGTCGATCCCGGTCGGGCCTCAGGGCGGCACCCGTCCTCCTCCCTCCGCGCCGCCCTTAGATGGATTCCTCCGTGAAGTACCCCCTCCTCGCCGCAGCCACGGCCGTCGTGGCCGCGCTGACCCTGGCCGGCTGCTCGTCTTCGACGCCCTCCGCCTCGACCTCGTCCGACGAGAAGGTCCTCGTCGTCGCCTCGACCAACGTCTACGGCGACATCGCCTCGCAGATCGGCGGCGACCACGTCTCGGTCACGAGCATCCTGTCGAACCCCAACCAAGACCCGCACGGGTTCGAGGCCGACGCGCAGACGCAGCTCGCCATCTCGAAGGCGCAGCTGATCATCGAGAACGGCGGCGGCTACGACGACTACGTCGACACGATGCGCGACTCGACCAGCAGCAAGGCGACCCTCATCAACGCCGTCGAGGTCTCCGGCTTCACCCCGACCGACGGCGAGCTCAACGAGCACGTCTTCTACGACTACGCGACGATGGCGAAGCTGGCGAACCGCATCGCCACCGACCTCTCGGTCGCCGACCCCGACAACTCGAAGCTCTTCTTCGACAACGCGGTCACGTTCAGCGCCTCGATGTCGAAGCTCGAGGCCCAGACGGCCGCGCTGAAGAAGACCTACGCGGGCGACGACGTGTCGTACACCGAGCCGGTGCCCGGCTACCTCTTCGACGCGATCGGCCTGACGAACGTGACGCCGTCGGCGTTCTCCGAGGCCGTGGAGGAGGGCGACGACGTCGCTCCCTCCGCGCTGAACGACACGCTGAAGCTGATGACGCAGAAGAAGGTCGCACTCCTCGCGTACAACGAGCAGGCCTCCAGCCCGGAGACCTCGCAGGTGCAGAAGGCCGCGGAGGCCGCCGGCATCCCGGTCGTCCCGGTGACCGAGACGCTGCCGAAGGGCGACGACTACCAGGCGTGGCAGCAGGCGAACATCGACGCGGTCAAGGCCGCTCTCGCGAAGGCCGTCCTGACCAAGTGAGCGCCGAGCCCGTCCTCCGTCTCCGCGGCGCAGCCATGCGCTTCGGCGACCGCGAGCTGTGGGCGAACCTCGACCTCGATGTGGCGCCGGGTGAGTTCATCGCGGTTCTCGGTCCGAACGGGGCGGGCAAGACGACGCTGCTCAAGGCGGTACTCGGCCAGCAGGCGCTGTCGGGCGGCGAGATCGAGTTCCTGCGCCGTCCGGTTCGTCGAGGCCACCGCCGCATCGGCTACATCCCCCAGCAGAGGCTGATGGAGTCGGGCACGCCGCTGCGGACGCGCGACATGATCGCCCTCGGGATCACGGGCCATCGCTTCGGCCTGGGCCGCGAGACCAGGGCCGAGAAGGCCCGGGTCGACTCGCTCGTGGAGCAGGTCGGCGCGACGACGTTCGCGATGGCCCCGGTGGCGTCGCTGTCGGGCGGCGAGCAGCAGCGGGCTCGCGTGGGCCAGGCGCTGGCCTCCGACCCGGCGCTGCTGCTGTGCGACGAGCCGCTCATCTCGCTCGACCTGCGCCACCAGCGCGGTGTCACCGAGCTGATCGACCAGCAGCGTCGCACCACGGGTGCCGCCGTCGTCTTCGTGACGCACGACGTCAACCCGATCCTCGACGCGGTCGACCGCGTCGTCTACATCGCCGGCGGGCGCTTCACCATCGGCACGCCCGACGAGGTGCTGCAGGCCGACGTCCTCTCCGATCTTTACGGCACGCCCGTCGACGTGGTGCGCACGATGGGGCGCATCGTGATCGTCGGGGGCAGCGAGGCGCACGATCACGACCACCACGTCGACCACGCCGACGACCTCGACCCCGAAGGCCCGGTGCGATGAACCTCGACGTGCTCACTCACATCCTGTCGTTCGAGAACTTCGGCGAGCTCGTCGTGCTCGTGCGCAACTCGATCATCGCGGGCGCGGTGCTCGGCGTCGTCGGCGGCCTGATCGGCCCGTTCGTGATCACACGCAACCTGCCGTTCGCAGTGCACGGCATCAGCGAGCTCTCGTTCGCCGGCGCCTCCATCGCCCTGCTCGTCGGCGTCAACGTCGTCACCGGGTCGGTGGTCGGCAGCGTGCTGGCGGCCCTCATCATCGGCCTCCTGGGCAACCGCGCCCGCGAGCGCAACTCGATCATCGCCGTGCTGATGCCGTTCGGCCTCGGTCTGGGGATCCTCTCGCTCGCCCTCTACCAGGGCCGCGCCGCCAACAAGTTCGGCCTGCTGACCGGCCAGATCGTGTCGGTCGACAACCCGCAGCTCGGCTGGCTGCTCGGCATCTCGGCGGTCGTCGTCGTGACGCTGTTCGTCGTCTGGCGCCCCCTGACGTTCGCGAGCGTCGACCCCGACGTGGCGGCCGCAGCCGGCGTCCCGGTCCGCGGCCTGTCGATCGTCTTCATGCTCGCGCTCGGCCTTGCGGTCGCGGTCTCGGTGCAGATCGTCGGCGCACTGCTTGTCCTCTCTCTTCTCGTCACCCCGGCGGCGGCCGCGCTGCGCCTGACGGTCGCGCCGCTCTGGGTGCCGATCCTCAGCGTCGTCTTCGCCGTCACCAGCGTCGTCGGCGGAATCCTCCTGGCCCTCGGCGGCGGCCTGCCGATCTCGCCCTACGTCACGACCATCTCGTTCGCGATCTGGCTGGTCTGCCGCATCGTGGGGGGCCGGCGCTCCGCCCGCGGCAGGGGCGGGCGGGCGCAGGAACCCGGGGCTCCCACACCGTCCCGAGAGAAGGTCGCCGCATGAAGCGGCAGACCTGGCAGCGCGAGGCCGTCCGCGAGGCGCTGCACGAGAAGAGCGGCTTCGTGAGCGCGCAGGTGCTCTACTCGCAGCTGCGCGACGGCGGGTCGGCGATCGGGCTCGCCACCGTCTACCGGGCGCTCGCTTCGCTCGAGGGCGAGGGCGAGGTCGACAGCCTGCAGCAAGACGGCGAGAGCCTCTACCGCTCCTGCTCCACGGGAGCCCACCATCACCACCTCATCTGCCGGAACTGCGGCACCACCGTCGAGATCTCCGCCGACCCGGTCGAGACCTGGGCGCGAGCCGTCGCCGCCGAGCACGGCTTCACGCAGGCGAACCACGTCGTCGACGTGTTCGGGCTGTGCGCCGCCTGCTCGGTGCCGGGTGCCGGCTGAGCTTGCCCGCCGGCTGAGCTTGCCCTCAGGACTTGTTCACACGCGGGCGTGTCGTCTAAGCTTGCTCTTTGGTTGAGTGCTATCTGCGCTCATGTATGCCGAATCCACGCCTTTCCGCCCTGGCGGAGTGGACGACGCGTGCCGACAAGTGACCTTGGGTAGGGCCAGTCTCCGTAAGACGAGGCGGGCTCCTACGGTATCTACGGAGGAATAACCATGGCAGCAACCTGCCAGGTGACTGGAGCCGTTCCCGGCTTCGGACACAACATCTCGCACTCGCACCGACGCACCAAGCGCCGTTTCGACCCGAACGTCCAGAAGAAGACCTACTACGTGCCGTCCCTGCGACGTAACGTGACCCTGACGCTCAGCGCCAAGGGCATCAAGGTCATCGATGCCCGTGGCATCGAGAAGGTCGTCAAGGACATCCTTGCTCGTGGGGAGAAGATCTAATGGCCAAGTCCCAGGACGTTCGTCCGATCATCAAGCTCCGCTCGACGGCGGGCACCGGCTTCACGTACGTGACCAAGAAGAACCGTCGTAACAACCCCGACCGCCTCGTGCTCAAGAAGTACGACCCGGTCATCCGCAAGCACGTCGAATTCCGCGAGGAGCGCTAAACATGGCCAAGAAGAGCATGGTTGCGAAGAACAACCAGCGCAAGGTGATCGTCGCTCGCTACGCTGCGAAGCGTCTCGAGCTCAAGAAGGCTCTCATCGATCCGAACGGCACCGACGAGAGCCGCGAGGCTGCCCGCGTCGGCCTGCAGAAGCTGCCCCGCAACGCTTCGCCCGTCCGCGTCCGCAATCGCGACGCTATCGACGGTCGTCCCCGTGGCCACCTCAAGGAGTTCGGCATCAGCCGTGTGCGCTTCCGCGAAATGGCTCACCGAGGCGAATTGCCGGGCATCACGAAGTCTTCCTGGTAGGTTCTGAGGCGGTTCTACAGGGGTTTTGCCCGTGTAGGGCCGCCGACCGCCGTTTACGCGGCGGGCGCCAAATAAGCATGTGCTTTCGAATCGTGTCCGAGGAGGACAAATAATGGCTGACAAGTCACTGAACCGCACCGAGCTCGTTGCAGCTGTCGCCGCTGAGTCCGGCCAGAGCCAGGCCGCAGTGAGCGGCGTCGTCGACGCTCTCTTCGCCGTCGTCTCCAAGAACGTCGCCGACGGCACGAAGGTCACCATCCCCGGATGGATCGCGTTCGAGAAGACGCACCGCGCCGCTCGCACCGGCCGCAACCCGCAGACCGGCGAGGCTCTCGAGATCGCCGCCAGCGACAGTGTCAAGGTCAGCGCCGGCTCGAAGCTCAAGGCTTCCGTCAAGTAGACATCAGCACCGGTACACATCAGCACCGTTCGAAGGGGCGGATCACGACTCAGGTCGTGATCCGCCCCTTCATTTGCGCCCGGTTAGGCTTATGCGGTGCCCCGCTTCTCTCGTCTCGCCGCGCCGGCACTGTTGATCGTCGTGGGGCTCGCCTCCCTCATCATCGCCCTCCAGGCCGGCGGTGCCGCGGCTCCGCTCGCCCTCGCCGACCCGGGTGCGACCGTCCGCTTCGGTCTGCCGATCGCCACGTTCCTCTCTGAGATCGGGGCGTCGCTGACCATCGGCACGCTGGCCGTCGCCTGCTTCTGCCTCAGCGCCGATCGGCCGGAGTGGGGGCGGGCTCTCGACATCGCGTCGGCCGGCGCCCTCTTCTGGACGATCGCCTCGGCAGCGACCGGCTTCTTCACGTTCCTCAGCGTCGCGAACGTGCAGGTGACGCTCGACGAGAAGTTCGGCCAGTCGCTCGCGTTCTTCCTGACCGGTACCGATCTCGGCCTCGCCTGGCTCGTGTCGACTCTGATCGCCGCGCTCGTGACAGTGCTCTGCTTCGCCGTCCGCGGGGTCACGGCCGTCTTCGTCGTCGCCGTCGTCGCGGCGGCAGGGCTGATTCCGATCGCCCAGCAGGGACATGCCGCCGGCACCGCATCGCACGCCGCCGCCGTCACGGCGCTGGGCATCCACGTCGAGGGGGCGGCCGTCTGGCTCGGCGGCCTGCTCGCGCTGGTGCTGCTGCGGTCCGTGCTCGAGCGGCGGCTCGCGGTCGTCCTGGGACGGTACTCGTCCATCGCGCTCGTCTGCTTCGTCATCGTCGCAGTCTCGGGAGTGGTCAGCGCGCAGATCCGGATCGGCGGATGGTCGGAGGTCGGCTCCGCCTACGGGCTCCTCGTCGTCGCGAAGTCGGTGGTGCTCGTCGTCCTCGGTCTCTTCGGCGTGGTGCATCGGCGCGTCGTCGTCGGGCGGATGGCCGACCGCGCCCTGGCCCGGGGGCCGTTCTGGTGGTTCGTCGCCGCCGAGATCGCGTTTCTCGGTTCCGCCTCGGGCATCGCGGCCGCGCTATCGCGCACCGAGACGCCCGTCGCGCAGACGGCGGCCGCCGACACGGCCGACCTGACGCCCGCCGAGGTGCTGACCGACGGGAAGCTGCCCGGTCCGTTCACGCCCGGGGCGTGGCTCACGGCGTGGAACGTCGACCTGGTGTGGCTGCTCGGGGCGGTCTTCCTGTTCGCGTTCTACCTCGCCGGCGTGATCCGGCTGCGCCGCCGGGGCGAGACCTGGCCGCTGCAGCGCACGATCTGCTGGGGCGTCGGCCTGCTCGTGCTCGCGTACGCGACGAGCGCCGCGGTCAACGTCTACGACCGCTACCTGATGAGCGCGCACCTCCTGCAGATCGTGCTGGTCGGGCTCGTCGTGCCGGCCCTGCTCGTGCCCGCCGCCCCGTGGACCCTCGCTCTGCGCGCCATGGCGAAGCGGGCCGACGGCAGCCGTGGACCCCGCGAGTGGACGCTGCTCGTCGTGCAGTCCAGGGTCGCCGCTCGCCTGACCCACCCGTTCGTCGGCGGGCCGCTCCTCGCGCTGGGCCTGTGGGCCGCCGTATGGCCGCTGCTCCGCTGGACCGTCTCGACCGAGCTCGGCCACTTCTCGCTCGTGCTCGGGCTGCTGCTCTCGGGCTGGCTGTTCGTGCAGGCGCTGGTCGGCGTCGATCCCGTGCCGCTGCGGGCGGGCTTCGGTGTGCGAGTCTCGCTCGCCGCTCTCGTCGGAGCCGCCGTGCTCGCCGTCGGCGCCGTGCTCAGCGTCTCGCCCGGACTCCGCCTGGCCTCCTGGTTCGGGGCGATGGGGCGGACGTGGGGCTCGGCCCCCGTCGCCGACCAGCAGCAGGGCGGCGTGGTGCTCGGCGTCGTCGGCATCGTCGTGTGCGCCGTGCTCGGGGCGTCCGCCGTGCGCCGGCGGCGTCCGGTCGCCTCGACGGAGTAGGTCCCGCCGAATCGGTGCGGAGTACGCCCGCCGAGGCGGCACAGAGTGGGTCCCGCGGAGGCGGCACGGAGTAGGTCCCGCCGAAACGGCACGGACCCGCCCGAACAAAGGCGGGCCTGAGCCGAATCGGCGGGGGAGCGGTGCCGGTCAAGCGGGGCGGGGCCGAATCGGCGGGCGGCGAGTTCCTGCGCCCGCGAAGGGCTAGGCCGGGACGGGCGACGCCATCAGCTCGCGCACCATCGGCGCGACCTCGCGGCCGTACAGCTCGATGCTCTTCATCATCTCGGGGTGCGGGAGGGTGCCCATGCTGTAGCGCATGTCGAAGCGGGTGGCTCCGAGCAGGCGCATGTTGTGCGCGATCTTGCGGGCGACCGTCTCGGGCGAGCCGACGTAGAGCGCGCCGTCCGGGGCGGCCTGCTGCAGGTACTGCTCGTGCGTGGGCGGCGGCCAGCCGCGCTCCCGGCCGAGCTGCGCCGTCTGGGCCGACTGGTACGGATACAGCGTGTCGAGGGCCTCGTCGTCGGTCGCGGCGATGAAGCCGGGGGAGTGCATGGCGATCGGCTGCGGCGCCCGGCCGAACTCGACGAGCGCGCGTCGGTAGAGGTCGGCGTACGGAGCGAACTGGGCGGGGCTGCCGCCGATGATCGCGAGGAAGAGCGGCAGGCCGTAGTGCGCGGCGCGGATCACCGACTGCGGTGAGCCTCCGACGCCGACCCAGGTCGTGATCGTGCCGCTCTCGGGCCGCGGGTAGACCCACTGCTCGTGGAGGGCGCCGCGCTTGGTGCCGGACCAGCTGACCGGGGCGTCTTTGAGCAGCTCGGCGAAGAGCTCGATCTTCTCCTCAAAGAGCGCCTCGTAGTCGGCGAGGTCGAGGCCGAAGAGGGGGAACGACTCGGTGAACGAGCCGCGTCCCAGGATGACCTCGGCACGCCCGATCGACAGGGCGTCGACGGTCGAGAAGCGCTCGAAGACGCGTACCGGGTCGTCGGACGACAGCACCGTGACGGCAGACCCGAGGCGGATGCGCTTCGTGCGGGCCGCGATGGCGCCGAGCACGACCTCGGGGGCGGAGACGGCGAAGTCGATGCGGTGGTGCTCGCCGACGCCGATGAAGTCGATGCCGACCTCGTCGGCGAGGACGGCCTGGTCGACCAGGTCGCGGATCGCCTGGGCATGCGACACGAGGTCGGTCGACCCGGGCTTCTCGGTGACGTCGCCGAAGGTGTCGAGGCCGAGCTCGATCGTCGACGGGTCGATCTCGGGCAGGATGCGGTCCGGATTGGTGGCGGTGGCCATGGGATCCCCTTTTCTATGCATACGCATGTTACTGGTCAACGCCTGGCCGCGGCCACTATTCCGCACGACCCGCAGACGGGTCGCACACCGACTGGGGGTGGGGGAGGCCGGCGCCGTGACTTTAGAATCATGCCCATGTCGACCACCACTCAGCTGTCGGGGGGCAGCTCTGACGGCCGCTCCGCCATCGATGCTGCCGCCAGGCAGATCGCCTTCACGTCCGGGCTCTCCGGGATCACCCTCCGGCGTCTCGCCGCGACCGCCGGTGTCTCGCCCGGTGACGTCGCCCAGCACGAGCCCTCGATGAGCGCCCTCATCGCGCGCACCTTCGAGGTGCTCGCCACCGACGAGCTCCAGGCCGCCGCCGCCGACATCGACCGCTCCATCGCCGCGGGCGCCTCACCGCTCGAGACCCTGACCATGCTCGTCGAGTCGCTCCTGCAAGACACCCACGACGACTACAACTCCGTGTGGGCGGATGCGTGGAGCCTCGGCCGCCACAATGCGCCGCTCGCGGCTGCCGCCCGCACGAACATGGAGGGCTGGAACGACACCATCGCCCGCGTCGTCGAGGCGGGGATCGCCGCAGGCCAGTTCGCCGACGTCGCCCCGGATCTCGTGGCCATGCAGTTCCTGGCCCTCATCGACTCGACGACCGCCTACTCGCTCGTCGGCTACCGCACCGCCGCCGAGCGGGCCGAGCTGATGCGCCGCACGCTCGAGATCTCGCTGGCGCTGCCTGTCGGGTCGCTGTAGCGCGTTTCGCCGCGCCCTCGCACCCGCCCTTGACGTGCCACCCGAACGGGGGTAGAACTAGAGGACCGTGACAACGCTGTCATAACCAGGGCAGTCGAGTCGCATCCGCCGATCACACGGAGACACACGACGATGACGTCCAATTCGCCCTTCAGAGCCGCGGCCGTAGCCGTGACCGCGCTGGCCCTGGTCGTGAGCGGAGGGTCGCTCGCCATGGCAGCCCCCGCCACCACGACCCCGAAACCCGCCGCCGACTTCCACACCTCGTTCGAGACGGGCGACGCGCAGCCGACGCCGACCCCGATCGGCACCCCGACCCACCTCGCCGACTTCACGGCGAAGACCGGTGCCGGCCCGACGGAAGGCCCCAACATGAAGTCCGGTGCCGGCTTCACGGGCACGCGCTCGCTGTCGTACGGCGGCTCGCAGTCGGCAGCGGCGGCCAGCGGCACGACGGTGCTCTTCGCCGACCAGTCGCTTCGCCTCGGAACACGCACCCAGCTCAGCTACAAGGTCTTCCCGGAGCTGGGCGCCGACCTGCAGTACCCCGCCACCTACGTCTCGGTCGACCTCGAGCTGAGCGACGGCACGCGCGTGAGCGACGCGTCGTACGGCCTCGTCGACGGCCACGGCGACGGCATCTCGGCCGCCGCGCAGGGCACGTCGAAGATCCTCTACGCCGACCAGTGGAACTCCGTGAAGATCGATCTCGGCTCGCTCGCCGGCAAGACGGTCACGAAGGTGCTGCTCAGCTACTCGAACCCGGCGGGCACGTCGAAGACCGAGTTCGCCGGGTGGGTCGACGACATCGCGGTGGCGAACGCCCCGAAGGCGGCCACCGGCGCGGGCCTCGTCAGCTACGTCGACACCCGCCGCGGCACCAACTCGTCGGGGAGCTTCTCGCGCGGCAACAACTTCCCGGCGGCAGCCGTGCCCAACGGCTTCAACTTCTGGACGCCGATGACCGACGCCTCGTCGCAGACCTGGCTCTACGACTACGCCTCGACCAACGACGCGAAGAACCTGCCCACGCTCGAGGGCATCGGCGTCTCGCACGAGCCGAGCCCGTGGATGGGCGACCGCAACCAGCTCGCCTTCCTCCCGTCCGCGCAGACCGGCACCCCCGACGCGACGCTGAAGACCCGCGCGCTCGAGTTCCGCCACGACGACGAGACGGCCCGCCCCGACCTGTACTCGGTGAAGTTCACCGACGGCATCACGGCCGAGGTGACCCCCACCGACCACGCCGCTGTCATGCGGTTCGGTTTCACCGGGTCGACGGGCAGTGTCCTGGTCGATCGGGTCGCAGGAACGTCCGGACTCACCGTCGCTGACGACGGCACCGTGAGCGGCTGGGTCGACGGCGGGTCCGGCCTCTCGGCCGGCGCCTCGCGCATGTTCGTCAGCGGCAGGTTCGACCGGGCCCCCCTCGCCTCCGGAGCAGCCGCCGGCGACCGCACCTCGGCGAAGTACGCCCGCTTCGACACGTCGAGCGACAAGTCCGTCGTGCTACGCGTCGCCACCTCGTTCATCTCAGCGGCCCAGGCCGCGAAGAACCTGCAGCAGGAGGTCGGCAGCAGGTCGTTCGCCACGGTCCACGCCGCGGCGCAGAAGGCCTGGAACGACCGGCTCTCGGTGATCACGCTCGGCGGCGCGACGGCGGACCAGCTGGCCACCACCTACGGCAGCCTGTACCGCCTCAACATGTACCCGAACTCGCAGTTCGAGAACACCGGCACGGTCGCGAAGCCCGTGTACAAGTACGCCAGCCCGGTCGCCGCCACCGTCGGCGACGCCACGGCGACCACGACCAACGCCGTCGTCAAGCCCGGCAAGGTCTACGTCAACAACGGCTTCTGGGACACCTACCGCACCGCCTGGCCCGCCTACTCGATGCTCTACCCGAAGCTCGCGGGCGAGCTGATGGACGGCTTCGTGCAGCAGTACAAGGACGCCGGGTGGATCGCGCGCTGGTCGAGCCCCGGCTACGCCGACCTCATGACGGGCACGTCGTCCGATGTCGCGTTCGCCGACGCCTACCTCAAGGGAGCCTCGACGAAGGACGCCCTGTCGGCCTACGACGCCGCGCTCAAGAACGCCACCGTGCTGTCGCCGATCTCGGGCACCGGGCGGAAGGGGCTCGATACGAGCATCTTCCTGGGCTACACCCCGTCGTCCACCGGCGAGTCGGTGTCGTGGGCGCTCGAGGGCTACATCAACGACTACGGGATCGGCCGGATGGCCGCGAAGCTCGCGAAAGACCCGGCCGTCCCGGCGGCCCGCAAGCCGCAGCTGCGCGAGGAGTCGGCGTACTTCCTCGAGCAGGCGAAGCACTACGTCGAGCTGTTCGACCCGTCCATCGGCTTCTTCCAGGCGAAGAACGCCGACGGCAGCTTCCAGCAGGCCGCGAAAGACTACGACCCCGGCTCGTGGGGCGGTGCCTACACCGAGACCGACGGCTGGAACTTCGCCTTCCACGCGCCCTTCGACGTGCAGGGCCTGGCCTCGCTCTACGGTGGCGACGCCGGTCTCGTGAAGAAGCTCGACGAGTTCTTCGCGACGCCCGAGAAGGCCGACAAGCCCGGCGGCTACGGCGGAACGATCCACGAGATGCTCGAAGCCCGCGACGTCCGCATGGGACAGCTCGGCATGAGCAACCAGCCCTCGCACCACATCCCCTACCTCTACGCCGCCGCCGGTGCGCCGTCGAAGACGCAGGCCGCGGTCCGCGAGATCACCCGGCGCCTGTTCGTCGGCAGCGACATCGGCCAGGGCTACCCCGGCGACGAGGACAACGGCGAGATGTCGTCGTGGTTCCTGTTCTCGGCGCTCGGCTTCTACCCGCTGGCACTGGCGTCCGACTCGTACGAGATCGGCTCGCCGCTGTTCACGCACGCCGTGGTCAGCCCGATCGGCGGCAACCGCCTCACGATCGACGCTCCCGCCAACTCGACCAAGAACGTCTACGTGAAGGGGGCGACTCTGAACGGCAAGGCGCTCTCCAGCGCGACGCTGTCGGCCGCTCTCGTCGCGAAGGGCGGCGCACTCCGATTCGATATGAGCGCCACCCCGTCGAACTGGGGTGCGGGCAGCGCTCCGACCGAGCCGACGCCTGTCCCGCTCGTCGACGCCGCGGGCTCCGGCACGGTCACGTCGAACGACGGCGTCGACGTCACGGCCCTCACCGACGACAACTCGCGCTCGTCGGTCGAGTTCGCGACGTCCGACCCGGCGATCACGTTCGACTCCGACGAGGGGCCGGCGACGGTCGACTCGTACACGCTGACGAACGGCGCCGACGGCGACTCCCCGACGTCGTGGAAGCTCGAGGGCTCCTCCGACGGCAAGACGTGGGTGACGGTCGACAAGCGCTCGGCGCAGACCTGGCCGTGGCAGACGCAGACGCGGCCGTTCGAGATCGCGAAGCCCCGCGCTCTGTTGCACTACCGCCTCACCGTCACGGGAACGACGACGGGAGCGGCGCCGACGCTCTCCGAGGTCGAGCTGCTGACCGACACGACGGCCACTCAGGCCGGCTACACCGTGTCGCCGAAGGCGTCCGCGAAGACGGAGGTCGGCCGTTTCGACGGACCCGTCGCATCCGTCGCGGGCTCGACCGCCGCGACCTCGACGGCCACCGTCGACTTCCTCGACGGGAAGGGCCCGCAGACGGCCACGCTGACGAAGTCGAAGCTCGGCTCGTACGACATCGCCGCCTCGCACATGTTCGCGAAGCCCGGCGCGTACTCCGTCCTCGTCACCGCGACCGACGGCACCCGCATGGCGTCGACGACCGCCACCATCACGGTCTCGCGCACGGCACCCAGCCTCACCGGCGCCTACGACAGCACCTGCCTGGCGACCGACGGGCACGGCGGCAACTGCGACGGCCTCGGCAACGCCTTCTCGGCTGCGTCGCTCGCCGAGTCCGGCTTCGTGCAGGGCGAGACGAACGAGGTCGCAGGAACTGCGCTCACCTTCGACCTGCCCGACGTCGCGCCGGGCCAGGCCGACAACGCCACCGGCGCCGGCCAGGTCATCCCCCTCTCGCTGGGCGACGACGTGACGCAGCTGTCGGTGATCGGCACGGCCAACGAGAAGGCGCAGGACACCGTCGGCACGCTGACCTTCGACGACGGCTCGACGGCCGACATGCCCATCCAGTTCGGCGACTGGACCGCCGCGGCGGCGAAGCCGCAGTTCGGCAACACGGTTGTCGCCACCTCGAAGGGACGCTACGACGGCGGTGCCCCGGGCGACGACGCGGTCGCGGCGATCTACGCCACGGCGCCGTTCACCCTGCCGGAGGGTAAGAAGGCCGTGTCGCTGACGCTGCCGGTGCAGACGGGTGCGGTCACGAGCACGGGCCGGATCCACGTGTTCGCGGTCGCGACGGACGGGACCCGGGAGGCAGTTCCTGCGCTCAGCGTGAAGGCAGGAGCCTCGATCCAGGCGCGAGCCGGGGTCAGCGTGAAGCAGGCGCTCGCCACCGTCGCGGGAGGTGCGTCGGAGAGCTACGCCGCCACCGTGAACTGGGGCGACGGCTCCGCGACGGCCGATGCGGCGGTCGCCGACGGAACGGTCACGGGCTCCCACACCTACGCCGCCCCCGGCACCTACACGGTGACCGTCACCGCCGACGACGGCACGGGCAGCGCCACCACGACGCTCAAGGCAGTCATCACGAAGGCCACGGTCGCCTACGCGCCGACCCTGACCGCTCGGGCGACCACGCCCGGCGGGATCGTGACCGTGCGCGGAGCGGGCTTCGCCCCCGGCGAGCGGGTGAAGCTGACGGTCTCGGGCCTCAAGCTGGCCACGACGGCGACCGCCTCGGCCACGGGCGCGTTCGTACTCAGCGGCACCGTGCCGAAGAAGGCGACGGCCGGCACCTACCCGGTGATCGCGACCGGCGTGAAGTCGGGCGTCCCGGCGACGGTCGACGTGACCGTCGAGTAGCGGTCGACGCCCATGCGGGGCCGGTTGCCGATCTGGCAGCCGGCCTTCGCATTGTGCGACGGAACGGCATTGACGCTTCGCGGGCCGAAACGATTGGGTTGGCCAACTGCTCTTCCCTTCGCTGTTCACGCACCGTGATGGAGAAACGATGACCGCACCGTCAGTGGCGACGACCACTCAACCTGTCGACACCAAAGGCCTGAAAGAGGGCTCACTCGGGCTGGTCTCGAGCGTCGTCGTGGGTGTCGCCTCCACCGCCCCGGCTTACAGCCTGGCGGCGAGCCTCGGATACATCGTCATCGGCGGGACGCTCGTGGCGGGCGTGCACGCGCCCGGCATCATCCTGCTGGCGTTCATCCCGATGTACCTGATCGCGGTCGCCTATCAGGAGCTCAACAAGGCGGAGCCGGACTGCGGCACCACCTTCACGTGGGCCTCGCGAGCGTTCGGGCCGATCACCGGATGGATGGGCGGCTGGGGAATCATCGTGGCCGACGTGATCGTCATGGCGAACCTCGCCTCGATCGCCGGGTCGTACTCGTTCACGTTCGTCGGCAGCTTCGGGCTGCCGGCTGTCGCTGCCCTGTCGACCAACGTCTTCTGGTCGACCGCGGCGGGCATCGCCTGGATCGTGATCATGACCTACATCTGCTACCGCGGCATCGAGGTCTCGGCCCGCCTCCAGTACTTCCTGCTCGCGTTCGAAGTCGTCATCCTGATCTTCTTCGCGGTGTTCGCGCTCGTGAAGGTCTACACGGGCAACGCCGAGTCGTACTCGCTGACGCCGTCGCTCGACTGGCTCAACCCGTTCACCCTCGGCCCCGGCACCATCGCTCCCGCCATGCTCACCGCCATCTTCATCTACTGGGGGTGGGACACGGCCGTCTCCATCAACGAGGAGACGAAGGACCCGGAGAAGACCCCCGGCCGCGCCGCGATCATCTCGACCGTGCTGCTGCTCGTCACCTACGTGCTCGTCGCGGTCGCCACGATCGCGTTCGCCGGAGTCGGCGACAAGGGCATCGGCCTCGCGAACGAGGACAACGCGCTCGACGTCTTCTCATCGGTCGGCCCCACCCTGTTCGGCGGCGGCGTCGTGGGCAGCATCCTGATGGCCCTGCTCGGCTTCTCGATCCTCACGAGCGCGTCGGCCTCGACCCAGACGACGATCCTGCCGACGGCTCGCACCTCGCTGTCGATGGCCGTCTACAAGGCCCTCCCAGCGCAGTTCGCGCGCATCCACCCGAAGTACCTGACGCCGACCTGGTCGACCGTCGGCATGGGCGTCGCGTCCGTAGCCTTCTACCTGATCTTCACCCTCATCAGCGTCAATCTGCTCAGCGCCCTGATCGGGTCGATCGGCCTGATGATCGCCTTCTACTACGGCCTCACCGGCTTCGCCTGCGTGTGGTTCTACCGAAAGACGCTGTTCTCGTCGCCGCGCAACATCATCATGCGCGGCATCTTCCCCTTCTTGGGCGGAGTCATGCTGCTGGCCGTCTTCGTCTACGGCGTCTACGCCTTCGCGGCGCCCGACTGGCTGACCGACGCCGACAAGAAGCCGATCACCATCTTCGGGATCGGCGCCCAGGCGGTCGTCGGCGTCGGCGGACTTCTCGTCGGGGTCGTGCTCATGCTGATCTGGCGGTGGCGCAAGCCCGACTTCTTCCGCGGCCAGACCCTGACCAAGCGCGCCGACTACGTGCTCGCGCCGGGCGAGGGCGTCGTCGCCAACTTCGGGATGCCCGACTCCGGGTACTTCCCGACCGTGGTCGCGCAGGACCTCTCGAACCTCCCGACCGGCGCCATCGCCATCGACGCCGAGACCGGCAAGCCCATCCGCGGGACCCGCCACACGGGTCCGACATCCCCCACAGAGAAGTAGCTCCCCATGAAGATCCTCATCGTCGGCGCCGGTGGCGTCGGCTCCGCCGCCGTGCGCATCGCCGTCCGCCGCGACTTCTTCGACACTCTCGTCGTCGCCGACTACGACCCCGCCCGACCGGCCTCGCTCGTCGAGGCTGTCGGCGACCCGCGGCTCGTCGCGGCCCAGGTCGACGCGTCGTCGGCGTCGTCGGTCGCCGAGCTCATCCGCGCGCACGGCATCACCCACGTGCTGAACGCCGTCGACCCGCGCTTCGTCATGCCGATCTTCAACGGCTGCTTCGAGGCCGGTGCGACCTACCTCGACATGGCGATGAGCCTCTCCAGCCCGCACCCCACCGACCCGCACACCGACACCGGCGTCAAGCTCGGAGACGACCAGTTCGCCGTCGCCTCGGCCTGGAAGGACGCAGGATCGCTGGCGCTCGTCGGAATCGGCGTCGAACCGGGCCTGTCAGACGTCTTCGCCCGCTACGCCGAAGACGAGCTCTTCGACGAGATCGACGAGCTCGGCGTGCGCGACGGCGCCAACCTCGTCGTCGAGGGCTACGACTTCGCGCCGTCGTTCTCGATCTGGACCACCATCGAGGAGTGCCTCAACCCGCCCGTCGTGTTCGAGGAGGGCAGGGGCTGGTACACGACTGCGCCGTTCTCGGAGCCCGAGGTGTTCGACTTCCCCGAGGGCATCGGACCGGTCGAGTGCGTCAACGTCGAGCACGAGGAGGTGCTCCTCATGCCGCGCTGGACGAAGGCCAAGCGCGTGACCTTCAAGTACGGCCTGGGCGACGAGTTCATCGAGGTGCTGAAGACCCTTCACAAGCTCGGCCTGGACTCGACGAAGCCGCTGACGGTCAAGGGCGTCGAAGTGTCGCCCCGCGACGTCGTGGCCGCAGCCCTGCCCGACCCGGCCACCCTCGGCGACAGGATGTCGGGCAAGACCTGCGCCGGCGTCTGGGTCCGAGGCACCGGCAAGGACGGCCAGCCGCGCTCCACCTACCTCTACCACGTCGTCGACAACGAGCAGACGATGGCCGAGTACTCGTCGCAGGCCGTCGTCTGGCAGACCGCCATCAACCCGGTCATCGCGCTCGAGCTGCTGGCCACGGGGGTGTGGAGCGGCGCCGGCGTGCTCGGGCCGGAGGCGTTCGACGCGCGGCCGTTCCTGTCGCTGCTCGCCGCTCCGGCGCCCGAGGGGTACGGGTCGCCGTGGGGGATCCAGGAGAAGGCGGTCTAGCGCAGCCGTCTCGGCAATTCAGGCCCGGTGCGCCGGATCCGCGCCGGCGGCCCCGGATGGGGCGGCGGCGCGTGCACCGGGCCTGAGTTGTCGGGGCTTCACCGGGGCCGGGCGGGAGCGGCGCCGGGTGCCCGTCGAGAACTCAGGTGCGGTGCGGGCTGTCGTCGTCGGGGTCGGCGGGCGAGGGGCCGTCGCCCGGCACCGACCCTGAGTTGCCGACGGCGGGGCGCTCCATCACGTAGTTCACGAGCTCCACGCCGCGGGTGATCGGCCGCCCCTCGGCGACGACGACGAAGCCATGCCGCTCGAAGAACGGGCGCGCCGTGCGGCTGGCGTGCACCGACCGGGGGCCGTCGCCGAGCGACTCGAGCAGCCGGGAGGCGACTCCCCGTCGGGCCACGGCGGGGTCGACGAAGAGCATGTCGATGCAGCCGGAATCGTCGACATCGCTGAACCCGACGACGCGGCCCTCCGCCACGGCGACGACGGTGGCGGAGGCCAGCCGTCTGGCCGCCCAGTCGCCGCCGTCGATGTCGTCCGACGCCCACGCCTCGATCTGCGCCGGCGTGTAGTCGCCCGCCGCCGTCACGCGGATTGCCCGCCGGAACACGGCGAGCGTGGCGGCGGCATCCTCGGGGAGGTACGCCCGGAGCTCCACTCGGGCGTCCTCGCTCACGGCAGGTAGTACGTCGGGTTCGGCAGCTGGAGGGGCCGCGCGGCGAGCATCGGCCCCGGACTGCCGAGGCTCACTGGAGCTCGATAGTTCCTGCGCCCGGCCCTTGTCGACGGGGCCCCGTTCCCGGTCAGCTGAGGACTCCTGCCCGGGCGCTCTAGCTCGGATGCCGCACGCCGATGTATGCCTGCGCCCCGCGACCGGCGGCGTTGTAAGCGACCATGCTGAGCGAGACGCTCGCGTCGTGCCGCAGGCCCGAGATCACGATGGGGCTGTGCGTCCCCGTCGCCGACCGACCGCCCGAGGTCGTCACCACGTACTGGGTGATGGGCGATCCGCCCGTGGAGGCGGGAGGCCTGAAATGGACGGTGACCTTGCCCTTGCCGCTCGCTGCCGAGAGGACTACGGGGGCGCCGGGTACCCGGACGACGGGCGCCGCCGTCCCGAGAGACTTCTTTGCGGCAAGGCTGACATTGCCGGCCCGGTCGACCGCGAACAGCGCGATCGTGTAGCGGACGCCCGTCCTCAGGGTCGGCAGGGTGGTGCTGGTCGCAGTGCCAGCCGAGAGCGAGATACCGCTGTTCGGTCCTACGCGCGCACCGTTGCCCTGGACGAGCCGAGCCACGCTGGCGACCGCGTCGCTAGATTTCGACACTTTCCAGGTGGCCCTCGAGCCGGAGATCGCGAGCCCCGTGGGTGCGGCGGGCGGCGTGAGGTCGTCTCGAGCCTGGTACTGGAAGCGACCCGAGATGCGGTGACCGCCGGCACCCGGCGTGCACGCCAGGTCGAATTCGACGTCCGCGACGGTCGGAAGATCGCGGTCGTCGACCGCGAACGAGCGCACCGTCTCTGTGCCTTCCTCGCTGTCGCTGCAGGGCCCGCGGTTGTCGACGGAAACGTAGGTGCCGTACTGGCTGCGGTCGAGGGCGTTGAACGGGGTCGTGTTGTGGACTCCCACGGCCAGGGGCGTGCCGAAGGTGTCCGACCGCAGCTGGACGGTGTACAGCTGCGAGCCCCGGTTGGGCGCACCGAGCTCCGCGTACGGCTCCACCCCGATGAACGACCAGCCGCTGGCGCGGAACCAGATGACGTCGGCGGCAGCGGCGTCGACCGTCGTGCCTGCCACGTCGCCGGTGGTCTGGAGGCGCGTCGTGCCGAGCATGCCCTGTCCGGAGACGGCGACCTTCTGCGTCTTCGAGCCGATCGGGATCGACAGGGTCGCCTGCGCCGGCCCGCCCTTCGTCGGGTCGAAGACGACGTCGAACCGGCAGGTGGCGCCGGCCGCGAGCACGACCGGGCAGCCGCTCTTCCCAAAGTCGAACGACGACCTCGACAGACCGGAGAACGCCTTCGCGCCGAGCGCCAGACCCACGGCGCTTCGGTTGTGGAGCGTCTGCGTCATGCGGATGGGGGCGCCCGGCGCCGTCATCGGGAAGACCATGTGGCGCATCCCGATCGACACGGACGTCCCCTCGTCCTGCCCGAGGCGGAACTCGCCGATCCCCTCGAGGACGACGTCGAACCGGGTGATGCGACCGCTCGCATCGGACGCCAGGTCGATGATGTCCGCGCGGTCCGCCTCGGTCGTGATCGAGCCGACCGCCACCGTGTACGACGGCACAGCCGGATCGGGCTCGTCCGTGCCGGTGGGCCGGGCGTAGAACGTGCCAGGACGGAGGTAGTCGCCCTTCGGCGGCACGATCGAGAAGCCGAAGCGGTCACGGCCCGAACCTCCGCCCATGCTGATGCCGGCGCTCGTGGTCGCCGTGTTCAGCTGAAGGCCGCTGCCGTCCGCGAAGAACCTCGAGAGGGGTGAGTCCGGACCGCGGGCGGCGAGGCTGATGCTGCCGATCCGCGTGGTCGCCGCGGCTTCGGCGGGGGCCGGAACGGCCATGAGCGCTCCCAGGCTGATCACCCCCAGGCCCAGGGCCAACGCGACCATGGTCGCCGATCTCGTTCTGCGCGTGCCGCTCTTCCGACGCATCCCAGCCCCCGGTCTCTCCGGGCGGCGCGCATCGCTGCCCTGAGAGAACGTTATGACACAGTTCGACTCCTACGTCGGGTGGCGTCCAGGCGATTTCCGGGGTACGGCGCGACGTGCGGTGGGCCGCACCCGGGCTCCTGCCTTCGGCAGGGCTGCGCTCGTGCTCCTGCCTACGGCAGGTAGTACGTCGGGTTCGGCAGCTTGACCGCCCGGCCGTGGCCGCCGATCAGGTCGCTGAACTGGTCGCCGTAGTTCGCGACGATGTAGTACCCGCCGCCGGCGCTCGACTCGACGTGGGCGCGGGTCTGCGACTTGTACTCGATCGTCGTGCACTTGGCCGCGGCGCACGTGACGTACGACGGCTGCTGCGACGAGCCGACCCCGGTCCACTTCGTGTAGTAGTTCGCCGAGGTGAACCCGGTGTAGCCGACCTTCGCGAGGTTGGCGATCGTGGCGGCCTTCTGGTTGTCGTTGCGGCCGGTGAGGCCGATCAGCGTGCACCCGGCGGCCTGCGCCACCTGAGTGAGCGTCGTCATCTTCGGTGTCGCGGGGAAGCGCTCGTCTTGCACCCAGACGTCCTGCTCGGCGGGGTCGAACGTGAAGTGCATGTCGGCCACCTCCATGTCGTACGTCCACAGCGTGGTGTCGTCGGCGTCGAGCACGATCGCCGGCTTCTCGCCTTTCTCGCTGGCGGCGTAGCACTCCGACGCGACCTTCGGGATCTCCCGCTTCACCAGAGCCGCCATCTCGCTGATGTACGGCGATGTGGTCTTGTTCGAGATGCCCGTGCCGGTGTCGCCGTAGTACTTCGCGATGGTCGACTTCACGCTGTCGATGTTGGGGATGCCCTCGCCGCCCTGGGTCAGGCCGCTGGAGCCGTCCGCCTTCATCGTGAAGCGGGTCCGCGGCGCCAGCCGGGGCTCCGAGACGCCGGGAAGGTCGGCCGACGGCAGGTAGTAGGTGGGGTTCGGCAGCTTCAGGATCCGGTCGGCGTACCCGCCCTGGAGGTCAGACCACTGGTCGCCGACATTGAGGGCGATGTCGTAGCCGAGGCTCTCGATGTGCTTGCGGGTGAGCGCCTTGTACTCGACGGTCGTGCACTTGGCTGTCGCGCAGGTCACGTACGAGGGCTGCTGCGACGATCCCGTCCCGGTCCACTTCGTGTAGAACCTGTCGGCGGTGAATCCCGTGTAGCCGACCTTGGTGAGGTTCGCGAGGGTGGCCGCCTTCTGGTCGTCGTTGCGGCCGGTGAGGCCGAAGACGGCGAAGCCCATCTTCTTCGCCGCCGCGACGAACGACACCATGGACGGCGTCGCCGGGAACCGTTCGTCTTGCACCCAGACGTCCTGCTCGGCGGGGTCGAACGTGAAGTGCATGTCGGCCACCTCCATGTCGTACGTCATGAGAGTGGTGTCGTCAGCGTCGAAGACGATCGCGGGCTTCTGGTGGTGCCGCTTCGACGAGGCGTAGAGCGAGCGGAGCGCCCGCTTCTCGGACGACACGATCGACGCCATCTCGCTGATGTACGGGGACGCCGTCTTCGAGGCGATGCCCGTGCCCGGATCGCCGTAGTACTTCGCGATGGTCGACTTCACGCTGTCGATGTTGGGGATGCCCTCGCCGCCCTGCCTCGCGCCGCTCGAGCCATCTGCTGCCATCACGAACTGGGTGCGCGGCGAGAGTGCGCTGTCGCTGTGATGCGTCGGTCCGTGATGCGACGGCGCGTATCCGGAGGCGGAGGCGCCGCTGACGAGCGTCGCTCCCAGCGCGAGTGCCGCGATGGCGGCGACAGTGGTCATGGACCTGCGACGTGGCATGGGTGTCCCTCGAGTGTGATCGTTCCGCCCTGATCGAAGCGGACCCCCTGTTCGGGGGTGATTGCACTCTACGCAGAAATCACGCGCACGTACCTCGTGTCGACGACGTAGTCCTTGGCGGGGCCGGTGGCCGCCCAGCGCATCGTCCACGCGTCAGCCGAGCCCGCCGAGCCCGCCGAAGACCCCGCATCGGCGCCCTGCGAAGGCCCGGCGACGCGGCCGCGGTAGAGGTCGGGCGCGCAGTCGTGCACGAGCGGCTCGTCGACCTGCCACGGGTGAAACGGTCGTCCGTCGGCGAACTCGACCCGCCAGCCGCTCTCGTCGGCCACGATTCGCCGCGTCTGCGCCACCGGCACAGGCCCCGTCGGCCCGTCGAGCGTTCCGGTCTCGACCCAGTCGACACCGTCGGGGCCCACCGTGAACACAGCCGTCCCGACCACCGGCATCCGCGACCCCGTCAGCCGGTCATCGATGATCCTGTCGAACGCCCACTCGCCGAGCAGGTCGAGCGGCGTCACGCTTTTCGCGTCGACCGCAGGACCGACAGCGACACCTTCTTCGAGTACTCGACCGACCCGTACTGGAACAGCCGCACGGCCAGCCGCAGCACGATGATCCCGAGCACGAACTGCTCGACGATCAGGCCGATCGCCTCGACCGGCGACAGCGACGAGAAGCCGTTGCGGAGCATGCCGGTCACCGGCGCCGAGTACGGGAACCAGGTGAACACCTGCACGATGAACGCGCTCGGATCGCTGACGATGAGCGTCACCGCGTAGAACGGCACGAAGATCAGCGCCATCATGATGCCGAAGATCTGGCCGGCCTCCTTGGCCGTCGGCATGATGGCGCCGACGGCGACGAGCGTGCCCGTGAACAGGGTGAAGCCGCCGATCAGCAGCAGTGCCCCGACGATCATCTGCCACGGGTCGAGCTGCAGGTTCGCGAGGTCGAACGACGGCAGGTTGAGTGACGACCGGAAGAACAGGTACCCGATCACGACCGGCAGCGCGAACACGAGCATCTGCACGATTCCGATGACGAACAGCGAGATCACCTTGCCGATGATCAGCGTCGTCGGGTTCAGCGTCGTCAGGATCATCTCCGTGACGCGGTTCTCCTTCTCCTCCAGCGTCGACGTCAGCATCTGGTTGCCCAGCAGCAGGATCACGACGTAGAAGATCGCGAGGAACAGCAGCGGCGGGATCACCCCGGCGACGCCCGCCGAGACCCGCCCGCCCGAATCGTAGGTCGTCGCGTCGACCGGCAGGTCGCCCTGCACCAGCTTCGTCAGCGTGGTGTCGCCGACCTTCTCCTGGGCGCTCAGAGTCAGCACCTGCGTCGCCACCGACTTGTACTTGCCGTTGTCGAAGACCCCGGTGTCGACGCCGTAGACCTCGGTCGCCTGCTTCGCGGGATCAGCAGGGTACGAGAAGTACGCGTCGAGCGTCCCGTTCTTGACGGCGGCGATCGCGGCAGTCGGCGACGCGGCCTCCCTGCCGCCGAGCTTCTGCACCAGCGCGGGGTCGACGATTCCCGACGCGTCGGTGTACGAGAACGAGAACTTCTGGTCTTTCTGCGACGCCACGCTCGAATCGGTCGACGAGTTCGCGGCCACGATCAGCGCGACGACGATGCCGATGATCACGGGCACGATGAGCGTCGTGATCCAGAACCGCCGCTTCGACAGCGTGCGCCCGATCTCGAACGAGACGACGGTCGAGAGGTTGTGCTGCGCCATCAGGCGGCCTCGCCGCTGTATCCGTGGGCGGCCTCGCCGTGGTGTCCGTCGGCGGCCTCGCTGCTGTGCCCGCCGGCGGCCTCGCCGTAGACCCTCAGGAAGATGTCGTCGAGGCTCAGCTTGCTCGTCTCGAACCCGCGCACCGTCAACCCGGCCTCGATGAGATCGCGCAGGATCCCCGCCTCGTCGACGCCCTCCATCACGGCGAGCTCGGCGTAGTTGCGCTCCCGCAGCGTCACCTCGTACTTGCCCGACGCGGGGATGTCGCCCGAGTAGCGCAGCCGCACCGTAGTGCCGCCGAACTGGTCTTGCACCTCGGGGATCGTGCCGTACGCCTCGGCGGTGCCGTTCTTCAGGAGGATCACGCGGTCGCAGAGCCGCTCGACCTCCTCCATCTGGTGCGTCACCATCAGCACAGTGGCCCCGGCCCGCTTCTGCTCCTCGATGATGTCCATCAGCAGCCGACGGTTGACCGGATCGAACCCCTTGGTCGGCTCGTCGAGGATCAGCAGCTCGGGCCCGTTCATGATCGTGACCCCCAGCTGCACCTTCTGCTGCTGGCCGCCCGACAGCTTGTCGAGCCGAGTCGTCGCCTTGTCGGCCAGGGCGACGCGCTCGAGGTACTCCAGCGACCAGCTCTTCGCCTCGGCCTTGCCGAGCCCCTTGAGCCGCCCGAAGTAGGTCATCACGTCGATGACCGACTCCTTCTTGTACAGCCCGCGTTCCTCCGGCAGGTAGCCCAGGCGGGATCCCTGCTCGGGTGAGAACGGCCGCCCGTCGATGTGCAGCACCCCGCCCGTCGGCTGGTAGATGCCCAGCAGCGCGCGGATGGTGGTCGTCTTGCCCGATCCGTTGGAGCCCAGAAATCCGAACGTCTCACCCGCCCGAATATCGAACGAGAGGTCGTGGATGACGGTGGTTCGCCCGAAATCCATCCGGAAGTTCTGGATGCGGACGATCGGCTCGGTCGTTCCCTGATCCATGGCCGACACCCTACTGGAGGCCGCCGACACCTGCCAGCAGGCGAAACCGGCGCAGGAACTCGGGTCTACCGCCAGTCCACTCCGGGCCCCGCCTCGCCGGACCCCCGCGGCACGAGGCGCACCGGCAGCACCAGCTCGTCACCCCGCGGGGTGCGCGAGGCGAGCGTCTCCAGGGCCAGGCGGGCCGCGCGGGCTCCCATGTCGACGGGGTCGTGCGAGACCACCGTCACGCCGAGCACATCGGCGAGGTCGAAGTCGTCGAAGCCGACGAGCGCCGGAGCCGTCGAAAGGCCCCGGAAGGCGGTGAGCGCGCCGATGGTGACGCGGTTGTTGCTGGTGAACAGGGCCGTCGGCGGGTGGGGGAGCGACAGGAGCTCGCGCGCGGCGTTCCGGCCCCCGGCGGCGTCGTGGAGATCTTCGCGGACGAGTTCGCGAGCTGAAGATCCTGCGCCCGAGGCCACCGCGTCGAGGTACCCGTCGAGCCGCTGCTGATGGGTGGGAAGCCGGGAGTAGTCGCCGATGAAGCCGATGCGGGTGTGGCCGTGGGCGAGGAGGTGCTCGACGGCCATGCGGGCGCCGGCGCGGTTGTCGAGCACGACGCTGTCGGCAGTGAGGTCGGTCGAGGGGCGGTCGACGAAGATGACGGGGATGCCGCGCTCCTGAGCCTGGCCGAGGGCGTCGCTCGACTCGAGGGTGGAGACGACGATGAGGGCTCGGACCTGGCGGGCGACCATCTCGTCGACGAGGACGCGCTCGCGGTCGCCGCTCTCGTCGGTGGACGAGATGACGAGCTGGAGGCCCTCGTCCCGGAGCTCGCGCTCGACGCCCTTGGCCAGCGCCGAGTAGAAGGGGTTGCCCAGGTCGCCGGTCACCAGGCCGATGAAGCTCGAGCGGATGCCGCGCTTGAGCAGCGACGCCATGCTGTTGAGCTGGAAGCCGAGCTCGCCCGCGGCCGTCATCACCTTCTTGCGCGTGGCTTCCGCGACGTGCGGCTCCCCGTTGATGGCGCGGGACGCCGTCTTCAGGCTGACGCCCGCCCGCTCGGCGACGTCGACGAGCGTCGCGGGAGTCTGGGGGATGGGCACGGCGCTCCTGGGTCGGGTGAGTCGATTATGTCAGCGCTGGCGTCCGTCAGCGCGGGGTGATCGTCAGGTTGTTGTCGGAGCCGATGGTGACGAGGTACTCGACGTCGAAGGGGACGTCCTCGTCGATGTCGTAGGCCTGGCCGTCGAAGAGCGACTGGGCCTCGACCTCGAGATGGGCGCGGCCGGCCGCGCGCTTGACGATCCAGACGCCCGACGTCTTCGTCGGCTTCAGCGCCACGGGCGGGTAGGCGGTCATCGACCACGTCGGCGTGGAGGTGACGCGGTCGTCGACCTCCTTGCCGAACGGGCAGCCGGCGGGGAAGAGCACCTTCTGCGAGACGCACGTCGTGCGCAGGTACTTGGTGACGTCGCGGCGGACGCCGTCGGTGAAGCTCTTGCGGGGCTCGACATCGACCGTGCCCTTGGCGACGGCGCCGGGAGCGGCGGCCACGACGGTCGTCTGATCGGCCGTGAGGTAGGTCGTGTCGCGGGTCAGATCGAAGACCGCCGGTGCGAGGACCGTGTAGCGGGTCGCGATGTCGGACCCCTCCGCCTTCACATCGACGCCGTTGGCGGTGAAGCGCGGGTCGTGCTCGGGCGTGACATCGAGGAACGCCGTCGGCGTTGTCCGGAAGCCCCACGCCGTGAAGAGCCCGCCGAAGGCGCCCGTCGGCGCGACGTCGTACACGGCCTCGTGGCGCGTTCCGTCGAGGAGGAAGCTCGCCGTGACGCGGTCGCCCTTCGCCGTCGTGGAGATGTCGTCGATCCGGCCGTCTTCCGGGATGGTCAGGAGCACGTCGTCGGCCGACGGGGTCACGCCGGCGAGGCCGAGCGCGCTCGCCGTGTCGCCGCGGTCGAGGGCGTGCAGGTAGCCGCGGACGAATCCCGACGCGCTGTAGACCGTCGAGTTGAGGATCGCCACCGTCACGACGAAGGCGATCGCGATCCCGACGAGGAGCCCGCCGTAGAGGAGGGCGGCCCGTCTTCTCGCGGATCGCCGCGCGCTCCCCACAGGCACAGACATTTCCACATCCTAACTTCGGCTAGCCGGGTGACCCGTTCGCGACCGGTAGATTGGATGACCCGGGCCGGTCGACGAAAGGGGTGCTCGTGGCTCCAGAGCTGTCGCCCGAGCAGGCCGCCGTCTACGACGCGATCGAGAACACCCGGGAGCACATCTTTGTCACCGGGCGGGCCGGCACCGGCAAGTCGACGCTGCTCAACCACCTGTCGTGGAACACCTCGAAACAGGTCGTCGTCTGCGCGCCCACGGGCGTCGCCGCCCTCAACGTCGGCGGGCAGACCATCCACTCGCTCTTCCGGCTGCCGATCGGGCTCATCGCCGACCACGACATCGACCAGAACTCCGAGCTGCGCAAGCTGCTCAACACCATCGACACGCTCGTCATCGATGAGGTCTCGATGGTGAACGCCGATCTCCTCGACGCGATCGACCGGTCGCTCCGCAAGGCTCGTCAGCGCAAGAGCGAGCCGTTCGGCGGCGTGCAGGTCGTCCTGTTCGGCGACCCGTACCAGCTGCCGCCCGTACCCGGCGACCCGGAGGAGCGCGCGTACTTCAAAGACCACTATCGGTCGATGTGGTTCTTCGACGCCCACGTCTGGGAGGAGGCGACGCTGCGAATCCTCGAGCTCGCTTTCATCCACCGGCAGAGCGATGCCGGCTTCAAGGAGATGCTGAACGCCGTCCGCCACGGTCGCGTCACCGCCGAGATCGCGAACGCGCTGAACACTGCCGGGGCCCGGCCCGTGCCCACCGACGGCACGATCACGCTCGCTACCCGCAACGACACCGTCAACCGCATCAACAAGCTCGAGCTGTCGCGCCTGGCCGGCGGGGTGAAGACGGCGAAAGCCGAGGTGACCGGCGATTTCGGCGGGCGCACGTTCCCGGCCGACGAGGCGCTCGAGCTGAAGGTGGGGGCGCAGGTGATGTTCCTCCGCAACGACTCCGACCAGCGCTGGGTCAACGGCTCGGTCGGCGTGGTCACCAAGATCCGCGACACCGTGTTCGTCGAGCTCGACGGCGAAGAGGTCGAGGTGCAGCCGGCCGTCTGGGAGAAGTACAAGTACACCTACTCCGAGACGACGAAAGAGCTGAAGAAAGACATCGTCGCCGAGTTCCAGCAGTTCCCGCTGCGGCTCGCGTGGGCTGTGACGATCCACAAGTCGCAGGGCAAGACGTACGACCAGGCCATCGTCGACCTCGGTACCCGAGTGTTCAGTGCCGGCCAGACGTACGTGGCACTCAGCAGGATCACGTCACTCGAGGGCCTCTACCTCTCACGGCCCCTGCGACCCGCCGACATCATCGTCGATCTGGACGTGAGGCGCTTCATGTCGCAGGCGACCCGAGTTCCTGCGATTCAGGCTGCGACGGTGGGGTCGTAGGGGCTGCGGGCCTGCCGGACTCCGCTGCGCTTCGCGTCGACGCGCTGCGGTTCGCGTCGCTGTGCGGCGATTCGGGCTATGCCGCGGTTCGCGGCGCGGAGAGCTCGCCGAAGAGGTCTTCGGTCAGGCGGTAGGCGACGCCGACCTCGTCGATGACGCGCTCGCGCTCGTCGTCCGTCCAGCCGACCGAGTCGAGCTGGGCCCGGTAGGTCGACTTGAACTCCTTCGGGCGGGCGATGCCGGCGTAGAGGTAGAAGCCGACTCCGTTCGTCTCGAAGCCGAACTGGCGCTGCATGATCTGGCGGATGATCGCGCAGCCCGACAGGTCGCCGAGATAGCGCGTGTAGTGGTGGGCGACGAAGCCGCCGGTGGAGGTGGCGGCGACGGTCTCGATCCGGTCGACGTAGCGGAGGGTCGTCGGCATCGGGACGACGCGCGACTCCCAGTCGTCGCCGATCAGGAAGCGGAGGTCTTCGCGGATCGCCGGGAGCCGGGTCAGGGCCGGCGACATGAATGCCGCAGCGACAGGGTCGGACTGCCGGGCCTCGGCCGCGCGCTCGAGGGCGCGGTACACGAAGTAGTTTTGCTCGACCATCGCGATGTAGTCGTCGCGCGAGCCGTGGCCGCTCAGCAGCGCCGACATGAAGAGCTCGCTCGCCGCGGGAGTCGATCGTGGCCGTGAACCGCGCTCGCGCAGGACCTGGGAGAAGGGGACGACTGCGTGCATGCGGCGCCTCTCGGTCGCGGTTAGGTGACCCTAACTCTAACGGCGGAGGCCGCGAATCGCCAGGGCTCGCTACGCGAGTTTCGGAGCCTTGAGGATCACCTTGTCGGTCGTGAGGCCGAAGGCGACCAGCAGGAGCCCGGCGAAGAGGTGCAGCAGGTTGTCGGGGGTGTTGAGCGCGAAGATGTTGGCGCCTGTGTGCGCGATGCCGAAGCCGACGAGTGAGAAGACGACGAGAGCAGCGCCGAGGACGACGGTGGCGAGCTTCGCCGGGAGGACGCCGCCGAGGCCCGCCAGCAGCAGCGCGGCGCCGACCAGGACGTGGATCGTGCTGAGGGCCGCATTGACTCCGAAGAGGCCGATCAGGACCGCACCCTCGGCCGTGGCGAACGGGAGCGGGGTCGCCACGAAGAAGCCGAACAGGCCGATGAGCAGGAAGACGATGCCGAGGATCAAGCTCAGGAGCCGATTGGGGGAGTGGATCATGTCGAGGTGCCTCCTAGCGAATGCGTGCCCCCAGCCTAGTTGGACCTACGCCACGCCCTCGCCACGCGGCGTCTTCCACAGCTGACGGCGGGTGATCATGTAGCCGATCGTCATCGAGCCGGCGATCGCGAGGAGGGCCGGCACCAGGATCGCCTGGCCCTGGCCGGTGAACTCGACGACCAGGACGAGCGCCGTCAGCGGCGCCCGCATGCTCGCCGCGAGGAAGGACGCCGCGGCCACGAATGCGAAGGCCGCGATGCCGCTGCCGGGCCAGAGGAGCAGCCAGAGTCCGCCGAGCACGGCGCCGAGCCCGCTGCCGAGGGCGAGCGACGGGGTCAGGGTGCCGCCGGCCGCCCCGGCGCCGATCGTGCCGACGGTCGAGATGAGCTTGAGCAGCACGATGATCAGGATGAAGAGGAGCGGAGCCGCGCCGAGGGTCGCACCGTCGAGGTTCGCGCCGCCGTCGAACCCGAGCTGGCCGAGCGCGCGGCCGTTTCCGAGGATCTGCGGAAACCAGATCGACAAGACGCCCACCGCCGTGAACACCACCGGCATGACGATGAGGATGCCCCAGCTCTTCGGCCGGCGCTCCCCCGCCTTCTTCGCCAGGACGACGAAGCCGAGAGCCGCGAACCCCATGACGGGCCCGGCGATGATCGACCAGACGATGAGGGAAGGGCTCAGCTCGAGGTGGGGGACGCTGTAGAGCGGGGCGGCGCTGGTGACCAGTCTGGCCACGATCGCCGCTATGGCCGACGTCGCGATCGCTGGGACGACGGTCGCCAGGGTGAGCTCGGCGAGGAGGATCTCGACCGCGAAGACGGCACCGCCGAGTGGCACGTCGTAGACCGCGGCCAGACCGGCGCCGGCGCCGCAGGCCACCAGGATCCTGGTCTCGCGAAAAGTGACACCGGTCTTGCGGGTTATCCACTGGGCCGCGAGCGCTGCCAGCTCCCGCGGGGCGACCTCTCGGCCGATGCTCGCGCCGAGTCCGACGATGACGATCTGCAGGGCGATGTTGCCGAGGGACGACCAGAAGGGCATCCGCTCGCCCTTCACCGCGGCCTCGACCGACACCACCCTCCGGCCCCAGCGGCGGACGGCCCACCAGCCGAACCCGCCGATGACGCCGGCGATGAACAGCGCCAGGACGCGCAGGCCGTTGCTCGGGGTCGGCAGCTCGTCGAGGAAGTCGCCCTCGCCGAACCCGTAGACCAGGTGCTCCAGGCCGTGCAGGAGGAAGCTCACGACGAGACCGCTCAGGCCGCTCCCGATGCCGACCAGGATCGTCACGAAAGTCAGTCGGGCGAGCCACTTCATGGGGGGATGCGTCACCCGACGATCGTAGCGATGCGCGGGAAGGGCCTTCGCGCGAGGCCGCGCGTCGGCAATTCAGGCGCGGTGCGCCGCCGCGGCGCCGGCAGGCGCCACAGGCGCGGCGCGCGCCGCGCCGGCCGCGGCACCGCGCCTGAGTTGCCGACGGCACCACGGCCCCGCCGGTGCGCCGCGACGGCGGTCCGCACCGCCAGCGCCACGCGGTCCCACACCTCCACGAGCATCCGGTAGCTGAACCTGACCGGAGTCCGCCCTTCGATGACGATCGCGAGGTCCTTCCGGCGGTCCTTCTCGAACCGCGACTCGTGGAACTCGCGCCCGTCCACCTCGATCCCGACGACCCCGTCGACGACGAGGTCGATCGCCTTGTTCCCGTCGACGGCGACCTGGGTCTCGACCGTGTGGCCGAGCTTGCGCAACCGGGTCCGCGCGATGCTCTCGGGAAAGCTGCCGCACTTCGGGTCGACCCAGTCCGCGATCGAGCGAACATCCTGCGGCAGAGCCTCCAGCAGCTGCGGCACCTCGTCGACGTCGAGGTGCCTCTCGGAGAGCGCCCAGTCGAGCACCGCCACCGCCTCCTCGAACGCGAGGTCGAGCACGGCCTGGCGGAGCGCATCGCGGAGGCCGACTGACATGAGGTCGCCGCGCCCGCCGACCTCGGGGGAGTCCCACACGACCCGGACCCCCTTCCGCCGCCGCAGCCGACTCGCATTCGCCGGCACCGACACGGTGACCGGCGGCTCGCCCCACATCCACGCCCCCCGAATCCGCAGCGCCGAGGCGCCCGTCAGGCGACCACCGACCTGCACGGCCACGAACCGCGGATCGGACTTCGCGAACGTCGTGTACCACCCCCGCCGCGCCCGCCTGACGTGACCGTGGCGCACTGCCCACGTCAGGTCGCGGTCGGTGGCGCCGAGGGCCACGAGGTGATTCTTGTGCAGGATGCCGCCCCTCTGGGCGACCAGTTCGCTGATGATCATGCCGTCGAGGTTCGCGATTCGGCCGGGCCCGGAGGGGTGCTGCGGCCGATCTGTGGAGGGGCGACCGGAGGCGGCCGGCTGTGGAGAGATGGTCGGGCGTCGGCAACTCAGGGGCGGTGCGCAGCGGCGGGCCGCCCCGGGCCGAGTCCGACGGCCGCTCGGCGCACCGGGCCTGAGTTGCCGACGGCGGCGGTGCGGGACGGCGGCGGTGCGGGGAGGCGGCAGTGCGGGACGGCGGCGGCGCCGGGAGGGTGGCGCCGCGGGCTGCCCCGGGGCCGCGGCCGCGCAGCGGCCCCTACAGCACGAGACAGGTCGAGGTCGCCGTCGCCAGCAGCCGCCCCGACCCGTCGACGATCTCGCTCCGCGCCGTCGCGGTCCGCCGCCCGACGTGGTCGGTCACCGCCGTGATGGTGACGTCCCCGAGGTCTGCGGTGATGGGCCGGAGGTACCGCACCTGCAGATCGAGCGTCGTCAGGCTCTGCCCGGGAGCCAGCCGCGTCTGCACGGCATAGCCGATCGACGTGTCGGCCCAGGTCGCGATGACCCCGCCGTGCACCGACGCGATCGCGTTGTACTCGAACTCCGCCGGGTGCGCGACCAGCACGACGCACCCCTCGCTCGCCTCGACCAGCTCGAATTGGAGCGTGTGCGCGATCGGCGGCTGCGGGATCTCCCCGGCGATCATCCGGCGCAGGAACTCGACCCCGCTCGTCAACGGCGCCGCCGCCGCGATCTCGGCGGGGTCGGTCCAGGAGTAGTCGCGTCGTCGTTCCACCCGTCGACCCTACGAGGCGGATCGCCGACCGGACGAGAGGGTACGGAGCGGCTGTCAGCCTCGTGTCCCCCAAAATGCCGCTACAGCCCAGCCTGCGCACATGTTGAGATTGCTTCGCGTCATTCGGACCGCCCCGCACCTCCGCCCTCCGCGTCTCTCGACGTGCGCTCCAGGATCAGGACCCACGCATGCCCAAAACGCACCAGATCGCTGCCGTAGTCGCCCTGGCGGCGCTCGTCCTGGCCTCGCCGCTCGAAGCGAGCGCTGCCAGCGCGGCCACCTCCACGAAGGCCAGCGCCACGACCCATGCCGCCTCGATCGCCGCGGCCACGAACAGGTCGCTCTTCGACGGCGGCCTCTACGTACAGAAGGAGAGCTTCGCCGCCAAGCGCGCGGCCGAGCTCAGTGCGGCGGGCAAGGCGACCGACGCCGCCTCGGCCGCCTACATCGCCAAGCGCCCGGTCGCCATCTGGCTCGGCGACTGGTACACCGGCGACAAGCTCGCCGCGTACGTGAAGAAGAACGTCGAGGCCGCCGACAAGGCCGGAAAGACCGCAGTCTTCGTCACCTATGCGATCCCCGGCCGCGACTGCGGCGGCTACTCCGCCGGTGGGCTCACCCCAGCGGCGTACGCCAGCTGGAACTCCACGATCGCCTCCACGCTCAAGGGCCACAACGCCGTCGTGCTCGTCGAGCCGGACTCCCTCGGCCAGACCACGACCTGTGCCAGCCTCGGCTCGGAGCGCTTCACCCAGCTGAAGTCGGCGGTCGAGACCTTCGCCGCCAACGGCATCCCCGCGTATCTCGACGGCGGAAACTCCCGCTGGCTCAAGCCGCAGCAGGTGGCAGACCTCCTCGACAAGGCCGGCATCCAGTACGCGCGGGGTTTCTACACGAACGTCTCGAACTACGTCGGAGTCGACGAGGAGCGCGCCTACGCCTCCTCCGTCTCAAAGCTCACGAGCGGCGCGCACTACGTCATCGACGTGTCGCGCAACGGCCGCGGCTGGAAGGGCACCTGGTGCAACGCTCCGGGCGCGGGCCTCGGCCAGGACCCCCACGTCACCGCGGGCAGCACCGGCCTCGACGCCCTCCTCTGGGTCAAGACGCCCGGCGCCAGCGACGGCACCTGCAACGGAGGCCCCGCCGCAGGCAAGTGGTTCGCCAGCTATGCCAACGCCCTGGTCAAGCTCAAGAAGTAGACGCCGCGAAGCTCCAGAACCCGAGCGGTATCGTGCGCCTATGCGCATCGACCCGCCCAGTGAGGCCGTCATCCTCGCCGGAGCAGGCCGGGCCATCCTCCTCCAGCTGGCCCGCCCGGAGGTCGGCCGCGGCGTCGCCGACCACAGCGACTTCGCGAGCAACCCGATGGGGCGGCTGCACGGCACGCTGATGTACGTCTACGCAGTGATGTGCGGCACCGACGCCGACCGCCGCGCCGCCTCGGCCTACGTCGACCGCAGGCACGACCCCGTCCACGGCGACGCCTACGACGCCCACGACCCGGAGCTCCAGCTCTGGGTCGCCGCGACCCTGTACGACACGGCCGTGCTCGTCCACGACCGCGTGCTCGGGCACCTCCCGGAGGGGGCGGCGGACGCCCTGTTCGCCCGGTACGCGGGGCTCGGGACGGCCTTGCGAGTTCCTGCGTCGATGTGGCCTTCGTCGCGCGCGGAATTCAGGACGTACTGGGCCGCCCGGGTGGCCGAGCTGACGGTGTCGCCGGCGATCCGCGCGCAGGCCGACGCGCTCTGGAGGGCCGAGCGGGCGCCGCGGTGGGTGCGTCTGCTGATGCCGTTCAACCGCTGGATGACCGCGGGGCTCCTGCCCGAGACGGTGCGCGACGCCTACGGGCTCACCTGGAGTCGCGCCGACCAGCGCCGCCTCGACCGGCTCTGGCGCGTCGTCGCGGCCGTGTACCCGCGGCTGCCGGGCGGGGTCCGGACCTGGCCCGAACGCTACTACCTCAGGAGGCTGCGCGCCCTCGCCGGTACATCTCGAGCGCCGCATCCGCCGCAGCGAGCAGCGGGACGCTGACGCCGAGCCCGTCGGCCCGCGCGACCAGGTCGCCGAGGATCTGCTCCGCCTCGACCTCGCCGCCCGCCGCCTGGTCGCGGTAGAGCGACGTCGTGAAGTCGCTGCCCGCCGCGGTCAGCGTCCGCTCGGCGCTCGCGCGCGCCTTCGCCGACGGCTCGTGCCCCGCCGCCGCGGCCACGGACGCGCACTCCGCCACGATCGCGAGAGCCGTCCGCGTGCCGTTCGGCGCTGCCTCGATGGCGCCGACGTCGCCGCCGAGGAGGGTGGTCAGGGCGCCGCCGGCCGCGAGCACGAACCACTTCTCCCACAGCGCCTGCAGGATGCCGTCGGGCCCGGAGCGCGCCCGCGCGTCGAACCCGGCGCCCGTGAGGGCGGCGTCGACAGCGTCGATCCGCGGCGTCGGAGTGCCGTCGAGCTCCCCGTACATGACGGTCTGGAGGGGGCCGAGCTGCCGCACCGTGCCGCCGTCGAGGTGAGTCGCGACGAAGCAGAGGCCGCCTACGACCCGGTCGCCGAACCGCGCCTGCAGCAGGTCGAGGTGCCGCATGCCGTTCAGCAGCGGCACGATCGTCGTCGCTGGGCCGACAGCGGGCGCGAAGTCGTCGATCGCGGCCTCGAGCCCGAACGACTTCACCGTCACGAGCACGAGGTCGTACGTCCCGTCGAGCGCATCGGCCGTCGTCGCCCGCACATCGATGCGCAGCGTGCGGTCGAGCTGCTCGATCACCAGCCCCGAGCGCAGGAACTCGAGACGGCCGGGCCGCACCAGAAAGGTGACGTCCCTGCCCGCTTGCGCAAGCAGGCCGCCGAAATAGCCGCCGACGGCACCCGCGCCCACCACCAGAATCCGCATGGGGCAACGGTAGCGGTCGGCAACTCAGGGGCGGTGCGCGGCGGCGGGCCGCAGGTCGGGCCCCGTCGGCCCGGCAGCGCGCACCGGGCCTGAGTTCTCGACGGCGGGCCGGCGCGCGGCGGCGCCGCAGCCGCGGGCGGCTACCGCGCCGCGACGCGTTCGAGCAGCTCGCGCAGCCGCTCGACGCTCATCGCCCCGTCGGCCGAGCGCGCCAGCCGCTGCACCTCGGCGTTGAGGGGCGCGTCGAGGCCGTGGCTGCGGGCCAGGAGAGAGATCTCGCCGTTCAGGTAGTCGGTCTCGATCGAGCCTCCGCGCTGGACGCTCTGCCACGACGACCCGCCGAGCTCGCCGGTGCCGGGGACCGGCCGCAGGTCGAACGCGTTCCCCCGGCGAGCCGCCTCGTCATCGTCGCTCGGCCAGGTGATCCCGAGCGCGCGGTAGACGGCCTCCGCCTCCGACCTCAGGTCGTCGTAGATGTCGGGTGCGGCGTCCGGCCCGAGGAGGGCCTGGAGGGCGTTGCCCAGGTTCGACAGGAGCTTGCGGTGCTTCCACGCCAGGACGTCGTCGTCGAGGAAGATGCGGAAGGTGGCGTCCTGCCAGTCGCGCTGGAGCTCGAGGAGCAGCGGATCGGCGGCGGCACCGCCGGCCGTGGAGCCGGGGCCGCCGCCCGTGGAGCTGGAGCCGCCGGTCGCGGAGCTCGAGCCGGCACCACCGCCCGACGACCCGGAGCCGCCCAGCGAGGCGCCGCCGAACGCCGGCCCCACGATGAACGTCCCGCTCGACGGCGCGATGCGGACGATGACCTCGCCGGGCACGAGGTGGACACCGGGGAGCCACACGCAGACGGCATAGACCCGGTCGAAGTAGCGGGCGGCGATGCGCTCGCCCTCGATGCCGTTGAGCGCGATGAACGCCGGGAGCAGCGCCCCCGCGGTCCCGATCGAGCGGCCGTCGACGTACACGGGCTCGTCGACCCACTCCCGGACGGCCGCGTCGAGCGACTGCGTCTTGGTGGCGAAGACCAGCACGTCGTCGACCCGGAGGTGCACGCCTGCGGGCTTCGACGCGACGGGGATGCGCACGACGGTGTCGTCGTCGGGCGAGCGGAGCCGCATGCCCGCCGAGGCGATCACGTCGCCGTGCTCACCGCGGGCGATCAGCAGCGGCGACTTCCCGTGCTGGGCGAGCCGCGCACCCAGCACCCCTCCGATGGCTCCGGCGCCGATGATCACGTATCGCATGGCCCCACCTAACCAAAGGCCCCTGCGAACACGACAAGCCCGCCTAGCGCCGCGAGTGCACGATGACCCACGTGGCGACGGCGTCCACCGAGCCGTAGTTGCCCATCCGGTGCGGCACCTCGCACGGGAAGCGGATCGAGTCGCCGGCGCGCATCACGACGCGCTCGTCGGCGAAGTCGATGGTGAGCTCGCCGGAGGTCACGGTGCCGACCTCGTAGCCCTCGTGCGTGATCAGCGAGCCCATGTCGGTGGCGACGGCTCCGGCGGGGTAGGTCGACTCGAAGAAGTCGACGCCGGCGGTGTGCGCGGGCGACAGGCGGCGGAAGACCACGCCGGTGCCGAGGGTCACGGGGTGCGTGGCACCCGCACGGGCGAGGACGTACCCGACGGGCATCTCGGCGCGATCGGCGGCCGGCTCTTCGGCGGCGTCGAACACGTCGGCGAGGGGGCGGCCGAGCACCTGCACGATCGCGAGGAGCCGCGACACCGAGGGGCGCCTGACGCCGCGTTCGATCTGCGAGACGGCGCTCGAGGAGATCCCCAGCGCCTCGGCCATCTCGCGAAGCGTGAGGCCGGAATCGGTGCGGAGCGTCCGCAGCCGGGCTCCGAGCACGACCGCGTCGAGCTCGCTGGCGACGGCCTCGGTCACGTCGCGCCTCCAGGACTGCACAAGAACAAGAACAGGGAAGCACGTGAAGCAATCGCTGTCACATGCTTGTTACACAGACGAAACCTGCGCGGTCGCGTGAAGCAATAGGTTCACTCTTCAGAACGAATCTCGGGAACGCCTGCCGGCCACGCGCCGGGATCACCAGCTCGTCTCATCTGCCCACGAGGGTATCAGCCACCCAGGAGAGTGCCATGGCATCGAACATCGCTCCGCCCACCTCGACCACCGACCCCCGCGAGGAGGCCAACCGCGCCGCCACGCTGACCGGTCCGCACGACATCGTCGAGGCGGCCGGCCACCCGGTCGGCGGCGGACTCATCAAAGACCACTACGACCCCCGCCTCACCAACGAGGACCTCGCGCCCCTCCGCAAGCAGACCTGGGGCGGCTACAACTTCTTCGCGTTCTGGATGTCGGACGTCCACTCGGTCGGCGGCTACGTCACCGCGGGAAGCCTGTTCGCGCTCGGCATCGCCAGCTGGCAGGTGCTCATCTCGCTCGTGGTCGGCATCATGATCGTCATGGTCTTCGCCAACCTCGTCGCGAAGCCCAGCCAGCGCACCGGCGTCCCGTACCCGGTCATCAACCGGGCCGTCTTCGGCGTGCTCGGCGCGAACATCCCGGCCATCATCCGCGGCCTGATCGCGACGGCCTGGTACGGCGTCCAGACCTACCTCGCCGCCCAGTCGCTGAACATCATCTTCCTGAAGTTCATCCCGGCGTCGTCCGCGCTGCTCGACCACTCCTTCCTCGGCCTGAGCGCCCTCGGCTACATCTCGTACGCGATCCTCTGGGTCGCGCAGGCGGCGCTGTTCTGGCGGGGCATGGAGACGATCCGCAAGTTCATCGACTTCGCCGGACCCGCCGTCTACGTCATCATGATCGCGCTCGCGGTCTACCTCGTCGCCACCGCCGGCTGGGGCAACATCAGCCTCAACCTCTCCTCCGGCCCGCCGATGTCGCTCGCCGCAGCCATCCCCGTCATGATCTCCGCCGTCGCGATCGTCGTCAGCTACTTCTCGGGCCCGATGCTCAACTTCGGCGACTTCTCGCGCTACGGCAAGTCGTTCAAGTCGGTCAAGAAGGGCAACTGGCTCGGCCTCCCGCTCAACTTCCTGTTCTTCTCAGTCCTCACCGTGCTCTGCGCGTCGGCGACAGTCCCGGTCTTCGGCAAGCTCATCACCGACCCGATCGAGACCGTCCAGGCCATCGGCGCCCCCTTCGCGATCCTCCTCGGCGGTCTCACCTTCGTCACCGCGACCGTCGGCATCAACATCGTCGCCAACTTCATCTCGCCGGCCTTCGACTTCTCGAACGTGTCGCCGCAGAAGATCTCGTGGCGCATGGGCGGCATGATCGCAGCAGTCGGCTCCGTCCTCCTCACCCCCTGGAACTGGTACAGCAACCCCCAGGCGATCCAGTACACGCTGGGCATCCTCGGCGCCCTCATCGGCCCGCTGTTCGGCCTCCTCATCGCCGGCTACTACCTCGTCGCCAAGCAGCGCATCGCCGTCGACGACATGTTCACGATGGAGCCGACCGGCCGCTACTGGTACAAGAGGGGCTTCAACCCGAACGCCGTCTGGACCATGGTCATCGCCGGGATCATCTCCGTCGCAGCCGCCCTCGTCCCGTCCATCGTGAAAGACCTCGGCGGCGTCGACTTCACCTGGCTCGGCAACTACGGATGGTTCATCGGCTGCGCCCTCGGCCTCGCCATCTTCTGGGCGTTCGAGACCGTGAACCCGCGCATGCCCGAGCTGTCCGCCGACGACTCCACCGTCAGCGACGGAACCCTCGAGACGGACTGACCATGCGGATCCGCCTCATCAATCCCAACACCACGCAGTCCATGACCGACGCCATCGGCCGGTGTGCGAGCGACGTCGCGGGTCCGCTCACCCTCGTCGAGGCGGTGAGCCCGAGCATGGGCCCCGCCTCGATCGAGAGCCACTACGAGGAGGCGCTGGCCGTACCCGGCATCCTCGAGCAGGTGGCACTGGGGGAGTCCGAGGGGGTCGATGCGTACGTCGTGGCGTGCTTCGGCGACCCGGGGCTCGATGCGGCGCGCGAGCTGGCGCACGGGCCGGTCCTCGGCATCGCTGAGGCTGGCATGCACGCCGCGGCGATGCTCGGCCGCACCTTCGGCATCGTCACCACCCTCGAGCGCACCACCGGACGCGCCCGCGAGCTCGCCCACCGCTACGGCTTCGGCGACGTCTGCGTCGCCATCCGCGCGTGCGAGATCCCGGTCCTCGCCCTCGACGACCCGCGCTCCGACGCCTACGGCCGCGTGGTCGCGGAGTGCCGCGCCGTGCTCGACGCCGGAGCCGACGCCGTCCTCCTCGGCTGCGCCGGCATGGCCGACCTCTGCCACCGCGTCTCCGACGAGATCGGCGCGCCCGTCGTCGACGGCGTCTCGTCCGCCACGGTCTTCGCGGAGTCGCTCGTCCGCCTGCGCCTCGCCACCGGCAAGCGCGGCGAGTACGCGCCGCCGCCGGTCAAGGCGATGACGGGCCTCATGGCCGGGTTCGAACGGGCGTGGGCCGACGCCTGACGGCGGATCCGGGCGCAGGAACTCCGAGCCCGCCGCCGGGCCGCGAGTTCCTGCGGCCCTCGCCTCTACGGGCTGATGGCGAGGAAGACGAACGCCGCCAGGATGATCAGGTGGATGATCCCCTGCAGGCGTGTCGATCGGCCCGGCGCCACGGTGAGCGTGCTCACGAGGAGGGTGATCGCGAGCAGAACGATCTGCACGCTGTCGAGGCCCAGCACGAGCGGCCCGTCGAGCCAGATGCTGGCGACGGCGATGGCCGGGATCGTGAGGCCGATGCTGGCGATCGCCGAGCCGTAGCCGAGGTTGAGGCTGGTCTGAAGGCGGTTGCCGAGGGCGGCGCGCGAGGCCGCGATGCCCTCGGGGAGCAGGACGATGAAGGCGATCACGACACCGACGAAGGCTCCCGGGATGCCGGCGGCGTCGAGGCCGTCCTCGATGTTGGGCTGGACGGTGTGGCCGAGCTGGACGACCGCGAGCAGCGACAGGACGAGCAGGACGAGGCTGATGATCGTCGCGCGGTTGGACGGAGGGTCGGCGTGGTCGCCCGAGTCGGTGGAGTCGAGCTTCGGGTCGGAGGTGAGCTTCACCGGCAGGAAGAAGTCGCGGTGGCGACCGGTCTGCGTCGACACGAACGCCAGCCAGAGCGCGAGGGCCGCGACGGCGACGAACGCGAGCTGCACGCCGGTGAAGCGCCCGCCCGAGGCGCCGGTGGTGAAGGCCGGAAGCACGAGCGCCATGCCGGCCAGCGCGGCGACGACGCTGAGGGCGGCGCCGGTGCCCTCGCGGTTGAAGCGGGGCAGGCCGTGCTTGACGGAGCCGAGCAGGAGCGAGAGCCCGACGATGCCGTTGCACGTGATCATCACGGCGGCGAACGCGGTGTTGCGGGCGAGGGTCTCGACGTCGTGGCCGCCGGCGATCATCAGCGTCACGATCAATCCGACCTCGATGACGGTCACGGCGACGGCCAGGACGATCGAACCCAGCGGCTCGCCGACGCGGTGCGCGACGACCTCCGCGTGGTGGACCGCCGCGAGGACGGCACCGATGAGGATGGCGCCGACGAGGATCGCCACGCCGGTCGGGAGATGCCGGTGATACGTCGCGATGAGAGCGATCAGCGCCAGCACAGGCATCAGGATCGGTGCGAGCGATTGGAGTCGGGCGGCCATGGAGTACCCCTTCCAGGTCGGGATCTCAGCTTACTGAACGCCGCCTGATAACCCCCGGCCGTGCACGAGGGGTCTGGCTGGTCTATCGTGACGAACATTCACCGACCGAAGGAGCACACCATGGCTGGATTCGACGACATCGCCAAGAAGGCGCAGCAATTCCTCGGCAACGACAAGGTCAAGGACGCTCTGAAGAGCGAGAAGGCGGAGGGGACCAGCGACAAGCTGCTCGACGCCGTCGCGGGTGCCGCCGACAAGGCGACCGGCGGCAAGTACACCGACAAGATCGACAAGGCGCGCGACGAGGCCGACAAGCGCGTCGGCAACGAGTAGGCCCTGCGTCGATAACTCAGGGGCGGTGCGCGAGGCGTCGGCCTCGGGCCAGGGCCCCGGGCCGGTCATCGCGCACCAAGCCTGAGTTCTCGACGGGGCCTAGGCTGACCCCATGAGCACCGCCGCTGTCGACACGTCTTCGCCGGGCGTCCTCAGCAAGAAGTACATCCTCGCCACCCTCGGAATGTGCGCCCTCATCGGCATCAGCGCGTTCGAGGCTCTCGCCGTCACGACCGTCATGCCGACGGTGAGCCGCGAGCTCGACGGCGAGTCGCTGTACGCGTTCGCCTTCGCAGCGCCACTGGCGTCGGGCCTGGTCGGCATGGTCGTCGCCGGCAACTGGGCCGACCGTCGTGGGCCGCGCCCCGTCGTCCTGGCTTCGACGCTCCTCTTCGCAGTCGGCCTCCTCGTCGTCGGGCTGGCCCCGTCGATGACCGTCCTCCTCATCGGACGGCTGATCCAGGGCCTGGGGTCGGGCGCCGTCATCGTGGGCCTCTACGTGATGGTCTCGCAGGTCTTCCCCGAGCGGCTGCACTCGGCGGTCTTCGCCGGCTTCGCGGCCGCCTGGGTGCTCCCGGGCCTCGTGGGCCCCGTCATCGCAGGTACGGTCACGCAGACCGTCGGCTGGCACTGGGTGTTCATCGGCGCGCTGGGACTCTGCGTCCCCGCCTTTCTCATGATCCTGCCGACGCTCCGGCGTCTCGAGCCCTCCGACACTCGAGCCCCCTGGCGCCCCGCCCGAATCCTCTGGGCCCTCGGCGCAGCGGCCGCCATCGTCGCTCTCAACCTCATCTCCGAGCTGCCCGACCTCCTCGGAGCCCTCGTCGTCGTCGCATCGGTCGCGGCCCTGGCGGTGACCCTGCGTCCGCTGCTCCCGAAGAAGACCCTGGGCGCAGGAACGGGGATCCCCGCCCTGGTCCTCCTCCGCGGCCTCGTCGGCGCCGCCTTCATCGGCGGCGACGTCTACATCCCCTATCTGCTGAGCTCCCACTACGGCTTCTCACCCGCCGCCTCCGGGGTGACGCTCACCTCCGGCGCAGTCAGCTGGGCGTTCGCGAGCTGGCTGGTGGGGCGGATCGGCGAGAGGGTGCCTCAGCTCACGGGCCTCCGGACGGGCATCGCGCTGATGATCGTCGGCGGCCTGTCGGCGGTGGCGACGCCGCTGTGGCACCTGCACCCCGTCGTCATCATCATCGGGTGGACGATCCTCGGGTTCGGGATCGGCTTCGTCTACTCCCGCTTCTCGGTGCTCACGCTGCGATGGTCGAAGGACTCCGAGAAGGGGTTCAACAGCTCGGCCCTGACGATCTCGGATTCCGCGAGCGCGGCCGTCGTGCTCGGCGTCAACGGCGCCCTGTTCGGCCTGATCGGCGGGCCGGGCGACATCACGGCGTTCGTGGCGTGCTTCGCGGTCGCGGCTCTCGTCGCGGTCGTGGCACTGATCGTCAGCGGTCGCGGCATCCCGGTGGGGCGCCGCCAGGGCTGACCGTCAGGTCAGTCCCAGATGCTGATCCAGTCGATGTCGAGGTGGCCCGCGGTGGTCTTCGGGACGGTGCCTTCGCCGATGAACGTCTCAGCCTGCAGGGTCACGCGCATGGCCGTGGCAGGCACCGCGTCGGTGACGGTCGAGACGAGCTCGCCGTCCCAGTAGTAGCGGATGGCGTCGTGATCCCACTCGGTGGTGGCGACGTGGTACTCGCTCTGGTCGGTCGCCGCGAACGTCTCGACGGCCGGCTTGAAGGTCATGCCGCCGTTTCGGAGCGAGCCGGGGACGGCCGAGGCGGGACGGGGATTCGCGCCGAGGTCGGCCTCGGGCCAGTCGATCTCGCCGTCGTTCCAGTCGTCGCTCGACGGCCAGAACATGCCGACGAACTTGTAGCCGAGGATGTCGTCCGACCTGTATCGGATCGAGACGCGGCCTGTGGTGTGCGGCGTGTAGCCGTCGGGCATGACCGCGGCGACCAGGGGCTGGCCCTTCTCGGAGTGGAGGAAGAAGTCGAGGTTCGAGTTCGACACGCTCAGCACCCTGTCCGGAGCGTAGAGGCCCTGGCCGCTGGTGTCGTCGAAGCCGTCGTAAGCCTCCATCCGGGGATAGGTCGTCAAGACCGTGCCGAGGGCGGCCGGGGTGGTGAAGTCCTCGGCGTACGACTGCCTCCAGGTGCGGCCGTTCGAGGTGACGCTGCCGGTGGGCATCGCGGCGTCTCCGCTGCCCATGGCGACCAGGCCTCCCTGAGTCGCTGCGACCGCCTTCTGTGCGGCTGCCGCAGCAGCCGCCGCTGAGGCGGCCAGCGCCTTGTACTTCGCGGCGATCGCCTTCGCGGCGGAGTACGCCGTCTTGGCCGACGCCGTGGCCTTCACCGTGACGGCCGAGTTCTTCTTCGCCGTGGCCTTGTACGAGGCGGAGTACGTGGACGATGTCAAGACCACCTTCAGTCGCGACTGCGACGCCGTCGAGGCCTTCGCCTTGGCGAGGTAGGTCGCACGCGACTTCGCTGCGGCAGCCGACTTCGTCGCGTACGCGGATGCGGCCTTCACCGACGCCGCCTGCTTCGACTCGTACGTCGCGCTCAGCGCCTTCGCGCCGGCCTCGGTCGGCACCGTGACGCTCGACTCGGCGGAGGCCCCGGGGGCGTCCAGCATTCCGATGCCGACCAGTCCTGAGACGGTGACGACGGCCGCTGCGGCGAGTCGAAGAGAGAAGGTCACGTGTGCTCCTCGGGGTGAGCCCGGGACGGCGCGTGCTGTGAGGAGAACACTGGGGTCGCGAATGAGAGCCCGGTGAGCGGCGCGGCTGACGCCCTGGTGCCGGCCCGAATTCCCGCACCACGGTGTCAGCCGCACCCCGCGGCCCTCTGCGAAGTCCCGGGTGTCCCACCACCCGTTTCTTCCTGGGTCCAGCCTTCCAGGCGAGGGTCGCTCGCACAGCCCCCAAGGAGGGTGTCGGCACTAGGGGGGACCAGCGGGGGACGAGCCGGGCGGCACCTCGGGCTCGGTGCGAGGAGCGTAACTCGGCGCGTCGCAGGGCTCGCCTGCGCCACACTTGCGTCATGTCCGATGCCGCTTCCCCCTTCGATCCTTCGACCGTCGAGTTCCTGCTCGCCTGGCAGGCCCTCGAGGTGGCAAGCCGGCACGTGCGCGAGCGGTTCGCCGGCGAGGCGGGACTGTCTCTGAGCGACTTTCAGACGCTGGTCTTCCTGTCGGCGAAGAACGGCAGCCCGGCGAAGGCCGTGGGCGAGGCGCTCGGCCTGACGACCGGGGCCACGACAGCGCTGATCGACCGTCTGGTCGCGGCCGGCTACGTCACGCGCGAGCCGCACCCGACCGACCGTCGGAGCACGCTGATGATGCTGACGCCGAGCGGCCTCGCGGCGGCCACCGGCGCGGGCGCCCTCTACGCCGGAGTCACCGAGTCGGTCGTCCCCCTGAGCGAGCGGCCTGCGGCGACGGAGCTGCTGCTCCGGCTGGCCGAGGCGCTCGAGCGTCCCGTCGACGGCGAGTAGCCGGCTAGGGGGTCGGCGTCACGCTCCAGGTCCCGTTGGTCTGGATGGCCATGACGCCCGGCAGATCGGCGTCGTACTTCTTCGCGAACGAGACCGAGTCGCCGAACACCAGCGGCTTGTCGGACGTCGTGAACACGCGCCCCGAGAACGAGTCGCCGGCTCCCGACGGCTTGTAGTCGACGATGACGTGCTTGACGTCGTCCGAGAAGAACAGCACCGCGGGCCCCGCGCCGGACTGCTTGCCCGACACCGGGGTCAGGTCGTTCCAGCTCCGCAGCGTGACCTTCCACGGGCCGGTCGCCTTGACGATCAGCGTCTGCGAGACCGGGTCGTCCTTGAAGACGTCCATCAGGAAGGATGCGCGCAGGGGCGCCTCGGCCTGACCGAACGGCGACAGGCGTCCGGGAGCCGTGACCGTCGCCGTGCCCGCGCAGCCGAGACAGTTGAGCTCGACGACGACGGCGAAGTCGCCGTTGCGCTTGTACGTGACGTTCGACGAGCCGGTGCCGGAGGCGGTGGCTGTGACGGCGGCGGCGACGGTTCCTGCGTCGACCGTCTTCGAGAGCGGCTTCTCGACGGCCGGGGCCGTCACGGTGGGCGTGGGCGTGGGCGTGGGCGTCGGCGTGACGACCGCAGCTTGCGACGTGGCCGGCGGCGCCGCTGTCGTCGTGCCCGTGCACCCGCTGATCAGCAGCGCCGCCGCGACGATGCCCCCTGCCAGGCCTGCCCCTCGTAGCCGTGTCATGGAGACCAGCCTGGCACGCGCGGGGATCTCGTGTCGGAGGCTCCCCCTAGTCTGAATCCATGCCGAGCTCCTCACCCGCCGCCCTCGGCGGGTGGCTCCGCGTCGCCCCGGCGGTGATCGCCCTCGCGTGGGGCGGCAACCACTTCGTGCCCCTGCTCCTCCTCTACCGTCGGGTCGACGGCTACACCCAGGTCGAGATCGACCTCTCGCTGGCCGTGTACGTCTTCGGCATCGTGCCGGGCTTCGTGCTCGCCGGCGCGTGGTCGGACCGCTACGGGCGCAAGCCGGTGATGCTCGCCGGCATCGCGATCGGCGTCGTCGCGAGCATCGTGCTCGCCAGCACCAGCAGCAGCCTCGTCGGGCTGTGCGCGGGGCGGTTCCTGAGCGGTATCAGCGTCGCCGTGGCGATGGTCGTCGGCAGCAGCTGGATCAAGGAGCTCTCGACGGCGGAAGGCCGAGGTTCGTCCGGCGCCCGGCGCGCGTCGGTCGCCATGTCGCTCGGCTTCGGGGGCGGAGCCGGGGTCGCGGGCGTCCTCGCTCAGTGGGCCCCGTGGCCGACCGTGCTGCCGTACGCCGTGCAGATCCTGGCGTGCCTCGTCGCCTTGGCGATCGTGCTCCGGGCTGCCGAGACTCGTCTGCCCGATCCGTCGGTCGCGTCCCTTCTCGGCGACGTGCGCGTGCCCCCGGCAGTTCGCCCGCGTTTCGTCCGGGGCATCGTCCCGATGGCGCCGTGGATCTTCGGCGCCGCCGCCCTCTCGTTCGCCGTCGGCCCGAGCCTCGTCGCGTCGCGAGTGGGCGACTACGTCGTCGCGTTCGCCACGCTCACGACGGTCATCACGCTCAGCGTCGGCACGACCGTGCAGCTCGCCTCGACGCCGATCGACCGGCTGCTCCGCGGTCGGTCGGGTACGGCGGGCGTGCTCCTCTGCTCCGCAGCGGCCGCGGTGCTCATCGTGGCGGCGGTCGCAACGGTGCCCTGGGCCGTGCTCGTCGCGGCACCGCTGTTCGGCGCGGGCTACGGCCTCTGCATGGTCACCGGCCTGACGACCGTGCAGGGCATGGCGACGGGCGGCGACCTCGCGGGGCTGACCGCCGTCTTCTACGCCCTCAGCTACGTCGGCTTCTTCTTTCCGGTCGTGCTCGCCGCCCTCGCGCCGATCGTCGGGACCGCCGCCGTGCTCGGCGGCTTCGTCGTCATCAGCCTCGCATGCGCCGCCGTCAGCGCGAGGGCGATCCGTCGCGTCGCCTGACGGGTCCGATGTCGCCGAGGGCGGCACGGTCGGCACCGTGACGCCGGGCGGGCCGCGAGGCGGCCACTCTCGACGGCTCTCGCGGGTCCGTGCGACCATGGCCCATGGCCTACCTCGTGAGCGGCAACCCCGGCGCGGGCAAGTCCACGCTGACGGCGGAGCTCGTGCGCCGCGGCGTCCGCGCCCTCGACTCCGACGCGGTCGACGGCCTCGCAGCCTTCATGGATGCGTCCGGCGCCGTCGTCGGCGACCACACCCTGCCCGTCACGCCCGAGCTGCTCGCCGACTTCTACTGGGGCTGGTCGGCCGCCCGTCTCGACGACGTACTCGACGAGCTGGGCTCCGACGGCGTGCTGCTCGGCATCGCCGTCAACCAGTGGGACTTCACCGACCGCTTCGACCGACTCGTGCTCCTCGAGCTCGACGAGGCCACCCAGCACGACCGCGTCCTGACCCGCCATCCCCTCGACCGGCAGCAGATCGCCGCAGGGCTTCCGGTGATGCAGGCCCAGATGATCGAGCGCGGGGCCGCCCGCATCGACGCCCGCCAGCCGACCGCGACGGTCGCCGACGAGCTCCAGGCGCTGCTCGGCCTCTGATCGGGCGCAGGAACTGCCCCACCCCCGCCCAACCCGACCTCAGCGCGCCAGCGCCACCAGCTCCGACCGCGACCGGGCCCCGACCTTGCGCAGCAGGTTCGACACGTGGAACTTCACCGTGTTGTCGCTGATCCCGAGCTTCCGGGCGATGTCTCGGTTGCGGGCACCGGCGGCGACGAGGCTGAGCACCTCGCGCTCGCGCGGGCTCAGGGGCACGGCGGTGATCGTCTGATCGGGCTCGACCGGAGGGTCGAGCGGGAGGGCGATCGAGAGCTCCGAGCCCCAGCCCGGCGTGGAGGCGACGCTGAGGTCGCCGTCGAGGGCGGAGACGCGCTCGGCGATCGGGCGCAGCGAGTCGTCGTGGGCGGTCATCTCGCCGCGGCCGTCGTCGCGGATGCCGATCAGGAGGTTGAGGCCGTCGCAGTCCCACTGGATCCGCACCCGCCGGCTCTCGCCGGTGTCGACGAACGCGAGCACGGCGCTGCGCACGATCGCGCGCGCGGCGTGGGCGACCTCGCCGGGCAGGGCCCGGCCGGTGACCGGAGGCTCGACGAACTGCACGTCGAGGTCGCCGAACCGCACCAGGGGGCGGAGGTCGGAGCGGAGCCGGGCGAAGGCTCCGATGACGGGCTCGAGCATGCTGTCGCGCTGCTGGTCGGTCGTCATGCGGATCTCGACCAGCGAGGCGGCGGCGACATCGATCGCCATGGTCCGGGCGGCGCGGTCGTCGAGCCGGGTCGAGCGAAGAATCGCCAGCATCGACTCCAGGGCCACGGCATGCCTGTCCGACTGCTCGGCGACGGTGCGCGCGTGTGCGAGGAGGAGCTCGCGAGTCGCGTGCTCGCCGGTGTCGATCATGGCTCAACCCTACCCATGTCCTGGCCTACCCCAACGGGTAGGCCGAACCGTCCCAGTGGGTGGCCGCGATGCGGCTCCCGGCGGACGAGACTCGAGTCATGAGCGACGACAACGAGCGACCAACGGCGGCCCTCGACCTGATCACGGGCGAGCTGGAGGCAGTGACGAGCCGCATCGACGCCGACGCGCTCGATGAACTCGCGGCACTCCTCGCCGGGGCCGACCGGGTCTTCGTCCACGGCGCCGGCCGGTCGGGCATCGCCCTCCGCATGACGGCCATGCGCCTCATGCACCTCGGCCTCGCCGTGCATGTCGTCGGAGAGACGACGACGCCCGCGATCGCGGCCGGCGACGTCCTCCTGGTCGCCAGCGGCTCCGGTACCACGTCCGGCATCGTCGCAGCGGCCACCACGGCCGCCGAGGCGAACGCGCGCGTCGCCGTCCTCACGACGGCCGGCGACTCGCCCCTGGCCGAGCGCGCCGACGTGGTCGTCGTCATCCCCGCCGCCGCCAAGCTCGACCGCTCGGCGACCGCCAGCCAGCAGTACGCCGGAAGCCTGTTCGAGCAGGCGGTCGGACTCGTCGGCGACGCCGTCTTCCATTCGCTGTGGAAGCGGTCGGGCTTGACGGCCGACGAGATCTGGCCTCGGCACGCGAACCTCGAGTAGCGCTGCCGGATCCTGCGCCCCTTTCCCTCACCGCAAAGACAAGGAAAATCATGAAACTGCAGTTCGCAATGGACACCCTGACCACCGAAGCCGCCCTGGAGCTCGCCGCCGCGGCAGCCCCGCACGTCGACATCATCGAGCTCGGCACGCCGCTGATCAAGTCGGCCGGCCTCTCGGCCGTGACCGCGATTAAGGCGGCCCACCCCGACAAGATCGTCTTCGCCGACCTCAAGACGATGGACGCCGGCGAGCTCGAGGCCGACATCGCCTTCACCGCCGGAGCCGACCTCGTGACCGTCCTCGGCGTCGCGGGCGACAGCACCATCGTCGGTGCGGTCGCGGCTGCCAAGAAGCACGGCAAGGGCATCGTCGTCGACCTGATCGGCGTCGCCGACAAGTCGGCCCGCGCCAAGGAGGTCGTCGCCCTCGGCGCCGAGTTCGTCGAGATGCACGCAGGCCTCGACGAGCAGGCCGAGGACGGCTTCACGTTCGACACGCTCCTCGACGACGGCAAGGCCTCGGGCGTGCCCTTCTCGGTCGCCGGCGGCGTCAAGGTCGCGACGATCGCGTCGGTGCAGGAGTCGGGCGCTCAGGTCGCCGTCGCCGGTGCCGCCATCTACGGTGCCCCCGACGTCGGCGCCGCCGCCGCCGAGCTCCGCGCCGCCATCAAGTAGTCCAGCTTCACCCTCGGGGGCGGTGCGACGATGTCGCCCGCCCCTTTGCCGTTGGGGCGCAGGAACGTGCCGACCGCCGTCAGCTAGGCGCCACCTGCTGGTCGATCGGCACGCTCCGCGCGTCGACCACATCGCCCGTGTGGGCCGTCGTCACCGTCTCGATGAGCACGATGCCGACCTCCTCGTCGGCGACGGGGTTGTGTCGCGTGCCCTTGGGGACGACGTAGAACTCGCCGGGCTCGAGCACGACCTCGCGATCGCCCTGGAGCTGGATGCGCAGGCGGCCGTAGACGATGAGGAACATCTCGTCCTGCTCGTCGTGGGCGTGCCAGACGAACTCCCCGAGCAGCTTCGCGACCTTCACGAACTGGTCGTTGACCTGTCCGACGACGCGGGGCGTCCAGTGCCTGGTCACCTGGTCGAGCTCGGAGCGGATGCGCGTGGGGGCGAGGAGGTCCATGTGGTCAGCCTAGATTCGCAGCGCCGGGGCTGTATTCGCAGCGCCGGGGCTGTATTCGCCGCGCGGGCCGGCTCAGGCCCCGAGCAGCGCGGCGCTCGGCACCACCGTCGCGAAGCTCCCGCCGAGCGCCGCCATGAAGGCCGCGTGGACGCTCGCGCCCGGCACGACGACGTCGCCCAGCGCCAGGTCGGGCGCCGCGCAGGCGTCCGACACCACGGTCGCGGTGAAGCCGAGCTCGTGAGCGGCCCGCGTGGTCGAGTCGACGCACATGCTGCTCATCATGCCGACGATCACGAGCTCGGTGATGTCGGCGGCGGTGAGGAGTTCCTGCAGCCCGGTCTGGATGAAGCTGTTCGGCTCGTGCTTCTCGATGACGAGCTCGCCGTCGACGGGTGCGACCGAGGGGTGGAAGTCGAGGCCCGTGGTGCCGGGCCGGAAGAACGTGGCGTCGGGGTCGGTCGAGACGTGGAAGATGTGCACGATCTTCTCGCCGGAGGCCCGGAACGACTCCAGCACGGTGCGGGCCGCGTCTGCGGCAGCCTCCGGTTCGGCGAGCGGGAAGGCTCCGCCCGGAAAGTAGTCGAGCTGGATGTCGATGAGGAGGAGTGCGCGGGTCATGGCTTCAGTATGTCGGCGGGGCCGGCGCGACGCGGTCGAGTTCACGTCGATTGCGTTCGGTGCCGGGCCCGGTCTGCGGAGCGGTGCCCCTAGCGCGCGTGCTCATCCAGGAGAGTCCACGCGGCGACCAGCGAGATCGCGGAGGCGAAGGCGTCGAGGCTCGGTCGATTCAGGAACGCATGGCGCGAGCCCGCCTGGATGTGATGCCGGACGTCGACTCCCGCAGCCCCCAGTTCTGCCGCAAACATGTCTCCTGACGCGCGCATGTTGTCATGCTCCGCGTTGATGACGAGAGTCCGCGGAAAGGCGTCGAGGTCGTGGCCACCGGGGAACGCCAGGCGATCGGAGAGAGCTTCGGCCGACCCGGCGTAGTTGCGGTTCATCCAGTTCAGGGCCCATCTGGAATGCGTGATCCGTCGGTGCCCACGGGATCTCTGCCGCCGCTCCCGAGTTCGCGGATGCGTCGAGTGGAAGAAGCCGTACGCGAAGACGGCGCCTGCCGGACGAAGGTCGTCGTCGATGGCTCGGAGAGTCGCGGCGGCCGCGAGGCACGCGCCCGCGCTCGCTCCTCCGATCATCACCCCTGACGGAGACGCGGAGAGGACGTCCCGGTAGGCGGCGAACACGTCGTCGAGAGCATCCGGGAAGCGCCCCCGCAGAGGCCGTGCACTCGACTTCATCCTGGCAGGACCGGGGGTCGGCGTGAGGCGGTATCCCGCGGTCGCAACCGTGACGCCATGCTCCGCGAGAGAGAGCGCGACGTCGTGCGCCTCCGGTTGATCCGGGCTCCCTCGGAAGAACCCGCCGCCATGCAGCCAGAGCAGGGTCGGGCCGGATGCTCCGTCGTCTCCCGGTGCCGGCCTGTACCAGCGGACAGGGGCTGCGTCACGGTGCTCGATCACAGTCGATCGTTCCGCGTCGCGGCGACGGCGCGCGTCCGTCTGGAGGGTGAAGCGGTGAGTCTGGCGACGGGTCTGCTGCTTTCGGGGTCGGAGATCGGCCCGGTTCGCCGCGAGGCGCGCAGCTCCCCGCGGCCGTCAGTGATCAGGACCGCCGTCACACCGGCGGCGCAGAGGGCGAATGCCAGCACGGTCGCGAGCGTGAGCGGCTCGCCTAGGAGCACCGCTCCCGAGACCGCGGTGACGGGAGCGACCAGGAAGAGCAGAGCGTTGACGGCAGTGATGCCGAGTCGGCGCAGCAGCCACCAGTAGAGGCCGTAGGCCATCATCGTCGGAACGAGTGCCGAGAGCGCCGCCGCTGACCAGAATGTCGGCGATGACGGGGGCAGGAGAGTGCCAGTGAGCGCCGCGAGGACCGTCAGTGCGCCGGCTGTCACCGACACGTGGACCGTCAAGGTCGTCAGCACAGGAAGCGGGGACTGTCGCCGGCGATCCATGAAGGTGCCCACGACGAGGCAGGCCATGGCCCCCGCGGGAAGCAGATAGGCGTGAGCGGGGGCGCTCGACCCGCCTACCTGTGAGCTGACCACGAGCGCGACCCCGCCGGCGCCGACGACCAGGCCCACCCACTGGAGGCCCCGCACGCGGAGGCCGAGGAGCGGCCCCACGAGCGTGGCGATGACAAGGGGCTGCGCGGCATCGATGAGTGCCGTCGTCCCGGTGGCGACCCCTGCGGCGATTGCCGCGTACACGAATCCGCAGTAGCCGAACTGGGCGAACAGGCCGATCAGGGCCTGACGTCCGAGGTCCCTGAGCGGCGCGCGCCTGATCGAGCCTCGTGCTATGCCGATCGCGAGGAGGACGACCGCCAGCGGCGCGAACCGCCAGACGAGGAGCGTCGTCCACGGGACGTCGACGGTCGCGACCGCTGCGATGACGAAGCCGGAACTCCACGAGGCGACGAACGCGATGGAGGCGAGGATCGACACGAGGCCGCCGAGTACACCGATCTGTTTACTCATGGGAATGACTATACAGGTCGGTATAATCAGCGCATGCCCGTCACCGTTCCTGATCTTCTGCCTCTGACTCCGGGCGCGCGCCGCGTCCTCGGCGCTGCGTCATCGCTGTTCTATGAGCGGGGTATCCATGCGGTGGGGGTCGACACGATCGCAGCGGAGGCCGGCGTCACGAAGAAGACCCTCTACGACCGATTCGGCTCCAAGGAGGAGCTGGTCGTCGCGTACCTGCGGCATCGCGACGCGCGCTGGCGAGCGCACCTCGCTGACGTGCTCGCGCGCGTCCCGCAGCCCGGCGTCGAGCGGGTGCTCGCCGTCTTCGACGCCTCGATCTCGTGGTCCGATGCGAACACCCCGAAAGGCTGCAGCGCGATCAATGCCCGAGCCGAGATCGGCGACGGCCACGACGGCCATCCGGTCTTCCCCGAGGTCGCCCGGCAGAAGGCGTGGCTGCTCGGAGTCTTCGCCGAGCTCCTCGAGGAGGCCGGTAGCGCCGACCCCCTGGAGACGGCGAAGACGATGATGCTGCTCTACGAGGGTGCCATCGTGACCATCGGGATGGAGACGTTCAGTCGGCCGTTCGAGCTCGCCCGCCGCGTGGCGGCCGCGGTGCTCGCGGCCCCCGGCCGCTAGGGCGCCCCAGGATCCGTCACCCCGGTCAGCGCCGCCGGTAGGTGCTGCCGTCTGCGGTGTGCACGGCCGAGTCGTCCAGGAGCGTCCGCAGGTTGTAAGAAGCGCAGTCGACGAACGTGCCGATGCTGATCCGGGAGCTCGATCGGCGGAGCTCGCCCTTCGATGGTCCGTCCGAGCCGATGCCGGCGCGGTGAACCATCCACTCGATGTCGCGGGCGTCCTGGTCGAGGTAGCGCATCACGGCCTCGTTGTCTTCGTGCTGACCGATGTAGCTCCGAGCTATCGTGTTCCGCACGAGCCGGAGCACCAGGGGAAGTCGCGTGCCCGGAGCCGCGCTGAGACCCCCGGCCTGGTACAGGAGTCGCCGTGTGCCGGCGCGGCGCATGGCGGGGACGAGCAGGCGCACGAACGTCGTGTTCACCTGTCGCTCGCGCTGCGCGGCGGCATTGCCGAGCATGATCACGACAGCGTCGATGCCGTCGAGCAGGGCGTCGAGGTCGAGGTCTCCGTCTACGGAGCCCTGAACCACCTCGAGCTCCGGGTGGGTGCTCCTGAGCTTTCCGGGTGTTCTCGCGAGCACCCGGACCCGGTGCCCCGCCTCGAGGGCGAGTCGCGTGAAGTGCTGTCCGGTCTGCCCGGTGCCACCGAGCACGAGGAGCGAGGGATGAGTTGTCATGTGCTCAATCTAGGCGGTGTCTAGAAAATAGGCAATGACAGGATCAGGGTTACGATTGCGGCATGACGCAGAAGCCCTTCCATCACGGGAACCTGCGCGCGGTCCTGCTCGACGAGGCCACGATGGTCCTTCGCGAGTCGGGGGTCGACGGCCTCTCCCTCCGCGATCTCGCTCGCCGCGCCGGCGTCAGCCACGGTGCGCCGCGGAGCCACTTCGTCGACCGGCAGTCGCTGCTCGATGCGCTCGCGGAACTCGGTTTCGACCGCCTCACCGTCGCCGTCCGAACGGCACTGGGTGGCGCGGGAGACCTGTCGGCCCGCTTCGGCCGCGTCGCCCGCGCCTACGTCGACTTCGCCATCGACGACGCCGCGCTGATGGAGCTGATGTTCCAGGCCAAGGCGACTGGCAGACCCGGACGGATCGAGGAGGCCGCCGGCGCCCTCTTCAGCACGCTCGACGGTGCCCTCGGGGCGCGGTCGGCCGAGGGGGACGACGAGTCACGAGACGTCTTCAAGATGCTCTTCGCGGCGACGATGCAGGGGATCGCAGCACTCGTCGCGTCCGGGCGCATCGAACGCGCGCAGGGGGACCGCCTCGTCGATGCGGCCATGGAGACGATGCTCGGATCGGCACTCGGAATGCGGGCCGTCACCTCATCCTGACCGCGTGGCCAGCCAGGAATCAGGCGCTCTGCGCAGCGTGAACGCAGCCCAGACCCGTTCTGGGGTGTCGCCTCCGGGCTCGGGTCGACGTAGCGTACCGAGGTGCCCGAGCCTCACCCAGATCAGTCGGCCGATCTGTCATCGTCCCTTCGCAGGATCCCGCCGTCGCGCCCCGCCGCGACGAGTACACGACCTGTCAGCAGCACGGCGCCACTCCGGCTCGGGGTCGAGCGAGGCATGGCCGCGACGCTGGCCATCGTCGCCGGCCTGCTGGTGCTCCTCGCCCTGCCCGAGTACGTCGGGGATCACAGGCCCGACCGCTTCCCTCTCCTCGTCGTGGCTCTCTGCCTGGCGGGGTCGATGGTGGCGCCGCTGCCCCTCGCACTCGCGCGGAGCACGGGCCTGCTGCGGACGGGGCTCTGGCTGCCGGTGGCCTCCTACGTCGCGCTCCTCGTCGTGGAGCCCTTCACGCTCCGCGACCCGCTGCCGCTGGGATCGACGCCATGGCTCCTCGGCCTGTCTCTGATCGCCTTCAGCTGCACTGCGCTGGCCGAGTCGAACCCGTTCCGCGCCGGCGTCATCTGCCTCGGGATCGACGCGGCTCTGGCCGTCGTCTACGCCGACAGGCTTCCCATCGCCCACACCCTGATCACCAACTTCGGACTCCTCCTGCTGGCGGCGGGCCTGATCGCGGGAGTCCGGGCGCTGCGCGCGCGGGCGGATCGGGCGGACCAGGCCGAGGAGCGGGCGCGGATGCTCTTCGAAGACCACCAGCGCCAGGGCGCGCTCGAAGCCGAGCGTGTCCGCACGGACGCGCTGCTGCACGACACGGTTCTCGCGGCACTCCTGGCTGCGGCCGGCAACGACGCGCCGGACCGTGCTGCCGGCATGGCCCGGGCGGCTCTAGATATCGTGTCTGCCACCAGCACTCGCCCGCAGACGCCACCGCGGATCGCCTCCCTCGGCACGGCACTGTCGAACGCCGAGGCCGATCTCGCCCGCTTCCGTGGTGTGGCCACCCTCGACCTGACCCGCCTGGACGCCCTGGAGCTGCCGTCCGAGGTGGCGGAGGCTCTCATCTCCGCGACCGTGCAGGCTCTCCGCAACAGCGTGACCCATGCCGGGCCGTCCGCCCGGCGGACCGCTGCAGGCTCCCGACTCGACGACGGCGGCCTCCGGATCACCGTCTCGGACGACGGATCCGGCTTCGATCTCGGATCCATCCCACAGGAGCGACTCGGCGTCCGGGTGTCGATCCTGGAGCGCGTGCGTCACGTCGGAGGGTCGGCGAGCATCCACTCGGCACCGGGCGAAGGCACCACCGTCGTCCTGGAGTGGCACCCCGATCGCGCCCCGTCGCCGCTCACCCGTCGACCGGGCGAGTCGTTGTTCACCGTCATCCCGCGGCGCGTCCTCTATCGAATCCTCGGCGCCCTGATCGTCGTGGCATCCCTCATCGCGACACTCGACGCCCTTCTCGTCACCCACGCGTACGCATCGGTCGCAGCATCCGTCCTCGGCCTGAGCATCCTGCCCGCCCTCGTCCGGGGAGCACGGCGCGGAACGATGTCGAACCGCGCCGCCTGGGTGACCACGGGAGTCGGGGTCCTCCTGTGCTGCATCGCGACGATCGGGCTCGATGCCGCCGACTTCGACTCGGCGTCCATCGCCCGATTCACCTGCGGGGTCCTCGCGGGGGCGGCCATGGGGTGGATGGCGGGCCGCAGGCTCCCGCCCCTCATCACCATGGGCGCCCTCGTGACGCAGATCACCCTGTGGGCGGGCCCGTCCGGTGTCATCCGGCTGGGCCTCGCCGGCGAGATCGTGATCGTCGTAGCCGGGCTGCTCATCCACCACGCCATCCGCAAGGTCACGGCCGCGGCCGAGGTCGCAGCCAGGCAGCACGAGGAGCTGACGATCCAGCAGGCCGAGCTGGACGCGTTCGACACCGAGCGCCAGCAGCGACTTCAGCACGCCGGGAACACGGCCGCGCCGATCCTCCGCCACATCATCGCCGTGGTCGGCCGACTGGGCGAGGATGCCCGTACCGAATGCCGCGTGCTGGAGCAGGCTCTCCGCGACGAGATCCGCGGCCGCAGCCTGCTCAACGAGGCCGTCCGCCAGGTGGTCTCGGCTCATCGCCGCCGTGGCGCGCTCGTGCAGATCCTCGACGACGGCGGTCTCGACGGCCTCGATCCTGCCGCCCTCGACCTGCTCTTGGACGACGTGGCTCGGCACCTCGAGCCCGTCCGGTCGAGCCGCATCATCATCCGGACCGGCCGCCCCGAATCCGACACCGCCATCACCATCGTCGCCTCGACCCCCGACGAGACGGCCGCCGCCCTCGGCCTCGACGCCGACGACGAGGTCGACCTCTGGGTCACGATCCCGCATCCGGAGGCCGTCGAGCTCGCTGCCTGAGGACCCGCCGACACAGCGACGCCGAACGACCAGAGAGAGCGAGTGACGGGAATCGAACCCGCGCTATCAGCTTGGGAAGCTGAAGTTCTGCCATTGAACTACACTCGCGCACCGCCGAAGCGGAGCAAGACTACGCCGAGACGCAGCCCGTCAAGCATACCGAACGGCACGTGACCCCTGAGAACCCACGGCGTAATGCAGGCGTAATTCGCGAGCCACGCAGGCGAAATGCGCCGGGCGAAGACTGAGCGCATCCCAGTCAAGGAGCATCCATGATCGTCACAGTCGTCGCCGGCAACCCCAAGCCGGCCTCCCGCACGCTCGAGGCCGCCCGCCATGTGGCCGAGTCGATCACCGGCCGAGCCGCCGACAGCGAGGTCGACGTGGTCACTCTCGGTCCTTCTCTGCTCGGCTGGGGCGACGACACCGTGAAGGCAGCGGTCGAGCTCGTGGCCGGCAGCGACCTCGTGATCGTGGCCTCGCCGACGTACAAGGCGAGCTACACGGGTGTGCTCAAGTGCTTCCTCGACCAGATCGACGGGGCCACCGGGCTGAAGGGCGTCACGGTCGTGCCGCTCATGCTCGGCGCGGGGCCGACTCACGCCCTCGCTCCCGAGCTGCTGCTCAAGCCGATCCTGGTCGAGCTGGGCGCCACCGCTCCCGCGCAGGGCCTGTATCTGAACGAGAAGGCCTACGCCGACGAGGGCGCGTACGGCGGCTGGCTCGACAACTGGAGAGACATCGTCCTGGCATCCGCATCCGCCACCCTCGCTTCGTCTGCCTCGGGCAAGGAGTAGCCATGACCACCACCACGATCCACGACCTCGTCGAGGTCGGCACGCCCGATGCCGCAGCAGCGGTCAAGCTCGCATTCGGCTCGTTCCCTTCCGGTGTCGCGGCGCTCGCGGCCGAGGTCGACGGAGTCAGGGTCGGAATGGTCTCGTCGTCGTTCAGCGTCGGCGTCTCGTTCGACCCGCCGATGGTGATGTTCTCGGTGCAGAACTCCTCGACGACCTGGCCGATCCTCAAGCAGGCGGGCAGGATCGGCATCTCGATCCTGGGCTCGGCGCACGACGAGGCCTGCTACCAGCTGTCGAGCCGCAGCCGGGACCGCTTCGCCGGCCTCGACCTCCACGAGCCCGAGTCCGGTGCGATCTTCGTGAACGACGCCACCGTGTGGCTCGAGTGCGTGGTGCGCTCCGAGATCCCGGCGGGCGACCACCACGTCGTCGTGCTCGAGGTCACGTCGCTGCGCGTCGGCGACCAGACGGAGCCGCTCGTCTACCACGGCACGCGCTTCCGACGGCTCATCGCCGTCTGACCTCGCAGAATGCCAGGGGCGCAGGAACTCGCGCCCCACCGCCGCCGGGCCCCTAGCCCAGCGCGACGATCCTGACGTCGACGCCCGGCCCGGGCGCCCCTCGCGCGGCCAGATGGTCGAGTACCGCCGCCGCGACCGTGCGCGCCACTGCGGGCCCCGAGTGCTCGGGCCCCACGGCGACGTCGAGCTCGACCCTCGTCTGCGTCGCGGATAGGGCGACGGCGACCTGCGGTGTCGTCTTCGTGACCGTGCCGATGACGCTCCGGGCGAGCTGGGCGAAGCCCGGCCGCGGGTAGATCGCGGCGACGCCGGGAACGGAGCGGACGACCGCGGCGAGGTCGTCGGCGAGCGTGTCGGTCATGCGGCACCTCCGCCGAGCTGGTGCACGTCGCCGACGATCACGTCGACGCTGTCGACGACGAGCTCGGTCTGCGCGAGCAGGCGGGTGGCCACCGCTTCGCGGACCTCGTCGGCCATCGCCGGCACGAAGATCCCGCGGAGGGCGCTGATGGTGACTTCGACGTGAATCGGCGCGCCGGGCTCGGCGAGCGGACCGTCGAGACCGCAGGAGATGACCACGGCTCCGGGCACCGAGTCGCCGGCCTCGCGGATGAGGCCGCGGACAGCCCCCTCCGTCAGATGCAGCGTGCTCTGCAGGTCGGAGGAGACGAGAGGGATGTCGCGGCCGCTCCGCGCCTCGCGTCTGACGCGTTCCATGACGCCGCCGAACCAGCTCGGGTCGGCGAGGCTCTCCTGGGTGCCCTCGTCGGCGACCAGCCGGCTCGACAGGGCCCGGAGGCGCTGCAGCACTGCGAGCTGCCCGGCGTTCTCGGGAACCTCCTCGATCGAGGGGTCGTAGGGGATCCGGCCGGAGTCCAGGTAGTCGGCCAGGCGCTCGAGGGTGACGGTCTCGTCGCTCATCGCCAGGCCTCCATCTCTGTGGTCAGTGTCTCTCTCGCCCGGGCCAGCTGGCCTCGGGCGGCGGTGGTCGTGATGCCGAGGTGCTCCGCGATCTCGCCGTACGACTCGCCACCCACCTCGCGGAGGATCCAGCTCTGCCGCTGGAGCGGGGGCAGGCGGTCGAGCGCGCGGCGCAGGCCGGCCATCGCGTCGTCGGTCTGGGCGATGCGGGCCGGGTCGCCGTGGTCGTCGACCGGCAGCCGCGCCGAAACCGCCTCGTCGTCGATGTCGTCGGACGGCTTCCTCGCCCGCATCAGGTCGAATGCCTTCCGCGAGACGATCCGCATCATCCATCCCCGGACCGTATCCGGCGTGGTCAGGTTGGGCAGCTCGCGCCAGATCGCCACCGAGGCCTCCTGCACGGCGTCGGACGCATCGTGCTTCGAGCTCGTGAGGCGCACGGCGTAGGCGGTCATGAGGCCAAGGTGCCGCCGCAGGAGCACCTCGAAGGCGCGCGCGTCTCCGTCGGCCGCCCGGCGAGCGAGCAGCCCATCGGAGGCCTCGGCCAGCGACGGCGCGGGCGGGGGAGCGAGGTTCACCCCCTCAGACAACACCCCGGTTCCTGCAAAAGAAGTTTTTCGAAGAAAGTGCGTGACGTTTTCGGGAGTGGATGCGTCTCATTGTTACGCGGCTTCACGCCGCCCCGGACTCTCACCCCAGAGGAGCACCATCATGGCCGACAAGCCCACCGTCCCGACCGCTACCGCCACCCCGACGCCCACCGCCACTCCGGCGGCCGGCCGCGTCGACAAGGTCGCCACGCCGGTCACGACCACGACGACCGCCACGGGTGCGGCCACCTCAGGCAAGACCGTCATCGCCGACAGCGTCATCTCGAAGGTCGCCGGCATCGCAGCCCGCGAGGTTCCCGGTGTGTTCGCTCTGGGTGGCGGCGCCGCCCGCGCGTTCGGCGCCATCCGCGACGTGATCGGCTCGACCGACCTGTCGCAGGGCGTGCGCGTCGAGGTCGGGGAGACCCAGGTCGCCGCCGACGTCACCATCGTCGTCGAGTACCCGACGCCGATGAACGCCGTCGCCGAGCAGGTCCGTGCCGCGGTCGCCCTCGCCATCACCGACCTCGTCGGAATGCAGGTCGCCGAGGTCAACGTCGCGATCAACGACGTGCACATCCCCGGCGAGGACGACGACGACGAGAGCGTGCCCGCCGAGAGCCGCGTGCAGTGAGCGCGACGACCACGGGCATCGTGATCGGCGCCGTCCTCGGCGTCGTCGCGGTGGCCTTCGGCTTCTGGGCGCTCGTGCTGGTGGCCGTGTTCATCGCCGTCGGCGCCCTCGTCGGCCGCGTGGCGGCGGGCGAGCTCGACGTCTCCAGCCTCGCCGACGTGCTCCGCGGACGGCGCTCGTCCCAATGACAGACCCCCAGGCCGCCGCTCCCGTCGATGGCGACGGGGCGGCTTCGAGCGGGTGGTCGTCGGGTCCTGATTTCCCGGCGGCCACCTCTGCGCACCCCGGTGGCATTGACCACCCGATCGGCATGCGCGACGTCCCCGGGCGGGGGCCCGTGATCCCGGGTCATGTCAGCATCGCCTCCCGCGCCCTCCAGCGCGTCGGCGGTGCCGTCGTGGCCGAGCAGCTGCTCGTCGAGCGGCGTGACGTCCGGGTCGACGCGCGCGACGACGACGGCAGCCTCGCTCTCCGCGTCTCGACGCCGATGACGATCCCCCCGCTGACAGCCGTACCCGCCGATCAGGTCGGCGTGGTCGCCACGATCACAGCGCTCCAGGAGACTCTGACCCGTCGCATGGCCGAGGTCACGGGGCGCTCCGTCTCGCGCGTCGATGTCACCGTGACCGGCAGCCGCCTCCCCCTCACGAACGGACGACTCTCATGAGCTCCCTCAACCGGCGGATCCTGCGCCGCGAGACCCATTCATCGCGCTCCGGAGCGACCGTCGTCGTCCTCGTCGTTCTCGCGCTCGTCGCCGCCTACGTCGGCCTGGAGGCCGTCTACGACGCCCTCGGCCGGAAGCCGCTGCTGTTCTCGCCGCTGGACGTGCTCGGCTCGCTCCTGACTGCGGCGACCACCCAGGGCGGCCTCGTGATCGCAGCCGGCATCGTCACCGGCCTCCTCGGCCTCGTGCTGCTCGTCATCGCGCTCACGCCCGGCCGCCGCGGCCGCCACACCCTCGACGATCCGCGCCTCGCCGTGGTCGTCGACGACCAGGTCGTCGCCGCGTCGCTCGCCCGCACCACCCGTGTCGCCGCCGCTTTGGCGCCGGGCCAGGTCAGCGCCTGGGTCTCGCGTCGTGAAGCCCGCGTCACGATCACGCCCGCATCCGGTGCGCTGGCCGATGTCGAGGCCGTGCAGGCCGCGGCGTCCGACGAGCTCGCGGCCGTCGGGTATCGTCCGGCCGTCACCGCCGACGTCCGCGTCACCCGATCAGGAAAGCTCGGCGCATGACCTCCACCAATCGTCCTCTCAACCGGCTCTTCCTCGCGGTCGTCGGGCTCGTCTTCCTCGCGGTCGGGGCCTTCCTCGTCGCGGCGGCCCTCCCCGGCCGGTCGGTCGTCCGGGACTGGATCGGCCGCGCACGCGACGCCCAGGACACCGCGCTGAAGTCGTCGGCCATCGGCCAGCCCGCACCCTTCGACGGCAGCTACCTGCCGTGGGGACTCGCAGTCGTCTGCCTCGTCGTCGTGCTCGTCGCCGTCATCGCGGCGATCGCCCGCGGCGGCGGACGCACCGATCGCGTCGTCGAGGTCGACGAGCCCGCGGGGCGGATCGTCGTCTCGTCGCAGTTCGCTGAGACCGCACTCGTCGACGCGCTCCAGCCGCGCCGCGACATCGCAGCCGTCTCAGTCGCTTCGTACCAGCTCAAAGGAGCGCCGGCACTCAAGCTGCGCCTGCGCCTGACGGCCGGGTCGTCGCCGGTCCCCGCCGTGCGGGCGGCCTCCGAGGCCGTCACCGGGCTGGACGCCGTGCTCGGCGGCCCGCCCCTGCCTGTGCTCGTCGAGGTCGTGGGGGCGTCGCCCGTGCGACCCGGCGCGGACTCGCGCGTCAGCTAGATCCGCCCGCGTCAGACGCGCAGCAGCAGCTTGCCGACGTGGCCGCCCTCCTCCATCCTCCGATGGGCGAGGGCGGCTTCGTCGAGTGAGAACACCGTGTCGATGATCGGACGCACGACGCCCTGCTCGACCAGTGGCCAGACGTACTCGCGCAGGCCGCGGATCACCTCGGCCTTCTTGGCGACGGGGCGCGACCGCAGAGTGGTGCCCCAGACGCGACCGCGCTTGGCCATGAGCGCGCCGAGCTGGAACGTCGACGCGGCGTTGCTCTGATTGGCGATGACCATGATCCGGCCGCCGGTGCGGAGAGCTGCGATGTTGCGCTCGAGGTAGTCGCCGCCCACCAGGTCGAGGACGACGTCGGCGCCGCCGAGTTCCTGCGCCTTCTCGACGAAGTCGGCCTCGTGGTAGTCGACGGCGGTCGCACCGAGCGACTCGCAGAAGGCGACCTTCGCCGCCGAGCCCGCCGTCGCCAGCACCCGGGAGCCCAGCGCCGTGGCGATCTGGATCGCCATCGTGCCGATGCCGCTCGAGCCGCCGTGCACGAGCAGCGTCTCGCCGGGCTGGAGCTGCGCGCTCTGGAACACGTTCGACCAGACCGTCGCCGCGGCCTCCGGGAGGCCGGCCGCCTCGACGAGGTCGACCCCGTCGGGCACCGGTAGGACGAGGCGCGCGTCGACGGCGACCCGCTCGGCGTATCCGCCGCCGGCGAGGAGCGCGCAGACGCGGTCGCCGCGGGCGAAGGCGGTGTCGCCGGGGTCGGCGATGGTGCCCGACACCTCGAGGCCGGGCCACTCCGGCGCGCCGGGCGGCGGCGGGTAGTGGCCCTGGCGCTGGTTGACGTCGGCGCGGTTGACGCCGGCCGCGACCACGTCGAGGACGACCTCGCCGGGGCCCGCGGTCGGGTCGGGTGCCTCGCCGGGCGTGAGGACGTCGGGGTCGCCGGGCTCGGAGATCAAGATCGCTCGCATGGGATGATCCTGCCCCGTGCTCGCCGTCGAGAACTCAGGTTCGGTGCGCGGCGCCGCCGGCGGGGCACGTGCCAAGCCCCGCCGGGCCTGCACCGCCCCTGAGTTGCCAACGGCCGCCCCGCCCGCACCGCCCCTGAGTTGCCGACCGCCGCCCCGCTAGGCTGGCCGGGTGCTGCTCTCCGACCGCGACATCAAGGCCGAGCTCGACCTCGGGCGCATCGGGCTCGACCCGTACGACCCGAGCCTGATCCAGCCGTCGAGCATCGACGTGCGGCTCGACCGCTTCTTCCGGCTGTTCGACAACCACAAGTACCCGTTCATCGACCCGGCCGAAGACCAGCCGGAGCTGACGCACCTCGTCGAGGTCGACCCCGACGAGCCGTTCATCCTGCACCCGGGCGAGTTCGTGCTCGGCTCGACGTACGAGCTGGTGACCCTGCCCGACGACATCGCGGCGCGCCTCGAGGGCAAGTCGTCGCTCGGCCGTCTCGGCCTCTTGACCCACTCGACCGCCGGCTTCGTCGACCCGGGCTTCTCGGGGCACGTCACCCTCGAGCTCTCGAACGTCGCCACCCTGCCGATCAAGCTGTGGCCGGGTATGAAGATCGGGCAGATCTGCTATTTCCGGCTGTCCTCGCCGGCCGAGAACCCCTACGGCTCGTCGATCTACGGCTCGCGCTACCAGGGACAGCGGGGCCCCACGGCGTCGCGGTCCTTCCAGAACTTCGTCCGCACCGACACGGGTGCGGCACCGTCAGCGGCGAAGGACGCACAGGCTTAGGCCGAGTGCGGCCACTGCTCCAGCTGCCACCCCAGCCACGGCGACCACGCGAACGGCGCGGCCTCGACGGAGGCCTGCAGGTCGGCGGGCGAGATCCACGCCCACTCGGCGACCTCGTCGGGCGACGGCGCCGGGACCCCGACGGCCACGGCGGTGAACACCGGGCAGATCTCGTGCTCCACGACGCCCGAGGCGTCTACGGCGCGGTAGCGGAAGTCGGGCAGGATGGCCTCGACCTCGGCGACCTCCATCCCGAGCTCCTGGCTTGCGCGGCGGCGGACCGCCTCGGCAGGCGTCTCGCCGGGCGCGGGGTGGCCGCAGAAGGAGTTGGTCCAGACGCCCGGCCAGGTCGCCTTCGTCAGCGCACGACGGGTGACGAGGATGTCCCCCGTCTCCGGATTCGTCACGTGGCAGCTAAAAGCCAGGTGAAGCGGGGTTTCCGTCGTGTGGACGAGGGATTTGGGGTACGTGCCGACGGAGTTTCCGGCCTCGTCGACCAATACCACCAGCTCATCGAGGTCGTGTGCCACGGAGGCCGTGGTCGGCTGAGGAAGTGCCTCGGATTCGGGTCTCATTGCGCTGTAGTCTGCCCTAATGGAAGGTGATCACGCGCTCGCAGAGCTGCAAGCGGTGGGCGGGGGTCGCGCCTCCGACACTACCGAGCGGGTCGACGAGGTTCTCGCCGGGTTCTTCCAGGGCGCAAAGCGCCGGGCCGCCCGACTCGGGCCCCGCTACGTCGACCTCTGGAACGTGCTCGAGCGCAACTCGGCCGGCGGCAAGCGGTTCCGCCCGCGCATGGTCGTCGCCGCCTACGAGGGCCTCGGCGGCACGGACGCCGACGCGTGCGCCTCGGTGGGCGCGGCGTTCGAGCTGCTCCACACGGCGCTCATCGTGCACGACGACGTCATCGACCGCGACTTCTCGCGCCGCGGGATCCCCAACGTCTCCGGCAGCTACCGCGACACGGCGACGACCGCCGGCATCAGCACGCCCGCGGCCGAGCACCGCGGAATGTCGGTCGGCGTGATCGCCGGCGACCTCGCCCTCACCGGAGCGTCGCGTCTCATGCTCGAGGTCTCCTGCGCCGCCGGGGTCCGCGCGCAGCTGCTCGACGTGCTCGACGAGGCCGTCTTCGCCAGCGCCGGCGGCGAGCTGCTCGACGTCGAGCTCAGCCTCTCGCCCGAGGTCCCGTCGGTCGACGAGGTGCTCGAGATGGAGCGCGCGAAGACCGCCGTCTACTCCTTCGAGGCTCCCCTCATGGCGGGCGCTCTGCTCGCCGGCGCGGCACCCGACGTGGTCGTCGCCCTGCAGTCGTTCGGTCGCGAGATCGGCATCGCCTACCAGATCGTCGACGACCTCCTCGGCGTCTACGGCGTCGAGACGGAGACCGGCAAGACCACGCTCGGCGACCTCCGCGAGGGCAAGCGAACCGTCCTGATCGCGCACGCGGCGACGACCGACGACTGGTTCGCGATCCGGCCCTTCATCGGCAAGTCCGACCTGACCCTCGACGAGGCCGAGCACGTCCGGGCGCGGCTGGAGTCGTGCGGGGCCAAGGCCGCCGCCGAGCGCCTCGTCGACGAGCACGCCCGCCGAGCGCTGGCGATCCTCGACTCCGAGCTGATCACCGCCGACCTCCGATCGGTTCTCCACCCCGTCGTCGACACGGTTCTCGAGCGGACCCGATGACCCGTCTCGCCCTCTACGACCGGGTCGCCCACGAGGCCTCGGCCGACGTCATCCGCCGCTACTCGACCTCGTTCGGGCTCGCCTCGCGGCTCCTCGGCGCCGACGTCCGCGCCCACGTCGAGAACATCTACGCCCTCGTGCGGGTCGCCGACGAGATCGTCGACGGCCCCGCGGCCGAGGCGGGGGCCGACCCGGCCGAGTGCGAGCGCATCCTCGACGAGTTCGAGCGCGAGACCGAGCAGGCCATCGCCATCGGATTCAGCGCCAACCTCGTGGTCCACGCTTTCGCGGCCACAGCCCGAGAGACCGGCTTCGCGCAGGAACTCACCGCCCCGTTCTTCGCCTCCATGCGACGTGACCTCCACGCCGCCGAGCACGACCAGGCGTCGTTCGACCTGTACGTCTACGGGTCTGCCGAGGTCGTCGGCCTCATGTGCCTCCGGGCGTTCCTCCAGGGCCGCACCTACGACGCCCGCACCCTCGTGAAGCTCGAGAACGGGGCGCGCGCTCTGGGTGCGGCGTTCCAGAAGGTGAACTTCTTGCGCGACCTCAGCGACGACTTCGAGACACTGGGCCGCAGCTACTTCCCGGGGGTCGACCCGGCGAGCTTCAGCGACAGCGAGCGCGACCGACTCGTCGCCGACATCGACGCGGACCTCGCGGTGGCACGCGAGTGCCTCGAGTTCCTGCCGTCGTCATCCCGGCGTGCGGTCGCGCTGGCGCTGGGCCTCTTCGCCGAGCTGAACCGCCGCCTGGCCGTGACGCCGGCGGTCGAGCTGATGCGCACCCGGATCCGCGTGCCGAACCCCGTGAAGCTGCGCATCGCGGCGCGAGCGGCGGCCGGACTGTGAGCGGCAAGACGGCCGTCGTCATCGGCGGCGGCATCTCGGGTCTCGCCTCGGCCGGGCTGCTGGCGCGCGAGGGGTACGCGGTGACCGTGCTCGAGAAGGCGGGCGCGGTGGGCGGCCGGGCGTCGACGTGGGAGTCCGACGGGTTCCGCTTCGACATGGGGCCGAGCTGGTATCTGATGCCGGAGGTGTTCGACCACTTCTTCCGGCTGATGGGCACGACGGCCGAGGCCGAGCTCGACCTGGTGCCGCTCGACCCCGGCTACCGGGTGTACTTCGAAGACGGCGAGCCGATCGACATCCCGCAGGGGCTGGCCGAGAACCTCGAGCTGTTCGACCGTCTCGAGCCGGGCGCCGGAGAGCGGATGCGCCGGTACCTCGCTTCGTCCCGCGAGACGTACGACATCGCGAAGGAGCGCTTCCTCTACACGAGCTTCGGCAGCCTGCTGCCGCTGCTGCGCCGCGACGTCCTGACCCGCCTGCCGAAGCTCGCGCGCCTGCTGCTGCAGAACCTCGACTCGCTGGTCGGGAAGACGGTGAAGGAGCCGCGGCTGCGGCAGATCCTCGGGTATCCGGCGGTGTTCCTGGGCTCGTCGCCGTACGAGACGCCGAGCATGTACCACCTCATGTCGACGCTCGACCTCGACGACGGCGTGCAGTACCCGATGGGCGGCATCGCGGCGGTCATCGCGAGCATCGAGAAGCTGGCCCGCGAGGCCGGTGTGACCATCGTGACGGAAGCCGAGGTCACCCGGATCCGCACCACGGCCGGCCGGCGTCCGCGAGCCACCGGCGTCGACTGGGTCGACTCGTCTGGCACCGCGCGATCCACCTTCGCCGACGTCGTCGTCTCGGCGGCCGACCTGCACCACACCGAGACGGCGCTGCTGCCGAGCGAGCTGCAGACGTACGGCGAGAGCTACTGGGCCGACCGCAACCCCGGCCCGAGCGCCCTTCTGATGTACCTCGGCGTCGAGGGCGAGCTGCCCGAGCTCGAGCACCACACGCTGTTCTTCTCGAGCGACTGGCACGACAACTTCGGCCGCATCTTCCACGAGCCGAAGAGCATCCCGGCGCCGCCCTCGCTCTACGTCTGCAAGCCGTCGATCGTCGACCCGGCCACGGCGCCCACGGGACAGACGAACCTCTTCGTGCTCGTGCCGCTGCCGGCTCAGCCGGAGCTCGGGCGCGGCGGGGACGGGCTCGATGCCGCCGGGGGCGCCTCTGCCGTCGACAACTCAGGCTCGGTGCAGCTCGAGCGGCTCGGCGACGCTGTCATCGAGCAGATCGGCGCCTGGGCTGGCGCACCGGACCTGAGTTCTCGAATCGTGCTCCGTCGCACGCGCGGCCCGCAGGACTTCGTCGACGACTACAACTCGTGGTCGGGCAGCATGCTCGGCCCGGCGCACACGCTCCGGCAGAGCGCGATGTTCCGCGCGGGCAACGCCTCGAAGCGGGTCCGCGGCCTGCACTACGTCGGCGGATCGGTGCGGCCCGGGATCGGGCTGCCGATGTGCCTCATCAGCGCCGAGGTGCTCCTCAAGAACCTCCGGGGCGACACCTCGACCGAGCCGCTTCCGGAGCCCTGATGGGCGTGCTCTACCTCGTCGGCCTCCTCGTCGCCCTGACGGGAATGGTCGTGCTCGACCGTCGCTTCGGCCTGTTCTTCTGGCGCGACGCCCGCCGGGCCGCCGTGGTGCTCCCGGTCGGCATCGCGTTCTTCCTGGTCTGGGACCTCCTCGGCATCCGGAGCGGCATCTTCTTCCGCGGCGAGACGTCGTTCATGACGGGCCTCCAGATCGCACGGGAGCTCCCGGTGGAGGAGGTCTTCTTCCTCGCGCTGCTCTGCTACCTGACGATGAACCTCGCCGCCGGCATGCCGCTCGTGCTGTCGGCAACTCAGGGTCGACGCACGCGGGGGCGGCGCTCGTGAGCTACTGGGCGCTCAACGCGTTCTTCCTCGGAGCCGTCGCCCTGGCGGGGATCGCGGCCGCGATCACGCTCCGAGCGCGTCGGGCTCGCGTGCACGGCTCCTGCGTTGTCAGCGCGGCGCTCACTGTCGGCGTGCTCCTCGTGATGACCGCCGTCTTCGACAACGTCATGATCGGCATCGGCCTCGTCGGCTACGACTCCGGGAAGATCAGCGGTGTGTTCGTCGGCATCGCACCTCTGGAAGACTTCGCGTACGCCGTCGCGGCGCTCGTCCTGCTGCCATCGCTGTGGGTGCTGCTCGAGAGGAGGCCGAGGTGAAGGCGCTCTTCCCCGTGTCGCGCCCGCTGAGCTGGGTGAACACGGCGTTCCCCTTCGCGGCCGCGTACATCCTCACCGGGCTCGGCTCGGACGGCGTGAACTGGATCATCGCGATCGTCGGCATCGTCTACTTCCTCGGGCCCTACAACCTGGCGATGTACGGCATCAACGACGTCTTCGACTACGAGAGCGACCTCCGCAACCCGCGCAAGGGCGGCGTCGAGGGCGCGATGGTCGACCGCAGCTTCCACGCCACGATCCTGCGGGCCGTGGTCGTGACGAACGTGCCCTTCCTGGTCTTCCTCGTGCTGGTCGGGCATCCGCCGAGCTGGGCGGTGCTCGCCGTGAGCATCTTCGCCGTCATCGCCTACTCGCTGAAGGGGCTCCGGTTCAAAGAGCGGCCCTTCCTCGACTCGATGACGAGCAGCACGCACTTCACGAGTCCCGCTGTCTACGGACTCGTTCTCGCCGGCGCCACGTTCACCCCGCAGCTCTGGGCGCTGCTCGGCGCCTTCTTCCTCTGGGGGATGGCGAGCCACGCGTTCGGCGCGGTCCAGGACGTCGTCGCCGACCGCGAGGGCGACATCGCCTCGATCGCCACCGTCATGGGCGCGGCCTGGACCGTCCGATTCGCGTTCGCCGCGTACGCGCTCGCCGGCGTGCTGATGCTGTTCACCGCGTGGCCCGGCCCGCTGGGGGCTCTGCTGGTGGTGCCGTACCTCGTGGCGGTCGCACCGTTCTGGAGCGTGGCCGACGCCGAGGCCGAGTCGGCCAACCGCGGGTGGCGCCGGTTCCTGGCCATCAACTTCGCGTGCGGATTCCTCACCACGATGCTGCTGATCTGGTGGGTGGCTCTGGGCCCCTGATCGTCGTTTTCCGACAGTCGCCCATCGATTTGGCCGGGAACGGCTCCGCAGTGCCAGCCTTAAGGTCTGTTCATCTCAACCCAAGGAGAATCGCATGAGAGGCAAGATCCTGTTCGTCGCCGGACTCGCAACCGGATACGTCGTGGGTGCCCGCGCGGGTCGCCAGTCGTACGAGAAGATCAAGCGCCGTGCCGACCAGGTCTGGCACGACCCGTCGGTCCAGCGTGGCGTCACCAAGGCCGAGGACTTCGTTGCCGAGAAGGCGCCGATCGTCGGCAAGAAGGTGCAGGAGGCTGCGTCCGACGCCGCCCACGCCGCTACGGAGAAGGTCAAGTCGGCCACCTCGAAAGACACTCCCTGACCGTGGGTCTCTTCGACGTCTTCGACACGAAGCCGGAAGCGGGCGAGCGCAAGTCGCTCGGCAGCATGCTGGCTTCGCTCCCCGATCTCATCTCGCGGCTGATCCGGGGTGAGATCGCACTCGCGCGCGCTGAGCTGATCGCCAAGCTCAAGGTCGCGGGCCGCGGGATCGGCCTGCTGGTCGGCGCCGCCGTGTTCGGCTTCATCCTGCTCGAGGTGCTGATCGCCGCGGCGATCCTGGGCACCGCGACGGTGTTCCCGGCCTGGCTCGCGGCGCTTCTCGTAGCGGCGGCTCTGCTCGTCATCACGGCCGCGCTGGCCTTCGTCGGCTACCGCTCGCTCAAACGGGGCGTTCCGCCGGTGCCGACCGAGACGATCAAGAACGTCCGGAGCGACGTGCACGCCCTCAAGGGCGACGCCGCGAAGGAGTCGGCCGCGAAGTCATCGGCAGCGGAAGGCGACGCGAGATGAGCGAGCGCGACGACCCGAAGAAGCCCGCTGACGGGCTCGCCGACGACGTCGCGAAGATCTGTGACGAGTTCGCGGCCACGCTCGACGCGATCGAAGACCGCCTGAACCCGAAGACCCAGCTGCGCCGAGCCCGGTCGCGCGTGAGCAACGACCCCAAGGTCCTTGCCGCCGCGGCCGTCGGCGCTGCCGGGCTGGCGGCGGCAGTCACCGGCGTCGCACGCCTCGTGTCGCGCGCTCGCCGCTGATCCCTCCCCGGCGCGGACCCCTCCCGGGTGTCCAGCCACGCGAGACCCGCCCACACGAGACCCGCCCACACGAGACCCGCCCAAGCGAGACGTTGAACCCCCGGAGGACCCCGTGGCCCGAACTGCTGCTGCACCTGCCCGCGAGACCGGCGACGATGTCCGTGACGAGGGCCCCGATTCGCCGCTCGACCTGACGAAGCGCACCTGGATTTACACGCTCAAGAAGACCCTGCGCGAGTTCTCGAGCGACAGCTGCACGGATCTCGCTGCGTCGCTCACCTACTTCGCTGTTCAGGCTCTCTTCCCGGCGCTCCTGGCGATCGTGTCGATCCTCGGCCTGTTCGGCCAGGCGGACCAGACGACCAAGCAGGTCCTCGCCCTGCTCGGCCAGCTCGGCGCCTCCGACCAGATCATCCAGACGATCAGCGGCCCGGTCGAGGCGCTCTCGAAGTCACCCGCCGCCGGCATCACCTTCGTCGTCGGCGTGGTGGGCGCCATCTGGTCGGCCTCCGGCTACGTCGGAGCCTTCGGCCGCGCCATGAACCGGATCTACGACCGCCAGGAGGGGCGCCCGATCTGGAAGCTCCGCCCGACCAACCTCCTCGTCACGATCATCGCCGTCGTGCTGATCGTGATGGCCGGGTTGATCCTCGTGCTGAGCGGTGACATCGCCCGCACGATCGGCGACTTCGTCGGGCTCGGCGACGCCGCAGTGACCGTCTGGCTCATCGTCAAGTGGCCCGTGCTCGCCATCATCATCGTCGTCGTGGTCGCGGTGCTGTACTACTTCTCGCCGAACGTGAAGCAGCCGAAGTTCCGCTGGATGAGCATGGGCGCGCTGCTCGCGATCGGCATCTGGCTGATCGCTTCGATCGGCTTCGCGTTCTACGTCGCGAACTTCTCGAACTACAACAAGACCTACGGCGCTCTCGGCGGCGTCATCGTCTTCCTGCTCTGGCTGTGGATCACGAACAACGCCCTGCTCTTCGGCGCCGAGTTCGACGCCGAGGCCGAGCGCGGCCGCGAGCTCCAGGCGGGCATCAAAGCCGAGGAGGACATCCAGCTGCCCCTCCGCGACGACCGCCAGATCGAGAAGAAGGCGCTCAAGCACGAGAAGGACGTCCAAGAGGCGATCGAGGTCCGCGAGGCGGCAGAGCAGCAGCAGGAACTCGAGACGGCCGAGAAGGAGCGCGAGCGCGCCGGCTCCGAGTCCACGCCCAAGAACCCCGTCGACAACCCCGCCGACTTCGTCTGAGTCGTCGCACGCCCGCCAGCCGACGTCTGGCTAGACGTGGTGGGCGCCGTCAGCCGTATGACGCTCGTGCTGAGCGCCCCGGTCGGGTCGGCCCGGACGCCAGACCGGCCGAAGTGCGGGGTCCGTGCGGACCGTGCGCTGCTTCCGTGACGGGAGGGTCAGAACGAGAATCCGAGCTCGGCGGGATACTCGCCGCGTGCCGTGAGAGTGGCCGCCGCGTCGCGGAGGTGCGAGAGCGTGAGGCCCATGGCGCGCGGCCCGAAGCTCACGCGTGATACCCCGAGCTCGGCGAGCTTCGCGAGCGGCACGCTGTCGGCACCCGAGATGACGCTGACCTTGCCGTGGATCTGCGAGAGCGCGTCGGCCACCATCTGCTCGGTCGTGAGGCCGAGCACGAACGCGACGTCGGCGCCGGCGTCGAGGTAGGCGTTGGCGCGGGTGACCGCGTCGTCCCAGAGCGACGGGTCGCCGGCGAGAGCGTCGACGCGAGCGTTGATGACGATGGGCACACCCGCGCGGTCGCCGGCGGCGCGGGCCGCGGCGATCTTCGAGACCTGGGTGTCGATGTCGTACAGCTCGGCCTTGTCGCGACCGACGCTGTCCTCGATGTTGAGGCCGGCCGCGCCCGCTTCGATGAGCCGCCAGACGTTGTCGCGCGTTCCTGGGGCATCCGTGGCGTAGGCCTTCTCGAAGTCGACCGAGACGGGCAGCTCGACCGAGCGGACGATCAGCTGGGCCGCGGCCAGGGCCTCGTCGACGTCGAGGCCTTCGCCGTCTTCGACGCCATGCGCCTCGCTGATCGAGTGGCTCGCCGTCGCCAGCGCCTTCACCCCCGGAGCGGACGCGACGACGCGCGCCGTGATGCTGTCCCAGACGTTGGTGACGATCAGGGGATCGCCGGGAACGTGCAGAGAACGGAGCGTTTCGGCCTTCTCGGCCGTGGACTGGATCGACATGGGTCAAGCAAACCAGTCGGGGCCGATCGCCGCCAGCGTTCTCCACAGCCCCGTGCCGGTTTTGCACAGCGCCCCCGGCCCCGCGCGGGCCGCGCGGAAGGCGACGCCTAGACTTGCCGACACCGCCAGCCGAGACCGGCCGAGCGGAGCGGCCCACGGAGAACGGGAGGCGAGTTGGCCAAGGCACCCACCGTGTACGACGTGGCCGACCATGCCGGCGTCTCGATCGCGACGGTCTCGCGCGTCCTCCGTCGGCCCGACGAGGTGCGGCCCGAGACTCGCGCCCGCGTGCTCGAGTCCGTACGAGACCTCGGCTACGTCCCGAGCGGCTCGGCCCGCGGTCTCGCCGGGCGCCGCACCGGAGTGCTCGGGCTGTTCCTGCCCGGCTACGACGGTATCGACGTCTCCGTGGCCGACACCGTCGACGGGCCGTCCGGCGTGCCGCTCATCGACGATCGCGAGCCGATGGCCGCCCCGCCGTCGACGAGCCTCTACTTCGACGAGGTGCTCCGCGGCGCCGAGGTCGAGGCCTGGCGCCACGGATTCGCCCTCATGGTGGCTGCGGGCCGCGGTCAGAGCCGCGACGTGATGGTCAACGACATCGCGGGTCGGGTCGACGGCCTGGCGGTCCTCTCGCAGACGGTGCCCTCGGACCTCGTCGCGCACGTGTCGCGACGGATCCCCGTCGTCGTCGTCGCCGACACGAACCCGGGCGACGACCTCGATCACGTCGGGGTCGACAACGCCGGCGGCATGCGCGCTCTGGCGCACCACCTCGTCGACGGCCACGGCGTCACATCGGTCGTCTACGTCGCGGGGCCCAGCGACTCGCCCGACGAGGCCGGCCGCCGCGAGGGCCTCGACCAGGGGCTGGCCGACGGTGCGTTCGACCCGGCCGGGCTGCGGGTCGTCCCAGGAACCTTCGGGCGCGAGCGCGGCCGCGCCGTCGCCGAGCAGCTCCTCGCCGAGAGCGCCCTCCCGAGCGCGATCGTGTGCGCCAACGACCAGTCGGCTCTCGGTGTGCTCGACGTGCTCGCGGCGCGCGGGGTCGATGTGCCCGGGCGCGTGCTCGTCACCGGATTCGACGGCATCGACGCCGGTCGGTTCTCGACGCCGCGCCTCACGACCGTCCGGCAGCCGATGGCGGAGCTCGGCCGCGTCGCCGTCCGCGCGATCGTCGACCGTCTCGCCGACAGCACGCTTCCGGCGCGTCGACTGACGCTGCCGGTGCAGATCCTGCTCCGCGAGAGCTGCCCGCCGGCGCCCTAGGGTCGAATCCCGGTCGCCGCGACCAGCCGTCCGCTAGAAGTCCGTGACCCCGTACACCGGCCGGTCGGCGGCGAACATCTGCGTCGCCAGACGGATCGCGCCTCGGGTGTGCTCGACCACGAGACCGGCCTCGCCGAGCACCGACACCGGAACGCCGCCGAGGTAGAGCGTGGCGAGGGTCGCGGCGTCGAGCTCGAGCGACGCGGGCGCGGAGTCGGCGATGCGCGTCGCGTGTCCGACGCCGTCGACGACCTCGAGGCGGAAGGTGCCCTCGGCGTGCCCGAGCTTGTCGTGCACGCGCAGGGTGATCTCGCCGTCGCGGGCGTAGGGCCGGGCTGAGAGGGCCTTCTGCACGTCGAGCACGCGGAGCCAGACGTGGTCGCTCTCGCGCTCGGTCTGAAGCGAGCGGCTCGCGGTGAGGGCGTGCAGCAGCGGTGTCTCGACGGGGGCCTTCGACCAGCGGATCCGCTGCACGAGATCGACCGAGCCGAGGAAGTCCCACAGCCCGAGGAAGGCGTCCGCCGTCGCACTCACGAGATCCGCGATCTCGAGCACCGACGCTCCCGCCTCCTCCCGCATCGAGTAGAGCACGTACCCGTCGGCCTCGCCGGAGTCGGGCACGTGGATGGCGGCGCGCAGCTCGTCATCGGGCTTGGCGGTGCCGTAGGTGAGGCCGTTGTAGAGGTTCGAGTACTGGCCCTGCCGGTCGACCGAGCCGGGCGTGGTCTCGTGGAAGCGGGCGAAGACGCGCGGTGCGATGGCGGCGAGCGAGGTGGGGCTGGCCATCTCGACGCGGCCGGTGGGCTGTGCGAGCAGGGTGACGGGAACGTCGCGCTCGAGCACGACGGTGCGCTTGCGGGTCGCCGGGCCGTAGCCGAAGCGGCGGTAGATGGTCGACTCGCTGGCCGTCAGCGCGGCCAGGGCGTGCCCCGACGCGGCGGCTGCGGCGAGGCGCTCGGTCATCAGGGTACGGAGCATGCCTCGGCGACGGTGGGTCGGGCGCACGGTGACGTCTGACACCAGGTACGCATCGACGAGGCGGCCGCCGCCGACATTGATCGTCTTGGTGTAGCCGGTGAAGGTGCCGACCGGCCAGGTCTCGTCGAGGCCGCCGGCGACCGGGCGCCTCGGGTACACGCCCGTGAAGACGCGGCCGTCGTCGACCGAGCCGATGGCCGACTCGCGCACGGCATCGGCGTCGGCCTTCTCGTGGAACCCGATGCGGGTCGCTCCGAGCCAGGCGGCCGTCGCCTCGTCGGGCTTGCCGTCGACGAGGGCGGGCGAGAACGTGCGGACGACGTAGTCGTCATCGAAGGAGGCCATGCCTCCAGAGTAGGGGAGCGTCGCTGACCGGTCCCGGCGGGCCCCAGCCGGTCGCCGCGCAGTCAAACGGATCGTCTATCCTCTTTTCATGCCCCGTCCGACGCGCGCCGACGCGCACCGCAACCGCGTGCGGCTGCTCGCCGCGGCCCGCACCCGGCACCGGGCCGAGGGCCGCGTGCCCGGCCTCAACGAGCTCGCGCGCGACGTCGGCATGGGCGTCGGAACGGTGTACCGGCACTTCCCGACCCAGCGGGCGCTGGAGGAGGGGCTGGCGGTGGAGCCTTTGCTGCGCCTGGTGGCCGTCGTGCGCGACGCCGCGGCGGTGGGCGACCCCGGCGAGGCGTTCGAGCGCGCCGTCCGCGGGTCCGTCGCTCTCCAGGTGCGCGAGGTCGGGCTCGGCGAGGTGGTGACGGCTCAGGATGCCGTCGACCCGGACGTGGCCGCGGCGAAGGCGGAGCTGCGGAGCCTCGGCCGCGCGCTGCTGGAGGCTGCGCAGAAGGCGGAGGCGGTCCGACCCGACGTCGAGCCGGCCGACGTCGAGCGGCTCGCCCGAGGGGTCGAGGTCGCCGTGCGCCTCGCGCCCGAGCGGGGCCGTGCGGCGGTGCTCGCCGCGTACCTGGAGGTCCTCCTGGCGGGGCTCAGGGCGTAGAGCGCGAGAGGACCCCGAGTTCCTGCGCTGTGATCGAGGCTTGTCTCCGAGCTATGTATGCGCTTACACTGACCATGGTCACGCCGCATCGACGCGGCACGCGCCCGGGCGGAAGCCTGCGGGGCGGATCGACAGCACAGAAAGACGTGGCAACGATGCACACGACACCTCGCACGAGAACTCGCAGAGCGGCTGCGGCCCTGGGCTCCCTGCTCGCGGCCGCGCTCGTCCTCACGGGCTGTAGCATCGACATCAAGAGCGCGCCTGATCCGTCCCTCGGCGCCGACACGATGCTGATCGCGGCCGACAACGGCAGCCCCTCGCTGCAGCGGGTCTTCAATCCGTACCTGCCGAACACGCGCGTAGCGAGCTGGTACATGTTCGAGCCGCTGGTGATCCTCAACGACCTCAACGGCGACGAGGAGCCGTGGCTCGCGTCGAAGACCGAGATCCCGGACCCGCAGACGGTCGTCTTCACGATCCGCCAGGGCGTCAAGTGGTCTGACGGAAAGGCGTTCGGCCCCGACGACGTGAAGTTCACGTTCGACATGCTGAAGAAGTTCCCGAGCCTCGACCTCAAGGGCGCGTGGCAGTACATGAAGAGCGTCGAGGTGAAGGGCGACACCGTCGTCGTGCACCTGAAGGGCGACGACGTGCCCGCAGCCCAGATCATCGAGCAGACGCAGATCGTGCCCGAGCACATCTGGTCGAAGGTGAAAGACCCCTCGACCTTCACGAACCCCGACCCGGTCGGCACCGGCCCGTACAACCTCGGCAACTTCACGCCGCAGGAGTACGCGATGGACAAGAACCCGCTCTACTGGCAGGCCGACAAGGTGAAGGTGCAGCACCTCGTGCTCCCCGCGTCGAACACGCAGCTCGACGTCGTCACCAAGGGCTACGACTGGGCGTTCTCGTTCATCAGCGACGTCAAGGGCACCTGGAACGCGGCGAACCCGTCGAACACGTACTGGTTCCCGCCGGGAGGCACGATCAGCCTGTTCCCGAACCTCACCGAGGCGCCGTTCAACGACCTCGACTTCCGCAAGGGGCTCAGCTACGCGCTCGACCGCAAGGCCGTCGGCGACGCCGCAGCCGAGGGCTACATGCAGCAGGCCGGCCAGACCGGCATGCTGCTGCCCAACCAGGAAGACCTGCTCGACCCGGCCATCCCCGACAAGGGCCTCATCGCGCAGAGCGACTCGCAGGCGAAGTCGTCCTTCGCCAAGGCGGGCTACACGATGAAAGACGGCAAGCTCGTCGACACGACGGGCAAGGCGCTGACCATCACCATCACGACGGCCAACGGCTACTCCGACTGGCTGCGCGCAGTCCAGGCCATCACCAAGCAGTGGGCCGCCGTCGGCATCACCGTCAAGGTCGCCCAGCCGCAGCCCGCGGCCTACCAGCTCGCTCTCCGCAACGGCGACTTCCAGCTCGCGATGGGCTCTGTCGGCGGTACCGGGTCGGTGTACCAGGACTTCGCCAACAACCTCTCGAGCGAGTTCTACACGCCCATCGGCAATCAGGCGGCGAACAACTTCGGCCGCTACAGGAGCGCCGAGGTCGACGCCATCCTGAACGAGTTCACGACGACGACCGACGAGCAGGAGCAGAAGCAGCTCGGCTACCGGCTGCAGCAGATCTACTACGACGAGCTGCCCTCGATCGGCCTCTACTACGGCGGCTCATGGGGCCTCTTCTCGACGCAGAAGTTCACCGGGTGGCCGAGTGCCGACGATCCGTACACGAGCCCGAAGACCTACGTCTCGACAGCCCTGCTGATCCTGACTCACCTGAAGAAATCGGAGGCCGCGAAGTGACATACGCACTCCGCAAGGTCGGCCTGCTGATCCTGACCCTCTGGGCCGCCATCACGCTGAACTTCTTCCTGCCGCGGCTCATGCCCGGCTCGCCCACCGACGCCGCGATCGCGAAGCTCTCGCAGAACGGCCCGGTCACCGCCGCCACGCGCAAGGCCATCGAGATCCAGCTCGGCGTGCCCGACGGCAACCTGCTGTCGCAGTACGGCCAGTACCTCAAGCAGGTCCTGACGCTGGACTTCGGCGTGAGCTACACGTTCTACCCGCAGCCCGTCGCCGACCTCGTCGGCCAGGCGCTGCCGTACACCCTGATTCTGGTCGGGTTCGTCACGATCGTGGCATTCGTGCTCGGCACCCTGCTCGGCGTGCTTGCGGCGTGGAAGCGCGGCACCTGGCTCGACGCGCTGCCGACCCTCGGCGGATCGTTCGCGAGCGCCTTCCCGTACTTCTGGACGGCGCTCCTCCTGCTGTTCTTCCTCGGCTACGTGTTCAAGATCTTCCCGACGTCGGGCGCCTACGGCGTCACCAACGTGCCCGGCTTCTCGGGGGCGTTCATCGGGTCGGCCCTGAACCACGCGGTGCTTCCGGCGGTGACGATCCTGATCACCTCGCTCGGCGGCTGGATCCTCGGCATGCGCAACACCATGATCTCGACGCTCGGCGACGACTACGTCACCTTCGCCGAGGCGAACGGTCTCAAGCCGCACACCGTGGCCATCCGGTACGCGGCGCGCAACGCGATCCTCCCGAACCTCACCAGCTTCGGCCTGGCGCTCGGCGGCGTGGTCGGCGGCTCCGTGCTGGTCGAGACGGTGTTCGGCTACCCCGGCATCGGCTACCTGCTGCTCAAGGCCGTCACCAACCAGGACTACCCGCTCATGCAGGCGCTCTTCCTGATGATCACCGTCAGCGTGCTCCTCGCCAACTTCATCGTCGACATCCTGTACGGCGTCCTCGACCCGCGAACGAGAAAGTGAGGGCCGAACGATGACGACGACCCCTATCACCGCAGGAACTCCGGCACCCCCGCCCGACACCTCCGTCGCCGCGGCCGCCTCCCCCCTCCAGGTCCTCGCCCGCGTGGCGGCCACCGTCTGGTCGAACACCAAGGCGCGCATCGGCGTGGTGATCCTCCTCCTCTTCGTGCTGGCGGCGATCTTCGCGCCCCTGCTCGCTCCGTACGATCCCTCGTCGACCGAGTTCGCTCGCAGTCAGGACGCCTCCGCCGGGCACTGGCTGGGCACGACGGCCGCCGGCGAGGACGTCCTGAGCCAGCTCATCCAGGGCGCGCGCATCAGCGTGTTCGTCGGCTTCGTGGCGGGCCTCCTCTCCACGCTGGTCGCCGTGCTGATCGGCCTCAGCTGGGGCTACGTCCGCGGCTGGGTGGGCGACGTGATCAACTTCGTGGTGAACCTCTTCCTCGTCGTGCCGGGCCTGCCGCTGATGATCGTGATCGCGGCGTACCTGCAGAACGGCGGCATCGGGATGATCATCCTGGTGGTCGTGATCACCGGCTGGGCCTGGGGCGCGCGAGTGCTGCGCAGCCAGACGCAGTCGCTCCGCGGGCGCGACTTCGTGACCGCCGCGGTGTTCAGCGGCGAACGGCCGGCTCGGATCGTCTTCCGCGAGATCCTGCCGAACATGACCTCGCTGATCGTGGGCAACTTCTTCGGAGCGGCCACGAGCGCGATCCTCGCCGAGGCGGGCCTGGAGTTCCTCGGGCTCGGCGACCCGTCGACGGTCAGCTGGGGCACCATGCTCTTCTGGGCTCAGAACTCCAACGCGCTGCTCACCGGCCAGTGGGCGCTGCTCTTCGCGCCGGGCCTCTGCATCGCCCTGCTCGCGACGAGCCTCACCCTCATCAACTTCGGCGTCGACGGTCTCAGCAACCCGAGACTCCGCGAACGACGGAAGGTCCGCAAATGAGCTCCGACGACATTCTCCTCACGGTAGAAGACCTCAGCGTCGTCTACGAGCCCGACGGGGCCGACCCGACCTTCGCGGTCGAGAACGTCTCATTCGAGCTCCGTCGCGGCGAGTTCGTCGGGCTCGTCGGCGAGTCCGGATCCGGCAAGTCGACCCTCGGCTTCGCCCTGACCCGCCTCTCCAAGCCGCCGGCCCGCATCAGCCACGGGACGATCCTGTTCGACGGCACCGACATCGCCTCGATCGACGCGGAGCACCTGCGCGAGCAGCGCCAGGGCGGCTTCGCCATGGTGCTGCAGTCGGGCATGAACGCGCTCAACCCGGTGCGCACCATCCGCAACCACTTCTTCGACGTCTTCACGGCGCACGGCCACGTGTCGCGCGAGCGTCGCGAGGAGCGGGCGCGCGAGCTGATCGGCAAGGTCGAGCTGCCGGCCGCGACCCTCGACCGCTTCCCGGGCGAGCTGTCGGGCGGCATGCGCCAGCGCGTCTCGATCGCGCTCGCCCTGTCGCTCGAGCCGCAGCTGATGGTGTTCGACGAGCCGACGACCGCGCTCGACGTGCTCGTGCAGCACGCCGTGATGAACACGATCCGCGACCTGCAGGCCAGCGAGGGCTTCACCGCAGTGCTGATCAGCCACGACCTCGGAATCGTGCTCGAGGCGACGGAACGCGTGCTGGTCATGCATGAGGGCGTCATCGTCGAGGACGGCCCGTCGTCCGAGATCCTGAACGCGCCGACCGCCGACTACACCCGGATGCTGCTGAGCCACTACGCCGACCCGCGCGCCGAGGTCGTCTCGCTGCCCGGCTTCGAGGACCGCGCGATCCGACGCCAGGCCGGGGCCTCCCGGAGCGCCGTGGCCTCGCCCGAGCACGCGCCGACCGTCGTGACCCGCTCGATCAGCACGGCGCAGGAGTCGATCGTCGTCGAGCACGTCTCGAAGACCTACCCGCCGCCCCGACGCGGCGAGCAGCCGGTCCGCGCCGTCCGCGACGTGTCGTTCACGCTCGAGCCCGGGCAGTCCCTCGCTCTCGTCGGTCAGTCCGGCTCGGGCAAGTCGACGATCGCGAAGATGATCACCGGTGTCGAGAAGCCGAGCGAGGGGTCGATCCGCTTCGGCGGCCTCGACGTCGCGAAGCTCCGGCGCGGCCAGCTCCGCGACCTGCACCGCAACGTGCAGATGGTCTTCCAAGACCCGTACGCCGCGCTCAACCCGCTGCACACCGTCGAGTACACGCTGACCCGGCCCGTGGTGAACTTCACCGGGCTGAAGGGCCGCGACGCCCGTCAGCGAGTGCTCGAGCTGCTCGAGACGGTCGGCCTCGCGCCGGTCGAGCAGTTCGCCGCCAAGCTGCCGCACGAGCTGTCCGGCGGGCAGCGCCAGCGCGTCGTCATCGCCCGGGCGCTCGCCTGCGACCCGCAGGTGATCATCGCCGACGAGCCGGTGTCGATGCTCGACGTGTCGCTCCGAGCCGGCGTGCTCGCGCTGCTCGAGGACCTGAGGGAGAAGTGGGGCGTGAGCCTGCTCTACATCACGCACGACCTGCTCTCGGCGCGGCTCATCACCGGCAACATCATGGTGCTGCACGACGGCGCCGTGGTCGAGCGCGGCGAGACGGCCGAGGTGCTGCAGCGGCCGACCGACGACTACACCGTCGCACTGCTCGAAGCCGTGCCGAACCCGCAGCGCACGCGCCGCTGACCTCCGACACTCCACCGAAAGGAGCCACCGTGCTCACCTTCCCCGACGGCTTCCTCTGGGGCGCGGCCACCGCCGCCCACCAGATCGAGGGCAACAACGTGAACAGCAACTGGTGGGTGCACGAGCACACTCCGGGCACGAGCATCGTCGAGCCCTCGGGCGACGCGGCCGACAGCTACCACCGCTTCCGCGACGACATCGAGACGCTGGCCGGGCTCGGCCTCAACAGCTACCGGTTCAGCATCGAGTGGTCTCGCATCGAGCCCGAGCGCGGCTACGTCTCGCGCGCCGAGCTCGACCACTACCGCCGCATGGTCGATGCCTGCCACGAGTTCGGCGTCGAGCCGATCGTCACGCTCATGCACTTCACGGTGCCGCGCTGGTTCGAGCGCGACGGCTTCTGGCGCGCGTCCGACGCCGCCGACCTCTTCGCCCGCTACACCGAGGCGGCCCTCCCGGTCGTCGCAGAGGGCGTCCGCTACGTCTGCACGATCAACGAGCCGAACATCGCCGCCATGCTCGCCGGCGGCGAAGACGCCTCGAACCTCGTGGCCTACGGCCTGCCGAACCCCGATCTCCAGGTCGCCGACGCCCTCCTCGCCTCGCACGACCGGTCGCGCGAGGTGCTCTCGCAGGTCGCGGGGCTCCGAACGGGCTGGACCGTCGCCACCCAGGCGTTCAAGGCCGTCGACGAGCCGGGCGCCGCCGAGAAGCTCCGCGAGTACGGCCACCCGCGCGACGACTGGTACCTCGAGGCCGCGCGCGGCAACGACTTCGTCGGCGTCCAGGCGTACACGCAGACCTTCATCGGGCCGGAGGGCCCGCGCCCTGTCGCCGACGGGCTCGAGACCACCCTCACCGGCTGGGAGTTCTACCCGCCGGCCGCCGCCGAGGGCATCCGAAGTGCGTGGGAGCTCAGCGACCACGTGCCGGTCATGGTCACCGAGAACGGCATCGCGACCGCCGACGACACCCGCCGCATCGCCTACACGCAGGGCGCGCTCGAGCACATCCACGCCGCAATCGACGACGGCGTCGACGTGCTCGGCTACCAGCACTGGAGCGCCCTCGACAACTACGAGTGGGCCTCCGGCTTCCGCCCCACGTTCGGCCTCATCGCGTGGGACAAGCAGACGTTCGAGCGGACCCCCAAGCCGAGTGCGCGCTGGTACGGCTCGGTGGCGAAGGCCAACGGGCTGACGGCGGCCTAGACCGCGGGCGCAGGAACTGCCGGCGCTGCCCACCCCCGTCAGGAAGTTCCTGCGCCCTGGTCTATGGATGTGAAATATCGTATGATTGCCGACGACTTGTCCCGATCGTCAGGAGTCCGCATGCCCGCCCCCGAAACGAAGAACGACCGCCGCCGCGCCGCCCGAGAACGCGCGAGGCAGGCCATGGCGGCCCAGAGGCGCAGCGCCGCCCGCCGCGCTCTCGCCATCCGGTCGGGCATCGTCGCCGGCGTGATCGCCGTGCTGGCCGTCGTCGCTCTGGTGGTCGTCTCTGGCATCACGCCGCCGGGCCCGGGCCCCCGCAACCTCGCCGGCGACGGCGTCCGCATCGGCGAGGGCTTCGTGGCGGAGCGCAGCGTGGCCCTGCAGCCGGGTGCCGAGGCCACCCCGCCCGCGGCTCACGACGCCGACGCCGTCACGATCCGCGTCTACATCGACTACCTCTGCCCCAACTGCGGTGCATTCGAGGCCGAGAACGGCGACTACATCGAGGGCCTGGTGAAGTCGGGCGCCGCGGTGGTCGAGTACCACCCGATCGCGATCCTCGATCGCCTCAGCCAGGGGTCGAAGTACTCGACACGGGCGACGGCCGCCGCCCTGTGCGCAGCCGATCTGGCCCCCGACTCGTTCTTCGCCGTGAACGCGAAGCTGCTCGCCGACCAGCCCGCCGAGAACACCGCCGGCCTGACGAACGAGCAGCTGGTCTCCCAGATCTCCGGCACGCGAGGCCTGAAGAATCCCGCCGCCGTCGCGGAGTGCGTGCGAGACCAGCGGTTCGCCCCCACGGTCGCCGCCGTCACGAAGCGGGTCGCCGACAACGCCACGGCGGGGAGCGACGTCGCCGAGTTCCGCGGTACGCCCACGGTGATCATCGACGGCCGACAGTGGGAGGCCGGGGCTCAGACCTTCAGAGCCGCCGTCGCCTCGGCGACCGCCACCCGCGCGGCCGCCGAGTAGCCCTCGTCAGTCGATCGCCTTCTGCCTCGGGTTGACCCGCACCATCATCGCCAGGCCCACGGCCAGCACGATCGCGATGCCGATGGCGCCGAAGCGGGTGTTGCCCGAGATCGCCACGAACACGGTGAACAGGAGCGGCGCGAGGAAGCTCACGGCGCGGCCGGTCGTCGCGTAGAGGCCGAAGATCTCGCCCTCGCGGCCGGGAGGCGTGACCCGCGCGAGGAAGGAGCGGCTCGACGACTGGGCCGGACCGACGAACAGCGAGAGGAACAGCCCGCACGCCCAGAAGCCCGCCTTGGCGTCGCCGACGAACAGGATCGCGACGGCCGCGATGACGAGACCGGCGAGGCACACCACGATGATGAGCTTCGGCCCGAGACGGTCGTCGTAGCGGCCGGCCAGGAAGGCGCCGGTGCCGGCGACCAGGTTGGCCGCCACGGCGAAGTAGAGCACCTCGCTCTGCGTGAAGCCGAACACCTGCGAGGCGATGATCGCGCCGAACGTGAAGACCGCCGCGATTCCGTCGCGGTAGACGGCAGACGCTCCGAGGAAGAGCAGCACCTGCGGGTTCTTGCGGTACAGCTGGGCGATCGTGCGGCCGATCCGCTTGTACGAGGCGAGGAAGCTCAGTCGCGCCGTCGTCGGCCCGGTCGCGGGGATCTCGGGGACGTTCACGAACAGCGGGATCGCCAGGAGTGCGAACCACAGTGCCGACGCGACGATCGCGAACCGGACGTTGAGCACCCCGCCGGCGATCGAGGAGTCGAGGCCGAGCACGCCGGCGTGTCCGTCGACGCCGAAGCTCTGGATGAAGAGCACGAGCAGGATCACGAGCAGGACGATGCCGCCGAAGTACCCGGCTCCCCAGCCCCAGCTCGAGACTCGGCCGACGTTCTTCGGAGTCGAGACCTGCACGAGCATCGCGTTGTAGTTCACGTTGGCGAACTCCATCACCACGCTGCCCAGGGCCAGGAGCATCGCGCCGACGATCAGGTACGACTGCCCCGGCGCCACGAAGAACATGCCGAGCATCGCCGCGATGACGATGCCGGTGTTGATGCCGAGCCAGAGCTTCCGCTTGCCGGTGCCGTCGGAGCGCTGGCCGAGCAGCGGCGCGAGCAGGGCGATCAGGAGGCCCGCGATCGTGAGGGCGGTCGAGACGACCGAGGCGTTGTGGGCCTTCGCGGCCACGAGGGCGGCGTTGGTCATGTCGTCTCCGGCGGCCGCGACGACGGCGGGCGCGACGAACGAGTTCGACGCCAGGTAGGTCGAGAACACGAAGGTGACGACGATGGTGTTGAAGCCGGCGGAGCCGCAGTCCCAGAGCGCCCACGAGACGATCCGGCGACGGGGGATGGGAGTGGTGTCGGCCAGCGTCGCCTCGGTCATGACTGGACGCTACCGCGAACCTGTGAACGGAGGGTAGCGCCGTCCCGTCAGGAGCTCGGCGGGATCGAGACCCGGGTGGTGTCGACGCCGTCTGTGGCGAGCACCGTCGCCACGGCGTCGCGCCCGTCAGGCAGGAGCCGAGCGACCACGCGCCCGCTCTCGGCGGCGTCGAGCTGGGCGACGAGCGCCGTCTCGATCCGCTCGCGCACCTCGAGCGGCACGTCGGCGCCGGCACGGTCGTCGAGCAGCGACACGTCGACCCCGCGGGCTCGGGCTCGGCTCGCCGCGTCGGTGACCGGCGCCGTCGCGAGGTTGCTGGCTCGCAGCTGATCCCGGAGTCCCGCCTCGGCGAGGGTGAACGCGCGGCGGTCGTCTTCGGTGATGAGCTCGGCCGTCAGGATCCGCTGGAGCGCCGGCGTCGCGAGCGAGCGCAACTGGTCGAGGCGCGTGTTCTGCTCCTCGAGCGCGGCGGCGGCGGCCGCTTCCGAGCGCAGGCGCGTGAGCTCCGACCGCTGGAGGGTGCGGATCGACGCGCGCGTCCGGCCGAGCAGGATCGAGAACAGCCAGACGACGAGCACCAGCGCTGCCGACCGGATCACGAAGCCGACTCCCGCGGCGACACCCCGACCGACCACGGCGCTCCAGAGGACCGTCATCCCGGCCATGATCGCGAACCCCGACCACGCCCAGCCGGCGCGGCCGCGCAGCGTCAGCAGGAACATCACGAACGAGACCGCGCCCCACATCCAGGTCGCCCACCCCGGCCAGCCGCGGTCGGGGAGGTTCCACACGTTGAGCGAGGCGAGGGTGGTCAGCGCGACCACGCAGACGGTGAGCCGGAGCGGGTACGGCTCTTCGTGAGGCAGCGTGACCAGGTAGCCGGCGACCAGGACGGCCCCGAGAGCGCCCAGGGCGAGCAGCGGCACCCGGTTCTGGGGGAGCCCGTAGACGGTCACGGCCGTGTGCACTGCCGCGAAGAGCACGAAGAGCGCGGTCGTGCCGCGGCCGGTCAGCCGCAGGAAGGACGGCGTCGACGTCGTCATGCGACCTCCTCGGGCGACCAGGCGAGTGTCACGCGCGTTCCCAGTCCGCGGCCCGACTCGATGTCGGCGTGGCCGCCCGGCAGCGTCGCCATCCGGTTGAGGATGCTGACGCGCACGCCGAGCCGCTCGGGCGGGATCCGACGGCTGTTGAACCCGCGGCCGTCGTCGCGCACCACGATGGCGAGCCCGCCGTCGAGCGATGCGACTCGGACGAGCCGGGTGACGTCGCCCCCGGCGTCGTCGGCCGCCGCATGGAGCAGCGAGTTGCGGACGGCCTCGCTCGTCGCCTCGATGAGAGCCTGGGCGATGTCGGCAGGAACTCGCACGGCCGCCCCGAGCTCCCCGTCGAACGCGATCCCGGCCCCCTGCGACGACACCGTCGAGCGGAGGCGCCCGACGAACTCCTCCCCCGACAGCACCTGGTGCGGCGGCAGCGCCTCCTCGTTCAGGGTCCTCAGCGTGCTCGCCGCGAGCTCCCGCAGCGCCGGCGTCGGCACCGCGTCGGCCCGCGACGCGATCAGCAGCGCTGACAGCACGTGGTCGTGCACCAGGGCATCGATGCGGATCCGCTGCTGCACGCGCGCCGATGCCTCGGCCTCGTGCGATGTCTTGACCCGAGCGGCCTCGGCTGCGGCGTCGAGGCGGACCGCACTCGACCGGGTGACCAGCGTGAGCGCGACGAAGGCGCAGTCGAACAGGAAGTTGTAGGCGAGGTCCAGGGCCGCCAGAGTCACGCCCACCTCGGGCGCCGTGAGGTAGCGGATGACGCCCGATGTGATCGAGGTCGCGAGCACGTAGGCGGCGATGACCGGTCGACGCGCGCCGACCGCCATCGCCACGGCCGGCACCGTCATCAGGTCGTTCGTCCAGGGCGAGTCGCTCCCGGGCAGAGACTTCTGCGTCATCACGAGCGGGAACGCGAGCATCACGCCCCAGAAGGTCAGCGCGTGGGCCAGGGCCACCCGCCGGAGTGCAGTCAGCGAGGCCCAGGGGGCGAGCGCCAGCAGCAGGAACGGACCGGCCGCCGCCACGCAGTACAGAACGAGTCCTGCGACGCCGCCCATCGCCCCGAACTGCGCCATCGCCTTGCTGAAGCCGACGGCGAGGTAGACGATGCCGCCGATTCCGATCGAGACGTAGAGGATCCGCAGCACCCGGCGCTCGGCGTCGCCGCCCGCCTCGACGCTCTGCGTCTCGGTCATCGTCGCGGTCGGTCCTCGTCGATCAGGCCGTCCTCCGCCGCGCGACGGTGCAGGTCGACCTTCGTGTGGGCGGGGCGCCCGGCGTTGGCGTACTTGGCCCGGATGCGCGAGACGTAGTTGGCGACCGTCGACTTCGACAGGTTGGTCAGGTAGGCGACCGACTGCGCCTTCTCGCCGGACGCGTAGAGAGCGAGGATCTCGCGCTCGCGGGCGCTGAGGCCCGCATCGGCCAGGCCTTCGTCGCCGTCGATGGCGGCGGCCCAGTCGAGGCCCGGGACGGTCTCGCCGCTCGCTGCCGAGCGGATCGCATCGACGAGCTCGTCGACCGGCTGCGACTTGCGGACGATGCCGAGCGCGCCCGCCTTCGCCGCATCGCGGATCGCCTGTGGATCTTCGGCTGCGGTGAGGATCAGCACGTCGACGCCCGCAGACAGCAGCGAGCGGATGTTGTCGGTGGCGCTGGAGCCGTCGCCGAGACGCAGGTCGAGGACGACGAGGTCGACGGGGTTCTTCGCCAGGTCGAGTTCACGGACGGTCGCGGCGACGGTGGTCACGTCGATGTCGGGGTACTGGCGGAGGAGCTCGGCGAAGCCGACGGCGACGATCTCGTGGTCTTCCACGAGGGCGACTCGCAGGACGGTCAACGCCGCGGTCTCGGGGCCTGGGGTCGGGTCGGGCATCGCGTCTTCCACTCGTGAAGTCTAGGGTTCGTCGAATTTCCACCACGGTAGCGCGAATCGACTGTCTGCCCCCCATTCGGGTGCCATCACTAGTGATTCTGTCGAACTGGTTCGGTCGGTGGGATTCTGATGGCGTCGGAAGAGACGCCGGCCTCGATGCCCGAATCATCGAGATGCACCAGAGGGGCTGCCGCGAGAATCAGCGGGGGACGACACGCCGGTGGGGGGCCACGGTCGTGTCGTCCGCTGACGCGGCAGCCCGCCTCTGCTCCTGCGGAAGCGCGAAAGAGGGCGACCGGCCGTCGACCAGTCGCCCTCTTCGTCACGCGGGTGCTACTTGGAGTCCTTCGGCGTCCACTTGCCGTACGCGACAGATGACGTCTTGCCGTCCCTCGCGGTCTGGTCGAAGCTCAGCGTGTATGTGTGCTCCGGGTTCCAGACGCGCGTGGCAGTCCACTCGCCCTTCGCGTCCGCCGTGACGGACTGGTACGTCGTCGCGGTCGTGGCCGACGTGACGGCGATGGTCGCGAACGGCGTGGCGGTCCCGCGGAACGTCGCGTGGACCCCGGCCCCCTGGGCGGCGCCCAGAGCAACACCCGAGACCTGCAGCGGAGTGAAGACCGGTGCCTTGATGCCGATGGTCGTCGTGCTGGTGGTCTTGTCGGGGTTGGTCTGCGTGACCGTGACCTGGTAGTCGTTCGACGGGCCCCAGTTGCGCTCGGGGAGTGCCCAGGTGCCGTCGGCGGTGACCTTGGCGCTGCCCATCGGCACGTTCCAGCCGTTGGTGGCGTTGACGGCGGTGATGCCGGCGCCGGGGGTCCCCGTGCCGCGCAGGACGTTCAGTCCCGGTCGGTACGTCGCGCCGTCGGGGATGCTCGTGACGGCGACCGGCACGTTCGCCTCCTTGGACTTGAGGTGGATCACGGTGGTCTTCACATCGGCGCCCTTGGTAGCCGTGACGGTGATGTCGTAGCCGGCCGTCGTGGGTCCGAGGTTGCGGCTGAATGTCCAGTCGCCCTTCGAATCAGCAGTGTGGCTTCCCATCGGGGTACCCCACTGGTTGACGGCCGTGATCCGGGCGCCGGCCGTCGCAGTTCCGCGGAACTCGGCCACGCCGACGTCGTAGGTCGAGCCGTCGGCGGGCGACGACACGACGAGCGGACGCGAACCCGCGTAGTCGAGGTGCACGGTGGACGAAGACGAACCGGCAGGGCTCGTCTGCGTGAACGTGATGTCGTATCCGGTCGTCGTCGGTCCGAGGTTGCGAGCGAAGGTCCACGCGCCATCCTTGACGGTGGCGCGCCCCATCAGGGTGCCCCACTGGTTCGTCGCCGTCACCGTGGCGCCGTCGGTGCCGGTGCCCGCGAACGTCGAGATGCCGTCGACGTAGGTGTCGCCGTCGCTGTGCGACGTCACCGCGAACGGAGCGTCGGCCGTCGGGACGACGTCGACCGTGACGCGGGAGCGCGTCGTCACGTGGGCGTTCTGACTCTGCTCGACCGTGAAGGTGTGCTCGCCCGGGGTCAGGTCTGCGAGGGGCACCGCGTAGGTCCCCTCGTCGCCCGCGCCGCGCTTGCTGGCCTTCGCCATCGTCTCGCCGAGGACCTCGTCGCCTTCCTTCACGACGACGGTGGTGTCGCGAAGGGCGCTGCCCCGGAGCTCGGTGGAGTCGCCGACGATCTCGTCGCCGTCATCGAGCCCGTCGATCGTGACGACGTTCTTGGCGTCGACGTCGATCTCGATCGACTGCTCGTTGCCGAAGAGCTTCTGGGTGGCGACAAAAGGGACCTTCAAGTACCGCTGCAACGCGCTGGCAGGGACCCTGGCCTTCCACGTGCCGGTGGTGTCGACGTCACCTGCGTAGATCACCAGCGGCTTGGAGCCGAAGGTCACGTCGGCTACCACCTCCACGACGCGGCCGTCGGCGCCGGTTCCCCAGACCTCCAGGTCGTCGCCGTCGATCGCGACATCCAGGCTGAACGGAACCGATCCCACGTCGGACGGGGCGGTGAACTTCGCGATGCTGGAGCCCAGGACCGAGACAAGGTCAAGTCGGCCCTCGGTCGACGACGGCGCGAGAGAGACGTTCTGCCTCGAGGCAGGATTGCGGATCTCTCCGCCCGCGGCCACGAACCACTTCTGGTCACGCGCATTGTCACAGTCCTCAAGGGTGAGGCGGCGGTCTCGGACGTCGGGCTTCGCGTCGGTCAGGCAGAGCTCACCCGAGGCGTCCGTGATCGGTACATCGGCGCCGCGCTTCACGATCAGCGGCACAGCACCGACTCCGGCCTCGTCGGAGGACTGCTCCTTTCCGTTGGAACTGACGAGGTGGCCGTCGTTCGTCACTGTGAAGCCAGCGTTGAAGACCTTGCCTGGAAGGCCCGCGTAGCGGAACACAGCGGGGGAGGTGTCCCCTGTCGCCGCATCGGCGGTGACATCGACGGCGATCGTGTCGCGAGTGACGACAGTCGGGGCGTCGCGTTGCGCCTGCTCGACTGTGAGAGTGTGCTGACCCGTTGTCAGGCCCCGCACGGGGATGGAGTAGGTACCGGCGTCGGAGGCCGCGCGGGTCGACGACGGCTCTGCGATGGCCGACCCGATGACGGTCTCGCCCTTCTTGACGACGACCGTGGCGCCCGCCTGGGCTGCACCGGAGAGAGTGAGGGCATCCGAGGCCACCGTGCCCTCGATGGGATCGATCGTGACGACGTTCTTCGCGTCGATCGGGGTCTCGAACTCGACATCCTGGCCAAGGAAGCTCGAGAGGCCCGTGAGAATGATGTCGGGGAAGCGGTCGAGGATGCTGGTCGGAATCGACACCGACCAGATGCCGTCGGGATCGGCCCGTCGCGAGGCGAAGACGGCGCCCTCGCCGTTCACGTCACCCGAGACCGTCACGTACGAGTCGGGGTGGGCCGTGCCGAAGAAGGTCACCTGCTTCGGGGTGATGTCGGCGTGGACAGCGAACTCGCCTTCGCCGATGCCTTCCGGTGCACTGAGCAGGGCGGGTGCGGCGGGATCGAACCGTGCGGTCAGAGTCGCGGTCGATCCGGCGACTTCAGGCTTGAGGTATGAGGCCGTCTGGGCGTGGATGATCGATCCGTCGTCCAGCACGGCCCAGTCCTGGTCGCCTTCACCGGTGCACTGCGTCATCCCGACGCTCCAGTCTCCCCGGCTTCCCCAGCCGGGCGAGAGGGCCAGGCAGGTGTTGTCGTCGGCGTCCCGGATCTGCTGGACACCGCCGAGGGTGAACGAGAGGGTGCTCGCTTCGGGGGCCGCAGCGGCGAACGACGTCGCGCCCGCGTTGGAGCTCGTCAGCGAGCCGGTTCCGTCGACGGAGAAGCCCCCGAAGCGGTAGCCGCCTCCTCCGTCGCTCCAGCGGAAGACGAGCGGGTTGTCGGTGATGGTGCTCGCGCGGGACTGCGACTGCGACGTTGCGGGGCTCTCGGCGAAAGCTGCGGTCTGCAGTCCGGCGGCCAGAAGCGCCCCGAGGCTGAGGGCCGATGTCGCCGCGATTGTGCCGCGGCGTCGGCGGGAGGATGGCTTCACGTGTGTTCCTTTTGTACGGGCCCGAGGGCGATGCTGGAGCGATGGAGGCGGCGGAGCCCAGCGCAGAATGCGGCGCTGGGCTCCGCCGCTCAGAGTGAGAGACCGGACCTAGTTCGCCGACGGGGCCTTGACGATGACCGTCGCCGTGCTGGTGGTCTTGTCGGGATTGGTCTGGGTGACCTTGATCTCGTAGTCGTTCGAGGGGCCCCAGTTGCGCTCGGGGAGCGCCCAGCTGCCGCCGGCAGCGACCTTCGCGGTTCCCATCGGAACGTTCCAGTTGTTGGTGGCGTTGACGGCCGCGACCGTGGCACCGGGGGTGCCGGTGCCGCGGAGGATGTTCATGCCGGGCGTGTAGGTGGCGCCGTCGGCGATGCTCGTCACCGTGACGGGAACGTTCGCCTGCTTCTCATAGTCGAGGTGCAGCGAGACGGTCTTCGCCTCGGTCCCCTTCAGCGTCTGGGTGAAGACGATGTCGTAGCCCGCCGAGGTCGGCCCGAGATTGCGCGCGAACGTCCAGACCCCGTTCTTCACCGTGGCCGAGCCCATCGGCGTCCCCCACTGGTTCTTCGCCGTCACCGTCGCGCCTTCCGCGCCGGTGCCAGAGAATGTGGCGATCCCGTCGGCGTACGTGTCGCCGGTGGTGTGACTGGTGACTGCGAGATCAGCCGCTTCGAGCACGCGGGTCACCGCGTGGGTGACGGTCTGCTTGTCCGCGCCGGCGGTCTGCGTGACGGTCAGAGTCGACTTGCCGAGGCTGAGTCCGGCAGTCAGGCTGGCGGACCACGTGCCGTCCTCCTTCACCGTCGCGCTGCCGATCTTCGACTTGGGGCCGTAGCTGATGGCGACGGTCGATTTCGGCTCGCCCGTGCCCGTGAAGACAGGACGCGAGACGGTGACGGTGGAATCCGCGGCGGGGGAGTCGACGACGGGAGGGGCGATACCGTCCTGGACTTCGACGGTCACGCTGGACCGGGTCGTGGCGTTGTCGTTCTGACGCTGTTCGACGGTCAGCGTGTGCTCGCCGGGGGTGAGGCCCGACACGGGGACCGCGAAGGTGCCCTCATCGCCTGCGGCGCGTGCCGCGGCAGGCTCGGCTTCGACCTCGCCGAGAACCTCGTCGCCCTCGAGAACGCGTACTTTCAGGCCCCTGAGAGCAGTACCCGAGATGGAGGTGGACCCGCCGACGATGACGTCGCCGTCGGTGAGGTCCGCGATGGTGACGACGTTCTTGGCATCGAGATCGAACTCGAGGACCTGGGTCTGCGAGAGGTAGCGATCGGTCACGGTGACCCGGGCGTCGGGTACCTGGCGCAGGACGGCGCCCGGGACGACTGCGCTCCATGCGCCCGTCTCGTCGACGCTCCGCCCGGTGAGCTCTTGCGTGAGCCCGTTGATCGTGGCCGTCACGACGATCTCGCTCAACGGAGTCGCGGTGCCGGCGAGGTGGAGGGAGCCGTCGGAGAGATCGGCTTTCGCTCGGAGCGGCTCGGAGAAGACCTGCGGGGCGACGATGGTCATCCAGCGGCCCGCGGCTCCGGAGACCTGCAACGTCCAGGAGCCCGGCGTGGCGCCGGCGACCGGTACGAGGCCACGATCCGCATTGACGTCCTGGATGGTGCCGTCCTCCGTCATCGTCCACTCCTGGTCGGACTCACCGGTGCAGTCGAGGAGACGGGGGCGCTGATCCGCCGCCGAGCGCAGGGGCAGGGTGAGGCACTTCTCGCCGGCTTCGTCGGTGATCGCCGCGTTGGGCGTGCCGAACGAGTAGACGAGGGTCGTCGCTCCGCGTGCGGCATCGTCGTAGTCGCCGGAGGGCGTCGCCGAGAGGTAGCCGTCGGCGTCGGCGACGAAGCCGAGCAGTCGGTCGGCGCCGTCGAGAGACGGCGCGGCGAAGACCGAGGGGACCGCGTAGACGAGGTCGTCCGCCCCCGCGACCCGCACATACGCGTCGAAGGTGCCGGAGGCACTGGTCTCCGTGACCTTCACGAGCACCTCGGCCATCGCGCGGGCAGTCCGGGTCGAGAGGGTCGCCTTGACGGAGTAGGTTCCGTCCGGCGCGACGACTGCGTCGCCCTTCACCGCATCGGGCTCGATGAGCCCCGAGACGACGATGTCGGCCCCCGGGGTGCCCCGGCCGGTGATTGCGACAGATCCGTCGCCGAGCTTCGCGCTCTCGGTGGAGACGGGTCCTGAGTCGTGCCGCTGCACCACGGTCTTCGTAGACGACACCCGTCCGTCTTTCGACGTGGCTGTCACGACGAGCTCGTCGAGAGGCGCGACTCCTCGTGCGATAAGACCGAAGAGACCGCGGGTGTCTCGCGAGCCGATCGTCGTCGTCGCGACGGTCGTGCCGTCGAGCTGCACCGTGACCGTGGTGCCGGCACCGGCCTTGCCGCCGACGATGGCGGCGCCCGCCGTATCGAAGGCGAAGACGTCCTCGAGCCGCGGTCCAGCCTCCGGAGGCTCGATGGCCTCGTCGGGCTGGAAGTTGTCGGCGACGCCGGCCTGGGCGAAACCGGCGGTGCCCTTCTCGACGAAGGAGAGCCCCTGCGAGGAGGCCCCCAGGACGGCGTCGGGGAAGCCGGCCAGCCGGATGTTCAGCTCGCCACCCGTCTGGAACGTCTCGTAAGCCTGTCGCGGGTCATCTGCGTTGCACGAGACGAGCCGCACATCCGGGACGTGGGTGAGGCACCTGTCGGCTGCCCGGACCAGGCCTGTCTCGCCGACCCTGGGCAGGGAGAATCGCGCCGCCGCGGCTGTGGCCTCCGAGACGGATGCCGAAGGCGCGCCCGCGGCGATCCCTCGAGGCCCGGTCGTGGGTGTGGTGATGGGTACGAAGGAGCCAGCGCCGTCGGCGAGGACGAGCGGGCCGGCGATGCGGGTGGTTGCGGCTACTGCCGGGGTGGCGGCGATGGCGCTGACACCGACGGCCAGGAGGCAGGTCGAGGCAAGGCCCAGGGTACGGAATGACTTCATGAAGCTGCTTTCATCGATGGGGTTATCCACATGATATGTCACATGCATTTTCCGTCTTGGTCGAATTCCTTACGAGATGATCCGTATTCGAAGTTGAGCCTGGGGCGCTCAAGTCTTCAGGGGAAGACTTGACTCGAGTCGAAGGTCGAGTAAACTTGAGCGCGTCGGACTCAACTCCGACTCTCAGGTTTAGGTACACCAAGCACGACGAAGGAGAACAGCCACATGGCACGTGCAGTAGGAATCGACCTCGGTACCACCAACTCGGTGGTCGCCGTCCTCGAAGGCGGCGAGCCCACCGTCATCGCCAACGCCGAGGGTCTTCGCACGACCCCGTCGGTCGTCGCGTTCACGAAAGACGGCGAGGTGCTCGTCGGCGAGACCGCGAAGCGCCAGGCCGTCACCAACGTCGACCGAACCATCGCATCGGTGAAGCGTCACATCGGCACCGACTGGAAGGTCGAGATCGACGACAAGAAGTACACGCCGCAGGAGATCTCGGCCCGCATCCTGGGCAAGCTCAAGCGCGACGCCGAGCAGTACCTCGGCGAAGACGTGACTGACGCGGTCATCACCGTTCCGGCCTACTTCAACGACTCCGAGCGCCAGGCCACCAAGGAGGCCGGCGAGATCGCGGGCCTCAACGTGCTCCGCATCATCAACGAGCCGACCGCGGCCGCTCTGGCCTACGGCCTCGACAAGGGCAAGGAGGACGAGCTCATCCTGGTCTTCGACCTCGGTGGCGGCACGTTCGACGTCTCGCTCCTCGAAGTGGGCAAGGACGACGACTTCTCCACCATCCAGGTGCGGTCCACCTCGGGCGACAACCGCCTCGGCGGCGACGACTGGGACAACCGCATCGTCGAGCACCTCATCAAGAAGTTCAAGGACGCCAACGGCGTCGACCTCTCGACTGACAAGATCGCCAAGCAGCGCCTCAAGGAGGCCGCCGAGCAGGCCAAGAAGGAGCTCAGCTCCTCGTCGTCGACCAGCATCCAGCTGCCCTACCTCACGCTCACCGCCGACGGCCCCCTCAACCTCGACGAGACCATCTCGCGTTCGCAGTTCGAGCAGTGGACCTCCGACCTCCTCGACCGCACCAAGAAGCCGTTCAACGACGTCATCAAGGAGGCCGGTGTCAAGGTCGGCGACATCGCGCACGTCGTCCTCGTCGGCGGCTCGACCCGCATGCCCGCCGTCTGGGAGGTCGTCAAGCAGCTGACCGGCGGCCAGGACCCGAACAAGGGCGTGAACCCCGACGAGGTGGTCGCCGTGGGCGCGGCCCTCCAGGCCGGTGTCCTCAAAGGCGAGCGCAAGGACGTCCTGCTCATCGACGTCACCCCCCTGTCGCTCGGCATCGAGACCAAGGGCGGCGCGATGACCAAGCTCATCGAGCGCAACACGGCCATCCCGACCAAGCGCAGCGAGACCTTCACGACGGCCGACGACAACCAGCCGTCCGTCGCGATCCAGGTCTTCCAGGGCGAACGCGAGTTCACCCGCGACAACAAGAACCTCGGCACGTTCGAGCTGACCGGCATCGCTCCGGCTCCGCGCGGCATCCCGCAGATCGAGGTCACCTTCGACATCGACGCCAACGGCATCGTGCACGTGTCCGCGAAAGACAAGGGCACCGGCAAGGAGCAGTCGATGGTCATCTCGGGCGGCTCGTCGCTCTCGAAGGACGACATCGAGCGCATGGTCCGCGAGGCCGAGGAGCACGCCGCCGAAGACAAGGCGCGCCGCGAGGCCAACGAGCTCCGCAACTCGGGCGAGCAGCTGGTCTACTCGATCGAGAAGCTCCTGAAGGAGAACGACGAGAAGCTCCCTGCCGACGTCAAGACCGAGGTCCAGGGCGACGTCGACGCGCTGAAGACCGCGCTCGCCGGCGACGACGAGGCGGCCATCAAGCCGGCCGTCGACAAGCTGACCGAGTCGCAGCAGAAGATCGGCCAGGCGCTCTACGCGTCCGACCAGGCCTCGGCTTCGGCTCCGACCGACGAGCCCGCCTCCGAGACCCCGGCCGACGACGAGGACATCGTCGACGCCGAGGTCGTGGACGACGAAGACGACAAGAAGTAGCCCGTGACCGACGACAAGAACGGCACCCCCGAAGAAGAGCCGCTCCAGCCGACCCCGGAGTCGCCCAGCGAAGACGGCGGCACGGCCGACGTCGAGGGCGCGGAAGAGCTCGTCGAGGCCGAGGGCCCCGATGTCGAGCTGTCGGTCGAAGACGAGGCGATCCTGGATCAGGCCTCCGTCGACCTCGTGGCCGACATGCGCCAGGACATGCTCCGTGCGCAGGCCGAGCTGGTCAACTTCCGAAAGCGCGTCGAGCGCGACCGGGAGGCGAACCGGGACGCCGTCGTGGCCGAGGTGATCCGAGCGATCCTCCCGGCTCTCGACGATCTCAGCCGCGCCGAGCAGCACGGCGACCTCACCGAGGGCCCGATGGTGGTCATCGCCCAGAAGCTCCGCAGCGGATTCGATCGCTTCGGACTCACGCAGATCGGAGCCAAGGGCGACGTGTTCGACCCGAAGTTCCACGAGGCGATCGTCCAGCTTCCCACGGCCGACGTCACGGTCAACACCGTGGCCGATGTCATCGAGCCGGGCTACGTACTCGGCGAGAGGGTGCTCCGGGCGGCCAAAGTCGCCGTCTCGGTCCCGGCCTAGGCACTGCAGCGCCACCGGCGGCGGGCTCCCTCCAGGGGCCCGCCGCCATACTGATACTTCCGCGTCCCTCGAGGGGCGCGAGCGACACACAGAAGGGCGGCACGAGTGGCCAGCCAGGATTGGTTCGACAAGGACTTCTACGCCGTGCTCGGCGTGTCCAAAGACGTGACCCCCGCGGAGCTCAAGAAGGTCTACCGCAAGCTCGCCCGCCAGTACCATCCCGACTCGAACCCCGGCGACGCCAAGGCCGAGGCCAAGTTCAAGGAGATCTCCGAGGCCAACTCGGTGCTCTCCGATGCCGCGCAGCGGAAGGAGTACGACCAGATCCGCGCCATGGGCTCAGGTGCTCGCTTCACGGCGGGTGCCGGCGGCCAGGGTGGCGGGGGAGGCTTCGAGGACGTCTTCGGCGGCATGTTCGGCCAGGGCGGCCGACAGGGCGCAGGCGCCGGGCAGTATCCTTCAGGAGCGCGGGGCGGCGGCTTCGAAGACATCTTCTCCGGCATGTTCGGCGGCGGCGGTTTCGGCCAGACCAGCGGCGGCTACCGGGGATACGGCGGCCCGAGCAAGGGCCGCGACATCGTCGCCTCGACCACCCTCGACTTCCGCACGGCCATCACCGGCGACACCATCACGCTGACGCAGTCCCAGGGCAAGCCCATCAAGGTGCGCGTGCCCGCCGGCGTCCACGACGGCCAGAAGATCCGTCTGCGCGGCCGCGGCGAGCCCAGCCTCGACGGTGGCGAGCCGGGCGACATCGTCCTGACGATCGCCGTCCGCCCGCATCCCGTGTTCGAGCGCGACGGGCTCAACCTGCGACTCGATGTCCCGGTGACCTTCGCCGAGGCTGCCCTCGGCGCCACCATCGAGGTGCCCACGCTCAGCGGCGAGAACGTCCGCCTGCGGGTCGCGCCCGGGACGCCCAGCGGCCGCGTCCTTCGGGTCAAGGGCCGCGGGGTCGATGCGAAAGACGGAAAGGGCGACCTGCTCGCCACCGTCCAGGTGGCCGTCCCTTCGCACCTCAGCGACAAGGCCAAGGCGGCTGTCGAGGCCCTCGTCGCGGCGCTGCCCGTCGAGAACCCGCGCGGCGACCTGCTCGACCGAGCCAAGCAGAACTCGTAGCCCCGATCCTCGTAGTCTGACGACTATCCCGAGCCGGTGAGGAGGCCGACCATGGACGAGTACTCGCCGATCTTCGCGATCGCGGTCGCTGCCGAGCTCGCTGAGATGCACCCGCAGACGCTCCGCCAGTACGACCGCCTCGGACTCGTCATCCCGACGCGGACGGCTGGCAAGTCGCGGCGTTACTCGATGCGCGACGTCAATCAGCTGCGCGAGATCTCCCGCCTCAGCGGCGAGGGCGTCAGCCTGGAGGGCATCAAGCGGATCCTCGAGCTGGAGAACCACGTGACCGCACTGCAGTCGCGGGTACGCGAGCTCGAGTCTGCGCTCGCCGACGAGCTGCTGAACCGGCCGGGGTCGCGGGTGTTCGCGGCGTCGTCCGGCGGCGGCGTGGTGCCGCTTCGGGCCGGGCGGCGGCCGGAGCGCCCGACGCAAGTGGTGCTGTGGCGGCCCGAGGGGCGGTGAGGCGGCGGTGAGCTTCGTCCGACCGGCGCAGGTGCCGCGAGGCCCCGTTCTTGCGCCCCCTCGTGTCGTCGACCTGGCGGCGGGAGACCCGATCACGCCGGTCTGGGTGAACGAGGTGGGCGGTCTGACGTTCCAGCTCGGCGACGGCGACACCCGGCGGTTCGCCAAGTGGGCCCCGCACGGACGCGGCCTCGACCTGGCCGGCGAATCGGCGCGACTGCGCTGGGCCGTCGACCATGCGCCGGTGCCGCGAGTGCTCGACGAGGGGCGCGACGACGACGCCGAGTGGCTGGTGACGGCGGGGCTGCCGGGCCGGAGCGCGGTGGACGATCGGTGGCTCGCTGATCCTGCGCGGGCTGTGCCGGCGTGCGGTCGGGCGCTGCGGGCGTTCCACGACACCGTGCCCGTCGACGGCTGCCCGTTCGACTGGTCGATCGAGGAGCGGGCCGCAGGCTCGACGTTCGACACCCGCGACGCGCCGCCGATCGATCGGCTCGTCGTCTGCCACGGCGACCCCTGCGTACCCAACACGATCCTGAACGACGACGGCTCGTGGTCGGGCATGGTCGACCTCGACGCGCTCGGAACCGCCGACCGATGGGCCGACATCGCGGTCGCGACGATGAGCCTGACCTGGAACTACGGCCCCGGATGGGACGCCCCTTTTCTCGAGGCGTACGGCGTCGACGACGACCCCGCGCGCATCGAGTTCTACCGGTCGCTCTGGAACCGCACCTGAGACCGGGCTAGGGTCGGGCCATGAAGAAGGTGTCAGGGACCATCTCTCATCCGCTCACCGTCGAGGAGCCGATCGTGCTCACCGGGGTTGCTCCGAGGGGAGCGCTGGTCTGCGAAGGCGGCTCGCTCGACCTCCGCGGCGTCGTCGGCGACCGGCTGACAATCGAGCCGGGCGGGTACGTGCTCCTCAGCGGCACCTGCGACGCGACGGTCACGATCCACTCCGGCGGGTTGCTCGAGGTCGCAGGCACGCTGAACGGCCGCATCGCTCGCAACGACGGGGAGGTCTGGGCCATGGTGGGCTCGACCATTCAGGGACGGCTGCTGACGGCGCTCGGTCTGCTCGGGCCGCTTGACCCGGAGGCGACAGTCGAGGCGGGAGCGCCGCGGTTCCGGTTGACGTCGGTCGGAGGTCTTCTCGAGGTAGTGCCCTAGGCGTCAGGTGGTGTGCGCGTCGAGGAGGCTCTCGGAGCAGGGAGCGGGGAGCTGGTGCAGAGTCTCCGCGGCGAGTTCTGCTGCGATCGCGTCGCAGTCCAGAGTGGCCTGCCGCAGAGCGCTGTATGACCGCGTGAGCCGCGGCTGGCCGAAGATCTCGGTGATGTTGGGCAGACGCAGCTTGTAGGCGAGACCCGCCGTGGTGTCGTGGCAGACTCGCTGCAGATGCGGATTGCCGCAGTAGTCGACGAAGAGGTCGAAGGCTGCATACGTGTGGACGTTGAGGGCCAGGCCGTCATCGTTCTGGAGATCCGCCAGGCAGGTGTCGAGGGTGGCGACGATCTGCCTCCTCACCGGATCGGGCAGGACCGGCGTCGCCAGCCGAACCGCGCCTCCGAACAGGACCCCCAGCGTCTGGATGACCTGGACGGCCTCCTCCGCCCGGGGGACGGCGACGCGGGTGTGCTTGTTCGGCACGATCTCGACGAAGCCCGCGTGCGCGAGATCGCTCAGTGCCTCCCGCACAGGTGTCCGCGAGCAGCCCAGCCACGAGATGAGGTCGTCGTCGGCCAGGCGCTCTCCGGGTTCGAGGATGCCGGACAGGATCGCCTTGAGGATCTCTTCGCGGATCCGGTCGCGCATGAGCGTGCGTGGACTCGAGCGTTGGGTCTCAGGGATGGGCATAGACACAGCGTTTCGCAACAGTTGCCGTTTGTCAAATGTTTTATGCACATATTACGTTCGGGATCTACCGACCGGGCTGTGCACATCAGTACGCTTGGCTCATGCCCCTCGACCTCGCCGCCCTCCGCCGCCGTCCCGACTTCGAGGCGCCGAACCTGGTCGCGGTCGATGCCACCGATCGGCTGCTCCTCGATGAGGCGACCGCGACGCTCTCGGCACTCGGCTCCGGGCATCTCGCCGTCATCGGCGATCACTACGGCGCGCTCACCCTCGGTGCCGCGTCGGCGCACGGGCTGACCGGCATCCGCGTGTTTCAAGATCCGCTCGTGTCCGAGCTGGCACTCGACGCCAACGCGGCCGAGGTCGGTCTCGAGGGCACGTATGCGCACCATTCCCTCGACGGGGCGCTGGTCGACGGGGCCAGGGCCATCCTGCTCCAGCTGCCCCGCTCGCTCGCCGCGCTCGACGAGATCGCCGGCCTCATCGCGCGCCACGCCCATCCCGAGGTCGTCGTCTACGCCGGCGGAAGGCTGAAGCACATGACGACCGCGATGAACGACGTGCTTCGCGAGCACTTCGAGGTGCTCTACGCGGGTCTGGCGCGGCAGAAGTCGCGCGTGCTGACCGCGTCCGAGCCGGTCGACCCGCCGGTGGAGTCGCCCTGGCCACGCTCTCAACGGCACGATGATCTCGGTCTCGCCGTCGCGGCGTTCGGTGCCACGTTCGCCGGCGCGAAGATCGACATCGGCACGCGCGCCCTGCTCGACGTGCTGCCGGAGGCCCTCCCGTCGGCCGATGTGATCGTCGACCTGGGATGCGGGTCGGGTGTGCTCGCGGTCACAGCCGCCCTGAGGCGGCCCGAGGCTCGCGTCATCGCGTCCGACCAGAGCGCCTCGGCTGTCGCGTCCGCTCGGGCGACAGCAGAGCTGAATGGCGTCGCCGACCGCGTGATGGTCGTGCGCGACGATGCTCTCTCGTCGCAGGCCGAAGGATCGTGCGATCTGGTGCTGCTGAACCCGCCCTTCCACGTCGACGCCGCGGTCGAACCCGGCATAGCGCTCAAGCTGTTCGAGGCGGCGGCCCGGGTGCTGCGGCCGGGCGGAGAGCTGTGGACGGTGTACAACTCGCACCTCAAGCACAGAGACACCCTGGAGTCCGTCGTGGGTCAGACGCGTCAGGTCGCGCGCAACCCGAAGTTCACCGTCACGGCCTCCGTCCGTCGCTGACGGGCGCTCGCGTCAAGCGAGTGGTTCCCGGTGTCGTGCCGTGCCGATGTCGCCGACCTGCTCGAACAGCCAGGCCGTGCTCCGTTCGGCTGCGTCGCCCAGAAGGGCTTCGCGGACTTCCTGCTCTTCGCGCTCGTGACGAAGGGGATCGCCTGTACTCGATTCCGACATGGTCACCTCCCGTTGGCGTATTTCGGTTATCCCCGTCGTCCGCAGATCGAGGTGGGATCAGTCTTGCCCCGACCACGAGGGCCGCGCCCGTCTCCCAGGTGAAATTAATCGGCCGTTCTCATACGTCCGGCCCGGACCCCAGCTTGCCCAAGGACAGGTTGTACCTCGTTGCAATTGTCGATAGGAGAGACCGTGAATTCCTGCGACTCGTCTAGTCGAGCCGTTCCTCGATCGTGAGCGACGCTTCGATGTAGGCGAGTAGCGCGCTCCCGTACGCGTTCTCGGCGTCCGGCGCCGCGAACACCTGGATCTCAGCGCCGATCGTGGTGCTCACCTCGAAGTCGCCGGCCTCGGTGCGGGTCAGCGCATGGAACGTCGGGCCCAGCAGGTCTCGAAGCTGGTCCTCGCGCGGCAGCCAGAGCGAGTCGTCGGTCGACACCGAGTCGAGAGCCCACTCGGTGGTGCCGTTGAAGCCGAGCTCCGTGCCGGTCGGGTAGGTGTGCGCCTCGATGGTCATCTCACTGATGGTGAAGATCTCGGGGTCGCCCTCGCCCGGGTCGAAGGCCTCGCTGTCGATGAGAAAGCGGTCTCCGGTTGCGGGTCGCCAGCGGAGTCCGGCGTCGTGGAGGTTTCGGGCGAGAGCGACATCGATCATGCCGCCATCCTGCCCGACGCGGCTACTCCCTGCTCGTCCGGCCGGGGTGCTCACGGCAGGGGCGCAGGAACGCGGAATGGGCGCCTCCCACAGGAAGGCGCCCATCTCAGCGTGCTCGGCTTACTTCGTCGCTGCCGTGATCGTGTTCGCGGCTCCCTTGTCGTCCACCTCCGGCTTCGAGGCGCCGGTGTACTTGACGGCGTTCTCGTTGCCTGACAGGCGGACACGAGTCGTGGCATCGTCGACCGTGATGGTGTTGCGGTTGCCTTCGACCACGAGGTCGGTGGTGCCCTTCAGCGTGATCGAGGCGCCGGTTCCGACGACGCTGGTCAGATCGCACTTCACGTCGACGGTCTTCGGCTTCTTCGCCGCCTTGAGGGCGTCGGCGTCGATCAGCATGAAGTCGTCGACGCACTTCAGCGTGACTGCCGACGGCGCTTGCGTCGCGGTCGGCCCGGTCGGTTCGGGCTCCGAGACCTCGCTGGCGACTGTGCAGCCGGTCAGGGCGGCGCTTGCGCCGATCAGGAGGGCGACGGCGGACAGTCGTGCGGTGCGGCGGCGCATCAGCGTGCCGTGACGGTATTGCCCGCCGTCGTTCCGGTCGTGACGGTCGGTGCTGCCCCACCGTGAGTGAGCGCGTTGTCGTTGCCGCCGAAGTCGACCTTCCCGACGCTGGCGACGGTGACTTTGTTGTCGCTGCCCTCGAACACGAGGTGCTTCACGGCGCCGAGGGTGATGGTGCCATTCGTGCCGACGACGCTGACGACGCTGCAGCTTCCGGCCAGGTCGATCTGCGGTTTCTTCGCCGTGGGGGTGAGGACGGCGACGCCGTCGACGCACTTGTTGACGACCGGATCGGCTGGCGTCGGGAGAGAGGGCGAGGGCGTGGGGGCCGAGGTCGAGTCGGCGGTGGTGTCAGACGAGGTGCAGCCGGCGAGGACAGCGACGAGGCCGGCGCCGAGGGCGAGCGTGAGAATCGGGGTCTTCTTCATGGCGTTCGTGCTTTCTGGCGAGTCGGGGCAGGAGAGTGTGAGGGGCGGCGGGCCGGTAGGCCCGCCGCCCGGGTGGTGCGGGTGTTACTTGGGGGGGGTGGTGGCGGTCCAGGTGCCGTAGTTGACGCTGTCGGTCTTGCCGTCCTTTGCGACCTGGTCGAAGATCAGGTTGTAGGTGTGGGTGGCGTTCCAGGTGCGGGTCGCGGTCCACTGGCCCTGGGGGTTGACCTCGACGGTCTGGTAAGGCGATCCGGTGGAGGCGGACTTGATGGTCACGCTGCCGCCGGGGGTGGCGGTGCCGGTGAAGGTGGCGAAGATGGCGCCGGGGCCGTTTTCGGCGCCGGTGGTGACGCCGGTGACTTCGAGGTCCTTGAAGACGGGGGCGAAGATGTTGACCATCGTCGTGCTGGTCGTCTTGTCGGGGTTGGTCTGGGTGACCTTGATCTCGTAGTCGTTCGAGGGTCCCCAGTTGCGCTCGGGGAGTGCCCAGGTGCCGTCGGCGGTGACCTTGGTGGTGCCCATGGCGACGTTCCAGCCGTTCTTGGCGTTCACGGCGGTGATGGTCGCGTTCGGGGTGCCGGTGCCGCGGAGGATGTTGAGTCCGGGCGTGTAGGTGGCGCCGTCGGCGATCGAGGTGACTTCGACGGGGACGTTCGTGACTGCCTGGCTGATGTGCAGCGTGGAGCGCTGGACGTCGTCGCCCTTGGTGGCGGTGAAGCGGATGTCGTAGCCGGCGGTGGTGGGGCCGAGGTTGCGCGAAAAGGCCCAGTCGCCGTCGAGGTTGGCGGTGGCGGTGCCCATTCGGGTGTTCCACTGGTTGACGGCGGTGACGACGGTGTTCGGCGACGCCTTGCCGCGGAAGGTGGCGTTGCCGACTTCGTAGGTGGAGTTGTTCGCCGGGCTGGTGACCTGGAAGGCGATGACGCCCTGGTAGTTCAGGTGCAGCTGCGTGGTCTCGGTCCGGCCGTCTTTCGTGGCGGTGAAGGTGATGTCGTAGCCGGTGGTGGTGGGTCCGAGGTTGCGGTTGAACGCCCAGTTGCCGGTGCCGTCGGCGGTGTCGGTGCCCATGACGGTGCCCCACTGGTTGACGGCGCGGATCGTGGCGCCGACCGCGGCGGTGCCGCGGAAGGTCGTCATGCCCTCGGCGTAGTTCTCGTTGTTCGTGTGGGAGGTCACGCGGAACGGGGCCTCGGCGGCGACGCGGTTGACGATGTGGGTGAGGGTCTGGGTGTCTTTGCCGGAGGTCTGGGTGACGATGAGGGTCGATCGGCCCAGGGCGAGGCCCGAGGTGAGGTTGGCGGTCCATTCGCCGTCGGCGTCGACCGTGGCGGTGCCGATGGTGGAGTTGGGGCCGTAGCCGATCTTCACGGTCGCGCCGGGGTGGCCGTGGCCGGTGAAGACGGGGCGGGAGGTGGTGACGTTGGAGTTGTTTCCGGGGGACTCCACGGTCGGCGCGGTGATCTCGCCCTCACCATCACCCGGGTCGACGGTGCCGTCGGGGTTCAGGACGAGGGTGGCGGTGGTGATGTTGTTGCCCTTGCCGGTCTGAGTGACGACGAGGGTGTGTTTCGCGTTCGAGAGCTCGGCGACGCGGAGGCTCCAGGCGCCCGATGAGAGAACGTGGCCGCCCTGGAGGATCCCAGTCTTGCCCTCCTCCTGAATGCGAACCTGCGCCTGGGGCTCGCCCCGACCGGAGAAGGTCAGGGTGCCCCCCGGGTGAACGTAGTTGTCGACCGGGGATGTGATGGTCGTCGCGGCGCCGTAGATGAACTCGACCGATGTGGAACCGGCGTCGGTTCCGTTGATCGACTGGGTGACCGTGAAAGTGTGGGCGCCGCTGGCGTTAGGCGCCGCGACGGTGTGCTCGTAACGGCCAGTTTCGGAGTCCGTCTTGGTGGTGGCGACGGTCTTGCCGTCTTCGTCGGTGATGGTGATGTCCACGTTCTTCTCGCCGGTGCCGGCGATCGTCACGTCGTCGGTAACGGTGGTCGTCGCGGAAGCGGTGCCGGTCACGGCGGCGACGTCGAGGTCGAACATGAAGTCGAGCTCGGAGATTTTCTTACCGTCACCCCAGTTCTCGAGGTGGGTAGAGTTCTTGCCGTAGTTCAGGTCCTCAAGTACAGCGGACCAATTGCCATCGCTGTCGACATCGACTTCTTGGTTGTCATCGATCACGACGGTGGAATCAGGTTTTGCAGCACCGGTCAGCTTCGCCGTTCGGTTCACGAGGTCTGTGTCTTCGAGACCTGCCGTCATACCGAAGCGGATGCCCGTGAAGTCGGCAGCAGGGCCGGTGCTCGCTCGGTTCCACCACATCGTGCCATCGATCGTGACTGGCCCAGTTATGTAAGTCTCGCTCTTTGTGGCGGATAGGCGGCCGGCCGCATCGATCTTCCAGTCTCCAGTCATTCCGCAACCGCCGCTGTTGTCGCCGATTACGCCAACGTTCTTGTAACCAGCAGGAGCGAGGCACGCTCCAGAGCTGGCAACTCTCATGTTGAAGGCTCCGTCAGCCATTGGATAGAGGAGCAAGTCGGCAGCTTTGGACATTGCCTCGGCTTTCGTGTTGACCTTCGAGACGTAGACACCGGAGCTGGACGTGTACCAGGATCCAGCGACTTGGGCGTACATCTTTGCGGCAACGGGCTCCAGAGCAGCTGGAGAGGACAGGGGAGCTTCGGAGATGGCGGCGCGTGCGCTAGCGGGGCCGAAGCTCAGGCCAGAGGCGACAGTGGCGGCCGCAAGGGCGCCTGCCCCGAGGCCCCTAAGGATTTTCTTTGACAAGTTAAAATCTTTCGTTCGGGCCGCATACGGCGGCTCGGGCATGAATATCTAAAATGTTACGCCAGGAATGTGAATACTGCAAGGGTCGACGAAGTTGACCCTAGTCGAGCAGGCGAGTCGCGGCTAAACTTGAGTCAGTTCAACTCAAGTTTGCGAAGAATCACGAAAGGCACCATCGAATGGCGAACATGCAGGGCGCACCCGCCTCCGACGAGAAGCAGAAAAGCGCCCTCCAGCAGTACGGCGTCGATCTCACCGCGATCGCGGCGAGCGGCAAGCTCGATCCCGTGATCGGCCGAGACTCCGAGATCCGTCGCGTCAGCCAGGTCCTCACCCGCCGCACCAAGAACAACCCCGTGCTGATCGGCGAACCCGGGGTCGGCAAGACGGCCGTCGTCGAGGGCCTCGCTCAGCGGATCGTCGCGGGCGACGTCGCCGATTCGCTCAAGGGCAAGCGCCTGATATCGCTCGATATCGCGGCGCTGGTCGCCGGGGCGATGTACCGCGGCCAGTTCGAGGAGCGCCTGAAGAGCGTCCTGAAGGAGATCACGGAGTCCGACGGGCAGGTCATCACGTTCATCGACGAGCTGCACACGCTCATGGGTGCCGGTGGCGGCGAGGGCAGCGTCGCCGCGGCGAACATGCTGAAGCCGATGCTCGCCCGAGGCGAGCTCCGCCTCATCGGCGCGACCACGCTCGACGAGTACCGCCAGTTCATCGAGAAAGACGCAGCCCTCGAGCGCCGCTTCCAGCAGGTCTACGTGGGCGAGCCCACAGTGGAAGACACCGTCGCGATCCTCCGCGGCCTCAAGGAGCGCTATGAGGCGCACCACGGCATCACGATCGCCGACAGTGCTCTCGTCGCCGCCGCCTCCCTCAGCAATCGCTACATCACGAACCGCCAGCTCCCCGACAAGGCGATCGACCTGGTCGACGAGGCGGGCAGCCGCCTCAAGATGGAGATCGACTCGTCGCCCGTCGAGCTCGACCAGCTCTACCGCGGAATGGTGCGGCTCCAGGTCGAGGAGCTCGCGCTCCAGAAGGAGAAGGATGCCGCATCGCAGGCCCGCCTCGAATCGCTCCGCGACGAGCTCACCCTTCGCCAGCAGCAGTACGCCGACCTCAATCGGCGTTGGCTAGCAGAGAAGGCCGCGCTCCAGGGCGTCGGCGAGCTCAAGGGCCAGCTGAACCAGGCCCGCATCGACCTCGACAAGGCCATGCGCGAAGGCCGCTACCAGGACGCCTCCAAGATCAACTACGAGACGATCCCCGAGATCGAGAAGGCCCTGGCCGACGCCGAGAGCCTCGAGGCCGGCGGTGACCGGATGGTCAACGACCAGGTCACCGATGCCGACATCGCCGAGGTCGTCGCGTCGTGGACGGGCATCCCGGTTGGCCGCCTCATGGCCGGTGAGACGGAGAAGCTCCTCCACCTCGAGACGGAGCTCGGCCAGCGAATCATCGGGCAGCGCGAGGCGGTCCAGGCCGTCAGCGAGGCGGTGCGGCGCACCCGCGCGGGGATCTCCGACCCGGATCGTCCGACGGGGTCGTTCCTGTTCCTCGGGCCGACCGGCGTCGGAAAGACCGAGCTCGCCAAGGCCCTCGCCTCGTTCCTGTTCGATGATGACAAGGCCATGGTCCGCATTGACATGTCGGAGTACGGCGAGAAGCACATGGTGTCTCGGCTCGTCGGAGCCCCTCCCGGGTACGTCGGCTACGAGTCGGGCGGTCAGCTCACCGAGGCCGTGCGCCGGCGCCCGTACAGCGTGGTGCTCATGGATGAGGTCGAAAAGGCCCACCCGGAGGTGTTCGACGTGCTGCTCCAGGTGCTCGACGACGGTCGCCTGACCGACGGGCAGGGCCGGACTGTCGACTTCCGCAACACGATCCTCATCTTGACGTCGAACCTCGGGAGCCAGTTCCTGACCGATCCGTCGCTGTCTGACGAGCAGAAGCGCGACGCCGTCGACGAGATGGTGCGCCAGGCGTTCAAGCCCGAGTTCATCAACCGCCTCGACGACATCGTGCTCTTCCAGTCGCTGACGAAAGACGACCTCGGTCAGATCGTCTCGCTCTACGTCGACCGGCTGGCCAAGCGCCTCACGGACCGCCGCCTCGAACTCGCCGTCACGCCGAACGCGCGGACCTGGCTCGGCGACCGCGGCTACGAGCCGGTCTACGGCGCCCGGCCTCTGCGCCGCCTCATGCAGCGGCAGATCGACGACAACCTGGCGCGCGCTCTGCTCGACGGGTCGATCGCCGATGGCGACACGGTGCTCGTCGATGTGGCCCCCGACGGTGAGTCGCTCGCCGTGTCGAAGTCCACCCTCGACGACTCCGAGTAGGTAACAGCAGCCGGCCCCCGGGATGGCCCTCGCTGTCGGTGTGACATCGTGCCGCCGACGGCGAGGGCCATCTCGGGCACCCGGGCCGCGCTTCGCGGTCAGGGGCGGCAGAGCCGGGAGGGCGCAGGAACTCGCCCACCCGGCCCGCGCTCACTCCTTGCCGGGCGTCCAGGGGCCGTGCGTCACCGAGTCGCTCCGGCCCCGCGAGTCGGTCTGCTCGATCGCGAGGCGGTACGTGTGCGTGGCCGACCACGTCCGGGTCGACGTCCAGGTGCCGTCTTCGCCGGCCTTCACGGTGTCGTAGCGGTCGCTGGACTGGGTGGAGCGGATGACGACGGACGCTCCGGGCGTCGCGGTGCCCCGGATGGTGGCCCGGACGGAGGTGTCGTCGCGGTCGTCGGTCGTGATGCCGGCGAGGGCGAGTTCCTGCCACGCGTCGAACGGCACGGTCGTGGAGCCCGTCGGCGAGGAGCTGGTCCAGCCGCTGACGGGCGTGAAGGTCACCGAGAGGGGGCTCGTGTCGGGCACGTACGCGCCGGCGTTCACGGTGAGCTTGATGCCGCCGTTGCTCGCACCGGCGTTCGGGAGGTCTGCGCCGGTGCGGAGCGACGTGCGGGTGACGACCGTCGCGCCGTCGGCGGCGGGCTTGGCGGCGAAGGAGATGGTCCAGCCGTCGCGGGTGGTCGTCGCCGGCAGTGTCGCGCTGAGGCCCTTGGGCAGAGTCGCGGCCCAGACGAGCTTCTGCCCCTTCTTCACGGTCAGGCCCTTGGCACCGGTCGCGGGCTTGATCGTGAAGGCGAGCGTTCCCGTGGTGTTCGGCAGGAAGTCGTCGCCGGCGGCGGGGGTGACGGACACCGCGTGGACGCCGATGTTCGTCGTCGCCTTCGGTGCTGCGTTCGCTACGGCGGGCGGCGTCGCCAACGCCGCGACGAGGCCGGCAGTGACGGTAGCGGCCAGTACTCTCTTCATCGAAAACCTCTCATCTGCATTTATGGACAGAATGTTGCGTCCGGTGTAATTAATACAGATGGCCGAGGTTCGCGCAAATCAACGACGGAACGCCGCCCCCCAAGAGGGAGACGGCGTTCTGCTAGACGGGACCTAGTCGCGGGCGACGACGAGCTCGTCGAGGGCGAGGCGGGTGCGGGGGAGCGTCTCGCGCTCGGCCAGCTTCTCGGGGAGCTTGCCGGCCTCGTCGACGACGCCGAACGCGGTGACGGTGACGGGCAGGAAGCGCTCGGTCAGATCGAACGCCGTGCGGATGCCGTCGGCCTCGATGCCGGCCATCTGGTGGGCGTGCAGGCCCTCGGCGTGGGCCTGCACGGTCATCGCCGACACGGCGAGGCCCAGGTCGTACTGCGCCCAGCGGCGCTCTTCGCCCTCGTCGGTGGCGGTCTCGGCGACGGCGACGACGAGCGCTGCCGCATTGCCGGCCCACAGAGTGTTGAAGCCCATGAGGTTGGCGAGGATCGTGTCGAAGGTCTTCGTGCCGCGGCGGCCGGCGATGAAGCGGCGCGGCTGCATGTTCGAGGCGGATGGTGCCCAGCGGGCGGCCTCGAGGAGGGCGGTCAGCTGAGCGTCGGTGATCTCGGCGGCGGCATCGAACGAGCGGGGGCTCCAGCGCTCGTCGAGGAGCTCGACCAGCGGCACCTCGGTCTCGGACGAACGGACGGTGGATGAATTCGTGATGGTCATAGCTGTCTCCTCGACGCCGACGGTGGAACGGGGTGTGGTTCTCCTCGCCGTCGAGGAGTGCTGCTTCGTGCAACAGGCTACGCCCGGTGAATATGCCGACGCATCGACTTTCTCGTGGTGGCCGGGTCTCGGTCCGTCAGGGTCTCGGTCCGTCAGGCTCTTGGTCCGTCAGGGTGTCAGGCTGCCGAGCACGGCCGAGTCGAGCATGTCTTCTGTCACCGAGTACAGGGCGACGATCAGGATCGCGGCGACGATCGGCAGCCAGAACGTCGGCACGCGGCGCAGCACGAACAGCGCCGAGAACACCGTCGCGAAGACGGCGAGGATGATCGGCACGGCGATCGTCAGGGTGTTCGCCAGAGCCGTGCCGTCGACCGAGTACTGCGGCTCGGCCGCTCGTGCCGCCCCGGTGATCTCGTAGACGACGGCGATGAAGTAGAGGATCGCCGTGAACACGACCGTCGCGACGAGGTCGCCCTTGCGCGGGTGGTGCCGGCCCGGGTACCGGCCCGCCAGGCGGGTGGTGGCCACGGCTCCATCGGGGAGCCGCTCGTCGAGCGGGCGGTCGGGGGTGGGGATGCTCACGGGGCCGACTCGATCTCACGGCGGATCGACTCGGCGAGGGCGTCGACGTGTGCCTCGGTGGTGTCGAAGGAGCACATGAGCCGGACCTCGCCGGTCGACCGGTTCCAGTCGTAGAAGCGGTGCTCGGCGCGGACGGGCTCGATGACGTGCCTCGGCAGGATCGCGAAGACGGCGTTCGCCTCGACCGGCTGCGTCACCTCGACGCCGGGGAGCTCCACGAGCGCGTCGCGAAGCCTCTGCGCCATCGCGTTGGAGTGCTGCGCTGACCGCAGCCAGAGGTCGCCCTCGAGCACAGCGACGAACTGAGCCGAGACGAAGCGCATCTTCGAGGCCAGCTGGGCGTCCATCTTGCGGATGTAGGTGACGCCGGGGAGCTCGTCGTCGGTGAGGACGACGACCGACTCGCCGAAGATCAGGCCGTTCTTGGTGCCGCCGAACGACACGGCGTCGACGCCCGCGTCGCGCGTGAACTGCTGCAGCGTCGCGCCGGTCGTCGCTGCCGCGTTCGCGATTCGAGCGCCGTCGAGGTGGACCTTCATTCCGAGCGAGTGAGCGTGCTGCGTGATGGCGCGGATCTCGGAGACGCTGTAGGCCGTGCCCATCTCGGTCGTCTGCGTGATCGAGACGGCGAGGGGCTGCGGGCGCTGCTGATCGCCCCAGCCGTAGGCCTGCCGGTCGATGAGATCGGGTGTGAGCTTGCCGTCGGTCGTCGGCACCGTCAGCAGCTTGATGCCGCCGAGCCGCTCGGGCGCTCCGCCCTCATCGGTGTAGATGTGCGCAGTGGCTGCGCAGATGACCGCACCCCAGCGGGGCACGAGGGCCTGGAGGGCGACGACGTTCGCACCGGTGCCGGTGAGGACGGGGTGCACGGTCGAACCTTCACCGAAGTGCTGCACGACGAGCTCCGAGAAGCGTGCCGTGTAGGGATCGGCCCCGTACGACCCGACGTGCCCGCCGTTGGCATCGGCCAAGGCCTGGATCACCTCGGCGTGGGCGCCGGAGTAGTTGTCAGAGGCGAAGGAGTGGAGGGCGGGATCGTGCAGCTGGCTCACCCCTCCAGTCTCCCTCACTTTGCCGACACGGCTCATTCCTCCGCCGAGTCGGACCTCCCGGTGTCGTCGGCGGGCGGCGCGTCGTCGTCGGCGTCGTCAGCGCGGGGCGGCGCTGGCGGCGGAGCGATGTACTCGGGTGCGGGAGCGGCGAACGCGTCGCCACCGTAGACAGCGTTGATGCGCGCCTGGACGTTCCGCCAGATGGTGAGCCGCTGCTGGTTCATCGCGCCGTACCCGCCGTAGATCCGGTACTGGTTCTGGTGGCCCGAGATGTTGCCGACCCAGGAGGCGGTGACGACCTTGCTCGAGCCGCCGACGAGCCAGGTCTGCTCGGCGTGGTCCGTCGTGCCGGTCTTGCCCAGGATCGGCACGCCGTCGCGCGGGTTGGCCGACGTCGCGGTGCCGCCCGTGAAGACCCCCTGCATCGCCGACGCGACCTTGGCCGCGACGCCGGCGTCCATGACCCGCTCGCAGTGCGACCGGTGCCCGGCCAGCTTCTTCCCGTCGCCGTCGACGATCGAGTCGATGTAGATCGGCTCGCAGTAGACGCCGCCGTTGGCGATACCCGCGAACGCGGCGGCCATCGTGACCGGTGCGACCGTGTTGCCCGAGCCGATCACCGACGACGGGTACGCGACGAGATCGGCTCCGTCGGCGGCGTGGACGCCGAGCGATGCGGCGACGTCGCGGATGTCGCAGAGGTCGAGCTTCTGCGCCATCGCGGCGAAGGCGGTGTTGATCGAGCGGGCCGTCGCCTGGCGGGCGGTGACCGTGCCGGGGTTGCCGAAGTCGTCGTTCTTCGGGTCGAAGGTCGTGAAGTCGGCCGCGCCGCAGATGCGCATCGGGCTGAAGTCGCGCGGGGTGGCGTTCACGGTCTCGCCGAGCAGGTGGCCCTTGTTCAGCCAGTCGATGAGCGTGAAGGGCTTGTACGTCGACCCGGGCTGGAACCCGGTCGAGCTGCCCCACTTCTGATCGACCGCGTAGTTGACGGCGGTCGTGGTCGGGCCGCCGCCGTCGCGGGTGTCGTCGAAGTCCTTGTTCTGGGTCATCACGATCACGCGGCCCGAATCAGCCTCGACCGAGACGACGACACCGCCCAGGTCGTACCGCACCTCGTCTTTGGGAGCGTAGGTGTCGACCTGCTGCTTGGCTGTCGCCGTGAGGTCGAGGTCGAGGGTGGTGTGGATCTCGTAGCCCCCGAGCCGCCAGTTGTGCTCGCGCTCGGTGGTCGTCTCGCCGAGGGCGGGCATCGTCTTGACCATGCGCCGGATCAGGTCGCACCACTGCCGGGCGCCGATCTCGCCGACCGCGAGGCAGCCCTGCGTCGCCGAGGTGAGATGCACTGACGACCGGACCGTCTTGGCCTTCGCCTTCCCGAGGGTGGCGGCCGAGATCTTTCCGTGCTCATGCATCGCCTCCAGGATCACGTCGCGCCGCGCCTTGTTGGCCTTGTAGTGCGAGGCGCTCGACAGGTTGCGCCTCTCGGGGTTCTGCACCGTCGCGACGAGGCTCGCCGCCTCGGACGGCGCCAGCGCCTTGGCGTTCTTGCCGAAGTAGCGCTGGCTGGCGGCCTCGACGCCGTAGGTGTTGTCGCCGAAGTACGCGATGTTGAGGTACGCGAGCAGGATCTCGTCTTTGGTGTAGCGCTTCTCGAGGCCGATCGCGAACTTCATCTCGGCGATCTTGCGCGAGGTGCTGAGCTCGGTGGCCTTCTTGTAGGCGGCTTTGCGCTCGGCCGGGTCGTCGAGCGCCTCCGCCTGGGCGACGAGGATGTTGCGGACGAGCTGCATGGTCAGCGTGGACCCTCCGCCAGCCGCGCCGAGCTCTCGCGACAGCGCGCTGCCGGCGGCGGCCCGGGCGAGAGACGTCAGGTCGACGGCGCCGTGCTCGTAGAAGCCGTGGTCCTCGCCGGCGACGGCCGCGTCTTTCACCGTCTGGGCCACGTCGTCCCAGCCGACCGTGACCCGGTTCTCGCTGTACAGCGTCGCGAACGGCACCTGCTCGCCGCCGCGCTCGGCATAGAGCACGTTGCGCTGCTGGAGCTTCTGGATCTCGATGAACTCGGGGATGCTGTCGAACGTCGTCGCGGCGGCACCTGCGGCTCGGCCGGCGACCACCACTCCGGGCGCGACGCCGACCGACACTAGCAGTCCGGCGACGGCGCTGAGCGCGATGAAGCCGGCCAGGGCGGTGAGGGCTGAACGGAGGCGGTGAGGCTCGTGGGGCATGGGTCACATGGTATGTCACACCTCTGACAACGGAATCCCCCGCCCGGTGGACCCTGCTAGCCCGTCAGAGGGAGTTCTCGCTCAGCCATTCCGTCAGGACGCGCTCGAACTCCTGCGGCCGCTCGACGCTCGGCAGGTGCGCCGAGTCCGGAAAGCGTGCACCCGACGAGTTCGGCACCGTCGACAGCAGGTACTCCGCCGCCGCGAGCTCGCCCGACAGGTCGTGCTCGCCGACCACGACCAGCGTCGGCACCTCGATGTCGACAGTCCGGTAGTACGCCGGCGACTCCAGCGGCACGGGCGTGGCCTGGTCGGCGAAGCGCTTCAGGTTGTCGGCGTTGAGCTCGGAGGCCAGGCGCAGGAACTCGGGATCCAGCTCGAGCACGTCCCTCGTGGGCCCCGCCGCCCACAGCTCCGCCTCCCGCCGGTTCAGCTTCTCGTTCTCGCCGCGTGCAAGCAGGTCGTCCAGCTCGTCGAACAGCTCGTTCTCGCGCTCGGTCAGGTCGACCTCGGGGAAGCCCGACGGGTTCGAGCCGATCGTCACGAGCCCGGTGACGCGGTCGGGGTGCTCGAGGGCGGCGTCGATGGCGATGCGCCCGCCCCGGGAGGCGCCCACGAGCACCGCGCGGTCGATTCCTGCTGCGTCCATCACCGCGACGAGGTCGTCGACATCCGAGAAGCGCACGTCGGCGGTGGTGGTCTCGCCGAAGCCGCGGGTGTCGTAGCGGAGCACGCGGCGGGTGCTCGCGAGCGGCACGGCGAGAGGCTCCCACATGCGGAGGCTCGCCACTCCGGCGTGGATGAGGACGACTGCGCGGAGTTCCTGCGCCCCTGCGTTCTCGGGCTCGTGCAGCTCGTAGTGGAAGGTCGCGCCGTTGAACTCCGTCTCAGCCATGGTCACAACCTACGGCACGACCGGCCGGAGCTCGCCGCTCAGGCAGACTAGACGGATGGGCGGAGTGCTGATCGGGTTCGGGATCATCGGCACCGTCATCGCGATCGGCTACGTCGTCGGCCGCATCGACCTGCTCGGCCCGCAGGGGCACCGCGTGCTGAGCCAGCTCGTCTTCTTCGTGCTCACGCCGTGCCTGCTGTTCGTGAACATCTCGAAGGCCGACGTGAACGTGCTGTTCTCGCCGGTGCTCGTCGTCTCGACCATCTCGGCGCTGTTCGCCGGCGCCATCTCGATCGTCGTGCTGCGCCTGGTGTGGAGGCGATCCGTGCCCGAGACCGCGATGGGGACGATGGCGGGCGCCTACGTCAACGCGAACAACATCGGCCTGCCGGTCGCCGTCTACGTGCTCGGCAGCGCGACCTACGTCGCGCCGGTGCTGCTCTTCCAGCTGCTGGTTCTGACGCCGATCGTGCTGACCATCATGGACATCACGACGGCCACCGGGCCCCGCGGAAGCCTGCTGAAGACGGTCACCACCCCCTTTCGCAACCCGCTGCTGATCGCATCGCTGCTCGGCGTGCTGTGCTCGGTCTTCGAGGTCAGGATCCCGGACGACGTGCTCGAGCCCTTCGCGCTCATCGGGGCCGCGGCGGTGCCGGTCGTGCTGATTTCGTTCGGCATGTCGCTGCACGGCCAGAAGCCGCTGCAGGCCGGCTCGGCGCGGGGCGAGATCGTGCTCGAGAGCGCACTCAAGATTGTCGTGATGCCGCTCGTGGCGTGGATCCTGGGCGCGTTCGTCTTCGACTTCTCGCACGAGCAGCTGTTCGTGACGGTCGTGCTGGCAGGGCTGCCCAGCGCGCAGAACGCGTTCAACTACGCGCAGCGCTACGGGGTCGGGGTCGCCGTGGCCCGCGACACGGTGCTGATCACGACGATCGCGGCTGTCCCCGCCCTCGTGCTGGTCGCCGCGCTGCTGAAGTAGGAGCGGGCTGGAAGGCCGCGCCTGTCTAGAAGGCAGCGCCTGTCTAGAAGATCATCGGCCGGTCGTCGTCGTCGCCCGAGTCGACCTCGAGGTCGACGACCACCGGCACGTGGTCGCTCGGAGCGTCGCCCTTGCGCTCGTTGCGGTCGATGCGCGCGCTCGTGACCAGGTCGGCGAACGCCTTCGAGCCCAGGATGAAGTCGATGCGCATGCCCTCGTTGCGCGGGAAGCGCAGCTGCTTGTAATCCCAGTAGGTGTAGCCCTCGGGGAGGCGCGGGCGCACGACGTCGCTGAGCAGGCCCGGCTCGGTGAACGCGTCGAACGCGGCCCGCTCGGGCGGGCTGGTGTGGGTGTGACCCTCGAAGACCGCAGGGTCCCAGACGTCGCTGTCGAGGGGCGCGACGTTCCAGTCGCCCATGAGCGCGAGGGGCTGGTCGGGGTTCGCCTTCAGCCAGGCCTTCGTCTCGACCTGGAGCCTGGCGAGCCAGTCGAGCTTGTACGTGTAGTGCGGGTCGTCGAGCTCGCGGCCGTTCGGCACGTAGAGGCTCCAGAGGCGCACGCCGTCGACAGTGACGCCGATCGCGCGCGCCTCCTTCGGAGCATCCTGCGACTCGACTCCCTTGGCGAAGCCGGGCTGTGTCGGAAACGTGATCTCGACGTCGTCCATCGGCAGCCGGCTGGCGAAGCCGACGCCGTTCCACTGGCTCAGCCCGTGCATCTGCACCTCGTAGCCCGCCGCCTCGAACACGTCGAACGGAAACTGCTCGGGCTTGCACTTGAGCTCCTGCATGCCGAGCACGTCGACGTCTTCGCGGACCAGCCAGTCGACGACGCGGCCCGCGCGAGCACGGATGGAGTTGACGTTCCAGGTGGCGACACGCATGCCACCACGGTACCGGGCGCAGGAACTCGGGGTGGCCGGTTCGACCGCGCCCCGCGCGCCTGTGGAGAACTCCGGGAGGGCGCATCGCGCGCCCGGGTAACATGGTCGCCGTGACCGATGCACGCCAGAAGCTCATCTCCTACATCAGTGACCTTGCCGTCTTCCACGGCGACTTCACGCTGACCAGCGGCAAGAAGGCGACGTACTACGTCGATCTGCGCAAGGTCAGCCTCGACCACCGGGTCGCGCCGCTGATCGGCCAGGTCATGGTCGACCTCATCGAAGACGTCCCCGACGTCTTCGCGGTGGGCGGGCTGACGATGGGCGCCGACCCGATCGCCGCCGCAGTGCTGCACCAGGGTGCCGCCCTCGGCAAGGACTACGACGCGTTCGTCGTGCGCAAGGAGCCCAAAGACCACGGCCGTGGCCGTCAGGTCGAGGGCCCGGAGCTGACCGGCAAGCGCGTCATCGTGCTCGAGGACACCTCCACTACCGGCGGCTCGCCGCTCAAGGCCATCGAGGCTCTGAAGAAGGTCGGTGCCGAGGTCGTGGGCGTCGCCGTCGTGGTTGACCGTTCGACAGGCGCCCGAGAGGTCATCGAGAAGGCCGGCTACCCCTACTTCGCCGCCATCAGCCTGGAAGACCTCGGGCTGCAGCCGTGAGCGACGAGCGCAGTCCCGACGAGCAGCCCCCGCGTTCCACGCCGGGGCCCGACGGCGAGTCTGCGCGTGAAGTGCCGGGGCAGGGGTCTCCTGCACCTGATTCTCCCGTTCCCGGGTCTCCGACGTCGGGGCGCCGGGCCCTGCCGGTGGCGCCCGACTCAGTGCCGTCGGGTTCTTCGGCGTCGAGTTCTCCGGCGTCGGGGCAGTCGGCGTCGGGACAGGCGCCCTCCGTCTCGTCACCGTCGGCATCACCCGAGTCGGGTGACCCCGAGACCTACCAGACCATCCAGATCCTGCCCCGGCGGCTTCCCAGTGCCGAGTCGTTCTTCGGCGAGCCACGGCCGCCGCGCCATTCGGCCCGCGTCGATTCGTCGACTGAGCCCCTGAGCCCGGGGACGGCTCCGGACGCCGCGGCGGATTCACGTGCGGCTTCGGCGGGCTCGCCTGCTGTTCCGTCCGGTTCGCCCTCGGCACCGGCGGGTTCCTCGCCGGTGCCCTCGCCGGTCGAGCCCGGGGCATCACCGAGTGCGACGGCGCCCGAGGCATCACCGACTGCGCCGGCGCCCGATGCGGAGCCTCGGCCGGCGCCCGTGACGCCTCTCGTGGCAGAGCCGATGTTCACGGCGGCCGCCGTCTCATCGTCCGAAGCGCCGCGCGAGGCGTCGGAGGATGCGCCGGGACTCGACGCTCCTGCCCCCTCGACCGAGCCTCCCACGTCTCCGCATCCGATGGCCCTCGACCTGTCGACCCTCCGCGGTCAGTCCGGCGACGAGCCCCTCTCCGATGCCGCCAGTCCGTCGAGCCTGACGGCCGAGCAGCCAGCCCTCGACGCTGACGCTCTGCCGCGCCACGACAGTGCAGGCGAGACGCCGACGGCCGCATTCGGGGCTGTCTTCGGGGCGGTGCCTGACGCTTCAGTGGATACTGACGCTTCAATGGATACTGACGCTTCGGTCGATACTGACGCTTCGGTCGAGACCGACGCACCCGGTGCGGTCGCCGCCCCGGCTGGACCCATCGCTCCTGTGGCTGCGGCCTCCGAGCCGAGCGCCGCGCCTGTCGCGCCTGCCGCCTCGTTCACGGAGCTCATCGCCGTTCCGGCCGATGCAGTGCCGCCGACCGCCGAGCCGACCAGCTTCAACTGGGCCGACATCGCGTCGCCGGCCACCGCTTCCATCGACGCGTCAGACGTCCATGGTGTGCCGATGGCGCCCGAGGTGCCCGACGACGTGGTGCCGGTCGATCCGATCGCTCTCGACACCGAGGTCGCCGCCGCCCGGCCGGTGGTCGACCACGACGCCGTGCGCGCCGCCGATGCGATTCCGCTCGAGGTCGACGACACCCCCGCCGGGACGGTCGATCCCACGCCCACGATGGCGTGGAGCATCAACGACGGCGACGACGATGGCCCCCAGGGGGCGCGGGACGAGGCGACGCCTCCATTCAGCGGCGCGCCCGCCGACGCCGCGGCCGAGGCCGCGCCCGCCGTCGTCTGGTCGCTGAGCGACGACGACCCCGCACCCGCGGGTGGCTCGCCGGTGTGGGACCTCTCCGGCACGGACGACGGGTACGCGTCGGGGGAGTCGGACGTTCCTGCGCCCGCCTCTGAGCCGGCCGGCTCCGACGGCGACGAGACGGACGACGTCGACGCGATGGCCGCGCTCTTCGGCGAGCCGGACAGCGCGCCGGGACCCGAGGCGAGCTTTGACGACACGGCGACGCAGGCCTGGATCATGCCATCGGAGGAGTCGGCATCGTCGCAGGATGCCTCACCCGAGTCGTCGGCGCTGGAGGAGGACCAGCCGCTCGTCGCAGCTGCCTCCGGCGCCCAGACTCCGACCGGCCCCCAGACTCCGACCGGCCCCCAGACTCCGACCGGCGCCGAGACTCCGACCGTCGCCTACACGCCGCCGTTCGCGGCTGAGCCCGAGGCGTCTGCCGGGGGTAGCTCCTGGGCGGAGACTCCGACGGTCGCGTACACGCCGCCGGGCTCGACCGACCTGCCATCTGCCGTCTCGGAGCCTGCCGGGTTGGAGAGCGCCGCCTCGGAGCCTGCCCAGTTGGAGCCCACCAAGGCTGAGCCCGCAGAATCCGCGGCGACTATCGCGCTGCCGGCCGTCGCCGATCGTCCCTCCAGCGAGTCCTCGACCGCAGCGTCGGCCGACGCCGCTCCGACCGCGGTCGTCCCCGGACTGACCCCGTCGTACGGCGGGGCCACCGGGCGTGTGGTCACGCCCATCGACCCGAAGAACGTCCCCGCCGCCTGGGCCAGCGCTGCGCCGGGCGGCTACGCGTCTCCTGCGGCGAGCAGCATGGCTCCGCCCATCGACGCCGACCCCGGCAGTCCGGTCCGCGGCGGAAGTCGACGACCGTGGCTGTTCGTCGGGATCATCGTGGCGTTCCTGGTCGTGCTCGCCGTGCTCTTCTTCTTCGGTCGCACGATCGCCACCGGCGGGACATCGGCTCCTGCGCCGGCTCCCGTCGCGTCGACGACGTCGACGCCCTCGGCCACGACGAAGACGAGCCCGAGTCCGTCGTCGAGTCCGGCTCCGACGAAGACCGCGACGGCTGGCCAGGCTGCGCCAGGCACCCACCCGTGGAACGAGCTCACCGGGGGCGAGTGCCTCTCGGCGTTCACCAACGCGTGGCAGACGACGTACGACGTCGTCGACTGCGGGGGGTCGCACGTCGCCCAGCTCGTGTCGACCGGCAAGCTCGACGGAGCCGCCGGCTCGACGTACCCGGGCTCGGACGCGCTGCAGGCTCAGGTCTCGGGCGCGTGCCAGAAGTCGACCGCGATCAACATCAGCGCGGCGCAGGCCTACACCGACCTGCAGATCTCAGACAGCTACCCGTCGACAGCGGCCGAATGGGCCGCGGGCGCGCGCGACTACTACTGCTTCGCCAGCCGTGCTGGCGGTCAGGCGATCGCGAGCGACCTGGCGCCCTAGCGCAGCAAGACCGCCCCCCGGTGAGGAGTCGCTCGTTGTCGCCGCGGCGACCGGCGGCAGCAACGAGCGACCCCTCGGCGGCCGCGGAGTGACGCTGGGCGCTCGTGAGAACGTCAGAGGTTGCCGTCGGCGTCACCGAGGTCGTACGCGACAGGCTCGGTGCGGACCAGCTCGTGCACCCCGGCCAGGATCTCGGTCGGACGGAACGGGTAGCGGTCGATCTCGGCCTGGTCGCTGATCCCGGTCATCACGAGGATGGTGTGAAGGCCCGCCTCGATGCCGGCGATGATGTCGGTGTCCATGCGGTCGCCGATCATGGCCGTGTTCTCGGAGTGGGCGCCGATCCTGTTCATCGCCGATCGGAACATCATCGGGTTCGGCTTGCCGACGACGTAGGGCTCCTTGCCCGTGACCTTCGTGATCATGGCCGCGATGGCGCCGGTCGCAGGCAGGATGCCCTCGGCGCTGGGGCCGGTGGCGTCGGGATTCGTGACGATGAAACGCGCGCCGCCCATGATGAGACGGGCCGCCTTCGTGATCGCCTCGAACGAGTAGTTGCGCGTCTCGCCGACGACGACGTAGTCGGGCGCGGTCTCGGTCATGATGAAGCCGGCCTCGTGGAGGGCCGTGGTCATGCCGGCTTCGCCGATGACGAAGGCCGAGCCGCCCGGCATCTGCGAGCGGCAGAAGTCGGCGGTGGCGAGAGCCGAGGTCCAGATGCGGTCTTCGGGCACTTCGAGGCCGGACGCCCGGAGGCGGGCCGAGAGGTCGCGGGGCGTGAAGATCGAGTTGTTGGTCAGGACGAGGTACGGCGTGCCCGCGTTCTGCCACTGCCGGATCAGGTCGGCGGCGCCGGGCAGCGCCTGGTTCTCGTGGACGAGGACGCCGTCCATGTCGGTGAGCCAGCATTCGATCTCGTCGCGCGTCGCGGAGGCTGTGGCTGAAGGCATAGTCGAAGAGTAGCGGGAGGTGGTTACTGCGAGACTGAGGCCGTGACCGAACAGCCCGAGGCCAGCCCGGAGAGAACGACCAGTCCCGAGAGAACGACCAGCCCGGAGCGGACCACCAGCCCCGAGCAGACGACGCACGGTGTCGGTCCGTGGGCGGGCGAGCGCCCCGACGATCCGCGCTTCGACCCGAAGCTGCTCGACGAGGGCGACACGCGCAACGTCATCGACCGCTACCGGTACTGGTCGATGGAGGCGATCGTCGCTGACATCGACGCCCATCGGCACCCGTTCCACGTGGCGATCGAGAACTGGCAGCACGACCTCAACATCGGCTCGATCGTGCGCAGCGCCAACGCCTTCGCGGCCGACACCGTCCACATCATCGGCCGCCGCCGCTGGAACAAGCGCGGCGCGATGGTGACCGACCGGTATCAGCACGTCGTGAACCACCCGGACGTCGAGACCTTCATCGCCTGGACGAGGGAGCGCGGCATCCCCGTGCTCGCCATCGACAACGTCGACGGCTCTGTGCCGATCGAGACGTACGACCTCCCGGCGGAGTGCGTGCTGCTGTTCGGTCAGGAGGGGCCGGGCCTGTCGCCCGAGGCGATCGCGGCCTCCGACGCCGTGCTCGAGATCGTCCAGTTCGGCTCGACTCGGAGCATCAACGCTTCGGCCGCCGCCGCGGTCGTCATGCACGCCTGGGTACTGCAGCACGTGAAGTTCTGACAGCCGCCGCCGCTAGCGTTGCCTCATGTCCTCCACGAACCTGCTCGGCATTCCCGAGACGCTCCTCCCCGCTGAACCCGACGTGCTCGCCGCGCTCGAGGCCGGCACGCCACTGGTCGAGATCGTGACCGCGCATCCGTCGTCGTCGCTCGCCTGGGCTCTCCTCTCCGACGAGGCGGCAGCGGCCGGCGGGCGTGACCTCGAGGCGTACGCCTATGCGCGCGTCGGCTATCACCGCGGACTCGACTCGCTCCGCAAGGCCGGCTGGCGCGGCCAGGGCCCTGTGCCGTGGGCGCACGAGCCGAATCGCGGTGTCCTCCGGTCGCTGTTCGCACTGCGTCGCGGCGCCACGGCCATCGGCGAGACCGAGGAGGTCACTCGTCTGACGACGTTCCTGAACGACTCCGACCCCGAGGCGCTCGCGCACCTCCAATAGCACCTGAACCACCCTTGCCGGATGTGATATTTTGCATTAGATTTGGTGAAGCGACGCAGGGTCGCCAACCGAACGACCGAGCCCGACCGGTCGAGAATGCGAGATCAACCGGTGAGTTCGCCGCTTCGAGTGCTCCAGTACGGCGTCCACGATCGTGCGTACCCGCGCAATTCACGAATTCGTCGCTACCTGGAGTCCCTGGACGGCGTCGAGGTCCGGGTGGTCGAGCGAGCGAGGTCGGGCGGCCGGGTCCGGCGGGCCCTGGCCGACCTGACTGGCCTGTGGCAAGGCTCGAACGGTGCGGCGATCATCCTCCTGTCCGAGTTCCGGCTCACCCACGCCCCACTTGTCCGTGTCGTCGCGCGCCTCCGCCGGGCGCGCATTATCGTCGACGGATTCGTCGGCCTGCACGAGACGGCAGTCGGCGATTGGGGCTCCGTCCGCCCAGAGTCCCGGCGTGCCCGCCGTCTCGCGGCTGCCGATCGACGGGCCCTTGCGGCGGCCGACCTCTTCCTCATCGACACCGAGGTCCGGGCGTCGCAACGGCGCGGGGTTGTACCGCGCAGGGCTGTGTTCCGCAGGGCTGTGTCCCGCAGGAGCGCGCACATCCGCGTCCTCCCCCTCCCCGTCGGCGCCCCCGCCTGGGCCGTCCACCGCCCGCCGTCGCCGACCTCCCGCCTCCGCATCCTCTACTACGGCAACTACATCCCGCTCCACGGGCTCGACCTGGTCGCGGAGGCCCTCGACGAGCTGCACGGCCGACGCGACTTCGAGGTGACCTTCCTCGGCAGCGGGGCACGACGCGAGGCTTTCGAGGACCGGGTCGCCGCGAGCGCCTGGTCGCCCCGCGCGACGTTCTGCGACCCCGTGCCCGAGGCGGAGCTCGCCGACCGTATCGCCGACGCGACCGTGGTGCTGGGCGTCTTCGGAGACTCCGACAAGGCCCGCTCGGTCGTGGCCAACAAGGTCTGGCAGGGGCTCGCCTGCGGTCGCACTGTCGTCACGCAGGCCGGAGAGGCGCTCGCCGATGTGCCGCCCGCGGTGCGCGAGCTGCTCGTCGAGACCGAGCCGGGCTCGGCCCAGGCGCTCGCGGAGGCTCTCTCCCGAGTCCCGCTCAGCCCGTCGCCCGTCGCACCTCGCGCCAGCGTGCTCGTCGAGGAGCACGTCTGGGCCCGCTTCGCACCCCTCGGCGACTGGGTGAGCGAGGTGCGCCGGTGACCCGCCGCCAGCTCCGCGACATCGCCCTCTACGTGCTCGCGCCCCTCCTGGGCGGCCTGACCCCGCTCGCCGTGATCCCCGCAGTCACCTCCACCGCGGGTGCCGACGGCTGGGCGAGCGTCGCGGTGGCGCTCGCCGTCGGAGTGGCGCTGTCGGTCGTCGCCGAGCTCGGCTGGACCATCGTCGGTCCGCAGCGGGTGGCCCGTGATCGAGCTGGCGCGCTGGGCCTCTACGACGCAGCCTTCGCGTCGAGGCTCGCCGCGGTCGCCGTGCTGGGTCCGGTGGCCTCGGTCGTCACGGCCTCGCTCGTCGACTCCCATCGGCCGGCGGCAGCTCTGCTCGCATTCGCCGTGGTCGCCGCCTCCCTCAACCCGACCTGGTACTTCATCGGCACCGGCCAGCCTGTCCTGATCGTGGTGTGCGAGACGGTGCCGCGCGTGGCGCTGACGCTGTTCGCCGCGTTCGCCATCGCCGACGGCGCACCCCTCGAGGTCTACGGAGGCGCTCTGCTCGCCGGGGTGCTGGCGTGCTGGGCGCTGGCGGTGTGGCTCGGTCGACTGCCCGCAGCCCCGTCACGGCCGGCGTGGGCTGCGGTGCCCCAGACCCTGCGGGAGCAGGGCGTGCTGCTCGCCGGTCGCGGGATCACCACTGTCTACAAGTCGCTGCCCATCGTGCTCGTCGGGCTCGCAGCGCCCTCCGCCGTCGCTGCATACGGCGCCGTCGACCGGCCCCTGCGCATGGGGCTCGTCGTGCTCGCAGCTGTCCCGAACCGCATGCAGGCGTGGGTCGGCCACCCCGAGAGGCACCATCGCGTGCGGCGCGCCCGCCTGTCGATCGGGCTCAACGCCGCGCTCGGACTCGTGGCCGGGCTGGTGTTCGCCGTCGCCATGCCGTGGCTGAGCCCGTGGCTCTTCAGCGGCGTCGTCACCTTCTCGGCCGCCGCCGCGATCTGGGGCGGCGTGCTCGTCGCCGTCATCTCGCTGTCGCGCGGGCTGGGCCTGGCCCTGGTGGCCGACGACCGTGCCGGGACGACCACGTGGGCCTCCGTGGCGGCGGCTGCGGTCGCGGTCGTCGGAGTGCCGGTCGGGGCCGTGTCGGCTGGAGTGGCCGGCGCGCTCGCCGGGCTCGTCGTCGCGGAGACGGCCGGCGTCGTCGTCCAGGCCCTCGCGCTCCGGGCGCGGGTCGACGCGCGGGCGGTGGCGGCATGACGATGCTCCTCGTCGCCGCGCTGGGGCTCGCCGCACTCCTCGCCGGCCTCGCCCTCACGACGATCGTGCCGCGTGACGCCCGGCTCGGCGTCACGCTGGCGCTCGGCGTGGGTCTCCTCTTCGGCGCCACCTCGCGGAACGTCCCGGAGACGATTCGCGACGGCACGCTGGTCGTCGCGACGGTCGCAGTCCTGATCGCCGCGCTGCTGTCGCCTCGACCCCTGCACTCCCGTCGGGCTCCGTTCGGCGTCCTCGCCGCGTTCTTCACCGTCATGGTCGTCACGACCCTGGCCATGAACCCCGAGGCGCAGAATCTCGTGGTCCGGATCAGCGTCGTGTCCATCGCCTTCGCCTTCGCAGCGGGCCGGCTGGAGCGCCGCGGTCTCGCCGTCTTGCTCGACGGGCTGAGCCTGCTCGCGGTGATCGAGGCCGTGCTGGGCGCCATCGAGTTCTTCGTCACCGGCGAGCCGATCCCGTGGGGCCGTCGCGTCGCGGAAGACGGCTCATTCTTCGACGACACCAACAAGCTTCTCGGCGGTTCGTCCCTGCGCGTGCAGGGCACGACAGAGCACCCGATCCCGTATGCCGTGGTGCTGCTCGTCGGCGCTCTCGCCCTCGGCGTCCGGTGGGCGGCGCACGCGTCTCTCCTCCGTGTCGCGGCAGTCGCGCTGATCGGCCTCGGCCTGGTGCTGTCCGGGACGCGGAGCGCCATCGTCGCCCTGGCACTCGGCGGCGCCTACCTGGTGCTGTCGTCTGAGGCGTCGACTCGGGTGCTCCGGGTGACTGTGGTGGCGCTCGGCGGCCTGGTCGGGGCTGCCGTCTTCCTGCCCGTGATCGCCGATGCCGTGTCGACGCTCCTGTCGTCGGGGTCGTACGAGAACCGCGCCGGCGCCCTCGAGTCCGTGCCGCGCCTCCTCGGCCAGGACTTCGCGCACGTCCTTCTGGGCAACGGCGCCGGAAGCGAGCCTGGACTGTATGCGAACGGACTTCTGCCGCAGACGGGGTTCCAGAACGTCGACAACCAGCTCGTGACGAGCCTGGCTACGACCGGCGTCCTCGGCGCGGGCCTCTTGATCGCAGCGTTCCTGACCGGTTTCGCGTCCGCCGCGCGGCCCGGTCGCGTCCTGATCCTCGCGCTGGCTACGATGTTGTTCTCCTTCGACTACCTCGCGTGGAGCTCGATGGCGGCACTGATGGCCGTGGCGATCTGCCTGCCTCGACACGATGGCGAACCCGCTCCGTCCCGGAGCACCACGAAGGCGGCCGGGCTCACCTCGGCCTCGAAGAACCGACTGGAGTCGACCCGCCTATGAGCCGAAACCCCTCGACGACGACCGCCCCGACGCCGACGGCAGCGATAGTCGGCACCCGCGGCTACCCCAGCTACTACGGCGGATTCGAGACTGCCGTGCGCAGCCTCGCCCCCGCTCTCGTCGACGCGGGCTGGGATGTCGTCGTCTACGGCCGCCCCGGCTCCACGCGCGACGACGACCCGGGTCGTGACGACCGGGTCCGCACGGTCGTGACCCGCGGTTCCGAGACGAAGTCTCTCTCGACGCTGACGTACGGCTTCACCTCGGCCGTTCACGCGATGCTCCACAAGCCCGACGCCGCGTTGATCATGAACGTCGCGAACGGCTTCTGGCTGCCGCTCTTCCGGCTGCGCGGAATCCCCACGCTCGTCAACGTCGACGGGATCGAGTGGGAGCGCGCCAAGTGGGGCCGGCTCGCCAAGACCGTCTTCAAGGGCGGCGCCTGGTTCACGGCGAGATTCGCCGACCGCCTCGTCTGCGACGCCGTCGAGATCGCCCGCCGCTGGCGCCAGAGCTACGGCGTCGACGGCGTTTTCATCCCGTACGGCGCCGAAGACCCGGGCGCTCTGTCGATCGAGCCCGGACTGACCGAGCGCCAGTACGTGCTCGTCGTCGCGCGCTTCGTCCCCGAGAACACCGTCGGCGAGTTCTTCGAGGCCGTCGACCTCCTCGCTGCCGACCACGACGTCGTGATCGTCGGATCCAGCGGCTACGGCGGCGAGCTCGACGATAAGGCGGCGGCCCTGGCCGCGAAGCACGAGCGCGTGCAGTGGCTCGGCCACGTCAGCGACGACCGTCGCCTGCTCGCGCTCTGGCAGCACGCCGGCGCCTACTTCCACGGCCACAGTGTCGGCGGCACCAACCCGGCTCTCGTCCAGGCGATGATGTGCGGTGCGCCGACAGTGGCCCGCGACACGGTCTACAACCGCGAAGTGCTGGCCGACTCCGGCGTCTTCGTCCAGCCGACACCGCGGGGCATCCGCGATGCGATCGTCGCGCTGCTCGGCGACCCCGAGCGCCAGCAGGCGTTGAGCGCTGCGGCCCGCGAGAGGGCGCTCGCCGAGTACACTTGGGCCGGAGTCAACGGCCGCTACGAGGCTCAGCTGCGCGACCTGCTGCGCTCGTAGGCGCATTCGGTTGCGGGGCGCAGCTCCTGTCTCTGCAACCGATCTGGCCCGAGGGGACGGCGCCCGCCCGACGAGCGGGACTCAACCTCGCAGTCGGCCCATGAGCCGCGCGACGCTGGCGGTCGCGGCATCGACGCGCAGGCGCATGGCCTCGTACACGGCGTCGCCCTGCAGGTAGGGGTCGTCGATGTCGTCGTCTGAGGGAGACGGCGCAGGAACGAGCCCCCGACGCCGAGACAGGAGCGCCACCGCCGGGGCCCGCTGCGGCCCGTCGACCCCCGCCAGCCCGTCGGCGAGGTCGGCGTCGTCGAGCGAGTCGGCCAGGCGGGCGAACTCCGTCAGGGTGAACGCGATGCGGTTCGCGCGAGGCCAGGTCAGCACAGTGTCGCGGCGGTGGTCGCGAGTGAGCGCGAGAATCAGGTCGGCATCGCTGGCGATCGCTCGATCGAGCTGCCTCGCCTCGTGGCCCTCGGTGGTGAACCCGGAGCGAGTGGCGGCCGCCTCGGTCTCGGGTGTGGCGGGGGCGCCGATGACGGCTCCGGTTCCGGCGCTGACCACCTCGATCTCGGGCTGGTCGCGCATTGCGCGGCGGAGGGCGTGCTCGGCGTAGGGCGACCGGCAGATGTTGCCGGTGCAGACGGTCAGGATCCGGAACGGGGCGGCGGTCACTGGCGGACCTGCCGCAGGGCCTTTCGGCTCATTCCGCCGGCCGGGATGGTCTTCTCCGGGGCCCGGCCGTAGTACTCGGAGTAGCCGCCGTACCCGTAGCCGTTGGGGCCCTTGGTGGGCAGCTTGGTCATGACCACGCCCAGCGTGCGGCTGCCGATGTTCTGGAGCAGCGTCATGGCCTCCCGGAGCTGGCCGCGTTTCGAGCTGGCTGCCGAGACGATCAGGAGCGTGCCGGTGACGATCTTGCTGAGGACTGCTGCGTCGGTGACCGGAAGGAGCGGCGGGGCGTCGATGAGCACGAAGTCGTACCTCTCGGACAGTTGCTCGAGGGCGGCGCTCATCCCCATCGAGCCGAGCAGCTCGCTGGGGTTCGGTGGCACGCGCCCGGCCGGCAGTACAGCGAGATTGCCGCGTGAGCCCCAGGGCTGGAGGGCGTCGTCCATCTCGATCTGGCCGATCAGAACGTCGGTCAGGCCGACGGCGCCCTCGATGCCCATGATCTCGGCGGTGCGAGGGCGGCGGAGGTCGGCGTCGACGAGGACGACCGAAGCTCCGCTCTCGGCCAGGGCGATCGCGAGGTTCGCGGTGGTCGTCGACTTGCCCTCGGCGGGCATCGCGCTGGTCACGACATAGCTGCGACGGGTGACGCCCGGATCGATGAAGTTGAGGTTCGTGCGGAGCGCGCGGAACGACTCGGCGCGAGGGCTGCGCGGGTCGACGTGCACGATGAGCGGGTGCTTCGCCGCCTCGGGGTCGAAGCCGATTCCGCCGATGACGGGGGTGTCGGTGATGCTCGCAACGTCGGGCGCACCGTGGATGCGGGTGTCGAGCGTGTTGCGGAGGAGAGCACCCGCAAGCCCGGCGAGGAGGCCGACGACGAAGCCGAGGGCAATGTTGACCGGGACGTTGGGCGACGCGGGCGACGTCGGTGCGACGGCTTTCTGGAACGTGGCGATGCTGACCGGCGAGGTCGACCCGACGGCAGGCGCCTCTAGCTTCTTGGAGACGACGGTGCTGAAGCTCTTGGCGATCGCGTCGGCGGTGGAAGCGGCGCGCCCCGGATCGGTGTCGCTGACCGTGATGTCGATGTTCACCGTGTTGGGCTTCGACTGGGCCGAGACGCGACTCGCAAGCTGCATGCCGGACTCGGCGAGGCCGAGCTCTTTCACGACCGGGTCGAGCACGTCGGAGCTTGTGACGACCTGCACGTACGACCGGACCTTGGCCTGAGCCGCCGTGCTGCCCTGAGAGAGGTCGACGGCGCTGTTGTCGCCGGGCGTCTGCACCGACACGTAGAGCGTGGTCGTCGACTCGTACGTCTTCGTCGCGAGGAGCGAGAGGAGGCTGCCGCTGAGGAGTCCGAGCAGCGTGGCGGTGAGGATCAGCATCCAGCTGCGGCGGAGCAGCCGGATGAATTCGGTGAGTTCCATGGGGTCCCTGCGGTCAGTCGAGTGGTTCGGGCTGGATCGCCTCGACCGGACGGGTTGAGTCGCAGGAAGAAGCGCGGTGTGCAGTCATCAGCGTAACATGTTGGATTTGCATACGACAGGGCTAGGCGAGGATCGAGTTCAGCCGGACGGCTGCGGCATGAACCGATGCGTCGATGCTCATGGTGGAGGCGTTCGCGTGGACGTGGTCGGAGACTCGGCGCCGCAGGATCGGGTCGGCGACGAGGTCGCGCACGGCCGCGTCCCACCGAGGTGTGTCGTCCAGGGGTAGGACGAAGCGGCGGGCGAGCGCGGGGTCGGTGTAGAGGAAGGGTGCGACGCCGACCTGGTCGCTGAGGACGACCGGGAGGCCGCTCCAGGCCGCCTCGACGGCGCTCCTGCCGTACGCCTCGCGCTGGGCCGTGGATACGAACATCGACGCGTCGCGCCAGAGGTCGGCCGCGGGGCGCCAGCCGCCCCAGTCGAGCCCCGCGGGTGCCGTCGCGCGAAGCTGCGCTTCGAGCGGGCCGGCCCCGTGCAGGCGCCCGGGGATGCCCGTCCGGCGCACGAGCGAGGCGAAGTCGCCGGGGCGCTTGTCGCTGGTGAGCCGCGCCGCCCAGACCATGGGCGCATGGGCGGTGTCGCCGAACGAGCGGCGCTCGACGGGTGCGATTCCGGCCGGCACCACGTGCGCCGTGCGGGCGCGCGCGACCTGACCGGCGAGAAGCGGGGTGGTGGCCCAGACGTCGTCGGCCGCGCGGAGGGCTCGGGCCTCGAGCAGCTCGAGGGCCCGGCTTCGCAGAGCGTTCTGCTCGCCGCGCTCGGGCCACGGCAGGCCGCGGACCCAGGCGACATGTGCGGCGCCGCCGAGAGCGGGGATGCCGCGGGCGACGGCCATATCGGACTGCGAGATCAAGGTGATGACGACGTCGGCCCGCGTCGCCTCGGCGCAGGACGTGATCGCCTGGCGGATCTCGGGGAGGAGCCGCCGCCCGTGCTCGAGCATCGGCACCTCGGTCACGCCGGGGGTGGGCGCGACCTGGCCGGGGGCTCCGGGACGGACGCCGACGAGGGCGGTCCAGTCGAGGCCGGCAGCGCGGGCGGACGTCACGAGGTCGAGCGTCGAGCGGTAGACGCCGCTCCGAGCCATCAGGGGAAGGGCGAGGAGGCAGACCCTCACGCCGCGACCTCCGCCCCGAGCAGCGACAGCAGGAGGTCGTTCTTGACCCGCCACGTGGCCTCGGCCGGGAGCGGCGATGGTCGACGCGCGATTCGGTCGCCGGCCGAGGCGTGGGCGGCGATGACGTGCTCGTGCACCGAGAGGTCGCAGGCGAGGACCTCGTCGAGACCGCGATCGGTGACGCTGCAGAACGGCGTGCTCAAGACGGGGAGGCCGGCTGCTCGGTACTCGTACGTCTTGATGACGTCGCCGCCGACCTCGCCGTCGCCGACGCGGTGCGGGATCCACCCGAGGTCGAAGCGGGTCAGGAGCGCGGGGACGTCGTCGTAGTGGACGTCGCCGAGCAGCTCGACGTTGGGCAGAGCCGCCAGGGCGGGGCGGAACTCGGCGTCGAGGATCGGACCGGCGAAGACGAAGTCGACCTCGGGCAGGGCGGCGACCGTGCGGACGATGCCGTCGAGGTCGAGGCGGCGGCCGATCTTGCCGACGTAGCCGACCGTGAGCGCGCCGGTCGCGGCTGAGGTCGCGGAGAAGCGCTCCGGATCGCAGCCGTTGGGCACGAGGATCACGTCGTCGCGCCCGAACCGTCGGGCGAGCTGCTCCGTGCCGGCCCCGTTGGCCGTCACGTGGGTGGCTGCGGCGAAAGCGGCCGCGTACGCCTCCTCGACCTCGTCGCGGATCGACTCGAAGGCGTGGTGGATGCTCCAGTCGTCGAGGAGGTCGAGAACGGTGGGGCGACCGGACGCGAACGGGTTGGAGTGCTCGGGGGCCGTGGCCACGAACGGGTTCCAGACCAGGGCTGGCGTCTCGGCGTGAGCGGAGGGGATACGCGGGTAGCGATCGGCCGAGTCGACCCACCAGCGCCGGCGGCGCCGAGGGTGGGGGAGGCGCCAGGTGCCGGTCTCGACGGGGCTCGTGCCGGCGGCGAGGCCCCGGGTGCGCTTCGGACGGATCCGGTCGCGCGCGCGGAGCACCTGGGGCTCGGGGCGCGAGACGACGGCCACGCCCTCGCGGGTCGTCGCGCCGAGCCACTCGATGAAGTGGCCGTCGCGGGTGCGATAGCCCTCGGTGAGGAGCTTCGTGGTGCCGTGCATCGGGTAGGCGAGGACGGATGCCTCAGGCCAGTTGGGAGACTCCACGGGGTCCTTTCGGGCATACCGCGCGAGGGTTGTATGCGCAGTGTGATATGTCAACTGTAGCATCACATACCCGCGGAAAGAAGGCCCACCCCGACGGATCGGAGTGGGCCCGAGGTGACGCGCGCGACGTCAGCCGATCAGCGACGGCCTCAGGTCGCGCAGCGTGCGGCGCGCCGTCATGCGGCGGGCAGCGACGAACGACAGCAGGAGCGCCCCGAGCAGCCACAGGCCGAGCACCCCGGCGTCCTGCCAGGCGCTGGCGATGTTGCCGCCGTACATCAGCTGGCGGATTCCGTCGACGGCGTAGCTCATCGGCAGGGCGAAGTGCAGCGCGGCCAGCGGCCCGGGGAGCGTCTGCCAGGGGAACGTGCCGCCCGCTGTCACCAGCTGGATCAGCATCAGAACCAGGCCCAGGAACTGCCCGACGCTGCCGAGCCACACGTTCAGAGTCATGATGATCGCCGCGAAGGTCACCGACGCGAGCACCATCAGGCCGACCATCGGCACCGGGTTCACGACGTCGAACCCGAGCGCGAACTTCACGATCGCGAAGAGGGCGAGCATCTGAACGAGTCCCAGCACGGCCGGCGACAGCCAGCCGGCCAGAGTGATGCGCCCCGGCGCCCGGATCGCCGTGATGGCGCGCTTCGAGATCGGCTTGATGATGAGGAACAGCGCGTACATGCCGATCCACGCCGCCAGGCTGATGAAGAACGGGGCGAGGCCCGCGCCGTAGTTGCCTGCGCTGGCGATGGACGAGTCGCGGATCGAGACCGGGTCGGCAATCGCCGCGGCCTGCTTGTCGCGGCTGGCGGCCGTGGTGGCCGGGATCTGCTTGACGCCGTCCTTCAGGCCCGAGGTGAGCTTCGACGAGCCCGAGACGAGGTCGGCGGCTCCGGCGTCGAGCTTCGTGAGGCCCGACGACAGCGAGGCGGCGCCGGTCGACGCGGTCGCCGCTCCGGACGCGAGCTGCGACGACCCGTCGGCGGCGGTGGCGATGCCGTTCGTCAGGGCCGGGGCGGCGGCGCTCAGCTGGGCGGCTCCGGCGTCGAGCCGGGAGATGCCGTCGGCGAGGGCCGGGGCCGAGCCGGACAGCGTCTGGGCGCCGGCGGCGACCTGGGCGCTGCCGGTGGCGAGTTCCTGCGTCGATGTCTGCAGGGTGGCCAGCTGCTTCTCGGCCGCGCTCGCGGCGGTGGTGAGCCGCGTGGCGCTCGCCGTGTTCGAGGCGGTGAGGAGGCCCTGGAGGGCGGTCTTCTGGGCGTCCGTGAGGTTCGTGGCCGCGGCGATCTGGTCGAAGCCCTGCTGCTGCGCCTGCTGTGCGGCGGCGAGCTGGGCGGGCAGGGCGGCGACGGTGGCGAGAGCGATCGCGTGCTGGTCGGCAGCCTTCGTCGCGAGCTTGGCGTTGCCCTCGGCCACCTTCTGAGCGCCGGCGTTCAGATTCGCCGCGTCGGCCGGCAGCGAGGCCGTCTGCGACGTCAGCGTGTCGAGGCCGCTCGTCAGCTGCGCGGTCTGCGCGGGGAGTGCGGCCGTCGACGACTTCAGAGTCTGCAGGCCGTCGTTCAGGGATGCTGCTCCCGTCGACAGCTCCGACGTTCCCGAGGCGAGATCCCGGGCGCCGACCTTGGCGCTGTCGAGTCCTGACTTGAGCGATTTCGCACCCGAGGTGACCTTCGAGGATCCGTCGGCGGCGTCCGAGATGTTCGAGCGCACGTCGTTGAGGCCGACGAGCAGCGTCTTCGCTGCCGTCTTGCCCACCTCGGCGGTGATCGTCGCACGGATCGTCTTGCCCGCCTGATCGGCGATCGTCGACGAGAGGTAGCTCGTGGTGTCGTTCGTGGTCAGCTGGATCTTCGCGGCCGTGGGGTCGGTCGTCGACGCCGACGACAGGTCGGACGAGAACGACTTCGGGATCGAGAAGACGAAGTTGTAGGTCTCGTCTTTGATGCCCTTGTCGGCGGTGGCCTGCGAGACGACGTGCCAGTCGAAGTCCTTGCCGTCGACCAGCTGCTTGGTGATCGTGTCGCCGTAGTCGACGGCGTTGCCGTCGGCATCGGTCGCGCCGACGTCGTTGTTCACGATCGCCGCCGGGATGTGGTCGAGCTTGGCGTACGGGTCTTGGTTGGCCCAGAGGTACATGCCGCCGTAGAGGAGCGGCACGCACATGAGCGCGACGAAGGCGAGACGGGCGAGCGACGAGGCGGTGAGCCGCTTCAGCTCGGTGCGGACGAGGGCGAAGGTCTTCATGAGGATGCTTTCGGCGTCAGACGGCGGGGTTCGCGTCGACGCCGTCGTCGACCGGGAGCTGTTCGGTGGGTTCTTCGAGAGCAGGCAGGAGCTGGTTCACATGCAGCGCTGCCGCGACGCCGGTCACGAGCAGCACGGTGAAGCCGCGCGCCGAGAGGTCTTCGACGACCCGGAACCAGCGCTCGGTGTCGCCGCCGTGGCGTTCCGGCGACGTGATGATCAGGCCCTTCACGCCCGGGCGCAGCGCTGCGAGCTCACTGAGCAGGCGCACGCGGGCCTCGGTGGGCAGGTTCTTGAGGCGGGTCTCGTCGTGCTCGGCGAGGCCGACGGTGTCGAGGAAGTCGCGGGCACTGTCGGCGTTTCCGCGGAGGCCGGCCAGGGCGAGGTCTTCCTGGACGACGGTGCGGACCATCAGGTCGGCGAACGGCTCGGCGACGGTCGGGGTATCGACCAGGGCGAACGTCTCGCGGATGCGTGCCGCGTCGTCGACCCCGTCGATCAGGACGCGTCCGGTGTCGGGGCGCATGCGGCCGCCGGCGATGAGCGAGGCGAGCGTCGGGGCGCCCTCGGTCTCGACCGCGACGACGCCCGGCACGCGGGTGGACGCGGCCGCGGAGATCGCCGGCAGGGGAGCACCGGGGCCATCGCCGAGGCCGACGGCTTCGAGTGTGAGGTTCATGCGCGTGCCTTCTGGATCGTGGTCAGGATGGCCGTCGCGTCGGCCTGGCCGAAGCCGACCATCGCGAGGACGGAGAGCACGACGAGCCGCCGCCCCTCCGACGTCGACATCGGGTGGCGGGTCGACTCGTCGAGCACCGAGATCGCGGCGCTCTCGACGAGGCGTGCCAGGCGTCCGACCTCGATGTCGGTGCGGAACGAGCCATCGGCCACTCCGCGCGCGACGATGCGGAGCACGTGCCGACGGAGCGGAAGCAGGGCGTCGCCGACGAGATGAGCGTGCGGGCCGCGAACGGTCATGAGGGCCATCGACCTGACGTGGTCGACCTCATCCCACAGTCGTGCGCCCACCAGGGCCAGATCCGTCGCAGGAACTCGCGGCTCCTCGTCGGGGGCACCAGTGAGCATCGCGCGGTTGATCCTCGCCGCGCCGTGGAGGGCCACCTCGGCGAGGAGGGCGTCGCGGGTCGCGAAGTGACCGTAGAAGGCGCGGCGCGAGAGCCCCGCCTCGGTCGCCACGGCTTCCAGGGACGCGCTCGGGTCGGCGTTCAGCACGGTCGCCGCCGCGAGGATCAGCGCCTCGCGGTTCTCCGTGGCGTCGCGCCGAGGCGTACGGATGCGGGGCGTGGTGAGGGGCATGGCACGAGTGTACGCCTAAGTTGCACGCGTGTGTGCACTTTAATTCACGGGCGAGTTCGCTTGACAGGGCGACACGCCCGGGATGTATGCTCGGTGCTTCGTGCCGAACCCGGCACACGCCCTTGGAAGGAGCCGGTCGTGCTGAAAAGTCAGTCGAACCCGCAGCGCTATGAGCTCGAGCTCGCGCGCGCCTTCCACGAACTCGACTAGGGTCCGGACCTTCGACACACGAAGCCCCGCACCTCAATCGAGGCCCGGGGCTTCTCTCATTTCTCTCGCTTCTGCAGGGCGGACGGAATGCGCCTCCCCGGGTGCACTCCGCATCACCTCACAGAAACGAAAGGACCATGAAGAAGATCACCGACCGGCTCCTCAGCTGGGCGTCGATCCTGGAGCCGAACACCGAGCTCCAGGCCCGCACCACCTCGACCATGCCGTTCATCTACCCCCACCTCGCCCTCATGCCCGACGCCCACCTGGGCCTCGGCGCCACGGTCGGGTCGGTCATCCCCACGCTCGGCGCGGTCATGCCCGCGGCCGTCGGAGTCGACATCGGCTGCGGCATGATCGCCGTGAAGACGCAGTTCACCGCGACCGAGCTGCCCGACGACCGGAAGGCCGTGCGGGAGGCCATCGAGCGCGCCGTCCCCACGTCGGCCGGGTCGTACAACCGCAAGGTCGTCGCGACGGCGGAGCCGCGGGTCGCCGAGCTCGCGGCGATGGCCGAGGACGCCGGGTTCGATCCTGCGACCTACTCCGGCAAGTGGGATCTGCAGCTCGGGTCGCTCGGATCGGGCAACCACTTCATCGAGATCAGCCTCGACGAGAACGACGACGTGTGGCTCTTCCTGCACTCGGGAAGCCGCGGCGTGGGCAACAAGATCGCGCAGAAGCACATCGCCGTCGCCAAGGCAGCGATGACGAAGTGGTGGATCGAGCTGCCCGACCCCGACCTCGCCTACCTGGTCGAAGGCACGAAGGAGTTCTCGAGCTACATCGCCGAGCTGAAGTGGGCGCAGCACTTCGCGCTGCTCAACCGCGAGGAGATGATGGACCGCGTCGTGCGGCAGTTCTCGGACTGGGTCGGCGCGCCTGTCACCGAGCTCGAGCGGATCAACACGCATCACAACTTCACGCAGAAGGAGCAGCACTTCGGCAAGAGCGTCTGGCTCTCGCGGAAGGGCGCGATCTCTGCGCGCAAGGGGGAGGCGGGCCTGATCCCCGGGTCGATGGGCACCGCGTCGTACGTCGTCGAGGGCCTCGGCAACCCGGTCGCGCTCGAGTCGTCGCCGCACGGCGCCGGCCGGCAGTTCTCGCGGTCGAAGGCGCGCAGGACCTTCACGCACGACCAGCTGCGGGAGGCCATGCTCGGGATCGAGTACCGCGACACCGACGCGTTCCTCGACGAGATCCCGGCGGCGTACAAGCCGATCGACCAGGTGATGGCGGATGCTGACGAGCTCGTGTCGATCCGGCACACGCTGCGGCAGATCGTCAACGTGAAGGGCGACTGACAGAAGGAAGAGAGCCGGGCGCACGGATCAGGTGTGCGCCCGGCAGGGGGCCGGGGCAGCGCGCACGGATCAGGAGTGCGCGCGGCCCCGGAGACGACCGCTAGCTCGGGAAGCTGGCGGTGGCGACGATCGGCAGGTGGTCGGACTTGCCGCGGGGGAGGACGCGGACTGGTCCGACGAGCAGCCCGCGGGCCGCGACGAGGTCGAACCTGCCGCGGAGGACGCCGAAGCGGCGGTAGGTGTCGTCCGCCGCAAGCGACAGGGTGTGGCCGGTCGAGGCGAGCATGCGGCGGAGCGAGCCCACGCCGACGGGGTAGTTGAAGTCGCCGATGAGGAGGGTGGGCAGCCCTCCGCCGAGCGAGTCGAGCAGGGTGTGCGCCTGGCGCACCTGGCGGCGGCGCAGGCCGTTGCCGGCGGTGAGCGGCGACGCGTGGAACGAGCCGACGACGAACCGCCGACCCGAGAACCGGTCGAAGAGGCGAGCTGAGACGAGGCGGTGCGGCGTGGGTCCGTGCATCCGGTCGTGAACCGAGCGCCCGAGGCGGTCGACGCGGGCGTCCTCGACGACGAACCGGTCGCTGTGGCCGTAGACGGCGAGGCCGAGGCGGCCGTTCGAGGTCGCCACGAGGCTCGAGAGCCGGCCGATCGAGTCGGGCAGCTGCTCGGTGCGGGCCTCCTGGAGGAAAAGCAGGTCGACGCTCTCGAAATCGACCAGCGGCTCGAGCTCGTCGGCGGCGCGGTGCTTCCACAGGTTGTAGCTGAGGATCCCGTAGCCCGAGACGGTGCCGGAGCTGCGATGGGAGCTGGTGCATCCTGCGCTCTCGGTGTTGTTCACGGTGCGTCCCCTTCCCTGGGATGGTCGGTCTTCGTGCGTCCCGGTTCGTTCGGCGCCGTCCGCGAGAGGGTTGGGTCGCGCCATCACCCCAGAGCGAGGGCCGCGCCTGCTTGAATAGTCGCGATGACGCCCGCGCCCCCTCTCTTCCTCCGGCCGAGACTGGTCGGCCTGGTCGCTCTGGGCGGTGCCATCGGCACGGGCATCCGCGAGGCCCTAGCCCTCACCTGGCCGGCCGCGACCACCGGCTTCCCGCTCACGATCCTTCTCATCAACGTCGTGGGGTCGTTCGCGCTCGGCCTCCTGCTCGAGAGCCTCACCCGGCAAGGCGCCGATGAAGGCGGGCGCAGGAACTCGCGGCTCTTCGTCGGCACCGGCGTCCTCGGCGGCTTCACCACCTACAGCTCCTGGGTCACCGACGTCGCCACCCGCCTCGGCCCCGCACCCGGCGTCGCCCTCGCGTACGCGGCGGCGTCGCTCGTGCTCGGGCTGGTCGCCGCGCTCGCCGGGATCGCGCTCGCGGCCCGCCTGAGGCCCACCTCGTGATCGTGTTCCTTCTCGTCTGCGTGGCTGGCGGCGTCGGCGCCGCCCTGCGCTTCGTCGTCGACGGCGCGGTCCGTCAGCGGCTGGCGAGCACCCCGCTGGCGACGTTCCCCGTCGCGACCCAGGTGATCAACGTGACCGGCTCGTTCGGCCTCGGGCTCCTGACGGGGCTGGGGGCGTCGTCGGGCCTGCCGCACGACTGGGTGCTCGTGCTGGGCGGCGGCCTCATGGGCGGGTACACGACGTTCAGCACGGCGAGCGTCGAGGCCGTGCGCCTGGCCGGGCAGCGGAGGTTCGGAGCCGCAGTCGTCTACGGCGTGGGGACGCTCGTGGTCGCGACCGGCGCAGCGGCGCTCGGGGTGTGGATGGGCGGCGGGTTCTAGTTCCTGCGGCCGCCGCTGCTGGTGTGGCAGTCTCATGGCCATGGACCCCGTGACAGCGATCGCCTGGATCGTCGTGTTCGTCGTGGTGACGGTCGCCGTCACCGGGCTCTCGGGTCGGATCGGCTGGTCGGCACCCGTCACGCTCGTGCTCGTGGGCGCCATCGCCTCGTTCGTGCCGGCCGTGCCGCGCGTGACTCTCGAGCCCGACCTCGTGCTGTTCGGGCTGCTGCCTCCGCTCCTGTTCGCCGCCGCGATCCGGACGTCGCTGATCGACATCCGCGCCCGCAACGACTCGATCCTCTTGACCAGCGTCGCTCTCGTCGCCTTCACGGTCGTGGCCGTCGGCTTCGCGGCCTGGTGGCTCGTGCCCGGCATCACCCTCGCCGCCGGGCTCGCCTTCGGGGCCGTCGTCGCCCCGACCGACGCGGTCGCCGTCACCGCCGTCACCGGGAAGGTGCCGCTGCCCCGACGCGTCGTGACGATCCTCGAGGGCGAGAGCCTGCTCAACGACGCGACCGCCCTGGTCGCGCTCGACGCCGCGATCACGGCCATCACGCGGGTCGTCACGCCAGCGGACGTCGCCGGCGACTTCGTGCTGGCCGTCGTGGTCGGCGGCGGCATCGGCATGGCCGTCGGCTTCGTGCTCGGCGACATCCGCAAGCGGCTGCACTCGGCCGTGCTCGACACCAGCCTGTCGCTCGTCACGCCGTTCATCGCCTTCCTGCCTGCGCAGCTCCTGCACGGGTCGGGCGCGCTCGCGGTGGTCGTGGCGGGCCTGTATCTCGGCTTCCGGTCGCCCGTGGTGCTCTCGGCCGAGGCCCGGGTGGCGGAGAGGCTGAACTGGAAGACGGTGCAGTTCCTGCTCGAGAATGCGGTGTTCCTCTTCATCGGGCTGAACCTCGCGGGGGTGCTCGAAGGGGTCGTGAAGAACGGGCCGGGCCTCTGGGTGACCGTCGGGATCAGCTTCGCGGTGCTGGCGGTCGTGATCGCGTCGCGGTTCGCGTGGGTGTTCTTCACGATGCTGCTGTACCGGATCGGCCCCGCGCGGGTGCGCGAGCGCGCCTGGTCGGCGGCCTCGTCGACCGTGGTCTCGGCCGCGGGTATCCGCGGCGTGGTGACTCTCGCAGCCGTGTTCCTGCTGCCCGACCAGACGCCGCAGAGGGAGCTGCTGCAGTTTCTCGCGTTCGTCGTCGTGCTCGGCACGCTGCTCCAGGCGCTGCCTCTGCCGCTGCTGATCCGGCGCGTGCACCTGCCCGCGCCGAACCTCGCGCAGGAGTGGACCGAACGGCAGCTGCTCACCGCCGAGGCGAAGCAGGCGGGGATCGAGCGGCTCGACGCCGTCCGCACCGAGGACGACGAGGAGCGAGTCGTCGAGCAGCTGCGTCGGGCCTCGAGCTTCCTCTCCGAGCAGCTCGCCGACCCGTCTCCCGCCGACCGAGAGCCGTCGCCGGTCACGTTCAGCCGCCTGCGCGGCTCCATGATCGCCGCCGAGCGCGAGGCCGTGCTGCTCGCGCGGCGCGACGGCCGCTATCAGGAGGGTGCGGTGCAGGCCGTGCTCGCCGCCATCGACGCCGAGGAGACCGCGCTGCGGGCGCGGCACCCGAAGGCGATCGGGGAGTAGACCTCGGCAGGCTAGAGGCTCAGGTGCCGCAGCAGGATCGCGGCAACGTCAGTCGGCCCGACCGGCGCCGCGGATTCGACCAGCGTCTGTCCTCCGAAGCGCCGCAGCCCCAGGAACGACCGTGTCAGCACCTCGTCCGCCCCGCCGTGGCCGCCCTCGTCGAGGTGGCCGTGGTCGGTGGTGATCGCGACGAGCCAGTCCTCGTCGCGGGTCGCCGCTCGTGCCTCGACCTCCGCCAGAAGCCGGCCGAGCCGCTCGTCGACGCGGTGCATCGCCTCGCGGTACTCGGCCGAGTCGCCGCCGTAGAGGTGGCCCGCCTCGTCGACCTCGCCGAGGTAGACGAAGCTCAGGTCTGGGCCGGCGTCGCGGAGGGCCAGCCGCGAGAAAGCGGCGATCTCGCCGTCGGCATGCCGGTAGCCGTAGACCTCGCCGTCGCGGATCACGACGCGGTGACGGCCGGCGCGCTGGTCGTCCTCGCGGAACGCCAGCACCGGGCCGGGGCCCGCGGGGTCGGCGAGCGGCGGCCAGCTGACGGCCGCGAACGTCGAGCGGCCCGCAGCGGCGGCGCGCGTCAGCACGTCGACGGTCGCGTCGAGGCGATGGCCGAAGAAGGAGTTGTCGAAGACCCCGTGCACCGCGTGCGGCGCACCGGTCAGCAGCGACGACCAGCCGGGGCCCGAGATCGTCGGCACCTCCATGGTCAGCGGCAGGTGCGAGCCCTCGCGCAGGAACTCGGCAAGGTACGACGCCGCGCCCGGCCGCAGCGCGTCGTCGATTCGGAGTCCGTCGATCCCCACCAGCAGAGCCTTCGCGTCAGTCACGGGGCCAGGGTGCACCGGCGGGGTTGCGCGGGAGTGAACGGGGTTCCCGCGCCGTGTCCCTTTCTCTCGGGGCTGTGTCTCTCGGGCCCGTGTCTCTCGGGGCTGTGGATAACTCGACTGCCATTCCGTGGCGAAAACGTAGGATTGCCGGGTGACAGATCAGATCGAAGACCTCCACTTCGAGACGCGCGAGCTCTCGCTGCCCTCGGGCAAGCGCGATCCCGAGCGCGTCCCTCGTCTGTCGCGGACCGCCATCGTCCTTCTCCTCTGCATCCCGCTCGGCCTGGCTCTCGCGCTCGCGGCCATGTACTTCACCGGGGCCCTCGGCGGCCGCCTGATCGTCGACCCGGGCGCGATCGTCACGAACGGCCTCCCGATCACGACCGCCCTCTTCGACGGCTCCGCCGCCGTCGCGATCGGCCTGCTCGTCATCTCGGCCGTCGCGTTGCCCGGGCAGAAGACCGACCCGAAGTCGGCAAGCTTCAGCCAGTGGTACGCCTCCAGGTGGGCCACCTGGGCCGTGCTCGTCTGGCTGGTGTCCGCCGTCGCGAACCTGATGTTCCGGGCCGCCAACGTGCTCGGCGTCCCGTTCACGTCGCCGACGTTCCGCAGCCAGTTCTTCTTCTTCGCCTTCCAGCTCGAGCTCGGCCAGACCTGGGTCGTGACGATCTCGTGCATCCTCGCCGCGCTCGTGATCCTGCTCTCGACGAAGAACGTCTCGTGGCTCGCCGCGGCGATGGGCTTCGCCCTGTTCGCTCTGCTGCCGCTGTCGCTGTCGGGCCACTCTGCGGGCTCGAACGAGCACGTCAACGCCGTGAACAGCCTCGCCATGCACCTCGTGGGCGTCACCGTCTGGATGGGCGGCCTGATCGCCGTCATCCTGCTCCGCGGCAAGGTCGGGACGAACCTCGCCACGGTGGTCTCCCGCTACTCGGCCCTCGCCATCTGGGCTTTCGCCTTCGTCGCCTTCTCCGGCGTGATCAACGCGAGCCTGCGGCTCACGGGCCCCGCCGACCTCGTCACGACGACGTACGGCATGCTGATCCTCGCCAAGTCGATCATCCTGATCGGCCTGGGCGTCGCCGGCTACCTCCACCGCCGTCGCGTCATCCCGCGACTCGTCCGCGAGCCGGGCCGCACTCGCTCGTTCGTGCGTCTCGCCGTCGGCGAGGTCGTGTTCATGGTCGTCGCGATGGGCCTGTCGGTCGCCCTGTCGCAGAGCGCGCCCCCGGTGCCCCAGACGAACGGCGGCGACACCCGCGACGGGCTGATCGGCTTCCCGTACCCGGCGCCGATCACGATCCCGCGCTTCCTGCTCGGGTTCCACCCCGACTACTTCTTCATCGCCGTCGCGCTCATCATGGCGGGGCTGTACATCGCCGCCGTCATGCGGCTTCGCCGCCGCGGCGACACCTGGTCGTGGGGAAGGACCGTGCCGTGGCTGTTCGGCTGCCTCGGCCTGTTCTTCGCGACCAGCGGGGGGCCCAGCGTCTACGGCGCCGTGAACTTCTCGACTCACATGATCCAGCACATGGTGCTGATGATGTACGTGCCGCCGCTCCTCGTTCTCGGCGCTCCGATCCTCCTCGCGCTGCGGACGCTGCCGAAGCGCCGCGACAACAGCCGCGGCCCGCGCGAGTGGATCATGATCGTCATCCACTCCCGGTACGGCCAGGTCGTGACCAACCCCGTCGTGGCGGCGATCATCTTCGCCGGCAGCCTCATCGCCTTCTACTACACGGGCTGGTTCCAGGCGTCCCTCCAGACCCACCCCGGGCACTTCCTCATGGAGGTTCACTTCCTGCTCTCGGGCTACCTGTTCTTCTTCGTGCTGATCGGCGTCGACCCCGGCCCCAAGCGGCCGCCCTTCCCGATGCGGATCATCCTGCTGCTGGCGACGCTGGCCTTCCACGCGTTCTTCGGCCTCGCGATCATGTCGCAGACCACCATCCTCGCCGCCGACTGGTGGCACGCCCTCGGCAAGACGAACTACCAGGACCTCCTCTCCGACCAGCACACCGGGGGCGCGATCGCCTGGGGTGCGGGCGAGTTCCCCACCGTGCTCGTGGCACTGATGGTGATGCGGCAGTGGATCCGCAGCGACGAGCGCGTCGCCAAGCGCTATGACCGGCGTGCCGAGGTCGACGGCGACGCCGAGCTGCGGGCCTACAACGAGCAGCTCGCCGTGATGGCGGGCAAGCCGGCGGCCGCGCGCACCGAGGCGTCGACCCCCGGCGCGGAGTCCGACTCCTCCGCCGCTGCTGGCGATGCGCCCGACCGCCGCTCCGACGCCCAGTAGGCTCGTCGGCATGACCGTCCGGGTGACCTCGCGCGGGCTGCGCGTTGTGCGCGGCCTCGTCGTGGCGACCCTGTCGGTCACCATCGCCGCGTTCTCGCACGTGGCCGGCGGCGGAATGGAGCCGGGCGTGCTCGGCACCGTGCTCGCGCTCGCCTTCGCGATCCTCGCCAGCATCGCGCTCAGCGCCCGCGCCGTCTCGGTCGTCCCGCTCGCGATCTCGGTCGGGCTGAGCCAGGTCGTATTCCACCTGCTCTTCAGCCTCGGCGCCGATCTTCCCGCTTCTGCCGCCGGAACTCACGTGGGCATGCTCGGCATGGTGATGTCGGGCGGCGCCACCGCCACCCTCCCCGACCTCGGCGGCTCGACCGTCCACGCGATGGAGGGCATGAGCGACGCCCGCATGTGGGCGGGCCACCTCGCTGCCGCGGTCCTCACGACGCTGCTGCTCCTGCACGGAGAACGGGCCCTGCTGACCGTCGTGCGTCTCGCCGTCGCGCGTCTGGCCGTGGTCGTCCGCGTGCTCGTCGCAGCACCGCCCGTCCTCGCGCATTCCGTCGCGGCAGCGGTCGGCGACCGCAGCGGCATCCGCCGCCCTCTCGACGTCCTGCTTGCCTCTCGTCCGCATCGGGGCCCGCCGCTCGGCGCCTGACTCCGACCTCCTTCCCCTTTCTCGCGCGCGCACCGCCGCTCGATGGGCGGGCTCTCGTCGTGTCCGGCCCCTCTCCGGAGGCGCGCCGACACCGACCGCCACCCGCCGATCCCTTCACGGGCGCCGACCGGCACCCGCTCGGCGATCCTGCGCGCGCACCCTCACGAGAGACACCTCAACGCATGCCCTCCTTCCCCCTGCGCCGCGCGGCGCTCATCCTCCCGCTCGCCGGCGCACTCGTCCTGGCCGCACCCCTCGCGGCGTCCGCCCACGTGCACGTCGAGGGCGACGACGTCGCGCCCGGCTCGTACTCCACCCTCCAGTTCAAGGTCCCGACCGAGTCGGCGACCGCGTCGACCGTCAAGGTCGAGGTCGCCTTCCCGACCGACCACCCGTTCACCTCGGTCTCGTACCAGCCGATCGCCGGCTGGAAGGCCGACGTCGTCACCGGCACGCTGTCGAAGCCGGTCTCGACCGACGACGGCGAGATCACGAAGGCGGTGACGAAGGTGGTGTGGACCGCCGACTCCACTGCGGAGGGCATCGCTCCGGGCGAGTTCCAGCTGTTCACCGTCTCGGCGGGAGCCGTGCCCGATGTCGCCTCGGTCGAACTGCCGACGACGCAGACCTACAGCGACGGCAGCGTCGTGAAGTGGAACGAGGCGACTCCGGCGTCGGGCGAGGAGCCCGAGCACCCGGCACCCGTGCTCGCCATCACCGAGGCGGCGGCCGATCACCACGGTGCGGCGTCCGACACGGCGACGAGCGAGGCCGCGGCGACCGGTACGAGCGGCGACGGCGACAGCGGTCTCGGTCTGGGCCTCGGCATCGGCGGTCTCGGACTCGGGATCATCGCCCTGGCCGTGGCGGTCCTGGCCTACGTCCGCAGCGGTCGGGGTGCAGGCGCGGCTCGCCCGGCAGGCGGATCGGCCCCCACCACCGGATCGGCGGACTAGCGCGTGGCCCCGTCAGCACTCCGGCGCATCGCGGTCGCGGCGTCGGTCACAGCTGCCGCCGCGGTGCTGGCGGTGGCCCCGGCCGTCAGCGCGAGCGCCCACGACTACCTGGTCAGCTCGACTCCGGCCGACGGGTCGACGCAGTCCGAGAAGCTCGACCAGGTCGTGCTCACCTTCAACGACCGCGTGCTCGACCTGTCGGGCGACGGCTCGTCGAACGTCGTCGAGGTGACCTCGTCGGCCGGCAGGCACTTCGAGTCGGGCTGCCCGGCGATCGCCGACACCGACGTGACGGTGCCCGTCGCTCTCGGCGACTCGGGCAGGTACACGGTCACCTGGCAGGTCGTCTCGGCCGACGGGCACACCGTCTCGGACTCGATCGGGTTCACCTACGACAGGCCCGCCGATGTGGATGCCGCCGCCGGGAGGGCCTCGCGCCCGACCTGCGGCGACCAGCCCACGTCAGGAGTCGGCGCGTCGGCGTCCTCCTCGGGAGCTGAGGAGGGCGCAGGAACGTCCGCCCTCCCCGTCGCCCTCGGCGTCGGGGGCGGCATCATCCTCGTCGCCCTCGTCGCTGTGGTCGTCGTGCTGACCCGGTCGCGCAAGGGCCCGGCCGGCGGCCCGCCCGCGCAGTAACAGCTCTGCCGAGTGCGCGGTCTCTGCTTCCGGAAGTGCGCTTCCGGTGCGGAAACCGCGCATTCGGCACCCCGACGGCAGGCGTCTGTAGACTTAGGTGCACCTGCGCACGGGTGCATTCCCCCGAAGCGAGGAGCACCCAATGCCCGCCATCGTGATCATCGGAGCCCAGTGGGGCGACGAAGGCAAAGGCAAGGCCACCGATCTGCTCGGCAGCCGCATCGACTACGTCGTCAAGTTCAACGGCGGCAACAACGCGGGCCACACGGTCGTCATCGGCAACCAGAAGTACGCCCTCCACCTGCTCCCCTCGGGCATCCTCACCGAGGGAGTGACCCCGGTGATCGGCAACGGCGTCGTCATCGACATCGAGGTGCTGTTCGACGAGCTCGACGCGCTGATCGCCCGAGGCGTCGACGTCTCGAAGCTCAAGGTCAGCGCCAACGCGCACCTCATCACGCACTACCACCGCACTCTCGACAAGGTCACCGAGCGATTCCTGGGCTCGCGGTCGATCGGCACCACCGGCCGCGGCATCGGGCCGGCCTACGCCGACAAGATCAACCGCGTCGGCCTCCGGGTGCAAGACCTCTTCGACGAGAACATCCTGCGCCAGAAGGTCGAGGCCGCTCTCGACCAGAAGAACCACCTGCTGGTCAAGATCTACAACCGCCGCGCGATCAGCGCCGACGAGGTCGTCGAGACGCTCCTCAGCTACGCCGAGCGCCTCCGCCCGATGGTCGCCGACACCGCGCTCGAGCTCCACACCGCGCTCGAAGAGGGCAAGACCGTGCTGTTCGAGGCCGGCCAGGCCACGATGCTCGACGTCGACCACGGCACCTACCCCTTCGTCACGTCGTCGTCGTCGACCGCGGGCGGAGCCGCCACGGGCTCGGGCATCGGCCCCGGCCGCATCGCGCGGGTCATCGGCATCGTCAAGGCGTACACCACACGGGTCGGGGCAGGCCCCTTCCCGACCGAGCTGTTCGATGCGTCGGGCGAGTTCCTGCGCGCCAACGGCTTCGAGTTCGGCACCACGACCGGCCGCCCGCGCCGCTGCGGCTGGTACGACGCCCCGATCGCCCGCTACTCGGCGCGGATCAACGGCGTGACCGACTTCGTGCTGACGAAGCTCGACGTGCTCACCGGCCTCGAGACGATTCCGGTGTGCGTCGCCTACGACGTCGACGGGGTGCGCTTCGACGAGATGCCGGTGTCGCAGTCCGACTTCCACCACGCCGTGCCGATCTACGAGGAGTTCCCGGGCTGGACCGAAGACATCACCGGCGCCCGCACCTTCGACGACCTGCCGAAGAACGCCCAGGACTACATCCTCGCCGTCGAGAAGATGAGCGGCGCCCGCATCTCGGCGATCGGCGTCGGCCCCGGCCGCGATGAGATCGTCGAGCGGCACGACCTGCTGAGCTGACGACACCCGTCGCGCACCCGTTCTCAGCGTTTGGACAGGTCGCGCACAGGCGGAGGGTGTCGTGTTGCATCATGACACTTGAGATCGCCTACACCGCCATCGCCCACGCAACCGGAGGCGGCCGCGACGGCCACGTCCGCAGCGAAGACGACCGGCTCGACCTCGACACCCGGCCCCCCAAGGAGATGGGCGGCTCGGGTGACGGCACCAACCCCGAGCAGCTGTTCGCCGCGGGCTACTCGGCCTGCTTCCTGAGCGCCCTCCATGGCGTCGGCAAGGCGAAGGGCTTCGACACCACAGACGCCTCGGTCTCGGCCAGCGTCGGCATCGGCGCGAACGGAGAGGGCGGCTACGGCCTCGCCGTCGAGCTCGACGTCTACACGCCGAATGTCGCGCCGGAGAACCGCCAGGAGCTCGCCGACGCCGCCCACCACGTGTGCCCGTACTCGAACGCCACCCGCGGCAACGTCGAGGTGACGATCACGCTGGTCGACTAGAGGTCGGCTGCCCGGCCTCTCAGAGCTGGGCGTGTGCGGGCGGTCGCTCGGCGGTCGGGGTGAGAGCCCCGCTGCCGCGGCCGCCCGCTGTCGCGCTCCAGGCGAGGACGAAGATGAGCAGCGCTGCGGCGGCACCGGCGAGCACCATCGTTCCGATCCGGCGGCCGCGCGAGAGGCGGGTCTCGCGGACCTCGAACGAGACCGCGTGGCGTTGGCTCGCCGGCCAGGTGCCGTCGAACGACCAGGCCTCGACCACGCGCCGCGCCACGAACTCGTCAGCGCCCGGCCGTTCGCCCGCCGGGATCTCGGCGTAGGCGAGCTCGTCGATGTCGGCGCCGACGCGGGCCGCCGTTGCCCGGGCCGTGCGGAGCACCGACTGCGGCGTGCGAATCAGGTCGCCGGCGTTCCGCGCCAGGTCGATGGGCCCGAAGAGTGTTGCGCCCCAGAACAGCACAGCCAGGGCCCCGTCGCGGTCGCTGTGAAGCGTCAGGAGCAGTACCCCCACGAGAAAGACGATGGCGCCGACCACGATGCCGCGCACGGCCTGGGTCCGGTGCGGCCCGGCCAGGCGTTCCCAGCCCACGGCGTCACGCTCCCAGAACGACCAGCCCCGTGGAGCCTCGAGGAGGCCAACCACCGGCGTCCAGCCGAGCGGAGGCGTCCAGCCCTGGTTCGCCGCGACCCAGTCGGGGCTGGGCTCGGGCCAGGACGCAGGAACTCGGAACCGCAGCGGAAGCACCCCCGGGGCGGGCCGCGTTCTCGTCATCGGGGTCGCCGGATCGGCCGTAGCGAGTTCCATGAGGTGGGTGCCTTCCGTGGCGTCGTGCTGGAGCGTCGTGCTCTTCGAAGACTAGGCGTGCCGGCGTCTCGGGGCCATTCCCCTTAGCTGGGGGTTCCCCCGCCGCGTCGGCGGTGCGTCGGATCATCCGGCCTGGCGGTTTCTGCGAGCCGATAAAGTCGAGTCATGTCTGACACGACTCCCTCGGCCGCCGTCGCGCGCCTCCATTCGATCCGCGAGAGCATCGACAACATCGACGCCGCCCTCGTGCACCTGCTGGCCGAGAGGTTCAAGTTCACGCAGTCGGTGGGCGTGCTCAAGGCCGAGGCCGGCATGCCGGCGAGCGACCCGGATCGTGAGAAGGTGCAGATCCAGCGGCTCCGCGCCTTGGCCGTCGACTCGCACCTCGACCCCGACTTCACGGAGAAGTTCCTCGGGTTCATCGTCTCGGAGGTCATCCACCACCACGAGCGCATCGCGGCGGGCGACGAGGTCGGCTCGTGACGCGGATGTACGTCGGGGGCTACACGGCCTCCAGCGGCGGGACGGGCGAGGGCATCACCGTCTTCGAAGGGTCCGGCGACAGCGGATGGCGGGCGATGCAGGTCGTCCAGGCCGACGACCCGACCTTCCTCGCAGTCACCGAGGGCGCGCTCCACGCGGCGTCCGAGACCGTCGAAGGGCGCGTCGTCTCGTACACGATCAGCGCCGGCAGCCTCGTCGCGGCCTCGGTCGCGGCTTCCGGTGGCACGGCGCCGTGCCACCTCGTGCTCGACCCGGCCTCCGGCGCTCTCGTCGTCGCCAACTACACGGCCGGCACGTTCGGCGTGCTGGCGGCCGATGCGTCCGACCCGGCGCGTGTCACGCGCGTGCTGCCGCTTCCCATCGGCCGCGGGCCGGTGCTCGACCGCCAGGACGGCCCGCACGCGCACAACGTGATGCCCACCCCTGAGGGCACGGTGCTGGTCAGCGACCTCGGCTCCGACCGCATCTACGAGGTGCGCGTCGACCCCGTCACCCTCGAGCCGTCGTTCATCGGGTCGTCGGCCCTGCCGTCCGGCTCGGGCCCGCGGCACTTCGCGTGGCTCGGAGACAAGCTGCTCATCACCGGCGAGCTCGACGGCCGCCTCCACGTGCTGTCGCGCACCGAGTCGGGGTCGTTCGGCGTCGACTACTCCGTCGCCGCCTACGACGCGCGACTCTCCTTCGCCAGCGACGAGGTGCTGCTGTCGCACGTCGCCGTCTCGGACGGGTACGTGTACGCGGCGGTCCGCGGGCGCGACACGATCACCGTCTTCGCACCCGGTGCCGACGGCCGCCTGGCCGTCACCGCCGAGGTCCCCGCGGGAGGCCACTGGCCGCGCCACTTCGCCATCGAGGGGGGTCGCCTCTACGTCGCGAACCAGCTGTCGCACACCGTCGCCGTGCTGCCGATCGGCGCCGACGGCGTTCCGGGTGCGCCCGAGCTCCAGATCGAGCTCGGCAGCCCGTCCTGCGTCGTGTTCGCGTAGCGCCGGCGCCGGCGCCGGAGTCGACGCTCGCGACTGGTCCGGTGTGGGCGCGCGCTGCGGGGGTGCTCGGCGAGGTGGCCGTCACTGTCGGGTCGGCGGGCCGTGGGCGACGCCGAGGGCCATCTCGCGGTCGTGCTTGACGGTGCCGCCCGCGGGGTGCCCTGTCCTGGGCGAGCGCGGTGTCGAGTGGGCCCGATCTGGGGAAGAGGGCCGCGTGTTGGCGAGATGGCCGCCGCCGTCGGGTGGGCGGGGCGTAGGCGACGTGGAGGGCCATCTCGCGGTCGGGGCTTGACGGTGCCACCTGCGGGGTGCCCCGTTCTGGGCGAGCGCGGCAGGGCGACCGCGGCAGGGCGGGGCCGGCGGGGCCGCGCCCGCCGCCAGCTATTCCGCGATCGTGGCGCCGAAGCGCGCCGGCAGCGTGCCGCGGTGCGCCGCGCGGAGCTCCTCGAGCCCCACCGTGAAGACGCCCTGCACCTCGAGCGACGCCGACTCCTTGTCGGTGACGCCGATGCGCGCCACCGGGTAGCCCCGGCCCTCGCACAGCCCGCGGAACTTGACGTCGTCCTCGCGCGGCACCGACACGATCACGCGCCCGGTCGACTCGCTGAAGAGGGCGGTCGCCACGTCGACGCCGTCGCGCTCGACGATCTCGTCGAGCCACACGCGGGCGCCGACGCCGAAGCGCAGCACCGCCTCGGCGAGGGCCTGGCCGAGGCCGCCGTCGCTGAGGTCGTGGGCCGAGCCGATGAGCGACTCGGAGGCACCGGCGCGCAGCAGCGCGGCCAGCTGCTTCTCGCCGGCGAGCGAGACGCGCGGCGGGCGGCCGCCGAGGTGCTCGTGGATGGTGCCGGCCCAGGCCGAGCCGTCGAGCTCGAGCGACGTCGTGCCGAGCAGGTACAGGTTGTCGCCCTCGTCCTGCCAGCCGGAGGGGATGCGCTGGGCGACGTCGTCGATCACGCCGAGCACGCCGACAACCGGCGTCGGGTGGATCGGCTGCGTGCCGGTCTGGTTGTAGAACGACACGTTGCCGCCCGTCACAGGGATCTCCATCTCGAGGCACGCGTCCGACAGCGCTTCGACGGTCTGCGAGAACTGCCACATGACCTCGGGGTTCTCGGGGGAGCCGAAGTTGAGGCAGTCGGTCACAGCGACCGGCGTCGCACCGGTGACGGCGACGTTGCGGTACGCCTCGGCAAGGGCGAGGCGTGCGCCCTGCGCCGGGTCGAGCTGGCAGTAGCGGCCGTTCGCGTCGGTGGCGATGGCGAACCCGAGCCCCGACTCCTCGTCGACGCGGATCATGCCGCCGTCGTCCGGGAAGCTCAGCGCGGTGTTGCCGAGCACGTAGGTGTCGTACTGGTTCGTGATCCAGCTCTTGTCGGCGAGGTTCGGCGAGGAGAGCAGGCGCAGGAACTGCCCCCGCACGTCGTCGCCCTCCTCCGGGCGGGGCAGGCCCGCCGCCGAGTCGCCCTGCAGCTCGTCGATCCACGACGGGTAGGCGACGGGGCGCTCGTAGACGGGGCCGTCGACGGCGACCGTGCGGGGTTCGACGTTGACGATCTCTTCGCCGTGCCAGTTGATGACGAGGCGGCCGGTGTCGGTGACCTCGCCGAGGACGCTGGTCTCGACGTCCCACTTCCTGACGACGGCGAGGAAGGCGTCGAGCTTGTCGGGACGCACGACGGCCATCATGCGCTCCTGGCTCTCGCTCATCAGGATCTCCTCGGCGGTGAGCGTGGGGTCGCGCAGCAGCACCTTGTCGAGCTCGATGAACATGCCGCCGTCGCCGTTCGAGGCGAGCTCGGACGTGGCGCAGGAGATGCCGGCGGCCCCGAGATCCTGGATGCCCTCGACGAGCTCGTCGCGGAACAGCTCGAGGCAGCACTCGATGAGCACCTTCTCGGCGAACGGGTCGCCGACCTGGACGGCGGGACGCTTGGTCGGGCCGCCCGAGGAGAACGTGTCGGAAGCGAGGATCGACGCGCCGCCGATCCCGTCGCCGCCGGTGCGCGCGCCGAACAGCACGACCTTGTTGCCGGCGCCCTTGGCGTTGGCGAGGTGGAGGTCTTCGTGGCGGAGGACGCCGACGCTGGTCACGTTGACGAGCGGGTTGCCCTGGTACACCGGGTCGAAGATCGTCTCGCCGCCGATGTTCGGCAGGCCGAGGCAGTTGGCGTAGAAGCTGATTCCCGAGACGACGCCGTGGACGACGCGCTCGGTGTCAGGGGCGTCGAAGGCGCCGAATCGGAGCTGGTCCAGGACGGCGACGGGGCGGGCGCCCATGGAGATGATGTCGCGGACGATGCCGCCGACGCCGGTCGCGGCGCCCTGGAACGGCTCGATGTAGCTGGGGTGGTTGTGGCTCTCGCCCTTGAACGTGACGGCCCAGCCGCCGCCCACGTCGACGACGCCGGCGTTCTCGCCCATGCCGACCATCAGGTTCTTCTTCATCTCGTCGTTGACCTTCTGGCCGAACTGACGGAGGTACATCTTGCTGGACTTGTACGAGCAGTGCTCGCTCCACATGACCGAGTACATGGCGAGCTCGCCGCTGGTGGGGCGGCGGCCGAGGATCTCGCGGATCTGCAGGTACTCGTCTTCTTTCAGGCCGAGCGCGCCGTACGGCTGCTCGCGGTCGGGGGTCGCCGCTGCGTTCGCGACGGTGTCGGGGATGTGGCTGCCGGGGGCCTTGGTGAGTTCGGTGTCGGTCATTTGACGAGCGCCTTCTGGATGACGGAGGTGAAGAAGGTGAGGCCGTCGACGCCGGACGACATCGCGGCCGGGGTGTCGGGGCCGAAGCCGGGCTCGGTGGCGTGCTCGGGGTGCGGCATGAGCCCGACGACGTTGCCGCGCTCGTTGGAGACGCCGGCGATGTCGTCGAACGAGCCGTTCGGGTTGACTCCCACGTAGCGGAAGGCGACCTGGCCCTCGCCCTCGATGCGCTTGATGGTCTCGTCGTCGGCGATGAAGCGGCCGTCGGCGTTCTTCAGCGGGATCGTGATCTCCTGGCCCTGCGTGAAGCCGGTGGTCCAATCGGTGGCGGCGTTCTCGACGCGGAGCCGCTGGTCGCGGCGGATGAACTGCTGGTGCGCGTTGCGCGTGTGGGCGCCGGGGATGAGGCGCGCCTCGGCGAGCATCTGGAATCCGTTGCAGATGCCGAGCACGGGCATGCCCTTGTTCGCGGCGTCGACGACCTCGGTCATGATCGGCGACAGGCTGGCGATCGCTCCGGCGCGGAGGTAGTCGCCGTAGCTGAAGCCGCCGGGAAGGATGATGGCCTCGACGCCGTCGAGGTCGTGCGAGCCGTGCCAGAGGGCGACGGGCTCGCCGCCGGCGAGGCGGACGGCGCGCTGCGCGTCGCGGTCGTCGAGCGACCCCGGGAAGGTGACTACGCCGATCCGCATCAGGCGCTGACGGTGTTGTCGAGGACGGTGATGCTCACCACGTCTTCGATGACCGAGTTCGAGAAGACGTCGTCGGCGAGCTCCTTGACCTCGGCGAGGACGGCGTCGTCGACGTGGTCGACGGTGAGCTCGAATCGCTTGCCGATGCGCACCTCGTGGTAACCCTGACGGCCCATGCGCGAGAGGGCGCCGGTGACGGCCTTGCCCTGGGGGTCGAGCAGTTCGGCCTTGGGCATGACTTCGACGACGATCGTGGGCACCAGATGTCTCCTGAAGGAAGGGGGGCAGGACCGTTCGAGTCTACAAGTTCTGCGTTTGGCGGCAGAAGCCAAGGCTCCTGTCAGCGCGCTCTTATGACCGACCGGCAGAGTAGTTGTTGTCGGAAGCGACGAGGTCTTGTGATCGGGCCTTCGAAGTCCTCCGGCACTTGCTGTGAAGCTATCTGATCCGCTTCCAGCCTGAAGGCGCCTAGTCATTTCCCCCGATGGCTAGGCGCCTCCTCCTTTTTCGACCACGGCTCGCCCTTCGCCCGACGAGATCGGGTTCAGCGCTCGCCGCGCAGGTGCGCCGCCGTGAGAGCCGCCATCTCGTCGTCGCTCAGCTCGTCGATGACGGCCGCCTCGCGCCGGTCGGTGCGGGTCCACCGCACGAACAGGAAGATCAGCACCGGGATGTCGGCCACCTCGGCGATGAACCAGAGCAGGTCGCCCGAGAGCTGCTGATCGCGGAGCTGCGAGGGGAACCAGCCCGGGGCGAGCGCGGCGACCGCGTGGCCGTGGTCGAGCACGTGCCCGGTGATGCGCAGCACGATGGCCGGGATGGCGTCCAGGATGAGCTCGACGAACGCCAGCATGAACTCGACCGTGATGTAGAAGCTCGTGTGCGCCCGGCTGCCGTCGAACACCGGCAGGATCATGAGCAGGCCGACGAGCGGCACCAGCACCGTGATGAGGGCCTCGCTGATCGCGTTCTCGCGCAGGGCGAAGGCGATCGGCGTCAGGAACAGGGAGAACGCCGCCAGGGCGAACAGCGGCGAGAAGATCGCGCTGCCGAGCACGCGCATGAGGCGCGACGACAGGAAGTTCTCGAGCCGGGCGCGGCCGGTCTCGTCGAGGGCCAGCCGGGCCAGGTGCACCGGGCGGCCGACGGCGACGAGGGCAGGCACGACGAAGAGCAGCAGGGCGATCCGCGTCGTGAAGGCGAAGCGGAGGTCGTGGCTGTAGGCGCCGAGGAATCCGAACGAGATCAGGGCGTACGACCCGAGGCCGAGCGCGGCGAAGGCGAGGGTGCGCCAGCTCGACCAGGCGTCGCCGTTCCTGCGCGCGTGGACGACGCCGATCGCGTAGAGGGCGGCTGCCGCCACGATCACGACGAGGGCGACGGGGTCGAGGCGGAAGGTGAGCAGGATCGTGGCGACGGGAGGCGTGGCGATTTCCAATCAGGAGAAGACGGATCAAGTATGCGCTCGTCACGAGGGGTCCTCAGTTGTTTTGAATCATTCATAAAGACGTGCTTGACTGGGGTGATGGAGTCGAACGAGGCGGGCAGCATGCTGCGTGATGCGGGCCTTCGCGTCACCGCACCGCGCCTGGCGGCCCTCGAGGCGCTCGGCGACCACTCGCACGCCACCGTCGACGAGGTCTACGAGCGCGTCGCGACCGGCCTGCCCGGCACATCGCTCCAGGCCATGTACGTCGTGCTTGCCGCTCTGACCGGCGCGGGCCTCGTGCGGCGCATCGAGCCCGCCGGCTCGGCCGCGCGCTACGAGCTCCGCATCGGCGACAACCACCATCACGTCGTCTGCTCGCTCTGCGGCGCCGTAGAAGACGTCGACTGCGTCGTCGGCGAGGCTCCGTGCCTCATGCCGTCGCACACGTCCGGCTACCTGGTGCAGACCGCCGAGGTCACGTTCTGGGGCCTCTGCCCCGCCTGCCGTGCCCTCGAGACCGGCGACGACGCCGTCGCGTCCGTACCGGCTGCCGCGCCCCACGATCAACCCGTCCGTTCCTGATCAGCTAGGAGACAGAAATGACAGACGACAACTACACGACGAACGCCGCCGGCGCCCCCGTCGCGAGCGACGAGCACTCGCAGAGCGTCGGGGCCGACGGCCCCATCGCGCTCCACGACGCGTACCTCGTCGAGAAGCTCGCCCAGTTCAACCGCGAGAAGGTGCCGGAGCGCATCGTCCACGCCAAGGGCGGCGGGGCGTTCGGCACGCTGACCGTGACCGGCGACGTCTCGAAGTACACCCGCGCCTCGCTCTTCCAGCCCGGCGCGACCACGGAGATGCTCGCCCGCTTCTCGACCGTCGCCGGCGAGCAGGGCTCGCCCGACACCTGGCGCGACCCCCGCGGCTTCGCGCTGAAGTTCTACACGGACGAGGGCAACTACGACCTCGTCGGGAACAACACCCCGGTGTTCTTCATCCGAGACGGCATCAAGTTCCCCGACTTCATCCACTCGCAGAAGCGCCTGCCGGGCTCGCACCTCCGCGACCACGACATGCAGTGGGACTTCTGGACCCTCTCGCCCGAGTCCGCCCACCAGGTCACCTGGCTGATGGGCGACCGCGGCCTGCCGGCCTCGTGGCGCATGATGGACGGCTTCGGCTCGCACACCTACCAGTGGATCTCGGCCACGGGCGAGAAGTTCTGGGTCAAGTACCACTTCAAGACCGAGCAGGGCAACGAGATCCTGACGCAGGCCGATGCCGACCGCATCGCCGGCGAGGACGCGGACTTCCACATCCGCGATCTGTCGGAGGCCATCTCGCGCTCCGACTTCCCGACCTGGAAGCTCAGCGTGCAGATCATGCCGTACGCCGACGCCGCGACCTACCGCTTCAACCCGTTCGACCTGACCAAGGTGTGGCCGCACAGCGACTACCCCCTGGTCGAGGTCGGGACCATGGAGCTGAACCGCAACCCCGAGAACTACTTCGCGCAGATCGAGCAGGCGACGTTCGCCCCCTCGAACTTCGTGCCCGGCATCGCGGCCAGCCCCGACAAGATGCTGCTCGCCCGCATCTTCAGCTACGCCGACGCGCACCGCTACCGCGTGGGCACCAACCACGCCCAGCTGCCGGTGAACATGCCGAAGAACGAGGTGCACGACTACTCGAAGGACGGCGGCGCTCGCTACCACTTCTCGTCGGCCACGACGCCGGTCTACGCGCCGAACTCGGTCGGCGGCCCGCACGCCTCGCCCGAGGCGCACGGCGACGACTCCGGCTGGGAGTCCGACGGCGTCCTCGTGCGCTCGGCCGCGACGCTCCATGCCGAAGACGACGACTTCGGCCAGGCCGGGACCCTGTACCGCGACGTGCTCGACGACGCCGCTCGCAAGCGCATGGTCGGCAACATCGTGGGCCACGTCTCGAAGGTCACGCGCCCCGACCTGCTCGAGCGCGTGTTCGCGTACTGGACGAGCGTCGACGCGGAGCTGGGTGCGCGCGTGCGCGCGGGCGTCGTGCCGTCGGCGCCGGGCTCCAACGAGGACCCCGCGACGGTGGGCGTGCTGCAGTAGTCTCAGCCGCGCCGAAGCGGCTCAGCCCCGCCGGGTCTCCGGCGGGGCTGAGCCGTTCTCGCGGGGCCTGCCGCCGGGCTCAGACCATCTGGCCGTTCCAGTGGATGTCGCCCCCCGGCCAGTCCGAACGGGCCGCCCGGCACGGCCGCAGCAGCCATCCGGAGTCCTGGCTGACGAGGGTCGATGCGCCGTCGGCCGAGAACGCGTTGTAGTGGCCGGTGACGCCGTCGAGCGGCTCCCAGCCGTGGGTGCTGTAGAAGCGCTGCGTCTGCTCCCCGGTCTCGAGCAGGCCGAACGGCGCGGAGAGGCGCTCGAGCCCGGCGTCGACGAGGCGGAGCAGCTCACGGCCGAGGCCCGTGCCCTGCAGGATCGGCGAGACCGCGACCATGCCGACCGCGGCGACGAGCTGGTCGGCACCGTCGTCTGCCGCCGAGCCGACGGTGACGAACTGGCGGCGGAGCCCGGCGTGGGCGACGACCACGTCGCCCGAACGGGCGAGGACGCGGAGCTCGGGCTGCATCCCGGCCCAGCTGCGGGCGCCCTGGTACCAGTGGTCGTACGAGTCGAAGGCCTTCGCGAGCATGGCGGCGACGGCCTCGTGGTCGGCCAGCGTCAGATCGCCCTCGCGGACGATCTCGAACAGCGGCTCGGTCGGGCCGTCGTCGGCGTCGGACTGGGCCTGGTAGGTCATCCGTTCACCGTACGCGCGCCGGTCTGGACCGGGCGGGGCTACTCGTGGGTGAGCGTGCGACCGTAGCAGATCGAGTCGGAGTGGCCGACGTAGTGCCCGAAGTTCGGGATCTTCACGTAGCCCTCGCGCTCGTAGAAGCGGATCGCGTCGGGCTGGGCGACACCGGTCTCCAAGACCAGGCGGGTCCAGCCGCGCTTCAGGGCACGCGCCTCGAGAGCGCGGAGCACCTGGACGGCGGCACCGCCGCCTCGGCTCGACTGGCGGACGAACATGCGCTTGATCTCGGCGTCGCCGGCTTCTGCGGCCTCGCCGTCGAGCCTGCGCAGACCACCGCACGCGACGGGCTTGCCGTCGATGGTGGCGACGACGAACTCGGCCATGTCGGCGGCCGTCGGCTTGACGCCCGGCTCGGAGTCGTCGGTCCCGTAGCGGATCGCGATCTCAGCTCGCTGCTCGCAGCGGAGGTGGGCGCCTTCAGGGTCGGTCCACGGACGGTCCTGAATCTGGATGTCGGTGGTCAGTGTGTTCGTCACCGGAACATTCTGCATCTTCTCGGACGGGATCGTTAATCACATCCATCCAGATTCATGCAATTCAGTCAGCCGGAGGCGAAACGGACTCTAATTCGCGTCAGACCGACGGGTCAGGCGCTCGAGCAGCTCCCGGTAGCGGCCGGCCGTCTGCTCGATGACCCCGGCGGGCAGGGCGGGTGGAGTGCCCTCTCTGTCCCAGTTCGCCGACAGCCAGTTGCGCACGATCTGCTTGTCGAAGCTGTCGGTGCGGTTGCCCTGGTCGTACACCGACTTGTCCCAGTAGCGGCTGGAGTCGCTGGTCAGCACCTCGTCGGCGAGGGTGATCTCGCCTGTCTCCCGGTCGGCGCCGAACTCGAACTTCGTGTCGGCCAGGATCACGCCGTGCTCCGCTGCGATCGCGGCGGCCCTCCGGTAGATCTGCAACGACAGGTCGCGCAGCGCGGTCGCCGCGTCGGCCCCGACCAGCTCGACGGTGCGCTCGAACGTGATGTTCTCGTCGTGGTCGCCGAACTCCGCCTTGAAAGCCGGCGTGTAGATCGGCTCGGGCAGGCGGTCGCCCGACGAGAGCCCTGCGGGCAGCGGGATGCCGCAGACGGTGCCCGACTCCTGGTACTCGACCCAGCCGCTGCCGACGAGGTAGCCGCGCACGACGCACTCGATCGGGAACATGTCGAGCGGCTTGACCAGCATCGACCTCGACGCGACGGTCGCAGGAACTCGAGACGGAGACAGAGCGGGATCGATCAGGTGGTTCGGCACCTCGGCCAGCTGCGCGAACCACCAGGCGCTCAGCTCGGTGAGCAGGCTCCCCTTGCCGGTGATGCCGGGCTCGAGCACGAAGTCGAAGGCACTGATCCGGTCGCTCGCCACGACCAGCACGGCCGGGGCGTCGGCCAGGCCCGTGAATCCGTCGGGCACGTAGAGGTCGCGGACCTTGCCGGAGTAGAGGTGAGTCCAGCCGTCGAGGGGCTCGCCCGTGGGGCGCTCGGGGCCTGCGCCGGTCTGGTCGGTGCTCACTCGGCCACCTTCGCGGCGATGTCGCGTCGGAACTGGCCGCCCTCGAGCGAGATCCGGCCGAGCGCCTCGTACGCGCGGCTGCGGGCCTCGGTGAAGCCGGCGCCGGTGGCCACGACGCTGAGCACCCGGCCGCCCGTCGCGACGAGACGGTCGTCGAGGCGGGCGGTGGCGGCGTGGGCGATCGTGACGCCGGGAACCGCCAGGGCGGCGTCGAGCCCGACCAGCTCGCGCCCCGTGATCGGAGCGTCGGGGTAGCCCTCGGAGGCGAGGACGACGGTGACGGCCACCTCGGACGAGAAGACGGGAGCCGCGTGCGACGACAGCGAGCCGTTCGCGCTCGCGAGCAGCAGGGTGCTCAACGGAGACTCGAGCCGCGGCAGCACCACCTGGGTCTCGGGGTCGCCGAAGCGCGCATTGAACTCGATGACGCGGACGCCCTGCTCGGTGAGGATCAGGCCCGCGTAGAGGAGCCCGATGAACGGGGTGCCCTCCGTGGCGAGCTGGCGCACCGTCGGGAGGGCGATCGTCTCGATGACCTCCTCGACGAAGTCGGCCTCGCTGCCGAAGCGGTCGGCGAGCCACGGCAGCGGCGAGTAGGCGCCCATGCCGCCGGTGTTGGGGCCGGCGTCACCGTCGAGGAGGCGCTTGAAGTCCTGGGCGGGGCTGAGGGGGAGGACCGTGTGGCCGTCGGACAGGAGGAAGAGCGAGACCTCCTGGCCCTCGAGGAACTCCTCGATCAGCACCGAGCCGTGCTGCAGCCAGTAGGTCGCGTGCTCGATGGCGGCCGCGCGATCGTCGGTGACGAGCACGCCCTTGCCGGCGGCGAGGCCGTCGGCCTTCACGACGTAGGGGGCGCCGAATTCGTCGAGCGCCGTCGTCGCCTCGGCCAGGGTGCCGGTGCGGACGGCTCGGCCGGTGGGAACACGCGCTTCGTCCATGATCCGCTTGGCGAACGTCTTCGAGCCCTCGAGCGCGGCGGCCTTCCTGCCCGGGCCGAACACCGGGATGCTGTGCGCGCGCAGCACATCCGCGACACCGGCGACGAGCGGCGCCTCCGGACCGACGACGACGAGGTCGACGTCGTTCTCGAGCGCGTACTCCGTCACGACGCTGCCGTTCGTGGCGTCCAGGCCGACGACCTCGACCTCGGCGGCCATGCCGGCGTTGCCGGGCGCGGCGATGATGTGGTGGGCAGGGCCGTCGCCGGCGCGCTCGCGGAGGAGAGCCGTGACGATGGCGTGCTCGCGGGCACCGGAACCGAGGACGAGGATTCGCACGAAGGACACCTTATCGAGAGACGCGGTCAGGCTCCCCATGGGGCGCAGTAGCGTGGGAGCCGTGGCAAAGGCACGAATCGACCCGGCTGACGGCGCCGCCGCCGTCCGCGAGGCCCTCGGCGCGGGCGCCGACGCGCCTCGCACCGCGAAGGCGACGGCCGTCCGCTACCTCCTGCAGCTGCTCGGCGACCGCGAGCCCGGCGCGACCGTCGAGGTGCGCGTGCCTCCGTTCGGCGCCGTGCAGTTCCGCGAGGGGCTGAGTCACACCCGTGGAACCCCGCCGAACGTCGTCGAGACTGACGCGCTCACCTTCCTGGCCCTGGCCGACGGGCGGCTGACCTGGGCGGAGGCGGTCGACCGGGCGCTCGTGTCGGCGTCGGGGAGCCGCGCCGACCTGACGGGGTACCTGCCGATCCGGTGGGGGTGACGGCCAGTTCCTGCGCCCGGTCTCTCGACGCGGTGAGGACGGGCCCGGGCACCTGAGAGAATGGACGGGTGAGTACGGCACCCCAGAGTCCCCAGCAGCCCGAGCCGCAGGTCGAGACGACCCGCGACGAGGTGCGGGTGCGGCGGTCGCCGAAGTACTCCGTCTTCATCTTCGCCGGCATCATCGTCGGCGTCATCGCCACGTTCATCGCCGTCGCGGTCGCTCCCGGCGACGACCAGACGCCGTTCGCGCAGGCGTTCGGCTACTTCGCGCTCTACGGCATCGCGATCGGCGCCCTGCTCGGCGCGATCGTCGCCGTGATCTTCGACGCCGTGCTCGCGCGCCGCACCCGCAGCGCCGAGGGCGAGCGCGAGTCGCTGACGCTGCCCGAGACGGACGAGCCGGTCGAGGGCGAGCTGGAGTAGGGCCGTCGCGGCCTGGGCTCTCGGGATCGGAGGGTCTAGCCGTCCTGGCCGGTGAGGGTGCGGTCGCCGAGCGGGGCGTCGAGCCCGACGACCACCGTGGCGCGGAGGCCCTGCTGCGTCACCCACTCCGGAGCCCCGGGGATGATCCCCTGGTGAAGCTCGATCCGGACCTCCGTCGCCGACTCGAACACGCGGGCGTTGACGCCGTAGGCCTGGGGTACTCCGGTCCAGAACGCGACGCGGATCGTCGTCGGCGAGAAAGCCTCGGGGGTGAACCACCTCACCGGGGTCAGCTGCGTCATGTCGTCGCGCGACTCGAGCCGGAGCCCGATGGGAAACGGCGTGGCACGGGGCAGCTGGGTCGGTGCCGAGCCGTCGGGCGCGGAGGTGTCGGACGTCGGCGTCATCGACCGCGACGCGAGCAGGCCTGCCACGGCGATGGCCGCGATGCCGCCGATCTTCACTCTCCTGCGCATTCCGCATGGTAGCGCGGGTGTCGTGACGCCGCCCCCTCCGGATCGGCTCGAGCCCGCCGTCGCGCCGGCGGGATCGTGCCGATTCGGCGGGGCCGTCACCCTCGGCGGCTACCGCGGCACCCGCAGCCGCGCGAGCAGCTCCGGCCCCGAGCGCTCGATCTCGCGCCCGCCGAGGCGGATGCCGGCGGAGAGCACGACGGCACCGAGGCCGAGGCCGACGACGAGGGTGATCCAGCCGAGGAGGGCGCTACCGACGACGCCCGCGACGACGGCGAGCACGATCTCGGGGAGTGACAGGGCGGCGAGGATGCCCCAGGTGGCGAACGTCGTGACCGATGTCGTGAAGCCGGCGCCGGTCTTCGCGGCGAACGGGCTGTCGCCGGGGGCGGGCACCGGCAGGATGATCCTGCTGCTCGAGAGGCTCGAGAGGCCGAGACCGCTCAACAGGATTCCGAGCGAGAGTCCGAGCAGGGCGGGGAGAGCGGCCCAGGAACTCGCGACCGCCGCCGACCCCACCGTGATCCCGGCCACGACGGGCACGGCGAACACGGCCACGGCGGCGACCCGGCCGGTGCGGTCGGCCCGGCCGGTCACCCGCGCCGACAGGTGGGCGGCGAACGCCGTCGAGTCGTACGACAGGTCGCTGAAGATCGAGAGCGACACGAGGAACGCCACGACCGGCCCGGCCGCCGTCACGAGGCTCGGCAGGTCGAGGGTGCGGCTGTTCACGTAGAGCAGGATCGGGAAGATCGGGATCAGGATGAGCTGACGGCTGTAGCGCGGATCGCGGGTCCAGTAGGTGAGCGATCGAGCGGCGACGGCTCCGGTCGGAGACGCGGGGAACCAGCCGAACAGGCCGATGTGGCCGGCTTCGGCCGTCTTCGTCTCGGGCTGGACCGTCGTCACGAGGGCCGTCGCGAGCGTGCGCCGCCAGATCAGGACGATCACGGCCAGCGTCGCGACTGCGATCAGGAACTTGAGGCCGGCCTCGCCGTAGTGGCCGAGCGCGAGGTCGGACGGCACCGACCAGGCGGCGCCGAGCGGCGACCAGCTCAGGCCATCAGCCAGCTTCGGCAGGGCGTCGGCCGCACCGCGGATGCCCGCCGTCAGGACGGTGATGAGCGGGCCGAGCAGCAGGAGCGGCACCAGCACCAGGATTCCCGAGATCTCGCGGTACCGCCGGTGCGACGAGAGTCCGGCGTTGAGCGACTCGATCATGCGCGACGCGCAGACGCAGGTGAGCACGGCGATGGCCGCGGTGACGACTGCGGCGAGGGCGATGCCGGGGCTGCGCCACCAGGTCGCCGCCGTGAAGACGCCGGCCAGGAGGGTGACGGCGCCGGGGATCCCGAGCACGCCGCAGACCGCGAGGGCGAGCACCAGGCGCGACGGCGCGATCGGGAACACCCGGAGCCGCGCGACGCTCAGCGTCTGGTCGATGCCCGACGTGAGCAGGGGGACGACCGCCCACCCGAGCACGGTCGCCGCCCCGGCGAGGACGACGATCGTCCGGGCGAGCTCCACCGGAGCAGAACCCAGCAGAGTCAGCCCGATGAACGCCAGCACGAGGATGCCGATGCCGTAGACGGCGCCGATGATGACGGCCACCAGCTGCCACGGGCTGCGCGAGAGGGTGTTCCGCATCACGAGCAGCCGCAGCCTCAGGAGGTGCGCAACCACTCGGGCCCTCTCGTGTGGTGGCGGCCGCCGACGAGGTCGACGAAGACGTCTTCGAGGTCGCGGCCCGAGCGCACCTCGTCGATCGTTCCGGAGGCGAGCACGCGGCCGTCGGCGATGACGGCGACGTGGTCGCACATGCGCTGGACCATGTCCATCGCGTGGCTCGACACGATCACGGTGCCGCCCGATTCGACGTAGCCGTGCAGGATGTCGCGGATGTTCGCTGCCGACACCGGGTCGACCGACTCGAACGGCTCGTCGAGCACGAGCAGGCGGGGCGCGTGGATGAGGGCGGTGGCGAGAGCGATCTTCTTGGTCATGCCGGCGGAGTAGTCGACGACGAGCTTGCCGGCGGCCTCCCGCATGTCGAGCAGCTCGAGGAGGTCGTGCGTGCGGGCGGTGACGGTGTCGCGGTCCATGCCGTTGAGGAGGCCGTGGTACGTGATGAGCTGCTCGCCGCTGAGCCGGTCGAAGAGGGCGATGCCGTCGCTCAGGACGCCGACGAGGCGCTTGGCCGCCGTCGGATCCGCCCAGACGTCGACGCCCAGGATGCGGAGCTCACCGGCGTCGGGGCGGAGGAGCCCGGTCGCCATCGAGAGGGTGGTCGTCTTTCCGGCGCCGTTCGGGCCGACCAGCCCGTAGAACGAGCCGGAGGGCACCTCGAGGTCGAGGCCCTGCACGGCGATCTTGTCGCCGAACCGCTTCCAGAGTCCGCGGATGCTGAGCGCGGGAGTGCCGTCGCCGCGGCGGGGCTCGACCAGGCGGGTCGCCGGATCGGGTGGGGGCGCGTCGGACATGCCGTTCAGCCTAAGCGGGCAGGCACCTCGTGCGGTGGGTGAAAGCGCAGGTGCCGCCCGGACTGGGGTGGCCGCCCGCTCAGCTGAGCTGGTTCGCCTCGACCCAGGCCAGGTACTCGGGGGTGACGCTGCCGGTCACGTAGTCGCCGGTGAAGCAGCTCATCTCCAGGTCGGTGACGCTCGAGCCCTCGGTGATGGCGGAGCGCATGTCTTCGACCTCCTGGTAGATCATGTGGTCGGCGCCGAGCACCTGAGCGATCTCGGGGATCTTGCGGCCGTGCGCGATGAGCTCCTGGCGGGTCGGCATGTTGATGCCGTACACGTGGGGGAAGCGCACCGGGGGAGCAGCCGAGGTGAACGTGACCTCGTTGGCGCCGGCGGCGCGGGCCATCTCGACGATCTCGCGCGACGTGGTGCCGCGCACGATCGAGTCGTCGACGATGAGGATGTTCTTGCCCTTGAACTCCGAGCCCATGGCGTTGAGCTTCTGGCGCACCGAGCGCTTGCGCTCGGCCTGCCCCGGCATGATGAAGGTGCGGCCGACGTAGCGGTTCTTGTAGAAGCCCTCGCGGTACTCGATGCCGAGCTTCTGAGCGACCTGCGATGCGGCGGGGCGCGACGAGTCGGGGATCGGCATGACCACGTCGATGTCGCCGGTCGGGGCGTACTTCGCGATGGTGTCGGCCAGGCGGTCGCCGAGGCGGAGGCGGGCGTCGTACACCGAGATGCCGTTCATCACGGAGTCGGGGCGCGCGAGGTAGACGTACTCGAACGAGCAGGGGATGAGGCGCGGGGCCGCATGGCACTGCTTCGAGACCATCTCGCCGTCGAGCGAGATGAAGACGGCCTCGCCGGGTGCGACGTCGCGGATGATCTCGTAGCCGCCCGACTCGAGCACGAGGCTCTCGGAGGCGACGATCCACTCCTCCTTGCCGTTGTCGGCGAATCGGCGGCCCATGATCAGCGGACGGATGCCGAACGGGTCGCGGAAGGCGAGGAGCCCATGGCCGGCGATCATGGCGATCGCGGCGTAGGAGCCCTGGACGCGGTCGTGCACGCGGGTGACCGCGGCGAAGATCTGCTCGGGGTCGAGGTCGTGCCCGTTGACCTGCTCCTGCAGCTCATGCGCGAGCACGTTGACGAGGAGCTCGGTGTCGCTGTTCGTGTTGAGGTGGCGACGGTCGATGTGGAACAGCTCGCTGGTGAGCTCGCGCGTGTTCGTGAGGTTGCCGTTGTGGATGAGGACGATGCCGTACGGAGCGTTCACGTAGAACGGCTGCGCCTCCTGCTCGTTCGACGCGGCGCCCTTGGTGGCGTAGCGGACGTGGCCGATGCCCATCGTGCCCAGCAGAGCGCGCATGTCACGGGTGCGGAAGCCCTCGCGCACCTGACCGCGGGTCTTGTGGGAGTGGAAGACGCTGCCCTCGGCGGTCGCGATTCCGGTGGAATCCTGACCGCGGTGCTGAAGGAGGAGAAGCGAGTCGTAGACGAGTTGGTTGGCTGGCTCGTGCGCGACGAGACCGACGATGCCGCACATGGCGAGCTGGCTCCAGACCGTAGAGTTGGGCTTACCCACACAGTCTGCCATGACAGCCATTGGATGAAGAATTGACCAACAGCAGCTCCAGCTCCTATGCCGCCGCCGGTGTCGACACGGCCGCCGGCGACCTCGCCGTCGAGTTGATGAAGGCGGCTGTGTCGGCCACTCACACGACTAACGTGCTCGGCGGTGTCGGCGGGTTCGCGGGGCTGTTCGACGCGTCCTTCCTGAAGCGGTACGACCGCCCTCTGCTCGCCACCAGCACGGACGGCGTGGGCACGAAGGTCGCCATTGCGCAGGCCCTCGACAAGCACGACACCATCGGCCAGGACCTCGTGGGCATGGTCGTCGACGACATCGTCGTGGTGGGCGCCCGCCCGCTGTTCATGACCGACTACATCGCCTGCGGCAAGGTGGTGCCCTCGCGCATTGCCGACATCGTCGCCGGCATCGCGCGCGGCTGCTCGGCGACGGGCACGGCCCTCGTCGGAGGCGAGACCGCGGAGCACCCCGGCCTGCTGGGCCCCGACGACTACGACGTCGCGGGAGCCGCGGTGGGAGCGGTGGAGGCCGACGCGCAGCTCGGGCCGCACCTCGTGCAGGACGGCGACGTGGTCCTCGCCCTCGAGTCGTCCGGCCTGCACTCCAACGGCTTCTCGCTCGTGCGTCACATCCTCCGCTCGGCCGACCTCGGCTACACCGACGCGAACGCCGACCTCGGCGGCCTGATCGGCGAGGCGCTGCTCGAGCCGACGCGCCTGTACACGTCGCCGCTGCTGAAGGTCCTCGACGACCCGGCCGTGGCCGGCGGCGTCCACGCCCTCAGCCACGTCACCGGCGGCGGGATCGCCGCCAACCTCGCCCGCGTGCTGCCTGTCGGCTCCTGGACCGAGGTCGACCGGGCCTCCTGGTCGCCGGCGCCGGTGTTCCGCGTGCTCAGCGACATCGCGGGCGCCACGCTCGAGTCGAGCGAAGGCACCTGGAACCTCGGCATCGGCATGATCGCCGTCGTCTCACCCGCGGCGGCAGCCGCCGTCGCCGCGCTGCTCGAGGCCGAGGGAATCCGTACCTGGCAGGTCGGCGGCGTGTCGATGGCGACCCGAGACCTGGCCGGGTTCGAGCAGGGTGCGAAGGGCGTCGACGGCGGGGCCGTCCGGCTCGTGGGCTCCTTCGCTTCGTGACCACCCCGAGTTCCTGCGAGGTTAACGACAGGTGACGCCGGCCTGGCAGGGCCCCGACAACGGGGGACGCCGAGGTCACAGGATTTGTCCGCATTAGGCGGGACAAAACGGGCGTGTCGGACGTACCATGTGAGGGCCGCTCAACGAGGAGCGGCAGGCCCTCCCGAAAGGGCCGTCTACACAAGGGGCCCTGAAATGGCTTACACGCGTACCGTCACCGTCGTCGCTCACGAGGTCTTTGTCCGCACCGTCGAGGTGCCCGACGAGATTCCCGCCGAGCCGTTCACCGCGATCACCGGCGGCCGTGCCACCGCCGCGTTCACCGCAGCAGGCGGGTTGCTCGTCGTCGCCCTGGCGCTCATGCCCGCGATAACGGCGCTGTTCCACCAGTAGCCGTCGGCTGAGGAACGACGACGAGGGCCGCCTCCGTAAGGGAGGCGGCCCGTTCGTGCGTGAAGCCGCTACTGCACGTGAGCGCGCTGAGGTGGCGACTGCTTACGGCGACGCCGACCGCAGCACAGTGCTGGCGCTAGGCCGACTTGTGCTGCGGGCTCTGCTCGGCGTCGTAGTCGTCGGCGTAGGTGTCGACGTACTGGTCGTCTTCGCCGGTCTCGTCTTCGTCGTCGTCAGCCCACTTGTCGACGTACTGATCGTCGTCGTGCGGCGTAGACAGCTCTTTTTCGAGCGCGCCATAATTGGTGTCCGGGCTGAAGTACTTCAACTCGCGGGCAACCTTGGTGTGCTTAGCTTTTTGACGGCCGCGCCCCATGCGAGACCCCCTCGTGATTCTGGCCCCGTTCGCCGCCTCGGCGATACGTCTCCAGGAGAAACACTGGAGCTCGTTTCGCCGACGGGGCGCGGGAACTACCGACAGGTAAATGGTGCAAAACTAACCGCAACCTTAGCATGTGCCCGAGCGGTAGGACTCAGACCCGGAGTGCCACCAGAATGGGGAGCATGGCTGTCGACGCGGGAACCTCCGGGAACGCCGCTCGTACTCGAGTCGTGATCATCGGGGCCGGTCAGGCCGGACTTTCCGTCGCCTACTACCTGCGACGGTTCGGCCTTGCGCCGGGCAGCGACTTCGTCGTCGTGGACCGCGGGCCGAGCACCGGCGGGGCCTGGCAGTTCCGGTGGCGGGCGCTGCGCCTCGGCACCGCCCACAAGGTCAACGACCTCCCCGGGATGGCCGATCTGGGAATCAGCTTCGAGACCGCTGACCGCACGGCTCCGGCGCGCGACATCGTCTCGGACTACTACGACCGGTACGAGCGCTACTACGACCTCCAGGTGCTCCGCCCCCTCGACGTTCGGCGGGTCGACGAGGCCGGTGACGGGCGGCTCGCCGTGCACGTGCTCGACACGACCGGCGAGACCGAGGGAACGGTCACGACCGAGATCCTGGTCAACGCGACCGGCACCTGGGGCTCGCCCTTCCGTCCGCACTACCCGGGCAGCGCGACCTTCCGCGGGCGGCAGCTGACGACGGTCGACTACACCGATGCGGGTGACTTCCGCGGACAGGACGTCGTGGTCGTCGGTGGAGGCACCAGCGCGATCGGGTTCCTGCTCGAGCTCGAAAAGGCCGACGTGCCGACGACCTGGGTGACGCGTCGCCCGGTCGAGTGGTTCGACCAGCGGGAGCTCGGTATCGAGATGGGGCTGTCGGCCGTCGCCGAGCAGGACGACGCGGCGAAGCGGGGCCTGGCGCTGCCCAGCATCGTGAGCGGCACGGGCGTCCCCCTGAGCCGCCGGCACCGCGCGGGCATCGACCGCGGCGTGCTCGTCGAGAAGCCGATGTTCGCGTCGATCGAGCCCGACGGGGTGCGCTGGGCCGACGGGAGCTTCCAGAAGGCCGATGCGATCCTCTGGGCGACCGGCTTCCGGCCCGAGCTGCGGCACCTCTCGGCGCTGAAGCTGCGCAGCGAGCAGGGCGGCGTCGCGGTCGAGCGCGGCGTCTCAGCGCTCGATCCGCGCGTCTACTTCGCCGGGTACGGCCCGCAGGCGTCGACGATCGGGGCGAACCGGGCGGGGCGCGTCACGGCGAGGCAGATCCTGCTGGCGCTGAGCGCGCGGTAGGGGCGCGTCGGCGGCGGGGCGGCGGCGGGCACCGCCGGCAGGCCGGGTCTGCGGCTAGCATCGGCACACACCCGCGAGAAGGGAACACCATGACGTCGGACGCGAAGGTCTCCGCCTACCTCGATGCGCAGCCGCCCGAGCTGGCCGACGTGGGCTCGGTGCTCCGCGACGTGCTCGACACGTCGCTCGTGCGCGCCGAGGGAACGCTCTGGCACGGCCACCCGGTCTGGATGATCGGCAAGACGCCGGTCGCGGGCTTCAAGGCCTACCCGAAGTACGTCACGCTGCTGATCTGGCGGGCGGCCGAGCTGCCAGCGCACGAGGGGCTGCAACTCAACGCGTCCGGGCTCGGCTCGACCAAGCTGTCGTCGTCGGCCGCGATCTCGCGCGCGCACCTGTCGGCGCTGCTTGCCGAGGCGGAGGCGCTCGCCGAGTAGGCGGCCTGCCACGCTCAGGGGCCGACTCAGAGCCGCGGTGCCGGCTCCCCGCCGAGGGCCGACCACACCGTCACGGCCGCCGCCGCCGACCAGGCCTGCGGGCGGCACGCCGCCGGGTACGGCACGGGGCGCGGGATCTCGCGCGCGGAGTCGCCGGAGTGGAGCTCGGGCATCCGGAAGTCGAAGGCCGGTGCTGCGGCGAGCAGGCCCTCGGCGAGCGAGGCGGCCTCGGCGGTGAAGCCGTCGCGCGCGAGGCCGGAGATGGCGATGGCGGTGTCGTGGGTCCAGACGCTGCCGCCGTGGTAGCTGAGCGGCCAGTAGCCGGCGGAACCGGTCGACATCGTGCGCAGGCCGAAGCCGCTCGACATCTCGGGCGAGACCAGACGGCGGGCGACGAGCGCCGCCTGCGCGGGGTCGAGCAGGCCGGTGCCGAGAACGTGGCCGAGGTTGCTCGTGACGGTGTCGACGGGGCGCTTGTCGGCGTCGAGCGCGATGGCGAGGTAGTCGCCGTCGGGGTCGGAGATCCAGAACGAGGCGTGGAAGCGCTCCCTGAGCCGGGCCGCCCACTCGCGCCAGGGCGCGCCGTCGCCGCCGAGCCGGTCGAGCAGCTCTGCGCCGTGGTTCGCGGCCTCGTAGGCGTACGCCTGCACTTCGACCAGGGCGATCGGGCCGGTGGCGAGGGTGCCGTCGCGCCACTGGACGCTGTCGCCGGAGTCCTTCCAGCCCTGGTTCGAGAGGCCGTGGCCGGTCTCGTCGACGTACTCGAGGAGGCCGTCTCCGTCGCTGTCGCCGTAGTCGCGCATCCACGCGAGAGCGGCTTCGAGGTGCGGCAGAAGCGCGCGGACCTCGTCGTCGGGAAGGCCCCGGGTCCAGGCGTCGTGCAGCAGGCAGATCCAGAGGGCGGTCGCGTCGACCGTCCCGAAGTAGAGCGGCGGCAGGCTGATGCCCTCGCCGGGCAGGGTGAGGGTCTGCGACCGGAGCTCGTGCATGATCTTGCCCGGCTGCTCGGCCGTCTCGGCGACCCGCTCGGTGCCCTGCAGGCCGGCGAGCACGCGCAAGGTGCCGCGGGCGATCAGGAGCCCGTCGTCGACTGGGAGCAGAAAGCGCGCGGCCCAGAGCGAGTCGCGGCCGAACAGGGTGAAGAACCACGGCGCGCCGGCGGCGAGGAAGACGTGGTCGGGCTCGGCGACGGTGGTGAGGCGCAGGGCCTCGAGGTCGTCGAGGGCGCGGTCGAGCCAGCGAGCCAGGCGGTCGTCGGCGGGACGCGGGTCGAGGGCGGCCCACCGGGCGGGGGCGGAGACGCCGGCCACGACGGCGGCGGCGACGTCGGCGTGGAGGTCGAAGCCGACGGTGGTCTCGCCGCGCGCGGGCACGGTCGCGCTCCAGACGAGCTCGAGCCCGTCTGGCGCGGCGGCCGCGGAGGCACCCCGCAGGTCGAGGCGGACGCTCGCCGCCTCGGTCGCCCAGGTGGCGGACGTCGCCGAGACGTGGACGGTCGGCGCGCTAGGGCCGGAGGAGCCCGCCTTGACGTCCTCCAGGGCGGTGGCGTCCGGGGCGAGACGCACGCGGACCTCGACGGCGAGCGCCCGGTCGAGGCGGGAGGTGAGGGTGATGCGCTCGTGGATGCCGGCCGTGTGCGCGACGCGGAGCGAGCTCACGCGGACGTCAGGGTCGGCCCCCGGGTCGTCGAGCTGGCGCAGGAGCCCCTCGAAGCGCACGGCCGAGGCGCCGAGCGGCACCGTCGCGATGTGCTCGGGCGAGACGCCGTTCACGGTCAGCGACAGCCCCGAGATGAGCCGGACGTCGCCCAGGTAGACGCCGTGGATCGCGGCCGCGCCCATGGAGCCTGCGGCATCCGACCACGCCTGCGAGGGGGCGCGAAGCACCACGGTCTCGGCGTCGAGGAACGGCTGCAGGCGGGTTTCGGTGAGGGTGTCGGTCATGGGTCGGCTCCTTACGAGTCGGAAGTCGGGGAGATGCCGGGCAGCAGGCGGGCGTCGAGCGGGGTCGAGCCGCCGGGCTCGACGCGGTGGACTCGGCCGTCGGCCCGTTCGGTAATGATGTCGACGAGCACGGGGCCGTCGCCGTCGTCGCGGTAGACGACGCCGGTGCCCTCGTCGAGGGCGAGGCCCGGCGCGAGCAGGCCCCCGGCGACCGCGGCCTCGTAGGCCGGGCGGCGGCTGGCATCGGAGTCGTAGTGCACGGCCAGCGATCCGGGCACGAGGCCGAGCCCGTCGGCGACGGCCAAGGCGGTCGGCCCGAACGAGGTGGTGACGCCGCCGGTGTGCCAGCACAGCCCGCCGGCCGAGCCTCCGGCGAGGACGACGCCGCGGCGCCACGCGTCGCGCAGCACCGAGTCGAACCCGTGCGTCCGCCACACGGCCAGCAGGTTCACGACGCTGCCGCCCGAGACCCAGACGACGTCGGCGCCCGCCACGGCGGCTTCGAGCGACGGCGCGTTCGGGTGCGGGAAGAACCGCAGGTGCTCCGCGTCGGCGCCCGCGATGCGAGCGGCTTCGAGTTCCTGCCCCTCCAGGGAACGCTGGTCGCCGCCGGCGGTGTTCACGTGCAGCACCCGGGGCCTTCTGGTGGCAGGAACTCGCGCCAGCCTCAGAGCCTCGACCAGCAGGGGCCCGTAGCGGCTCTCGCTCCACTCCCCGGGCACGAGGCCGCCGCACGTGGCGAGGATCGTCGGGGCCTGAGCCGTCACTCCTTCACCGCCCCGTCGCTGGAGTTCATGATGCGCTTCTGGAAGACGAAGAACAGCACGGCCACCGGGATGGTCATGATCGCGGCCGCGGCGAGCTTGATCGGGTACTGGTTGCCGCTCGACAGCTGGCCGGACGCGAGGCTCGCGACGCCCTTGGTGAGGGTGGTCAGGCCGGGCGACTGGGTCGAGATGATGAAGTGCGGCAGCTCGTTCCAGGAGCCCTGGAACGACAGGATGATGATCGTCACGAGGGCGGGTCTCGCCATCGGGAGCACGATCGACCAGAACACGCGGAAGGTGCCGGCGCCGTCGATGGACGCCTGCTCTTCGACGGACCGCGGGATCGACTCGAAGAAGTTCTTCATGATGAAGACGCCGGCCGCGTCGACGAGCAGCGGGATGATCATGCCGGCGTACGAGTCGTACATGCCGAACTGGTTCAACACGAGGAACTTCGGGATCATCAGGACCACGCTCGGCACCGCCATGACCGCGACGAGCAGGGCGAAGACGACGTTCCGGCCGCGGAAGTCGAGCCTGGCCAGCGCGTAGCCGGCGAGCGAGTCGAAGAACACGCGCCCGGCCGTCACGAACACCGCGACGATGAACGAGTTCTTCACCCAGGTCGGGAAGTCGCTGTTCGTGAACAGCGTGTGGAAGGCCGCCGTCGTCCAGTTGACCGGGAGGGCCAGCGGGTTCGCCGTCGCGTCGGGCTCGGTCTTGAACGCGGTGACGACGTTGATCAGGAAGGGGAGGACATAGATCACCGCGATCGCGATCAGCGCGACGTACAGCACGATGCTGGCGGGCATCAGGGCGCGGTGGCGGCCGGCGCGGGCGGGCGGTGGCGCCTTCGAGTCTGGCTCTGGCGCACCGGTGCCGATCCGGTCGGCGAGGGGTGTCGAGGTCATCGGGAGGTCTCCTTCGCGGTCGTCGCGGCGGCACCGGTCAGGCGCGCGGGGTCGTAGAGGCGCATGCGGCGCTTCGAGACGGCGCGCTCCCGCAGCACGGAGCGCTGGACGAGCGTCAGCACGACGATGATGACGAACAGGATGAAAGCGATCGCGGCGCCCTGGCCCCACTGCTGGCTGCCGAACGCGGTCGTGTACGAGAGGTACGACGGGGTGACGGTCGTGTTGTCGGGTGCGCCCCGCGTGCCGGTGTAGATCTGGTCGAAGACTTGCCAGGTGCCGATCAAGCCGAGCGTCAGGACCGTGAACAGCGTCGGACGCAGCTGCGGCAGAGTGATCCGCCAGAACCGCTGCCAGCCGTTCGCGCCGTCCATCATGGCGGCCTCCTGGACCTCCGAGCTCAGGTTCTGCAGCGCCGCGATGAACAGGAGCATGAACGTGCCGCTGGTGGTGAAGACGGCCATCATGATGAACGCGCTCATCGCGACGCTCGGGCCGGCGAACCAGTCCCACCACGAGACGCCCAGCGCCGTGTGGCCGGTCAGTGCCGCCGGGCCCCGATCGACGCCGAACAGCCTCAGGGCGAGGTGCACGATGCCGTCGGGGTCGTTGAACCAGTTCGGTCCGTGGACCCCGATGAACGAGAGCGCCTTGTTGACGGCGCCCGTCGTCGAGAAGAGGAACAGCCACAGCACGGTGATGGCCACCGAGCTGGTCACCGACGGGAAGTAGAACGCGGTGCGGAAGAACCCGCGGCCGCGGAGCACCTGCCGGTTGACCAGCACGGCGAGCAGCAGGGCCACCGCGGTCTGGATCGGCACGACGAAGACGACGTACCAGGCGTTGTTGCGGAGGCTGGTGCCGAAGTTCGTCTCGGCCAGCGAGCCGCCCGAGAGCAGCTGCTGGTAGTTCTTCGTGCCGACGAACTTCACGCCGGATGACAGGGGCGAGCCGACGCCCGACCAGTCGGAGAAGCTCACCCACAGCGCCATCAGCACGGGGACGAGGAGGAAGAGGCCGAGCACCACGATGGTCGGCGACACGAACAGCCAGCCGGCGGCCCCCTGGCGCCGGGGCGGGCGCTTGCGGCCCGCCATCAGCTCTGCCCGGCCATCACTGGCTCAGCACCGCGGCGAACTGCTTCTGCGTGGTGGCCAGCAGAGCCTTCGCATCGGCGGTCTTCAGGCCGGACATCTTCGAGTCGAAGGCGGCGACCACGTCGGCCGAGCCGGCCTGGTTCGGGACGCCCTCAGCGAAGGAGGCCGAGTCGAGGAACGGCGCCAGGTCGGGGTTGTCCGTCTTCCAGGTGTCGGCGGCCGACTTGACGCTCGGCATCACGCCGAAGTCCTTGGCGAAGGTGAGCTGCTGGTCGGTCGACGTCAGCTTCTCGACGAGGTCGAGGGCCGCCTTCTGATTGGGGGAGTCTTTCGCGATGCCCCAGCAGTTCGTGAACTGGAGGGTGCCCTGGCCGGAGGGACCGGCGGGCATCTCGGCGACCTTGTACGAGATGTCGGGGTAGTCGGCCGACAGCGCGCCGGTGATCCAGTTGCCCTCGACGGTCATGGCCGCCTGGCCCTTGCCGAACGACTCGCCGCCCCAGCCGGTGCCGAGGTCGCTCGAGAACTTGGCGTCGCCCGACTTCAGGAGGCCCTGGACGTACTCGAGGCCCTGGAGGTTGGCGTTCGAGTCGACGGTGGCCTTCGTGCCGTCGGCGTTCGTGAACGAGCCTCCGGCCTCGGCCATGAAGGCGCCGACGCGGGCGTACTGCGGGCTGAGGGCGAGGCCGACGTGGTCGCTCGTGGTGAGCTTGGCGGCGACCGTCTTCAGCTGGTCCCAGGTGGTCGGGACGTCGCTGTCGGTGAAACCGGCCTCCTTCCACATCTTCTCGTTGATGATGAGGCCGAGCGTCGAGAAGTCCTTCGGAGCGCAGTAGAAGGTGCCGTCGACGGTGAAGCTCTTCACGAGGGTCGGGAAGAAGTCGCTCTTGTTCTTCAGCTGGTCGCCGTAGGCCAGCAGGCTGCCGTTCTTGGCGTAGCCGGCGAGCTGGTCGGTCGACACGTAGAAGACGTCGGCGGGCTTGCCCGAGGCGAAGCCCTGGCTGAGCTGCTGAGTGAGGTCGGAGGCCGCCGTGACGGTGGCCTTCGTTCCGCTCGACTTCGACCAGTCGGCGACGGCCGACGAGACCGCCTTCGTCTCGTGAGAGCCGCTGGATCCGATCAGGATGCTCAGCGGATCGTCGCTCGAGGTGAGCGCGGCGGCGGAGGAGCCGCTGCCGGCCCCGTCGCCGCTCGAGAACCCGGAGCCGCAGGCGGTCAGCCCGAGGGCGGCCACGGCGGTCAGGGCGCCTGCGGCCAGCAGGCGGTGGGTGCGTCTTTGCATTTCGTCTCCTTCGGCGAAGCTTCGCGGCAGTGCGGAGCCGGGGATCGCGCGGTGCACGAGCACCGTTATTTGAACGATCAAACTTTCTGGTAGAGACTGTAGGTCGAGCGGCTCGGCGGTGTCAAGGCGGGTCCGGGCCGCGTGTAACGTACGGGGAAGCCCGCGACGGAGGGAGGTGCGATGACCGGCACACGCCAGCCCACGGTCCACGACGTCGCCGCCGCCGCCGGGGTCTCGCGCCAGACAGTCTCGAACGTGCTGAACACGCCCGCCATCGTCAAGCCGGCCACCCGGGAGCGCGTCGAGCTGGCGATCGCCGCCCTCGGCTACCGCACCCACGCCTCGGCCCGGCGCCTGCGCACCCGCAAGAGCTCCACGATCGGCATCCGCCTCGACCCGGTGACGAACGGCATCTCGGGCTCGGTGCTCGACCGGTTCCTGCACGCCGTGACCGAGCGCGCCGACACCCGGGGCATGCGCATCCTCCTCTTCACGGCGCGCGATCCCGACGACGAGATCCGCCAGTTCGAGCGGCTCCTCGACGGCGCCGACGTCGACGGCTTCCTGCTGACCTCGACGACCTACGACGACCCGCGCACCGAGTGGCTGATCGCCAACGGCGCCGACTTCGTGACGTTCGGGCGGCCGTGGGGCGTAGCCGACGTCTACGACGACGCCCACCGCTGGGTCGACGTCGACGGGCACCACGGGCTGGCCGAGGCGGCCCGCGAGGTGCTCGAACTCGGGGCCCAGCGGATCGCCTACCTGGGCTGGCCGCCGTCCTCCGGCACCGGCGACGAGCGCCGCCGCGGCTGGCGCGACACGATGGAGGCCGCTGGCGTCGACGGACTCGACGCCCTGGAGCTGGCCTGCGAAGACTCGGTGGGGCTCGCCTCCGAGGCCGTCCGCGCTCTGGTCGACTCGGGCACCGCCTTCGACGGGCTCGTCTGCGCAAGCGACACCCTGGCGTTGGGAGCCCTCATGGTGCTGGGGTCGTCGGTGCCCATCGTCGGCTACGACAACACTCCGGTCGCGTCGGCCGTGGGGCTGGCCAGCGTCGAGCAGCCGCTCGAACAGGCGGCCGCGGCGGCCCTGGAGCTCCTGCTCGACGAGCGGCCGGGGGGCGACCTGATCGGAGAGCCGGGTTCGGCGGGCGACCCGCGTCACCGGCTCCTGCGGCCCGAGGTCGTCTGGCGCCGCTAGAGACGACCCCGAGGGGCGCAGGAACTAGCGCCCGCCGCCGTCCTGCGACTTCTTCGAGGGCGCCGACGCGCTGTTCCGGGCCGTCGACCGCGCCGCGGCCGCCTTGCGGCGCGCCTTCGACGACGAGCCCTTGCCGGCCGGGGCGGGTACGCGCTCGTCGACCGCGACCGCCGAGCGGGCGACCGCTTCGGCCTCGGCCTGCGCGGCCCGGGCCGACTCGGCGTCCTTGTGCATGGTGCGGGGCACCGGCTTGACCGGGCGCCGCGGCTCGCCGGAGCGGTCCTGGCCGGGGAACACGCGCGAGCGGCGACCGTAGAGCAGCTCGGACGAGTCGAGCAGCCACGGAACGAGCGCGACGGTGACGCCGTGCGCGAGCATGAGCTTCTGCCGGATGCGGCGCGAGCGGTGGTTGTGCAGCAGCGACTCCCACCAGTGGCCGACGATGTAGATCGGCGTGTAGACGGTGACGACCTCGGCCCCGAACTCCTCGCGGTGCGCCTTGATGTACTTGATCACCGGCACGGCGACGTCGCGGTACGGCGACGGGATGATGATCAACGGCACGTCGATGTTCATCTCGTCCCAGCGCTTCTGCAGAGCCTGGGTGGTCTCGGGGTCGACCGACACGTGGATCGCCTCGAGGGAGTCGTGACGCGCCGCGATGGCGTAGTCGATCGCCTTGAGCACGGGCTTCTGCATCTTGCCGACCAGGATGATCGCGTGGTCTCCGGTCGCACCGAACGTGGTGGTCTCGTCGACCTCCACCTCGACGTCGACGTCGCGGTAGTAGCGGTTCACGCCGAGCATCAGGGTGAACAGGATGGGCATGATCACGAACACGATCCAGGCGCCGTGAGTGAACTTGGTGATCGTCACCACTACGAGGACGGTGAAGGTCAGGATCGCGCCGATGAGGTTGATGGTGAGCGAGCGCTTGATCTGACCGCGGTCGACGGTGGCCGGGTCTTTCAGCAGTCCGAGCCAGTGGCGCACCATGCCCGACTGGCCGAGGGTGAACGAGACGAACACGCCGATGATGTACAGCTGGATCAGCTGCGTGACGTTGGCGCGGAAGACCAGCAGGATCATGCTGGCGATGATCGCGAGCACGATCACGCCGTTCGAGTAGATGAGGCGGTCGCCGCGGCTGTTGAGGGCCTTCGGGGCGTAGGTGTCGCGGGCCAGGATCGAGCCGAGCAGCGGGAAGCCGTTGAAGGCGGTGTTGGCCGCGAGGAGCAGCACGGCGGCGGTGACGGCCTGGATGACGTAGAAGAAGACGGACGAGCCGCCGAACACGCTGGCGGCGACCTGCGAGATGAGGCTGGGCTGCGGGGTGGTCTCGCAGTTCCTGAGCCCGATGAGATCGCAGGATGCCTCGGCGTAGTGCACCTTCGAGATGAGGGCGACGGCGACCAGTCCGGCGAACAGCACGATGGCGATCGCGCCCATCAGCACGAGGGTCTTCTGCGCGTTCTTGACCTTCGGGAAGCGGAAGGCCGGGACGCCGTTCGCGATGGCCTCGACGCCGGTCAGGGCGGAGCAGCCGGAGGCGAACGCGCGGAGCAGGAGGAGCACGAAGGCCGCGTGGGCCACCTGGTCGCCGTGCACCTCGTACTGCGCGCTGGAGGCGACCGGAGCATCGCCCGTGGCCGTGCGGAACAGCGCGACGACGATCATCACGAAGACGCTGGTAATGAAGAGGTAGGTCGGAACAGCGAAGGCCTTGCCCGACTCGCGGACGCCGCGCAGGTTCACGGCGGCCAGCAGGATGACGAAGAAGATCGCCATCTCGACCCGGACCTCGTTGAGCTGAGGCACGGCCGAGATGATGTTGTCGACGCCTGAGGCGACCGACACGGCCACGGTCATGACGTAGTCGACGAGGAGGGCGGACGCGACGATCAGGCCCGGCTTCTCGCCGAGGTTCTTGCGGGCGACCTCGTAGTCGCCGCCACCCGACGGATAGGCCTTGATGAGCTGGCGGTACGACAGGACGACGACGATCAGCAGGATGACGACCACGGCGGCGACACCCGGCGCCAGGGCCAGGAACGCCGTGCCGCCGATCAGCAGGATCATGAGGAGCTCCTGCGGCGCGTACGCCACGGAGCTGAGCGGGTCGCTCGCGAAGATCGGCAGCGCCAGGTGCTTGGGGAGGAGCTGACCCTCCAGCTTCTCGGAGGACAGCGGCTCGCCGATCAGCCACCTCTTGGGGGACCGTACGTCGTTAGTCACGAGCCGCAAGCCTAATCCTGTGCGAGGGCCTGTCAACATCGCGGGCCGCGCCGGTATTCCCCCAGTTCTCGGGCCGCTCACAGCACCCTCACGGAGCGGTGCCACAGCCGCCCCTCAGCGGGGCTGGTGTTGCATGAGAGAACTGCTACCGGTCGGTTCTTTCTCAGGGTGAGGCGCACGTGCATCTTCTTTCGGTCTTCAGCCTGCGCAACCGGGCCCTCATCGCTCTCATCACGATCGTGGTGGCGGTGTTCGGCGGGTACGCGTTGACGTCGCTGAAGCAGGAGCTGATCCCCGACATCCAGTTCCCGCAGATCGCGATCGTGTCGTCGTACCCGGGCGCCTCGCCCCAGGTGGTGAACGACAGCGTCTCGGGGCCCATCGAGAAGGCCATCCAGGTGATTCCGGGCCTCAAGTCGACGACCGCGACGTCGCAGACCTCCGAGAGCAACATCTCGGCCGAGTTCGACTACGGCACCGACCTCCCGGCCACCGAGGAGAAGATCCAGCAGGCCATCGACACGGTCACCCTGCCCGACAGCGTGAACACGCAGGTCGTGTCGGGGAGCCTCGACGACCTCCCGGTCGTGCAGCTCGCCGTCACGGGCGGCCCCGCCGACAAGCAGAAGCTCGTCGACGACCTGACCAACATCACCGTCCCTGCCCTTCAGAAGCTCGACGGGGTGCGGCAGGCGTCCGTCTACGGCGACGCCGGGCAGCGCTTGACGATCAAGCCCGACCAGGCGAAGCTCGCCGCGGTCGGCCTGACGATCTCCGCCATCAAGGACGCCCTCGACGACAACGGAACTCTCGTGCCGGGCGGCCAGATCACGCAGAACGGCAAGACGCTCTCGATCCAGGCGGGCCAGCGGCTCACCTCGGTGGCGCAGGTGCAGAAGCTCCCGCTCGTCGGCGCGAAGAACGCCCTCACCGGCGCCCTGCAGTCGACCGACATCGCCGACGTGGCCACCGTGAAGCTCACCAGCTCGCCGATCACCTCCATCTCGCGCGTGAACGGCAAGGACGCCCTGACGATCGCCGTGACCAAGACCCTCGAGGCCAACACCGTCGACGTGTCGAGCACGATCCGCGATCAGATCTCCTCGCTCGAGTCGAACCTCTCAGACGGCGTGAAGATCGAGGTCGTCTTCGACCAGGCTCCGTTCATCACGCAGTCGATCGAGAGCCTCTCCACCGAGGGGCTGCTGGGGCTCGCCTTCGCGGTGATCGTGATCCTGATCTTCCTGCTGTCGTTCCGTTCGACGATCGTGACCGCGATCAGCATCCCGACCAGCGTCCTCATCACCTTCATCGGCCTGCTCGCCTCGAACTACACGCTCAACATCCTGACCCTCGGCGCCCTGACGATCGCGATCGGGCGCGTAGTCGACGACTCGATCGTCGTGACCGAGAACATCAAGCGGCACCTCGTGCCGGGGGTGCCGCGGCTCCAGGCGATCACCGAGGCCGTGCGCGAGGTCGCGGGCGCGGTCACCGCCTCCACCATCACGACCGTCGTGGTCTTCCTGCCGCTGGCCTTCGTGCAGGACGTCACCGGCGAGCTGTTCCGCCCGTTCGCCCTGACGGTGGTCATCGCCCTCGTGGCGTCGCTGTTCGTATCGCTGACGATCGTGCCCGTGCTGGGCTACTGGTTCATGCGCCCGCCGAAGGAGCACAAACACGACCGCGCCCCGGCGAGCGATGCGGCCCCGACCGATCGGCTGCACCGCGCGTACCGCCCGATCCTGCTGGGCACCCTCCGCCACCCGTGGCTGACGATCCTCGCCGCCGTCGTGATCCTGGCCGGCTCGGGAGGCGCCGCGACCCTCCTGACGACGAACTTCCTCGGGTCGAGCGGCCAGAACACCCTGACGGTGACGCAGGAACTCCCTGCGGCGTCCAGCCTCGCCGTCCAGTCGAAGCAGGCGGAGAAGGTCGAGAGCGCACTCGACTCCATCGATGCCGTCGACACGGTGCAGCTCACCATCGGGTCCAGCGGCAACTCGCTGGCCGCGTTCTTCGGCGGCACCGGCGGCAGCACCGTGACCTACCAGATCACCACCGACGAGAACGCCGACCAGGACGCACTGACCGCCACCGTGCGAAACAAGCTGGGCGCGCTCTCCGATGCCGGCGACATCTCGGTCGAGGCGTCGTCGGGGCTCGGATCGAGCAACGACATCGAGGTGGACATCACGTCCAACGACGCCACCACCCTGTCCACGGCGTCCGACCGGGTGCTGAAGGCGATGAAGGGCCTGCCCGACACCGCCGGGGCCTCGACCAACCTGTCGGCGGCCCAGCCGCTCATCGGCATCCAAGTCGACCGCGCGAAGGCGGCGACCTACGGCCTGACCGAGCTCGAGGTCGGCGGCATCGTCTCGCAGGCGGTGCAGCCCTTCCAGGTCGGATCGCTCGAGATCGACGCGACGACGGTCGACATCTACACGATCCCGACGAAGGCACCGGCGACGCTGTCGGCGCTCAAGTCGGTGAAGATCCCGACCCCCACCGGGACGGTTCCGCTGTCGTCGATCGCGACGGTCTCGCAGACCGACGGACCGACCTCGATCACCACCGAGAACGCCGTCCGGAGCGCCACCGTCACGATCACGCCGGCCTCCGACGACCTCTCCGCCGCGAACTCGCAGGTCACCAAGGCGCTCGACGGGGTCGACCTGCCGAAGGGCGCGAGCGCCGAGATCGGCGGCGTCACCTCGCAGCAGGGCACGGCGTTCGCCGACCTGCTCATCGCGATCCTCATCGCCATCCTGATCGTCTACATCGTCATGGTCGCGGCGTTCAAGAGCCTGCTGCAGCCGGTGCTTCTCCTGGTGTCGATCCCGTTCGCCGCGACCGGCGCCATCCTGCTCCAGCTGATCGCCAACGTGCCGCTCGGCGTTCCCTCCATCATCGGAGTGCTGATGCTCGTCGGAATCGTCGTCACGAACGCCATCGTGCTCATCGATCTGGTCAACCAGTACCGCCGCCGTGGCCTGAACGTGCGAGAAGCTCTGATCGAAGGAACGTCGCGGCGTCTGCGGCCCATCCTGATGACGGCGCTCGCGACCATCTTCGCCCTCACCCCGCTGGCGATAGGTCTCACCGGGCACGGCTCGTTCATCTCGCAGCCCCTCGCGCTCGTCGTGATCGGCGGCCTGGTGTCGTCGACCGTGCTGACGCTGATCGTGCTGCCGACGCTGTACGGCCTGATCTACGGGTGGCTGGAGCGGCGCGCGGCGCGGCGCGGGGCGGTCGCCGCGTAGCGCTCTGCGCTCTGCGCTCTGCGCTCCGCGCTCTGCGCTCCGCGCTCGGCGCTCGGCGCGCGGCCTGCAGCGCGGCGCGAGATGGCCCTCGTCGTCGGGTCGGCCGGCGCCGCCCGACGGCGAGGGCCATCTCGCGGCGGAGGACTCGGTTCTACCTCGGGGCGGCGGCGAGTTCCTGCGCTCGCTATTCGGGGGTGAGGCGTGTAGCGTTGGTTGGTCGGCTCGAGACACCGTGCTAGTTGCGCGGATGGGTTTGTGTTCCTGCTGTGCCTGCTCCAGGCACCAGGACAGTCTCCGGGGCCGGAATCGCAGCGATCCGCTGCGACGAATCACATATGTGAACGGTCCCTGGCCAATGGCGCCCGGGTGAATCCTCGCGTCATCGAGAACCCAGGAAGAACCATGTCTCCTTACGACAGCTCTGCATCGCGCCCGCCCCGTGGAAAGGGCGAGCGACCCGGCTCCAAGAGCCCCAAGCACCGCGGGTTCCGCCCCGAGGCCGAGGGCGCTCCCGTCAAGAAGCGCTGGGACGCCGACGGCCGCGCTGCTCGCGCCGAGGGTCGTCCGGCCCGCGCCGAGGGCGGCCGCCCCAACTGGGAGCCGCGCAAGACCGGCGGCTCCAACCCCCGCTTCGGCGGCGGTGCCCGTGACGACCGCGACGCCCGCAACGGCGCTCGCGGCGGCGATCGCCCCTCGTACGACCGCGACTCGCGCCCCTCGCGCGGTGACGACCGCCCCTCGTACAACCGCGGCGGCGACCGCCCCGCCTACAACCGCGGCGGCGACCGCTTCGACCGCACCGACCGCTTCGGCGGCGGTCGCCCGAGCCGCGACGACCGCGCCCCCCGTTCCACCGACCGCGACGACCGTCCGGCCCGCGGCTACGACCGCCCCGAGGGCGGCCGCCCGGGCCGCGAAGACCGCGCCCCCTTCAAGAAGCGCGACGACTACGGCACCGGTCGCCCAGCGCGCTCGTTCGACCGCGACGACCGCTCCGCTCGCGGCACCGAGCGTCCGGCCCGCGGCGTCGACCGCGACGAGCGAGGCAACCGCCCGCCGCGCGACGACCGTGCGACGCGCGGCTACGACCGCGACGCGCGTCCGGCCCGCTCGAACGACCGCGACGACCGCGGAGCCCGCAGCGACGACCGCGGAACCCGCAGCTACGACCGCCCCGCGCGTGGCGACGACCGCGCGCCCCGCAGCTACGACCGCAGCGATCGCCCTGCTCGCTCGTTCGATCGCGACGCCCGTCCGGCCCGCTCGTTCGACCGCAGCGACCGCCCGGCGCGCTCCTACGACCGCGACGACCGCCCCGCACGCCAGGAGCGCAGCAGCGACTTCTACCCGAAGCGCGACCACCAGCACTTCAGCCCCGAAGACGACGTCAAGCTCGAGAAGCTGCAGGCCGAGGTCGTCACGGCCGGCGACGTCGCGGGCAAGACCTGGGGCGACCTGGGTCTCGGCGACAACCTCACCCGTCAGCTGATCGCGATGGGCGCCCCGTCGCCGTTCCCGATCCAGGCGGCGACCATCCCCGACGTCATCGCGGGCAAGGACGTCCTCGGCCGCGGCCGCACCGGCTCCGGCAAGACCATCGCCTTCGGCGCTCCGCTGGCCGAGAAGCTCCTCGAGCACGGCGGCGCCAAGGACCGCAAGATGGGCCGCAAGCCCCGCGCGCTGATCCTCGCCCCGACCCGCGAGCTCGCGATGCAGATCGACGACACCGTGCAGCCGATCGCCCGCTCGGTCGGCCTCTTCACCACGCAGATCTACGGCGGCGTTCCGCAGCAGCGACAGGTGCACTCGCTCCAGCGCGGCGTCGACATCGTCATCGGCACCCCCGGCCGCATCGAGGACCTCATCGACCAGGGCAAGCTCGACCTGAGCGAGGTGACCGTGACCGTCCTCGACGAGGCCGACCACATGTGCGACCTGGGCTTCCTCGAGCCGGTGCAGCGCATCCTCCGCGAGACCGCCGACGTCACCCGCCACGGCGCCCGCGCCCAGAAGCTCCTGTTCAGCGCGACCCTCGACAAGGGCGTCGCCAAGCTGGTCGACGAGTTCCTGACCGACCCGGCCGTCCACGAGGTCGCCGGCGAAGACCAGGCCTCGGCGACGATCGACCACCGCGTGCTCCTGATCGAGCAGCGCGACAAGGGCGCAATCATCGAGCAGCTCGCGCAGGGCAAGGGCAAGACCCTCGTCTTCGCCCGCACCCGCGCGTTCGCCGAGCAGCTCGCCGACCAGCTCGAAGACGCCGGAATCGCGTCGACCAGCCTCCACGGCGACCTGAACCAGTCGCGCCGCACGCGCAACCTGCAGCTGCTCACCTCGGGGCGAGTCAACGTGCTCGTCGCCACCGACGTCGCCGCCCGCGGCATCCACGTCGACGACATCGAGCTGGTCATCCAGGCCGACGCCCCCGACGAGTACAAGACGTACATGCACCGCTCGGGCCGCACCGGCCGCGCCGGCAAGGAGGGCACGGTCGTGACGCTGATCACGCGCGCCCGCCGCCGCCGCATGGAGGAGCTCCTCGACCGCGCCGAGATCAAGGCCGACATGATCGAGGCCCGTCCCGGCGATCGCCTGATCGACGAGCTCGCCGGCCTCTAGGCGTCACCCCCTCGAGACTCCAGCACCCGCTGATCCGGCACGCGCCGCACCATCGGGTGCTGGAGTCTCGTCGTATCGCGACCGTTCACGGCGGCGTGCCAGACTGCGCCCCATGCAGATCGTCACGTCGACCACGGCCAACGGAATCCTGACCCGCTCCGCCAGCGTCCCCGGGCGGTGCTACGGATCGATCGCCTTCGGCGTCGGCACCCGCGACGAGCCGGTGGCTCACCGCGGCATCAGCCACCTGATCCTGCACCTGATCGAGACGGCGATGGAGCCTGCCCTCATCCCCGCCGACGCGGCGCTCGACGAGGGCGCGCTGACGTTCAGCGCCTCCGGCACGACAGCCCAGGTGCTCCGCTTCTTCGAGACGCTCTCGGACGCCGTCCTGGCCCTCGGCAGCGTCTCGTCGTTCGAGCTGAGCCGGGCCAAGCGCCTGCTCGAGCTCGAGGATCCCGGCAGCGTCGCCTCCCCCGGCGTCGACATGCGCACCTTCCGCTACGGCCTCGGAGAACTCGGCCGCGCCGGCTTCGGCGAGCCCGGCGCCTCGGGGGTCGGCAAGAAGGACGTCTCACGCTGGGCCGCCACCTGGCTCACTGCCGAGAACGCGGCCGTCGCCCTCACCAAGCCCATCACGGCCTCCTTCGACCTCGACCTCCCGTCGGGCCCCAAGCCGTTCCGCGGCACGGCTGTCGCCCGCCCCGGTACGCCCACCCTGATCGCGTCAGAGAACGCGGGCATCGGTGCGTCGATCGTCCTCCCCAGCACCGGGGCGCAGGAACTCGGGACCGCCGTCCACCTCGCCCTCCGCGACCGCCTCCGCGTCGAGGCCGGCCTCGCCTACTCGGTCGACTTCGACCTCACGCGGGTCTCCGACACGGAGTCGGCCCTGACCTACTCGTTCGAGCCGGCCCTCGCCGACATCCCCGAGGGGGTGAGGGCGCTGGTCCACGGCCTCCAGGACATCGCCGACGAGGGCGTCTCCGCGGCGGTCCTCACTCTGGCGGTGGAGCACGCGCGTCTGGCCGCGGCGAGCGACCCGGAATCGGTGGCCGCCCACCTCCGCGACGCGAACGGCGCCGCGCTCCGCAGCTTCGGGACGGCGACGCGCGAGGAGAGCATCGCGACGGCCTCGGCCTTCACCTCGGAGTCGGTGGCGGCGGCCGTCTCGGCGGCGCTCCCGTCGCTGCTCGTCGCGTTCGACGGCGCCGCCGACCTCGCGAAGGTCGCCATGTCGCTGAAGCTGCCGATCGACTCGTTCGACCTGCTGCAGGAGTCGACCGAGAAGACGTGGAAGAAGGCGGTCAAGGCCGGCGCACCGGTCTGGTCGGGGAGGAAGTCGGCTGGCGCCGAGGGCGTCGAGGCGATCATCGCCGCCGATGCGGTGCTGTTCCGCGAGGACGACGTCGTCGCGGCGGTGCGGTTCGACGACCTGCTGATCGTGGGGGAGCGGCCCGAGGGAACGCTCGTACTGGTCGACGCCGACGGCCGATGGGACGCCTTCCACGCCGGCGAGTGGAAGCGGGGAAAGGCGTTCGTCAAGGCGCTACGGAAGGCTCTGCCGGCGGGCACGGTGGTGCCGTTCGCGGCCGTGGGTGCCTGAGGGGTCGGAGGGACGGCGAGGGGCAGTTCCTGCGCAGAGCGAGCCCGGGGCTCTCTCGGCTCAGAGGCGGTCGAGGATGCCGCGCGCGTAGTTGGCCTGCCCGGCGTGCTGCAGGCAGTCGTCGACGATGCTGACGAGGCGGGCACCGCGGGTGACCGGCGGGGTCCAGCCCTCGTCGACGATGTCGTCGAGGTCGGACTCGCCGACGCCGGCCAGGTAGGCGGCCGACTTCTCGGTGACGGCGGCCAGGTAGCCGTTCAGCAGGTCGGGCGTCGCGACGACGCGTGCCACATCGCCGGCGCTCATTCCGTAGCCCATCTCGTCGGGGCCGAACGGGAGCTCGAAGCGGTCGTACCAGCCGTCGGCCGTCCACACCTGCTCGGTGCCGGCGAGGTCGGCGATCTGGACGTCCTGGCCGCGGGCCGTGTGCCAGGCCAGCCAGGCGATCGTGTTGGTGCCGGGGCCCGGGCGGGCGGAGAGCTGCTGGGCGTCGAGGTCGGCGGTCGCGCGCTCGATGAGGGCGGGGACGCGGGAGAAGGAGTCGGTGAGCAGCTCGGCGGGAGTCATGGCTCCACGCTACGACCGGCCGCCGACATGCGCCCGCCGGCGAGACCAGTCAGGCCGTGCTCTGGTCGAAGCAGTCGGACCCCTCCGAGAGGGCGACCGCGACGCGGCCGAAGAGGGTGGTCATCTCGGCGTAGTCCGACTCGGGGATCGCCTGCGCGAGGGCGCAGCGGTAGACGTCGGCGACGGTCTGCACGGCGCCGCGGCCGGCCGGGGTGAGAGCGAGCACGACGCTTCGGCGATCGGTGGGGTGAGCCGTGCGCTCGATCGTGCCTCCCGCCTCGAGTCGGTCGACGAGGCTCGTCGTGGCCCCGGTGGACAGCTCGAGGAACTCGGCCACCTGCTTGGGCGTGACGCCGTCGCCGGCCTCGGAGATGAAGAAGAGGGCGCGGATGTCGGTCGCGCCCATCGCGAGGGCTGTGCTCTGGTGGATGATGACGCGGCCGTGCTGGAGCTGCATGAGTCGGAAGGCCTTGAGGAGCGCGGTGAGCTGCTCCGCCGAGGTCGATGCGGGCGCGGTGGCCTCGCTGATGGTCATGGGTTCTCCTGCTGTCAGGGCGGCGGAGCGCTGCGTGCAGCTGGTCGTCCGGAGCCGATGTCTCGATGATCGAGGTAGTCAATGCTAACCGACTACTCGATCATCGAGTCATCCCCAGAACTGGGGAGAGTCCGCCCGCCCGGGGCGCTCCGGTGCCAGGATGCAGGGATGAAGCTCGCAGAGGCCCTGATCAACCGGGGCGATCTCCAGAAGCGCATCGAGCAGCTCCGGGCCAGGATCCTGGCCAACGCCCGCTACCAGGAGGGCGAGGAGCCGGGCGAGGACGCCGCGGCGCTCCTCACGGAGGTGCAGTCGCTGCAGGACGCCCTCGAGCAGCTCGTCGTCGCCGTCAACCTGACGAACGCGTCGACCATCCTCGACGACGGGCGCACCATGACCGAAGCCCTGGCCCACCGCGACCTGCTGCGGACCCGGCACTCGATCCTCACGCAGGCCGCCGACGCGTCGGCCGGGGTCGGGGACTACGGCGGCTACCGGCAGCTCCGCAGCGAGCTGCGGCACCTCTCGGCCCTTCCCACGGCGCGTGTGCGCCAGCAGGCCGACGACGTCGCCCGGCGGCTGCGCGAGCTGGACGTGCTCATCCAGCAGGCGAACTGGGAGGCCGACCTCTCGGACTGATGGAATTGACGACTCGTCCGGTGAGTCGGTAGGCGCCGATCGGAGCGAGCACGGAGCCGACGAGGCGGCGGTCAATCCGCCTCATGTCTCCGCGAGGGGCAGCGGGCCGCGCAAGCAGGCACACCTCAGCCCAGCACGTGGAACACGTGACACCTCAGGAGTCACACCTCATCACCCCGTGCTGGCCGATCGACGCCGAGGGTGGGATCGGGGCCTCACCGGGCGGAGAGTCGTGGCGCGCCGAGGCTGTGGACGACTTCCGATGCGTGTCGGAGGGGCTGGATACAGTGATGCCACCCTCCACGAAAGGCCTCCCCGCTTGCGCATCCTCCACACCAGCGACTGGCATCTCGGGCGAACCCTGCACGGCGTCGATCTGACCGAGCACCACGCGGCGTTCCTCGAGCACCTCGTCGAGGTGGTGCGCGAGAGGGCAGTCGACGTGGTCGTCGTCGCCGGCGACGTGTACGACAGGGCCGTGCCGGCGGTCCCGTCGGTGCGGCTGCTCTCCGACGCCTTCGCCCGGCTGAGCGACCTCGCCACCGTGATCGTGACGCCCGGCAACCACGACTCCGCGACCCGTCTCGGGTTCGCGGCGGGGCTGATGCGGCCGAGCCTGCGCATCCTCGCGTCGGTCGACGACGTGGCCGAGCCGGTGGTCGTCACGGACTCCGACGGGCCGGTCGCGTTCTACGGCGTCCCCTACCTCAATCCGGACGACGTCCGGTACGCGTTCGGCGCCGAGCCGCTCCCGCGCTCGCACGAGGCCGTGATGGCAGCAGCGCTCGCCGGCGTCCGCGACAACCTCGCCGGCCGGGACGGCGCACGGTCGGTGGTCGTCGCCCACGCCTTCGTGGTGGGCGGGGCGGCCAGCGAGAGCGAGCGCGACATCCGCGTCGGCGGGGTCGACTCCGTGCCGACCGGGCTCTTCGACGGCTTCTCCTACGTGGCGCTCGGGCATCTCCACGGGCAGCAGACGCTGCGCTCCGACAGGGCCGTGATCCGCTACTCGGGGTCGCCGCTGGCGTTCTCGTTCGGCGAGCGAACGCAGGTGAAGTCGACGACCCTGATCGAGCTCGCGGCGGACGGGAGCGTCGCGCTCGAGCAGATCCCGGCACCCGTGCCACGACGGCTGTCCGAGATCACGGGCGACCTCGCCGACCTGCTCGACGGCCGTCACGACGACGTCGTCGACGACTGGCTCCGCATCTTCGTGACCGACGCGGTCCATCCCGCCGGGCTCCACGCTCTCCTGCGCGAGCGGTTCCCGCACGTGCTGGCGATTCAGCACGTGCCCACCGGCGGTCTCGCTCCGAGCGAGAGGCGGGCCATCGCCGTCGATGCCGACCCCGTCGAGGTCGCGACCGGGTTCGTCGAGTACGCGGCGGGTGCGGCGCCGACCGGTGTCGAGATCGCCGTGCTCCGCTCCGCCTACGAGCGCGCCCGCTCGGCAGAGGCGAGCGACTGATGGACCTCCACCGCCTCACTCTCCGCGCCATCGGCCCCTACGCCGGCGAGTTCACCGTCGACTTCGCCGCGCTCGGCACGTCGGGCGTCTTCCTGCTCGAGGGGCCGACCGGCGCCGGCAAGTCCACCGTCATCGACGCGATCGTCTTCGCGCTCTACGGCTCGCTGGCCGGCGCGGCCTCGAGCGACGACCGCCTCCACAGCCATCACGCCGCCCGCGACGTCGAGCCGTTCGTCGAGCTCGTCTTCGAGACGCCGGTCGGCATCCACCGCATCCGACGCACCCCCGCGTGGGAGCGCCCCAAGGCGCGCGGCGAGGGCTTCACGCGCGCCAACGCGTCGGTCACCCTGACGCGGCTGGCCACGCCCGACTCGCAGGGCGGCGAGCCGGTGTCGTCGCGCGCGCAGGAGGTCGGCTCCGAGATCGTCCGGATCGTCGGACTGACCAAGGAGCAGTTTCTCCAGACGATCGTGCTGCCGCAGGGCGAGTTCGCGCGCTTCCTGGCGTCGACCGGAGAAGAGCGGCGCCTCGTGCTGCAGTCGCTGTTCGGCACCGAGATCTACGACCGCACCACCGCCGAGCTCGTCATCGCCCGGCGCGACGCCCACGCGGCCGTGACCGCCGCCGAGACAGCTGTCGCGCAGGCGCTCGCGGGCCTTCGCGGCGCCACCGGCGACGACGGGGTCGAGGTCGTCGACGCACCCGATGCCGTCGCGCGCTTCACTGCGGCCGCTTCCTCGGGGGTCGACGCCCGAGAAGCGCGTCGAGCCGTCGCGGCCGCGGCCGAGGCCCGCCGTGTCGAGGCGGTCCGGCTGGTCGACGCGCTGGCGCGCCGCAGTCGTCTTCTGGCCCAGCGGCAGGAACTCGAGGCCGCCACCGCCGCTGCCGACACCGCGCGGGCTCGCCTCGCGTCGGCCCGCGCGGCCGCCCTCGTCGTGGCACCCGCTGCCGCACTCGCCCGTTCTCGGGCCGAGCTCGAGGCGGCTGCTGCCGCTCTCGCGGCCGTCGAGCCTGCGTCCGGCACATCGGCTCCGCCCCTCGCGGCTTCCCCTCCAGTGTCGGCTTCCGCTGCGTCTGTCGCTTCTCCTGACGCGGGGCCGTCCTCGTTGCGTGACCTCGTCCTCCGCCGCGACGCGCTCCTCGCCGAGATCGCCACGCTTCGCGACGTCGCGCGCGTCGAGTCGGGGCTCGACGCTCGCCGGTCGGCCCTCAGCCAGTCGCGACAGACGCTGCAGACGGGGCGCGCCGACATCGAGACGACCGAGTCGGCGCTGGCCGAGCGGGCTGCGACACGGGTCGAGCGGGTCGCCGCCCTCGACGACCTGCGTCGGCGCGTCGGCGACGTCGAGAAGGCGCGCTCCGAGTCCGCCGCCGCCGAGGTCGCCCTCGCCCGACTGCGTCGTCGCGACGACCTCGCGGCGCAGGTCGAGTCGATCGGTGCCCGCGTCGCACTGGCCGTCACGGCGGCGGGGGAGGCCGTGGCGGCCGAGGCCGAGCTCCGCCTCCGCCGTATCTCGGGCATGGCCGGGGAGCTCGCACGCGATCTCATTCCGGGGGAGCCCTGCATGGTCTGCGGAGCGGTCGAGCATCCGCACCCGGCCGGGATGCTCGACGAGCACCCGTCCGACGAGCGGATCGAGGAGGCCGCCGACGCAAGGGCTCAGGCCGAGGCCCGGCTTCGTGAGGTGCGCGGCGAGGAGAGCGCGCGTCGCGCGCTCCTCGACGACGCGAGCGCCGAGGTCGGCGATGCGACCGGCGACCAGCTCGCCGAGCGGCTTCGGGCGGCGACCGTCCGCCTGGCCGAGCTCGAGTCGGCGCGCGGCGAGCTCGCCACCGCCGAGACCGCGCTGGTCGCGTTCGACGATGAGACGACGGCGATGGCCACGGCCCTCGGCATCGCCCGCGAGGCGGCCCAGGGGCGGGCGGCCCGAATCGAGGCGGACGCCGAGGCGATCGACGCCGACACGGCTCGCGTCGCGGAGGCGCTCGACGGCCGCGCCCAGAGCTGCCGCGACCTCGTGTCCACCCTCGACGCCGACGAGCGCGCCCTCGCTAGCCGAATCGCCGCCCGCCGTACCCGTGACAGCGCCGCCGAGACCGTCGAAGCGCGTGCGGCCGAACTGGCGGGAGCCGTCGAGGCGTCGCCGTTCCCGAGCGCCGATGAGGCGGCGGCGGCCGTCCTCGGCTCCGCCCGGGAGGCCGAGTTCGCGCGGGTGGTCGCTGATCACGAGTCCGCCACCGCGATCGTCGCCGCAGGGCTCGCCGCCGCCGACATCGCGGCGCTCACCGGCGACGAGGAGCCCGGCCTCGAGGCCGCCACCGAGCGCGCCGACGCCGCCACGACCGCCCTGGCCGAGGCCGTCGATGCGGCCGCCAGGGCGAGCGACCTGGCGACGCGGGCCACGACGGCGCTGCAGGCCGTCGACGCCGCCGTCTCCGCGCAGGCCGCCGTCGCCGGCGAGACCCGGGCGATCGTGCGGATGGCCGACATCGCCAGCGCCGCCGGACGCGAGAACCTGCGCGGGGTGACGCTCGGGACCTACGTGCTGCTCCGACGGTTCGACGACGTGCTCGACGCGGCCAACGCCCGCCTCAGCGTGATGTCGAGCGGTCGCTACCAGCTCGAAGGGGCCGAGCGCGAAGCGGGCGCCCGCACCCGCAAGACCGGCCTCGCGCTGGCGATCCGCGACAACGCGACCGACACCACCCGCGACCCCAAGAGCTTCAGCGGCGGCGAGACGTTCTACGCCTCCCTCAGCCTCGCGCTCGGGCTCGCCGACGTGGTGAAGTCCGAGGCCGGCGGCATCGACCTCGGCACGCTCTTCGTCGACGAGGGGTTCGGCACGCTCGACCCCGAGACGCTCGACTCCGTGATGACCGAGCTCGGCAAGCTGTCGGCGGGTGGCCGCGTCGTCGGCATCGTGAGCCACGTCGACGAGCTCAAGCAGCGGATCGCCGACCGGATCGAGGTGCGGAGGAGGCCCGACGGGTCGTCCGTGCTCACGACGACGGCGGGGCGGTGAGGGGTGCGCCTGTCTTTCTGGCGACCGCCTCGAGTTCCTGCCAGGCACTGCCCTGCGCCCGCGGGGATTTCAGGGAGGATGGACGGATGACCATTCGATCGTTCGACCCCGCCGACACCGACGCGGTGGTCGCCCTCTGGCAGGAGGCCGGTCTGACCCGGCCGTGGAACGACCCGCGCAAGGACATCGAGCGCAAGCTGCGCGTGCAGGCCGAGCTCTTCCGCGTGGCCGTGGCCGACGACGGACGGATCGTGGCCACGGCGATGAGCGGGTACGACGGGCACCGCGGGTGGGTCTACTACGTGGCGGTCGCGGACTCCGAGCGGGGCACCGGGCTGGGCGCGCGCATGATGGCCGACGCCGAGGGGCTGCTGCTCGACCTCGGGTGCCCGAAGGTCAACGTGCAGGTGCGGGAGGGCAACGACCGCGTCATCGGCTTCTACGAGCACCTCGGGTTCGCGCCCGACAAGGCGATGGGACTGGGACGACGACTGATCGCAGACTGACCGGCTACCCTCGCCAGGTGAGCCACGCCTACCACCGGATGTTCCGCGCGCACACCGGGTACCGGTGGTGGAAGCCGCTGGTGGCCATCGCGATCGGCTTCGCGCTCTACTTCGGGTTCTCGCTCGTCTGGCAGCAGGGGCTCGTGCTGATCGTGGAGGCCGTCGGCGGACGTCAGGCGGGCGTCGACCTGGTCGACGCGGCGCAGCGCAACCCGCAGGACAGCTCGAACCCGCTCGTCATGCTGCTGACGCTGGGCGCGCTCGCGACGATGGTGCCCGCCGTGATCATCGCGGTCCGGCTGGCGGGCCTCGGCGGATGGGGTCAGCTGACCAGCGTCGTGGGGCGGCTGCGCTGGCGGTGGCTGGCGCGGTGCATCGTGCCCGGCGCCGTCTTCATCGGCGTGAGCATCGGCCTGAACGTGCTGACCTCGTCGATCTGGCCCGAGCAGGGTGCAGTCACGGCGCCGGGGACAGCGACGCCGCCGGCCGCGCTGTTCGCCTCGATCGTGATCATCCTGCTCTTCGTGCCGCTCCAGGCGGCCGGCGAGGAGTTCGCCTTCCGCGGGCTCGCCATGCAGAGCCTCGGCTCGTGGGTGCGCTGGCCCGTCGTCGCCATCGTCGTGCCGGTCGTCGGCTTCGCGTTCGCGCACTCGTACAACGCGTGGGGCCGTCTCGACGTGTCGGCGCTCGGCATCGCCTTCGCGTACCTGACCTGGCGCACCGGCGGGCTCGAGGCGGGCATCGTCGCGCACGTGATCAACAACGTCGTCGTCTTCATCATCGCGGCGCCCGTCGTGCAGGTCAGCCAGAACGACGGCTCGCCGATCGGGGCCGGCATCACCGTCGTGTCGGCAGGCGTCTACGTGCTCCTCGTCGAGTGGCAGGCGCGCCGGCACAGCCCTCAGCGCACCGGTGGCGGGCCTGTGGAGAACGCCAGCGCGATGTCGGACGACCCTCGTAGACTCGCCCGGTGACCACGACCTCCGCCCCCGCTCCCGTCGGCCGCACTCCGCTCGACGTGCTCCACGACGTCTTCGGCTACGACGCGTTCCGGGGCAGCCAGGCCGCGATCATCGACCAGGTCGCGAACGGTGGCGACGCCCTCGTGCTCATGCCCACGGGTGGGGGCAAGTCGCTCTGCTACCAGGTGCCCGCGCTCGTGCGCGACGGGGTCGGCATCGTCGTCTCGCCCCTCATCGCGCTCATGCAAGACCAGGTCGACGCGCTCGAGGCGGTCGGCGTCCGGGCCGCCTTCCTGAACAGCACGCAGGACTCGATGCAGCGAGCCGGCGTCGAGGCGGCCTTCCGCTCGGGCGAGCTCGACATGCTCTACCTGGCTCCCGAGCGGCTGCGGCTCGAGTCGACGAAGCATCTCCTCGACCAGGGGCGAATCTCGCTGTTCGCCATCGATGAGGCGCACTGCGTCGCCCAGTGGGGTCACGACTTCCGACCCGACTACCTCGAGCTCTCGGTACTGCACGAGCGGTGGCCCGATGTGCCGCGGATCGCCCTCACGGCGACCGCGACCGAGACGACCCACCGCGAGATCTCGACCCGCCTCGATCTCGACGGCGCCGCGCACTTCGTCGCCGACTTCGACCGGCCCAACATCCAGTACCGCATCGAGGCGAAAGACCAGCCGCTGAAGCAGGTGCTCCGCCTCATTCAGACCGAGCACCCCGGCGACGCCGGCATCGTCTACTGCCTGTCTCGCAACTCGGTCGAGAAGACCGCCGAGTCGCTCGTCGCCAACGGCATCCCGGCGCTTCCGTACCACGCCGGCCTCGACGCCGGCACGCGGCAGCGCAACCAGTCGCGGTTCCTCCGCGAAGACGGCATCGTCATGGTCGCGACCGTGGCGTTCGGCATGGGCATCGACAAGCCCGACGTGCGGTTCGTCGCCCACCTCGACCTGCCCAAGTCGGTCGAGGGCTACTACCAGGAGACCGGTCGTGCGGGCCGCGACGGCCTGCCCGCCACGGCATGGCTCGCCTACGGGCTGCAGGACGTCATGCAGCAGCGCCGCATGATCGACCAGTCCGAGGGCGACGCCGCGCACCGCCGGCAGCTCACCGCTCATCTCGACGCGATGCTCGCGCTGTGCGAGACCGTCGAGTGCCGCCGAGTGCAGCTGCTCGCCTACTTCGGCCAGACCTCGACGGCCTGCGGCAACTGCGACACCTGCCTGACCCCGCCGACCGCGATCGACGGCACGGTCCCGGCGCAGAAGCTCCTGTCGACGATCGTCCGCCTCAAGCGCGAGCGCAATCAGCAGTTCGGTGCCGGCCACCTCGTCGACATCCTCCTCGGCAAGCGCACCCCGCGCATGACGCAGCAGGGCCACGAGGCCCTCGCCACGTTCGGCATCGGCACCGAGCTGAGCGAGATCGAGTGGCGAGGCGTCGTGCGCCAGCTTCTCGCCCAGGGCCTCCTCGCGGTCTCGCCCGACGGCTACGGCACCCTCCTGCTGACGGACGCCTCTGGCGAGGTGCTCTCGGGGGCCCGGCCGGTCCGGCTTCGCAAGGAGCCCGAGCGCGCGGCGAGGTCGGTGCGCACCCGTCGGGGTTCCGGCGCCGCGGCCGTGACCGATCTGCCCGCCGAGGCCCAGCCGCTGTTCGAAGAGCTCCGCGCCTGGCGGGCCGCGACGGCTCGCGCCGCCGGAGTCCCCGCCTACGTCGTCTTCGGCGACGTGACGCTGCGCGGGGTCGCCGCCACGCGCCCCACCACGCTCTCCGCCCTCGCCGCCATCTCGGGCGTCGGCCAGAAGAAGCTCGAGACCTACGGCGAGGCGCTGCTCGAGGTGGTGGGCGGTGCTGGGGGTGGCGGTACCGCTGGATCGGGTGGGGCTGGGGCTGGCTCTGCGTCTGTTTCTGCCTCGGGTGGTCGAGCGGCGCCGGGGCGCGGGCCGGCCGCCGCGCCGGTGACCAGCTTCGACCCCGAGCCGGAGTTCGACGACGGCGGCTGGCCCGACGCGCCGCCCGACGACGCGTACGACGAGGGAGTGCCGCCCGACGAGTGGCGGTAGGGCGGACGCGTTGGCGGTCGCCTGCGTGCAGGCGCTAGCTCGCGTGTTCGCGCGCTAGCTCGCGTGTTCGCGTGTTTGCTCGCAAGGAAGTGTGGGGTGGACGTCCTTGTGGGGCGGGCGGATTGCGGCGGTTTGCCTTGTGGGGCGTGCAGCTGGACGGCGGAGTCCTTGTGAGCGCGCAGGGCGTCCTTTGATGAGGACCCACGCGGGCGGCGGGCGGCACGGAGCGCAACACGAATTGACCGCGCACGGGCCCGGCGGCTACCGTCGCGGCATGCCCGCGCCCGCCGACCCGACGCCTGACGCCCCGCGCCCCGACGCCTTCGCCGTCGTGTGGACGACCGCGGACGCGCCCCTCGCCCGCCCCCTCGTCGACGACCTCGCCCGCGACTACGACGCGCGCTACGAGCCCAACGACGGCATCCCGTCGTCGGCGGAGCTGACGCGCTACCCCGTCGAGCTGTTCACCCCCGAGCGCGGCGGCGCATTCCTGATCCTGACCGAGACCGCGCCGGCCGACCCTGCCCTCGACGCCCCCGCCCCGATCGCCACCGCCGTCGCCGGCGGGGCCTTCATCCGCGTCGACGGCGACACCGTCGAGATGAAGCGCGTCTGGACCCACCCCGACCACCGCCGCCGCGGCCTCGCCCGCCGGGTGATGGCCGTGCTGGAGGCCGAGGCGCTGGCCCGCGGCTACACGACCGCGCAGCTCACGACGGGTGCGCGTCAGCCGGAGGCGCTCGGCCTCTACCTGCGCCTCGGCTACGAGCCGCTGTTCGACCTCGACGGCGACTACGAGCAGATCAGCTACCTGAGGTTCCGCAAGGTTCTGGCCAGCCCTGGCGCGTAGCGTCGAGTGCATGAAGGTTACTGTTCTCGGTCTCGGCATCATGGGTCTCGGCGTCGCTCGCACGCTCCTGAGAGAGGGGTTCGACGTCACCGTCTGGAACCGGTCGGCCGAGAAGGCGGCGCCGCTGGCCGATGAGGGCGCGACCGTGGCGGCGTCCCCGGAGGAGGCCGTGGCGAGCGCCGACGTGATCCTGTCGATCCTGTTCGATGCGGACAGCGTGCTGAGCGTGCTCGCTCAGGCGTCCGGCGCGGTCCCGGACGACGCCGTCTGGGTGCAGGCGTCGACGATCGGCCTCGACGGCACGAACCGAGTGGTCGCCGCGGCCGACGACGCGGGCGTGTCGCTCGTCGAGGCCATGATGCTCGGCACGAAGCAGCCGGCCGAGACGGGCAAGCTCGTGATGCTGGCGGCGGGCGACGTGGCGCTGCTCGAGAGGGTGCAGCCGGTGCTCGACGCCATGGGTGCGAAGACGGTCGTGGCCGGCGACCGGGTCGGCAACGGCACGGCGCTGAAGCTCGCCGCCAACGCCTGGGTCGCGACGGTCACGGCGGGGATCGCGCAGTCGATCGCGCTGGCGGAGGCCCTGGGTCTCGACGGGGGGCAGTTCCTGCGCGCGATCGAGGGCGGTGCGACCGATACGCCCTACGCCCACGTCAAGGGCGAGTCGATGCTGTCGGGGGAGTTCCCGCCGTCGTTCGCACTCGACGGCCTGCGCAAAGACCTCAGCCTGATCGGCGAGGCGGCACGGGGCTCCGGAGTCGAGCCGCGCGTGCTCGATGCCCTCGCCGCGACGTACGCGGCGGCATCGGGTGACGGCCACGGCGGCGACGACATCGCGAGCGTCTACGCGGCGTTCACCCCTCGGGGCTGACCAATTGTTGCGAGTTAGAACAAATTGGTGATGTGAGCGCTCACTCCCGCTAGAGTCTCCGCATGACGTTCACCGCCGAACGCGAGCAGAACTGGGCCGGCACTCACGTGTACGGTGCCTCGCGCATCCTGAATCCCACATCCGTCGACGAGCTGCGCACGATCGTGGCCGCCGAGCCCCGTGTGCGAGCACTGGGCACACGCCATTCGTTCAACTCGGTCGCCGACGGGCCCGGCGTTCTGGTGTCGCCGATCGACATCCCCGCCGACATCGTCGTCAGCGACGACCGCACCTCGGTCGCAGTGGGCGCAGGAACCCGCTACGCCGTCGTCGCCACCGAGCTCGAGCGGCAGGGCCTCGCTCTGCACAACATGGGCTCGCTCCCGCACATCTCCGTCGGCGGGGCGACGGCGACGGGAACCCACGGGTCAGGCGCGGCGAACGGGTCGCTCGCGACCTCCGTGCGCGCCCTGGAGTTCGTCACGGCCGACGGGTCGGTCCGCACGGTCACCCGCGGCGACGCCGACTTCGCCGGCAGCGTCATCCACCTCGGCGCGCTCGGCATCGTGAGCCGCGTCACGCTCGACGTCGAGCCGAGCTACCGCGTGCGCCAGGACGTCTACCTCGGCGTGCCGTGGTCGTCGCTCGAGGGTGCGGGACTGCGGGAGATCATGAGCTGCGCGTACAGCGTCAGCCTGTTCACCGTCTACGGCGACGACATCACCCAGATGTGGGTGAAGACCAGGATCCCCGAGGGCGTCGACGACGTCGAGATGCCCGACGAGCTGTTCGGCGGCAAGCACAACGACAACCGCGTCGCCTTCGTGTCGGAGGACGACAACACGACTCCGATGGACGGCTCCGTCGGCCCCTGGGTCGACCGGCTGCCGCACTTCCGCATCGACCGGAACCCCTCGAACGGCGAGGAGATCCAGACGGAGTACTTCGTGTCGCTCGACGAGGGCGCCGCCGCGATCCAGGCGGTGCGCACGTTGGCCGCGAAGATCCAGCCGCACCTGCTCGTGACCGAGCTGCGCGCCGTCGCCGGCGACGACTTCTGGCTGAGCGAGACGCAGGGGCAGGACTCGCTCTGCATCCACTTCACCTGGGCGAAGCACGTCGACGAGGTCGCCGAGCTGATCCCGCAGATCGAGGAGGTCCTGCGGCCGTTCACCCCGCGCCCGCACTGGGGCAAGGTGAACACGGTGTCGGCGTCCGAGCTCGAAGAGCGCTACCCGCGGCTCGGGGAGTTCCGCGCGCTCGTCGCGAAGCACGACCCCGACGGCAAGTTCTCGGGCGGGTTCCTCGACGAGCTGGTGCTCGGGCGCTGATCGCGGCTCGGGCGCTGAGCGCGGCTCCGGGGCTGAGCCCGGCTTCGGCGTAAGGCGGCGTCACACGGGCGGCGGCTCGACGGCCGCTGGTTAGCCTTGACGGGTGGACGACGACCTGCAGGCGATGGTCGACTCCCTCGCGCTGAGCATCCAGCGGTCCGTGGCGGTCGACGACGCTCAGCTGCGCCTCGTCCGGTCCAGCGCCCACTTCGGCGACGAGGACGACCTCCGGCTCAAATCGCTGGTCGACCGGCGCGTGCCGGACGGCGTCGCCTCGCACCTGCACCGCCTCGGCGTCCCGTCGTGGCGGACCCCGGGTCACGTGGCCGGCACCCGGGATGACCCGTTCGCGACCCGCTGGTGCGTGCCGCTGCGCGCAGGTCTCGAGCTGCTCGGATTCCTGTGGGTCATCGACGACGGCGACCTCACCGACGACCAGCTGTCGCTCATCGCCGACGGGGCGGCGCGCTTCGAGGCCCGCCTGTCGCGCGACGCCGAGACCAGGGCCGGCGTCGATCGCCACCTGCAGAGGCTCGTCCGCGCTCTCGTCTCGCCGTCGGCATCCGAGCGGTCCGCCGCCCTCGACGCGGTCCGAGCCGGAGACGGCGGCGACCTGAGCCGCATCGACACCCTCCCGGCGCTGAGCGTCGTGCGGATCGCGGTCGAGCCGGGTCCGGATCCGTCGGCGGCGAGGCAGGCGCTATCGGCCTCCCTGTCGCGAGGCCTCCGAGCCGGGCTCGCGACGCGTCCGCCGGGCACCTACGCCGTCGCCGTCGGCGAGCGGGAAGCCGCCGCCCTCATCGGCTGGTCGGCCGTACCCGCCGATGGCGACGCCGAGATCGTGGGCGCGCGGGTCCGCGACGCCCTGGCCCGGACCGACCCGGACGTGGCCGAGGGGTCGACCGTCGGCGTCGGCGGAGCGGTGACCGCGCTCGACGAGGCGCACCTCTCCGCTCGGCAGGCCGCCGTGGCCGTTCGGGCCGCACGCGCGGACGCCGAGCCGCTCCGGCTGTGGTCCCGTCTCGGCGCGAGCGCGCTCGTCGCGGCCATCACGCCAGGCGGGATCGACCTCGAGGTCCTTCCGGAGCCGTTCGCGACGTTGCTGGCAGAGCAGAGTGGCGACACCCGCGCCCTGCTCCTCGCGTACCTCGACAACGCGGGGAGCGCATCGGTCACGGCGAACCAGCTCAATCTGCACCGGTCGACGCTCTACTACCGCGTCGCGCGCTTCGAGCAGGCCACCGGTCTCAGCCTCGACCGCGGCAGGGACCGACTGGCGCTGCACCTGTGGCTGACGCTCGACCGATTCGAGTCGTGAGGGGACGCTCCGGTCGCTGTCGGCACCGCGCGGTAAAGTTCCGCCCGAGCACCCCGAAGCACCGGGGTACGCGGAGGGGTACAGCGCAGAGATGACGCGACAGTTCGATCGGCCGAGAATCGAGGCGGCGGTTGCCGAGATCCTGAGCGCGATCGGCGACGATCCCGCCCGGCCCGGCCTCGCCGATACTCCCCGCCGCGTCGCCGACGCCTACGAGGAGTTCTTCTCCGGGCTCGGGGTCGACGTGAGCGCCCTGATGGGCGCCAGTGTCGTCCCCGCCGACGCCGGCGAGCTCGGCGAGCTCGTCATCGTGCGCGACATCCGGTTCCGGGCGGTGTGCGAGCACCACCTGCTGCCGTTCCTGGGCGTCGCGCACGTCGCCTACGTGCCCGGCACGCAGATCGTCGGGCTCGGCAAGATCCCCGGGCTGGTCGACACGCTCGCGTCCCGCCCCACGCTGCAGGAGCGCCTGGGCGAGGAGATCGCCGACGCGCTGGCGTCGTCCGTCGACGCGGCAGGCGTCCTCGTGGTTCTCGACGCGGTCCACGGCTGCGTGACGACCCGCGGCTCGCGGCAGACGCAGAGCTCGACGGTCACGGTGGCGAGCCGCGGCGTGCTCGGCGACCCCGCCGGTCGTGCGGAGGCCATCGCCCTCATCGGCCAGGGGGTCGAGTGACCTCGCTCGAGGCCGCGCCCGGGTTCCGGCTGCCGGCGATCTCGACCCCGGTCCGCCGCATCGGCCGCCGTACCTTCGACTTCGACCGCCAGATCGCCGTCATGGCCATCGTCAACCGCACGCCCGACTCGTTCTACGACCAGGGCGCCACATTCGCGCTCGACCGTGCCGTCGAGGCGGCGGTCGCCGCCGCCTCGGCCGGCGCCGACTGGGTCGACATCGGCGGCGTCAAGTTCGCTCCGGGGCCCGAGCTCTCAGCAGTCGAGGAGGCGGGGCGCGTCGTGCCGGTGGTGGAGGCGCTCGCACAGCAGTCGGATGTCGTGATCTCGGTCGACACGTTCCGACCGGAGGTCGCCGAGGCGGCGATCGCGGCGGGCGCCAGCGTCATCAACGACACCACCGGCCTCGCCGACCCGCGCCTCGCCGACGTGGTCGCGACCAGCGACGCCACCCTCGTCGTCACGCACTCGCTGGCTGCGCCGCGGCAGCCGGTGCCCCGCCCGCACTACGACGACATCGGCGGAGAGGTGGCGGAGTTCCTGCGCGGGCGTGTCGACTTCGCTCTCGAGCGGGGGATCCCCGAGGAGCGCCTGATCGTCGACCCCGGGCACGACCTCAACAAGAGCACGGTGCAGACCCTCGAGCTGACGCGCCGGCTGGCGGAGTTCACGACGCTGGGCCTGCCGGTGCTGGCCGCCGTGTCGAACAAGGACTTCATCGGCGAGTCGCTCGAGCGAGAGAAGCCCGAGCGGCTGGCCGGCTCGATCGCCGCAGCGACCGTGTGCGCGATGCTCGGAGCCCGGATTGTGCGGATGCACGCCGTGCGCGAGTCCGTCGACGCCATGCGCATGGTCGAGGCCGTGCTGGGCTGGCGCGAGCCGGCGAACCCGGTGCACAACCTGTGATCGACGCGCTGCTCCCGACACCGGGGAACGACCTGAGCGACGACGACCTGCTGGCGCTGTACGCGCCGGCCGACCGCTCCGTGCCGCGGCTGCGCGCGAACTTCGTGGCGAGCGTCGACGGGTCCGCGACGGCGTCCGGGCTCTCCGGCGCACTCGGCGGCCCGGCCGACAAGCGCGTGTTCGACCTGCTGCGGCAGCTCTGCGACGTCGTCGTGGTGGCTGCGGGCACGATCCGCTCGGAGGGGTACGGGGCGATGCGCCTGCCGGCGTCGGCCGAGCAGTGGCGGCGGGCGCAGGAACTCGCGCCCCAGCCCGCCTTCGCCATCGTGACGGGGCGCCTCGACCTCGACCCGTCCTCCGACGTGTTCGCGAAGGCGCCGGTGCGACCGCTCGTGCTGACCGCCGCCTCGGCCGACGCGGATCGGCGTGCGGCGCTCGCCGAGGTGGCCGACGTGGTCGACTGCGGCGACGACACGGTCGAGCCGCGGCGTCTCGTCGAGGTGCTCGTCGCGCGCGGCCTGACGCAGATCCACTGCGAGGGCGGGCCGTCGCTGCTCGGCGCCCTGATCGAGTCCGACGTGCTCGACGCGCTCTGCCTCACCATCAGCCCGGCGCTCGAGGGCGGCTCCGGCCCCCGGATCACGCACCGCGCCGCCGGCGCCGCTCCGATCGACCTGCGGGCGATGACGCTCGACCACGTGCTGAACGCCGACGGCATGCTGCTGACGCAGTACTCGCGGCGGCGCTGACCTCTGCCGGTCGCGACACGTGTCGAGGTAGCGACCCCACATCCGCGACAGGTGCCGACCGACTGGGCTCCGGCCGCCGAATAGCATCGAGCATGCCCATCGATCAACCGAACCCTGCCGCCGCGGCTCGTGGCTCTGTGCACGTCGTGGGCGCGGGCATCCTCGGCCTCTCGGCCGCCTGGCACCTCCATCTCGCGGGCTATCGCGAGATCACCGTCGTCGATGCCGGGCCCGCCCTCCACGGCACGACGCCGGCGGGCGCCGGGTTCGTGCTTCCTGCCGCCGCCGACGAGAGCCGCCGGGGCGGCACGTTCGCGGTGCCGATCTCGCACTACTCGCTCGACTTCTACCGGCGGCTCCACTCCGACGGCCACGACATCGAGTTCGGCGAGCACGGCAACATCGTCATGGCGACCACCGAGTCCTTCCTCGCGGAGTCGGCGGCCGGAATCGCCGGTCATCCCCTGGCCGATCCCGGCACCCGGGTGCTGAGCGCCGCCGACGTCGTGAGCCTCACCGGAGGCGCGGTGGACGGCGCCGCGATCACGGGCGGCGTCTTCATGCCCAGAGCCGGCCAGGTGACCACTTCTCGCGTCGTCGAGGTCCTGACCGCGCTGCTCGAGGCGGAAGGCGTGCAGATCGTCTACGGTGCCCGCGTCACCGCCCTCCAGACGGCCGACGGGCGTGTCTCCCTCCTGAGCACGTCCGTCGGCGACCTCCCCGTCGAGGCTGTCGTCCTCGCAGGTGGAGCGTGGCTGAACGCTCTGCTCGAACCCCTCGGCACCCGGCTCCCGCTGCTGCCGATGGTGGCCACGCGGTTCGTCACGGCGGATGCCGGGCTCGCCGCCGATATGCCGACGATCCAGAGCCGGGACCTCGGGCCGATGTGGCTCCGCAACCTGCACGGGTCGTTCTCGTGGGGTGCCGGCCCCGGCTATCGGAGCTCGCGACTGCTCCGCGCCTCGGGGGTCGACACCGGAGTCGCCGTCGGACGCCCCCGTGCCGACGTGCTCGTCGACGCCCTCCGGGTGCACCAGCCCGTGATGGAGCACGTGTTCCCGGTGCTCGCCGATGTCGAGGTCGTCACCGTCATCCAGGGTCAGCCCGTCTGGACCGCCGACGGCCGCGGCTACGTCGGCGAGGTCCCGGGTGTCGACGGCCTGTGGGCGCTCGGCGGAGACAACGAGAGCGGCGTCATGAACGGACCCGGGATGGGCCGGCTCCTCGCCGACATCGTCACCGGCGCCGACGACCCGATCGCCGATGTCGCGGCCTTCCGTCTGGACCGCCTCCCGCAGGCCGACTTCCCGACCGAGGAGTCCATCGAGGCCTTCATCGCGTCCGAGGGCGACCGCGTCGCGCACGCGTTCACCGATTGATCCACCTCGCCACAGCAGGCACACCTCCCCACCACCGATCGATAGGCCCTTTCATGCGACTGAAGTCCCGGCTCGCCGTCCCCCTCGTCGGAGCAGCGCTTCTCGCCGTCCTCTCCGGCTGCGTCAGCGTCTCCTCCGACTCCGTCGACGACAGCTCGTCTGACACCATCACCCTCGGGACCACCGACAAGGTGACCGCCCTCGACCCCGCCGGCTCGTGGGATACCGGGTCGTTCGCCATCCAGACCAACGTCTACGGCGAGCTCCTCAACTTCAAGCCGGGCACGACGACGCCGGTTCCCGACCTGGCCGAGTCGGCCGAGTTCACGACGCCGACGACCTACACGGTGAAGCTTCGCTCGGACGAGAAGTTCTCGAACGGCCACGCGCTGACGTCGTCCGACGTCAAGTTCTCGTTCGACCGCATGATCTCGATCGCAGACGCGAACGGCCCGTCGTCCCTGCTGTCGAACGTCGAGAGCGTCGCCGCTCCCGACGACACGACGGTCGTCTTCACGCTCAAGGAGGGCGACGACCAGCTCTTCCCGCAGGTGCTCGCCTCGCCCGCCGGCTTCATCGTCGACGAGGACGTCTTCTCGGCGACGAAGCTGACCGCCGACGCGACGATCGTCGCGGGGAACCCTTTCTCGGCGCAGTACCGCCTCAAGCAGTACACCCCGTCGCAGATCGCCGACTACGTGGCCAACACGAACTACGACGGCGTCCTCGGCTCGCCGAAGACGAAGAACATCCTCGTCACGTACTACACGAGCGCCACCGACCTCAGGCTCGACGTCGCCGACGGCAAGGTCGACATCGCCTCGCGCGCCCTCTCGCCGACCGACATCGTGTCGCTCCAGAAGAACTCCAAGGTCACGATCCATACGGGGCCCGGCTCGGACATGCGCTTCGTCGTCTTCAACTTCGACACCATGGCGTTCGGCACGAAGTCGTCCGACCCCGACAAGGCCAAGGCTCTCGCCGTCCGCCAGGCCATCGCCGACGTCGTCGACCGGGCTGCGCTCGCGAAGGACGTCTACAAAGGCACCTTCTCGCCGCTCTACTCGGTGATCCCGGCGGGCCTCGCCGGAGCGACCGACGCCTACAAGACCGCCTACGGCGACGGTGAGGGCGGCCCGGACGTCGCGAAGGCCGAGGCCGTGCTGAAGGCCGCCGGCATCACGGCGAAGGTCCCGGTCAAGCTGCAGTTCAACACCGACCACTACGGCGCCTCGTCGTCGGACGAGTACTCCGAGCTGGCCGACCAGCTCAACGCCTCCGGCCTGTTCACCGCCACCACGCAGTCGACCCTGTGGGAGCAGTACCTGAAAGACATCTCGGCGGCCGAGTACCCCCAGTTCCAGCTCGGCTGGTCGGCCGACTACCCCGACTCCGACAACTACTTCAACGTGATCTACGACCCGGCCTCGTCGCCCGCTTTCATCAACAACGGGGCGCGCGACGCGAAGCTCAACGAGCTGATCGCCGGCGAGAAGGTCGAGGCCGACGCCGCCGAGCGGACCACCCTGATCGAGGAGGCCCAGACCCGCGCCGCCGAGGTGCTGTCGACGCTGCCGCTGCTGCAGGGCAAGCTCGTCGCCGTCTCGGGGACCGACATCACCGGCATCGACTCGACGCTCGACGCGTCGAACCGCTTCCGCTTCGGGGTGCTCGGCCGGAAGTAGCTAGCGCGCCAGCGCGAAGCGCGACGGCGGGCGATCGCCCGCCGTCGCGAGGTCGGCGAGAATTCGGCCCACGGTCGGCGTGAACTTGAAGCCGTGCCCTGAGAAGCCGGCGCCGACCGTGACCGGGCCGACGCGGTCGAGCACGAAGTCGGTCGTGTCAGTCGACGTGTAGGTGCAGCTGATCTCGGCGAAGTCGTCGGGGTCGACGCCCGGAAGCCAGTCCGCCGCGTACCGCCGGAGGGCTTCGAGCTGCACGGGCTCCGACTCGAAGGTGCGAGCATCGGGGTCTGTCACCAGTCCGGTGCCGTGCCAGCCGACCTTGACGCCCTCGCCGGGCGTGAGCATGCCGTAGACGTCGGAGTACCAGTAGTCGCCCGACTCGCTCGAGCGGTCGTGCAGGTGGTTGAACGAGGGCCAGGCGTCGCCCCCGAGCGCGGGCCTGAGGGCGAAGTGGGCGGGCTGCTCCTGCGTGACGACGAGTCGCGGCAGCCGGATCCGGTCGCCGAGCAGCTTCTCGGTCCAGGCGCCGGCCGTGACGACGAGCGACCGGGCTCGCACGGTGGCGACCCGCCCGTCGGTCTCGAGGTCGACGTCGGCGTGGTCGTCGGCCACTCGGATGTCGACGGCGCGCGTCGCGTGCCTGACCTCGGCGCCGAGCGACGTCGCGACCTGCTGCAGCGCCGCGACCGAGGCATCGGCGCGCACGCGGCCGGAGTCGGGCGAGAACAGCACGCGCGTGTCGAACCGCATTCCGGGCCACCGCTCGTGCGCCTCTTCCGGGCGCAGGAACTCGGAGCGCACGCCCGTCCCGGCCAGCGCCGCGCGCACCGCGTCGAACGAGGCCCGCGATTCGCCGTCGCCGTTGCCCGGGCCCTCGCCGTGGTTCACCAGGCCGACGAGGTCGAGCAGCTCGGCGCCCGAGGCGGCCTCGAGCTCCTCCCACAGGCATCGTGCCTCGACGAGCATGGCCACGTAGTCGGGCTCGGAGTAGGCGACGTTGAAGTTGCGGAACTCGCCGTGCGAGGCGCCCATCGCGTGGCCGGGCTCGAAGCGCTCCGCGAGGAGCACCTCGCGGCCGCGTCGGGCGAGGGCCCAGGCTGTGGCGGAGCCCATCGCGCCGCCCCCGACGATCAGCGTGTCGACGTGTTCGATGTTGGGTCCTCTCGTGGCCGTCGTTCAACGGTACGGCGAGTGCGACAGCCGGGTGGCCGACAATCGTCGGAATCCGGAGTCGTCACCTCGACCAGGTGCCGCCAGCGGCCTCCGTCGCGGTGGACCGGATGCGCCCGCGACGATCGGTACCATAGGTCGCATGCAGGATTTCGGCGACTTCATCCAGTGGCTGACCGACTCGGCCAGCCAGCTGCCGACGACGCTCGTCTGGGGCCTCGGATTCGCGTTCGCCTTCCTCGAGTCGGGGCTCGGCCTCGGCTTCTTCGTTCCGGGCGAGACCGTCGTGACGATCCTGGCGGCGACGTTCGAGTCGGTCCCCGCCGTCCTCGTGATGCTCGTCGTCGTGGCCGTCGGCGGATCGCTGGGCGACCATGTCGGCTACACGATCGGCCGCCGGATCGGCCCCCGCATGCGCGAGACGAAGCTGATCCAGAAGCTCGGCACGAAGAACTGGGACCGCGCCGTCGGGGTGCTCGAGAAGCGCGGCGCCCTCGCGGTCTTCCTGACGCGGCTCGTTCCGGTCGTCCGGACTCTCACTCCTGCCGCGGCCGGCGTCGCCCAGGTGCCCTACCTCGCCTTCCTTCCGGCCTCGCTCCTCGGCGCCCTGACCTGGTCGACCCTCTACGTCGGCATCGGCTACCTCGTGCGGTCGTCGCTCGACGTGATCCAGAAGTACCTGGGCTCGGCCGGCTGGCTGGTGCTGGGGGCGGTCCTCGTCGTCGCGGTGATCGTCATCATCGTGCGCATCGTGCAGAAGCGCGCGCCCGCCGACGATCAGCGCGCGGTGATCGGCAACGGCGCCGAAGCCGGCACCATGCCGCCGGCCAAGGGCGTCATCGGCTCGCTGCGGTACCGGCTGTTCCAGCAGGACGAATGGCGGACGATCCCGAACGCCGTGTCGGCGGTGCGGATCCTCCTGCTGCCGGTGTTCGGAATCCTGCTCGTGCTCGAGCACTACTGGGCGTCCATCGTCGTGCTCCTCGTGGTCTTCCTCAGCGACTTCGTCGACGGGTTCGTCGCCCGACGCTTCCACATGACCAGCGTCCTCGGCGCGTGGCTCGACCCCGTCGCCGACCGCCTCACCATTCTGATCGTCGGCGTCTCGTTCGTCGCCGCGCGGATCGTCCCGTGGCAGACGGTCGTGATCCTTCTGATCCCCGACGTCCTGATGGGGATCTGGGCGGTGGCCGCCTTCAACGGCGCCCCGGACGTGAAGGTCTCGTTCATCGGCAAGGTCCGCACCACCCTGCTGTTCGTCGGGCTGTTCCTGATGCTGGTCGGAATGGCGGTGCCGTCGGTGTACCGCGTGTTCGTGGGCGTCGGATTCGTGCTCTTCCTGCTCGGCATCATCGGCCACTACATGGCGATGACTCACAACGCGCGGGGCATGCTCGGCCTCTGGCAGCGGTCGCGGGCGGCGGGGCGGGTCGACGCGGCGTAGCCTGCCGGTTCAGGAGGGGCGGCGGCAGTTCCTGCGCCCTCTGCCGTTTTGCAGGCTGCGCAGGTTGTTCACCTTCGTGACCCCTGTTCGTTATCCGGGCTTCCTAGGTTTCTCTCGGCACCCTCCGCCGAGATCAGAGAGAAGAACATGCGCACTCGCCCCACCCGCCGAGCCGTCGGCACGGCCGCCGTCGCAGCACTGGCCGCCGTCGCCCTCGTCGCGACCCCGATCGCCGCCACCGCCGCGACCTCGTACCCCAGCGACACCACGGCACCGGCGCTCACCCCGCTGTTGACCGGCTACAACCAGTTCTGGACCTCCGACGGCAAGAACGACCTCCACGGCTCGGTCGAGGACAACGCGACACTCGCCCTCAACGACAGGCTCGCCGTCTGGATCAACAACAACGCCACGGCGAAGCAGCAGTTCCGCGCCCTGCAGAACTCCGAGTACCAGACCAGCGACGGCACCGCCTACGACCAGTCGGTCTCGATCGCCGACGGCCTCGGCTCGGTCATCTCCAAGCTCTACGTCAAGGGCACCGTCAGCGGCGACCTGCCGCTGACCACCGCGCTGGTCAACTCGTCGACGGGCACCTCGGGCGCCTACGTCGGCACCAGCGTGCCGAAGGCCGCCTTCAGCTACCCGCGCCCCTACCTCCCCAGCGACGCGAGCTCGACCGCCGTGTCGGGCGACGCCGCCGGCTGCGCCCCCGCGACGGTGAACGCGTCGTCAGTGCAGAGCAACCGCACCGGAAAGAGCTACGCCGACGCGGCCGGAAACCTGAAGATCAAGCGCGTCGCCGACACGGTCGACGCGACGCACGAGTTCTCGAACAGCGACGTCGCCCTGTCGGCCGGCTACGGCACCGTGGGCATCTGCACCGGAGGCTCGTACCCGTCGGGTCACACCACGACGGCCTACCAGGCCGGACTCTCGCTGGCCGAGCTCCTGCCCGAGCTCGCCCCCGAGATCCTCGCCCGCACCTCCGAGGCCGGCAACAACCGCATCGTGCTCGGCGTGCACTACCCGCTCGACATCGTCGGAGGCCGCATCTCGGGCGAGGCCGCTCTCGCGACCCGCATGTCGGACGCCGCCTACGTGAAGGGCGTCATCGCTCCCGCGCGCGCGGAGCTCGTCGCGTACATCAAGTCGCAGACGCACACCACTCTCGCCAAGACGCTGAAGACCCAGAAGTCGTACGCCGACAACCCCTACGGCGGCAAGAAGATGCCCGGCGGAACCGCGCAGATCGTCACCGACCGCCGCTCGGCCGTCAACGTCTACACCGACCGCCTGACGTACGCCTTCCCGAAGACGGGCGCCACCGGTGCAGCGGCGTCCGTGCCGGCGGGTGCGAGCAGCCTGCTCCTCACGGCCTACCCGACGCTGACGGACGCCCAGCGCACCTCGGTGCTCGCGCAGACCGAGATCGCCTCGGGCTTCCCGCTCGACCAGACCCGCAAGGCGACCGGCTCGTGGGAGCGGCTCAACCTCGCGAAGGCAATTAGCGCCATCGTCCAGGTAAACAAGAACGGCACCGTGAAGGTGCTCTCGACCGGTGGCGTGGCGAAGGTCGTCAAGGCCGTCAAGTAGGGCACAGGTCAGTACGGTCGGCCGGGTCTCCGCTCTTGCGGGGGCCCGGTCGTCTGTGCGGGCGCAGGGCAATCGCATCGCCGGCGTCCAGCCCGTCGAAAGCCGCGGCCCCGATGGTTGACACGTCAGGAAGCCACGAACCGAGAGGGCCGCATGAACATCCGCGCCAGAGGGATCCGCAACGCCCGCGCCGTGACCGCCGTCGTCGGGGCCGTGGGCGTCGTCATCGCTGCCGTCAGCGGTATCGCCGTCTTCAACCAGAGCGCCGACGCGTCGGCCGATGCCGCCACCACGCCGGGCGCGTCGACCTCGTCGACGGCGACCGACTCGGCCTCCGCCGAGCCGTCGAGCTCGTCGTCCGCCTCCGCCTCCGCCTCCGCGTCATCGTCAGCCTCCACCGAGCCGTCGGACACCTCGTCGTCCGAGAGCTCGTCGTCCGGCATCAGCAGCGGCACGTCGTCGGGCTCCTCCGACGCGACGTCGTCCGGCTCCTAGCCCAAGGCCGTCCGCGGGCACGGCGAGACTCCAGCGGTGGCCCCTCGGCGGAGCCGATCAAGGGCCAAATCTGGAGTCTCGCCACCTGCAGGAGGCTGGCTACGAGCAGGTGTAGGTCACGCCGTTGACCTGGTGCGTGCCCGGACCGAGGTCGGCGCACTTGGCGGCGACGCCCGCGATCGCGATGCCGCCGATGATCCCGCCGATGATCGTGAGCGCGAGCACGACGCTCGCGATGATGATGCCGGCCGTGGCGAGGCCACGCGGCCGGCCGTCGCGGGGCGCGGTGCGGAACGCGATGATCGACAGGATGAGCCCGACGACGCTGAGCACGCCGAGGAAGGCGAGGATGAACCCCACGATGGCCATCGGGGAGGTGCCCTGGCGCACGGCACCCGGGTTGTAGCCCTGCTGCCCGTCGTACGGCTGCGGAGACCCGTAGCCCTGCGGCTGGCCGGAGCCCTGTCCGTATGCCGGCGGCTGTCCTCCGCCTGCCGGAGGCCCGCTCTGGTAGGCCGGCTTGCCGTCGTCGTCCGGTGTCCGTGCGTCGCTCATGTGATCCCCCTTGTTCGTGATGGTGCGTGCAACAGTAGGCCACTGGCGCCCAGGGCGCATTCCGGGTCCTCATAAGAACCGCAGGGCGACGACAGGGCAGGCCGAAAGGTGCGGCCGCGACAGTGGAGGTCCCGACGGAAGGACCAGCCATGACCCAGTACTCCCCGCAGGCGGCCACGACCCTCACGGCCGCGACCGAGTGGCCGCTGTGGAGCACGACGGCGCGCATCGTCGTCACGGACGCCGTGGCGCTGACCCGCGCCCGGCAGATCGCCGACCGGATCCTGGCCGACGTCGAGATGGCGGCGAGCCGGTTCCGCGCCGACTCGGAGGTCCGGCGGATCCAGGACCGCGCCGGGGAGGGCGTCGAGGTCAGCGACATGCTGGCGGCGCTCGTGCACCAGGCGCTGCTCGCCGCCCGCGTCACCGACGGCGACGTCGACCCCACGCTCGGCGGGGTGCTCGACGGCCTCGGCTACGACCGTGACGTCAGGATGCTGCCCCGCGCCCAGCACGGCGACGAGGCGTCGTTCTCGATCTCGGTGGCGGTGCCGCGCGAGCCCGGCTGGTCGCGCGTGCGGCTGGACGGGCGGGTTCTGACAGTTCCTGCGCCCCTCCGGCTCGACCTCGGCGCCACGGCGAAGGCCGTCGCCGCCGACCTCTGCGCGACGGCGATCGCCTCCGAGCTGCAGTGCGGCGTGCTCGTCAGCCTCGGCGGCGACATCGCCACGGCCGGGCGGGCGCTGGGCGACGGCTGGCAGGTGACGGTGCAGGATCTCGCGGACGACCCGGTGTCGCGCATCACCGTCTCCGACGGCTTCGCGGTCGCCACCTCCAGCACGCAGAAGCGCCGGTGGGTGCATGACGGCCGCCAGGTGCACCACATCCTCGACCCGCGGCTCGGCCTGCCGGTGCCCCCGGTCTGGCGGAGCGTCACGGTCGCGGCGCCCGACTGCTTCCACGCGAACACCCTCTCGACGGCCGCGATCGTCAAGGGGCGCCGCGCGATCGACTGGCTGAACCGCCGCGGCATGCCGGCCCGCCTCGTCGACACGCACGGCGACGTCGTGCACCTGAACGGCTGGCCCGACGACGAGACCGCTCCGCACCGCCACGCCGACCGCTGGGCGAGCTGACGTGGACGACGCCCTCTGGGCCATCGGCCGAGGCACCGGCATCGCCGCGCTCGTGCTGTTCACGGGGTCGATCGTGCTCGGCATCATCACCCGGTCGGGCCGGCCGCTGCCCGGACTCCCGCGCTTCTCGGTGACGCTCGTGCACCGCAACGTGTCGCTCGCGGCAACCCTCTTCTTGCTCGTGCACATGAGCACGCTGTTCTTCGACCCGTACGCGCAGCTGAACCTGCTCGACCTGGTGGTGCCGTTCTTCGGCGAGTACCGGCCGTTCTGGCAGGGCCTCGGCACGGTCGCGTTCGACCTCGCCGGCGTGATCGTCGTGACGAGCCTCCTCCGCAACCGGCTCGGGCCCCGCGTCTTCAAGGCCCTGCACTGGTCGGCCTACGCGCTCTGGCCGATCGCGCTGGCGCACGCCGTCGGCAACGGCACGAACGGCACCGACGGCTGGTTCCTCGCGCTCGCCGGGGCCTCGGTGCTCGCCGTGCTGGTCGCCCTCGGCTGGCGGCTGTCGTCGCGCTACGTCGAGTTCCGCGGAGTTCGACTCGGAGAGATCTCATGACCATGACCCAGCCCATCCGCACCAGCGTCGCCGGCCCCACCGGGGTACGACGCCTGTTCGCGGCACCGGCACCCGACCTCGCGTCGCACCTCGCCGCGTTCGGCCCGATGCCCGCCGCCTTCGACGAGGGCCATCTGATCGCCGAGCTCGATGACTCCGGCCTGACGGGGCGGGGCGGCGCCGCGTTCCCGACCTGGCGCAAGCTCATCGCCGCGGCCGAGTCGGTGCCCTCCAAGCGCGGACCCGCGGTCGTCATCGCGAACGGCGCCGAGGGCGAGCCGCTCAGCAGGAAGGACGCCACTCTCCTGCGCAGCGCCCCGCATCTCGTGCTCGACGGGCTCCTCCTGGCAGCGGCCACGATCCGCGCCGGCGACGTCGTGCTCTACGCACCGGCCTCGTCGTTCGAGCCGGTGGCGCGGGCCATCGCCGAGCGTCCCGACGCGGGCCGTGTGCGTCTGGTCGCCGCCCGTGACACGTTCCTATCAGGCGAGGCGTCGGCCGTGGTCAGCGCGGTCGGCGGCGGGCCCGCGATCCCGCGCGACCACCCCGCCCGGCTGACCGATGCGGGCCTGCGCGGAGCCCCGACCCTCGTGCAGAACGTCGAGACCCTCGCCCACGTGGCGCTGCTCGCCCGGTTCGGGGCCACCTGGTTTCGCCAGGCGGGAACCCCCGACGACCCCGGCACGCGCCTCGTCTCGCTCAGCGGCGACCTCCCGGTGCCGGCCGTCTTCGAGGTGCCCGGCGGCGTGCCGCTCGCCGACGCGCTGGGCGCCGCGGGAGCCTCCGTCGACGGCCTCCGAGCCGTGCTGGTCGGCGGCTACCACGGCGCCTGGGTCCCGGCGTCGGCGCTCTCCACCCGGTTGTCGATGCAGGAACTCGCGCCCTTCGGCGCAACCCCCGGCGCCGGAATCCTCATGGCCCTCGGCACGCACCGATGCGGCCTCGACGCCGCCGCAGAGATCGCGGCGTACCTGGCCGGCCAGTCCGCCCGCCAGTGCGGCCCGTGCGCCAACGGCCTGCCGCGGCTCGCCGACGTGCTGCGGCGCCTCGCTGCCCGCGACCGGGCCGAGTGGCTCCCCGGCGAGGTCGACCGGCTGGCGCGGCTGGTCGCCGGGCGCGGCTCGTGCCACCACCCCGACGGAACGTCGCGCATGGTCCTGAGCGCGCTCACCGTCTTCGCCGACGACGTGCGCGAGCACCTCGCCGGACGCTGCGTGGTGACGTCGTGACCCGCGTCGACGTGCCGTTCGGGCGGCGGGCCGTCGGTGCGCGCGGCGCGCGTGCGGCCGGTGTCGACGCCGCGCCCCGCGCGGCGGGCGCCGGCACGCTCCACATCGACTGGACGCGCTGCGACGGCCGCGGGCTCTGCACCGAGCTCCTGCCGGAGCTGCTCGACCGCGACGAGTGGGGCTACCCGCTCGCGCGCACCGGGCCGGGGTCGGACGTCGCCGTGCCCGCCGAGCTCGCCCGGGCAGCCCGCCAGGCGGTCGCGCTGTGCCCGCGCGCGGCGCTTCGGCTGGGGTGAGCGGCTTACGTGCTCGTTCCCGCAGTCTCGCAGCGATACCCGAGGGTCGTCAGCGGCCGGGCGGGAGAGCAGCCGCACCGGGCCGCCGAGCCCGTCGTCGGGTAGCCCGGTCGCGCAGAAACCTGCGCGACGGCGGCACGAACCCGAACACGAACGAGATCGCGAGCAGAGCCAGCAGTACATCGGTGGCGACCGAGGCCCCCGCGCTCCCGGCCGTCGGGATCGCGAGACCGAGCACGACCCAGCGCGGCCACCCCCAGCCGCGCCAGAGGAACACGGCCAGGACGACCAGGATCGCGGGCAGGATCGACCCGCCCGCCAGCGCGCCGACGTGAGTCCCGGGCGTCGAGGCGGCCGCTGTGATTGTTGAGACGACACCGATCGCGGCGCCGACGGCCAGCAGGGCCGCAGCGATGACAAGAGTTGCCGGTGGGCGATCGTGGCCCGGCTGGGGGTCTGTCAACGGGTTCCCTCCTAAGCGGATTCCCTCTGTGTGGTCTGGATAACCGTTCTACCGCGCGATACGCGGGCTCGGGCACCCCGTTCCTGCGCTCCACCTCCACCGGCAGGCATAGCCTTCAGACATGACACGCCTCACGACGCCCTTCGGGGCCAAGTCCACCGCCGCCGAAGTGCTCGAGGGGATCGACCTCACCGGGAAGCGCGCGGTCGTCACCGGCGGCGCCTCGGGCATCGGCATCGAGACCGCGCGGGCGTTCGCCGGCGCCGGAGCCGACGTCACGCTGGCCGTCCGCAACGAGGTCGCCGGGGCCGAGGCGGCGGCCGACATCGCGTCGACCACGGGGTCCACGACGGTCGCGAGCCGCTACCTCGACCTGCAGAAGCGCGAGACGCTCGCCGCGTTCGCCGACGCCTGGGACGGCCCGCTCGACATCCTCGTCAACAACGCCGGCATCATGGCGACGCCGTTCGAGCGCACTCCCGACGGAAACGAGCTGCAGTTCGCGAACAACCACCTCGGCCACTTCGCCCTCGCCGTCGCCCTGCACGACGCGCTGGCCTCGGCCCGCGACGGGGCCCGCATCGTGTCGCTCAGCTCCACCGGGCATCTGGCCTCCGACGTGGTCTTCGACGACCTCGCCTTCGAGCGCCGCGAGTACGACCCCTGGCTCGGCTACGGCCAGTCGAAGACCGCGAACGTGCTCTTCGCCGTCGGCGTCTCACAGAAGTGGGCCGACGACGGGATCACCGCGAACGCCGTCCACCCCGGCGGCATCATGACGAACCTGCAGCGGCACCTCGACCCCGACTTCGCCAGGAAGGCCGGCTGGGTCTCCGAAGACGGCACCCCGAATCCCGCCTTCAAGACCACGGAGCAGGGCGCGTCGACGTCGGTGCTCGTCGCGGCATCGCCCCTGGTGGACGGCATCTCGGGCCGCTACTTCGAAGACGCCAACGAGGCCCTGCCCCACGACCCCGACGGCCCGCGCTCGGGCGTCGCCGCGTACGCGGTCGACCCGTCGTCCGCCGAGCGCCTCTGGGCGGTGTCGCTCGACCTCACGCGGTAGACGGGTCGAGGGGTACGCGCAACCCCTTGTGCGCCAGCCCCGAACGCGTAGAACTGAACGATGAAGCGAATCACCTACGGCGGCCGCTCGCTCGTCACCGCGGCCGTCGTGGCCGACGCTCTGCTCGACTACGCGGTCCACGTCGCCGGGCGCGGCGTGGCCGTGGTGGTGGAGGTCCCGGTGCTGGAGGAGAACGGCGACATCGCCTCCCACGCCCTCCTGCTCGGCCCGGGGACCGCGCTCGACGTCGTCGACATCGACGGCTACATGTCCGCCAGTCGCGACGGGGAGTTCGCGATCCCCGACTTCCCCCCGCTGATAGTGCACGCGATGTCGCTCGATCCGGCCGACGCGCCCGAGCTCGCCGATCCCTTCGAGATGCTCCGCGGCGAGATGGCGCCGCGTCCCGCGTAGCGGCTGGGCCTCCTGATCCGGCCGTCACATCAGTCCGCGGCATGGCACCCGGGCCGATCGCGAGTGCGTGGGCCGCACGGAGGGGGCGCAGGAACGGGCAGCCCGCCGGCGAGCCGCGAGTTCCTGCCCGCTCGCCGGGCCGGCCCGGACGCCGTCACACCCCCGCCCCGCGCCCGAAACACTCCCGCAACACCGTCGGCCTAGGTTCGTCACATGGGAGACCTCTTCGACGGCTATGCCGGCGTCAGCCACGGCAGGGCCGGCGGCGCGGCCACGGGCGCATGGGACGAGATGTTCCTGCGCGCCGGCGGTCCACGCGCCATGTACCGCGAGATCCATGCCGCGCTCGAGAGCATGACGCAAGACGAGCTGCGGGGCCGCACGGCCGCCCTCGCCGACTCGTACCTCGCCCAGGGCGTCACATTCGACTTCGCCGGCGAGGAGCGGCCGTTCCCGCTCGACGCGGTGCCGCGCGTCATCGAGCAGGCCGAGTGGGTGGACGTCGAGAAGGGCGTCAAGCAGCGGGTCAAGGCGCTCGAGGCGTTCCTCGCCGACGTCTACGGCCCGCAGCGCGCTGTGGCGGACGGCGTCATTCCGGCGTCGCTGATCACGTCGTCGAGCCACTTCCACCGGCAGGCCGCCGGCATCGACCCCGCCAACGGCGTGCGGATCCAGGTGTCGGGAATCGACCTGATCCGCGACGAGGCAGGCGCCTGGCGCGTGCTCGAGGACAACGTGCGAGTGCCCTCGGGGGTCAGCTACGTCATCTCGAACCGCCGGGTCATGGCGCAGACCCTGCCCGAGCTGTTCGTCTCCATGCGGGTGCGGCCGGTCGGCGACTACCCGAACAAGCTGCTCCACGCGCTGCGCAAGAGCGCCCCGGTCGGCGTCGAGGACCCCACCGTGGTCGTGCTCACGCCCGGCGTCTTCAACTCGGCGTACTACGAGCACACGCTGCTGGCCCGCCTGATGGGCGTCGAGCTCGTCGAGGGCCGCGACCTCTACTGCTCGGGCGGCCGCGTCTGGATGCGCACCACCGCCGGCCCGCAGCGCGTCGACGTGATCTACCGCCGTGTCGACGACGAGTTCCTCGACCCCCTGCAGTTCCGCGCCGACTCGGTGCTCGGCTCACCGGGCCTCCTGATGGCGGCGCGGCTCGGCACCGTCACCATCGCCAACGCGGTCGGCAACGGCGTCGCCGACGACAAGCTCGTCTATACGTACCTGCCCGACCTGATCCGTTACTACCTCGGCGAGGAGGCGATCCTGCCGAACGTCGACACCTGGCGCCTCGAAGACCCGGGCGCGCTCGAGGAGGTGCTCGACCGGCTCGACGAGCTCGTCGTCAAGCCCGTCGACGGCTCGGGCGGCAAGGGCCTGGTGGTCGGACCGGCCGCGTCCAAGTCGGAGCTCGACGAGCTCCGAGCTCGACTCATCGACGACCCGCGGGGCTGGATCGCGCAGCCGGTCGTCCAGCTGTCGACGATCCCGACGCTCGTCGACGACGGCCTCCGGCCCCGCCACGCCGACCTCCGCCCCTTCGCGGTCAACGACGGCGACGACGTCTGGGTGCTGCCCGGCGGCCTCACGCGCGTCGCGCTCCCCGAGGGGCAGCTCGTCGTCAACTCGAGCCAGGGCGGCGGATCGAAGGACACCTGGGTGGTCGGCGTCGACGCCGGCACCTGGGTGGCGGGGCACAGCGTCTCCGAGCTGGTCGGCGAGCAGGCGACGCCCACGTCGTCGATCCCGATCATCGCGGCCGACCACGTGCCCGACCACTCGCCCGAAGACGACCCCAAGCGCGACCAGCAGTCGCAGCAGCAGCAAGCGCAGGTTCCCGGACCCCACAACGTCACCCAGGAACAGCAGCAGCAACAGGAAGGCACGTCATGCTGAGCCGGATCGCCGAGAGCCTCTTCTGGATCGGCCGGTACATCGAGAGGGCTGACGGCACCGCCCGCATCCTCGACGTGCACCTCCAGCTGCTCCTCGAAGACCCCTGGATCGAGGAGGACGCCGCCTGCCGGTCGCTCCTCTCGGTCATGGGGTCGGAGGCGCCCGAGGGCGTCGAGATCACTCGGGCCGACGTGCTGTCGATGCTCGCCGTCGACCGCCACAACCCGGCTTCGATCGCCTACTCGCTCGGAGCGGCGCGCGAGAACGCCCGGCGGGCCCGCGAGATCGTGTCGACCGAGCTCTGGGAGTGCCTCAACACGACCCGTGCCCGGATGCCGCGCAAGGTGTCGAGCGACAAGGTGCACGAGTTCTTCGCCTGGGTGCGCGAGCGCTCGGCGCTGGCCGTCGGCATCATCGAGTCGGCGACGAGCCGCGACGAGGTCTGGCAGTTCTTCACCCTCGGCCGGTCGATCGAGCGCGCCGACATGACTGCCCGCCTGCTGGCGACGCGCACGCTGACCGAGGCGTCGGGCCCGTCGTGGACCACGATCCTGCGGTCGGTCGGGGCGTACGAGGCGTACCTCCGCACGTACCGCGGGGTGCCGAGCGCACGCAACGCGGCGGAGTTCCTGCTTCTGGATCGCCTCTTCCCGCGGAGCGTGCTGTTCGCGATCTCGCGGGCGGAAGCGTGCCTGCGCGAGGTCGAGCCCAACACGGCGCGGACGGCCTCGTCGGATGCCGGGGTCCGTATCCTCGGACAGATGCGCTCCGAGCTCGAGTACAAGCCGATCGCCGAGATCCTCGACGACCTGCCGACGCACATGGACGCCGTGCAGGCCGCGACGTCGGCCGCATCGGAGGCGATCCGCCAGCGCTACTTCCCGACCTCCGCCGCGCCGACCTGGGTCGGTGAGCGCTCGTGAGCCGACTCCGCATCAAGCACGTCACGGGGTTCCAGTATGAGGGCGAGGCCAAGGCCAGCTACAACGAGGCGCGCATGCTGCCGGCGTCGACCGAGAACCAGTTCGTGCTCTCGTCGAACCTCCGCATCGAGCCGAACTCGGGCGCCCACGAGTACCTCGACTACTGGGGCTCGCGCGTCTCGTCGTTCGAGGTGCTCCAGCCGCACCGCCAGCTGTCGCTGACGGCGACGTCGCTCATCGAGGTGCGCCCCTCGCCCCACCTGCCGCACGACCTGTCGTGGGACGACCTCCACGACGCCGCCACCCGCCGCTCGGAGTTCGTCGAGCAGCTCGAGCAGACGCCCCTCACGGCGCCGCCGCCCGAGGTCGTCGAGCTGGCCGCCGCGGCGGTCGCCGACACGGCGACGCCCTGCGAGGCCGCGCTGCGCATCGGCGAGGAGATCGGCGACCGGGTCAAGTACCTCCGGGGCGTCACGAACGTGAAGTCGACCGCGGCCGACGCCTGGGCCGCGGGAGCCGGCGTCTGCCAGGACATCGCCCACATCACACTCGGCGCGCTCCGCTCGGCGGGCATCCCGGCCCGGTACGTCTCGGGGTACCTGCACCCGAAGCCGGCCGCGCCGCTCCACGAGACGATCGTCGGCGAGTCGCACGCGTGGGTCGAGTACTTCTGCGGCGGCTGGTCGGGCTACGACCCGACGAATCTCATCGACATCGGCGAGCGGCATGTCGTCGTCGGCCACGGCCGCGACTACAACGACGTGCCGCCGTTGCGCGGGGTGTACGGGGGATCGCGGACGTCGAAGCTCTTCGTCACCGTCGAGATCACCCGCGAGGCGTAGTCCGCGGCCTCCGCCTCCGCCTCGGCCCCGCTCCCGCCCCCGAAGCCGCCGAGACTCCAGACGTGGCCCCGATTCGGTATCGAAAAGGGGCCACGTCTGGAGTCTCGGCGGCTCGGCGGCTCGGAGGCTCTGCGGCTCGGCGCAGCAGGGCGCCGACGGTCAGCAGGCCTCGTAGACGTAGTCGGCCGACTTCGGCGTCGTCAGGTCGCGATCGCGCAGGATCGTCATCGGCGGCGTGGCCGAGCGGGCGCAGACCTCGGCGAACGTGCCCCGGAGGTCGTCGGTGTACTCGACGTCGAGCACGTTCGAGCCGTACACCGTCGTGAAGGTGCCGCACTCGTCGTAGGTGTCGCACTCCTCCGAGACCGCGAAGTCGTAGCCGATCTGCGTCTTGCCGCGCGATCCGAGCTGCGCGGTGTTCTTCTGCCCGGCCGCGAGGCCGTCGGCATGGGCCTGCTTCACGAGCAGCTTCGCGAACGCGATCGCCTGAGCCAGCGTCAGCGCGCCCTTCGATCGGGAGTACGAGTCGAGGTTGTCGAACTCGACGGCCTCGAAGCCCTTCGTCGCGCACGACTTCGTCGACCCGCCGACGATCGTCGCCGCCTCGAGCCGCTTCGCGCGCGTCGAGATGTCGATGATGTGCTCGTCGGGCCAGCCCGGGTCGACCAGCGGCTTGCCCGACTTGGTGTGCACGATGAGCGAGCTCGGCCACTTCACGCCAGGCTGGGTCTGGAACCCGTTGACGTAGCAGATCGAGTAGATGCCCTTGGCCGGCTTCGAGGTGCTGTCGCGGGTGACGACCGTGACCCCGTCGGGCGGCGTGTACGAGCCGCCGAGCTGGTAGTCGGCGGCGCCGTGCACGGGCGGGAGTGCGATCGTCGCTGGCGGGTCGGCGACCGAGGCCGAGCACCCTCCGGCGGTGGTGACGACGAGGGCTGCGACAACGGCGGCCGCGGCGAGAGCGAGGCGGGCGCGGAGCATGCGCCCCAGCCTAGGTGGCGCCGACGCCACGAGGCAGGCCCCCGATCGGGCAGGCGCGCAGGAACTGGCGGCCCGCCGCCGTTCGCCGAGTTCCTGCGCCCCCGCTACCGCCGCGCGACCGTCTCGTCGGCCGCCAGCTCCGTTCGGACGCCGTCGCGCATCGCCTGGCCCGGCAGCGTGATCAGGCCGGTCGGGGGCAGCCCGTCGCCGTCGTGCCGCACCCGGAAGTGCAGGCCCGAGTCGTGCCGCAGGCGCAGGTGCTGGCGCCGGACGAGCCAGATGATCGCGACGGCTGCCGCCGCGAACCCGGCCCCGGCGCCCACGCCGATGGCCGCGCGCGGGCCGTAGGTGTTGGCGACCCAGCCGACGATCGGGGCGCCGATGGGGGTTCCGCCCGTGAAGATCGCCATGTAGAGGGCCATGACGCGGCCGCGCATCTCGGGTGCCGCGCCGAGCTGGACGGTGCCGTTGGCGGTCGTCATGAGGGTGATCGACGACAGGCCGACCGCGACGAGCACGGCGGCGAAGCTCCAGTAGGTCGGCATCAGAGCGGCCACGGTGCAGGTGACGCCGAACGAGACGGCGGCGAGCACGAGGATCCGCATGCGGGGCCGCTCGCGCCGCGCCGACAGCAGGGCACCGGCGAGGGATCCCACCGCGACGGCCGAGGTGAGCAGGCCGAATCCGTCGGCTCCGACGCCGAACGCCTGCGTGGCCATCGTCGAGGTGAAGATCGGGAAGTTCATGCCGAACGTGCCGATGATGAAGATCATCACGAACACGACGACCAGGTCGGGGCGACCGCGGACGTACCGGAACCCCTCTTTGATCTGGCCCTTCGCCCGCGAGACCTTCGGCTTGAACTCGAGCTCGCGCACGCGGATGAAGCGGAGCGACGACAGGACCGCCAGGAACGACGCCGCGTTGATCAGGAAGACCCAGCCCGAGCCGACCGTCGCGATGAGCACGCCGGCGACGGCGGGGCCGATCAGCCGGGCGCCGTTGAACGACGCCGAGTTGAGCGACACCGCGTTCGACAGCTTCTCGGGCGGCACGAGCTCGGAGACGAAGCTCTGGCGGATCGGCGCGTCGATGGCCTGCACGATGCCGAGCAGCAGCGCGAAGCCCCACACCATCCAGAGCTGGACGACGTGCGTGACGACGAGCAGGCCGAGCGCCAGCCCGAGCGTGCCGAGGGCCGCCTGCGTGAACATCAGCATCCTGCGGCGGTCGTAGCGGTCGGCGATGAGCCCGGTGATCGGGATCATCAGAATCGGCGGCAAGAACTGCAACGCCATCGTGACGCCCAGCGCCGTGGCGTTGTGGTCGGTGAGCTCGGTGAGCACGACCCAGTCCTGCGCGGTCGACTGCATCCACGTGCCGGTGTTCGACACGAGCGCCCCGCCGAACCACAGCCGGTAGTTGTGCAGGCTGAGCGAGCTGAACATCGCGCTCACTCGCGAGCCAGCTCTCGCAGGATCCGCGTGGCCTCGGCAAGCGATCGGCGCTCGTCGGCGGTGAGCCTGGCCAGCCGCGGCACCAGCCACTCGTCGCGCCGGCGCCGCGTCTCGAGGACGAACGTCGCGCCGTCGAGCGTGGTGCGGAGCACGACCTTGCGCCGGTCGTCGTCGTCGGTGCCGCGCTCGACGAAGCCGAGCTCGACGAGGGCGCCGACCGTCCTGTTCATCGACGGGGGAGTCACGCCCTCGTGCTCGCTGAGCGCGCCGATCGTGAGGGGCTCGTTCTGGAGCAGGAAGCCGAGGGCCGCCATCTGCGCGTCGGTGACGTGCGTGTCGGCCTTTTGCTGACGGAGGCGGCGCGAGAGGCGGAGGACGCCCTGGCGCACGTCGGTCGCCAGCTGGGAATGGGGCACCGTGCGCAGGGCGCCGGTGCTGGGACTGGGGTCGGTCATCGATGGTTAGCCTAACAAATTAGCTTTGCTAAATAAATGGCACCGGCGTAGGATTCGAGATAAGCAACAACCGTTTACTAAATGTCACGAAGGACACAAGAACATGGCAAGGTTCGACAGCAGGGTCGCGATCGTCACCGGCGGCGGCAGCGGCATCGGCGAAGGCATCTCGAAGGCGCTCGCCGCCGAGGGTGCGAAGGTCGTCGTCACCGACATCAAGATCGAGGCCGCGCAGCGCGTCGTCGACGAGATCGTGGCCGCCGGCGGCACCGCCGCGGCCTTTTCGGCCAACACCGGCATCGCCGAAGACAGCGAGAAGACCGTGAAGTTCGCGCAGGACACCTACGGCGCCCTCCACCTCGCCGTCAACAACGCCGGCATCGGCGCGCCCGCCGCGAACATCGGCGACTACGAGGTCGCCGCATGGGACCGCGTCGTGAACGTCGACCTGAACGGCGTCTTCTACGGCCTCCGCTCGCAGCTGCCCGCCATCGTCGCGGCCGGCGGCGGCGCCGTCGTCAACATGAGCAGCGTGCTCGGCTCCGTCGGCATCGCCCAGAACGCCGCCTACGTCGCCTCGAAGCACGCCCTCATCGGCCTCACCAAGGTCGCCGCCCTCGAGTACTCGGCGCAGGGCGTCCGCACCAACGCCGTCGGCCCGGGCTTCATCGACACCCCGCTGGTCCGCTCGTCGCTCAGCCCCGAGGCGCTGACCGGCCTCGAGGCGCAGCACGCCACCGGCCGCCTGGGCACGGACGCCGAGGTCGCCGCGCTGACGCTCTTCCTGCTCAGCGACGACGCGTCGTTCATCACGGGCTCGTACCACCTCGTCGACGGCGGCTACTCGGCCCACTAGACCGCAAAGGGGGCGGCTGGGCCGCCTGAGGCCGAGAGCGCGCTCGTTGTCGTTTCCGCCCCGGAAAACGACAAAGAGCGCACTTTCTTCGTCGCGGGAGTGCGCGCTTCAGCGCCGCTTCAGCAAACTGCCGTCAAGATGGGCCCCACACAGTTGGGGAGGCCGCATGCGCGTGCTCGTCGTCGAAGACAACGCGGGGCTCGCGCACGGCCTCCGGCTCGGGCTCGAGGCCGAGGGGATCGCCGTCGACCACGCCGCGACCGGCACCGACGGCCTCTGGCGCGCCCGCGAGAACGAGTACGACGTGGTCGTGCTCGACATCATGCTGCCCGGCATGAGCGGCTACGCCATCTGCCGCACCATGCGCGACGAGGGCGACTGGACCCCGGTCATCATGCTCACGGCCAAGGACGGCGAGTGGGACGAGATCGAGGGGCTCGACACGGGAGCCGACGACTACCTGACGAAGCCGTTCTCGTTCTCGGTCCTGCTCGCCCGTATGCGCGCGCTCGTGCGGCGGGGCGCTCGCGAGCGGCCGACGGTGCTCGAGGCCGGAGACCTGCGCCTCGATCCTGCGTCCCGGAAGGTCTTTCGCGGCGACGAGCAGATCGAGCTGACGACGCGCGAGTACGCCGTGCTGGAGTTCCTGATGCGGCACGCGGGCGAGGTCGTCACGAAGCGGCAGATGCTCGACGGCATCTGGGACGACGACTTCGAGGGCGACAACAACATCGTCGAGGTCTACGTGCGGCATCTGCGCAACAAGATCGACCGGCCGTTCGACCGCGAGTCCATCGAGACCGTGCGCGGCGCCGGGTACCGTCTGGCGGGCAACGGTGGCTGAGCGTCGGCGACGAGGTTCTCTCCGCCTGCGGATCACCGTCGCGGCCGTCGCGATCGTGGGCGTGACGCTCGTGGGGGCCTCGGTCGTGTACTCCGTCGTGCAGCGGGCCGTGCTCGAGCAGGGCGTGCGGTCGACCGCGACGAGCGACGCCGACCGGGTGCTGTCGCGCCTCGAGGCCGGAACGGCGCCCGCGACGGCGGTCCGGGGCACGGGCACGCCCGACGGGTCGGTCGCCGTGGTGCTGTCGGCCGACGGGTCGAAGGTGCTCGCGTCGTGGGGCGATCCCTCCGCGGTCCGCGCCTACCTCACGCTCGCGTCGCCGGTGAAGACCGGCACGGTGTCGCTGTCGGGCGAGCGGTACGCGTTCGAGACGTCGTCGGGCACGTTCACGCCGACGCCGGTGCCGACCGTCACCGTCCCGGCCCAGGACGACTCGGGCAAGACCTCCCCGTCGCCGAGCTCCGAGCCGACCTCGGGCGCAGGAACCGGCACCACCACCGGCACCACCGACGACTCGGGCGGCTCGGGAGCAGACTCCGGCGGAACCTCCGGCGGGTCGGACGACTCCGGCGGCTCCGGCTCCGGCAGCGGGCGCCAGTCGGGCAAGGGCGGCGGCGGTGGCTCCGGCGGCGGTGGCTCCGACGACGTCGGTGCGCCCGCTCCCGGCGCCCCCGCGCCCGACGCGGGGTCGGCCTCCGTGAGAACGCCCGGCCCCGTGATCCACCTCGCCGCCGCGCGGCCCGACCCGTCGACCGACTACGTCGTGGCCGCGGCTCGCTCGCTCGCCGCCAACGCCGTGACCGAGCGCGCCACGCTCACCACGCTCGGCGTCGTGATCCCGATCCTGCTGCTGGTCATGGCGGCGACGACGTGGCTGGTCGTCGGCCGGTCGCTCCGGCCCGTCGAGCAGATGCGGCTCGAGGTCGAGGGCATCACCGCCGCACGGCTCTCGAATCGGATCCCGGGCCAGGGCGGCTCGGACGAGATCGCCCGGCTCGCCACCACCCTCAACGAGATGCTCGACCGGCTCGACGACTCTGCCAAGTCGCAGCGTCGCTTCGTCTCCGACGCCTCGCACGAGCTGCGGTCGCCCCTCGCCGTCATGCGGCAGCTCGCCGAGGTGCAGCGCGCCTACCCCGGCCGCATCGAGCCGGAGCTGCTCGCCGACACCGTGCTCACCGAGGGACAGCGCCTGGCCGACCTGGTGCAGGGCATGCTGATCCTCGCGCGAGCCGACGAGGGCGGACTCGAGCCTGCGATGCAGGCCGTCGACGTCGACGACATCGTCCTCGGCGAGGCGGCACGCCTCCGCTCGGCGGGGGCGGTGACGGTCGACGCCACGAACGTCACAGCGGCCCGGGTGCGGGGCGATCGGGGGATGCTGGCGCAGGTGGTCAGGAACCTCGCCGACAACGCCGCCCGGCACGCAGCAGGCGCGGTCGCCCTCTCACTCGAGGTCGCCGACGGGCGAGTGCTGCTCGCGGTCGACGACGACGGAGCGGGTGTGCCCGCGGCCGACCGCGATCGGGTGTTCTCACGGTTCGTCAGGCTCGACGAGGCCCGGGCCCGCGAGGCCGGAGGGTCGGGGCTGGGACTCGCCATCGTGCGCAGCCTCGTCGGCGTCCACGACGGCGAGGTGCGCGTCGCCGACTCCGCCCTGGGCGGTGCCCGCTTCGAGGTGTCGCTTCCCCTGCTCGACGACTGACGGCCCTCGACGACCGAGCCCGTTCGCACCTGAACGTTCGTTCAGGGCGCTTCAGACCCGGTTCAGCACCCCCTTGGGAAAGTCATGTCAGCCGCACAGGCGGCCCACCCACCACGGAGGACATCATGAACCGCACCAAGAAGCTCGTCATCACCGGCACCGCCGCCGCGGCGCTCGTGCTCGGATCCGCCGGCATCGCCTTCGCCTCGCAGGGCGCCGACGACACCGCCACGCCGGTCGCCACGACCACCGCCAGCCCCGCCGCCCCCACGGCATCGGCCACGCCGACCGGGTCGCCGAGCACCACGCCCACCGCGAAGCCGCACGCGCGCCACGGCCACGGCGCCGATGACGCCGCCGGTCACGCGCGCCACGGACGCGGGGCCGACGACGCTCCGGGCCACGTGCGCCACGGGCGTGGGGCCGATGACGTCGTCGCAGTTCCTGCGCCCGTCGCCTCCACCACGCCGGCCCCGACGACCGCGCCGGCCGCCGACGACTCCGGCCACCACGCCACCGCGCCGGCCCCGGTCGCCTCGACGGCTCCCACCCCGGTCGCCGCCGTCAGCGATGACGGCCCCTCGCACGACGCGGGCGACGACCACGGTGGAGACCGCGACGGCTCGAGCAGCGGCAGGCACGGCGGCTCGGACGACGGCTCCGGCCACGACGCCGGTGACGACCACGGCGGACACGGCGGACACGGCTCTGACGACTGATTGTCTTGGCGGCTGGCGCCGCCGTCACCGCCGAGAGTGCACTCGTTGTCGCCCAGGACCCCCTGGTGCGATAACGAGTGCGCTTTCGCGCGCGGGCCGCAGCCTCGCCGCCACCCAGTGCCAGACTGGCGTCATGGCTCGCGACGACCGCACGCTCACGGACGCCCACGGCGTCGTCATCCACTACTACGTGTGGGCGGCCTCCGCGCCGCGCGGCATCGTCCAGCTCGCGCACGGCGTCGGCGAATACGCGCTCCGGTACGAGCGGCTCGCCGAGGCACTGGCCGCCGCCGGCTACACCGTCTACGCCGACGACCACCGCGGACACGGCCGCACGGGCATCGGCCAGTGGGGCGAGGGCAGCCCGATGCTCGGCCACCTCGGGCCCGGCGGCCTCCCCGCCACCGTCGAGGCCGTGCGCGATGTGACCCGGACGGCCCGCGCCGACGCCCCCGGGCTCCCGCTCGTTCTGCTCGGGCACTCGTGGGGCTCGCTGATGGCTCAGATCATCGTCGACGCGCACGCCGACGACTACGACGGCGCCGTCCTCACCGGCACCGCGTATCGCACGCCCCTGACGATGAACGGCGGCGACCTCAACAAGCGCCACGCGCACCTCGGCACCACGGGGTTCGAGTGGCTGAGCCGCGACCCCGCCGTCGCCGCCGCGATGGCCGTCGACCCGCTGGCCATACCAGCCACCGTCCTGAAGCTCTTCGGCCTCCGCGACGCGCTCCGCCTCTACGGCCGCCCTACCCGGCACCCGAAGCGCGACCTGCCGCTGCTCGTGATGGTCGGCGACGACGACCCGCTCGGCGGCCGCACCAGCGCGGAGAAGCTCGTGGCGGCGTACCGGGACCGGTCGGGCTTCACCGACGTCGAGCTCATCGTCTACGACGGGGCGCGGCACGAGGTGTTCAACGAGACCAACAGGGACGAGGTCACGGTCGACCTGATCGGGTGGCTCGACGCTCGTTCCGCAGTTCCTGCGTAGGCTCGCTTCTATGCACGGTGAGTACAAGGTCCCAGGCGGAAAGCTCGTAGTCGTCGACCTCGACGTCATCGACGGGAGGCTGTCGGGGTTCCGGCTCGCGGGCGACTTCTTCCTCGAGCCCGACGACGCCCTCGAGGCGATCGACCGCGCCGTCAACGGTCTTGACGCCGCCGCCGACTCCGCCGACATCTCGGCCGCGATCCGGGCGGGGCTCCCCGAGGGCACCACGATGCTCGGCGTCTCGCCCGAGGCGATCGCCGTCGCGATCCGCCGGTCGCTGAGCCGCGCGACCGACTGGCGCGACTACGACTGGCAGATCATCCACGACGGGCCCGTCTCGCCCAACGTGCATCTCGCTCTCGACCAGGTGCTCACCGAAGAGGTGGGGGCCGGCCGCCGCGGGCCCACGCTGCGCTTCTGGGAGTGGAACGAGCCCGCCGTCGTGATCGGCAGCTTCCAGTCGCTCAAGAACGAGGTCGACGCTGAGAACGCCGAGAAGCACGGCTTCCAGGTCGTGCGCCGCATCTCGGGCGGCGGTGCCATGTTCATGGACGCCGACTCGATCGTGACCTACTCGCTGTACGCCCCGGGCGACCTCGTGCAGGGCATGAGCTTCGCCGACTCGTACGCCTACCTCGACGAATGGGTGATCCAGGGGCTCAAGTCGATGGGCATCGACGCGTTCTACCAGCCGCTCAACGACATCACGAGCGCCAAGGGCAAGATCGGCGGCGCCGCGCAGAAGCGCCTCGGCAACGGCGCCCTCCTGCACCACGCCACCATGAGCTACGACATGGACGGCGACACGATGGTGCAGGTGCTCCGCATCGGCCGCGAGAAGATGAGCGACAAGGGCACGACCTCGGCGGCCAAGCGGGTCGACCCGCTGCGCTCGCAGACGGGACTGCCGCGCGCCGAGGTGATCGACAGCCTCAAGCGCACGTTCACGGGCCTCTACGGCGCGACCGTCGGTCACGTGACCGACGACGAGCTGGCGCAGGCCGAAGAGCTGGTGCGCACCAAGTTCGCGACGCCGGAGTGGCTGGCCCGCGTCCCCTAGAAAGCCGAGTGCGAGAGGTAGTCCGCGGGCACAGCGCCGAGCACCGACGGCCGCCTCGGGTCGATCGGCTCCGTGATGGCCGTCGCGCCCTTGCGGATGCGCACGGTCATCAGCAGCTCCTGGCCGAGCGCGGGCAGCGACTCGTGATCGGGGTCGCGGATGCCGAGCACGAGAGTGTGCGAGGCGTCGGCCAGCCGGAACTCCACGTATCCCGCAGAATCCCACGCGTCGACGATGCGGCCGCCGACGGTGCCGACGGCCTCTGCCTCGTGGCTCTGCTCGACGAGGTCGGCGATCGTGCGGGTCTCGGCGGCGTCGGCGGCGGTCGTCGTGCAGGGCCGCACCGGTGCGGAGCCGGTCAGGGCTGCGCGCCGCTCATACGGCGAGTCGCCGGCGGCCTCGGCCGAGTCGCAGAGATCGGAGAGCAGGAACTCGAGATCGGCAACCGCCCCGCCGTCACCCCCGACGAACACGGGAATCCCGTCGACGAGGCCCGCCCCCTCTTCCGCGGCGGCCGTCGCGCCCGCCAGCCGCTTCGGCGTGGCCATCGCCCGCCCGAAGAACAGCGGCAGGGGCCCGCCGCTGCGCCACCGGTACAGCACCTCGACCTGGGCGCTCAGCTCGGTCGGCGCGAGGGCGCGACGGAGCGCCTCGACACCGGAATCGTCGAGACCGGGGGCGAGGGAGGCGAGGAGGGCCGAGTCGATTCCACTGAGAAGGCTCTCGAATCGGGTCAGCTGCTGGGCGAGTGTCACCCTCTGAGTTTCCTGGAAGCGCACTCCACGCGTAAGTCCGCAAAGGGGTGCGACCCGAACGCGGGCCGGTCAGCCGACGACGACGTAGTGGTAGCCGAAGCGCCCGCCGGTCACCGACGACGGCCGGGGCGACCTCGAAGGGCTGGGCGAACACCACGCGCACCTGCGGGCCGCTGGTGGCGCGGGCACCCGTGCCGAAGACGATCCAGCCGCCGGTGTCCGAGCCCGACACGACGGCGGGCTGCCCGCCCGTTCCGTTCGCCGCCGGCGGCTAGTGCGCCCCGTTGGGTGAAGCGGTCGGGCGCCTGGAGAGGCGTATTAACTCTGGGTAGTCATCCAGAATTCGTACTCGAACGGAAATCGGCTCTAGCCGATGACCTGGTACGTGAAGCCGAATCCCGTCTTGGTCACGCCCTGGGGCGGGACCTCCGCCAGGCCGATGTCGAAGTGGGTGCGCGACGGCGACACGTAGAACGGTCGCGTGGCCGCGCCCGAGCCGGTCGGGGTGATGACGACCGCGGGCGTCACGTCGAACGGCTTGTCGTAGGTGACCCGCACCAGGCCCCCTCGCACGGTCAGGGTGCCCGTGCCGAAGTAGAGGAATCCCGACGTGTCCGTGCCGTTCAAGGTCGGCGAGGGCGGAGCGGTCCCCGCCCCGGGCAAGGGCGTCAGCTGAGGCTTCGACAGCGCCCGGTCTGACCGAAGATGTCTCCCGAGGATGACGTCCTCGCTCGCGCGGATGCGACCGGGCCAGATCCACGTCGGACGGTCGGCGGAATCGCGGTCATCGGCCAGGAGGGTCTTCGAGTAGGGGGCGGTGCTCGTGGGGTCGATCAGGACCCGAGCGCCGTAGGCGTCTCCCGCCGTGACCGCCGCGCGCTCGAACCGCGCGAAGCGGGTGCCGACGACGGCGAAGTCGTCGCCCCGCTCGAGCTGGATGAGGGTCTCGGACGGCCCGCCCGTCTTCCTGGCGTCAGCGCCCAGGAAGGCGCCGCCGATGAGGCGGATGCCGCCTGAGAGCGGCTCGGTGAGAGTCAGGTTCTGGCGGTGGACGAGGAGCGGCGCGGGGCCGCCGTAGACGAACGCGTCGGTCAGCTCGAGCTGGCGGACGTTGCCGAGGCGGATCAGCGGATCGACGTTGCCGGGGAACGCCGAGTGCTCGTCGGCCGGCGACTCGACGTGGAGGAACGGCAGGCGCACGAACTCCACGACATTGCCGCCGTGGCCGTCCCAGGCGATATCGAGGGCGACGTTGGCTGCCCGTTCGATGGTGAGGTTGTAGCAGGTGAACGTGTTGGTCTGCTTCGTCGGGTCGTCGGGCGTGGTGACGACCATCGCCGCGGCGTCGCGGCTTCCGCAGTTGTCGATGAACAGGTCGGTCCAGGTGTTGTTGTTGACCCGGTTGATCTGGATCGCCGTACCGGGCACATCGAACAGCCGGACGCGGTTGATGCGCGACTCGAAGCCGTTGTCGACGCGGATGAGGGGAGCCCGGCTGCCATTGCCGTGGAGCGTGATGAACTCGACGGTGATGGCGCCGCCGTCGATCACGAGCAGCGGGTCGACGCTCCGCTCGCGGTGGTGCAGGTTGACGCCGCCGCGGGCCGACGGTGTGAATCGGCTGCTGTCGGCACCCTCCCCGATGATCTTGACCAGGGTCGGGATGGTGAGGCTGTCGATGATGTAGTGGCCGCTCGGGATGAGCACGACGCCGAGTTTCGCGTGCGCCGCCTGGATGGCCGCCTGAAAGGCGACGGTGTCGTCGGTGACGCGGTCGCCGACCGCCCCGAAGTCGGTGACGTCGAACATCGACGCTGTGACCTTCTGCCCGCTCTTTCCCGGTGTGGGTGCTGCCGATGCCGGCGAGGCGGCGACGGCCGTGATGCCGGCGGCGGTGGTGAGGGCCGCCGCGGCGAGGAAGCCGCGACGGCCATGGGGAGAGGGGCTCCGGTCAGAAGTCATGCAGAGGACTCTACATGAGATATTTCAATGACTCAGCGCCGCACGAGCTCCTCGTACTGCGGGTTCTTCTCGACGTACTTCGCGACATACGAGCAGGCGGGCACGACGCGCTTGTCGCTCGTCGCCTTCACGTCGTCCAGGGCGTGCTGCACGAGCACTGCGGCATAGCCGTTGCCCTGCTCGGCAGGGTCGACCTCCGTGTGCGTGAACGCGATCTCGCTGTCGGACTCCTGGAAGGCGGCGAAGCCGACCGTCCGTCCGTCCTTGAGGATCGTGTACTGGCTCTGGGCGTCATCTCTGCGGACTTCGACGGTCATGGCCGAAACGATACGCCGCGGTGGTCGGGCGGCGCTGTCAGGACGACCACAATAGGAGGATGCCCGCAGACTGGACCACGGAGTCGCGTGACCGTGTCGTCCACGGCGACAACCTCGAGTTCCTGCCGACCCTCCCCGACGGGGCGTTCACAGTCGTCTACCTCGACCCGCCGTTCAACACCGGCCGCAGCCAGACCCGGCACGAGACGCACTCGGTGCGGGGCTCGCGCACCGGAGCCGTGGCCGGCTTCAAGGGCGTGCAGTACGAGCGGATCCGCGGCGACCTGATGAAGTACGACGACCGGTTCGACGACTACTGGTCGTTCCTCGAGCCGCGGCTCGCCGAAGCATGGCGGCTGCTCGCGGACGACGGCACCCTCTACCTCCACCTCGACTACCGCGAGGCGCACTACGCGAAGGTGCTGCTCGACGCTCTGTTCGGCCGCGCGTCCTTCCTGAACGAGATCATCTGGGCCTACGACTACGGCGCCAAGAGCAAGTCGCACTGGCCGACCAAGCACGACACGATCCTCGTCTACGTGAAAGACCCGGCGAAGTACCACTTCGACTCGAGCGCCGTCGACCGCGAGCCGTACATGGCGCCGGGCCTGGTCACGCCCGAGAAGGCCGCGCGGGGCAAGCTGCCCACCGACGTCTGGTGGCACACGATCGTGTCGCCGACCGGCAAGGAGAAGACCGGCTACCCGACGCAGAAGCCGCTGGGCATCCTGCGGCGCATCATCCAGGCCTCGACGCGCGAGGGCGACTGGGTGCTCGACTTCTTCGCAGGATCCGGCACGACGGGTGCGGCAGCGGCCGAGCTGGGCCGCCACTTCGTGCTCGTCGACAGCAACACGGAGGCCGTCGCCGTGATGCGCCGACGCCTTCCCGACGCCGACTTCGTGACGGCCTAGGGGCCGCAATCTGCTGCGTTGTCGGTGGCCCGGCATAGCTCCGCTATTACCGGGCCGCCTCCGCCTTGCATCTCACGGCTCCTAGGCCGCCACTTCGTGACGGCCTAGGCCGCCACGGGAGGGTTCAGGCCGTCTTGAGCAGCTGTTTGAAGGCCGAGCCGTGGAACACGAGGGGTTCCAGCGACGCGTCGGTGTAGAGGCCGGTGACCTCGAGCAGGATCATCGTGTGGTCGCCCGCGGGGTACTCCGCGTACGCCTTCGTCTCGAGCCACACGGGCGAGCCGTGCACGAAGAGGGCTCCGTCGTCGCTGGTCTCCAGCTCGAGGTTCTCGAAGCGCGTCGCCTTGTCTTTCGCGGCGATCTGGCGCGCGGTCTGGCCGTGCGTCTCGCCGAGCACCGAGATGCCGATGCGCTCGGCCTTCTTCAGCGTGGGCCAGGTCGTCGACGTGTTCTGCACCGAGAAGCCCACGAGCGGCGGGTCCATCGAGATGCCCACGGTGAACGACGAGGCCACGAGGCCTTCGCGCTCGCCGTCGACCTCGGCGGCCAGCGCGACCACCCCGGACGGGAAGTACGAGAACGTCGTGCGCAGGAGCTGCGAGTCGGGGGAGTACGGGGTGAGAGCCATGATCGGGTCCTTCGTCGGTGTTGTGGTTCCATCGTGACACTCGATTGTTGAATCTAGATTTCGCCGCCGTGAAAAAAGTCGCCGTATTTCGTCGGAGGCCTGGCCGTGGCGGCGGAAGGCCCGGAACTGCGGGAGTTCCGGGCCTTCTGCCGAGGTGACCACCTCGAGTTCCTGCGCCCTGGGCTCTGCCCGGACGCGAGTCCGCCGACCTAGTCGCGGCTGGGGATGCGGATGCTGCCGGTGTCGGGCGACACCGGGGAGCCCATCGTGTTGGCGGCGGACTGCGCGGCGAGTGCGGCGCGGTCGGTCTCCTCGGCGTCGGCATCGACCTGCGCCTTGGCGGAGGCCGCCGCGGCGTTCTGGTGGGCCTGCTCGGCGTTCTGGTGGGCCTGCTCGTCCATGGCGGAGCGCGTGCGGAGCGGCGCCGGGCGGAGGAAGAAGCTCAGGACGAACGCCACCGAGACGACGACGAGCGCGATCGTGAAGACCGAGACCGACGCGTGCGCGAAGCCGTAGAGGAACGGCGCCTTGAGGGCTTCGGTCGCCTTGTTCAAGAACGAGGTGTCGCCGTTCAGCGCGTTTCCGAGAGCGGCGGTGTTGCCCGTCTGGACCTGCTTGAGCAGGTCGAGGATCCCGGCGTTGTTCGGGTTCGACGTCACCGTCGTGTCGGCCAGCGCCGACTTCAGGTTCGCCGCAAGCGTCTTGTCTTTGAAACCGTCCGGGATCGTCGTGCCGAGGCGCGAGAACAGCACCGAGAACAGGATCGCCGTGCCAGCCGTGCCGCCGATCTGGCGGAAGAACGTCGACGACGAGGTCGCGACGCCGATGTCGGCCGGGCCGACGGAGTTCTGCGAGGCGAGGGTCAGCGTCTGCATGAGCTGGCCGAGGCCGAGGCCCACGAACACCATGCCGATGGAGAGGAAGTACCACGGCTTGTCGTAGGTGAGCTGGCTGAACCAGGCGAAGCCCAGGATCATGAACGCTGTGCCGATCGGCGGGAACATCTTGTACTTGCCGGTGCGGGAGATGATCTGGCCCGAGACGATCGACGAGATCATCAGGCCCAGGATCATCGGGAGCATCTGGAAGCCCGACTCGGTGGGCGTGGAGCCGTTGACGAGCTGCAGGTAGAGCGGCACCGTCAGGAGCGCGCCGAACATGCCGAAGCCGACCAGTACGCCGAGGACGGTCGCCATCGAGAAGGTGCGGCTCTTGAACAGCTTGAGCGGGATGAGCGCGGCGTCGCCCATCATGCGCTCGGCCACGATGAAGCCGATGATGCCGAGACCGCCGATGACGTAGCAGGCCCAGGCGCTGAGCGAGCCCCAGCCCCACTCGCGGCCCTGCTCGGCTACCAGGAGGAGCGGCGCGGCCGACACGATGACGAGCGAGGCGCCCCACCAGTCGATGCGGATGTTGTCTTTGCGGCTCTGGCCGGGGATGTGGAGGAAGCGGCCGACGATGATGAGGGCGATGATTCCGATCGGCACGTTGAGCAGGAAGACCCAGCGCCATCCGGTGATGAACAGGATCGAGTCCGCACCGGCGAAGAGGCCGCCGATCAGCGGGCCGATGACCGACGAGATGCCGAAGACGGCGAGGAAGTAGCCCTGGTACTTCGCGCGCTGGCGGGGAGCGAGGATGTCGCCCATGATCGCGAGCGGGAGAGCCATGAGGCCACCGGCGCCGAGGCCCTGCAGGCCGCGGAAGGCGGCGAGCATGTACATCGAGTCCGAGAACGACGCGGCGGCCGACCCGATGATGAAGATGGCGATCGCGATGATGAACAGCGGGCGGCGGCCGAAGAGGTCGGACAGCTTGCCGTAGATCGGCGTCGCGATGGTGGAGCAGATCAGGTAGGCCGTCGTGACCCAGGCCTGGTGGTCGAGGCCGTGGAGGTCGTCGCCGATGGTGCGGATCGCCGTGCCGACGATCGTCTGGTCGAGCGACGACAGGAACATACCTGCCATCAGGCCGAAGATGACGAACAGGATCTGCCTGTGCGTCATCAACCCCTGCTGCTCGACGGGTGCCGTCTCTGGTGCGGCTGCTTCTGCCCGGGACATCTGTCTCTTTTCGTCTCATTGCGTACCGCGCGCACTGACCGCGCGCGATTGTTTGCAATCGATGCAAAATTACACGAGTGTCACGAATTTGCCTAAGCCGTTCTCCCGAGCTGCCGAGGTCGCAGTGTTAGTGTGGCCGCCGCCCGGTCTGACTCGAATGGTTTTGGTGCATGCGTAAAAGGTTCGTCCCTGTTCTGACCACGGCCGTGGTCGCGACCGCCCTGCTAGCAGGATGCACCTCCGGCACGTCCGGCGTCATGCCTCCCGCGACGCTCGGAGAGCAGACGCCCCTGAAATCGTCGACCCCGGCGGCTCCCACCGCGTCATCGCTGTCGGCGACCTCCGGCGGTCTCGTCGGCGGCTCGACCGTCACCATCTCGGGCACGTCGCTCGCCGACGTCAGCGCCGTGAAGTTCGGCACCGTCGCCGCCACCTCGGTCAAGGCCACCGCCACCTCGGTCACCGCCGTCGTGCCGCACGCCGTCGACTACCAGCCGTCGACGGTCGATGTCACAGTCACCGGCGCCTCGTCGTCGGGGCTCTCGTACGACTACAAGGTGACCGACGGTGTCGACAGAGAGATGCAGTACGCGTTCCAGCACTGGTCGGCGAAGGCGTACAACGCGTCGTTCGCCAACTTCAACGCCGTCGGCGGCGACTGCCAGAACTTCGTGAGCCAGGCCCTCGCCGCGCGCGGCCTCGCCCAGAACGACTCCTGGTACTACAACTCGACCGGCCACAGCGAGTCCTGGGGCTACGCTCCGTCGTTCGACACGTACCTCGCGACGACGCCGTCGCTCGGCTTCACCCGCCTGGCCGCGACCGAGCGCTCGAAGCTCGCCATCGGCGACCTGGCGTACTTCGACTGGAACGACAACGGCGTGCCCGACCACGTCATGATCGTCAGCGCGATCGCAGGCAGCAAGATCTCGCTCGTCGGCCACAACCTCGACTACGACTACCGCGACCTCGACACCGCCATCACCAAGGACCACCCCGGTGCCGACGTCTGGTTCTACAAGGTCCCAGCGTCTCTGTAGCAGCGCCTGCGCCTGCGCCTGCGCCTGCGGCGCCGGCGGGTGAGGAGTCGCTCGTTGTCCTGCTCGACCCCGGTCGCCGACAACGAGCGACTCCTCACCGTCGTCCACAGGGGGCGCTTCTCCACAGAAGAGACCTGGCGCAGGAACTCGGGGTGGCCGGGCCGCCACGCTGGGTGCGTGTCCTCGTCGCCCCTTCCTGATCCGCTGGCTGAGGCGCCGTTCGCGGTCGCCGATGCGTACCGCGCCGGAGTCGGCGTGGGCCGCCTTCGCGCGGCAGACCTCGCCGTGCCGTTCCTCGGCGTCCGGGCGGTCAGCCCGGCAGCAGACCTGGCCGGACGATGTCGCGAGGCAGCCCTCGTGCTCGGGGCGGACCAGTGCTTCAGCCACCTCACGGCGGCGGCCCTCTGGGGTCTTCCGCTTCCTTCCCGGTACGCGGATCGTCCGGTGGAGCTGCACGTCTCGACGACGGGGAGTCGGGCGATGCGTCGTCCGGGAGTCATCGGCCACCGGATCACGCCCGTAGCTCGACTCCTTCTCGACGGGCTGCCGGTCGTCGACCCGGTCACGGCGTGGGCGCAGTGCTCGGAGCAGCTCCGGGTCGACGATCTCGTCGCGATGGCCGACGGCCTCCTCGGGGAGTGGTCGACACGACCCCGGGCGCGACTCGTGGAGCGCGAGCTGCTCGAACGCGCCGCGGCCTCGCGTGCGGGTTCCCGCGGTGTCGTCGCACTCCGGGAGGCGCTCGATCTGGCACGGTCGAACGTTCGCTCACCCGGCGAGACGCGCCTCCGCCTCCTCCTCGTGCGGGGCGGACTGCCGGAGCCCGAGCTCAACGTCGAGGTGCGTGATGACGACGATCGCTGGCTCGGCATCGGCGACCTCGTGTTCCGCGACGCTCGAGTCGTCGTGGAGTACGAAGGCGACGGGCACCGCGTCGACAGGAAGCAGTTCGAGTCCGACATCGACCGCCGAGAGCGGTTCGCCGACGCGCGGTGGCGCACCATCCGCGTCACCGGAGGCGCACTGCGCACGTCGTCGAGCCAGGTCGTCGCGCGAGTGCGCAAGCACGTCCTAGGTGCAGATGCTTCCCCTGCAGGCCGGTGAGGGGTCGCTCGTTGCTGTCGGCGGGGCGGTTGAGGACAAGCAGCGACTCCTCGCCGGCGTGCGCGCGTGCGCGCGTGCGCGTGCGCGTCAGCGCGCGCTCGCGCTCAGCGCGTGGGGCGGAGGAGGAGGGGGATGAGCACCGCGACGGCCAGGAGCACGGCGGCGACACCCCCGACGAGGCCGAGCCAGAGGGCGCCCGCGCCCGGGGCGGAGCCCGGCACAGGGCGCGCGAAGGTGAGCACGACGAACGCCACGACCTGTGCCGCCACCTGCACGAGCACGTAGCGCACGAGGGGCGGCCGGAGCACGGCGACCTGCACGCGCGCACGGAGCGGCAGCCAGGCGGCGAGCTGCCCGGCGACGAGCAGGAGGTGGATCGCTGCGAGGAGCACGACGAACGCGGGCGTGTAGCCGAGGTCGCCGTCGATGACGAGCGCGAGGCCCAGCATCACGCTGAGGATGGCGGCGAAGGGCGTGCGCGGCAGGGCGGCGGCTCCGACCGTGAGGAGGAGCGCGACGACGAGCCAGCCGCTGACGCCGATCACGACGAGCGACGCGAGGGCTCCGACGACGCCGATCAGGACGGTGACGGCCGCGGCCGGGACGGTGCGGCCGACCGCGGGGAAGCCGGGGGTCATCGCATCCTCCGGGGGCGGCTGAGCATGCGCAGCTGCACGGCTGGAACCGGCACGCCGGGCTGCTCGCCCCACCGCACCAGCTCCACGCCCGACGCGGCCATGCTGTCGAGCCGGTAGGTGCGCTCGAGCATGAGCAGCTGGTGGGCGGTGCGCTCCTCGCGGGTGGTGCGGGAGATGTCGGCGGCGGGCAGCACGTCGACGGCGAGCACCCGGTGGCCGGTGGAGGCCCAGGTGATCGCCATGGTCGCGGCCTGCTCGTCGAGGAAGGTCGACAGCACGACGACCAGCGACGAGGCCGGCACGAGCGGCGTGCGCACGGACCGGACCGGCTCGCCCGTGGGGGCCGCCGTCGCGATGGTCTTCTGCAGGCGTTCCAGGTGCCGCGTGCCGCCGCCCGGCTCGACCGCGCGGGCGGTGCCGGCGAGGTCGCGCAGGCCGACCCGGTCGCCGGCGGCCAGGTAGGCGGCCGCGAGCGAGAACGCGGCCTCCCGGGCCAGGTCGAGCGACGTCGCCGTGGCGACCGTGCCGCGCGCGCCCGACCAGCGGGTGATGTCGGCGCCGACGTCGTCGCGGTCGTCGATGACGAGCATCACGATGGCGTCGGCGGTCGAGAAGGTGCGGCGCACGTAGAGCTCGCCCTCGAGGGTTGCTCGGCGAGCCGTGGCCTTCCAGTCGATGCGCCGCAGCCGATCGCCGGGCGTGAACAGGGCGACATCGCGGAACTCCCCGCCGTCTCCCGGCGTCGCCGAGCCGTGGGCGCCGGTGATGCCGACGACGCGGAGGGGCAGCGGCAGGTTCTCCATCCGGAGGCGCGGCGGCGGTACGACGCGCGAGCTCACGGGCCCGGGCTCCGGCGACGAGACGGCCGTGCCGCGGGCACCCAGCACCGAGTAGTGCATGCGCACGATCTCCTGCGGGCCGGAGTGGGCGACAGGGATCGTGCCGATCAGCCGCGCGGCGGTGTCGCGGTCGACGGCGAAGCGGTGCGTCGTGTCGTCGGCGGCCTCCAGCAGCACGGCGACGCTCTCGGCCCCCTCGGGCAGATCGAAGCCGATGCGATAGGCCACCCCCGACGAGTCGGCATCAGGGCGCAGGAACGTGCGGACCGTCACCGCGGCCCCGCGCCGCGGCCGCGCGTCAGCCCCAAGCGCCACCGCCACGAACAGCGGGAGCGCCAGCAGGGCGAACTCGGCGTGCGTGGTGACGAGTCCGAGGGCCGCCAGCAGCACGGCGGCGCCGGCGCCGAAGAGCACGGGCGGGGTGACCGCCCAGCGCGGCGCCGCCGAGGTCTGGTCGACCGCCCCTCCCGCACCCGGATCACGCTCGCCTCTCGCAGGCGTGCCGACTCCGCCGGAGGACTGCGCGCCGGTCGGCGAGGTCGCCCCCGACGGAGGCTCGGCCTCGGTCACGGGCGCGCGGCGACCGCCGGCGCGCCCTCGCCGACGGCGGGCGGGCCCGCGACCTGTCCGACGATTCCCCGGATCACGCCGGCCGAGTCGACGCCGTTGGCCCAGGCCTGCGGGGTCAGCGAGACGCGGTGGGCGAGCACGGGGACCGCGGCCGCCTTGATGTCCTCGGGGGCGACGAAGTCGCGGCCGTCCATGACGGCGCGGGCGCGACCGACGAGCATGAGGCCCTGGGCGCCGCGGGGCGAAGCGCCGACCTGGATGTCGCGGTGGCCGCGAGTGGCAGTGACGAGGTCGACGCAGTAGAGGGCGATGTCGGGGTCGACGTGCACGGTCTCGATGGTGTTCTGCATCGCGAGCAGCGTCTCGGGGCTGATCACGGCCTCGACGGAGCCGACCTCGCGGCGACGGTCGACGCGGTTGAGCAGCACGGCCTGCTCGCCCTGCCGCGTGGGGTAGCCGACCGAGAGGCGCACCATGAAGCGGTCGAGCTGCGCCTCGGGCAGCGCGTACGTGCCCTCGTACTCGATGGGGTTCGAGGTCGCGATGACGTGGAACGGCTTCGGCAGCGGGAAGCTCTGGCCCTCGACGGTCACCTGGCCCTCGGCCATCGCCTCGAGAAGCGCCGACTGGGTCTTGGGCGAGGTGCGGTTGATCTCGTCGGCCAGGAAGAGGCCCGTGAAGACCGGCCCGGGGCGGAAGACGAACTCCGAGGTCTTGGGCGCGTAGAGGAACGAGCCGGTGATGTCGGCGGGCAGCAGGTCGGGCGTGCACTGGAGGCGCCGGAAGTCGAGCCCGGTGGCCTGCGCGATGCTGCGCGCCGCGAGCGTCTTGCCGAGGCCTGGGACGTCTTCGAACAGGACGTGACCGCCGGCCAGGATGCTCGCGAGGGCGAGCTCGAGCGGGTCGCGCATGCCGACGACGAGGCGGCCGACCTCGTCGAGGATTCGTCGGCTGAGGTCGGCGACCTCGGCGATGGAGAGCTGCGCGTCGGGGGAAGTCGTGGTCACGGGTGCCTCTCGGTGGGTGCGGGGTCGGAAGCGGGTGCGCCGCCTGGATCGGGTGCGCTGCTGGGAGCGGCTGCCGGGCCCGAAGCGGGTTCCCTGCCGAGCGCCTCGACGGCATTCATCAGCCGGGTGAACGACACGAGGTCGAGGTGCGACCTCCGCGGCGTCATCAGCGTGCGGACGACGGGCGGTGCGAGGATCGCCTCGATCTGAGCCCGGTCGTCGGGGTCGTACAGGTCGAGCCCGTAGAGGAACAGCAGGCGATGCCGGGCCGCCTCGCGGACTCGGGACAGCGTCTTCTCGTGGATGCCGCCGTGCGATTTCATCGCCCAGCCGAGGCGCTCGAGGTCGCGCCGGGCACCGGGCGTGCGCCGGACGACCGGGCGCGGCCACTCGGCCCTGTCGCCCTCCTGGACCGAGATCCAGGTCACGCCGACGGCGAACACGGCCAGGCTCACCAGCGACGCCGGCAGCGGTTCGACGCCGAAGAACCAGACGATCCCGCCGACGACGAGCGCGGCGACGGCGACCAGGATCGCCGGCACCCGCAGCGGCGGACGGAGCAGCGCCCTCACGGCGCGGCCTCCGCGTCGGCGGCGGCCCACTGGGCGTCGAGGGTCTGCAGGGCCGCGCGCGCGGCGGCCACGTCCCGCGCCGTCGAGACGGCGTCGCCGAACCGGACGGCCAGGTACAGGCGTCGGAGGGTGGCGAGGGCGGACCCGTCGACTCCCGTCCGTTCCAGGATGCGGCTCGTGAACTCGGTCGGGGTCTCGGACTCCAGCCGGCGGTACCCGGCGTCCTCCGCGGCCTCCTGCAGGCCGAGCCAGGCCTGCACGATCGCGTCGCCGGGCTCCCGGTCTCCGTCGAGCACGTCGAGTGCGCGTCGGAGCCCCCGCCGGAGGTACGGGGCGCTCGTCTCGACCGACGGGTCGTCGCCGAGGAGGTCGAGCGCCTCATCGCCGAGACCGCCCGGGCCGCCGCGCTGGCGGTCGCGCAGTCGTCGCAGCACGTAGCGGACGACCACGAATACCAGGAACGCGCCCACCAGGCACAGCACGAGGATGACGATCCAGCCGAGGTCGGGGCGGCTGCCCGTCGCGATCGGCGGCGGAGTGCCCGTCGCCACGGCGGCCGGCGGCGGGGTCTGGACGAGCGGCTTCGGGCTGGGCAGCACGCCGAACGTGCGGCGCGGGCCGGTGAAGACGAGGGCGCTGCCGAGGGCGCTCCCGAGTGCGATGAGCAGCGCGAGGCCGCCGGCGACGAGGCCTGCGACGGGCGGGCGGAAGCGGCGGCGTGGCTCAGCCACGTCTGGTTCCTGCCGCGAATCGCCCTCGCTCATGCCTCGACGCTACCGGACGCATCGCGGCCGGAACCGCGACGGTGCGCGCCTGGGGATAACTCGCTACGCGGCGACGCCGAGCCCGTCGAGCGCCTTCTCGAAGATGGTGAGCCCCTGCATGCCGGGGAGGCTGGCGATGTTGTTGTCGAGCTTCTTCATCTCTTTGCGGCCTTCGACGCCGCTCATGATCTGGCCGAACACGAACTGCACGTCGTCGCGCTCCATGATGCTCGAGCCGACGGGGGCCCAGAACTTCGAGAGGAGGAGGCGCGTGAGCTTCTGGGCGCGCTTGCTCTTCTGCAGGCGCTCGCGGGCCTGCGACACGTAGAACGCGACGTGGCGGGTCTCCTGCTTGGCGATGCGGCGCAGCAGCTCGCCGAGCACGGGATCGGTCTCGAGGTCGGCCATTCGCTTGTACGCGCTGACGGCGGACCACTCGTTGGCGGCGCCCCACGACATGTGGACGGCCACGAAGTCGCTGCCGACGATCTTGCCGAGCATGGACTGCTTGATCGGGTCGAGGCGGTCGCGCCAGCCCAGCTTGAGGCGGGAGGCGCGGAGAGCGTCGTAGTCGACCGTGATGCCGTGGACCTCGAGGACAGCGCCCAGGGCCTCGCCATGCCAGAACTCCTCGCGGTTCCACATCGTCATGAACGTCGAGATGTCGCCGTCCTTGTGCGACGGCGTGGTGAGGAGGTCTCGGGTGTAGCAGACGGTGTGGTACTCGACGTCGGCCATGTAGCGCAGAGTGCGGAGCGTCTCGGGAGAGAGGGGGTTCTGGCGGAAGTGCTCGAGATCGAGGTCGTCCCAGCCCAGGCGCTCAGAGCCGGCAGCGTACTTGTCGATATCGAATGCCATTACATGTCGGAAGAGGCATATAGCCTCTCCCACTCCCTTCGGGTCTGCCGCCTCGACGGCGCGCGCAGACTTCTACGCGTCCTTAGAGATTAGCTCGATCGGCCCGCGCTTCCAATCGCGGATTCTCCACCTTCTTCGGAGCGCCTCCCGCGAGAGATTGGCATCGGGGTTCACGGCACTGGGATTTCCGACCATCTCGAGCCAGACGAGGTCGGAATGGCTGTCACCGTATCCATAGGAGGCACTCAGGTCGAGGCCGTTCAGAGCGGCGTACTGGCGCAGCCAGGCGGCCCTGGCCTCACCCACCACCGGAGGCTTCGCGAGGTACCCGGTGAATATGCCGTCGCGGGCATGCATGGTGCCTGCGACGACCTCGTCGAACAGGTTCGCGAGGGGCTCGACGAGAGTCCCGATCGATCCGGTGACGAGCACCGTGCGGTGGCCGGCAGCGCGGTGGGCGGCGATCCGCTCAATCGCGGCGGGCATCGTGCTCTTGAGGAGCGTCTGACCGAAGCTCTTGGCGACGACCTCCTCGAGGCGGCTGACGGGCATGCCCTCATAGCGGCGCAGGAACGCGCGGATGAACTCGGCGCGATCCCGCTGCTCTGCCCGCAGGTACCCCGGCAGCGCCGCCAGCAGGCTCGCCACCTCGCCCGGCCAGGCCGCCTTGCCGAACCCGCTGCCGCGCACCCAGAGGTACTGCTCGACGAGGTTCGAGTCGACGACCGTGCCCTCGAGGTCGAACACGGCGACGACGTCGCTCCGCTGCGGCAGCACCGGCTCGGCTGCCGGCGCCGACGTGGCAGGTCGCACGCTGAACGCGCGCGTCATCGTGGTGACGGCGGGGAAGTGGACGCCCTGGAAGTAGTCCTCCCACTGGATGTCGGTCATGTCGAAGCCGATGTCGAGAGCCTTCTCGGGCGTCTGGGTCGCTACGATCGCGGCCTGGAGGGCCTTGGTGCGGGTGTCGTCGAAGATGATCTCGGACTGGATGTAGTGGCGGTAGAGGTCCGTCAGGCTCTGCAGCGACTCGAGGTCGCTGCGACGGCGGTCGACCGAGGCCAGCGCTTCTCGGGTGCGCGTCGTCGAGGGCATCCGGATGAAGAGCGACTCGCGCGCGTCGTTGATCCGGGCCCGAAGGCGCACGGCCCGCTCGACCTTGCGGCCGCCGGGGAAGCGCCAGGTGGCCGCCGCGATGTCGCCGCTGTCGGGCGTCGGCACCGGATGCGCCGTGAAGAACATGCTGAGGTTGGTGAACATGCGGTGGATCGGTAGCGGGTTGCTGGCCCCCGACGACACATGGAAGAACTGCGGTTCGCCCGCCGGGGCCGGGTTCGCGGCCACCAGGACGATCACGTTGACGACGAAGTCGACGGGCACGACGTCGAGGACGGAGTCGGGGACGCCCGGGAACTCGGGGAGCATGCCTCGGCCGTAGGCCATGATCAGCGGGTCGGCGACCTTGAAGCCGTCGATCCAGCCCGGGTACGGGTGGCGGAGAGCGCTCTCGACGATGGCGGGGCGCACGAACGAGAGCCGGTGGCCCGCAGCCGCCCACATCTGCTCGGCGGCGCGCTCGGCGAAGGCCTTCGTCAGCGTGTAGACGTCGGTCCAGCCCAGGCTCTCGGCACGTGTGCGGCCGTGGTCGACCAGCTTCGCCTTCACCCAGTCGACGCGGCGCGACTCCGCCTCACGGGAGACGGCCAGAGGGCCTTCCTTGCCGTGCTTGGCCCGGGCCTCCGCCATGAACCGGCGGAGCACCTCGGGCTGGCGCGAGGCGAGCTCGACGCGCGAGCGGGCGCCGCGTGCGGCGTCGAACTCGGCGCGCCAGTCGACGTCGTGCGTCAGCGACGCCTCGGGGAAGATGCCCTTGCGGAGGCCGCCGACGTACGCGGTGGAGACGTGCACGACGTGCGGGTCGATCTCGGCCGCGAGCAGTGCCTCGTAGAGGCCGACCGCGCCGCCGACGTTGGTCTCGAACGCCTGATCGATGGGCGGGTCGAACGACACGCTCGACGCGCTGTGGATGACGAGGTCGATGTCCTTCGGCAGAGCCGGGACGGAGTCGAGCCCGCCCTCGAGCACGCGGAGCCGCTCGGTGACGGCACGCTCGACCTCGGCCTCGCCGACCGAGTCGCGCCACGACTTGAAGACGGGCTTCCGGAGCATGTGCCGCAGACGGTCGACGCCGGACGTGCTGCCCTTGGTCCGGATCAGCAGCGAGACGGTCGTCTCCGGGTGCGAGGCGAGGAGCCGCTCGAGGATGGCCTGGCCGACGAAGCCCGTCCCGCCCGTCAGGAAGACGTGGGCGTCGCCGAGGTCGGTCTGAAGCTCGGGGAAGGCGGTGACGGCGGCGCTCACGGCAGGAGCTTCTTCGCCGTGACGGAGCCCATGCGGGCGTCCATGCCGGGCAGGGCGGCGACGCGCGTGCCGATCGACTCCGCGCGGGCGGCGCCCCCGGTCCCGCCGAAGACGAACGTCTCGAACATGTCGCGGTCGACGGCGGCTCGCTCGACGCCGCCGATCGGCCAGGCGGCCGTGAGGAGGGCGGCCCTGGCGCGCCGGACGGCCGCCTTGGAGTCGCGGAGCCGCCAGTCGGTCTCGTCGGCGAAGAACGCCTCGTGCCTGGTCTTGATGATCTGGATCCTGCCGATCGTGTCGCGCAGCGCGGACGACGTCGTCGTCTCGCGCAGGTGGTCGTATGCCGCTCGGAGTATCCACTCGTCGATCAGGCCGACCGTCATGTGGACGGCCACGATCGGAGTCCCGAGCCCGACGGCCGCGAGGGCTCGGCGGATGGGGCCGGAACGCTGGATCGCCTCGTCGGCGCTCCTGCGGGGTGCCCCCTCGGGGACGGTCCGGGTGCGGGGGAGGCCGTGAGCCTCCAGGACGGCGTCCAGGGCGTCGGCCATCCAGAACTTCTCGAAGGCCCAGGTGACGAGGAACGCGGTGACCCGGGCGTCCTTGTGGGTCGCTGTCACGAGGAGGTTGCGGAGGTGCTCCATCGTGGCGGCTTCGAGCCTGGCGGCGTAGCGCAGGAACTCGAGTTCCTGCGCTGAGAGGGGCTCGGACTCGTACGAGGCCAGGTCGAGCTCGGACCGGAAGTTGCCCTGAGCCGTGCGCGTGAACTCGCGGATGTCGAACGGCCGTGCGACCTGCGGGTCAGGACTCGTGGTCATGAGCGTTTGCCTCCGGAGCGGTACTGAGCAATGGTCGATGCACGAAGTTGCCCGTAGGCACCGTATCGTAAGCGGCATGGCTGTAGCGCTCGTGACCGGGGGCACGTCCGGCATCGGAGCCGAATTCGCCCGCCAGCTCGCACACAAGGGATACGACCTCGTTCTCGTCGCTCGAGACGAGGTGAGGCTCGCCTCCATGGCGACGGAAATCCGCGGCATCGGCCGCTCCGTCGAGGTCTTCCCCGCCGACCTCGCGAACCGCGACGACGTCGACCGGGTGGCTTCGCGACTCGAAGACGACGACCGTCCCGTTGACGTGCTCGTGAACAATGCCGGCTTCGGCATGCACATCCCGTTGACGTCGCGCGACGTCGCCGGACTCGACCTCGGCTTCGAGGTGATGTGCCGTGCGGTGCTGGTGCTCTCGGGTGCTGCGGCACGGTCCATGCGCGGTCGCGGAACGGGCCGCATCATCAACGTGTCGTCGACGGCCGGCCTGCTCGCGATGGGCGCCTACTCCGCGATCAAGGCGTGGGTGACGTCGTTCTCCGAGGGCCTCGCCGTCGAGCTGGACGGAACCGGCGTGACCGTCACGGCCGTCCTGCCCGGCTGGGTTCGCACGGAGTTCCATCAGCGAGCCGCTATCCGGACGACCAGCATTCCAAACTCCCTCTGGCTCGACGCCGAACAACTGGTCACCGCGTGCTTGCGCGACGTCGACAGGGGCAGAGTGATCTCCATACCCACCGTTCGGTACCGAGTGCTGGTCGGGTTGCTGCGTCACGCACCCAAGAGCGCAGTCCGCAAGGTGTCGGGAGCCATCTCGTCCAGCAGGAAGAAATCCGTGGAGGCGTGATCGTGGACGAACCGAAGAGCGACAAGGTCGAGAAGGCCGACAAGCACGACGACGCCGCGTCGAAGCTGGGCGCCGTCGCGGCTGACGTCGCCGGCCGAGTGAGCGAGAGCGCCGCCGACGTCAAGGTCCGGGTCAGCGAGGGCGCCGCCGATGTGAAGGTGCGCCTGGGCGAGGGCGCGGCCGACGTCCGCGACCGCTTCAACAGCCGGCGGCACGCGTCCGCGCGCTACGTGGCCCAGCGCTGGCTCATGAAGCCGACCATCTGGTCGATCACCGACGTGACCGTGATCGGGCGCGAGCGGCTTAAGGGCCTCGAGGGCGGCTTCGTGCTCATCGCCAACCACTCCAGCCACCTGGACGCGCCGCTCATCGTCGGCGCTCTCCCGCGCAAGCTGTCGCGCTACCTCGCGACCGGAGCCGCGGCCGACTACTTCTTCGACGTCTGGTGGCGTCGCGGCCTCACCTCCCTGTTCTTCAACGCGTTCCCGATCCAGCGCGGACGCCGAGCCGGTGCGAAGCCGTCGAAGCACGCCGACGCGGCCGTCAGCGCCGCCTCGCTGCTCAGCCGCGGGTTCCCCGTCCTGGTGTTCCCCGAGGGCACGCGGTCGAAAGACGGCGAGATGGGCCCGTTCAAGCCCGGAGCCGCCCGCCTCGCAGCGGCCTGCGACGTCCCGATCGTCCCGCTCGCCCTGATCGGCGCCAACATCGCGCATCCGCGTGGGGCCCACTGGCCCCGCCCGGGCCGGCTTCCCGTCGGCGTCGCGTTCGGCGACCCGATGCGGCCGGAGCCCGACGAGACCGCGATCGCGTTCTCGAATCGGCTCCGCGAGGAGATCCTGCGCATCAGAAACCAGTACTCGGCCGATATCCTGGGCCGCACCCTCTCGCCGTCCAAAGGAGCCCGCCCGTGACCGACCTCAAGCCCCGACAGGCCTCGGCCGCCGAAGACGGTCCCGACGTCAAGCACATGAAGTGGTGGGGCTGGGGCGTCGACGGCGTCGCCTTCCACCACGAAGACAAGCCCGCGTTCGCGCCGTTCGTGAAGAAGATGGTCGGCGTCGACCTCAACTCGGCCGCCGTCACCGCCGCCCCGTCGTTCGACGAGCTCGACATCCCCGGCTCGAGGATCACCGCCGAGGTCTCGTCGGCCCTGTCGCTCATCGTCGGCGAAGGCCACGTCGTGCTCGGCGACATGGAGCGCGTCGTCCACACGTACGGCAAGAGCATCCGCGACCTGATCAAGATCCGCAACGGCATCTTCCCGCGCGTGCCCGACGCGGTCGTCTACCCGGCCACCGAGTCCGAGATCGCCAAGATCGTCCAGCTCTGCGTCGAGCACGACCTCGTGCTCATCCCCTTCGGCGGCGGCAGCAACATCGTCGGCGCGCTGGAGCCGATGCCCGGCGAGGACCGCATCGTGCTCTCGCTCGACATGGGGCGCCTCGACCGTGTGCTCGACATCGACGAGGACGGCCGCCTGGCTCGCATCCAGGCCGGTGCCCAGGGGCCCGACATCGAGGAGCAGCTCAACGCCAAGGGCTGGACGATGGGGCACTTCCCCGACAGCTTCACGCACTCCACCCTCGGCGGCTGGGTCGCGACTCGCTCATCGGGCATGCAGTCCGACAAGTTCGGCGACATCGCCGACCTGACCAAGGGCCTCCGCCTGGTTCGCCCCGACGGCGTCGTCGTCATCCGCGCCGTGCCGTCGGCCTCGACCGGCCCGTCGCTCCGCGAGATGATCATCGGCTCCGAGGGCCGTCTCGGCGTCATCACCGAGGTCACCGTCCAGGTGCACCGCCTCCCCGAGAAGCGCGAGATCCTCGCCTACTTCTTCCCGACCTGGGAGGCCGGCCTCGCGGCCATGCAGGCGATCTCGGAGAGCGACGCCAACCCGTCGATCACCCGCGTCTCGAACGAGTTCGAGACCGAGATGTCGCTGGCCACGTCGAAGGCGAGCAAGGGCATCTCCTCCCTCCTCAACCAGGGCGTGCAGCGGTTCATGAAGCTTAAGGGCTGGGACCTCTCGAAGATCTGCCTGTCGTTCATCGGCTATGAGGGCTCCGAGGAGCACGTCGCCATCAACGAGAAGCTCGTCTCGAAGATCGTCCGGAAGCACGGCGGCTTCGGCGTCGGCAAGGGCCCAGGCGTCCTCTACGACCAGAAGAAGTTCGACACTCCCTACCTGCGCGACTTCTTCCTCGACCACGGCGGCGCAGCCGACGTCTCGGAGACGAGCGCCCCCTGGTCGAAGCTGCTTCCGCTCTACAACGGCGTGTACGCGTCGGCGAACCGCGCCTTCGAGAAGATCGGCGTGCAGGGCCTGATCATGGCGCACCTGTCGCACTCGTACCACTCGGGCGCCTGCCTGTACTTCACGTTCGCGTTCGAGCACGGCGACCAGCCGCTCGAGCAGTACGACGTCGTCAAGAAGGCGATCCAAGACGCGTTCATCGCCGAGGGCGGCACCGTCTCGCACCACCACGGAGTCGGCCTCGAGCACGCCCCGTGGATGGCCGCCGACGTCTCGGCACCCGGCCTCGCGCTGATGCAGGGAATGCTCGACACCGCCGACCCGAAGCGCAACTTCAACCCGGGCAAGATCACCGGCAAGTAGGGGCGGGGCGCGTGCTGGCCCCGGGCCGGCGGGCCAGCCCCGTCGTATCGGCGTGCCCGCCGCGCCAGCCCCGCCAGATCGGCTCGCTCCCTCCGTGTGAACGGCGGGGGTGAGCCGATTCGGAGGGGCTCGCCGTGTCTCCGGGCGCAGGAACTGCGCCACCCCGTACGGCAGACTGTCCGGATGCGCACCGCCAGCCCGTCCAACTCCGACCGCAGCCGCTTCACCGCCCTCGAGCTCGAGCTGGCTGCCATCCTGTGGGCCTGGGACCCTGTCGGGGTCGCCCCCGGCCGCACCGACGACGGCGAGTACGACGACCTGGTGCGGCCGATCCTCATCGAGCTCGGCCACGGCGTCCGCGACACCGCCCTCGCCGTGAAGATCGCCGGCGCGATGAGCACCGACTACGGCCTGGCCATGCGCGAGCAGCAGGCCCGCGGCGTCGCCGCCACGATCACGGAGTGGTGGGCGGCGCAGCCCTGACCCGCCGCTCGCGCCGCATGCCGACGGCCCCGCACGCAGACGGCCCCACAGGCCGCGGCGAGTGGGGCCGTCTGCACTGAATCGTGCGGTGCTCGAACAGCTAGGCGCCGAGCGCGGCGTCGACGATCGTCTTCGCCTCCTCCTGGACGCGCTTCAGGTGCTCCGGGCCCTCGAACGACTCGGCGTAGATCTTGTAGACGTCTTCGGTGCCCGACGGGCGGGCGGCGAACCACGCCTTCTCGGTGACGACTTTCACGCCGCCGACCGCGGCGCCGTTGCCGGGGGCCTCGCTGAGCTTCGCGACGATCGGGTCGCCGGCGAGCTCGGTGGCCGTGATGTCGTCGCCGCTGAGCTTGCCGAGTCGTGCCTTCTGCTCTTTGGAGGCGGCGGCGTCGATGCGCTGGTAGACCGGAGCGCCGAACCTCTCGGTCAGGTCGGCGTACAGCACCGACGGAGACTTGCCTGTGACGGCGAGGATCTCGCTGGCGAGGAGGGCGAGGATGATGCCGTCTTTGTCGGTGGTCCAGACGGAACCGTCGCGACGCAGGAACGACGCGCCGGCCGACTCCTCACCGCCGAAGGCGACGCTGCCGTCGACCAGCCCGGGTACGAACCACTTGAACCCGACCGGGACCTCCCAGAGGCGACGGCCCAGCGAGTCGGCGACCTTGTCGATGATCGACGACGACACCAGCGTCTTGCCGATGGCGGCGTCGGAGCGCCACTCGGGGCGGTGGCTGTAGAGGTAGTCGATGGCGACGGCAAGATAGTGGTTGGGGTTCATGAGGCCGCCGTCGGGGGTCACGATGCCGTGGCGGTCGGCGTCGGCGTCGTTGCCCGTGACGATGTCGAACTCGCCCTTGCGCTCGACGACGCTCGCCATGACGGAGGCGCTCGAAGGGTCCATCCGGATCTTCTCGTCCCAGTCGAGCGTCATGAAGCGCCAGGTCGGGTCGACGCCGGGGTTCATGACCGTGAGGTCGAGGCCGTAGGCGTCGCGGATGGCGGCCCAGTACTCGACGCTCGCGCCGCCCAGCGGGTCGGCACCGATCTTGATGCCGGCCTTCTTGATGGCGTCGAAGTCGATCACGTTGGCGAGGTCGAGCACGTAGCGGCGCAGGAAGTCGTAGCGGCCGGGGCTGACGTCGCTCGTCTTCACCTCGACGTTGCCGCCGGCGATGATCTCGTTGGCGCGGTTGGCGATCCACGACGTGGCGTCGCTGTCAGCCGGACCGCCGTGCGGGGGGTTGTACTTGAAGCCGCCGTCACGAGGGGGATTGTGGCTGGGCGTCACCACGATGCCGTCGGCCTGCTCGGTGTGGGCGGGATCGTTGTTGTAGACGAGGATCGCGTGGCTCACCACGGGGGTGGGCACGTAGCCGTTCTCGGCGTCGGCGAGGACCTTCACGCCGTTGCCCGCGAGGACCTCGAGGGCGGTGCGCTCGGCAGGGCCCGAGAGGATGTGGGTGTCGCGGCCGATGAACAGCGGGCCTGTGATGCCCTGACCGGTGCGGTACTCGACGATGGCCTGCGTGATCGCCGCGATGTGCGCCTCGTTGAAGGCCGAGTCGAGCGACGAGCCGCGGTGGCCGGACGTGCCGAACACGACCTTCTGCGACGGGTCGGTGACGTCGGGGGTCAGCGAGTAGTAGGCGGATGTGACTGCCTCGGGGTCGATGAGGTCAGCGGGGGTGGCGTAGGTGCCGGCGCGATCGGTCATGAGACTCATAGTGGCACCTGGCGGAGAACCGCGTCGAAGTTGTCCACAGGCGAGGCGGGCCAGCGAGGAGGAGGGTGCGCCTGCCCTAGGCTCTGAGCCATGTCAGAGCACGCCGGCGCCCGCCCCGAGACCACGTACAGCTATCTCGGCCCGGCGGGCACCTTCACCGAGGCGGCCCTCAAGCAGGTGCCGGAGGCCGCCGGGAAGACCTGGCGCAGCGTCAACAACGTGGGCGAGGCCCTGGCCGACGTCGTCGCCGGGCGCAGCGTCGCCGCGATGATCGCGATCGAGAACTCCGTCGACGGCGGCGTGAGCGCGACGCAGGACGCCCTGGCGAACGTGCCCGGCCTGCGGATCCTCGGCGAGTACCTCGTCAAGGTCGACTTCGAGCTCGTCGCGCGGCCGGGTACGTCCCTCGCGGAGGTCAAGGTCGTCAACGCCCACCCGGTCGCGTACGCCCAGTCGCGCCGGTGGCTCGACAGCACGCTGCCCGAGCACGGTCACCTCCCGGCCACCTCCAACGTGGCTGCGGCCGCTGCCCTCCTCCCGCCGGCGCCGGGTGAGGCGATCGTCGGGGTTCTCGCCGACGCGGCCGTCGCGCCCCTCGGCATCACCGAGCACTACCCGCTCGAGGTGCTCGCGCGGAACATCGGCGACAACTCCAACGCCGTCACGCGCTTCGTGCTCGTCGGCCGGGCCTCGGCGGTGCCAGCGGCGACCGGGTCCGACAAGACGACGATCATCGCCGAGCTGCCCGACAACCGCGCTGGAGGGCTGCTCGACATGCTGGAGCAGTTCGCGACGCGCGGCATCAACATGAGCCTGCTCCAGTCGCGACCCATCGGCGACGCGCTCGGCCGGTACCGCTTCGTGATCGACCTCGACGGCCACATCCTCGACGAGCGGGTCGCCGACGCCCTGCTCGGCCTCAAGCGGTTCAGCCCGAGCGTGATGTTCCTCGGGTCGTACCCGCGGGCCGACCACAAGGCGGTCACGGTGACGCCGCGCTACGACAACGCCGCTTTCGTCGAGGCGCGCGACTGGCTTCGCGGGTTGGTCGCGGGCGAGCCCGGCGACGGGTAGGCGCGGGGCGGGCGAGCCCGGCGGCGGGTGGATGCAGGCGGGCGGCGGGCGAGCCCGGCGGCAGTTCCTGCGCCCGCGGGGTTCTAGGCGGGGACGCGCACTCGGAGGGCCAGCGGGTCGACCCAGGCTCGGATGGCGACCGCCATGCCGTGCGAGTCGCCGTCGAGCTCGAAGTCCTGGGGGGATTCGAGGCGGACGACGATCTCGGAGCCCTTCATGTAGCGGACGGTCTTGAGGTCGGGCGCGAGCCTCATGACCTGGCGGCCCGCTCGGCTGCGGCGGAGGATGCCGTTCTCCCACACGATCTTGAGCCAGATGCCGACCCAGTCGATCTTGCGTTCGGGGCGGAGGGCGACGATGTCGAACACCCCGTCGTCGATTGCCGCGTCGGGCAGCAGCATCAGGTTGCCGGGGAGCAGCCCGCAGTTGCCCAGGATGATCGTGTGGGTCTTCATCGACTTGCGGCCCGAGTGGTCGAGGTCGTAGCGGATGTTCATGCTGTTGTTGTCGCGGAGGCTCCGGGCGATGGCGTCGACGTAGGCGAGCCAGCCGATGCGCTTCTTGAGGGTGTCGTTCGTGTTGGCGAGCATCTGGGCGTCGAGCCCGAGCCCGGCCATCACCACGAAGACGCTGCGGTCGCGCGTGCCGTCGGGGTTCTCGATGTCGACGACGCCGAGGTCGATCTTGCGCTCGACGCCGTGGAAGACGGTCGAGATCGCGTTGTCGAGGTGGTCGAGGCTGAGCTTGAGGTTGCGGGCGAGCAGGTTGCCGGTGCCCGACGGCAGGAGGCCGAGCGCCGTCGTGGAACCCCGCAGCGCCTCGGCGACGTTGCGCACGGTGCCGTCGCCGCCGGCGGCGATGACCACGTCGGCCCCGGCCTCGACGGCCTGGCGGGTGACGCCGCCGCCCGGGTCTTCGATGCTGGTGGCGTAGTAGAGCGTCTCGTTCCAGCCCGCCTTGTTCTGGTGACGGCGGACCGACTTCTTGATGTCGGCGAGCGACACCTTGATCGGGTTGTAGACGACGGCCGCGGTCTTGGGAGCGGCGGCGGCGGCCTCGGGGGCATCCCTCTCGGCGGGCGGGGAGGACGGGGTGCTCATGGGCCAACCGTATTCGACGCGGACCGCGCGTGTGTGGCGGGCGTGTTAACGCAGTCGTCGAGCGGCGTTCTCCACAGGCCTGACGGGCGGAGGCGACTCGCGGCCGGTATTCCTTAGACTGGCGGGGTGATCGATCCCCAGCTGCTCCGCGACGCCCCCGACCTCATCAAGACGAGCCAGGCGGCGCGCGGCGACTCCACCGAGGTCGTCGACGTCGCAGTCGCGGCCGACGTCAGCCGCCGGGCCGCGATCGCGTCCTACGAAGACCTCCGCGCCGAGCAGAACGCCTTCGGCAAGACCGTGGCCAAGGCGCCTAAAGACGAGAAGAAGCAGCTCGTCGCCCAGGCCCAGCTGCTCGCCGCCAGGGTGAAAGAGGCGCAGGCCGCGTCGACCGCCGCCGACGAGGCCTTCGACGCGGCGATCCGCGCCATCGCCAACCCGATCATCGACGGGGTGCCGGCCGGCGGCGAGGAGAACTTCGTCACTTTGCGCACGCACGGCGAGCCCCGCGAGTTCGACTTCGAGCCGCTCGACCACGCCGACCTCGGCGAGAAGCTCCGCGCCATCGACATCAAGCGCGGCACGAAGGTGTCGGGCTCGCGCTTCTACTTCCTGCGAGGCGTGGGCGCCCGCCTCGAGCTCGGGCTCATGAACATGGCGCTCGACAAGGCCATGGCCGAAGACTTCACGCCGCTCATCACGCCGACGCTGGTCCGCCCCGAGATCATGGCCGGCACCGGATTTCTCGGCGCCCACTCCGACGAGATCTACTACCTCCCGGCTGACGACCTCTACCTCACCGGCACGAGCGAGGTCGCGCTCGCCGGCTACCACGCCGACGAGATCGTCGACGTGTCGGAGGGCCCGATCCGCTACGCCGGCTGGTCGACCTGCTACCGCCGCGAGGCCGGTGCCGCCGGCAAGGACAACCGCGGCATCCTGCGCGTGCACCAGTTCAACAAGCTCGAGATGTTCACGTACGTGCACCCCGATCAGGCCGAGGCCGAGCACGACAAGCTCGTGTCGTACCAGGAGGCCATGATCCAGGCGTGCGAGCTCAGCTACCGCGTCATCGACGTGGCTGCCGGCGACCTCGGCTCGAGCGCGGCCCGCAAGTTCGACATCGAGGCCTGGGTTCCGACGCAGGGTACCTACCGCGAGCTGTCGTCGACCTCGAACTGCACGACGTTCCAGGCCCGCCGCCTCGACACCCGCTACCGCACCGAGTCGGGCAAGACGGCGCCGGTCGCCACGCTGAACGGCACGCTGGCCACCACGCGCTGGCTCGTCGCGATCCTCGAGACGCACCAGCAGGCCGACGGCTCGGTCGTCGTGCCCGCAGCCCTCCGCCCCTACCTCGGCGGCCTCGAAGTGATGGAGCCCGTCGCGTGACCTCCTCCACCCCCGCCGTGACGCGGTCCCCTGCTCCGCGCCGAGACGACGCCTGGCTCGTCGCGCTCGACGTCGACGGCACGATCATGACCGAGGGTGGCCAGATCAGCGATGCGGTCGCCGGCGAGATCCGCCGCCTGCGCGGCGAGGGCCACGAGGTCATGATCGCCACGGGCCGCTCGGTCGCGATGACGCTGCCCGTCATGGAGCGGCTCGGCCTGGAGTCCGACTACGTGGTCTCGTCGAACGGTGCGATGACGCTCGGGCGCGATGACACTGCCGCCAGTGGTTACTCGACGGTCTTCGTCGAGGAGTTCGACCCCACCGATGTCCTCACGACGATCAACGGCCGCCTCGAGGGCGCCGGCTACGCCGTCGAGGATGCCCACGGCAACATGCTCTACCTCGGGGCGTTCCCCGAGATCGCCCTCACTCCGACGAGCCGCGAGGCGAGCTTCGACGAGCTCTGCGGTGTCCAGGCGACCCGCGTCGTCGTCATGTCGCCGTCGCACAGCCTCGACGAGTTCCTCGAGATCGTCGAGAGCATGGGCCTGCACAAGGTCAGCTACAACGTCGGCTGGACGGCCTGGCTCGACATCGCGCCCTTCGGCGTGACCAAGGCCACGGCGCTGGAGCGCGTCCGCACGTGGCTCGACATCCCGGCCGAGCGCGTCATGGCCGTGGGCGACGGGCGCAACGACATCGACATGCTCGCGTGGGCCGCGCGCGGCGGCCGCGGTGTCGCGATGGGGCAGGCGCCCGACGACGTGCTCGAGGCGGCGTCCGAGCGGACCGGCTCGGACGTGGAGGACGGGCTCGCCGCGGTGCTGGCGACGCTGTAGCGCTTGTACGCCGCGCGAGCGTGCGCCTCGCGTCGCGTCGCGAGCGTGCTCGTCGCGCCGCTTCATAAGGACGCCTGGGGTAGACGTCCTCGTCAGCGTCGCACCCCGGCGGCGTTCTCCTAGTGGGCGTCGCAGATTCGCCGTCGAATCCTTCGTCACGCACACGTCGTCCTTGCCAGAGGACGCGCCACATCACGCGTCCGATACACTCGCAGAGGCTGCGAACCCGCGTGTTCGCACGCCGGGAGGGCTGTCCGAGCGGCCGATGGAGCTTGTCTTGAAAACAAGTGGGCAGAAATGTCTCGTGGGTTCGAATCCCACGCCCTCCGCATGGCCACAGTGATACTCGTCCGGCATGGACGCACGTCCGCGAACGCGTCGGGGGTGCTGGCCGGGCGCACCGCCGGCGTCCGGCTCGACGACACCGGGCGGCGTCAGGCCGCGCGCACAGCCGAGAGGCTGGCGGCGGTTCCGCTGGTGGCGACGGTGTCGAGTCCGCTGGAGCGGTGCCGCCAGACGACCAAGTTCCTGCGCGATGCCCAGGAGGGCAGCCCTCCCGCGCTCATCGAACGCGCGATCACGGAGTGCGACTACGGCGACTGGCAGGGGCGCACGCTCGCGGAGCTCGCCAAGGAGGACCTCTGGAAGGTCGTCCAGTCGCAGCCGTCGGCCGCGGTCTTCCCGGGCGGCGAGTCGCTGCCGACGATGCAGGCGCGTGCGGTAGCGGCGATCCGGAAGCACGACGCCGCGTTCGAGGCCGAGTTCGGGCCGGGTGCGGCGTGGGCGGCGATCAGTCACGGCGACATCATCAAGTCGATCCTGGCCGATGCGCTGGGCATGCACCTCGACCTCTTCCAGCGCATCAACGTCGGCCCGGCGTCGGTGTCGATCATCCGCTACGGCGCGAACCGGCCCGACGTCATCGCGACGAACACCGATTCGGGCGACCTGTCGTGGCTGGCGAAGACGGCGGCGCCTGCGGCCGATGCGGCGGTCGGCGGCGGCGCCTGAACCCTCGCGTTCGGCTTCTGCGCCGAGTTGCGAGACGCGGCATCCCCGCCGTTTCGGCAAAGTCCCTCTGACGCGACGGCGGGGCCGTGCCGATTCGGCGGGGCCGCGCCGCAGACCGGCGGTGCCGTGCCGATCCGGCGGGGGCCGTACCGCGCGACGGCGGGGCCGTGCCGAAACGGCGGGCCCGCACCCGGCGACGGCGGCGTCCGATGCACGCAGCGCCAGCCTCGCAAACACCCGGGAAGACCCCGCCCGACGCTCGTAGAATAAGCGCATGCCTACCATCGTCCACGGGTTCGACTGGCCAGACCGACTGATCGTCGGGACGGTGGGCCACCCCGGTTCGCGCTCCTTCTACCTCCAGGCGAAGGACGGCCGCCGCGTCGTCAGCGTCGCTCTCGAGAAGGAGCAGTCCGCGGTCCTCGCCGAGAAGATCGACGAGATCCTCGACGACCTGATGGCCCATGAGGGCAACCCGTTCAGCGTCCCGTCCGGCACCCCCGTCGAGCTCGTCGACAACGAACCGCTCGAGCAGCCCGTCGACTCGCAGTTCCGCACCGGGGCGATGACCCTGGGCTGGGACGTCACGACGTCGCAGGTCGTCATCGAGGCCTACCCGGTCGACGACAGCGACGACGATGTCGATGAGATCGACGCCGAGACCGAGCCGGCCGAGATGATGCAGGTGCGGATCCCCGTCGGCACGGCCCGGGCGTTCGCCAAGCGGACCCTCGAGATCGTGGGCGCAGGCCGTCCGCTGTGTCCGCTGTGCGGCCAGCCCATGGACCCCGAGGGGCACGTCTGCGTCGAGCCCGGCGACTTCTGATGCAGCCGGCGGCCGAGCTCGACCACGGCGCGCTCGAGATCACCGGTCGCATCCCCACCGCGTCGAACGCCACGTTCCTCGGCACGATCGGCGGGATCGAGGTCGTCTACAAGCCGATCGCCGGCGAGAAGCCGCTCTGGGACTTCCCCGACGGCGACCTCGCCCACCGCGAGGTGGCCGCGTACGTCGTCTCGGAGGCCTTCGGCTGGAACATCGTGCCCCGCACCTGGCTGCGCGAGGGCCCGCTCGGCCTCGGCATGGTGCAGCTGTGGCAAGACATCGACCCCGACCAGGACGCCGTCGACCTCGTCGACTCCGCGCTCGTGCCCGACGAGGGGTGGCGCCACGTCTTCGACGGAAGCGACGAGTTCGACAGGTCGGTCGCTCTGATCCACGAGGATTCGACCGCGCTGCGCCGCATGGCCGTCTTCGACGTCGTCGTCAACAACGCCGACCGCAAGGGCGCGCACATCCTCGAGATGCCGGGCGGCCACCGGCATGGGGTCGACCACGGCCTCACCTTCCACGAGGAGCACAAGCTCCGCACCGTCCTCTGGGGCTGGCTCGGCGAGGGGCTCCGCGACGACGAGGTCGCCGGCCTCGATCGGGTGCTGGCAGGCCTCACGTCCGGCGGCCTGGCCGACACGCTCGGCGACCTCCTGCAGCAGCGGGAGATCGCCGCGTTCACCGCCCGCGTCGAGCGCCTGCGGGCCAACCCGATCTTCCCCGCGCCGCGCGGCCACATGCCCGCGGTGCCCTGGCCCCTCTTCTGACGGTTCGGGGCTCGTGCCAGGTCGGCGAGAACTCACGCCGTCCTGAAGCGACGCTGCCGGGCTTCCCCCGTGCGTGGATGCGCGCCGAGGGGTTTCGTCTGGAGTGGCTTTCCCTGGCGGTGAATTCACGCCCAGGGAAAGCCGGAGTGGCTTTCACTGGCGGTGAATTCACGCCCAGGGAAAGCCCTCCAGAACGAAACCCCGGGGGCGTGCGGACCCGAGCCGCAAGGGCGCAGGAACTCGGCCTACGCCGACCACGACCCCCAGCCGCGCCCGAACATGTCGTCGAACCCGGCCGGACCGCCGAGCCCGCCGCCGCCGAAGCCGCCGGCCCCCCGCGACCCGAGGTACGAGCCCACCACCGCGGCACCGAGGTCGTCTGCCTCCGGCGCCGTGACGCTCCCGCCGACGCGCTTGGCCATCGAGTCGATGAAGCGGGCGAGGCCGGGGTCGTCCCCGAGACGGAAGAACGTGGTGTGGGCGCCCAGCCGCATCGAGTTGTCGAGCTCGCGCACGGCGTACGCGATGGTCAGCGGGTCGGGCGGGTAGCTGAAGTAGACCTCGCCGTTCGGCTCGAGGTGCGATGTCGGCTCGCCGTCGGTGACGATCAGCAGCACCGGCTGCGCGTTGGGGTGCTTGCGGAAGTGCCGGTTGGCCAGGAGGAGCGCGTGGTGGAGGTTCGTGCCCTTGTCCCACATCGCTTCCAGGCCCACGAGCTGCTCGATGTCCATCACCTCGGCCTGGCGGCCGAACGCGATGAGCTGGAGCTCGTCTCCGCGGAAGCGCGAGGTGATCAGCGTGTGGAGGGCGAGCGCGGTGCGTTTCATCGGCACCCAGCGGTTGTCCATCGCCATCGAGAACGAGGTGTCGACGAGCAGGGCGACGCAGGCCTGGGTGCGAGCCTCGGTCTCCTGCACCTCGACGTCGCCGATCTCGATTCGGAGGGGAGTTCCTGCGCCCTCGCCTGCCTGGCGGGTGATCGCGTTCGTGATGGTGCGCGTGACGTCCCAGGGCTCGGTGTCGCCGAACTCCCATTCGCGGGTGGCTCCGGAGCGTTCGCCCGCGGCGCCGGCCTTGCGCATGTCGCGGGCTCCCTGACGGCCCGACATGCGGTCGGCGATGTCGCGCAGCAGCGCCTTGCCGAGCTGTCGCATGGCCTTGGGGGTCAGCTTGAGCGAGCCGTCGGTGCCGCGCTTGACGGCGGCGGAGTCGTGCAGGGCCTTCTCGAGCTGCTGCAGGGCCCGGGCGTCGACCGCGGCCTCGTTGCCGAGCTGCTTGGCGAGCGTGTCGAGGTCGAGGTCGTCGAGCTGGGAGCCGTTGTGCGACTGCGCGAGCTGCTCGGCCAGCTGGTCGAGGTCGGCGAGGTCTTGGAAGACGCCGGTGCCGTCGCCCAGGCCGAGGCCCTGCTCGCCGTCCATCTGCTCGGAGCCGCCCCAGTTCTCGCCGGGGCGGAGCGCCTGGAGGTTCTCGTCGAGCTGAGCCAGGGAGTCCATCAGATCGGGTGAGCCGAAGGCCTGCTGGGCCAGGGCGTCGAGCTCGTCGCGCTGCTCCTGCGTCATCGAGTTGCGCATGCGCTGGGCGGCGGCGGCGCGGGCCGCCATCGCGTCGATCAGGTCGTCGACGTTCTGCGGGTTCTCGGGGAAGAACTCGCCGTGCTTGGCCATGAAGTCGTCGAACTGCTCGGGGGTGTCCTCGCCGCGGGCGTGCGCGGCCAGCAGCTCGTTCAGGTCGCCGAGCATGTCCTGGATGGCCGCCCGGTCGGCGTCGGTGGCGCTCTCGAGCGCCTGCTTCATGCCGGCGAAGCGCTGGTCGAGCATCTCGCGGCCGAGGAGGTCCTTGATCTTCTCGAAGTCCTGGCGGGCTTCGCGGCTCTTCCACCGGTAGTCGTTCAGCTCGGTGACGGCGGCCGCGGGCGAGGCCGGGAGGCTGTCGAGCTGGAGCTCCGAGAGGGCGCGGTCGCCGTCGTCCATCTCGGTGTCGCGCGCGAGCTGGCCGCGCTCGGCGAGGACGGCCTTGTCGAGCAGCTCCTTGATCTCGCGGATAGTGCCGTCGAGGTTGTGCTTCTGGGCGAGCTCGCGGCGGCGCTCGGCGACCCGGCGTGCCAGGTCGTCGAGCCCGGCCTGGTCGCGTCCGCCGCGTCGCAGGAACTCGCGCATCGCGTGCTCGGGCGAGTAGCCCGCCATGACCTCCTGCCCGATGGCGTCGAGCGCCTCGGTGAGGTCGACCGGCGGGGCCAGCGGGTCGGGGCCGCCCGCGTACTTGCCGTAGCGCGAGTCGCGCGACAGGCGGCGGTTGCCCCTAGCCATAGATGGCCTCGCCTCCGCCGGTCTCCTTGCTCACTCGGCGCGCGAGGTAGAGCCCCTCGAGGGCCAGCTCGATCGCGCCGGCCTTCTCGCCGTCGGTCTTCGCGTCGAGCCGTTCGCAGACGTCGTCGTAGATCTCGGACTCGCCCAGCGACGGCAGGCCCGCCAGGAAGTCGCGCGCCGTCACCTGCTCGCCGGTGGTCACCATCGTCCCGGCCTCGAGCGCGTCGACGAGCATCCCGAAATCGATGCCGCGGAAGTGCGCGCGCACTGCCTCGGCCGTGGCCGTCCGCAGGAGGTGGTCGAGGATCTCGTCTTCACGCCCCTCCTCGCCCGACTCGAACTCGATCTTGCCGCCGAGCACGTCGACCGCCGTCTCGAGGTCGATCGGCCTGGCCACCGCCTCGGGCTCGCCCTGGCGGCTGGCGCGGTGCAGCGCCGCCGCCGCGATGGTCTCGGCCCCGGCGATCGCGAATCGGGCGCTGACGCCGCTGCGCTGGTCGACGGCGCTCGACTCCCGCAGGGCCCGGGTGAACCGGGCCAGGATCTCGATCAGGTAAGCAGGAACTTCGGCCACCAGATCGGCCTCCTGCAGGATCACCGCGATCTCGTCGTCGAGCTCGGTCGGGTAGTGCGTGCGGATCTCGGCGCCGAACCGGTCTTTCAGCGGCGTGATGATGCGGCCGCGGTTCGTGTAGTCCTCGGGGTTCGCGCTCGCCATCACCAGCACGTCGAGCGGGAGCCGCAGGACGTAGCCGCGGATCTGGATGTCGCGCTCCTCCATGACGTTGAGCATGGCGACCTGGATGCGCTCGGCCAGGTCGGGCAGCTCGTTGATGGCGACGATGCCGCGGTGACTGCGGGGGATGAGCCCGAAGTGGATCGTCTCGGGGTCGCCGAGGCTGCGGCCCTCGGCCACCTTCATGGGATCGACATCGCCGATGAGGTCAGCGACGCTCGTGTCGGGGGTCGCGAGCTTCTCGACGTACCGCTCCGAGCGGCTCCGCCACTCGACCGGCAGCAGGTCGGCGAGCTCGGCGGCGCGTCGGATGCTCTCGGACGTGATCGGCTCGTACGGGTGCTCGCCGAGCTCGGAGCCGGCAATCACCGGCGACCACTCGTCGAGCAGGCCGGCCATGGTGCGGAGGATCCGCGTCTTGCCCTGGCCGCGCTCGCCGAGGAGCACGATGTCGTGCCCGGCGATCAGAGCACGCTCGAGCTGCGGGATGACGGTGGATTCGAAGCCGTGGAGGCCGGGCCAGGGGTCACGGCCTTCACGGAGAGCGGCGAGCAGGTTGTCACGGATTTCGGCACGAAGGGTCTTCTGGACGTGCCCCGCTGCGCGGAGCTCGCCGACCGTTGCCTCAGTTGGACGGGTCACTCGCGCAACGGTACGCCCGCTGTGTGTCGTCGGCGTCACACGATGCTGTGCGCCCTCCGCATCGAGCCCTACTTCGCGGCCTCGGCGACGACGGCGTCGACGGCGTCGGCCGGGGTCAGCGCGTCGGCGGCCGGCTTCGGGAAGCTCGAGATCGTCGACTTCGTGATTCCCGTCGACGAGATGAGCAGGTTGCCCTGGACCGCCGTGATGGCGCTGAAGGTCGCGTCACCCGCCGCGGCGCCGGCCGACGACGGGAGCGTGATGGTCTCCTCGAGGTCGATCGTGCGGTCGGCGTCGGTCGAGGCCGTGCCCTTCTTCAGCGCGATGGTGATCGACTGCCCCTGGACGGTGAGGGTGATCTTGCCGCACGCCGAGATCAGGTCGTCGACCTTCGACTCGGTGTCGCCGCTCGTGATCGCGCTGGGCAGCGCCTTGCCCGCGACCGTGGCGACGGAGACGGTGCTGGTGCCGTCGACGAGGGCGGCTCCCACGCTGTCGGCCGGGGCCGTGATGCCGAGGCCGGCCTTGAGCTTGGTCTTGCACGACTCGGGCGCGATCGTGACGCCGCTCTGGTCGAGGAGGGTCGAGAGCGGCGAGCTGCCGGCGGCCGAGGTGTTGGCCGCCTTGAGAGCGGCGTTGTCGTAGAGCTTGGCGCTGGAGCCGACTTTCGGCTTGACGGCCGTCATCAGCGCAGTCAGGTCGTCGGACGTGTAGGTCTTCGCGTCGGCGGTCGGGGTCGGCGTGCTTGCCGGGGCTGAGGAGTCGCCCGCACTCGGCGTCGACGGCGACGAGCACGAGGTGAGCCCGGCCGCGGCGATGGCGGCCGAGGCGACGAGGACGAAGAGGCGGGCGGTACGGCTGATCTTCACGGGAGTGCCTTCACGGGACGGCTGCCGGGGCTCGCGAAGCATCTCGCCCCCCACGGACATGATTCTTGGTCGATCCCAACAGTAGACCCGCCCTCGCGCTGCGGGCCGACCTGTCAGCGCGCGACGGGCGCCGGGTCGGGCATGACCGGCAGGTCGGCCAGCCGGCGGGTGCGCCGCCAGACGAAGAAGCCGGTCAGGGTGAAGACGCCGTAGACGATGTACATGAGCCCCGACGCCCAGAGCCCCGCGCTCAGCAGCAGCGGGACGCCGACGATGTCGACGGCGACCCAGATCAGCCAGAACTCGACCCACCCCTTGGCCATGCCGTAGGTGGCGAGCAGAGACCCCGTGAAGATCCACGCGTCGGCCCAGACGGGAGCGTACGAGCCGAGGGCGGTGAAGATCGGCGTGAGCACGGCGGTGCCCCCGACGAGCGCGACGAGGAGGAGGACGCGGGAGCGGGCCCCGGCCCAGCGGGGCTCGACGGCGGTGGCGCCGGAGTTCCTGCGCCCCTGCCAGCGGTACCAGCCGTAGACGGAGACGATGATGAACATGATCTGGCGGCCGGCCTGCCCCAGCAGGTTCACCGGGTGGGGCGTGTCGAACACGGCGCCCATGAACACCGTGAAGAGCAGGGCGTTGCCCAGGATGCCGATGGGCCAGGCCCACACCTTGCGGCGCATGCCGCCGAGCGCGCTGATCAGGCCGAAGAGGTTGCCGATCACCTCGCGCCAGAGCACGGCCTGGTTGCCGACCGTGAACTGCGCGTCGAAGAGCCAGTGGATGGCGCTCATGATTCCTCCCGGAGGGTCGCCAGGGTCAAACCGTAGTCGCCGGTTTTCCATTCCCCCGTATGGACTTTCGCCGGGCGCGCGAGAGCGAGGCGAACAGCACCCCGCCCACCACGAAGGCGCCGCCGATCAGCTCGGCGAGGTCGGGCACCTGCCCGAAGGCGAGCCACGACGCCAGCACGCCGATCACCGGCACCAGCATCGAGAACGGCGCGACCTGCGACGACGGGTACTTCGCGAGCAGGCCGTTCCAGAGCCCGTAGCCGAGCACCGTCGCGAACAGGATCACGTACAGCAGCCCGAGCACCGCCGGGAGCGCGTCGAGCGTCAAGGCCGTCGACAGCGACCGCCCGATCCTGCCCGGCCCCTCGAACAGCAGCGACAGCGCCAGCATCGGCAGAGGCGGAACGACCGACATCCACAGCGTCAGGTGCAGGGCGTTCGGGGCCGCCGCCCTGCGCGACGCCACGTTGCCGAGCGCCCAGCCGAGAGCACCGCACAGACCCAGGGCCAGGGGCAGGAACTCCGCCACCTGCGCCCGGTGCACCGCGATCGAGGCGAGCCCCACCACCGCCACCCCGATCCCGATGGCCTGGCGGCGGGTGATCCGCTCCCGGAGCAGCACGCCGGCGATCAGCACGGTGAAGGGTGCCGACGCCTGGACCACGATGGATGCGAGACCGCTGTCGAGGCCGGCGTCCATGGCGAGGTAGAGGAAGCCGAACTGCAGGATGCCGAGACAGGTGCCGACGGCGAGGAGCCACCGCACCGGGATCGCCGGCCTCGGCACGAACAGGACGGTCGGTATCGCGAGGATCCCGAAGCGGAGGGCCACGGTCAAAAACGGCGGGAAGTGCTCGAGCGCCAGCGCCGTGGCGGGGAAGTTGACGCCCCAGACGATCGCGACGAGGGCGGCGCGGAGGCGGTCGGTCGGCGTCATCGCCCCATCCTGGCGGGGATTCCACGCGGCGGACAGCTCCAATCCGCAGTCCGCGGCATTCTGCAGATCGCCTCCGAATCCCGTCGGCGGTCAATGGCTGCTGGCTAGAATCGTGAGCCTTGCCGCCCCCGCGCGGCGCGGCGTCGTACCGGGCGATTCGGGCCCGGGTGCCTTTCGACGTGTGCGCCGCCGCCTGAGGAAAGGACCCGCGTGAGCGACAACCACCGCTCCGAGAGCCCCCGCCGTGCCGCACGCCGAGCCCGGGAGGCCGCCGAGGCCCCTGCGACCCCGTCGCCCGCCGACTCCGGCCTCGCCCGGCACGGCCGTCTCGGCCACCGCGGATCCGGCGCGTTCGTGCTGAAGTCCGTCGCCATCGCCGCGGCCGTCGTGCTGGTCAGCGGCGTCTCCGTGGGAGCGATCGCCATCAAGCAGCTGAAGGACAATCTGGGTAGCGGAGTCGCCCTGCAGGGCGAGGAGACCGAGAAGGCGCTCCAGGGCACCGGCATCGGCGCCTACCAGGGCGGCTTCAACATCCTCATCGTCGGCACCGACAACGACGCGAAGCAGAGCACGACCGAGTTCGGCGAGCGGGACGCGACGCTCAACGACGTCAACATCCTGCTCCACGTGTCGGCCGACCACACCAATGCCACGGCCGTCAGCATCCCGCGCGACCTCGTCGTTCCGATCCCGTCCTGCAAGAAGGAGGACGGCTCCGGCTCGTCCAGCGCGATGTCGGCGCAGCCGATCAACACCGCGTACTCGTACGGGGGCCTCAACTGCGTTGTCCAGACGGTGAAGGGCCTCACCGGCCTCGACATCCCGTTCGCCGGCCTGATCTCGTTCAACGGCGTCATCGAGATGACCAACGCGATCGGCGGAGTCCCGGTCTGCGCCAACAAGCCGATCCACGACACCTACACGGGCCTCGACATCCCGGCGGGCACGACCACGCTGCAGGGGCAGGACGCCCTCGCCTTCCTGCGCTCGCGCCACAGCATCGGCGACGGATCCGATCTCGGCCGCATCTCGAGCCAGCAGGTGTATCTCTCGTCGATGCTCCGCACGATCAAGTCGAAGGGCGTGCTGGGCAACCCGGCCAAGCTCCTGAAGCTGGCGCAGGCGGCGACCGAGAACATGACGCTCTCGAACAGCCTCAACAACGTCAGCCGCATGATCGAGATCGGCGTCGCCCTCAAAGACCTGCCGCTCGCCAACGTGAACTTCGTGCAGTACCCCGGCTCGACCGCCGGCACCGGCGTCTACTCGGGCAAGGTCCAGCCCGACACGGACACAGCAGGGCTCCTGTTCGACGCGATCAAGGCCGACAAGCAGTTCACTATCCCGGAGGGCTCGACCGGCATCGGCTCGGAGGACACCTCCGGATCGACCGCCACGTCTCCCGCCACCACGCCCGCGGCGCCGTCGTCCGGGGCCGCCGGGACGCCGACCGCTCCTGCGACGTCGTCGACGACGTCGCCGTCTCAGACGACGCAGATCAGCGGCCTCACCGGTCAGACGGCCGCCGACAAGACCTGCTCGGTGGCCTACAAGTTCTAGGTGCTCCCTGAGGGGAGGTCCGCCCCGCGAGTAACCATCTCGCGGGGCGGCCTCAGTCACTCGACCGCTCAGGGGATGAGCGGGAGTGAGACCCTGCGAGGCCGGGATCAGGGGTGTTCGGCCTCGCAGGGCGCTGCGTGTCCGGGCATCTCTGCACGGCGGAACATCCGTTCCAGGCGCGACTCGACGGATTCGGGCCGTCGAGACTGGGGAGCGCCTCGGGGTGGAACGGGCTGGTGAGTAGAACTCTAGGTGTCCGCACAAATGAGGACAAGGGGACATTCCCACCCAGATCGGGGGGCAAAAACGTCCGCGTTAATGCGGACACGGGGTCAGCGACCTCATGGCGCAGGAACTCGCCCGGCCTCCGCTATAGTGGAGGCCGTGCGCTCGCAAGTCGGGCGCCGAGGAGCTGTCGCATAGTTCGGCCTAGTGCACCACCCTGCTAAGGTGGAGTGCCCTTTTTGGGCACCGTGGGTTCAAATCCCACCGGCTCCGCACTGGATTCTGCCTGTTCGCCGCTGGCGCGGCTCACCAACGCCAGTGCTAGCGCCTTCGGCTCGCTCTCGCTCGCACGCGTCTTGCTCGCTGGCGCTCGCTCGACGCTGTGGCCTACCTCGCTTCGCTCGGTGGCCGGCGGTGGCGCGGGACCACGACAGGGCCTACCTCGCTTCGCTCGGTGGCCGGCGGTGGCGAGGGTCGCGGGGCCGGGGATCAGGAACGCGTGCACGTACCAGCCGGGAGCCAGTCCGCCACGGCGAAGGCGGGGCCGACGGTGTGCACCATCTCGTTGGCGACCGAACCCGGATCGAGGGCCGCTGCCCTCAGCGTTCTGTACCACGGCAGTTCCTGCGCCCCGATGCTGAGGAGCACCACGCCGATGAAGGGCGATCTCACGGAGGCCTCTCTCGACCGGGACGGGGTGGCACCGGCGAAGTGATGCCGAGCAGCCCCTTCGTGACCCGGCCGTCAGGGTCATCGGGCATCATGGGGGCATGGGATACAGCGCCGTCCTCTTCGACCTCTACGGCACCCTCGCGCCGGGTGGCACGAGGGCGACGCGCGACGCGGTGTCGCTCCAGGTCGCTGACGACCTCGGCGTCGACCCGACCGCGTTCTGCGACCTCGTCCGCGACACGTTCCTGGACCGCACGCTCGGCCGCCTCGGCTCGCTCGAGGAGACCCTCCGCACCCTCGCCGGCCGCCTCGGCGGCTCACCCGACGACGCCGCCGTCGAGCGCGCCGTCGGTCGACGTCTGGGGATGACCGCGTCGCTGCTCGAGCAGACCTGGGCCCTCGAGGTGCTCGACGAGCTCCGCGACCGCGGTTACGCGCTCGCGCTGGTCAGCGACTGCTCCGTCGAGACGGCCGTCGTCTGGCCCACCACGGCGCTCGCGGAGCGCTTCCAGACGGCAGCCTTCTCGTCGGTCCACGGGGTCAAGAAGCCCGACGCCCGGCTGTACCGGGCTGCGACCGACGTGCTCGGGGTCGAGCCCGAGGAGTGCGTCTACGTCGGCGACGGCGGCAGCACCGAGCTTCCCGGCGCCGCGGCGCTCGGAATGCGGGCGATCTGGCTCGACCACCCCGGCAACGACGGGGGAGCCGCCGACCCCGGCTGGTCGGGTGAGGCGATCCATGAGTTGCGCGAACTGCTCGGGCTGCTTCGACCGCTGCACGTTCCTGCGCCAGGAGACTGATCTCACCCTGTCGGGGGATAGCCGTTTCTCAGGCGATCAATAGAATCGACCGCATGTATCTGGTGCTGTCGGCGTTCTACTTCCTGCTGGTCATCGCGGCGCTCGTCGACATCATCACGCGCGACGAGTCGCAGGTGCAGCACCTGCCGAAGCTGATGTGGGTCTTTCTCGTGATCATCATCCCGGTGATCGGCAGCATCCTCTGGTTCGCGGTCGGCCGCGACTACCGGCCGCAGCCGGAGTTCGTCCGCTACGGCGATCCGCGCCGGCACTCGGCGGCCGCCGAGACGGTCGACGTGCGGGCGCAACGCGTCTCGACGACGGAGCAGCAGCTCGCCGAGCTCGACCGCGAGATCGAGTTCTACGAGAAGCAGGCGAAGCTCAAAAGGCTGCAGTCCGAGCTCGACGACAAGGCCGGCGAGTAGCGACCCGCGTCTTCCTCTCCACAGGGTGACCGTTCGGCGACGATCGCGCGAACCCTGTGGAGAACTGTCGCAGGAACTCGAGAACTCGGCTTACATGGCAGAGGTCGCGGGTCACACCGCTCGCGGGTTCCAGCTCAGGGGAGACAAGCCATGCAACGATCACACGTGCGCGCCGTCGGCGCAGCAGTCGGGGCCGCGGCCATTCTCGGCGGCGTCCTGGTGGCGGTTCCGGCTTCGGCCGCTCCGTCGTCCGGCACCGTGCGCATCCACGACATCCAGGGCGCCGCGTGGGTCTCGCCGCTCGACGGCCAGAAGGTCGCGAACGTGCCCGGCATCGTCACCGCGGTCCGCGCCAGCGGGTCGAGCCGCGGCTACTGGATCCAGGACGCGCAGGCCGATTCCGACCCCGCGACCAGCGAGGGCGTGTTCGTCTACACGGGCGCTGCGCCGACCGTGGCCGTCGGCGACTCCGTGCTGGTGTCCGCGAGCGTCAAGGACTATCGCGCGATCGCGTCGGGCACCACTCTCGCGACGACCTCGTACCTCTCGGTCACCGAGCTGACCTCGCCGACGGTGTCGGTGCTCTCGCACGACAACGCCCTGCCCGCCCCGGTCGTCATCAGCCCGACGACCGTGCCCGCGGTCTACGCCCCCGACCTCGCTGGCGCGAACATCGAGTCGACGGCTCTCGCGCCGACGCGCTCGGCGCTCGACTACTACGAGTCGGTCGAAGGCATGCGCGTGCAGGTCGACGACGCACGGGTCATCGGCCCGAGCGACCAGTACGGCGAGCAGTACATCACGACGAAGCCCGACCAGCTCGCCAGCGCCCGCGGCGGCGCCCTGCTCACCGCCGAGAACGCGACGCCGTCCGGTCGCCTCGAGGTCGTCCCCGCCGACGGCAGCAACCCCGGCGTCAGCGTCGGCGACGTCCTCAGCGGCGCGACGGTCGGCCCGATCGACTACTCGCAGTTCGGCGGCTACCTGATCACGGCGACCACGCTCGGCTCCGTCGCCTCGAAGAACCTCGCGCCGACCGTCGCCGAGAAGGCCGACCGCAAGCAGCTCTCGGTCGCGACCTACAACGTCGAGAACCTGCAGCCCACGGACTCGGCCGCGAAGTACGCCGCGCTCGCCAACGGCATCGTGACGAACCTGTCGTCGCCCGACATCCTCACCGTCGAGGAGGTGCAAGACGACAGCGGCGCCGCCGACGACGGGACCGTCGCCTCCGGCCAGACGCTCGCCAAGCTGACGTCAGCGATCAGAGCCGCCGGCGGCCCGACGTACTCGTCGCGCTCGATCGACCCGGTCAACGACCAGGACGGCGGCCAGCCCGGCGGCAACATCCGCATCGTGTTCCTCTACAACGCCCAGCGCGTCAGCTTCGTCGACACGGGCGATGCCGGCGTCGACCGCGCAACGACCGCCACCGCAGCGATCTCGCGCAGGGGCGCCTCGTCGCTGACTCTCTCGCCCGGCCGCATCGACCCGACCAGCGACGCTTGGGCGTCAAGCCGTAAGCCGCTGGTGGGCCAGTTCACGTTCCGCGGCAAGACGGTGTTCGTCGTCGGCAACCACTTCGCCTCGAAGGGCGGCGACCAGAGCCAGGACGGCCGCTTCCAGTACCCCGCGCAGTCGAGCGCCGTCCAGCGCGCGAAGCAGGCGACCGAGGTCAACCAGTTCGTGGGCAGCATCCTGAAGCACGACTCCAGGGCGGCTGTCGTCGTCGCGGGCGACCTGAACGACTACCAGTTCAGCCCGGCGATGAAGGTGCTCACGGGCCAGGCCAAGGGGAAGCCGATCCTGACCGACCTGATCACAACGCTGCCGGCGAACCAGCAGTACACCTACGACTATCAGGGCGTGAGCGAGGTGCTCGACCACATCCTGGTCACGAAGGGCGTCGGCACTCCCGAGTACGAGGTCGTCCACACCAACGCCGAGTACGCGAACCAGATCAGCGACCACGACCCGCAGGTCGTCCGGCTGTTCGGCAAGGCGGAGAAGCCCGACCTGTCGATCGCCCCGTTCGGCACAGCCGTCGGCTACAGCGACGCGCTGAACAAGCTCGACTACAAGGGAGCGGAGGTCGGCGGCCTGTCGTCGCTCGCGTACGACAAGCGCGCCCGATCGTGGATCTCGGCCGTCGACAACCACGCCGACGACCCGTCGCGCCTCTGGTTCATCGGCCGCTCGCTGCAGAACCCGACCGTGACCCGGTCGCCGCTGGTGCTGAAGAAGTCCGACGGCACGCCCTACACCGGGCTCACGGCCGACAACGAGGGCCTCGCGGTCCTGCCGAACGGCGACTACCTGATCTCGAGCGAGACCGAGCCGTCGATCCGCGTCTTCGGGCGCGACGGCGTCGAGAAGTCGCAGCTCGCCGTCCCCGGTCGCTTCGCGGTCACCGGTACGACCCTGGCCGGCTCGTCGGAGGTCGGTGAGGCCACCTCGAACGCCACTCTCGAAGGGCTGACCATCTCGCCGTCCGGCCGCACCATCGTGGCGGCGATGGAGGGGGCGCTCTCGGGCGACGTCTCGTCGAGCGGCGACGCCACGTCGCACCGGTTCCTCGTCTACACGGCTGGCAAGAGGGGCACGTACTCGCTCACGAAGCAGGTCGGGTACCGCACCGAGACCGGCATGCGGGTACCCGAGGTCGCGGCTGTCGACGACGACCGCCTCCTCGTCGAAGAGGCATCGTTCGCCGCCGATACCGGCAACGCCGTGACGCTCTACGAGGTCAGCGGGCTGTCGAAGGCGGCCGACGTCTCGAAGGTCGCGAACCTGTCGGCGGCGCCGGCCCGATCGATCCTGTCGAAGACACTGGTCGCCGATCTCGTGAAGGGCCCGACGCTCGGCGCCACAGCGCTCGAGTCTCAGGCGAACCCGCTGCTGGACAACTTCGAGGGGATGGCGCTCACCAGCGGCAGCTCCGGGCTGCGGGGCCATGGCGCCGGCAGGAAGGTCGGCGTCAGCCTGATCTCCGACGACAACTTCGGAGCCAAGCAGGTCACGCGCGTCGTGAACATCGAGCTGAAGCTGCCCCGGTAGTCCGTCCGATCAGGTGAGGTGCCGGCCCAGATGCGCGAGCTGGGCCGGCACCATCCGCCGCCAGTAGCCGACGTCGTGCGCACCCGGCTCGAACCCGCCCGCGGGCGCCGTGGCAAAACCCGCCACGTAGTCGCGCGCGGCCGGGTAGAACCCGTCACCCGTCCCGCAGTCGACCCTCACGGCGATCCCGTCGAGGGTCGACTGCCGCCCGAACACCGTGTGCGCGGCGAAGTCGGCGGGCGAGTCGAACGCGATCGACGCAGCCTCGGCGGCCGTGTGCCAGATGGCCGGGCTCTCCGCAGCGACCGCGGCCACGCGCGGCGAGCCGAGCTGCGAGGCGAGCGCCAGCGCGCCGAAGGCGCCCATCGACCAGCCCAGAAAGCCGATCCGCGCGACGTCGAGCCCCCTCTTCCGAAGCAGCGGCAGGAACTCGCCCACCACCATCGCACCGGCGTCCTCACCGGTCACCCGCCGGTGCCAGTAGGTGTTGCCTCCGTCGATCGAGGCGAGCGCGAACGGCGGCCCGCCGGCCTGGGCGTGCGCGGCGAGGTACCGGTCGAGGCCCAGGTGCGCGCCGCCGAAGGCGGAGGCGTGGGTGCCGCCGTAGCCGTGGAGCACGACGGCCACGGGGAGGGGATCGCCGGGCGCTGAGCCGGGCGGGTACGCGATCGACCAGCCCACGTCGGCCCCGAGGCGGGCCTTCGAGGCGAACGAGCCGCTCACGAGGCTGCCCCCGCCGGCGGAGGGCACGACGCCGGGTGCGCCGTCGAGGTGCAGCAGGCGGTGGAGGGTAGTGCGGCCCGGCAGGAGCCCCTGCTCGACGGCGGCGCCGCCTGCGGCGGTGAGGGCGGCTGCGGTGGCGGCAGTTCCTGCGCCCCAGAGCAGTGATCGTCGGGAGAGCAGTGATCGTCGGGAGAGCAGTGCTCGTCGGGAGGTGGTCACGTCGCGAGGCTACTGAGCGGCACCCGCCCGCGGGGTCCGCCGCGAGGACGAGACACCTGGGTCGCTAGGAGCGTTTGCGCGCGGCGATCGAGAACGCGAGCGGCAGCCGGTCGGCGTGCTCGGGGAGCACGTAGTCGCCGCCCTCCTCGACCATGTGCGGCAGGGCGGCCCAGGGGAGAGTGCGGTGCTCCTGCAGGTCGATCAGCTGGAGGCCCGCGCCGAGCAGCGCGCCGACGATCTCGGCGAGCGAATGGGGCCACTCGTACGTCGTGCGGTGCGCGATCGTGGCGGCAGGATCGCCGATGTAGGTCTGCTCGTCGTCGTACCGCAGCGGCTCAGGCCCCGGGAAGTAGCGGCGCCCGACGACCAGCAGCCCGTCGTCGCGCTCGTCATCCATCGCGTTCAGGATCGGATGGGCGTCGCGCACGTAGAAGAGGCCGCCGGGCTTCAGCAGGGCGTCGATCGTGCGTGCCCAGGCGCCCAGGTCTTCGAGCCAGCAGAGCACGCCGATGCTGGTGTAGACGACGTCGAAGGTCTCGTGGACGTGCCCGGGAGCGTCGTCGACGGTCGACTCGACGAACGTCGCGCGGTCGTCGAGGCCCGACGCGGCGGCCAGGTCGCGCGCGGCCGCGATCGACGCAGGCGAGAAGTCGATGCCGGTGACCGTGGCGCCGAGCCGCGCCCAGCTGAGCGTGTCGGTGCCGATGTGGCACTGCAGGTGCGCGAGCGCGAGGCCGTCGACGGTGCCGCCGGGCAGGAACGGGGCCATCAGCGGCACGTCCTCCCGCACGACGTCGGAGAGGTAGTCGGGCGACGCCGCGAACCGGTCGACGCGGTACCCCTCCAGGTGCGGTTCGACGCGGTCGTCCCAGTTCGCGCGGTTGGTGTCGGTGTGCTCGGCAGGCATGGCTCCCCCTCGGTCGGTGCCGCCCGGGAGGGCAGCCGACCAGGATGCCAGGTGCGGCGGCGTGGCGCCACCCCCGAGGCGATGCGGGCGCAGGAACTGCCGCCCCGGCCCCCGGCGCGACCATTGCGTCCGAGGCCGCTTGGCGTTGTCTGGGCGTTCACGCGCTCAGGAACCATCGGGGAGGCGGCCGAGTTCCTGCGGTCTAGGCTTTCGGGCGTGGACAGCCCCGGAACGCGCAAGGTCGGCCGACCCCGCGATCCGCTGGTCGAGGAGCGCCTCCTGCGCGTCACGCAGGAGCTGATCGCCGAGATCGGGCTCGACTCGCTGACGATGAACCGCGTCGCCGAGCGGGCCGGGGCGAGCAAGGCGACGCTCTTCCGGCGCTGGGACGACAAGCGGTCGCTCGTGCGCGACGCGGTCGCCGCCTTCGACGTCGACACCACGATCCCGAACACGGGGGCGCTCCGCACCGACCTGGAGGCCCTGATCCGCACCTGGGTGAGCCCGATCGGCTATCCGCCCGCGGAGTTCCGACACGTCATCGCGGCGATCTCTCGAGACCCCGACATCTGGCGCGCCTTCGACGCCGCCACCCACGCCGAGCGCACCCGCTCGCTGACCGTCATCGTGAAGCGCGCCGTGTCGCGCGGCGAGGCAGAGCCCCTGCGGTACGACGCCGCATTCGTCACCCGCGCCGTGCACTCGCTCGCCGTCGAGCACGCCGCCCAGCGCGAGCTGCCGCTCGACGAGGCCTTCGTGGCCCGCGCCATCGAGAGCATCGTCGAGCCGATCCTGGGCGTCGGGCGCGACCCCGAGGCCGACGCGCGCGACGTGGCCGCTGGCATCCCCCTGCACGTGCGGCGCTAGCGCGCCGGCGCCCCGGCGCCCCGGCGCCCCGGCGCCCCGGCGCCCCAGCGCCGCCGCCCCGCCGCCCCCGCCGGCAGGCCGGTGAGGAGTCGCTCGTTGCTCTAAACCGCCCTGGCGGCGAGCAACCAGCGACTCCTCACCGGCCTGGGGCGGGGCTGGGCGGGGCGCGGGGCGGGGCGCGGGGCGCGGGCGCGGGGCGCGGGGCGCGCGGGGATGGGACGATGGGGGCATGACCGCCACGCTCGTCGCCAAGGGGCTCGCCGGCGGATACGCCGCTCGCACGCTGTTCGACTCTCTCGACCTGACCGTCGCCCCCGGCGACGTCATCGGCCTCGTCGGCGTCAACGGCGCGGGCAAGTCGACGCTGCTGCGCCTCCTCGCCGGCGTCGACCAGCCGCTCGCCGGGACGGTGTCGCTCTCGCCGAGAGACGCGTTCGTCGGGTGGCTGCCGCAGGAGCACGAGAGGATCGCCGGCGAGACCGTCGGCGCGTACATCGGCCGCCGGACGGGCTGCGCGACGGCGACGCTCGAGATGGACGCCGCCGCAGCTGCTCTCGCCGACCCCGACGGGGGCGACGCGGCGGCCGACGCCTACTCGACGGCGCTCGACCGATGGCTCGCCTCGGGCGCGGCCGACCTCGACGAGCGGGTGCCCGTCGTGCTGGCCGACCTCGGGCTCGACGACGCCGTCGGGATCGACAGCGAGATGACGGCGCTCTCGGGCGGGCAGGCCGCCCGGGTCGGGCTGGCCGCGCTGCTCCTCAGCCGCTTCGACATCGTGCTGCTCGACGAGCCCACGAACGACCTCGACCTCGACGGGCTCGCGCGGCTGGAGGAGTTCGTGGGCGGCCTGCGCGGCGGCGCGGTGCTCGTCAGTCACGACCGCGAGTTCCTGCGCCGATCGGTCACCGCCGTGCTCGAGCTCGACCTGCCCCAGGCGACGCACCGGCTCTTCGGCGGCGGGTACGACTCGTACCTCGACGAGCGCCAGATCGCCCGCCAGCAGAAGCGCGACGCCTACGACGAGTTCGCCGCGACCAAGGCCGACCTCGTCGGGCGGGCCCGCACGCAGCGCGAGTGGTCGAGCCAGGGCGTCCGCAACGCGATGAAGAAGTCGCCCGACAACGACAAGATCCGCCGCAAGGCCGCCGCCGAGTCGAGCGAGAAGCAGGCGCAGAAGGTCCGGCAGATGGAGTCGCGGATCAGCCGCCTCGACGAGGTCGACGAGCCGCGCAAGGAGTGGCAGCTCGAGTTCACCATCGGCCAGGCGCCGCGCTCGTCGTCCGTCGTGGCGACCCTCTCGGAAGCCGTCGTCGAGCAGGGCGACTTCGCCCTCGGGCCCGTGTCGCTGCAGGTGAACGGCGGCGACCGCATCGGCATCACCGGCCCGAACGGCGCTGGCAAGTCGACGCTGCTCCGCGCTCTTCTCGGGCGGCAGGAACTCGCCGCCGGCTCCGCCTCGCTCGGCGCCACGGTGGCCGTCGGCGAGGTCGACCAGGCCCGCAGCGTCTTCACCGGCCGCCGCGCGCTCGCCGACGTCTTCGAGGCCCTCGTGCCCGAGCTGACGCAGGCCGAGGTCCGCACGCTCCTCGCGAAGTTCGCGCTCAAGGCCGACCACACCGGCCGCGCCGTCGACGAGCTGTCGCCGGGTGAGCGCACCCGTGCCGGGCTCGCGCTGCTTCAGGCCCGCGGCGTGAACGTGCTCGTGCTCGACGAGCCCACCAACCACCTCGACCTCGCCGCCATCGAGCAGCTCGAGCAGGCCCTCGACTCGTACGACGGGACCCTGCTGCTCGTCACCCATGACCGGCGCATGCTCGAGACCGTGCGGCTCGACCGGCAGTGGCGCGTCGAGGCGGGGCGGGTGACCGAGCTCTGACCCGTGTGGCGGCGTTCACGAGGGCCGCAGGCAGGCGCTAGCCTCAGACCATGAGCTGGAAGTCCATCACGGCGACCGTGGCCAAGATCGTCGTCGGCATCAACTTCTTCCTCCGGGTGACATCGGTCATGGCGGTGCCCCGCAACCGGCGCCCGACCACCGCCCTGGCGTGGCTCCTCGCGATCTTCGCCGCGCCGATCCCCGGCGTGATGGCGTTGAACCTGTTCGGCTCGACCCTTCTCCCCAAGGGGCGCCGTGAGAAGCAGGCCGAGATCAACGGGTTCATCCTCGAGACGACGTCGGGCCTCGACCTCGTCACGAAAGAGGAGAGCTGGCCGCGCTGGTTCGGCTCGGTCGTCGACCTGAACCGCAAGCTCGGCGCAATGCCGCTCGTGGGTGGCAACGACGCGCACATCCTCGCCGACTTCGCGGGCACGATGCGCGCCATGACCGACGCGATCGCCAAGGCCGAGCGCTACGTGCACGTCGAGTTCTACCTCTTCGCCTACGACAGGGCGACGGTCGAGTTCTGCCGGGCCCTCGAAGACGCGCACCGGAGGGGCGTCACCGTCCGGGTGCTCTACGACCACTGGACGACCATGCGGAACCCCGCCTCCAGAGACACTCTGGCGTGGCTCGAGCGCACCGGGATCCCGAACCGCGCCATGCTGCCCGTGAACGCGCGAACGCTGCTGCGGCGCCGCCCCGACCTGCGCAATCACCGCAAGGTCGTCGTGATCGACGGCACCATCGGCTTCATGGGCTCGCAGAACCTCGTCGATCCCGATTACAACAAGGCCTCCAACCGGCGTCGGCACCTGCGCTGGAAAGACCTGATGCTCCAGCTCGAGGGTCCGGTCGTCGCCGGTGTGAACGCCATCTTCATCACCGACTGGTTCGCCGAGACCGAAGAGCTCCTGCAGCGCGAGGCCGACCCCATCCACGACGTCGTCGAGCCCGACACGCTCGACTGCCAGATCGTGCCCTCGGGGCCGGGGTTCGAGGGCGAGAACAACCTCCGCCTCTTCAACGCGCTCGTCTACGGCGCCCAGGAGAAGCTGATCATCGTCAGCCCCTACTTCGTTCCCGACGACTCCATGCTCTACGCGATCACGACCGCGGCCCAGCGCGGCGTCGAGGTGCAGCTGTTCGCCTGCGAGGTCGGCGACCAGTTCATGGTCTATCACGCTCAGCGCTCGTACTACGAGACGCTTCTGCGCGCCGGCGTGCGCATCTTCCTGTACCGCAAGCCGATCGTGCTGCACGCGAAGCACTTCACGGTCGACTCCGACGTCGCCGTCGTCGGGTCGAGCAACATGGACATGCGGTCGTTCAGCCTGGACTTCGAGGTCTCGGTCATGATCCGCGGCCGCAGGTTCGTCTCCGAGCTCGCGAAGGTGCAAGACGACTACCGGGCCGAGTCGCGCGAGCTGTCGCTGACCGAGTGGCTCGACCGGCCGCTGCTGTCGCGGATCCTCGACAACGTATGCCGGCTGACGGCGGCGGTGCAGTAGAGCGGTCCCCCCCGGGCCGCTTCGCTAACCGTCTGACGCACGACTCGCCGACGCGACGGTCAGCGGTGCGTGAAACGGTTAGCGAAGGGACGCCGGCGGGGCGTCAGGGCGCCAGCGCACCGGGGGTGTACGTCAGGATCGCGACGCCGGTGGCCGTCGTGCGCGCCTCGGCGAGCGTGAGCGGCACGGGGCCCGCGCCCGGCGCCCAGAGCGGGCGGCCGGTGCCGACGACGACGGGAAACACCATGAGGCGGATCTCGTCGACCAGGCCCGCGGCGACCAGGGCGCCCAGCAGCTGCGCGCTGCCGTTGATCAGGAGCGTGCCGGTCGACGCGTCGTCTTTGAGGGCGCGCACGGCCTCGACGACGTCGGTCGCCAGCGGAGACGCGTTCCACGTCAGCGCGTCGGGCGTAGACGTCGCGACGAACTTCGGCATCGAGTTCATCTTCACGCCGAACTCGCCGGTCTCGGCCTCCATCTGAGGCCACGCCTGCGAGAAGCCCTCGTAGGTGACGCGGCCGAGCAGCAGGGCGTCGGCCTCGATGAGGTTGTTGTACTGGAACGCCTGGAGCTCTTCGGCGAAGTAGGGCGCCGACCAGCCCGGCTCTTCGAAGACCCCGTCGAGGGTGACGTACTCGACTGCGACGATGCGACTCATAGGGCAGAAGCTAGCGCACCGAGGTGACCTGCCGGTAGGCGGCGACGAGCCCGTCGGCGGAGTGGGCCCAGCTCAACCCGGCGGCACGGACGCGCGCCGCGGTCGCGAGCGACGCAGCGAAGCCCCCGTCGCGGAGGATGCGCTCGATCGTCGATCCCCAGACCTCGGGGGCGCGCGACCGCAGCACGACGCCCGTCACGCCGTCCACGACGGCTTCGCGGAGGCCGCCCGCGGCCGCAGCGACGACGGGCGTGCCGCTGGCAGCAGCCTCGAGGGCCACCAGGCCGTAGGTCTCGGAGTGCGACGGGACGACGGCCACGGCGGCCTCGCGGAGCAGCGCGGCGAGGTCGGCGCGCGGCTGCGGACCGACGAACCGCACCCGGTCGCCGATGCCGAGCCCGTCGGCCAGGGCGCGGAGCTCGCCGGGGTAGCTGCGGTAGTCGACCGACTCCTCGCCGGCGATGACGAGGTCGGGGCGCACGTCGGCGGGGATCGCGGCGACGGCCTCGATCGCCAGGTCGAACCCCTTGAGCGGGTCCAGGCGGCCGGCCGCGACGACGAAACGCGTCTCCGAGCGCGCACCCGGCCGGAACATCACCGAGTCGACCCCCGGCGGCACGACGTGCACGCGGTCGGGGTCGCCGCCGAGGCGGTGCACGACGGTCTCCGCCTCGGCGGCCGAGATGGCGACCACGCCGTCGGACTCGACGGCCAGCCGGGCCTCGCCGGCGAGGCGCCCGGGCGACTCGGGCCTCTCACCGTCTGACAGCGGGCTCGCCGGATCGGCGGCGATCGAGTGGAAGCTCTGCAGGTGCGGCAGCCCGCGCTCGCGGGCGTAGGGCATCGCCGCGATGCCCGAGAACCAGTGGTGGGAGTGCACGATGTCGTACGGCCCGAAGGCCTCCAGGGCGGCGCCGAAGTCGGCCATGTAGAGCTCGTGCATGCCCTTCGCCAGGGGCTCGGCGGGGCCCGCGTCGAGGAACCTCAGCACGACGCCGTCACCCAGCGACGTCGACTCCGGCTGGTCGGGCGACGATCGGCGGGTGAGCACCTCGACCTCGTGGCCGAGCGCCCCGAGGGCCACCGCCTGGTTCCGGACGACGACGTTCATGCCGCCCGCGTCGCCGATCCCGGGATCGGACGCGGGTGACGTGTGCAGGCACACCAGGGCGATCCGGAGAGGGGTCGAGGGCATCGTCCCAGCGTATCGGCCCGGCCGGGGTACGTCGCGGCCGGACGATCTCAGCCGCCGACCGGTATCACTGAGCCATGACCTCCTCCTACCCGTACCCGCTCGGTGTCTCCGTCGTCGACGGCGGCGTCCGTGTCGCCGTCTACTCCGAGACCGCCACGGCCGTCTACTTCTGCAGCTTCGACGCCGACGGCGCCGAGACCCGGCAGGAACTCGACACGCGAACCGGGTACGTCTTCCACGGCTTCGTTCCCGGCATCACTCCGGGCACGCACTACGGTCTGCGGGTCGACGGCGCATGGGACCCCGCCAACGGCCTCCGCCACGACGTCGCGAAGCTCCTCCTCGACCCGCACGCCCGCGCCATCGACGGCGGCTTCGAGTGGGGCCAGGCCCTGTTCTCGCACGAGTTCGACGACCCGTTCGCGCGCAACGACGAGGACTCGGCGGCGTCCATGCCGAAGTGCGTCGTGACCGACGACTCGTTCGACTGGGGCGACGACGCACCGCCGCAGGTGCCGCTGGCCGAGACGGTGCTGTACGAGGTCCACGTCAAGGGGTTCACGAAGAGGCACCCGGGGGTCGCGGCGGACACGCAGGGCACCTACGCGGGTCTCGCAGTTCCTGCGGTCATCGAGCACTTCACGAAGCTCGGCGTGACCAGCGTGGAGCTGCTGCCCGTGCACCAGTTCGTGCAGGACGACACCCTCGCCGACAAGGGACTCCGCAACTACTGGGGCTACAACTCGATCGGGTTCTTCGCGCCGCACAACGAGTACTCGTCGTCGGGCCAGGCCGGCCAGCAGGTCGCCGAATTCAAGTCGATGGTGAAGGCGTTCCACGCGGCGGGGCTCGAGGTGATCCTCGACGTGGTGTTCAACCACACCGCCGAGGGCAACCACCAGGGGCCGACGCTGTCGTTCAAGGGCATCGACAACGCGTCGTACTACCGGCTGGTCGACGACGACCGCCGCAGCTACTTCGACACCACCGGCACCGGCAACAGCCTCAACGTCGGGCACCCGGCCGCCCTGCGCCTTATCATGGACTCGCTGCGGTACTGGGTGACCGAGATGCACGTCGACGGCTTCCGCTTCGACCTCGCGACCACGCTCACCCGTCAGGACGGCGACGCCGAGAAGCACAGCGCGTTCCTCGACCTCTGCCACCAGGACCCGGTGCTCGCGCCGGTCAAGCTCATCGCGGAGCCGTGGGACACCGCGGGCTACCAGGTCGGCGGATTCCCGGCCGACTGGTCGGAGTGGAACGGCAAGTTCCGCGACGACACCCGCGAGTACTGGGGCTCGGGCGACGTGCTCGGCACCTTCACCCAGCGCGTGCTCGGCAGCCCCGACGTGTACGAGGGCGACCGCCGCGCGCCGGTCTCGAGCGTCAACTTCGTGACCGCGCACGACGGCTTCACCCTGCGCGACCTCACCTCGTACGCCGAGAAGCACAACGAGGCGAACGGCGAGGACAACAACGACGGCGAGAGCAACAACGCCTCGTTCAACGGCGGAGTCGAGGGCGACACCGACGACGCGGGGGTGCTCGAGTGGCGGGGCCGCCAGCAGCGGAACCTGCTGGGCACCCTCCTGCTGTCGGCCGGCGTGCCGATGCTGCTCGGCGGCGACGAGCTCGGGCGCACGCAGGGCGGCAACAACAACGCCTACTGCCAGGACAACGAGATCTCGTGGTTCGACTGGGAGAACGTCGACCAGGAGCTCCTCGACTTCACCACCGCGCTCGTCTCGCTCCGGAAGTCGTCGAAGGCCCTGCGCCCGGAGTGGTTCCGCACCGCCCCCGGCGACTCGGCCTCGACCGTCGAGATCCTCCGCGCCGATGCCCGTCCGTTCGAGGAGCACGACTGGCAGGATCCCGAGAACCGCGCCGTCATGTTCGTTCTCGCGCACGAGGGCGCCGACACCCTGGCCGTCCTGATGAACGCCGCCCACAACGGCGTCGAGTTCACGCTGCCCGAGGCGCCCTCCGGGGAGTGGGAGCTGGCGATCTCCAGCGACAGCGAGCAGCAGGTGGCCGCTCCGGTCTCGACGCTGATCGTCCGCGACGCCTCCTTCACGGTGGTCCGCTCACGCGCCTGATTGTTCACATGCCCCGGCGTGAGGGGTCGGTGGTTGCTCGGCGGGCAGGCTCACCTGAGCAACCAGCGCCCCCTCACCGGGACGGATAGGGTCTCTCCATGCACTCCAGCTTCGCCGTCCGCTCCGTCAGCGAGGACGACTGGCGCCAGGTGCGGTCGCTCCGCCTCGAGATGCTGGCCGACACCCCCATCGCGTACGGCGAGACGCTCGAGACGGCTCTGCGCCACCAGGAGCCCGAGTGGCGCCTGCGCGGCCGCCGCGGCACCGACCGCAGCTCCGCCTCGTTCGCCGCCATCGAGGTCGCCTCCGGGCGCTGGATCGGCACGATGGGCGGCTACCTTCCGACGGGCGGCGAACCGCTGCTCGTCGGCGTCTACGTGGCGCCCGACTTCCGCGGGGCGGCGGCGGGCGTCGCCGACCTCCTGCTCGACGCCGTCGAGGCCTGGGCGGACGGGTACGGCGAGGAGCTGTTCCTGCACGTCCACGAGGACAACCGGCGTGCCGTCCGGTTCTACGAGAAGCGCGGGTTCGTCGACACCGGCCGCCGCCTCGCCTACGAGCTCGAGCCCGGCGGGCGCGAGGTTGAGATGCGCAAGCAGCTCTAGCGGGTCAGAGCAGGCGCTGCGTCGGCCGGCACGGCGTGACGATCGTCGCAGGGCGCCCCGCCTCGTCGAGCGGCTCGTCGCGCCCCAGCACCTGCGTGCGGTCGAGCCCGTGCCGCAGCCACACCGACGCCGTCCAGGCGCAGAGCACGGCATCGATCAGGTCTTCGCGATGCTTGTGCCCCGGGCCGTCGAGCGGCGTGGGCGACTCCAGCAGGTCGGCTGTGAGCGGGTGCGACCGGAGGTCGACAGGAGGGTCGGCGGCGTCGAGCCGGGCCAGCCGCCCGATCAGGTCGTCGGTCGCCGCGCGCCGGGCCAGCCGAGCCTCAGCGGGTGGGAGCGCCCGGTCGAGCCGCTTGTACCGCGGCCGCTCGACGTCGTAGCCCAGCTCGGACATCCCGACGAGGGTGGTGAACGGGTAGCACTCGAAGGCGACTCGGGCTCCGTCGGCGGGTGGCGATGTTCCTGCGACCACGGTCACGCCGTGCTCGTCGAGGAGATCGCGCAGACGGAGGCCGGCGAGCCAGGGGAGGGCCTGATTGGTCGCATTGCACGAGACCTTCCAGCGGCCGTAGGCGCGCCCGACCTGCTTCTCGGACTCGCGCATGCCCGTCGCGTTCGGCACGACGAGGGGCGCGTCGACGGCGATGACCGCCCCCGCGCCGGTGTGGCGCAGGATCCACTCGGCGGTCGCGTCGACCCCGCGGGTCCAGCCCGCGTCGACGATCGTGCCGTCGGGCTGCATCGCGCAGACGCCGGTCTCGTTCGCCAGCCTCGCCCGGGTCGCCGGCCCGGTCGTCGACGCCGGCCTGGCGGGAGACCCCTCGCCCCACGCGAGGTCGACGCCGATCAGGAGCACGAGCCCACGGTAGTCGCGGCGGCTCCGAGTCCGGCGCGCGGACTACCCTTGCGGCATGAGCGACCTGGCGCCCACCCGCACGCCCACCCCGGCCGACCTGCGACGGTGGCGCCGCTACCTCGCCGACGAGCGAGCGGAGGCGGCCGTCTACCGCGACCTGGCCGCGCGGCGCGCGGGGGAGGAGCGCGACATCCTGCTCGCCCTCGCCGACGCCGAGGGGCGCCACGCGCAGCACTGGCTCGATCTGCTGGGCGACCGCGTGGGCAAGCCCGCCGGCACCGACCTCCGCACCCGGATCCTCGGCCTGCTCGCCCGCCGCTTCGGCTCGATCTTCGTGCTGGCCCTCGTGCAGAGCGCCGAGGGCCGCTCGCCGTACGACGCCGACGCCGACGCGACGGACGCCATGGCGGCCGATGAGCGGATCCACGGCGAGGTCGTGCGCGGGCTCGCCGAACGCGGGCGGTCGCGGCTGTCGGGGACGTTCCGGGCGGCGGTGTTCGGCGCGAACGACGGTCTGGTGTCGAACCTCGCGCTGATCCTGGGCGTGAGTGCGACAGGGGCCTCGCACGCGGTGGTGCTCGTGACGGGCCTCTCGGGGCTGCTCGCCGGTGCGCTCTCGATGGGCGCCGGGGAGTACGTCTCCGTCTCGTCGCAGCGCGAGCTCCTCGCGGCGTCGACGCCCGATCCCGACGCGCAGAACGCGCTCCGCCACCTCGACGTCGACGCCAACGAGCTGTCGCTCGTGTACCGCGCCCGGGGCATGTCGCAGGAACTCGCGGACACCCGCGCCCGCGACGCCCTCGCCGCGCTCCCCGCGCCCGCCTTCCCCGCCGGGGGTGCCGACTCGGCCTCCGCCGACGCGCACGAGGCCATCGGGTCGGGCCTCGGTGCCGCCGTCTCGAGCTTCCTGTTCTTCGCGTCGGGCGCCGTCATCCCCCTGATCCCGCTGTTCTTCGGAGCCACCGGGCTGACGGCCGTCGTGGTCGCCGCCGTGCTCGTCGGGCTCGCCCTGCTCGGCACGGGGGCCGTCGTCGGCCTCCTGTCGGGTACCTCGCCTCTGCGCCGGGCCCTGCGCCAGCTCGCCATCGGGTACGGGGCCGCCGCCGTCACCTACGCACTGGGGCTGGCTTTCGGGGCGTGACCCGGCCGTCTGGGTCCGCTCGCCGCGCCGCGCCCCGCTCCTGCCTCGGGCGTCCCGGTCTTTTCGAAATTCAAGGAGAAAAGCGCGGACGCAGCCGACCTCATGCCGATAGGCGGTCGTCGCGGCAAAAATTTCCTTGAATTTTCGGCGACGAGCGGGGGCAGGGCAGGGCGGGGCAGGGGCAGGGGCAGGCGGCGGGGAGAAGACGGGAGCGGTGCCGGTCAGATCGAGCGGTCGAGCTTCCACGCCAGCCACGCCGTCGCGATGACCACGCCCGACGACAGCAGCCGCGCGCCGACCAGCACACCCGGACCTGTCGACATGGTCAGAGTCATGTCCTCGCCGACGCCGATCGCGAAGATCGCCCCGGCGGCCGCGAGCGTCGCCACCATCGCGAGGCCCAGCAGCCCCGACGTGAAGCCGTGCGCCTTGCGTCCCACCGTGTCGCGGGCGTCGTTCGACCAGACGGCCGCGGCGCTCCGCACGATCGCGAGCCACAGCATGCTGACCGCGCAGGCCCCGACGACGTCGCTGACGCGGTGCCAGCCGAAGGCCACCGTCTGCTCGGCGACCCAGGCGGCGAAGAGCGTGCCGACGATCATGATGAGCGGCCGGAGGTGGCGCCCGAACGCGGTGCCGAGCGCCAGCACGCCGGCGACCGCGATGGTCACGTGCCCGCTCGGGAAGCTGTTGCTGAGGGTCAGCGAGGTGAGCTCAGGTCGCGGAGCGATCGCCTTCACGACCTGCGCCGTCGCGATCGCGCCCACGATCAGGGCCGCTCCCTGCAGTGCCGCACCCGGCCGCCGCCGCACGAACGCGATCACCACGACCACGCCGACCGCGGCCAGCACCGCCGGGATCGTGATCGCGTCGAGGGCCCGCCCCGACTTCAGCAGGGTCTCGCCGTCGACTGACCGCAGGATCGAGTCCTCGATCATCTGGCCCTGCTTGGTCAGCACCGCCGCCGTGTACACGCCGCCCAGAGTGATCACCGAGCCGACGCTCGTCAGCATCCACCGGGCCGGCACATGACGACGCACGGCCGTCCGGGTCGGGAGAGTGGTGGCGTTCACCCCGTAATCCAACCGCACGGCGCCTGACAGGAGCCTCTGTCCCGACCGCCAAAGAGCGGTGAGGAGGCGCACACCCCGCCCTCGGATCAGGGCGCAGGAACTCGAGATGGAGACCTCGATTCGCGCCCACCCCCGCCCTCGTGTAATGTTTCCTCTGGCCATTCGGCCAGAAACAACCTGCGCGCTCGTAGCTCAACGGATAGAGCATCTGACTACGGATCAGAAGGTTGGGGGTTCGAGTCCCTTCGAGCGCACGTGCTTGCTACACGACACTGAAGAAGTCACACGACAGCGAAGATGTCACACGACAGCAAAGAAGTCGTGGAGCAGAGCAAGAGAACTGAGTTGAGACAGCAGTAAGGCGAGGCCCCGCACTTCAAGGAGTGCGGGGCTTTGCTTTGCCCTGCGTCAGGCCGACTCGCGTCCGACGACGTGCACGGCTTCATACGACCGGCCGGGATGGCCGACGCCGGCTATGGCGTCGACGAGCCGCTGGGCCGCGACACGGCCGAGATGCTGCAGGTTCATGTCGACGCTCGTCAGGGGCGGTCGTGACTCCGTGACGAGCAGATCCCAGTTGTCGAACCCGACGACTGCGATGTCGTGCGGCACTCGCCTGCCGAGGTCATGGAGGGTGTCGAGCACCCCGCGAGCGATGTGGTCGCTGCCGGCGATGATCGCATCGATGCTCGGATCGCCGTTCACGAGCAGTCGAGCGCAGTCACGCCCCCAGGCTTCTCCCCACTGGCCGAACAGCGCCCGCCCGCCGGCCAGCTCTAGTCCGTGGTCGGCGAGCTCGGCGATCACGCCCGCCGCGCGATCCTGGGCGGCCGCATACGAGGCCTCGCCGTTCACGAGAGCGATGCCGCGCCGGCCCGACTCGACGAGGTGGCGGACGGCCAGTCGACCAGCCAGATGGTTGTCCGGCGTGACCGACGAGTCGGCGTCATCGGTCGACGGCGCGTAGACGTAGACCACAGGGATGTCCGAGGCGAAGGTCGCGGGCGGTCGCGGGTTCGTCGTGCGTCCCACGATCAGCAGGCCGTCGACCTTCCGTGCCATGAGGGTCTGGATGTGCAGCTGCTCTCGCAGGACATCGTCGCGGGCGTCGGCCAGCAGGACCGAGAGGGAGCCCGACCCGAACGCGTCCTCCGCGCCGAGCAGGATCGGCAGGACGAAGCGGTTGTCGAGGTCGCTCGTGATCATGCCGATGGTGTTCGTGCGCGACGAATTAAGGGCTTGGGCGAAGTAGTTCGGCGTGAAGTCCAGCGATGCGGCGGCGGCCTCAACCCGGAGCCGGGTGGCCTCCTTGACGTGGGTGCGCTTGTTGAGCGCCTTCGAGGCTGTCGCGACAGAGACGCCCGCGGCGCGTGCGACATCCGTCAGGGTGACCTTGCCGGAGGCTTCGCGGGGCGGGCCGCCGGTGATGGACATGATCCGAAATTAGTTCAGGACTGGGTTGACAAGCAAGCGGTCCACAAAATATGGTCCTTCCGAAACCGGTTTCGGTTTTGGTTTCAACGGAGAGATCGAGTCCCCACAGCGGACCTCTCCGTCCCGCATCCTGCAGACACGCTGCATTCAGAGAGGAATCACTGTGATCTCGTTCTTCCGCCGCAAGCGCGCATTGACCGCGCTCGCCGGTCTCGCCGTCGCCACCGTCGCGCTCACCGGCTGCTCCACCGGATCCGGTGGCGGCAGCTCCGCCGCCAAGGGCACCTACACGTTCTGGGACCCGTATCCGCAGTTCGACGCGTCGTCCGCCTGGACGAAACTGGTTGAGAAGTGCGGCACGGAAGCCGGCGTCACGATCAAGCGCACCGGCTACGACACGTCGGATCTCACCAGCAAGGCGCTTCTCGCCGGCCAGCAGGGCAACTCGCCCGATCTCCTGCTCGTCGACAACCCCGTCGTCTCCACTCTCGCCGATGCGGGCCTGCTGACGGACACCTCGGAGACCAAGACCAGCACCTCCGACATCGAGGCGAACATCCTCGCGGCCGGCCAGGTCGACGGCAAGACGTACGGGGTTCCGATCGGCGCGAACACGCTCGCGCTCTACTACAACAAGAAGATCCTGAGCGCGGCCGGCGTCGACGCCTCGAAGATCACGACGTGGGACTCCCTGACCGCGGCGCTCGCAAAGGTGAAGGCGGACGGGAAGAAGGGCATCACCTTCTCGGCCATCGGCACCGAAGAGGGCAGCTTCCAGTTCCTGCCCTGGTACTGGGGGTCGGGAGCCGACCTGACGAAGCTCGACTCGTCGGACGCGGCATCGGCTCTCTCGCTCTGGACCGACTGGGTAGACAAGGGCTACGCCCCCAACTCGGTCATCAACAACACGCAGACGACCTCCTGGCAGGAGTTCCTCACCGGCGACTTCGCCTTCAGTGAGAACGGCACCTGGCAGCTCGCCGGCGTCAAGGCGTCGAAGATCGACTACGGCATCATCTCGATCCCGGCGAAAGCCGGCGGAGCGGCTCCCGCGCCGACGGGCGGCGAGTTCCTGACCATCCCGGTCCAGAAGGACTCTGCTCGCTACGCAGTCTCGAAGAAGATCCAGTCGTGCCTGACCTCGACGGCCAACTACGTCTCGACCGACACCACCCTCTCGTACGTCGCCCCCACCAAGGCCGCGCAGGAGAAGCAGGTCGCGGCCGACCCGGACCTCGAGCCCTGGGTCACCGCGGTCGGCGACGCCAAGGGTCGCACCAGCGACAACCTCGGCACGAAGTACCCCAAGATCTCCGAGCAGCTCTGGAAGGCCGTGCAGAACAGCCTCAGCGGCTCGCAGACGCCCGACGCCGCCCTGAAGCAGGCGCAGACCGCCGCCGCCGCGGCAATCAAGTAATCCCCCACCCCCGACACGGCAGCCCGCAGGAGCATCCCCATGAGCAGCACCATCATCGAACGCCCTGAGGCCGCCGTGCCCGACGGGAGGCCGGCGACGAACGCCGGCCTCCCGCCCCGACCCTCTCTGAAGAAGCGATTCCGCGCCGACCAGCTCACCGCCTGGGGGTTCATCGCCCCGGTCGTCGCCTACCTCGTCATCTTCTACGCGTACCCGCTCTTCAAGAACGTCGACCTCTCCGTGCGCGACTACACGGTCCGGTCGTTCATCGACGGCAACGCCCCGTTCGTCGGATTCGCCAACTTCACCGCGATCTTCCAGAACCCGACGTTCGGACCGGCACTCGTTCACACGCTGCTGTTCACCGGCATCTCGATCGCTTTCCAGTTCACGATCGGCATGGCCCTGGCCGTGTTCTTCTTCCAGAACTTCCGGCTCTCCTCGACCCTGCGGGCCCTGTTCCTGGTGCCCTGGCTCCTGCCGCTCATCGTCAGCGCCTCGACCTGGTCGTGGATGATGAACAGCGACTCCGGCGTCATCAACTCCGTTATCCAGAGCTTCGGCGGCACCGGCATCAACTGGCTGACCTCCCCGCACTGGGCACTCGTCGCAGTGATCATCGCGAACATCTGGATCGGCATCCCGTTCAACCTGGTGATCCTCTACAGCGGCCTGCAGAACATCTCGACGGACATCTACGAGGCGGCTTCGCTCGACGGCGCCAACGCGTCGCAGAAGTTCTGGCGGATCACGTTCCCTCTGCTCAAGCCGGTGTCGGCGATCACGATCCTTCTCGGCCTCGTCTACACGCTCAAGGTCTTCGACATCATCTGGATCATGACCAAGGGCGGCCCGGGCGATTCGTCCACCACCTTCGCCATCTGGTCGTATCAGCTCGGCTTCGGCAGCACTCTGCCGGACTTCAGCCCGGCCGCCGCCGTCGGCAACCTCCTCATCGTCATCGCCCTCATCTTCGGGTTCCTCTACCTCCGCGTGCAGAAAAGGCAGGACGCCTGATGTCCAGCATCACCACTCGACTCTCGAACGTCGCTCCCGGAAGCAGGCGGCGCGGCCGCCGCACCTGGCACAAGACCCTCCTCGGCCTGGTCTTCACGGCGATCATGCTGTTCCCCATCTACTGGATGGTGAACGTCTCGCTGACGCCGGCCGACCGGATGCGGAGCTCGCCGCCATCCTGGTTCCCGTTCGCACCGACCTTCGACGGCTACATCGCCGTGATCCAGCAGCAGCTCCCCTACCTCGGCACAAGCCTCGTGATCGGCCTCGGCACCGTCCTGCTCACGGTCGTCGTCGCCGCTCCCGCGGCCTACTCGCTGGCCAAGCTGCGGCCGAAGGGCGGGGGCGCACTCTCGTTCGTCCTGCTGGTCGCTCAGATGATCCCGCAGGTGATCGTGGCCATGGGCTTCTACGCCATCTACCTCAACCTCGGCATCCTCAACCAGCCCGCCGGCCTGATCATCGCCGACTCCACCCTCGCCGTGCCCTTCGGCGTGCTGATCTTCACCGCCTTCATGAGCGGGATCCCCGACGAGCTGATGTCCGCCGCGAAACTCGACGGCGCAGGCACCATGCGCACGTTCCTGAGCGTCGTCCTGCCCGTGAGCCGCAACTCGATCGTGACCGTGAGCCTCTTCGCGTTCCTGTGGGCGTGGTCCGACTTCGTCTTCTCCTCGACTCTCAACTCCGGCGGGGACGCCCAGACGATCACCCTCGGCATCTACCGCTACATCGGCAACAACAACCAGGACTGGAACTCCATCATGGCGACCGCCGTCGTCGCCTCCATCCCCGCGACCATCCTGCTGATCGTCGCCCAGCGCTACGTCGCCGCCGGTGTCACCGCGGGCGCCGTGAAGGACTGACCATGACCGACACCATCTCCCTCGCGGCCCCCGGCACAGAAGGTCGCTCGACCAATCGACGCGGCGGTCCCGTGTCGCCGTCGACCTCGCTCCTCACCCCGCTCGACTCCAGCGAGATCCATCTGACCAAGGGCTACTGGCGCGATTGGCAGCGGACCAACGCCGAGGTCGTCCTGCTTCACTGCGAGACCTGGATGGAGCGCATCGGCTGGACCTCGAACTTCGACCGTGCCGCATCCGGCGAGACCGGCTGGCAGCACTCGGGCATCGAGTTCGTCGACTCCGAGATCTACAAGCTCCTCGAGGGCATGGCCTGGGAGCTCGGCCGCGGTGGCGACCCCGAGCTGAACGCCCGCTACGACTCGCTGGTCTCGCGCGTGGCAGCGGCGCAGGACCCCGACGGCTATCTCCACACGTCCTTCGGCCGTTCCTGGCAGCGCCCGCGCTACTCGGACCTCGAGTGGGGTCACGAGCTGTACTCGTTCGGCCACCTGATCCAGGCCGCCGTCGCCCGCATCCGCACTGTCGGCCACGGCGAGCTCGTCGATGTCGCCGTCCGCCTCGCCGACCACCTCTACGAGACCTTCGGGCCCGACGGGCGGGTCGCCGTCTGCGGCCACCCCGAGATAGAGCCCGCACTGGTCGAGCTCGGACGAGCCCTCGACGAGCCCCGCTACATCGAGCTCGCCGGCCTGTTCGTCGAGCGCCGCGGGCACGGGCTCCTGAAGCCGATCGAGTACGGCCAGGAGTACTTCCAGGACGACGTGGCCGTCCGCGAGGCGACGACCCTCCGAGGCCACGCGGTACGCGCCCTGTACCTGGCCTCAGGCGCGCTCGACGTCGCAGTGGAGACAGGGGATCAGGAACTCGCCCACGCCGTCGAGCAGCAGTGGCGGCACACGGTGGCCACCCGCACCTACGTCACCGGCGGCATGGGATCGCACCACCAGGACGAGGCGTTCGGCGTCGACCACGAGCTCCCGCCGGACCGCGCCTACTCGGAGACCTGCGCCGGCATCGCCTCCACGATGCTGTCGTGGCGCCTGCTCCTGCAGAACGGCGACTCGGCGTATGCAGACCTCATCGAGCGCACGCTGTTGAACAACGTCATGGCGTCCCCGCGGGAAGACGGCCGAGCCTTCTTCTACACCAACACTCTCCACCAGCGTGTTCCCGGCACGGTGCCGTCCGAGGTCGACATCAACGCCCGGGCTCTGTCGAGCCTCCGAGCGCCGTGGTTCGAGGTGTCGTGCTGCCCGACCAACGTCGCGCGCACGCTCGCCAGCGTCGAGCTGTACTTCGCCACCAAGACCGACGACGGCATCCAGCTGCACCAGTACGGCGACTACGACGTGCACACGACACTCGCCGACGGTACGCCGATCGAGTTCTCCGTCGCGAGCGGCTACCCGTTCGACGGCCGCGTCACGGTCACCTGGCGCCGGAGCACCGGCCGCTCGGTCGACCTGCGACTCCGAATCCCGGCCTGGGGTGCCGGCGCCGTCCTGAGCCTCGTCGGCGAGCAGCCACGCAGCGTCGACGCCGACCACGCCATCGTCTCGCGGGCTTTCGAAGCGGGCGACACCGTCCAGCTCGACCTGCCCATGGAGGCGCGGTGGACCACCCCGGACCCTCGGATCGACGCGATCCGCGGCACCGTGGCCGTCGAGCGAGGTCCCCTCGTCCTCTGCCTCGAAGAGACCGGGGGCTCGGTCAACGACGTCGTCGTGGACACGGACGAGCCACTGTGGACGACAGACCGCGGCGCCGGGGTGACCGTCCGCGACATCTCCACTGTCGATCCGGCGTGGCCCTACGGCGACGCCGTCCCGGCCGAAGGGCCAGGGCGCCACGCGATGCTCGTCCCCTACGCCACCTGGGCGAACGACGGGCCCTCGACGATGCGGGTGTGGCTCCCGAGGGGGTAGCGCGCCGACAGGCTTCGCCGGGGCAGCCTGTCCGGGCGGACGGAAAGAAACATCAGCAGACCACGCAAAGGAGCATGGAATGAAGAAGAGAACCATCACGTCAGCGATAGCGGCGTCGGCCCTGGTGGCCACCAGCGTCTTCGCCTTCGCCGGCGCCGCGCAGGCGGAGACGAACACCCTCGTCGTCAATGCCGGCGCGACGCTGCGGCCGGTCACCCACGCCGCCTCGGGGGGCCTCTACGCGCTGGCGACGACGACCACCCCGGATCCTGCGCTCCTGCCTCCCCTCCACCTGAGCCAGCTCACGCAGCCGGCGCCCGGTGTCACTCAGCTCGGCAACGGCGCGACGACGCCGACCGGCGACGCGCTCAAGGTCGCGCCCAGCGCGATCGGCGCCGGCGCCCAGACGACGGTCCGCATGCCCGACATCTACCCGGACTTCCCGTACAAGTGGGTCTCGATGTCGGACTACCTGAGCAAGGTCGACACCATGGTCAAGGCCCGCCTCGCCGCGACGTCGACCACGAACATCAACGGCTGGGAGCTCTGGAACGAGCCCGACGGCAACTGGGACACCGCCAAGGCCGGCCCGTTCAACGACGCCTGGGTCCAGATCTACCGCGAGGTCCGCTCGCTCGACACGGTCACCCCCATCGTCGGGCCCAGCTACAGCCAGTACAACCACGCCACCATGGTCGCGTTCCTGACCAACGCCAAGAACACCGGCACCATCCCCGACGTGACCAGCTGGCACGAACTCGACAGCGGTCAGAACGGCTGGGCGCGGATCACCTCCGACGTCGCCGACTACCGCGCCGTCGAGACCTCCCTGGGCATCTCGCCCCGCCCCATCTCGATCAACGAGTACGCGGCGCCCGACCAGGTCGATGTGCCCAGTGCAGCCCTCCACTACGTCGCCCAGTTCGAGCGGGCCGGCGTCCGCGACGCAGAGCGCGCGTACTGGTTCGAGTCCGGGACCGTCAACGGACTCCTCTACAACGGGGCTCCGACCGCGAGCTACTGGATGTACAAGTGGTACGGCGACATGGCAGGAAGCATGCTGCCCGTCACCGCGTCCAACTACCTCGACGGCATCGCCTCCCTCGACTCGACGCGCAAGAAGGTCGACGTCGTCTTCGGCGGCCAGGCCGGCACCACCACGGTGCGCGTCGACGGGCTCTCCGGTTTCGGCACGCAGGTGAAGGCGACGCTGTCGTACACGCCGGGATCGGGACGGCAGACCAACGTCGCCGCGCCGACGTCCCTCGGCTCGCAGACGCTCCCCGTCACCAACGGCTCGGTCAGCGTCCCCGTCTCGGCCAACGCCGACTACAACGGCGCCTACCAGCTCACCGTCACTCCGGTCGCCGGACCGACCACGGCATACCAGCAGACCTACGAGGCTGAGAACGCCACGGTCGTCAATGCGTCGAGGCTCAGTTCGTCGACCGCCTCCAACGGCGGCTACGTCGGTCGCATCGACGGGTCGTCCGACATGCGCAGCGACAGCTTCGTGGACTTCCTCGTCACCGTTCCCACGGCCGGCAGCTACAACCTCGCTGTCCGCTACGCCAACGGGGGCACCGCCACATCGACCCAGGGCCTGGCCTACAACGGAGGCGCGTTCTCGACGGTCTCCTACCCGGTGACGGGCAGCTGGGGTTCGTTCGCGAACTCCGTCACGACGCCGGTCACGCTCAAGGCCGGGTCGAATGTCATCCGGCTGGCGAAGGGATCGCCGAACTACGCCGGGGGCTCGGGCTATGCGGAGCTCGACTCCATCACGGTCACTCCTCGCTAGGAGCGCCCGCTGAAGGCGAGGCCCCGCGCCGAGAGGTGCGGGGCCTCGGTCTGCTCGCGGGTAGCCTGCCGGGATGAACGCCGAGACCGCCGGCCGAGACGGCGCGCTGACGCGGTCGGAGCGCGCGAACGCGGCCGTGCTCAGGCGGGGCCGAGGCCGGTCACCCCTCCGGTGACCGCTCGCGTGGTCTCGCCGTCGGGCCACCGCAGGACGATGCCGCGCTCCAGCGTCAGCGAGCCGACCTCGGCCGTCGATGCGAACGGAGAGTCCATGCGCGACTCGCCCGGGCGGTCGGCCGTGATCATCCCGAAGCCCGGGAAGCACCCGAGCCAGTCGCCCAGCGCGACGTCTGCCGAGGCGTGCGGCGTCGGGACCGCCTCGACGTCGAGCACCGCGCCGTAGCCGCTGGCCTCGGCGAGCATGCCCGCCGTGCCGACGATCCCGGCCATGCTGACGTCCTTCGCGGCGGCCGGCCGCGCGCGGGCCACGGCGGCGGCGAGGTCGCGCAGCTCGTCGGAGCGGCGTCCCTCGGTCGAGTTCCACTGCGCTCCGCGGTGTCCTTCGCGCCAGGAGCCGCTGACGTCGATGGTGAGGCTGAGCGCGTCGCCGTAGCGGCCGCCCCCGCCCGGAACCGGATGGCCCGTGCGTCCGAGAGCCGTGACGGAGAGCGCTGCCGGCACGCCGACCTGCGTGTGCCCGCCCAAGATGGGGATGCCCCAGGCCGCAGCGCCGCGACGGATGCCTGTCATCACGCGGCGTACGAACTCCGTGTCGCGCCCGGCCACGGCGTCGAGAAGCCCGACCGGCGCGGCGCCCATCGCGCTCAAGTCGTTGACGTTGACGAGCACGCCGCACCAGCCGGCCCACTCCGGATCGCGCTCGACCATGGAGGGCAGGATCGCGTCGCACGCGGCGATCACGTCGCTTCCGGGGACGGGAGCGCCGTCGTCCCCGACCCAGCCGGGGCCGCCGAGCGAGGTCGCCGGGGCGTCGGCCCACGCCGAGTGGGGCTCGAGCAGGGCGGCGAGGTGCGACTTCGTGGCGTCGACGAGTCGCTGGTACCGGTCGATCGGCCAGCGCATGGCGAGATGGTCGACGCCGCCGATGACAGTGCTGCCCGTCGTCTGCCAGCCGAGGCGACGGAAGAGGACCGAGCTCCGGGTCTGCACGGTCGCGTCGAAGCGGATCACCCCGAGCTGCTCCGCCAGGGCGCTCGCCGCCCGCACGAGCGCGGAGCCGATTCCGAGCGCACTGCGGGCCTCGGGGGCCACGACCAGGCGCGAGCCCGTCCACCAGCCGATGTCGCGGGCGCCGACGGGTGAGATCCGCACGCCGCCGACGACCGTCGTGCCGGCCCGCGCCACGAGCACGACGGTGCGCGGGTCGTCGTCCAGGTCGTCGCGGTCCGTGCCCGCGAAGAGCCCCTGCTCATCGACGAAGGCCGCCTGCCGGAGCCTGCGGTAGGCGTCGACCTCCGTGCCTTCGGCGATGGCGACCAGGAACTCGGCGGGACGCGCGACGACACTCGGCCCCATGAGGGCCGGCACATCCAGCAGGGCCACCGCTAGCCCCCCGCCGTCTGCAAAGCCGAGCACGCGCCGCACGCCGCGCAGCCCGCCTTCTGGTCGGAGCCGCGCATCCCGGCAGCGATCAGCGCCTGCGACACCCGGGACGTGATGTCGTGGAGGACGCCGCGGTGGGGTGCAGGCACCTTGTCGACGTCGGTCGCGAGGGTGCCGCGGAGCGGGCGGAACGGGACGACGAACGGGTAGACGCCCATGTCGATCAGCTCCTGCGCTCCGGCGACCATCTCGTCGGGGTCCTCGCCCATTCCGACGAGGAGGTAGGTCGAGACCTGGTTGCGGCCGAAGACCCGCACGGCCTCCCGCCAGGCGGCCCGGTACTCGTCGAGCGAGACGCGCGACTTGCCCGGCATCCACCGGCGCCGGACCGCGTCGTCCATCGACTCGACGTGGATGCCGATCGAGCGGGCGCCGGCTTCGTACAGGTCGGTGATCGTCTTCAGGTCGGCGGGCGGCTCGCACTGGACCTGGATCATCAGGTCGGGGACGGCCTTCTTGATCGCGCGGACGCAGCGGGCCAGGTGAGTGGCCCCGCGGTCGCGCCCGTTCGAGGTGCCGGTCGTCATGACCATCTGCTCGACCCCGTCGAGTCGCCAGGCCGCCTCCGCCACCTCGGCGATCATCGCCGGCGTCTTGACGGCCACGGTGCTCCCCGACTTCAGCGACTCCTCGATGGAGCAGAAGCGGCAGCGCTCCGCCGGGTCGTAGCGGATGCAGGTCTGCACGACCGTCGTGGCGAGCACCTTCGCGCCGTGCAGGCGCGCGATCTGCTCGTACGGGACGCCGTCGGCGGTGGCGAGGTCGTAGAACCTCGGCCGATCGACGGGGGACACCTCGATTCCGGTGTCCTCCCCGTCGAGCAGGAGCCGGCCGTCGTCGACGAGGTAGGGGCTGTCCTGGTTGACCGGGATGGCCGACTGCATCCCCTGGAACAGCACGTGCCCGTCGTCGCTCGGCCCGGCGCCGCCCTCGCGATGCACGGGTGCCGCGACGCGGATGCCGCGGATCGCGACGTCGACCCGGGTCGACAGCGCCCCGCCGTTGGTGATGGTCACGGTCAGACCATGTAGGTGCTGTTGATGATCGCGCCCTTGCGGGCGTAGTGGATGACGGCGTCCTGGACGTCGAGCGGGTGGCAGGGGATGACGCCCTCGATGAGGTCCTCCTCGCGGTTGCCGTGGAGCGCCAGGCCGAAGCGGCAGCAGAACACGGTGCCGCCCTCCTTGATGAAGGTCTCCAGGGCGTTGTTGATGTTGTTCTCGCCCGGGAACCCGTCGGCCCCGGTCGTCGGGAAGCCGCGGTTGGCGATGCAGTTCATCGAGCCCGGGCCGTAGAAGTACAGGACGCTCGTGAATCCCTTGCGGAGGGCGCGGATCGCCTGCAGCGTCGCGACGAAGCTGACGGAGGACTCGTGGGCGATGCCGTGGACGAGCTGGAAGTAGTACTCGTCTTTCGTGGCCGTGTAGTCGGGGAAGATCTTCGTCGATCCGTAGATGTTCGAGCCCTTGGGGATCGAGGGGTGAGGGATCTCGGTGCGAGAGGTCTCGATGTTGTCGAGGATCTGCTGGTCGTAGTCGATGTCGCTCATGTGTGTCTCCTAGCGGGTCGAGATGCATGCGTGTCTGGATCGGGAGCCGTACGAGATCGAGTCTTTGCCGTGTTTGTTGCGGACTGGTTTCGGCGAGATTGCATGTTTCCGCCGAAACGAGCTCTTATTCCTGCCGTAACCATTCAGAAACACGTGCCGTCGTTGACTAGGTGCACCGCAGGATCCTGCGCGTCCCGCTCCACTCACCGCAAGGAGACCCGATGGCCACCACCGTCGCAGCCGTCTCGGCGAATTTCACACGAGACCTCGAGCAGAACTACGCGCTCATCGAATCCCTGGTCGCCGAGGCACGGGAGAACGACGTGCGGCTCCTCGTCCTGCCGGAGGCCGCGATCGGCGGGTACCTCTCGTCGCTCGGCAACCACGGCGACACCCTGAAGAACACGACGCGCTCCCTGCCGCCGGCGATCTCCCTCGACGGCCCCGAGATCCGCCGGGTCCAGAGCATCGTGGGCGACCTGGTCGTCTGCATCGGCTTCTGCGAGCTGGCCGACGACGGCGAGACCCGGTACAACGCGGCCGTGTGCCTCGACGGGACGACGATCTACGGCTCGTACCGCAAGGTGCATCAGCCGCTCGGCGAGAACATGTCGTACTCGGCCGGAGACGTCTACGAGGCGTTCGACACCCCCGTGGGTCGCGTCGGGATGCAGATCTGCTACGACAAGGCGTTCCCGGAGGCGGCCCGTTCGCTCGCGATGGACGGCGCCGAGATCATCGTGAGCATGTCCGCCTGGCCGGCTGCGCGCACCGCGACCGCCGAGAACCTGCAGGAGGACCGCTGGACCTACCGGTTCAACCTGTTCGACATGTCGAGGGCCCTCGACAACCAGGTGTTCTGGATCGCCTCGAACCAGGCCGGCACCTTCGGCTCGCTCCGCTACGTGGGCAACGCGAAGGTCGTCGACCCGGGTGGCAACATCCTCGCGACGACTCTGCTCGACTCGGGCATGGCGATCGCCGAGATCGACGTCGAGGGCACCTTCGCAGCCATGCGCGGCGGCATGTTCCACCTGCGAGACCGTCGCCCCGACGTGTACCGGACCGGCGAGGGGGCGTTGATCGATGCCTGAGATGACCTTCGAGGTGCGCTGGCCGGACGGCTCCGAGGTGTCCTGCTACTCGCCCAGCCTCGTGATGCACGACTACCTCGACCGCGGAGCGACGTACTCGGTGGACGAGTTCGTGAGGCGGTCGTCGGCGGCGCTCGACCTCGCCAGCGAGCGGGTGCTCGCCACGTACGGCTTCAGCTGCACGTCGGCGATCCAGCAGAAGAGCGAGATCGTCGCGACCGCAGCCGGCTTCGATACCGGCACCGTCGAGATCCTGCGCATGGAACCGGGGCTGCCCTCGTGAGCGCGCGGATCACCGACGGCTCGCACGTCGAGGTCGCCGTCGTCGGGGGCGGCCAGGCCGGGCTGTCCATGAGCTGGCAGCTCACGCAGCGGGGCATCGGCCACCTCGTGCTCGAGCGAGACACGGTCGCCCACGACTGGGCCGACCGCCGCTGGGACAACTTCACCCTGGTCACGCCGAACTGGCAGTGCGCTCTACCCGGGTATCCGTACGACGGCGCCGATCCGGACGGCTTCATGAAGCGCGACGAGGTGCTCGCCTGGATCCGCCGCTACGCCGAGTCGTTCGGTGCGCCGGTCGTGGAGGGCGTGCTCGTCACTCGAGTGCGTGAGGGGGCGGCGGGCGGCTTCGAGGTCGTCACCGACCAGGGCACCATCACGGCCGACCAGGTGGTCGTCGCGACCGGCGGCTACCACCGGCCCGTGCTGCCGGCAGCGGCCGGCCGGATCAGCGGCTCGATCGTGCAGGTGCACTCCGCCGACTACCGGTCCGCCGACGTGCTGCCCCAGGGGGGAGTGCTCGTCGTCGGCTCCGGCCAGTCGGGCGCGCAGATCGCCGAAGACCTGTTCCTCGCCGGGCGCGAGGTCCACCTGGCTCTCGGGTCGGCTCCTCGCTGCGCTCGCTTCTACCGCGGCCGCGACTGCATCGCCTGGCTCGACGACATGGGCGTCTACGACATCCCCGTCCAGGCCCAGGTCGGCGGACTCACCAAGCGCGAGTCGACGAACCACTACATGACCGGACGCGACGGAGGCCGTGACATCGACCTGCGGTCGTTCGCCCTCGGCGGCATGCGCCTCTACGGCCGTCTGATCGGCGGCGGTGGCACGTCGCTCGCCTTCAGCCCGACGGCCGAGGCGTCGCTCGACCACGCCGACTCGGTGATGGAGTCGATCAAGACAGACATCGACCGGTACATCGACCGTGCCGGGATCGACGCGCCCCGCGAAGACCGCTACGTGCCCGTGTGGCGGCCCGACGAGGAGGTGACGTCCCTCGACCTCGACGAGGCCGGGATCACCAGCATCATCTGGTCGGCGGGGTTCCGATCCGACTACTCCTGGGTGCAGGTCGGCGTCTTCGACGGCGCCGGGCACCCCACGCACCAGCGCGGTGTCACGGCCGCTCCGGGGCTGTACTTCCTGGGCCTGCCGTGGCTCCACACCTGGGGGTCGGGGCGCTTCGCGGCGATCGCCCGCGATTCGGAGCACCTCTCGTCGGCCATCGGCGACCGCGCGCGACACCCCGCGGAGGCCGCTGTGCCGGGGTAGCGGGCATTAGCCTGTCCGACATGGCCGAGATCACGATGGGCGCGGTCGCCGCCCACTTCGGGCGCGACATCGAGCGGACCCTCGCCAAGCTGCCGGGCATGATCGACCAGGCGCGCGAGCGCGGCATCGACCTGCTCGTCCTGCCCGACGCCACTGTCGGGGGCTACCTGCTCGACATGGTGCACCCCGGCCCGGAGGCGCTGCCGCCGGCCGTCGAGCTCGACGGACCGGAGGTCCAGGCCATCGCCGACATGGCAGGCGACCTCACGCTGTGCTTCGGCGTGGCCGAGAGGGCGCTCGAGGGCGGCGAGGACGTCCGGTACAACAGCGCCGTCTGCGTCCAGGGCGGCAGGGTCCTCGGCACGCACCGCAAGGTGCACCTGCCGCTGGGCGAGTCCGAGGCCTATCGCGCAGGATCCGGCTTCCGCTCGTTCGACACCCCCGTGGGGCGCCTGGGCATGCTGATCGACTTCGACAAGACCTTCCCGGAGTCGTCGCGGACGCTGGCTCTCGACGGCGCCGAGATCCTCGCCTGCCTCAGCGCCTGGCCCGCCAGCGTCACCGACCGCTCGGACCGACTCCGCAACGACCGTCAGGCCCACCTGTTCGACCTCTACGACTGCGCTCGCGCCGCCGAGAACCAGGTCTACCTCGTGTCGTCCAATCAGACCGGCGTCCTCGGCGGGCTGCGCTTCCTCGGGCAGGCCAAGGTGGTCGACCCGGCCGGCGAGATCATCGCCAAGACCTGGGCCAAGGGGGGCCTCGCCGTCGCCACGGCCGATGTCGCCACCGATGTCGCCCGGGCTCGGCGCACCATGTTCCATCTCCGCGACCGCGCCCCCAAGGCCTACGGCCCCACGGTGGCCGCGGCCCGCGACTGACCGATCTCAGCTGACCTTGGAGGTCGCGTGCGTATCGCCCAGGTGACTTACTCGACCAAGCCGCGCGGCGGCGTGGTCCACACGCTCGCCCTCTCGGAGGCGCTGGCCCGTCGCGGCCACGACGTCACGGTCTGGACCCTCGGGCGCGGCGGCGACCAGGCCTTCTTCCGCTCGGTCGACCCCGCGGTGACCATTCGGGTGGTCCCGTTCGAGCCGATCGACGGAGAAGACGTGGGGCACCGGATCCAGAGGTCGATCGAGACGATGCGGAGGGCGTTCGCCGAGTCGTCGTCCCAGTTCGACGCCGTCCACGCGCAGGACTGCATCTCGGCCAACGCGGTCGGCCCCTGCATCCGCACGATCCACCACCTCGACGAGTTCACGACCCCGCAGCTGATCGCCTGCCACGACGCGGCCATCAGGGAGCCGATCGCCCGGCTGTGCGTGTCGGCGGCGGTCGCCTCCGACGTCGCGGACGGCTGGGGGCTCGCGCCGACGGTGATCCCGAACGGCGTGGACGCGGAGCGATTCGTGGCCGCCGCCGGCCCGGCCGGGAAGGCGGGCCGCGATCGCTGGCGCACGGAGCTCGGGCCCTACGTGCTCGCATTAGGCGGGATCGAGCCGCGCAAGGGGAGCATCGACCTCCTCGATGCGTTCTCCCTCCTGCGCTCTCAGCGCCCCGACCTGCGGCTGGTATTCGGCGGCGGCGAGACGCTCTTCGACTACCGCCCGTACCGCGAGGCCTTCGATGCGCGGGCCGCCGTGCTCGGAATCGCGCCGACGATCCTCGGCGTGATCGACGAGCCCGAGCTGGCCCCTCTGGTCGCCGGCGCTGCGGCCCTGGCGTTCGTGTCGACCAAGGAGGGCTTCGGCCTGGCGGCGATGGAGGCCCTGGCCGCCGGAGTCCCCGTCGTCGCGCGCGACCTCCCTGTCCTGCGCGAGGTGTTCGGCTCGACCGTGTCGTACGCCACCGAGGCGACGTCGATCGCCGCCGCGCTCTCGTCGGCGATCGGCGGCGACGGGCCGACGGCCGACGGCGGTCGCGCGCTGGCGGCCGCCCACGACTGGGACGACGTCGCACGCCTCCACGAGTCGTTCTACGAAGCGGTCGGTCAGGAGGGCGACCATGGCCAGGCAGTCGATCTCCCGGATCTTCACGGCGCTCGCTGAGCAGGATCCCCACCGCGTCGTCGCGACCGACGACGCGGGGACGCTGACGGCCGTCGAGCTCGACCAGGCCTCCAACCGCCTCGCGCGGGCCTACCTCGCGCTCGGTGTCACGACAGACTCGCTGGTGACGGTCTCGCTGCCGAACACCGTCGAGATCGTGATCGTCTGCGTCGCGGTCTGGAAGTGCGGCGCCACGCCCCAGCCGATCTCGACGGGGCTCTCGCTGGCGGAGCGCGACGAGCTCGTCGAGCTGGTGTCGCCGGCCCTGGTCGTCGGCTTCGAGGCTGAACGCGACGTGCCGTGGGTGCCCGTCGGCTGGACTCCCGGCGCCTCGGTCTCGGACGCCGCGCTGCCGGACGCCTGGGCCGCGAGCTGGAAGGCGCCCACGTCGTCGGGCTCGACCGGGCGCCCCAAGGTCGTCCTGGCGGCCGGGCCGGCCCTCATGGATCCCGACCTCGCCGTGGCGCCCTACCTGCCGCGCGAGCAGGTTCAGCTCGTCACCGGGCCGCTGACCCACTCCGCCACGTTCACCTACGCGTTCCGCGGCCTGATGACCGGCCACGCCCTCGTCATCCTTCCGCGCTTCGACGAGACGCGGGCGCTCGCCGCGATCGAGACCCACCGGGTCACGTGGGCGCTGCTCGTCCCGACGATGATGCACCGGCTCCTCCGCCTACCGGAGTCCGAGCGCGCGGCCGCGGACCTCTCGAGCCTCCTCACGGTCCTGCACCTGGGGGCGCCGTGCCCGCCCGACCTCAAGCGCCGCTTCCTGGACTGGGTCGGTCCGGAGCGCGTCGTCGAGGTCTACGCGGGCAGCGAGTCGAACGGGCTCGTCATGATCCGCGGCGACGAGTGGCTGGCCCACCCCGGCAGCGTCGGCCGCGCGATCGGCGGCACGACGGTCGCGATCCGCTCCGCCGACGGCGCGGAGCTCCCGGCGAACGAGGTCGGCCGGATCTGGCTGCACCGGGAGGGCGAGCCGACCTACCGCTACCTCGGCGGCTCCTCGTCGCGGACCCCGGACGGGTGGGACACCATCGGCGACCTCGGGCGGGTGGACGACGACGGGTACCTCTACGTCGTCGACCGTGCGGACGACCTGATCCTGCGAGGAGGGGTCAACGTGCACCCCGCCGAGATCGAGCGCGTACTCGAGGCTCACCTCGCCGTGCGGAGCGCCGTGGCCTTCGGCGTGCCGGACGACGACCTCGGGCAGCGCATCGAGGCCGTCGTCGACGTCGCGGGCGCCGCGGTCGAGGCCGGCGACGTGCTCGCCTGGGCGGCCGGTCGACTCGATGGCGCTCGCCGCCCCGCGCGGATCCACGTGGTGGACGACCCCGTCCGCAACGACGCGGGCAAGACGAGCCGCCGGGCCTACGCGCGTCGGTTCGGCCCCGCCGGCTGAGCCGTCGGACCGGTCTCTGCGACGCGCTCTGAGTCTTCGGGCGCATAATGAAGGGACACTAGCGCGACACCTGTCGTCGAAACGAGTTCCCCGGACAGCGCTGCCGCACGAGAGGAACAGCAATGAAGGCACTCCGCTACGTCACGGTCGGCGCGGCCCCCGAGGTCGTCGAGATCCCGATCCCGAAGCCGGGCCCAGGGCAGGTTCTGCTCCAGGTGACCGCCGGCGGCGTCTGCCACTCCGACGACTACGTGATGGGGCTGTCGGCGGAGGAGTACGCCGCCGCCGGCTACCCGCTCCCGATGACGCTCGGCCACGAGGGCGCGGGAATCGTCCACGAGCTCGGCGAGGGCGTGTCGACGGTGAAGGTCGGCGACGCCGTCGCCGTCTACGGCCCCTGGGGCTGCGGCTACTGCCGCAACTGCTCGATGGGCCACGAGAACTACTGCACGAACGCGGCAGAGCTCGGCATCACGCCTCCCGGTCTCGGCACCGACGGCTCGATGGCCGAGTACATGATCGTCGACGACCCGCGCCACCTGGTGCCGCTGGGCGACCTCGACCCGGTCAAGAACGTCTCGCTCACTGACGCCGGCCTCACGCCCTACCACGCGATCAAGCGCTCCCTGCCGAAGCTCGGCGCCGGCACCCACGCCGTCGTCATCGGCTCGGGCGGTCTCGGCCACGTGGGCATCCAGATCCTCAAGGCGCTCTCGGGTGCGACGGTCATCGTGCTCGACGTCAACGACGAGAAGCTCGAGCTCGCGAAGCACGTCGGCGCCGACATCACGATGATCAGCGACGGCGACGCCGCGGCGAAGATCCTCGAGCTGACCGACGGCAAGGGAGTCGACGCGGTGTTCGACTTCGTCGGCGCCAAGCCCACCATCCCGCTCGCCATCGCCGTTGCCGCGTCGGAGGCCGACGTCACGATCGTCGGGATCGGCGGCGGCGCCGTCGAGTTCGGCTTCGGCACGATCAAGTACGACGTCGCCGTGCGGATTCCGTACTGGGGCTACCGCAACGAGCTGATCGAGGTGCTCGATCTGGCCCGTGCCGGCAAGATCGACGTCGAGATCCAGCAGTACTCGCTCGACGACGGCCCGAAGGCCTACGCCGACCTGGCGAGCAGCTCCATCCGCGGCCGCGCGGTCATCGTCCCGTAGGGTGTCCGAGCGGCGCGCGGCGGGCCCGGTCAGTAGTGCCGCGTCGCGAGCGCCACGTCGGAGCCGGCGGGGGTGATGGAGACGGCGCGGATCGACCCGGCGGCGATGTCGGTGGCGGCGGAGAGGTCGGACGCCGTGCCGCCGATGGCCTTCCAGGTGGCGACGGTCGTGCGAGTTCCGGCGTCGTCGATCACGACCAGGTCGTACGAGCCGCTGTCGGTCGCCCAGTCGGTGCCGTACGAGCAGTGCCAGTCGACGCGGGTTCCCCAGTCTTTGGCGGTCAGGCCGATGTCGGCCTCGACGGGGCTTCCGGCGGCGGGGGTCATGGCCGCGAGCGGGGCGGACGGGTCGGGACGCAGGGCGCCGACGGTGAAGCCCCCGGCGATCAGGAGCACGGCCGAGACGGCGGCGACGAGCACCAGGCCGACGCGGCGGCGCCGACGGCGGGATGCGATCCGGCCGGCGATCGACTGCACCGTGCTCGACGGCACGGGCGTCGTCGCCTCGTCGTCGAGCAGCTCGAGGGCCTCCTGGGCGCTCAGCGAGCGGAGCAGCGCGGGCAGCCCGGCGATCTCGGCCATCTCGGCGCGCGCGTCGGGACGGTCGCGCAGGTAGGCCTCGTACTCGAGGCGCTCCTCGGGCGTGAGCGAGCCGAGCACGTAGGCGGCGTCCCAGTCGCGGGGCTCGTCTCCCGAGGTCGGCGGCGGGGTGTCGTGGGTCACTGGGTGACCCCCCTCTCTTGAAGCGCGAGCCGCAGGGCCCGCAGCGCGTAGTGCAGTCGCGACTTGATGGTGCCGGGCGGGACCCCGGCCTGGTCGGCGAGGTCGGCGATGGACATGCCGAGGTGGTAGGCGCCGACGATCACCTGGCGGTGCTCGCGGGTCAGCGACTTCATGGCGTCTTGCAGCAGCCACTTGCTCAGGCTGGCGTCGGTCTCGTCGGCGGTCGCGCGCTCGGGCAGCAGGTCGGTCGGGAACTCGTGGCGGTGATGGGCGCTCCGGGCGTCGTCGACGACCAGGTTGCGCGCCACGGTGAACAGCCAGCGCCGCGCCGAGAGGTCGTCGCCCTCGAGCAGGCGGGTGTTCTTCCAGAGCCGCAGCAGCGACTCCTGCACGATGTCCTCCGCGAGGGCGGGGTCGTTCGTCAGCCGCGACACGTACCGCTGGAGCGCGGGCGCGTGCGTGTCGTGGATCGCCGACAGCAGCTCGCTGTGGTCACCGCGCATGGCGTCCCTCCTCGGGGCAAGTCTCCATCAGATGTCGCCGAGGGTCACGGGACAGGGTTCGCGGGTCAGCGTGCACCGGTCAGTACCCCGTGAAGGCGTCGGTGGTGGTGCGGTGCACGCCGGCCCGCTTCATGACGGCCTTCACCCCGGCGACCAGACGAGGGGAGCCCGAGACGTAGGCTCGCCGTCGGTGCGCGTCGGGCACGAGGTCGCGGAGGTGCTCGACGGTGAGAGGCCCGCGGCCGGCGTACGTCCAGCCCGGGGGGAGGTGGGCCGGGAGTTCCTGCGTCAGGACGATGCCACGACCCGCGCCGAGCCGCAGCTCGCCCAGGTACGCGAGCTCGTCGGGGGTGGATGCCGAGAGCACGACCACGACGTCGCGGAGCTCGTCGCGGGCGGCGGCCTCGGCCAGCTGGCTGACGAACGGGGTGACGCCGATGCCGCCGGCCACCAGCAGCAGCGGCACCGAGGCGTCGGCGGGCAGCGTGAAGTCGCCCCCGACCACGGTCGCGCTCACGGTCTCGCCGTCACCCAGCGCCAGCAGCCGGCTCTTGAACGTCGACGACGGGTCGGCGGCCTTGATGCCGATGCGGATCACGTCGGGCTCGGACGGCGCCGACACGATGCTGAAGACGCGCCGTTGCCCGCGCACGTCGGCCCCCGCGTGCGGAATGCTCAGCTCCAGGAACTGCCCCGCCCTGAACGCGACCGGCCGCCGCGGGCGGAACGCCACCTCCCACGCGGTCGGCGTCAGCCTCCGGCGCTCGACGAACTCGAGGGCGACGCGTCGGCGCTGCCCGACCGCGAACGCGAGCACGTTGCCGATGACGAGCGCCAGCTCGTAGGTGCCGTAGAGGGGTCCGACGTGGAACGGCAGGGCGAACAGCACGCCGACGATCACGGCCAGGGCCAGCTGCTGCCAGCGCCGCGGCGGGAGGGTGAGCGGCTCGCTCAGCATGAACCCCGCGAAGAAGACGACCGGCGACGAGAGCACGGCGTTCGAGAGCGCGGCGGGCAATGCGGTGCCGAACGACATCGACGCGAGGGTCACGCCGGCGATCGCCACGACCGCGAAGACGAGGCCCATCGTGAGCTTCCGCGTGCGCCGCAGGATCGCGAGGGAGGCGACGAGCACGACCGGGAGCATCGCCGGAGACCCGATCCACCAGCCCGGGAAAGCCGCGGGGATCGCGACGCTCATGACGACGGCCGCGATGGCAGCGGGGTTCGCGACGTGGCGTCCGCGGATCGCGAGGAGGTACTTCGAGGCCGAGGCGACGGCACCCGCGATCGCGAGGGCGGCGATGCCGGTGCCCGTGAGGCTCGGCTGGAAGAGGAAGACGAGGATCAGCGCCGTCACGAACGACGACTCCGTGTGGGCCTTCGCGCGGAACGCCAGGGCGAGCAGCCGCGTGCTGACGACGGTGGCGACGCAGGCCACTAGGGCGCCGACGACGATGGCCAGGGGGCTGTAGGCGATGAGCCCCAGCGCCGCGGCGATCAGCGACCAGACGAGCAGGGCCAGAAGCGCCAGGAGCACGAGCCGGTACATGGTGACGCGGCCGGTGACCCCGTCGAACCAGGCCGAGACCGAGCGCGGTCGGGTGGTGCGGCCGAGGGCGGCAGCCGGAGCGCTCATCGGAAGAGCACCTCGTCGAAGGCGGCGGTCGCCTCGACGGAGCCGTCGCGCAGAAGGCGGAGCGACTCGAACGCGATGCCGACACCCCGCTCGGCGAGCTCGGCGTGCGTGGTGAAGAACAGCGCGCTCGCCAGGCCGTCGGCCTCGAGGGCGGCGGGGGCGAGGGCCCAGGTCGCGAGGACCTCCCGCGTGGGCGCACCCGACCGCCCGTCGAGCACGTGGTGGAGGTCGTCGCCCCAGGCGCGGCGGTTCACCGCCGACGCGCACAGGGCCGTGTCGCGCAGCTCGACGACGCCGATGGCGAGCGTCGGATCGAGCGGGTGCTCGAGGGCGACCCGGGCAGGGACCTCGCCCGCCTGGCGGATGTCGCCGCCGGCGTCGATGGTGAAGTCGTCGATGCCGGCGTCGGCGAGGACGTGGGCCACCAGGTCGACCAGGTAGCCCTTGCCCGCCGCGCCCACGTCGATCAGCACCGGCTCGAGCGTGACGAGGTGCGTGCCGTTCCAGGTGGCGGCGTCGCCCCACCGCGGCACGGCCGCGGGGTCGGGCGTCGCGTGGAACGCGTAGTCGGCGCCGTAGCCGAGGTGCTCGAGGCGCCGGCCCACGAGCGGGTTGACGGCGCCATCGGTCGCGGCGGCGAGCACCGAGTAGAGGTCGAGCAGCGGCCCCGCCTCGCCGGGCAGCTCGTAGCGCCCCGCCTTCCGCGCGATGCGGCTGACCAGAGAGTCGGGGCGGAACCGCGACCAGGCGAGGTCGAACGCCTCGATCCGGGTGTCGACGGCTCGGCTCGCGTCAGCAGGCAGGGCCCCGAGCGTGGTGATGCTCCAGCGCGTGCCGATCGCGTCGAACTCGATCCGGGTCGGCGCGAGCGCTGCGTCAGGCCGTGGCATCGGACTTGATCTTCGACAGCGCGTCGTCGAAGCCCTGGCTGGTCAGCGACGAGCCGGCGACGTTGGTCACATTGAGGTCGTCGATCTTCGTGCCGACGATGGCGTCCGAGATGCCGCCGATGAACTTCGCCTCGTACTGCGTCGCCGTCGGGTCGGCCTTGACCGTCTTGACGTCGACGGCCTTCACCGTGTCGCTCGCGATCGTCAGGGTGACGCTGATGACCTCCTGGCCGCCGGGCGACGAGTAGGTTCCCTGCTCGGTGTAGGCGCCGTCCTCGTAGGTGCCGGAGCCGGCATCGGCGGGGGCCGAGCTGCCGGAGGTCGAGCCGCTGTCGGAGCTCGCAGGCGCCTTCGTCGCGCCGGCGTCGGCGGACGACCCGCCGCCGGTCGAGGCGGCGCCGGCCGAGCAGCCGGTCAGGACGCCGAGGGCGGACAGGCCGGTGAAGGCCAGGAGGGCGGTGCGGGAGCGGGGGAGGGACATCGCTATCTCTTCTCGTCGAACGGGCGTCGCGGTGACGCGGCCGGGCTGGCCTATCCCGACAACGAGACGGAGTGCGAGAAGGTTCAGTCCGCTCGACGGATCGGCGCGACGGAGTCGGCGGCCGCGCGGGCGGCGGAGCTACGCTGGCACCGAGCCGACCGAGGGAGCCCCATGAGCGCCGTCCGCATCCACAACTTCGCCGTCTCGCTCGACGGATTCGGCGCTGGTGCCGACCAGAGCCTCGAGGCCCCGTTCGGCCATGCCGACGGGCGGCTGATGGGCTGGTTCATGGGCACCCGGACGTTCCGGGCCATGCAGGGCGCCAAAGGCGGGACCGCCGGCATCGACGACGCGTTCGCCTCGGCGTGGGGCACCGGGATCGGCGTCGAGATCATGGGCCGCAACAAGTTCGGCCCCCAGCGCGGCCCCTGGACCGACGACGAGTGGACGGGCTGGTGGGGCGACGATCCGCCGTTCCACACGCCGGTCTACGTGCTGACGCACCACCCGCGCGAGCCGCTGGTCATGGAGGGCGGCACGACGTTCCACTTCGTCGACGCGACACCGGCCGAGGCGCTGGCCCAGGCGACGGCGGCGGCGGACGGCCTGGACGTGCGCATCGGCGGCGGCGTGGAGACGGTGCGCGAGTTCCTGCGCGCGGATCTCGTCGACTACCTGCATCTCGTGATCGTGCCCATCGTGCTGGGCCGGGGCGAGCGCGTCTGGGACGACCTGGAGGGGCTCGAGGGGCGCTTCGACGTCGAGAGCGTCAGCTCGCCGAGCGGCGTGACGCACGTCGTGTTCACGCGCCGGGGCTGACCGGCGGGGGCCGGCGCGCACCCGCTGAATCGGCGCCAGCCCGCCGGACGACGACCGCCGGGAGCGGCGCAGCTCGGGCGGCGGAGACCCCTTGCGCAAATTTTTAATGGTGATAAATTAACGGCACGCAGGAACTCGACGGAGAGGCTCCCATGACCGACATCGCCGCATTCGCAGAGGCCCACGCCGCCCGGCTCGACGAGCTGATCGACGCGGTGGTGCCCTCCGACGACTTTCCGTCCGGAGCCGAGGCCGGAGGCCGAGAGTTCCTGCGCCGGGTGCTCGCCGAGAGGCCGGAGTGGGTCGCGCGCGTCGAGGGGGTGCTCGCCGAGGGCGAGGCCTCTGCCGACTGGGACTGGTTCGCCGAGCTCGTGTCGGGCGGCTACTACGCCGATCCCGACAACGGCGGCAACGACGGAGCGCGCTCGTGGCAGATGGTCGGCTGGAGCCCCGACCCGATCGGCGGCTGGAGCACGGCGGTGCCGGTGGCCGAGGCGCCGAAGACGGTGGTGCACGCCCGCGATCTCGACGACCGCTACGACGCGATCGTGATCGGCTCGGGCGCCGGGGGAGGCGTCGCCGCGTGCGGGCTGGCCGAGGCCGGCCGGCGCGTGCTGGTCGTCGAGGCGGGGGCGTGGCCCGGGATCGCCGAGCTCGCCGCGGACCACATCCGCAACCCGCGCTCCGACTGGGGCCTCGCGCCGCTGTCGGGTCCGTCCGACTCCGGCAACCCCCGGATCGGCAACCGCGGCGACCTCCTGCGCCCGTCGGATCCCGCCTGGGGCAACAACGCGTTCACCGCGGGCGGCGGCACCCGCGTCTACGGGGCTCAGGCCTGGCGGTTCGGGCCCCGCGACTTCACGATGGCCTCGACGTACGGCGTCCCGGAGGGCAGCTCGCTCGCGGACTGGCCGATCGGCTACGACGACCTCGAGCCGTACTACGGGCGCGCCGAGCGCGAGGTCGGCGTCTCGGGCGGCGACGTCGACGGACCCTGGGCGGGGCCGCGCAGCACCCCGCTGCCGATGGGCCCGGTCGGGTCGGGGCCCGCCCGCGCACGCCTCGCGGAGACCGCCCAGACGCTCGGCTTCTCGACCGTCCACGTGCCCCTCCTGATCAACACGCGCGAGTACCTCGGCCGCCGCGCCTGCGAGCAGTGCGGCCTCTGCGTCGGCTTCTCGTGCCCGGTCGATGCCAAGAACGGCAGTCAGAACACGATGCTCACCCGCGCCTTCGCGACCGGCAACGCCGCGATCGTGCTCGAGACACGGGCGAGCAGGATCCGCACCGACGCAGCCGGCCACGTCGTAGGAGTCACCCTCGTCGGCACCTCCGACGGCGTGGACTGGACGCGCGACGTCGACGCCGCCGAGGTCGTCGTCTCGGCCGGCGCCACGGAGTCGGCCCGCCTCCTGCTGAACAGCGCGCACGAGCACGAGCCGAACGGGATCGGCAACAACCGCGACCAGGTCGGCCGCCACCTGCAGGGCCACGTCTACGGCGGCGCGTTCGGCATCTTCGACGAGCCGGTCGAGGATGCTCTCGGGCCCGGTCCGTCGATCGCGACGACCGACTTCCGGCACGACACCGGAGACGGCCGCATCGGCGGCGGCATCATCGCCAACGAGTTCGTCGCGACGCCCTCGAACACGTACCGGTACCTCACCGGAGCGGGTCTGCTCGCCCGCGCCGGAATCGAGAGCAAGCGCGGCATGCGCGACCTCTACCGGCGCACCATGCGGCTGATGGGTCCGATCCAGGAGGTCACGTCGGCGGAGGCGCGCGTGCGCGTCGACCCCTCGGTCGTCGACCGCCACGGCGTCCCGGTGGCGCGGATCAGCGGCAGCGTGCACGCCGAAGACGTCCGCGCCCGCGACTTCACGAGCGGCATGAGCGGCGAGTGGCTGCGCGGAGCGGGCGCGACGTCGGTGGTCGAGCTCCGGTCGCCGATCGACGGGCCGAGCGTCGGCCAGCACCAGGCCGGTACCGCCCGCATGGGAGACGACCCGGCGACGAGCGTCGTCGATCCGTTCGGGCGCGTGTGGGGCCACGACAACCTCCGCGTCGTCGACGGCTCGGTTCACGTGACGAACGGCGGCGTGAACCCCGTGCTCACCATCTTCGCGACGTCGCTGCGGAGCATCGAGCAGATGGCGGGCGGCTGGGTCTCGCCCCGAGAGCCCGAGCTCGCGGTCTCGTGAGGGGGCTGGTGCTGTGAGTCGGACCGCTGTGCGCCGGATCGCTGTGAGTCGGGTGGCCGCGTGAGCCGACCGGGCACGTACGCCAAGGGGGCGGCGAAGCGGCTGGAGATCCTGGAGGCGGCACACGCGGTGCTCGCCCGGGAGGGGTACCGCAACTCGTCGCTGCGGTCGATCGCGCGAAGCCTCGGGATGGAGCCCGCGCACATCCTGTACTACTTCGGCAGCCGCGAGGAGCTGCTGCGCGAGGTGATCGAGCGGTGGGACGCCGACTCCCGACGCGCCCATGAGTCGCTCGACGCGCTCGACGGGTTCGCGGAGGCCGTGCGGCGCAATGTCGGGATCCCGGGGATCGTGCACACCTACCTCACGTTCGCCGCGGAGGCCGTCGACCCGGCCCACCCCGCCCACCAGTACTTCATCGACCGGTTCGAGAGGACGCGGGCGGAGCTCAGCGCCGCGATCGCCGACGGACAGGTCGCCGGCACCCTCCGGGCCGCGCTCGACCCCGACCGGACGGCGCGGACGCTGATCGCCGTCTCGGACGGCCTGCAGCTCCAGGCGCTCGTCGACCCGGGCGTCGACGCGGTCGCCGACATGGCGGCGGCTATGGCCGACCTGCGGGTCTAGGCGGCGCCGCGCTGCGTCTGCCGCGGCGCGCCGGGCCGGCGTGTGCCCGCGGTGTCGGGGTGGTGGCCCCGCCGGATCGGCGTGTGCCCGCGGTGTCGGGGTGGTGGCCCCGCCGGATCGGGTCGTGCCCGCCGTAATGTCGGCGGGATTGTGCCGAATCGGCGGGGTTGGGCCAACGCCCGCCGGAACGGCTCGGGCCCGCCGAAACGGCACGGGCGCCACGCCGCGAGCCGGCGTCTAGGCCGACGGCGAGGGCTCACCGGCCCCGCCGACCCCGGCCCCGCCGCCACCCCGCACCCGCACCACCTCGTCGAGCACCGCGTCCGCGACCGCGCGCTTCGACCCCGCCGACTCGGCCACGACCGAGCCCGCGCCGTCGAGCACGACGACGGTGTTGTCGTCCGACCCGAAGCCGGCCGCCCATCCGACGAGGTTGACCACCAGCAGGTCGGCGCCCTTGCGGGTCGCCTTCGTGCGGCCGAGCTCGAGCAGCTCGTCGCGGGTGGGGGCGGTCTCGGCCGCGAATCCGACGACGGTCTGCCCCGGACGGCGTGCCGCGGCGAGCCCGGCCAGGATGTCGGGGTTCTTCACGAGGCGGAGGGTGAGCTCGTCGCCCTCGGCGTCCTTCTTGATCTTCGTCTCCGACACGCTTGCCGGGCGGTAGTCGGCGACGGCCGCGGCCATCACGACGACGTCGGCGATCTCGGCCGCGCTCTCGACGGCGAGAGCCATCTCGGAGGCGGTGGTCACGTCGATAACAGCAAGGCCCGCGACGTCGACCTCGCCCGCCAGGTGCGCGGCGACGAGCGTCACCTGGGCGCCGCGCGCGAGCGCGGCCCGGGCGAAGGCCACGCCCTGCTTGCCGCTCGACCGGTTGCCGAGAAACCGCACCGGGTCGAGCGGCTCGCGCGTGCCCCCGGCCGAGACGACGACGCGCAGGCCGTCGAGGTCGCGGGCCGGCACCGCCGGCGCAGCGGATGCCTCGAGCACCCTCAGCGCCGCCGCGACGATCTCATCCGGCTCGCTCATGCGGCCCTCGCCGACGTCGGTGCCGGTCAGAGCGCCGCTCCCGGGCCCCACCACGACGACGCCCCGCTCGCGCAGTGTCGCCACGTTGGCCCTGGTCGCCGGATTCGACCACATCTCGGTGTGCATGGCCGGCGCCACGACGAGCGGCGCCCGCGAGGCCAGCACGGTCGTGCCGAGGAGGTCGTCGGCGAGGCCGGCGGCGAGCTTGGCCAGGGAGTTCGCGGTCGCAGGGGCGACGACGATCAGGTCGGCGGCCTGGCCGAGCGCGACGTGGCGGACAGCGGCGACGTCGTCGTAGAGCGAGGCGGTGACCGAGTTCCTGCTGATCGCCTCCCAGGTCGGAAGCCCGACGAAGCGCAGCGCCGCCTCGGTCGGGACGACGTGCACGTCGTGGCCGGCCTTGACGAGCAGGCGCACGACGCCGACGGCCTTGTAGGCGGCGATGCCTCCGGTGATCCCCACCACGATGGTCTTGCTGTCGGTCATGACTGTCTCACCTTCGTCGAAGCGCACACCTCTATCCTGTCCGAGTGTGCACCGTCGTCATCGGGTTCGATCCCGCGGCCGCCTGGCCGGTCGTGCTGCTGGGGCTTCGCGATGAAGAGGCGTCTCGCGCGTGGGATCCTCCCGGCCCCTGGTGGCCGCACCTCGGCGACGGGATCGTCGGCGTCCACGACCGCGAGGCGGGCGGCGCCTGGCTTGCCGTCAACGAGTCGACCTCGCGCGCATCCGTGGTGCTGAACCGGCACGAGCCGGTGCCCGTCCCGTTCGGCGGCTACGTCTCGCGCGGCGTGCTGCCGCTCGAGTCGGTGACCACGGGGGCGCAGGAACTCCGCGACCCCGACGCCGACCTCCCCAAGACGCGCGCCTTCAACCTCGTCGATCTCGCCCCCGACTCCGTCTCCTTCACCCGGTGGGACGGCGCCCGCGTCGAACGGCACGACCTCGGGCCCGGCGTGCACATGATCACGCACGAGGGCCCGGATGTGCCGTCGGTGGCCCGCGAGCACCGGTGGCTGCCGGAGTTCCGCGCCGCTGCCCGCCCCGACGGACCCGCCGCCGAGCCGACGTGGGAGCCGTGGCTCGACGTGCTGCGGGCCAGCGCCGTGCTCGCGCCGACCGACGACGAGGCGCTCTTCCGCCGCGACGAGGCCGAGGGGCACGTCTACGAGTCGCTGTCGGTCACGGCGCTCGCCGTGCGTCCGGGGGAGGCGTCGCTGCGTCACGCGCGCCTCGCCAGCCCCGGCCATCTCGCCGAGACGCTCGCCTGGCGCTAGACCGTCGCGAGTTGCCCACATCTGGGCGAACGCGCCACCGGTCTCCCCCGATCGGGGACTCTCGCGCGTGCGCGATCGAGGCCGACGGCGCCAGCCGGTCTACGCGCAGCGCACGGCGGCGAGGCCGGCCAGCGAGAGCACGTTGACGGTGACGGCGGCGCTGGTGGCGGTCCAGTTCGACGACAGGTTCGTGCGCACGCGGATCGGCTGGTTCAGACCGAGGGCGAGGAGGCCGCCGCCGGCGAGGACGACCGTGCGGGTGGCTCCGGGGACGGTGGTGGTTCCTGCGCCCACGAGCACGTCGAAGCCCGTCGGCGTCGCGCCGCTGTACGTCCACGAGATGGTGACCGTGCTGCCGTCGGCGTTGTTCGTGCAGGTGACACCCGTGGCGGCGGTCGCGGTGGCGGTGCTGAAGGTGCCGGTCGCGGCCCCGGAGTCGCTGAAGGCGGCCTGCGTGTCGACCAGGCCGTGGCCCGTCACGCCGAGGGTCACGGCGACTCCGAGGGCGAGCGCGACGATGGCCAGGCGCACGCCCGCTGGGCGCCCCCGGTGTCGCGTGCTTTCGGACATCGCCGACTCCTGATCCGTGGCCGTGCGCTGGTGAGGCGCGGGCCGTGACCTCCATTGTCACCGGATCGGGCGGAAACCTCTAGCCTTCGTCGCTCTGACCCCGGGCGTTGTAGACGAGCACGCCGCCCGCGTCGACAGCCTCCCGGTACGCCCGGAACACCGCCAGCGCCTCGTCGCGGAGCACGTTCTCCGTCACCGTGATGCCGCGCGACTCGAACTCCTCGGCCCAGTCGGCGGTCAGGGGGCCCTCGTCGAACGTCGAGATCTCCTCGAGCTCGGGGCCGGATCCGGCGACGAACAGCGACGTGATGCCCGACCACATGGCCGAGCCGTAGCACTGGATGCACGGGCGCCAGTTGACGACCAGCTCGTGCTCGGGGAGGCCGGAGCCGCCGAGATCCCACGACCCGACCGCCTTCTGCGCGAGACCGAGCGCCATTCCCTCCGCGTGCGCCGAGCTGATGCCGCTCGCCAGCACGACGTTGACGCCCACCGACACCAGCCGACCCGATTCGCGCTCCACCACGATCGCTGCGAACGGCCCGCCGTTGCCGCGCCTCCAGTTCTCGTCCGCGAGCGCGTTGACGAGGCCCATCCGCTCCTCGGGCGACGGCAGGAACTCGGGTACGTCGGCCACGGCGTCGTCGATCCAGTACGGCAGGGCGAGGGTGAACTCGGATTCGATGGGCATGGCGCGAGCGTAGCCACCGCATGTTTCGGGGTCGTGTCAGGCCGACCTCGGCGGCGACGCGATCCTGCGCCAGCTCGGCGCGAGCGTGTTCCGCTGACGCCGGTCAGGGCCTCGGTCTCGGGTCAGCTTTCTCCGTGCTGGGCTAGAGGTGGCGTCCGGTGCGGGATTCCTTCAGCGTCGCGTTCAACTGCGTGGTCAAGATGTCGGCCAGGCCTTGCAAGATCTCGACCTCCTGGTCGCTCCAGTGGCGGGGTTCGTGATCGATGGCGCAGAGCGCTCCCACCGCGTGCCCTTCCGTGGTGATGAGAGGTATCCCGGCGTAGGCCGCCCAGTTGCTCTCCGAGACCGAGGGGCTGCTCTGAACGAGAGGGTGTCTTGCGGCGTCGTCGATGACGAGGGGCTGCCGGGAGGTGATGGCGTACTGGCAGTAGGAGTGCTGCAGGGGTGCGTGTCCTTGCGCGGCCCAGGGCTCGGGGACGCCGATCTGACTGGCGTAGACCTGCCTGTCGTTCTCGATCAGGGTCACCATGGACACCGGGGCGCCGAGCATGTCCGAGGTCAGCTTCGTGAATCGGTCCAGGTCGACGTTGCCGGCCGTGTCCCGGCGGAGCGATGCGACCGCGGCGAGCCGCTCGCTGTCGCCCAGCACCGAATTGGGGGCTCCGGTCAGAGAACCTCTCGTCAACCCCAGCTGAGTACTGACGGCGTTTCGCAACATGACGTCCGTCACCGGACCGGTGACGACCCGGGTTGCGCCGGCCCGGTCGGCGGCGACTGCGGCCTCGGGAGTGTTGGCGATGACGAAGACAGGGATGTCGGCGGTGTCGGGCAAGGAGAACAGCCGTCCGACCAGTGCGAGCCCGAACGGGTGGGTCATGGAGTGGCCCAGGACGACGAGGTCCGGTTGCGCCTTCACGATGGCAGTGGTGGCTTCGAAGGGGCCGTCTCCCACCATCACCTCGAACCCGTACGGCAGCAGCGCCTGGATGGCGTCCCGCCGGGTACTCGCGTCGCTGTCCACGAGGAACACCCGGCCGCGTGACTTGTCCAGAGGCGGGAGGCCTGGCGCGGATGCTGAGGTCAGCGTTGACGACATCACGAACAACTTTCTCTGGGTGAGGCTTCGAAGCGTCGAAGCGTCGAAGCGTCGAAGCGTCGGGGCTCCGGGGCGGACCGGGTGTGACCCGGTAAGCCAGCATCTCCTGGCAGGCTCCGAACGGTCACACCCCGAGTGGGGGCCGTGATCATTCGAACCCCGCTCCAGCTAGATGATCTAAGGGAATCGGAGTACCGGCCCCCCTCGGTTTGGGGATAACCACCAGAGGCGTCTCTGCGAGAACCGGCTGAGAGCACACCGGACGGTAGCGAGCTCGACCATCACTCACGGCCCTCCGTTGAGGCAGGGCAGCGGGTCAGGCAGACCCCGAACGTGTCTTTGGCCAGGGCGGCGAGGTGGGCGATGGGGGCGGGGTGGCTTTGACCCGAATCAATGCCGCCCCGCCTGGAGTCGGACCGTGGGGTACAACTCCCGCCGGGAGAGACCCTCAACCAGCGTGGCTGAGACGGTAACCGGACTCTCGCGCGGGTGCCCGATATCTCTGTCGTCGCCGAGACAACGCAGAGGGTACCGCCAGAGCCTCCCATCGGAGCGCAAAGCGCCGTACCGTCGATGCATGGACATCACGACGGAGATCCGCGAGTTCCTGGTCACCCGCCGGGCGCGCATCACACCCGAGCAGGCGGGGCTGCCCGTGTTCCAGGGCCACCGCCGAGTGCCGGGCCTGCGCCGCGAAGAGGTCGCGATGCTCGCGGGCGTCAGCGTCGACTACTACGTGCGGCTGGAGCGCGGCCACCTCAGCGGCGTCTCGGAGGGCGTGCTCGAGGCGCTCTCGCGCGCCCTGCAGCTCGACGACGTCGAGCGCATGCACCTGTTCGACCTCGCCCGCACGGCGAACGCCTCCGTCGGAACCCGGCGACCTGCGACGTCGAACCGCATCCGGCCGAGCGTGCAGCGGCTGCTCGACGCGATCGGCGCGCCGGCCTGGGTGCGCAACAACCGCACCGACTTCCTCGCGTCGAACGTGATGGGCCGGGCGCTCTACTCGCAGATCTTCTTCGACCCCGCGCGGCAGGCCAACTCGACCCGCTTCGCCTTCCTCGACCCGCGCGCCGTCGACTTCTGGCCCGACTGGGACCGCATCGCGAGCGACAGCGTCGCCACGCTGCGTCAGGAGGCCGGGCGCAACCCGTTCGACAAGGGGCTCACCGACCTCATCGGCGAGCTGTCGACGCGCAGCGAGGCGTTTCGCGTGCGCTGGGCGGCCCACGACGTGCACCAGCACCGAGCCGGCATCAAGCGGATGAACCACCCCGTCGTCGGCGAGATGGAGCTGACGTACGAGGCGATGGAGCTGCGGCAGGATCCCGGCCTCACCCTCCTCACCTACACGGCCGAGCCCGACACCGTGTCGGCCGACCGCCTCCGGCTCCTCGAGTCGTGGGCCGCGTCCGAAGACGTCGCAGCCCGCGCCGTCGCGGCCGCCGGACCCGCCTCCTGACACCGGTTTCGCCGGCGGACTCCGGCGATCGTCGGTGTCCGCGCGCCAAAGCGGTGTCACCGAGCGCGGTGTACTCAGCGCGCGGCGGGCGCCCGGCGCAGCCGCCAGAACGCCAGCACGGCCGCGAGCCCGGCCCCGATGACGGCGACCCAGAGCACGCCGCTCGACGCCGACGCCTGATCGGCGAGCGACGTGGCGCCGGTCAGCACCAGCGCCATGCTCACCGCCCCGGCGCCCGCCGACTGCGCGATCGTGCGGTTGATGTTGAGCATGCCCGCGGCCGGGCCCGACATCCGGGGCGTGGCGGCGTCCATCATGTCGCGGTTGTTCGGCGCCTGGAACACGGCGAACCCGAAGCCGGTGAAGGCCGTGCAGAGCAGCACCTGCCAGATCGGCGGGTGGTCGCCGAGCAGCGCCAGCGAGAGCAGCCCGAGCGTGAAGAGCGCGAGCCCGATGGTGGCCATCAGCGTGGGCGAGAAGGAGTCGGCCACGCGGCCGGCGATGGGCGCGACGATCACGATCACGAGCGGCCACGGCGTGAACAGCAGCGCCGATTCGAGCGGGGTCGCGTGGTACGCCGTCTGGAAGAGGAAGGGCAGGGCCACGAACGCGACGCCCTGGCCGAAGAACGACCAGAAGGCGGCGAGGACCGCGAGCACGAAGCGGCCCGAGAACATCGAGGGCGGCAGCACCGGGGCGACGGCGCGCTTCTCGTGCCGCAGGAAGAGCATCGCGAAACCAGCGCATCCGGCGAGCAGGACGCCGGCGAGCCAGACGGTGGAGTCGTCGGCGAGCTGGTGGACGCCGAGCAGGAAGCACGCGATGGCCGCGCCGCCGGTCAGGGCGCCGACGAGGTCGAAGGCACCGCGAGACGGAGGCGTGTGCGGCAGGGCCACGAGCACGAGCACGCTCGCCAGGGCGCCGATGGGCACGTTGATCAAGAACAGCCACGGCCACGACAGGTTGGCCAGGATCACGCCGCCGAGCGCGGGGCCCGCCGAGATGCCGAGCGCGACGATCATCGCGTTCAGGCCCAGGATCGACCCCAGCCGCGCCGGCGGAAAGAGCTGGCGGTAGGTGGGGATCACGACGGCGAACAGGAGCGACGCGGCCGCGCCCTGCAGCACGCGGCTCGCCACGAGCGCCTCCAGCGACGGCGACAGCGCGCAGAAGAGCGACGCCAGGGTGAAGACCGGCGTGCCGATCAGGAACAGGCGCTTGCGGCCGAGCTGGTCGGCGAGGCCGATCGCGAGCGGCAGGCAGCAGGCGACGGCGAGCAGGAACGCCGTGGCCACCCACACGGCGTCGCCGGCGGTGACGTGCAGATCGCCGGCGAGCTGCGGCAGGGCGACGTTCACGATCGACGCGTCGATGTTGGCCATCAGCATCGAGAGCAGGAGGCCGACGAGTGCGACGGTGCGCCGGGCGGCGCCGATCTCGAACGTGCCCGAGACGCCGCCGGCGACGGGGATCGGCGTGGTCGAGGTGCTCACAGCGCGGCCTCCGCGGAGACGAGGGCGCGGCAGCTGCCGCGGTCGATGAACTCGGCGGGCAGGTCGACGACGCGCGGGGCCGAGGGAGCCGTGCCGCGGAGGCGGCCGACGACGAGCTCGACCGAGTGGAACGCGAGCTGGTCGAGCGGCTGGCGCACGGTGGACAACGGGGGGTCGAGCAGTTCCAGCCACGGATTGTCGTCGAACGCGATGACAGAGAGGTCGGCAGGAACTCGGGTGCGCAGCTGCCTCAGCCGCAGCAGCGCACTCTGCACCTGCGCGGTGTTCGCCACGATGAGGGCTGTGGGTGGGGCGTCCAGGCCGAGCAGATCGCTGACGGCATCCGCTCCTCCCGTGCCGCGGTAGGGCACATGCCGCAGCAGCTCGGCGCCGACCGGGACGCCGGCGGCGCGGAGTGCGTCGACGTGGCCGTCCTGCCGCTGGCGGCCGGCGGACGTGTGCCCGGGGCCCGAGATCATGCCGATGCGCCGGTGACCGAGGTCGAGGAGCCGGCGGGTGGCGGTCGCCGCGGCCTCGGCGTTGCGGATGCTGACGCTGTCGGCGCCGTCGACCTCGTCGACGGTGCGACTGACGAAGACGAGCTCGATGCCGCGGTCGGCGAGCTTGCGCCACTGCTCGGGGTTCTCGCCGGTGGGGGCCGCGATGACGCCGCCGACGGAGCGGTCGAGGAGGGAGGTCAGCAGATCGGCCTCGAGGTAGGGGTCTTCCTGGGTCGTCATCAGGACGACCTGGATGTCATGCGCGCGGGCCTCGGTGGCGATGCGGTCGGCGAGCCGGGCGAAGAACGGGTTCGTCAGGTCGGGCACGAGGAGCGCGACCGACGAGGCGAGGGAGCGGTTCAGGTCGCGGGCGGCGGCCCGCGGGCGGTACGACAGCGCCTCCATTGCGTCTACGACCCGCTGCCGGGTCTCGAAGGCGACGGGCCCGTCGTTCAGGACGCGGGAGACGACCGAGACGGAGACGCCGGCTTCGCGGGCGACGTCGCGGATGGTGGCGGGCTTCATCACTCGTCGATGGTACAAAAATGGAACCGGTACCACAATGCGGCAGGTGTCGAACAGGGGGTGGCCGACGGGTGGCACCCCCGCCGGGGGCACCCGCTTTAGGGGATATGCACCGGGGTACAGGCACCGGAGGATCGTCACAGCCCCGCTCGTGTCGAGGATCAGCCGCCGCGATCGGAGAAGCGGTCCCCACCACCGCGAACGATCTGCCATCCCACGTCTCGAGGACTCTGAATGCCCGAACACGCCGCCCGCCTCCCCCTCTCGAAGCGGCTGCTGAAGCCCGCCGCGATCGCCGCTGTGATCCTGCTCGGCGCTCTCGGCATGACCGAGGGGCAGACCAGCGCCGCCAAGGCCGCCGCCCTGCTCTCCTGCGATCAGAACACCGTCTACGCGATCACGGGCTCGAACGGCACCGTGCAGGGGATCAACGTGTCGAACGGCTCGACGACCGCCCTGCCGAGCTTCGGCACGGCGAACAACGCCCTCGCTATCGCCCCGAACGGCACGGCCGCCTATGCGACCGTCAATCAGGCCGCCGCTAATACCGCCGGGGCCATCACCAAGTACGACGCGGCCACGGGGAACGTCACGACAGAATCGCCCGTCAGCATCCCCGGCAACACCTTCCGCGGAGCGATCAACCCGCTGAACAGCTACTACTACTACGCGCAGGGCGGCGTCTCGGACCCTGCCGTCTACGCCTACGACACCATCAACAAGACCCCCATCGGGCTCGTGGGCCACCTGCCCGCGGTGACCGCAGGCAACGGCGACTTCGCGTTCTCGACCACCGGACAGCTGTACCTCGCGGCTGGAGCGCAGGTGCTCCGGGTCGACACGGCCATCCCCACGACCGCCGGCAACGTCTCCCTCGCCACCAGCCAGGTCACCGCGCTCCCGTCGGGCACGAACAGCCCGGGCATCGCCTTCTCGACCAGCGGGTACCTGTACGTCGCGAGCGGTACGAGCCTCCTCAAGATCGACCCGAGCTCCGGCGCCAACATGGGCACCGTCGCCATCGCGGGCAACATCCAGCCCAGCGACCTCGCGTCGTGCAACTACGCCGACAGCGTCTCGGCGAAGGCGTCCGTGAACGAGCGCTGGCAGTCGACCGACCAGTTCGGCCTCGAGGTCGACGGCGACGGCCTGCTCTACGGCAACACCGCGACGACCTCCGGCACCGCCACCGGCCTCCAGAAGGCCATCGCCGGCGCCTCGCTCGTCGTCGCCGGCCAGACCTACACGGCGAAGGAGACGGCCAAGGGCACGACCGATCTCGCGAACTACGACACGAGCTACGTCTGCACGACCAAGACCGTCGACGGCACCACCACGCAGACCCAGCCCACCCAGGGCACCTCCGCGTCGATCACCCTCGCCGCGAACTCGGCCGACGCCGACGTCTCGTGCGTCTTCACCAACACGCTCAAGGCCGTCCACTCCGTGGCCGTCGCCGACAGCTTCCACACGCCCACCGGCACGACCCTGACCGTCCCGGCCGCCGGCGTGCTCGCCAACGACACCGTCGGCACCGGCAACACCGTCGCGGTCTCGTCGCAGCCCTCGAACGGCAGCCTGACCTTCGACACGGCGACCGGCGCCTTCACGTACGTGCCCGCCGACGGCTTCGCGGGTACCGACACGTTCACCTACACCGACACGGACTCCTCGGGCACGGCCTCGACGGCCACCGTCACGATCGTCGTCGGACCCACCGCCGTCGACGACTCGGCCACGATCGGGGCTGACGACACCCTCGCCGTCGACTCCGACCACGGCGTGCTCGCGAACGACAAGGGCACCGGCCTCACCGCGGTCAAGGCCTCGGATCCGAGCCACGGCTCTGTCACCGTGAACCCCGACGGCTCGTACACGTACGAGCCGACCGCGAACTTCTCGGGTCAGGACTCCTTCACCTACACGGTCACCGACTCCGGCACCGACTCGGCGACCGGCACGGTCACCATCACCGTCACCCCGAAGGCCGTCGCCGACACCCTCCCCTCGACGACGATCAACCAGACCGCCGAGATCCCGGCCTCGACCCTCACGGGCAACGACCGCGGTACCGGACTGACGATCACCGCCGTCGGCCCGGCCGCGACCGGAACCGTCTCGCTCTCGTCGGACGGCTCGAGCATCACCTACGTGCCGAAGCCCCGCACCTCCGGAATCGACACCTTCACCTACACGGTCACCGACGCCTCGGGCACGACCAGCACGGCGACCGAGACCATCCGCATCGCCCCGACCGCGGCCGACGACACGCTGCCGTCGACCCCGGCCGGCGCACCCGAGACCATCACGAGCGCCACCCTGCTCGGCAACGACCGCGGCACCGGCCTCAGCGTCACCGGCGTGAGCTCGGCCTCCAACGGCACCGTCGCCCTGTCGACGGACGGCACCGAGGTCGTCTTCACTCCTGCCGACGGGTTCTCGGGCCCGGCCCAGTTCACCTACGAGGTCACCGACTCCTCCGGCGGAACGGCGACCGCCGTCGGCCGCCTGACCGTCGAGCCCGAGGTCGGCGCGAACGCCATGACCGCCGTCTCGGGCCAGGAGCTCAGCGTCTCCAAAGAAGACGGGGTGCTCTCCGACTCGTCCGGCAGCGGTCTCCAGGCGTCCCTCGAGACCGGGCCGCGGCACGGCGACCTGACCCTGAACACGGACGGGTCGTACACGTACACGTCCGATCCTGCGTTCTCGGGCACGGACACCTTCACCTACACGGTGACGGACAGCTCGAACGGCACCACGACGGGCACCGTGACCATCACGGTCGTGCCGTCGGCGAAGGACGACACTGTCACGCCGACCGACGCGGGCGTCACGGAGAGGATCGCGGCCGCCGACCTGACCGGCAACGACTCCGGCTCGACCCTGACGGTCGCCGGGATCACGCAGGGCCAGCACGGCCGCGTGACGCTGAACAGCGACGGCACCGTCTCGTACCGCCCCCACACCGGCTGGTCGGGCACCGACACGTTCACCTACACGGTCACCGACGGCTCCACCGTCTCGGAACCCGCCACCGTGACCATCGCCACGACGCCGGTCGCCGTCGACGACACGGTGCCGAACGCCACGGTCGGCACCGACTCGGTGATCCCCGCGGCCGACCTCACCACGAACGACAAGGGCACCGGCCTCACCATCACCAGCGTCCAGAACCCGTCGCTCGGCTCCGTCTCGCTGGACTCCGACGGCGACGTCGTCTACTCGCCGACCCCCGGGTTCTCCGGCATCTACACGTTCGACTACACGGTGACCGACGGCTCCGGCCAGAAGTCGACCGCGACGGCGACCATCACCGTCGCCCCGTCGGCCGGGCCGCTGACGGCGACCCCGACGGCCGCGACCACCGACACGGTCGCAGCCGACGACGGCCTCCTGTCGCAGGCCGACGGCTCCGGACTCTCGGTGGCGATCGCCAGCCAGCCCGACAACGGCACGGTCACGCTCGTCGGCACCGACGGCGGCTACACGTACGTGCCGGCCCCCGGCTACTCGGGCCCCGACTCGTTCACCTACACGGTGACCGACGGAAGCGGCACGTCGACCACCGGAACGGTGACCGTCACGGTGCTCCCCAAGGCCGTCGACGACACGGCGACCGCTCTCTCGGGCGTCGACACCGCCATCACGACCGCGTCGCTCACCGGCAACGACAAGGGCACCGATCTGAAGGTCACCGGCGTCACGCAGCCGACCGGAGGCGCCGTCGTCGACTCTGGCGACGGCACGCTCACCTTCACGGCCGACCCGACCTTCTCGGGCACGACCACCTTCACCTACACCGTCTCCGACCCCGCCGGCGGAACCGCGACGGCCACCGTCACGGTCCAGGTCGCCCCCGTGGCCAAGGCCGACTCGGGCACCACGCCGGCCGGCACGAAGCTGACGGTCGCCAAGGCCGATGGCCTCCTCGCGAACGACTCCGGCGCGGGTCTCACCGCCGCGCTGGCCACGTCCGCCGCGCACGGCACGGCCGCCGTCGCCTCCGACGGCAGCTGGACCTACCAGCCGACCGGCTCGTTCTCGGGTACCGACTCCTTCACCTACTCGGCGACGGACTCCTCGGGCACGATCCGCACGGCGACCGTCAAGGTCACGGTCACCCCGAAGGCGGTCGCCGACGCCTACACGACCGCTGCCGGAGTACCGGTCCACCGCGACGCGAAGGGCGTCCTCGCCAACGACATCGGATCGACCCTGACCGTCACCGGCGTCGCCACGACGACCTCCGCAGGCTCGGTCGTGACCACCCCCGCGGGCGGCACCGTCACCATCAAGGCCGACGGCACGTTCGACTACACGCCGGCCGCCGGGTTCTCGGGAGCCGACACCTTCCCCTACGCGATCACCGACGGCTCGCACCAGACCGTCGCCGCGAACGTGGTGGTCACGGTGACTCCGGTCGCCGTCGACGACGCATTCGAGACGGGCGCAGGAACTCCGCTGGCCATCGGCGCGACCGACCTCACCGGCGACGACCTCGGCACCCACCTGGCCGTCACCGCCACCGGGACTCCGAAGCACGGCACCCTGGTCCCGGCGACGAGCGGCTTCACCTACACGCCTGCCGACGGCTTCTCAGGCACCGACTCCTTCACCTACACGGTGACCGACTCGTCGGGCCAGGCGGCGACGGCGACGGCTCGCATCCTCGTGGGCGTCCGCGCAGCCGACTACGCCGCGGGCACAGACGCCGGCACCTCGGTGAAGAAGAGCGCCCAGAACGGCCTGCTGAAGGACGACTCGGGCACGAAGCTCGTCGCGACGCTCGACCAGGCGCCGACGCACGGCACCGTCACGGTCGACCCCGACGGCGCGTACGTCTACATCCCCGCCCGGGGCTTCTCGGGCACCGACTCCTTCACCTACACGGTGACGGACGACTCCGGCCAGGTCCGGACGGGCGTCGTGACCATCACCGTCACGCCCCTCGCCGCCCCGAACTCCGAGAAGACGAAGGCCGGCAGGCAGCTGGTCGTCGGCGGCAGCGGGGGAATCCTCGGCAACGACTCGGGCTCCGGCCTGGTCGTGACCGGAGTCACCACCCCGTCGCACGGCGGAACCGCCGTCATCAGCGGCGCGGGCGTCCTGACCTACACGCCGGCCACCGGGTTCTCGGGCACCGAGACGTTCGACTACACGGTCACCGACACGTCCGGCCAGACGGCCACGACGACCGTCACGGTCACCGTCCTGCCGAACGCCGCCGCCGACTCGGGTGCGACGACGATGGGCCGCAGGCTCGCCGTCACCGCGGCCGAGGGGCTGCTGTCGGACGACCTCGGGACCGGCCTCACCGCCGCCCTGAAGTCGGCGCCGCACCACGGCACGGTCGCCGTTCGCCCCGATGGCTCGTACACGTACGTGCCGAAGGCGGGCTTCACCGGCGTCGACACGTTCACGTACACGGCGACCGACGCCAGCGGCCACTCGACGACGGCCACGGCGACCATCACCGTCGCCCCCGGTGCCAGCGCAGCGGATGACGCGATCACCGGCAAGCCGAACCACGCGGTCACGGTGAACCTGCTGGCGAACGACAACCCGACCTCGGGGGCGACCTTCGACCCGTCGTCGATCGGCCTTCTCGACCCGGCCACCGGCCACGTCGTCCAGTCGCTCGAGATCGCCGGCAAGGGCACCTTCCGGGTGGTCGACAGCACGGTCACCTTCGCACCGGAGCACAACTTCCACGGCGAGACGCAGATCCGCTACCGCGTCGCCGACTCCGACGGCGTCTACGTCTCGGCCGTCATCCGCGTGACCTACCCGACGGTCGTCGCCGCGGCGATCAGCGGCTCGGCCGGAGCCGTCGCCTCGTCGCTCGCCTTCACCGGCTCGACCGGCACCGGACTCACCCTGACGGTGGGAGCCGCCGCGATGCTGCTGGGCCTCGGCCTGATCGCGGCTCGTCGCCTCCGCCGCCCGGCTCCGGGGCCGCGCCGCACCGGGGTCTAGCCTTCGCACCCACGATCGGGACTCGCCACCACAGGCTTCTGTGGTGGCGAGTCCCGATCGTGCGTTTCACCGGGCGACGCGGTCGCACATCGCTTTCGTAAATCGTTACACAAAACCATTGACGGGCCTGTGAGTGCGATGCGACTATCGACACGCACCGAAATTGATTCGTTTCAAAACGTGTCTCTCCGCTCGTCGCATCCCGCCGGCGAGCCTCTTACAAGGAGGTAAGAATGTTTCGACGTACCCAGAAGGGCGCGGCTCCCCGAGTCGCTTCCCGAGCGGTGAAGGCAGCAGGACTGGGCGGCGCCGCCGTCCTCCTGCTCTCGCTCACCGCGTGCTCGGCCGGCGGCGGCGGCGGATCGAGCGACGGCCCGGTCACCATCACGTTCCTCACCGACAACGCTCCCGCCAGCAGCACGTCGGGCCAGGCGCTCATCAAGGCCTTCGAGAAGGACAACCCGAAGATCACGGTCAAGCTCGACTCGCGCCCGCAGGGCACCGACGGCGACAACCTCATCAAGACGCGCCTGTCGACCGGCGAGATGGCCGACGTCTTCACCTACAACTCCGGCTCGCTCTTCCAGGCGCTGCACCCCGACAACACGCTCGCCGACCTCTCGGACCAGAGCTGGGTGAAAGACCTCACGCCCGAGTTCAAGACGACGGTCAGCACGTCCAAGGCCACGTACGGCGCCCCCTTCGGCACCTCGTTCGGCGGCGCGGTCATGTACAACAAGGCCGTGTACAAGAAGCTCGGCCTCGACGTCCCGCAGGACTGGGCGACGTTCATGAGCAACAGCGACAAGATCAAGGCCGCCGGCATCACCCCGATCATCCAGACCTACGGCGACACCTGGACCAGCCAGCTGTTCGTGCTCGGCGACTTCGCCAACGTGACCTCGCAGCAGGAGGACTGGGCCAGCCAGTACACGAAGAACAAGGAGCGCTACGTCGACCAGCCGGCGTTCGCGTCGTTCCAGCACCAGCAGGAGGTCTACGACAAGGGCTACCTGAACAAGGACTTCGCCTCGGCCACCCAGGTCGCCGGACTCAAGATGCTCGCCACCGGCGAGGGCGCCCAGTACCCGATGCTGACCAACGCCATCGCGACGATCCAGCAGAACAACCCGGACGACGTGAACGACATCGGCGTCTTCGCGCTGCCGGCGCAGAACGCCTCCGACACCAAGATGACCATCTGGGAGCCGGGCGGGGCCTACATCCCGAAGACGACGGAGGGCGGCAAGCTCGCCGCCGCGAAGAAGTTCGTGGCGTTCATGAACTCGTCGGCCGGCTGCGAGATCCAGAACACGACGATCGCACCGTCAGGGCCCTACGCGACCAGCGCCTGCACGCTCCCGAGCGACGTGGCGCCCGTCATCACCGACCTCCAGAAGTACGTGGATGACAAGAAGGTGGCCCTCGCTCTCGAGTTCCTGAGCCCCATCAAAGGACCGAACCTCGAGAAGATCACGGTCCAGGTCGGCTCCGGCATCAGCTCGGCGGCGACCGGCGCCAAGCTGTACGACGCCGACGTGAAGCAGCAGGCGCAGCAGCTGGGCGAGCCCGGCTGGTGACCCGCCGCTAGAGAACCGACCCCGCGCGGGCGGCGGCGACCCCGCCGCCCGCGCACCCCCGCTTGTGCACCACCGCAAAGGAGCGCTGATGACCGCAACACTGACCACGCCGGCTGCGCCGCCGACACCGACGACCACGCGCCCGCCCCGCGGGCGGAAGCGGGGCCTCAGCACGGGCCGCACGTACCCCTCGTGGTTCTACATCCCGGCGACGGCCCTCTACGTGGTGCTGTTCGCCGTCCCGACGTTCGCGTCGTTCTACTTCGCCCTCACCCGCTGGACCCTGTTCGACATCACGTTCATCGGGTTCCAGAACTTCGTGCAGTTCTTCCAGGACCCCCAGCTGACCCAGGGCTTCATCCACACGTTCGAGTACGGCTTCGTCACCAGCGCCGCCAAGGTCGTGATCGGGCTGGCCCTCGCGCTCCTGCTCACCTCCCCGGTGCTCGGCCGCGGCTACCTCCGGGCCGTCGTGTTCTTCCCGGTGCTCGTGTCGACCATCGGCATCGGCATCACGTTCAAGGCGCTGCTCGACCCGTTCCACGGCATCGTCAACAGCGTGCTCGGCACCCTGGGCCTGCCCCAGCCCGGCTGGCTGACCGACCCGGCCCTCGCGCTCTGGTCGGTCGCCGCGGTCGACGTCTGGAAGGGCGTCGGCATCGCCACCCTGATCTTCATCGCCGGAATCGTGGCGATCCCCCAGGAGTACGTCGAGGCCGCGAAGGTCGACGGCGCCAGCGCCTGGCAGGTGTTCAAGTCGGTCACGCTGCCCCTGTCGCGCCCGGCGATGGGCACGGTCATCATCCTGTCGCTGATCGGCGGCCTGCGGTCGTTCGACCTGATCTGGGCCATGACCGGCGGTGGTCCCGGCTTCACCTCCGACGTCATCGCGTCGGTCATCTACAAGCAGTACCAGTCCGGGTTCTACGGGCTGTCGACAGCGGGCAACGTCGTGCTCTTCGTGGTCGTGACGGCGATCATGATCCCGGTGTCGCGGCTGCTGAACCGAGGGGAGAAGGAGTCATGAGACGCGCACGCATCCAGAAGTGGACGGTCGGAACCATCGCGATCGTCGTGTCGTTCGTGGTCTTCCTCGTGCCGTTCGCCTTCGTGGTGCTCCAGGCGGCGAAAGACCCCGCCGAGGCCGCCGACCTGTCGTTCTCGCTGCCGACGAACTGGCAGATCTGGCAGAACCTCACCGCCGTGCTGCAGTCGAACGACGGCGTCGTCGTGCGCTCGTTCATCAACAGCGGCATCCTCACCGTGTTCAGCGTCGCGCTCATGGTCGTCGTCGCCGCGATGGTGGGCTACGTCCTGCAGCGCAAGCCGTCGCGGATGAACGGCGTCATCAACTTCTTCGTGCTGGCCGGCCTCATCGTGCCGCCCGCGGTCGTCCCGACCATCTGGGTGATGCAGGGCCTCGGCATCTTCAAGACGCTGCCCGGCATGATCCTGATCGAGGCGACATTCGGGCTCTCGTTCTGCATCCTGCTGTTCCGGGCCTTCGTCGCGACGATCCCGCGCGAGCTCGACGAGGCGGCCGTGCTCGACGGCTCCGGGCCGATCCGGCTGTTCTTCTCGGTCGTGCTGCCGCTGCTCAAGCCGGTCGTCATCACGGTGATCCTGGTGCAGTCGGTCGCGGTGTTCAACGACTTCGCGGGCCCCCTGTACTTCCTGCCGGGAGCTGACAATTCGACGGTCCAGCTGACGCTCTACAACTTCCAGAGCCAGACTCTGAGCCAGTACAACCTCCTCTTCATGGACGTGCTGCTGATCACCATCCCGCCGCTCATCCTCTACATCTTCTTCAACCGCCAGATCGTCGCCGGCATGACCTCCGGCGCAGTGAAGGGCTGACCCGTGACCCCTCAGACAGAACCGACCACGCACACAGAAAAGGACAGCATGACCTCGAACGCATCCGCCTCCTGGACGGCGCAGATGATCGCGCCCGACGCCGACCTCCTCGGGGCACCGCTGCTCCGCACGGAGTTCACGCTCGACGAGGGGCACGGCACCGTGACTCGCGCCGAGCTCCGCCTGTCGGCGCTCGGCATCGTCGAGGCGTTCCTCGGCGGCGAGCACGTCTCGCCCGACCTGCTGACGCCCGGCTGGTCGAGCTACGAGTGGCGCGTGCGCTACCAGACCTACGACGTCGCCGCGCAGATCCGCGAGACGACCGTCCTCGGTCTCGCCCTCGGCAACGGCTGGTACCGCGGCCGCCTCGGCTGGTCGGGCGACGGCGGCTGGTACGGCGACGAGGCCGCGGCGTTCGCCGAGCTCGAGATCGAGTTCGAGGACGGCCACGTGCAGCTCGTCGTCACCGACGACACCTGGACGGCCGGCGCCTCGACGACCACCCGCAACGACCTCTACGACGGTCAGGACATCGACGCGCGCCTCGCCCGCACCGACTGGCTCGACGTGGGCTTCGACGGATCGGGCTTCGCGGGCACGCACGCCGTCGAGTTCGACCTCGGCAAGCTCGAGCCCTACATCGGGCCCTCGGTGCGCCCGACGCAGGAACTCGCCGTCACCGAGGTCATCACGACCCCGAGCGGCGCCACCGTCCTCGACTTCGGCCAGAACCTCGTCGGCTGGCTCCGCGTCAACGTCACCGGCCCTGCCGGCACCGTCGTCACTCTGCGGCACGCCGAGGTGCTCGAGAACGGCGAGCTCGGCGTGCGCCCGCTCCGAACGGCGAAGGCGACCGACCGTTTCACCCTCTCGGGCGGCGCCGACGTCTTCGAGCCGACGTTCACCCTGCACGGCTTCCGCTACGCCGAGGTCGACGGCTGGCCCGGCGAGCTCGACCCGGCGGCCATCACCGCCGTCGTCATCGGCTCGGAGCTCGTCCGCATCGGCGAGTTCACCACCAGCGACGCCGATCTCAACCAGTTCCACGAGAACGTCGTCTGGGGCATGCGCGGCAACTTCGTCGACGTGCCGACCGACTGCCCGCAGCGCGACGAGCGTCTCGGCTGGACCGGCGACATCGCCGCGTTCGCTCCGACGGCGTCCTTCCTCTACGACGTGGGCGCCTTCCTCGGCGACTGGCTCGTCGACCTCGAGCGCGAGCAGGAGCACCACGACGGGATCATCCCGTTCGTCGTGCCCGACGTGATCAAGTACATGCCGAAGATCGGCGCGTTCCCGGATCCCGACTCCACCGCCGTGTGGAGCGACGCGGGCGTCTGGGTGCCGTGGACCCTGTACCAGGCCTATGGCGACGAGACGGTCCTGCGCACGCAGTGGAGCTCGATGGCGTCGCACGCCCGTCGGGTCAAGTCCCTGCTGTCGCCGGCCGGCGTCTGGGACACCGTGTTCCAGTTCGGCGACTGGCTCGACCCCGACGCGCCGCCGGAGAACCCGGCCGCCGCCAAGGCCGACACCGGCGTCGTCGCGACCGCCTGCGCGTACCGCACCGCGACTCTCGTCGCCGAGTCGGCCGCGATCCTCGGGCTGACCGCCGAGGAGGCCGAGTTCCGCGCGATGGCGGACGACCTGCTGGCGGCCTTCCACGCGGCCTACATCGACGAGAGCGGGGTGATCCTGAGCGACTGCACCACCGTGTACAGCCTCGCCATCGTCTTCGGGATCGTCGAGGGGGAGCTGCTCGAGTTCGCCGGCAACCGGCTCTCGGAGCTCGCGGCCGAGAGCGGCTACACGATCTCGACGGGCTTCGCCGGCACGCCGTTCATCACCGACGCCCTCACTCAGACCGGCCACCTCGACGACGCCTACCGCCTGCTGCTGCAGAAGGCCTGCCCGTCGTGGCTCTACCCCGTCACCATGGGCGCGACCACCATCTGGGAGCGCTGGGACTCCATGCTCCCCGACGGCAGCATCAATCCCGGCGAGATGACGTCGTTCAATCACTACGCGCTCGGCGCCGTCGCCGACTGGATGCACCGCGTCGTCGGCGGTCTCTCGGCGACAGCCCCCGGCTACTCGGAGGTGCTGATCGCGCCGCAGCCCGGCGGCGGGCTGACCTCGGCGGCGACGTCGCTGGTGACCCCGCACGGCCGGATCGCGGTGTCGTGGACCCTGGACGGCGAGACGCTGACGGTGGAGACGGACGTGCCCGCGGGCGTGTCCGGCACGCTGCGGCTGCCGGGCGCCGCCGACCGGCCCGTCGTCGAGGGGCATGACGTGGTGACGGCCGACGTTCCTGCGCCGGTGTCTGTCTGAGGCTCGGGTTCCGAGACCCCGGTATCCGCCGCACCTGGCGGATGCCGGGGTCTCGCCGTGCCGTGCCGGACGAGGAGCTACGAGCGGGGCGGGCGGGTCGACGTGCCGACCCGGAGGCGCGGCTCGATCAGCAGCTGCTTCGACTCGGTGCGGCCGGCGAGGCGCTCCAGCAGGAGGGTGACGGCGGTCGCGCCCATCTCGTGGCCGCGCTGGTCGACGGTCGTGAGCGAGACGGCGGGGTGGGCCGTCATCGGGATCCCGTCGTACGAGGCGAGCGAGATGTCGTCGTGCGTGAGCCCGGAGTCGAGGATGGCGCGCTGCACGCCGAGGGCGATGGAGTCGTTGCCGGCGAAGATCGCGGTCGGGAGCTCGTCGCCGCTCTGCCGGGCATCGCGGAGCAGCGTCATGGTGGTCGCGTACGCCTCGTCGTCGTTGGCCCCGGTGCGGATCACCCGTGCGGAGCGGTCGAGACCGGCCGCCGCCATGGCCGCGTGATAGGCCTCGTAGCGGACCGCGTGCGGGGTGAGCGAACCCGCCGCGGTGACGGCCGCGCCGTGGGTGAGGTGGGCTATCCGACGGTGGCCGAGGTCCCGGAGGTGCTCCATGACGAGCCGGGTTCCGAGTGCGTCGTCGCTCGCGAGGGTGTCGTACGCGGCCGACTCGTCGTGTCGACCCAGCATGACGATCGGCATCTGGCGCGACAGGCGGGCCAGCCACGCGGTGCCGACGAGCGGCGAGATGGCGACGAGGCCGTCGACCTGGCGGTCGGCAAGGGCCTCGAGGGCGCGGAACTCGAGCGCGTCGGCCGACATGGCGGGAGCGACGACCAGCTGGTACGGGGAGTCGGCGAGGGCGGCCATCGCCCCGCCGATCAGGACGTTGAAGAACGGGTTGCTGTCGCTCGGCATCTCGAGGCCGATCGTGAAGCCCGAGCCGCGCATGGCCCGGGCGGTGGCGCTCGGCCGGTAGTCGAGGGCGTCGATCGCGGCCGTGACCCGCTCGCGCATGCCGGGGCTGACCCCGTAGGCGTTGCGGATGACCTTCGACACGGCCGAGTGCGAGACGCCGGCCAGCCGCGCGACGTCGCGGATCGTGGCCTTGCCCGGCGGGGTCGCGCTCACAGGATCGCCGCTCGCCGACATGGCTCCACTGTACTGTCGCGCGGGGGTCGAAGTGCCTCTGTCCACCACCCCGGTCGGCCCCGTAGGTTCGAGGTATGGAACACCTCGTCTACCTGCTCGCCGCGATCGTGACGGTCGTCGTGCTCTCGGGTCTGGTGGGCGGTCTGGCGGCGTTCGTGGTGGCGATGCGCCAGCCGTCGGGCGCGGCCTCGCGCGGCGAACGTCCAATCGCGGCTGTCTCCCGCCCCGCCACCCCGCCGCTGGCGGACGCTCGCCGCCCGGAGTAGCTCAGCGGCGGCCGGCGAGGCGTCGCTTCCGCGCCATCACCACACTGGCGCCGGCGGCCATCACGACGCTCGGTGCGAGAGCGCCGGGCAGCGCGCCGGGCATGAACTGCGCGGCGACGATCACCGCGCCGACCGTGGTCCCCATCAACGGGGCAGACCTTCCGAGAATACTCATTCTGAACATCATATCCGAGAGCGAGTGCCGCGAGCGCTAGTCGAGCAGGCCGTTGTCGTGCGCGTAGACGACGAGCTGCACGCGATCGCGCAGCCCGAGCTTGCCCAGCACGGCCGACACGTGCGACTTGACCGTCGACTCGCTCACGTACTCGTGGGTCGCGATCTCCGAGTTCGAGAGCCCGCGGGCGGCGAGCGTGAACACGACGCGCTCGCGCGCGGTCAGGTGCAGGAACTCGACGGGGCTGGGCCCCTTCGCCGGGGTCTGCGCCGCCTCGACGTCGGCACTGAACAGCTGGCCGAGCTCATCGGGCGCGAGGACAGCGCTGCCGGCATTCACCGCCCGGATCGCCGCCGTCAGGAATGCCGGCGTGCTGTCCTTCAGCAGGAAGCCGCTGGCGCCGCGCCGGATCGCGGTCGCGGCCGCGGCATCGAGCGCGAACGTCGTCAGCACGATCACGCGCGGCGGCCGCTGCGGTCCGGCGGGGCCGAACAGGGCGCCGACGGTCTCGACGCCGTCCATCACGGGCATGCGCATGTCGAGAAGCACGATGTCGGGCCGCGTCGCGGCGATGACGTCGAGGCCCTCGCGGCCGTTGCCGGCCTCGCCCACCACCTCCATGTCGTCTTGCGCGTCGAGCGCGACGCGGACGCCGCCGCGGAACAGCTCCTGGTCGTCGACGAGGACGATGCGGATCATGGGGACTCCTCGGTGGGGTGGGGAAGGGGGATCCGCGCTCGCGCGGTGAAGGTTCCGTCGACGGCCTCGGCCTCGAGGCTGCCCCCGACGGCGGAGACCCGGGCCTGCATGCCCTTGAGCCCGGTGCTCGGGACGCCGGTCGCGGCGGCCGCGTCGACGCGCAGCCCTCCGCCCGGGGTGGTGGGCGGCTCGTCGAGCACCTCGTTGTCGACCTGCAAGACGACGTCGCTCTGCCGCCACGTCTCGGCGAACGCGATCGGGCGACCGGGGGTGCCGTGGCGGAGGGCGTTGGCGAGCATCTCCTGGGCGACGCGGCGCACGACGAGCGCGCGGGCGGGGTCGGGCTGGCGCACGGCGCCGCGCACGGTGTGCTCGACGGTGACGCCGGCGGCGCGCACCTGCTCGAGCAGAGCGGCGAGGTCGTGCGGCTCGTCGGCGCCCCCGCCGCTGCTGGCCGTGCCGCTCAGCACCTCGCGCACCTCGCCGAGCGAGCGGCGGGCGGTGTCGGCGATCGTCGCCGTGACGGTGCGGATGCGGGCGGTGTCGTCGATGAACTGAACGGAGTCGGCCTGCGCGATGATGACGGCGAGCGAGTGGCCGACGATGTCGTGCACGTCGCGCGCCATCGCGGCGCGGACCCGCTCGGCCTGTGCGACGCCCTGAGCCTCGACGGCCTCGGTCTGGGCCAGCACGGCCTCGGTCTGCGCCTTGGCCGCCTGGGTCTGGGCCTGGAGGCGGAGATCGGACTCCGAGCTCCGCGAGCGGAACGCGCGGACGGTGAGTCCGGCGAGCCAGGCGAAGCCGAGGACGCCGATCGGGGCGAGCAGGGCCGCGATCGCCTGCCACGGCGAGCCGTCGAGGAAGAGCGTGAAGCGGGTGCCGGTGCGCGACAGGTAGACCGAGGCGATGCTGCCGCCGACCACGGCCGAGATGAACGAGGCGAGCAGCACGGCTCGGCTGCCGCGACTCGCCGCCGCGTAGATGACGAGCACGAGAGCCACGGTCGTGACGTTCGGCCGCTCGTTGCCGTAGACCTGGAAGGCCGCCATGACCCAGATCAGGATCAGGGCCCAGCCCGGAAAGACGCGGCGCAGGGCGACGGCGGCCACGGCGAGCAGGGCGGTGCCGGCAGTGGGGCTGTTGAGCTGGATCCCGAAGTTCACGAGGCTCAGCACGAAGAGGACGGCTGCGACGGTGAGGTCGGTGTAGAAGGCGCGCGAACGGAACCGGTGGGCGATCGACGTCTCCATGCGGTCCTCTCCGGTTCGTCCGCGCGCGACCGCACGGACACTCCATCCTCGCGGATTCGAGAACGCCGGGCTTAGTCCGGCAGGCGGAGATGGGTCGTGAGGATTCGTCCTCCCGGCCGATTGACCCCCATGTGACATATCTTACTGTGGTTGACGGCTCCACTCGCGGGCCACGATCACGAGGGGTTTCCGATGAGCACCGCCGCAGAACTCACGGTCGACGCTGACGCAGTCGCCCGCAACACGCGCCTCTTCGCCGAGCGCGCCCACGGCCACCTGATGGCCGTCCTCAAGGCCGACGCGTTCGGCCACGGCGACCTGGCCCGCGTCGCAACCGACAACGGCGCGAGCTGGCTGGGCACGACGTCGCTCGCCGACGCGCACGACCTCCGCGAGCGGGCCCCGGGCACGCCGATCCTGAGCTGGCTCAACCCCGTCGATGCCGACTGGGGCGGGGCGGTGGTGGCGGGGATCGACGTGGCGGTCCCCACGGCCGAGCACCTGCACGCTGTGTCGCGGGCGGCGGCCGCTGCAGGCGGCATCGCGCGGATCCACCTCCACATCGACCTCGGCATCAACCGCGACGGGGCCGCGCGCTCCGACTGGGCCGCCCTCTGCGAGCTGGCCGCGCTGCACGAGCGCACTTCCGGCCGGGTGCGCGTCGTCGGCATCATGGGCCACCTGTCGTCCGCCGACGCTCCCAGCTCACCCGAGAACGCGCGCGAGCGGATGCTCTTCGACAACGCGGTGCGCGTCGCGCGGGCGAGGGGGCTGCGACCGGTCGTCCGGCATCTGGCCGCCAGTGCGGCGACTCTCACCCAGCCGGAGGCGCTGTACGATCTCAGCCGCGTGGGCGCCGGCCTCTACGGCATCGATCCGTCGCGGACCACGAGCCTGCACTCCGCGCTGACGCTCACCGCGCCGATCGTCTCGGTCAAGCGCGTGGGTGCGGGTGCCGGGGTCGGCTACGCGCACACCTGGTCGACCTCCCGTCCGACCTCGCTCGCGCTCCTGCCGGTCGGCTACGGCGACGGCCTCCCTCGCACGGCGTCGGGGCGAGCCTGGGTGCAGGTCCGCGGTCGGCGTCGTCCGGTGGTCGGCCTCTTCTCGATGGACCAGGTGGTCGTCGACGTGGGCGATGATCCCGTGATGGCGGGTGAGACTGCGACGGTGTTCGGCCCCGGCGACCACGGCGAGCCGACCGTGCGCGAATGGGCGGACTGGTCGGGCACCATCGACCACGCGATCGTGGTCGGCATCGGCGCGCGAGTCACCCGTCGGACCGTCGGCCTGGCGGAGGTCTCGGCGTGAGCGGGGCAGAGGGCGTGAGCCGCGCGGGCGGGATGCTCCGACTCGCGGTCATCGGCGGTGGCGAGAACTCCGAGCACGACGTGTCGCTCGCGTCGGCGGCCGGTGTCGCGTCGGCCGCGATCGAGTGCGGCTTCACCGTCGTCGGCCTGACGATAGGCCGCGACGGCACCTGGGCGACGGCGGCGGGCGCTCCCATCGGCGTCGAGGACGCCGTCCGGATCCTGCGCTCCTGCGACGTCGCCTTCCCCGCGCTCCACGGTGTCAACGGCGAGGACGGCCTGCTCGCCGCCTTCCTGACGGCGATCGGCGTGCCGTACGTCGGCTCCGACATGCCGGCCGGCGTCCTGGGCATGGACAAGTGGGTCACCAAGTTGATCGCCGAGGCTGTCGGTGTCGCGACCGCCCCGGGTGTGCTTGTCCGCGCAGGAACCCGACCCTCCTCCGCCCTGCCCGCCGTCCCGGTCGTGGTGAAGCCCGTCGCCGCCGGCTCGAGCCACGGGGTCACGTTCGTCGCCGACGCCGCCCTGATCGACCTGGCCGTGGTCGCCGCCCTGGAGCACGACGACCGGGTGCTCGTCGAGAAGGCCGTCGTCGGCCGCGAGGTCGACATCGCCGTGATCGAGCGGGCTGACGGCGCCCTCACGGTCAGCCCTCCGCTCGAGATCGACCTGGGGGGCGAGGACGTCTTCGGGACCGAGCGGAAGTACGGGGGGACGGCGCGGTTCGCCGTTCCTGCGCCCGTGAGCGACTCGGTGCGCGTCGAGATGGAGAGCGCGGCACGGACGCTGTTCCGGGCGCTCGGCTGCCGCGGCGTCGCGCGCTTCGACTTCTTCGTGACCGATTCGGGGATCGTACTGAACGAGGTCAATACGATGCCGGGGTTCACCGCGCAGTCGCAGGTGCCGCAGATGTTCGAGGCGGCGGGCTGGAGCTACGCGCGTCTCGTGGGGGAGCTGGTCGAGGTCGCGCTAGCCGGCGCCGTCGTCCGCCCTGTCAGGGGTTAATCGACGAGATCGCAGCAGCGGCGCCCGGAGGCGACCACTGCTGCGATCTCGGCGAAGTGTCGGCTGGCGACTAGCGCGAGACGCTGCGGCGTCCGCTGACGCGCAGGTAGATCACGAGCACGATGATCGCGCCGATGATGGAGCCGACGATGCCGGCGGGCTGGAAGAAGCCGTCCGAGGCGTCCTTGTGGAAGATCAGGTAGCCGATGAAGCCGCCGACGAACGATCCGATGATGCCGAGGAGGATCGTCATCGGGATCGAGATGTTCTGCTTGCCCGGGACGACGAGACGTGCGACCGCACCGGCGATGAGGCCGATGACGATGAGGCTGATGATGAGGCCGAGCATGGTGTTCTCCTTGTGGGGGATTGGGGGCCGCTCGGGAAGTAGCGACTCATCAACGAAACACTCAGGAACGGCCCAGCGCCCGATTTCGTGAGGGGATGGCCGCTAGGCGGACATCAGGCGTATCCTTCTCGCCGCACGTGTGCTGCCGAGCTCATTCGCCGTGCCCGGCGAGGCCGAGAGACAGGGTGACGACCGCGCTGGCGCGTTCTCGAGGGAGCGGATCGTCCGTGGCGATGATGACCAGAGCACCTGCCGCCGCCGATGCCTCGATGGCGGTCCAGACGAGTTCCGCCGTGGCCTCGTCGAGCTCGCTGGTCGGATCGTCCACGACGATCAGGCGAGGGGTCCCGATGAGGGCACGGGCCAGGGCCACTCGCTGCTGCTGTCCTCCCGAGAGCTGCTCGACGAGGTTGTGCCAGCTCGCCGGCGGCAGGCCGAGTGACGCGAGAAGCCGCTCGACGTCTGTGACGACAGGAGGCGTCGAATGCGATCGACCCCTGGCCGTGCGATGCCCGCCAGCGGATGCGAAGAGCCGGACTGCGACGTTCTCCACGGCCGTCAGGCCTCCGAGGAGCTCGTGACGCTGCGCGAGAATCCCGGCCTCGCCGAAGCGGGGCGGAGAGCCGTCGATGAACGCGTGTCCCGCCGAGGGCATCCGGGAGCCCGTCAGGACCTCGAGCAGGGTGGACTTGCCGCTGCCGGCGCCGCCCGTGACCACGACGAGATCGCCGGAACCCGCTTCGAGCGTCACCGGGCCGATGCGTCGCGACGGCCCCAGCACGATCTCGACCGCGTCGAGACGGAGGGTGACAGGGCTCACGGGGTCACCTCGTCGCGCTGCAGGTTCAGCACGAGTTCGCCGGGGGCCGTCTCGGCCACCGAGACGAACGAGCCGGCCGGCCAGCGGTCGCGGAGCTCGGCGGGCAGCTGGACCGAGCCGTCGGCGCCGACCACGGCGAAGCGCCCGCGATCAGAGGCCTCCTCGCCGATCCGGCCGTCGCGGAGGTGGATCATGCGCTGCATCCGGGCAGCGACCTGCTCGTCGTGCGTGACGATGAGCGTGGCGGTGCCCTCGGCGCTCGCGGTCTCGACGAGCACGTCCAGGAGGTGATCGCGGGAGGCGTCGTCGAGCTGGCTCGTGGGCTCGTCGGCGACGAGCAGGCGCGGCCGACCCGCCATCGCGACCGCGAGCGCGACGATCTGCTGCTCCGACGGGCTCATCGCAGAGACCGGTCGACGGTCGCGATGCAGGTCGCTCGACCGCAGCACCCGTCGGCCGAGACGCACGTCTCCGCGTTCGGCGCCGCGCAGGGCCCACGCGAGGTTCGCGTCCGAGTCTTCGTGCAGGAGCAGGTTCGTGGACGCGCCCTGGAGCATCAGCCCGAGGGTCGACCGGCGCACGTGCGCCAGCTCGCGTTCCTTCGCCCTCCCGATGTCGGTGCCGAACACCACGACGCGACCGGCCGACGGTCGGAGGATTCCGGCGACGATGGCCATGAGCGTCGACTTGCCCGACCCGGACGGCCCGAGGAGGGCGATCCGCTGTCCCTCCTCGACGACCAGGTCGATGCCTCGGAGGGCCGCGACGTCGGTGTCGGCCTCGCGGTAGACGTGCACGAGGCCCTCGCAACGGAGGGCGGCGGGGGCGGTTCGGCGGAGGGTCTCAGTCATCGCGACGACCGCCCCACGGCGCCGACCTCGAGCCGGGCGCCGACTGCGGAGCCACCCGCTGCGAGGAGCAGGGTTCCGGCGACAAGCGCGATGAGGGGCAGGACAGCCGGCGAGAAGTCGGGTGGCGGCGTGGCACCGTCTCCGGCGAGGAGCGGCAGCCGCGAGATCGTCAGGGCGAAGGCGGCGAGGCCGCTCACCGTGCCGAGGACGATCCCGCCGGCCACGGGAGTGAATGCCTCGAGCAGGAGAAGGCCTCTCAGCTTCTGCGGGGAGATGCCGGCGTCGAGAAGCGACTGCCAGTCCGAGCGTCGGCCGGCGCTTCCGATGATGCGGAGGGCCGCCGCCGCTACGAGCGTCAGCAGAAGTGCCGCCGCGCCGATCGGGAGGCCCGCGAGGGCTGCCCGCGGGTGGGCTTCCCGGACGTCTGCCGTGACGACGTCAGAGAGGTGCGTGACGGCGGTGACACGGATTCCCTCGGAACGGAGCGCAGTCAGCACCGCGGGGTGCTGACCGGGAGACAGCCACACCTCGTCGTGGCCGACCCGCGAACCGGAGTCGGAGATCCTGCTGGCCGTCTCCAGATCGATCAGGGCGCCGGTGTCCAAGAGGCGTGGAAGGGCTCGGGCCCGGCCGATGACTGTCAGCACGCGAGGGCTGAGGTCGGGGGCCACGCCCTGGACTCCGTCGGGGACGCCCGGGTAGTCCTGGACGCGGGTTCTGCTGCCGAGGAGAGCGGGAAGGGGATCCGGGGCGTCTCGAGGCATCGCGCTGACCGTGTTTCCGCCGTCGAAGTCGGAGAATTGCAGCCGGAGTCCGGTCACCGTCGCCGGCCCGTCTCTGCCCTGGGAGATCCGGACGGAGGCCTGCTGCTGGCTGTCGGTGCGGTCGCCGATGCGATTGCGCCACTGGGAGGGGACGAGCCACCTGGCGAGCTCGGAGACGTTCTGCCGGTCGGTGGAGACGCCGGTGACGGTGAGTTCGTACCCGAACGGCAGCGGGTCGGCCAGAGCGCTCTCGATGCCGATCCACGCGACCCGGCAGCCTGCGGAGCAGGGGAACGAGCCCGCCGGACTCACGAGAGTGCCGTTATGCGGGGTGCCGAAGACCACGGTGTGCCAGCCGTCGGCGGCCTGGACGACGGCGATCAGGTGGAGCGTCGACGGATCCGTCTTCTGCGCCGTGACGCCCGCGCCGGCGATGCGAAGGCGGAGAGATGTCCCGTGGGCGGTGAGAGGTGCCGTTCCCTTCGGGACGAGCAGATCTCGGAAGGCCTCGGACGAGAGCCCGAGCCAGGCCGGACGAACGCGGGAGACAGCCGCGAATCGTGAGGTGTCGACCGCGATGAACCGCCCGACGCCGTTGCCCGTCGTGGAGACCTCGGCGGCCATCGCGACCTGCCCGGAGGGATCTGCGCGGCGGACGGCCTCGAGGAGGGACACGGTGCGAGGCACCTCGATTGTCAGGACGGTGTCCGCCCCGAGTGATGCGGCAGCCCGGTTCTGCTGCAGATGCACGGCGACCACGGCCACCTGCGCCGAGTACGTCGCGACTGACAACCCGAGCGACACCATCACCGCGGCCAGCAGGACGGACGGGGTGCGCCCGAGTTGACGACCGACCACGATGCCGCCGAGGGATCGCGGTGACCGACGGGACATCCTCCGGAGCACGACTATGGCGATCTGGACAGCGAGGATGCCGGCGACCACCGCTATCAGGCTCGGCGTCAGCGATGCGAGCTGCACGCCGCTGATGGTCTTCAGCCCGAGCAGTGAGTAGACGACTGCGGCTGTCAGGAGCACGGCCCCCGACTGCGCGACCAGCGCTGTGCGGCTGATGGTGCGCGGTTCGGTCGACTCGCGGAGGACGGAGGTCAGCGGCAGGCGTGCCGACCGGATGCTCGCAGCAGCCAGGGCCGCGAGCGCACCGAGGAGGGCGAGGCCCGCGGCGGCGAGGACGAGCGGGCGTATCGGCTCCACCGGCGCTCCAGGGCCGATGACGAGGTGGACGGCCTCTCGGGCCGAGAGGACGGCGAGGCCGAAGCCCGCGACGGCTCCGGCGACGAGGGCGATGCCCGGTTCCAGAAGGATCATGCCGATCCGCCGCCCCACCGGAAGACCGCGGAGCCGCGCGAGGCCCCACTCCTTGGCGCGGACTCGCCCGATCCGCTGCACAGCCAATGCGATGGCGAACCACGACAGAGCGAGGGCCTCGACGACGACGATGGCCAGGAGCGCCTCCGCAGCCCGGTGCTGGGGTCCCAGTCGCGCGATTATTCGAGGGAGCGGACTCGCGGTGTCGGTATCGGAGATCGCAGCGATGCCGTCGAGCGTCGCCCGGTGCGCTGCCGACACGTCGCGCAGCGCCCGCGGCACGTCGTCCAGGCGCAGAACATGCCGGAGCCCGCGGAGGGCGTAGCCGGTGGCTTCGAGTTTCTGAGCGTCGAACTGCGCGTCCGCGACGACGAACGAGGGCGCGTCGGATACCCCCGCGACGCCGAAGAAGGACGCCGGGTCCGACAGGAAACGGCCACTGAGCGGTCGGTCGTCGTAGATTCCCACGACCGTCACCGGCACCTGATCGTTCACGATGAAAAGGGAGAGCCTGGTCCCCAGCACCAGGCCAGCCTGACTTCCCCTCGTGTCCCTGTTCGCGGCCTGGGCCGCTTCCCGACTGACGGCGACCTCCCCGACCGCGTCCGGGCACCTGCCCTCGAGGAGGGGCGCGCCAGCGCAGTCCGTGCCGCCGCCGACCAGGCCCACCGTCGGCAGGGTGCCGCTCTCGCTCGGAGATGCGGCCTTTTCCCAGGACGACGCAGAGGTCGCGGCCGACACGGTGACGGGGTCAGACCACAGGGAGGCAGAAGAGCCGGTGAGAGCATCGACGGCGGCTTCGTAGCCGGAACTGACATCGCCGGGCCCGGAGTCCGCAGAGGCGACGAGCGTCGTCCGGCTCCCGCCGACAGGGCCGGTCGCATCCGCCAGCGTCTGCTGCTCGAGAGAGCGGAGCATCACGGGAGCGAGGGCGGAGAGCACGACGGCGATCAGTGACAGGACGAACAGGGACAGGAAAGCCGCAGGCCGTCGTCGGACGCTTCGCGCCCAGAACGGTCCTCTCATCACGCAGCTCCTTCGCCCGCCGTCCCGGCAACACTAATGCGTCGACGGCGCGGCGCAGCGAGCCGCGGCCCGCTCGATCGGCGAGACCCCGCCTAGTTCGCGAGGATGGCCTCGATCTGGCCCATGGCGAGGGTCATGCCCTCCTTCATGCCCATGGCGATCAGCTTCTCCATCCCCTCGAGCGAGTCGAAGTGCGAGACCAGCGTCATACGGGTTCCGCCCTCGGCGGGCTCGAGAGTCATGCGCATGCTCGTGATCGGCATCGTCTCGTCGGGCGTGCCGTCGCCCTCGGCGAAGCCGTCGCGAAGCTCGAGGCTGCGCGGCTCGTCGACGGCCGTGATGACCCACCACCCGGGCACCGTGTCGCCCTCGGGAGAGGTCATGTGGTACGCCGTCGTCGAGCCGACAACGAGGTCGTGCTGGGTGAACGTGGCCGGGTACGTCGGCGGGCCCCACCAGCGCTCGAGCTGGCGCGGGTCGGCCCAGAGCTGCCAGACGCGCTCCGGGGTCGCGTCGAGCTGGGCCACGACGGTCATGGTGAGATTCTCGGTGTCGTGAGTGGCATCGATGGCGAATGTCATGTGTCCGTTCCTTTCGATGGTGCGTCGGTGGATGATGCGGGTGCCGGCAGGTCCGTGGCTGGTCCGTCTTCGGCGAGGAGGGCGTTCATGCGCCGGAAGCGCTGCTTCCAGATGTCCTCGTAGCTTCTCAGGAGCTGCTCCGCTCGCTGGATGGTGCCGATGTCGCCCGACACGATCTGCTCGCGCCCGCGCCGGGCCTTGTGCACGAGAGAGGCCCTCTCGAGGACCGCGACGTGCTTTTGGACCGCCGCGAAGCTCATCTCGTAGCGGTCGGCGAGGGTCGACACGGACTGCTCGGCGCGGATCACTCGCTGCACGATGTCGCGCCGGGTGGCGTCGGCCAGTGCGTGGAAGATCCGGTCGATCTCATCCTGTGTCAGTTTTTCTACAACCATTTGGTTGCACGTTAGACCGACGACGCGTGAAGCGCAAGCACTACCGTCGGGGGATGAGCGAAACCATCCCCGTCTTCCTCGACTGCGACACCGGAATCGACGACGCCCTCGCCCTGGCGCACCTGCTCTCGCGCGACGACGTCGACCTGGTCGGCATCGGGGCGGCGAGTGGAAACGTCACGGCGGCGCAGGCGGCGGCCAACACCCTCGCCCTGCTGGAACTCGCCGGACGCACCGATATCCCGGTCGCCGTCGGCGGCGAAGACCACCGCGCCCACCCCTTCGACGGCGGAGCCCCCCACGTGCACGGGGCGAACGGCATCGGCGGGCTCGATCTCGCGGCCCCTGCCGTCACCACGGTCGAAGGCAGCGCCGCCGACCTCCTGATCACGGCCGCCAAGGCGCACCCCGGCCGGCTCCGCGTCGTGGCGATCGCGCCGCTCACCAATCTCGCGCTCGCCCTCGATCAGGAGCCGGAGCTCCCCGGTCTCATCGAGAGCCTCACGATCATGGGCGGAGCGGTCTGGGGCGCCGGCAACCGCACGCCGTTCGCCGAGGCGAACATCGCCGGCGACCCCGAGGCCGCCGCGCTCGTCTTTGCCGCCGACTGGCCGATCACCCTCGTGCCGCTCGATGTCACCCGGCAGCACCGGTTCGACGAATCGGATCGCGCCGCCCTGCTGGCCGCGGGAACGCCGATGACGTCAGCGCTCGGCGAGATGCTCACGACCTACTTCGACTTCTACGAGACGGTGCTGGGCGAGCGTATGTGCCTGCTGCACGATCCGCTGGCGTCGATGATCGCGACGGGCGACGTGGTCCCGGACCTCACGCGAGCGACCGCCATCCGCGTCGACCAGAGCGACGGCCCCGAGCGAGGCCGCACGGCGCCCGTCGACGGCGAAGGGACGCTCGTCGTGACGAGTGCCCCTTCGGAGAGTGCGCGGCTGCTGCTGGCGCAGCTGCTGGGCGAGGCCTAGCGGACCCGCTTGATCGGGATCACGGCCAGAGCGCCGACGATGCCGATGATGCCCGCTCCCCAGAGCATGAGCGTGTAATTCTGACCGGCGGCGCTGCCGATGCCGAGCAGGAGGCCCGCGAAGGCCGGGGCCAGAGACTGCGGCAGCGCGTTCGCGATGTTGATGACGCCGAGGTCCTTGCCGGGCTTGTCGGCGTTGGGCAGGACGTCGACGACGAGCGCGGTGTCGATCGAGGCGTAGATTCCGTACGCGAAGCCCATGATGACCTCCGCGAGGTAGAACGCGCCGAGCGTCGAGGTGTGGGCGAGGATGATCAGGCCGACGGCGAACAGCGCGGTCGAGCCTCCGACGAAGATCTTGCGACGGCCGAGCTTGTCCGAGAGCCAGCCCGAGACGGCGGTCGAGGCGATGAGCGCGATCGTGTAGAGCAGCACGCCGAAGGCGACGGCCTCGACGGCCTGCTGCTTGCCCAGGCCGATCTGGTGCTGCATGTAGAACAGGCGGTAGGTCGTGAACATGAAGGTCGCGAAGATGATAAGGAAGCGCGACCACCAGGCGAAGGCGAAGTCGGGGTTCTTGATCGGGTTCGTCCAGAACGACGAGATGATGTTCAAGAAGGTGAACTTCTTGATCGGCGCGGTCGGCAGCTCGTCGCGGGCGACGAAGGCGTAGACGATGACGAGGGCGAGCGCGAGGAAGCCGGGGGCGATGAACAGCACCGGCAGGTTGAACGCGAAGAAGACAGCGAGGTAGGTGCCGAAGAGCACGGCGCCGTTCTGCGCGAGCGAGATGATGCTGGAGGCGCGGCCGCGCTGGAACTGCGGCACGTTGTCGGCGAAGCTCGCCGTGAGCGTGGAGTAGGTGGCGTTCGCGGCGACCTGGCAGATCAGCCAGCCGACGATCAGCTGGCCGGTGCCCTGCGCGTAGGCGACGACCGCGAGGCCGACGATGAAGACGATCGAGCCGCCGAGCAGCCACGGACGACGACGGCCCCAGCGGGTGCGGGTGCGGTCGCTCAGCGCGCCGGCGAGCGGGTTGGCGAACAGGGCGCCGAGGGCCCCGATCGGCAGCACCGACGCGATCATGGCGGTGGCCGCCGCTTCGGTGGGCGCGAGTTCCTGCGCCTTGAGCTGCATGCTGACGTACACCGGCGACAGGAGCGCCACGAAGATGCCGAACTGGGCGAGGCCGAGGCCCCAGAGGTAGAGCTTCGACACGGCCACGGTGCTGACGGCCTGGGTGAGGGGATCCGGAATCTTCGTTGCTTCGGGTGTCGACATGACGCCTCCTTGAGTCACAAACAAAAACCAACCACAGGTCGGCAACGCGACAGTAGTCGGTTTGCGGGTGCCTGTGCAACTGTTTCGCGGACCTTGTGAGCCGCCTGATCACCGGGCTACGCTGAGTTCGGCCATGAAATGATCGACTTTTGATCGAAGATCAACAGAAGTCACCACGAGTTTCCAGGAGTCACTGATGACAACGCCTCTCTCCGTCCAGCTCTACAGCGTCCGTGACGCCGTGGCCGAGAATCTGCAGGCGGCAGTCGACCGTCTCGCGGCCATCGGGTTCACCGATGTCGAGCCCTACGGCTTCGCCGAGCGCCCCACCGAGTTCGCCGCGGCATTGAAGTCCGCCGGCCTCGCCGCGCCGTCCGGCCATGCGGCCGTGATCGCCTCCGACGACCCCGACGCGATCTTCGCCGCAGCCGTCGAGGTCGGCATCGAGACCGTCATCGACCCGCACGCACCCGACCCGAGCTGGGCCTCGACCGACGCGGTCGCGGCCCTCGCCGAGCGCGTCAACTCGCTGTCTGCCACGGCTGCCGCGCACGGGCTCCGCTTCGGCTATCACAACCACAACTGGGAGCTGGAGAAGACCTTCGACGGTCAGACCGCTCTCGAGCTGTTCGCCTCGCAGCTGGCGCCCGAGGTCGTCCTCGAGGTCGACACCTACTGGGCGGAGATCGGCGGCGTCGACGCCGCCGCTCTCCTGACGCGGCTCGGCGACCGCGTCCAGCTGATCCACGTGAAGGACGGACCCCGGACCGGCGGCAAGGAGCTCCAGGCTCCCGCCGGTCAGGGCGAGATGCCGATCCCCGCCATCCTCGCCGCAGCACCCCAGGCGCGACGCGTCATCGAGTTCGACGTCTACGCTGGCGACGTCTTCGAAGGCATCGCCGAATCGTTCGCCTGGCTCACCGAGCACGACACTGTAGGAGCAGACAAGTGACCAATTCCGTAAAGATCGGCTTCATCGGAGCCGGCAACATCTCGACCCAGTACTTCGACAACCTGACGAAGTTCGCAGACGTCGAGGTCGTCTTCATCGCCGACATCAACCTCGCCGCAGCCGAGGCGCAGGCCTCGAAGTACGGCATCGCGCGCTTCGGCACCGTCGACGAGCTCCTCGCGATCGACGAGATCGAGATCGTCGTCAACCTGACCCTTCCGGCGACGCACGCCGAGGTCGGCGAGCGCATCCTCGCCGCCGGCAAGAACGTCTGGAGCGAGAAGCCGCTCGCTCTCGACGCCGCCAGCGGCACCCGTCTTCTCGAGGCGGCGGCCGCAGCCGGGCTGCGCGTCGCGTGCGCCCCCGACACCGTCCTCGGCGGCGGCATCCAGACCGCGATGCGCGCCATCGCCCGCGGCGACATCGGCGAGCCGCTCACCGCGACCACGCTGTTCCAGGTGCCCGGGCCCGAGTCGTGGCACCCCGGCCCGGAGTTCCTGTTCGCCAAGGGCGCCGGCCCGCTGTTCGACATGGGCCCGTACTACGTGACCACGCTCGTCCACGCGTTCGGCTCGGTCGCGACGGCGCAGGCCGTCTCGTCGAAGTCGCACGAGACGCGCACCATCGGCTCGGGCCCCAAGGCCGGCACCGAGTTCCCGGTCGAGGTGCCCACCCACTACTCGGCGCTCCTCTCGTTCGAGGCCGGCCAGTCGGCTGCCACGACGCTGAGCTTCCAGCAGGCGCTGCCGCGCATGGGCTTCGTCGAGATCACCGGCACCGAGGGCACTCTCGTCCTCCCCGACCCGAACACCTTCGAGGGCGACTCCACCCTGTGGGCCTTCGGCAAGGGCGAACCGACCACCATCCCCGTCGAGGGCTCGACCTGGGGCCGCGGCACCGGAATCGTCGACCTCGCACGCTCCATCCGCGCGGGCGTCCCCGAGCGTGCCACCGGCGCGATCGCGGGCCACGTGCTCGACGTGCTCCTGGGCATCACCGAGGCCGCCGAGACCCGCTCGACCGTCACGATCGCCAGCTCCGTCACGAAGCCCGAGCCGCTCCCGGTCGACTTCGACCCGTCGGCCGCGACGCTCTAGCAGGGCCGGAAGGGCGCAGGAACCCCGGTTCCTGCGCCCTTCGTCACGCCGCGGGCGGCCCGGCCTCCGCCGCGATCCGCGCCACCTCGTCGGCATCGAGCGCGAAGACGATCCCGCCGTCGTCGGGCGCGGCGGCCGTGAAGGGCAGCACGCGGACTCCGCCGTCGGCGTCGAGCCTCACGATCGTTCCGGCGGCCCCGCGCACGGCGCCCTCGTGGCCGGCGGGCGCGAACAGGTCGGACTGGTTCGCGACGCCGCCGCTGACCACGACGGGGATGCCGGCCACCGCGTCGACGAGCGACAGATGGTAGTGGCCGGCGAGGACGACGCGGACGTCGGTGCCGCGGATCACCTCGACGAAGGCCTCGGGATCCTGCAGCTCGAGAGCGGCGAGGAGGGGCGTCGCGGCGGGGATCGGCGGGTGGTGCAGCAGCACGACGGTGCCGCGGGGGCTGGGCGTCGCGAGCTGCTGCGCGAGAAGGTCGAGCTGCTCGGCGCCGAGACGGCCGTAGCCGGCGCCGGGGACCGCGGTGTCGAGGACGACGACGCGGGTCTGTGCGACCGAGAATACCGGGGTCGTCTCGCCGAGGACCTCGCGGAACCCGTCGTGCAGGTCGTGGTTGCCCATGGCGTAGGCGACGCGGGCGCCCCGCGCAGCGGCCCACGGCTCGACGAGATCGCGCAGGGTGCGGTACGACTCGGGGGTTCCGTCGTCAGACAGATCGCCGGTGCACGCCACGAGGTCGAGACGCTCGATCGCCGAGGCCCGGGCCAGCACTCGCTCGAGGTTCGCGCGGGTGTCGACGGTGCCGTAATGGCGGCCGTCGCCAGCGAAGAGGTGGGTGTCGCTCAGGTGCAGGATGTCGAACGTATCGCTCATGCGCTCACGGTAGCGCGGGCCGGTGACAGGCCGCGTGCGCGCTGCCAGAGCGACGGCGCAACGGGGCCGGGGTTTCTCCTGGAGTCGCTTTCCCTGAGCGTGAATTCACGCCCAGGGAAAGTCTCCCCAATGGAAACCCCGGGCCCGCGGGGTCGTGATCGGGTGGCGTGGCCGCGCGTCAGAGCCAGCGCGGCACCCCGGCGTAGCGGCCGGGGCGGTGGTTGAGCGCGATCATGAGGTTGATGACGACCGCACCGCCGGCCGACAGCAGCACGAGCCAGGCGGGCACGACGGCGAAGGCGGCGAGCACGACGGCGACGTCGAAGCCCATCTGCACGTAGCCGGCGCGCCAGCCGAGGCGCTCCTGGGCGATCAGCGCGACGATGTTGAAGCCGCCGAGGCTCGCGCCGTGGCGGAACAGCACGATCACCCCGAGTCCGGCGAGCACGTTGCCGACGACCACTGCGTAGACCGGCGACAGGTGCGAGACGCCGAGGGCGGCGACGTGGACCGATGAGAGTCCTGAGACGAGGGCCACCGACAGGGCGGTCTTGAGCGTGAAGATCCAGCCCTTCTTCCAGAGGGCGAGGGCGAAGAACGGCGCGTTGACGGCGAAGAAGAGCACGCCGAAAGGGACCGGGGTGGCGTAGCTGATCAGCAGCGAGAGCCCCGCGGTGCCACCGGTGACGACGCCGGCCGACTTCAGCAGGAAGAGGCCGAGCGACGCGACGAGCGTGCCCGTCGCGATGCCGAGGGCGTCCTCGATCATCGAGTGGCGGGTCGGGGAGGGGGCCGGCGCGGTCGTGGCAGCGGCGGCAGGCAGCGTCTGGGTCACGGCCCCATCGTCGGTGCGCGTGGGCCGACGCGCAAGCATCGGGCGCAGAAACGTGCACACGCCCATGCCAGCCATCGATTCCGGGCAGAATGCTCACATGACCGTCGATCCTCTCGATGCCCGCCTGATCCTCGCCCTCGACGCCGACCCCGACGCCACCGTGGTCGCGCTCGCCGCGAAGCTCGGCGTCTCGCGCAACACCGTGCACGCCCGCCTCAAGCGCATGGTCGACGGGGGCACGCTCGGCGCGCAGAGCCGGCGCGTGCATCCGGCGGCGCTCGGCAGGCCGCTCACCGCGTTCGTCTCGATAGCGCTGAGCCAGGCCGACGAGGAGCATGCCGTCGCCGGCCTCGCCGCGCTGCCCGAGGTGATCGAGCTGCACGCCATCACGGGCGAGAGCGACATGCTGGCGCGGGTCGTCGCCGCCACGACAGAGGATCTGCGGCGGGTGACGGGGGCGATCCTGCGGATCCGCGGCGTGGTCCGCACCAACACGACCATCGCGCTGACCGAGGTGCTGCCGATGCGCCTGGGCCCGTTGCTCGAGCGCGAGGCCGCCCTCTAGCCGGACCTGCGTGAGCGCTCGACGATGGCCGTTGCAGATTAGGCAAGGTTTGCCTAACTAAGGATGACCTAATAAAGTCGATGCGACCCCACCCGAAAGGCACCGCCCTTGTCATCCTCCCTCCTGCGCAAGTCCGCCGCGATCGCGGCCGCCGCTGCCCTGGCCCTCTCGCTGGCCGCCTGCTCGACCTCGAGCGACGCCGGCTCGACCGACACGTCGAGCTCGTCCGCCGACGCGTTCCCGGTCACGATCAAGTCGGCACTCGGCTCCGCGACCATCGAGTCGAAGCCTCAGCGCGTCGTCACCATCGGCTGGGGCGCGGCCGACACCGTCGTCTCGCTCGGCACCACCCCTGTCGGCATCGAGGAGGTCACCTGGGGAGGCGACTCCGAGAAGGACTACCCGTGGGTGACCGAGGCGATCCAGAAGCGCGGCGACGCGCTGCCGAAGACGTTCGCCGTCTACCCCGACATCGACATGACGGCGCTGGCCGAGCTGAACCCCGATGTGATCATCGCGCCGCAGTCGGGCATCACTGCCAAGCAGTACAAGACGCTCAGCGCTCTCGCACCGACCGTCGCCTACCCCGGCGAGGCGTGGGGCACCTCGTGGAGCGACGAGATCTCGATCATCGGCAAGGCGCTCGGCGAGACGGCGAAGGCCGACGACCAGGTGACGAGCATCAAGAAGACTCTGGCCGACACCGCCGCCGCCAACCCCGAGTTCGCCAAGTACGACTTCACCTACATCTACGCCGCCGAGCCGGGTGCGCTGTCGATCTACCAGAAGGGCGACCCGCGAGTCGACATCATCTCCGGTCTCGGACTGACGCCGGAGAAGACCGCGGCGGCCCTTCCGAAGACGGCCGGCACCTTCGTCTCGACCATCGGACTCGAGAAGGCCGATGAGCTCGACAAGACCGACATCGTCTTCACCTGGTTCAACGACAAGGCCAACCAGGCCGAGATCGAGAAGCAGCCGCTCTATGCGCAGATCCCCGCCGTGAAGCGCGGCTCCTACGTCGCCAACACGAACCAGCAGCTCGCGATGGCCTCGACGGTCATCACCAGCCTGAGCCTGCCGTACGCGCTCGACCGCTACGTCGACATGATCAAGGCGGCTGTCGCCAAGGTCGAGTAGTCGGTTCGCTCCCGAGACGGCCCCCGTGCAGCCGCGCGGGGGCCGTCTCTGGTCGCAGGATCGCGCCGTCGTCAGCGCGGCGGGCCGTCAGGGGCGGCGCGGCGCCGTCGACTCCCGCGCCACCAGCGACGTCGCGAGCTTCACGTGGTGCGAGGACGGCGCCGTGCCCGACGCCAGCCGCAGCACGGTCTCGACGGCGAGGCGGCCGATCTCGCGCATGGGGGTGCGGATCGTCGAGAGCGTAGTCGGCATGGGCATCGCCGAGTAGGTGTCGTCGTAGCCGATGACGCTGACGTCGTCGGGAACCCGGAGCCCTCGGGCGACGACGGCCCGGATGGCGCCGAACGCGGCGCCGTCGTTCGTGGCGAACACGGCCGTCGGCGGGTCGGCGAGGGCGAGCAGCCGCGCGGTCTCCAGCTCGGCGGCATCCAGGCTCGAGGGAGCGGCGTCGACGGGCCACGCCCCGAGGGGTTCGCCGATCAGCTCGGAGTCGTCGACGATGCCCGCCGCGGCCAGCGCGTCGCGGTAGCCGCCGAATCGCTCGCGCTCGTCAGCGCCGGCCGGGTGGCCGCTCACGAAGCCGATGCGGCGGTGCCCGAGCGCGATGAGGTGCTCGGTGGCCTGGAGGCCGCCGGCGAAGTGGTTGGAGCCGATGCTCGCGAACGATGCGTCGAGGCTCGCGGCCGAGGCGTTCGGCCCGCTCGGCGGGTCGACCGCGACGAGGGCCAGCCCGGACTCGCGGCACGCGGCGACGAGCCAGGGCTCGACGCGGGTCGTCACGAGCACGACGCCCTGATGGCCGCGTGAGGTGATCGACTGCACCCACGCTCGGTCGAGCACGAGGGGCTCCTGACCGTCGCCGGGCACGCGCAGCACGGTGGTGACGAGATCGACGCCGGCGCCGCGGCTCGCCGCCACGAGCCCCTCGAGCACCTTCATCGAGTAGAGGTTGACCAGGGTGTCGAAGACGACGTGGACGGGACCGCGCCCGGGTCGTTCGCGCGAGAGCGGCGTGTAGCCGACCTGGGTCATCGCCCGTTCGACCCGCTCGCGGGTGGCCTCGGAAGAGCCTGGCCGCCCGTTCAGGACCTTCGAGGCGGTCGCCTTCGAGACGCCGGCGAGCGCTGCCACGGCATCGAGGGTCGGCCGGGAGTCCGGTGTGCGTGCCATGGAATGCCCCTCACGACGACAGTCGATGCTTGACGGGGATCGATCGTGCTCGTAGCCTCGATTTGCCAGCGAAACTTATTGAAACAGTTTCGCACATGGAAAGCAAGAGCGCGAGTACAGCCTCTGCGCGCGCGCAGTTCGACGACGAATGAGAGCACGATGTCTTACACCCCGAAGCAGGTCCTGTTCGGCGCGGCGTATTACCACGAGTACCAGCCGACGCCGCGACTTAAGCAGGACTTCGACGAGATGAAGGCGGCGGGCTTCAGCGTCATCCGCATCGGCGAGTCGGTCTGGTCGACGTGGGAGCCCGAAGACGGCGTCTTCGACCTCGAGTGGATCACCCCCGTGCTCGACGCCGCCGCCGAGTACGGCATCGGCGTGATCCTCGGGACGCCGACCTACGCGATCCCGCCGTGGCTGCAGCGCCGCTACCCCGAGCTCAACGTCGAGATCGCCACGGGCAGGCCGTTCGGCTGGGGCATGCGCCAGGAGATCGATGTCACGCACGCCGCGTTCCGGTTCCATGTGGAGCGCGTAGTCCGGAAGATCCTCGAGCGCCACGCGTCGCACGAGGCGATCATCGGCTTCCAGGTCGACAACGAGCCCGGCGCCTGGGTCATCCACAACCACGACGCGTTCGAGCGCTTCCGCGACCGTCTCCGCAAGAAGTACGGCACCGTCGAGACGCTGAACGAGACCTGGGGCCTGACGTACTGGTCGCACCGGCTCACCGACTGGAGCGACCTCTGGCGCCCCGACAGCAACTTCCTCCCGCAGTACGACCTCGCGTGGCGGCTCTTCCAGGCCGACCTCCTGACCGAGTACATGGCCTGGCAGACCGCGATCGTCGACGAGTACGCGGGCGACCGCTTCGTCATGACCTGCATGTCGTACACGCGCCCGACGATCCGCGACGACGCCATCGGGCAGATGATGACGGTCACGGCGGGCAACCCGTACTTCAAGGCGCAGGACGCCCTGACCCTCCCCGACTCCGAGATCAAGCCGCAGACATGGTGGACCCAGGGCACCTGGGGCCTCTACCACTCGGCCGACTGGATGTACGGCACCCGCCACGAGCCGTTCCTGGTCACCGAGGTCGGCGCGGGCTCGATCGGCTTCTCGTCGATGAACCACCCCGCCTACCCCGGCCAGCGCCGCCAGAGCGCCTGGGCGCTCATCAGCCGCGGCGCGCAGATGATCGAGTACTGGCACTGGCACACGCTCCACTTCGGCCCGGAGACCTACTGGGGCGGCGTCCTCCCGCACAGCGAGAAGCCGGGGCGCACGTACCGCGAGATCGCTGCGCTCGGCTCGGAGCTGCAGGAACTCGGCGACCGCATCGTCGGCCTCACCCCCGACGCGCACGTCGGCCTCCTCTACGACCACGCCTCCAAGTGGGCCTTCGAGAAGTTCGGACCTCTGGCCGGCCCCGGCGGCTGGCCCATCGACGACTCCTACTCGCCGCTCGTCGAGGCGTTCGAGCGAGGTGCCTTCGACGCGGGGCTGCAGACCCGGCTCTTCCACACGTCGGCCATCCTCGACTTCGACCCCGCGGTCATCGCCGCCGAGATCCCGGTGTTCGTGGCGACCGCCTACTACGTGGCCGACGACGCCGTCCTGGCGTGGCTGCGCGACTACGCAGCCGCCGGCGGCCACCTGATCGTCGGACCCCGCACCGGGTACGCCGACCTCGAGGCCCGCGCCCGGCTCGAGGTCGCTCCGGGCGGGCTCGCCGACGTCGCGGGGGCCTGGTACGACGAGTACACCAACGTCGAGGCGCCGGTTCCTGTCGTCGCAGTGGCCGGTTCGTGGCTCGAGCTGCCCGACGACGCCGCGGCGGTCGAGTGGATCGAGGCGTACGAGGCCACCGACGCCACCGTCCTCGCCCGCTACGACCACCCGCACCACGGCAGCTACGCCGCCGTCACCACCAAGGAGCTCGGCTCGGGCCGAGTCACCACCGTCGGCGCACTGCCGAACCCTCCGTTCGCGCAAGGCCTCTTCGCCTGGGCGGGCGAGATCGGCTCCGCCCGGCCGTGGCGTCCCGCCGCCGGCTCCGTGCGCGTGCACTCGGCCGTCAACGAGGCCGGGGAGCGCCTCCACGTCGTGCAGAACTGGTCGTGGACGCCCGCCTCGGTCGAGCTGCCCTTCGCGGCGGCCGACCTCCACTCCGGCGACGCGCTCGAGGCCGGCGCGGCCCTGTCGCTCGGCGCCTGGGACGTCCGCGTGGTGGTGACCCCCGGCTAGCCGAGTGGCGCGCGCGTACCCCGGGCGTTGACTGGCGGGGTGTGCGCCGTCCGGGCGCGCCGGAGAGGAGAACCGGCATGGCAACGGAGATCACGGAAGGCGGCGAGGCCACCCTCGCAGCGATCGAGCGCATGCGCGACCAGTCGCTGGAGCTCGGCGAGAGGTTCGACGTCGACTTCGCCGACCACGACCCGGCCGAGGGGCAGCCTGCCGGCGGCGGCGGCATCGCCTGGTTCTGGGAGACGTTCGGGAAGTCGTTCTCGGACATCGATCACGACGTCGTCGAGACGATCGCGACGCCCGCGAAGTTCATCACCATCACCGACCTGTCGGGCACCCACACCGGCGAGTTCATGGGGCACGCTGCGACCGGCAAGCGCTTCACCGTGCGCAACGTGCAGGTGATCGGGTTCGCCGACGGCAAGGCCCGCGACCGCTGGGGCTCGACGGACGTCCTGGGGATCCTGCAGCAGCTCGATCTCCTGTAGCGACGGGTCTGCTCCCGGGTGCCGCCGGGGCTATCACCCGGTCGGGTGGCACCAGAACGTGGAGGCGCGGGAGAGGCGCCCGCGACCCTAGCCTTGCCACGAGGGCGGAACGCCGACCCTCACGAGAGAGGGGTCGCGCATGGACGGCAGCAACGGACTGGTTCGCGGAGTTCCTGCGTACACGTGGTCTCTGGCCTTCGTGCTCGCCGGAGCGATGACGGTGCTCGGTCTCGTCTCCCTCGTGGGCGCCCTGCTGTCCGTCGCCACCACCGGTCAGCCCGACCTCAGCGTCACGGTGGCGCCCGTCGTCGTCCTCGCGCTGGGGCTCGCCGGCCTGCCGCTGTGCCGGATCGCGCTGCCCCGGGTGGCCGCGCGCGAGGCCGAGGCGGGGTACACGACCGTCCCGCTGCTGTCGGGCGATCTGCCTCTGCGCGACCCGCGCGACGGCCGCACCCTGCTCGCAGCCGGTGCCACCGTGCCGCGCTCGTACCGCGTCAGCCTGCGGCCGGCGCGCCGGCTCGCGCACGCATAGGCGCTCGCTGGCTGTGCCGCGCGAGTCGAGCGACCCGCGTCGGCTCAGCCGTTCGGGCCGCCGCGCAGGTCGATGCTGATCTGATCCGCGTCGAGCACGACCAGGGAGCTCTGCAGGATCTCGGCGTCGAACGTGCCGTCGTCGCGGGCGTCGAGCAGTGCGTTCCGCTGCGCCTGCAGGACGGCGAGCCGCGTCTCCTTGTCGACGAAGTCGCCGCGCTGGTAGTCCGTCATCAGCGGCGCCGATGCCTCCTGCATCAGCGTCATGATCTTGGTGCGCTCCGCCGTCTCGTCGGCCGGGTTCGTCGTCGCGGGCGCCAGTCGCTTCACGAGCCAGCCGATGCTGCCGCCCTGGAGGAGCAGCGACCCCGTTGCGACGGCGAAGGCGATGAACACCAGGAGGTTGCGGTGAGGGGCGTCCTCCGGGAGCGTCTGGGCCGCCGCGACGGTGATGGCGCCGCGCATGCCCGCCCAGACGAGGATCGTGCCCTCCTTCCAGCCGAGCGGCGCCTGCAGGTAGTACTCGATGTCGGCCAGAGCCCGCACCAGTCTCGTGCGCATCATGCGAGGCGCGTGGGGTCCTGTCTCGCCTTCTCGAAGCGCTCCTGACCGGCGCGGCTCGCTCCGCGTCGCGACCCGTCGGTGATCGCCAGAGGCTCACCGCTGTCGATCTGGCCCTGCATGGTCGTGAAGCGGTCTTTCGACTTCGCCATCCGTGCGGCCCGCTTCTTCAGGCCGTTCAGCAGCAGGCTCAGGTAGAGCGCTCGCACGCCGAGCGTGATGACGAACGCGCCGGCCGCGATCAGCAGCGCCAGCGGGACGCCGACGCTGTCCTCGTGCACGTCGCTCAGGATGCGGGAGAGCTGGAGCCCCATCGTCAGGAACAGCGCGCCTTCGAGGACGAGCTCGACCGTCCTCCAGTTCTGTGCGTCCGACAGGCGATGCTGCGGGCTGAGGACGCGCGGCGCACCCCGCCCCGTCACCAGCCCGGCCACCACCGCTGCGACGAGTCCGGACGCTCCCAGCGCCTCGGTCGGCAGCGCGGCGATGAACGGCACGGCGAAGCCGATCACCGTGTTGACCGTGGCGTCCTGAACCCGCTTGCGCACGAGGAGGTTGACCTTGCCCACAGCGAAGCCGATGGCGACGGCGACGAGGACCGCGTAGGCGAACGACCCGAGGGCGCCGATCGCCGAGAACGACAGGGCGACGGCGGCGACGGCCGACCGCAGGGTCACCAGGGCCGTGGCGTCGTTGAGGAGGCTCTCGCCCTCCAGGATCGAGACCACGCGCGGCGAGACGCCCAGCTTCTTGATGATCGACGTGGCCACGGCGTCGGTGGGGCTCACGACCGCGCCGAGGGCGATCGCCCAGGCCAGCGGCAGGTCGGGGATCGCCCACGCGAAGAACAGGCCGAGCAGGAGGGAGGACGCGATCACGAGCACGACCGACAGCCCGCCGATCGCGCCGAACTCGCGCCGGAAGTTCATCGACGGCATGGACACCGACGACGAGTACAGCAACGGCGGCAGGACGCCCAGCAGCAGCCACTCGGGATCGATCGGGAGATCGGGCACGGCGGGGATGAGCCCGACGACGATTCCGAGCACGACGAGCAGGAGCGGCGTGGCGATTCCGACGCGCGGCCCGAACGCCGTCGCACCGGCGACAGCCAGCAGGCCGAGCACTCCGATGATCAGCGGTGTCATGCGTCCATTGTGGCGTCACGAGCCGTTCGTTCGCGGCGCGGCCCCGCGAGGACTACCGTTGGAGGAGCATTCGAGCGAAGACGACGAACCAGCGCCTTCGCGGCCTCCTCGTTCGTCGCAGGGAAGAGGACCACATGGCAGAGATGCCGCACGTCGTAATCGTCGGGGGCGGGTTCGCCGGCATCGCCACCTTGAAGGCACTCAAGGACGCCCCGGTCCGCGTGACGCTGATCGACCGCCACATCTACAACATGTTCCAGCCCCTCATGTACCAGGTGGCGACCGGCGGGCTCAACGCCGGCGACGTGACGTACTTCCTGCGGAGCCTGCGCAAGTCGCAGCCCAACGCCAACTTCCAGCATGGCCTGCTGGCCAAGATCGACGACGATGCTCGCAGGATCACGCTGGCCGACGGCGAGGTCATCGCCTACGACGCTCTCGTCCTCGCGAACGGCGTGAACACCAACTACTTCGGCACGCCCGGCGCCAAGGAGTACGCGAAGTCGATGTACTCGCGCTCGCAGGCGCTCCGCATCCGCGACGAGCTGTTCACGCAGCTCGAGAAGGCGGCGCTCCGCGAAGACACCTCCGAGGTGCGCGTCGTGATCGTCGGCGGCGGCTCCACCGGCGTCGAGATGGCCGGCGCGCTCGCCGAGCTGCGCGACCAGGCGCTCATCCACGCCTACCCCGAGATCGACCGCAAGAGCATCACCATCACGCTCGTGCACCGCTCCGGCGAGCTGCTCAAGCCGTTCGCGGCGCGCCTGCGCAAGTACGCGGCGTCGTCCCTCCGCAAGCGCGGCGTCGAGCTCCGCCTGAACACGGGCGTCGCCGAGGTGCAGAAGCACGGCGTCGTGACGGCCGACGGCGAGTTCATCCCCGCCGAGCTCGTCATCTGGGCCACCGGCGTCACGGCCCACGGCGAGGTCAACGACTGGGGGCTCGAGCAGGGCAGCGGCGGGCGGATCGTCGTCGGCTCCGACCTGCGCGTGAAGGGCCACGACCGCATCTTCGCCGTCGGCGACATCGCGCTCACGCCCAAGCCCCTCGACCAGCTCGCCCAGCCGGCCCTGCAGGGCGGGGTGCACGTCGCCGAGCAGATCCAGCGCATCCTCGCCGGCAAGCCCACCAAGAGCTTCAAGTACCACGACCGCGGCACCATGGCGACGATCGGCCGTCACGCCGCCGTCGCCCAGCTGCGCGGCGGGATCACCCTCACCGGCGTGCTCGCCTGGTACACGTGGATCGTCATCCACATCTACAGCCTGCTCGGCAACAGCAACCGCATCACCACGATGGCGCACTTCATCTCGCGCTACGCCTTCTTTGCCTACCGGAAGGCCGTGCCGATCGTCGGCGACGTGCGCCCGGTGCGCAAGCACGGCGACCGCGTCGAGGAGATCCCGGCCACCACTGACGCGCGCGGGTAGGTCCGTGCCCTCCTGGTACGACCGCGCAGAGCGCGATCGTGCCGGGGGCGCGGGCCTACTGGTGCCTGTCTGGCGCCTTTGGCGCGGGTCCGTGCCCTCCTGGTACGCCCGTGCAGGTCGCGATCGTGCCGGGGGCGCGGGCCTGCTGGTGCCTGTCTGGCGCCTTCGGCGCGGGTCCGTGCCCTCCTGGTCCGCCTCGGCCTGCGGCCGGGGCGTGCCGGGGGTGCGGGCCTGCGTCGGCGGCGCGGGCCTGCGTCGGGTCAGAAGAGGGTGGGGGCCGGAGGGTCGGCGGGAGCGGGCGCGCGACGACGGCCGTGCAAGCCGAAGAGATCGCGCGTGGCCGGGCCCGGGACGGGCAGCCCGTGTCGGCGCAGTGAGGCTCGCGCTCGGTCGTACACGAGTTCCTGGTACCCCTTCGACGCGTGCGTACCGCCCGAGTAGAGCCTGCGGTAGCCGTCGAGGAGGTGCGGGCGCTCGCGCTCGATCCAGCTCAGGTAGAGCTCCTTCACGCCCGGCTGCAGGTAGAGCAGCGACGGCAGCACGTTGGTCGCGCCCGCGTCGGCGAGTGCGCCCATCAGGTCGTCGACCTGCTCGGCGGAGTCGGTCAGCCCCGGCAGCAGGGGCGCTGCGAAGACCGTGCAGTCGAGGCCGGCGTCGCGGATCGCGCGGACGGTGGCGAGTCTCGCCGTGGCAGACGGTGTACCCGGCTCGATGGAGGACTGCAGGTCGTCGTCGAGAACGGCGATGGACATGCCCAGCTGCACGTCGACGCGCTCGGACGCTCTCACGAGGCGGTCGAGGTCGCGACGGATGAGGGAGCCCTTCGTGAGGATCGAGAAGTCGACCCCGGCGTCGGCGAGCGCGTCGATGATGCCCGGCATGAGCGCGTACCGGCCCTCGGCCCGCTGGTAGGGGTCGGTGTTCGTGCCCATGGCCACCCGCTCGGGCAGCTCGCGCTTGCGCGCCAGCTCGGAGCGGAGCACCTCGGCGACGTTGGTCTTGACGACGATCTGCGTGTCGAAGTCGTCGCCGAGCCCCATGCCGAGGTGCTCGTGCGTCGGGCGCGCGTAGCAGTAGACGCAGGCGTGGGTGCAGCCGCGGTACGGGTTGATGGTCCACTCGCCGGGCAGCACCTTGGCCGTCATCGGCACGTGATTGAGCGCCGACTTGCTGAGCACCTCGTGGAACGTGATGCCCTGGAACTCGGGCGTGCGGACACTCCGGACGAGCCCGCTGACGCGCTCCAGGCCGGGCAGGGCGCCGGGCGCGCTGGCATCGATGCGCTGACCCGCCCACCGGAGGCCGCTCTGCTGAAGTGCTGCGTCGTTCACGCCGCGACCCTACGGCGACCCACCGACATTCGCGCAGCTCGTGCGCGCGGCTCGAGTCCGCACCACGTCGTGCGCTCCCGCCGGCCAGCGCGGCGAGGTGGCCGTCGGTGTCGGCTCGGGCCCGCGGACCCGACGCCGGGGGCCATCTCGCCGAGTCGCGCGCGGGGGCTGCGCGCCGGCCCGCCCCGTGAGGTGGCCGTCGGTGTCGGCTCGCGCCTGCGGACCCGACGCCGGGGGCCATCTCGCCGAGTAGGGCGCAAGGGCTGCGCGCCGGCCAGCGCCGCGAGGTGGCCGTCGGTGTCGGCTCGCGCCTGCGGACCCGACGCCGGGGGCCATCTCGCCGAGTCGCGCGCGGGGGCTGCGCGCCGGCCAGCGCGGCGAGGTGGCCGTCGGTGTCGGCTCGCGCCTGCGGACCCGACGCCGGGGGCCATCTCGCCGAGTCGCGCGCGGGGGCTGCGCGCACCGACGCAGCTAGAGCGACCCCAGCAGCCGCTCCGCCGCGGCCCGCAGCACGGGCACCTCGGTGCGCGCGGTCTCGAGCACGACGTCGCGCGACTTCGCCGAGTACCGGTGCAGCACGCGGGATCGGATGTGCGAGATCTCCTTCCACGGCACGCTCGGCTCGCGCTTGCGGGTGGCCGACTCGAGCCCGTGGACGGCCTCGCCGATCTCGACCAGCCGCATGCGGATCGCGTCGAACGCGAGGTCGGGGTCGACGCCGTCGCGCGCCAGATAGTCGGCGATGATCTCGCAGGCTGTCACGATCTCGCCGAGGCGGGTGCTGTCGTCGCGGCTCACTGGCCGGCGCCAATCGGGGTCACGTCACTGACTGTAGCGGGCGAGGTGGATGAAGCGGGCCAGAGCCGTGAACACGGTGCGACGGGGAGGTGTCCGAGCGACTACCGTCGTCTACAGGAGCCGGATTCACCGGCCCGACGAGGAGGCACCGTGTTCGAAGCCGAGAACCTGCGCGATTGGATCGGCCTCGCGGTCGTCGACCAGAGCGACGACAAAGTCGGGACGCTCGAGAGCGTCTACTTCGACACGTCCACCGACAAGCCCGCATTCGCCACGGTCGAGTCGGGCGTGCTCGGCGGCAAGAAGCTGATCTTCGTACCGCTCGACGGCGCGGTCGTCGCCCCCAAGCACCTGAAGGTGCAGTTCGGCAAGAAGCTGATCAAGGAGGCCCCGTTCATCGCCACCGACGGCGAGCTGCAGGCCTCTGACGAGCCCGCGATCTTCGCGCACTACGAGCTGCCGTACGCCACGGGCAGCGGCGGCGAGCGTCGGCTCGGGCGGCGCTGACCGCGAGTTCCTGCGCCCGTATCCGACGCAAGAGCGGCCGGCCCGGTGTTCGACGTTAGTCGGATCCCGGACCGGCCGCTCTCTGTTCGCGCCTGGCCCGATCAGCCCGTGTTCTGCAGGCCGGCGGCGATCCCGTTGACGCTGAGCAGCAGGAGGCGGTGGTCGGCGTCGGCCGGGTCTTTCTCGACGGAGCGGCGGATTCCGCGGAGGGCGCGCAGCTGCAGCAGCGACAGCGCGTCGACGTAGGGGCTGCGGAGGCGCACCGCGCGGCTCAGGACGGGCCGGCCGCCGAGCACGTCGTCGGAGCCGCTCGTCGCGAGCACCCACTGGCGGGTGAGCGCCATCTCGTCCATGACGGCAGCCGTGAGGTCGTCGCGATCGGCGAGGGCGAGGTACTGGCGGGCGATGGTCTCGTCCGTCTTGGCCAGCGACATCTCGACGTTCTTGATCATCGCGGCGAACAGCGGCCAGTTCGCGAAGGCATCGCGCAGGATCTCGACATCGCCGACGGCGGCCAGCGCCGAGCCGAGTCCGTACCAGCCGGCGAGATTGATCCGCGCCTGCGACCAGGCGAACACCCAGGGGATGGCGCGGAGGTCTTCGAGCGACGACACCGACAGGCCGCGGCGGGCCGGGCGGGAGCCGAGGGCGAGGAGGCCGATCTCCTCCATCGGGGTGACCTGCGCGAACCACTGCGCGAAGCCGTCGGCCTTGACCAGGCCGAAGAAGCGCTCGCGCGAGGCGGCGTCCATCGTCTCGGCCAGGGCGCCGTAGCGTGTGGCGGCGTCGGCGTTGAGCTTCTCGTTCGACGGGCTCGACGCCATCAGGGTCGCGGCCGCCATCTGCTCGATGTGGCGGGCGGCGATGGTCTTGTTGCCGTACTGGGCGAAGATGACCTCGCCCTGCTCCGTGATCTTGAAGCGGCCGGCGACCGATCCGGGCGGCTGCGCCATCACGGCCTCGTTGGCCGGCCCGCCGCCGCGGCCCATCGCACCGCCGCGGCCGTGGAAGAGGGTGAGCTCGATGTCGTTCTCGGCGGCCCAGTCCGAGATGCGGGCCTGCGCGTCGTAGAGCGCGAACGTCGCCGAGACCGGCCCGACGTCTTTCGACGAGTCGGAGTAGCCCAGCATGACCTCGACCGTGCGGCCGGTCGCGTCGAGCCGCTCGCGGTACGACGGCGACTCGAGGATCTCGGTGAGAATGCGCGTGCTGTTGTCGAGGTCGGCGAACGTCTCGAACAGGGGGATGACGTCGAGGACGGGTGCGGCCTCCTTCGATCCGAGCGCCGCCTCGGCGAGCGAGAAGACGTTCTCGAGGTCGTCGGACGACTGCGTGAACGACACGATGTAGCGAGCGGCTCCGCGGCGGCCGAAGCGCTCCTGCAGGCCCTTGATCGTCTTGAAGACCTCGAGCACCTCGGTGGTCATCTCGCTCAGCTCGCCGCCGGCGCGGATCTCGGCCAGGGCCGTGCGGTGCACCTGCGAGTGCTGGCGCACCTCGAGCTCGGCCAGGTGGAAGCCGAACGTCTCGACCTGCCAGACGAGGTTCTGGAGCTCGCCGTTCGCGGCGCGGTGGGCGCCGGCCGCGCGGAGCGACGCCTGGATCGTGCGGATCTCGTCGAGCAGGACCTCGGGCGAGCCGTAGGCCAGGGGGCCGCCCTTGCGGGTGGCGCGGATGCGGGCGGCGATGAAGAGCAGCACTCGGCGGTGCGTCTCGCCGGGGGAGCGGATGCCGATCCGGCTCGCGAGGGCCTCGTCGAGGGCGTGCTGCGAGTCGGCCAGGGCCTGGAGCCCGGCGTCGGGCGGGGTGTCGGCCTCGTCGAGCGTGAGGGTCGAGCCGATGCGCGAAGCGGCCCGCGAGAGGCCCAGCAGGACGTGCTCCGAGGCGATCTCGGCGGCCTGCCGGGTGACATCGGCCGTGACGTGCGGGTTGCCGTCGCGGTCGCCGCCGATCCAGCTCGAGAGGCGCAGGAAGGCGGGGGCCACCGGCGGGGTCGAGCCGGCCGCGTCGCCCTGGAGGCGGTCGTCGAGCAGGCGGTAGACGCGAGGCACGATCTCGAACAGGGTCTGGTCGAACACGTTCATCGCCGTGCGGACCTCGTCGAGCGGGGTCGGGCGGGTCGTGCGGATGGGCGACGTGCGCCAGAGCGTGTCGACCTCCTCGAGCAGGCGACGCTCGATGTCGCCGGTCTCGATGTCGTTCTGACTCGAGTCGCGGGCCTCGAGCAGATCGCTGATGCGGCGGATGGCCGACGCCACGGCGCGGCGGCGGGCCTCGGTCGGGTGCGCGGTCAGCACCGGCTGGAAGCGGAGGTTCTGCAGGCGGTCGGCCGCGGCCTCCGCGCCGACCTCCTCGGTGAGCTGGTCGAGCGTCGCCGGCAGCGAGTCCGACGCGTCGCCGGCCGCCGAGCCGCGGCGCTTGAGGACGCGCACGCGGTGGTGCTCCTCGGCGAGGTTCGACAGGTGGAAGTAGCAGGTGAAGGCGCGGGCGACCTGCTCCGCGCGCTCCTGGTCGAGGTCGTCGACGAAGCCCTGGGCGGTCTCGACGGCCTCCTGGCCCTCGTAGGCGCCGATGACCGCGAGGCGGACGCGCTCGACGTCGGCGAACAGACCCTCGCCGCCCGACTCGCGGAGCACGCGGCCGAGCAGGTTGCCGAGATAGCTGACGTCTTCGCGCAGATGGGCGTCGACGGCCTCGCGGATGTCGTCGCGGCTCGAGCCGGGCTGGCGACGGGCACCTTCGAACGTGGTCATGGCAGATCCCTTCGGAGGTGTCGGGTGGTCACCCTCAATAGTTACCAGAGTTTGGCAGACCGTTACGCCGCGAGAAGCCGTGTTCCAGGTGTGACATTCTGTGTGCATGGAACCGTACTTCCGCCCCTTCGCCGCGCTCGGCCTCGTCCTCCTGCTCGCCGGGTGCACGACGGGCGCAGGAACCCGGGGGCGTCCCCTCGGCGCCTACCTCGGGTCCCCGCTCGCCGCCGTCGACCAGTCGGTCGCTCGGCCGGCGCAGATGCGGCTCGTCGACCGCGGCGACCTGCTCGGCGCGCTCACCGTGCCCGAACCCGCCACCGCCGGATCCGCGCCCTGGACGGTCGTCGCCCTCTGCGCCGACGCCCCGCACCTGCCGTCCGCCCGCCGCGTGTCGGCCGCCGTGGTCCGCACCGGCGATCTCGACGCCCGCCTGCTCGAGCAGGTGCAGCTCGGCGTCTTCGCGGACGCCGTCGAGTGCGGCCCCGGCGAGACCCGCGCGATCCCGTGACGGGGCTAGCGGAGGCGGCCGAGCACCCGCCGCACGATCGCGTCCTTGCGCGCTGTGAACGGCGGGTAGGCCACGCGCAGCGTGTCGGGGTGCAGCGGCTTCGACAGCACGGCCTTCTCATGGCTGAACGTCACCAGGCCGCGCTCGCCGTGGTACGCGCCCATGCCGCTGGCGCCCACCCCGCCGAACGGCAGCCCGGGCACGGCGAGATGAGCCGACGGAGCCCCGAACGACACCGCGCCCGACGAGGTCTCGCGGAGGAGGCGGCGGCGCGCGCCGGCCGATTCCGTGAACGCGTAGAGGGCGAGGGGCTTCGCGCCCGCGCGGATGTGGGCGATGGCCCCGTCGAGGTCGGGCACCTCGACGACGGGGAGGATCGGGCCGAAGATCTCCTGCTGCATCACCGGGTCCGTCGGGCGGATGCCGGTGAGGACGGTCGGCGGGAAGAAGCGCGACGAGCGGTCGGGCTCGCCGACGGCGGCCGCGGTTCCTGCGCCCATCAGCCCTTCGAGCCGTTCGAACTGGGAGTCGGAGACGATCCTCCCGTAGCTGTCGCTCTGCGCCGGGTCGGCGCCGTAGAACTGACGCACCGACTGCCCGACGAAGTCGACGAGCCGCTTCGTCAGGTCGGGCGTCGTCAGCACGTAGTCGGGCGCGACGCAGGTCTGGCCGGCGTTCATGAACTTGCCCCAGGCGATCCGCCGCGCGGCCGCGCGCAGGTCGGTGGAGCCGTCGACCCACACCGGCGACTTGCCGCCGAGCTCCAGCGTCGTCGGGGTCAGGTGCTCCGCCGCCGCCCGGGCGACGATGCGGCCGACGCGCTCGCCGCCGGTGAAGAAGATGTGGTCGAAGCGCTCGCGCAGCAGCTCGGTGGTCTCGTCGGCGCCGCCGGTGACCACGGCGACGGCCTCTGGCAGGAACTCCGGCAGAAGCGAGTGCAGCACGGCCGCCGTGGCCGGCGCCAGCTCGCTCGGCTTCAGCACCGCCGTGTTGCCGGCTGCCAGAGCGGCCACCAGCGGGTCGAGGCTGAGCTGCACCGGGTAGTTCCAGGGCGCGATGATCAGGACGACTCCCAGCGGCTCCCTCACCACGGTCGCCGTGGCGGGGGCCACCAGCAGCGGCACGGGGTGCCGCTTCGGCTTGAGCCACGACCGCAGGTGCCTCAGGGCGTGATCGATCTCGGCGACCACGACGTCGATCTCGGTGAGCCGCGCCTCGTCGGGATGCTTGCGGAGGTCGTCGTGCAGGGCGCGCTCGAAGTCGGCTCCGCGGTCGACGAGCATGCGCCGGAGGGCTCGGAGCTGGGCGAGCCGCCAGTCGAGGGGTGCCGTGACACGCGAGTCGAAGGTGGCGCGCAGGCGGGCGACGGTGTCAGCGGCTTCGGTCATGCCCCATCCTGGCACCGGCCGCACCGGCTACGCGGCCCGTACGCGGGCATGCGGCGCCTCGGATCAGCTGCTCGCGCGGCGGAGGCGGGTCACCAGGGCGGCGCCGACCAGCAGGAGCGCCGCGGCTGACGTCGCCATGGTGACGCCGCCGACCACGGCCGGCCGAATGTCGACGGAGAGCAGAAGGCCGAGCCCGGTCGTGCTGCCCCCGATGGCGACGCAGGCGACCATGCCCGCTGTCCACCACGCCCAGGAGGCTCCCCGTGCGTCGGTGGTCGTCGGCGCGCGGCGAAGCCATCGAGCGCCGAGAGCTCCGAGCCCGGCGAGACCTGCGAGTGACAATGCGTACTGCAGCCACTGGTGAGCGGGGAGTCCGACGACCTCCGCTCTGAGGGCCGGCAGGGCGACGACGGCCGCTCCGGACGCGTGCGTGAAGGAGTCCCAGGCGAGGTGGCTCGCGACGCCCACCACGCAGCCCGCGACCAGGATCGCCGGAGGCGCGGCGGCCGTCCGGCCGGGGACGCGCCGCGCCAGAGGGCGGGGGAGCAGTCGAGGCAGGACCGGGACCAGCACGATGCGCCAGATCACGAGCAGCCCCAGTGCGATCGGGAGGGACGCCCAGATCGCACCGAGGGCGGAGTGCGTGATGTCGTAGTCGAGCCAGCGCGCGAACAGCGGAAGATCGGGCGCCATGGCGCCGCACGCCACGGCTGCGAGGGGCAGCCCCGCCCGGGCGAGCAGGGGAGCGATGATCGCGTGGCTGAGCGTGTACGGCATCGTCGTATTTTACATTCGCGAGCCCGGAGAGGGAGCTGCCAGCCAGGGGGCGGCGGCGGCGGTGGGGGCTGCGGGCTCGGCCGAGTGTCAGAAGGCGAGCAGGTTCTCCTTGAAGGTGCCGAACTCGTACTCGGTGCGGGCGAGACCACGCCGCTGCATCTCGGGTACGAGGCCGTCGACGATCTCGGCGACCGACTGGCGGCTCAGTGCGCCCGAGAACAGGAAGCCGTCGCCGCCGACCTCCTCCATGACCTCCTCCATCTGCCTCGCGACGGTCGCCGGCGAGCCGACGAACGGCACGGCGTTCAGCGACGGCATCGAGGCGAGCTCGCGCAGGGTCGCATCGGGCTTGCCCTTCTTCAGGAACGCCTCGAGCGTGGTGCGGTGCCCGTTCGTCGTGATCGCGGGCGGCACCTCGTCGAGCGCGAACTGCGTGAAGTCGACGTTGGTGAGGGCGCTCAGGTGGGCGAGCGCGAGCTCGAGGCCGGCGTCGCTCGGCACGGCGCGGCGAGCGGCCTTCGCCTGGGCGAGCTCGTCGGTCTCGTCGAGTACGGGCGTGACGACGTAGAGCACCTTGATGTCGTCGGGGTTCCGCCCCGCCGTAACGGCCTTCTGGCGGATGTCGTCGCGGTACTGCTTCATCTCGGCCACGCCGGTGGCCGAGCAGATGATCGTGTTGGCGTGCTTCGCGGCGAATGCGCGGCCCCGGGGGCTGCCGCCGGCCTGGCAGAGCGCGGGCTGACGCTGCGGGCCGGGCATCGCGTTGAGCGGACCGCGCACTTTGAAGAAGGCGCCCTCGTGGTGGATGGGGTGCACCTTCGTGTGGTCGGCGAAGACGCCGGTCTCGCGATCGCGGACGAGCGCGCCCTCGTCCCACGAGTCCCACAGCTTTTTCACGACGCCGACGTACTCGTCGGCCATCTCGTAGCGCTGATCGTGCTCGTAGAGCTCGTCGAGGCCGAAGTTCTGGGCGGCGAGGTCCTCGCTCGAGGTGACGACGTTCCAGCCGATCCGGCCGTGCGTGAGGTTGTCGAGGGTGGCGTACAGGCGGGCCAGGATGAAGGGTGGGTAGAAGCTCGTCGACGCGGTCGCGACCAGGCCGATCCGGTCGGTGTGCTCGCCCAGCTTCGCCATGAGCGGCAGCGGATCCTGCTTCGGGGCGTACATGTTGTACTTGAGGTCGGTCGCCATCGAGCCGCCGTGGACGTCCGACACCATCAGGGAGTCCTCGAACATCACGTAGTCGAACTTCGCCCGCTCCATGGCGCGGACGATGTCGACGTAGAAGTCGCCGTCGATCCAGTCCTCGCCGTTGGTCCCGTCGAACGGGCCGAGCCACGAGGGCGACGAGAAGTTCAAAAACCAGGCGAGGTGCAGTTTCTTGGGCATGCCTGGACGCTATGCGGGGCGTATTTCGCCTCCGAGTCGCCCGCGTCTCGCTTCATTTCGCAGGGGCGGCGCAATCGGCGCGCAATACGCCGCCCCTACCGTCGGGGCATGACCGAGACGACGACACTCATCCGCACCCTGCCCGACGACGCCGCTCGCGCGGGGAGCGTCGCCTGGACCATCGACGACGGCACGAACGCGGAGTCGATCCGCCGCCTCGCTCTGTTCGCCGCGGAGACGGGGACGCGGATGACGATCTTCCCGGTCGGCAGCTACCCCGGCTGGACCGAGCATGCCGAGCTCTTCGCGCCGCTCGTCGAGTCCGGCCAGATCCAGGTCGGCAACCACACCTGGTCGCACACCGAGCTGACGACGCTCACCGACGAGCAGATCGTCGACGAGCTGGAGCGCAACGAGGCGCACTTCGTCGGCCTCTGGGGCGTGTCGACGAAGCCGTACTTCCGTCCGCCGAACGGCCCGCGCGACGAGCGGACCGACGCCGCCGCAGCGAGCGCCGGCTGGACCCGCCAGGTGATGTGGTCCGGCCTCCTCGCGGAGGGGCCGGCGAAGGGGGCGCAGGAACTCCTCGCCTCCGTCGACACCGAGTTCGCCCCGGGAGCCGTCGTCATCGGCCACGTCAACTACGAGGCCATGCAGGAGGTCCTGCCCGACGTGCTGGCCAGGCTGACCGCCGCGGGCCTGGCGTCGGTCACCATTCGCGACGCCTTCGGCGCCTGACCTCGGGCTCACGCCTCCGACGTGAGCCGCTGCTTGAACGTGCCGGACGGCTGCACCGTCCGCACCAGACCGCGCCGCTGCAGCTCGGGCACGAGCCCGTCGCAGATCTGGTTGATGTAGCGGCGGGTCAGCATTCCGCCGCCGCCGGCGAACAGCAGGAACCCGTCCCCGCCGACCTCCTCGAACACCCGCTGCATCTCGTCGGCGACGGTCGCCGGTGTGCCCGCGAGCGGCACCGCCTCGAACTCGTCCGACGCCGCGGCCTCGCGCAGCGTGCGATCGCCCGCCCACTTGCGGAAGGCATTGGTGATGCTCTTGCTCGAGTCCGTCACGATGTCCGGGAACTTCTCGTCGAGCGGGAACTGCGCCATGTCGATCTCGTCCGACATCATCAGGAGGCGGCGTCTCGCGCGCTCGTCCGTGATCTGGAAGCGCTCCTCGCGTCGGCGCCGCGCGAGCTCGTCGGTCGCCTCGACGAAGGGCGAGATCATGTACAGGATCCGCACGTCGTCGGGGTTGCGGCCGAACTCGACGGCCTTCGCCCGCACCTCGTCGCGGTAGTCGCGCATCTCGTCGACGCCCTTGGCGCTCGACACGATCGTGTCGGCGTACTTCGCGGCGAACGAGCGCCCGACCGAGCTCCCGCCGGCCTGGAAGATCGGCGGCCTGCCCTGCAGCGGCGGCAGGGCGTTGAGCGGTCCGCGGACGTCGAAGTGCGGGCCGTGGTGATCGATCGTGTGCACCTTGGTCGAGTCGACGTAGGTGCCGGTGGCGCGGTCCATGACCACGGCGTCGGCGTCCCACGACGTCCACAGCTTCTGCACGACCTCGACGAACTCCTCGGCGATCTCGTACCGGGTGTCGTGCGCGGGCAGCTCGTCCATGCCGAAGTTCCTGCCCGCGAGCTTGCCGCCCGACACCACGACGTTCCAGCCGACCCGGCCGTCCGTCAGGTGGTCGAGCGTCGTGAGCAGCCGCGCCAGCAGGAACGGCTGGTAGAAGCTCGTCGACATCGTCGCGACGAAGCCGAGGTGCTCGGTCGCCGCCGCCAGCAGCGGGATCAGGGGAAGCGGGTCGCTCTTCGGCGCTCGGACGGTGAACTTGAGCTCGGCCTCGGCCGAGCCGCCGTAGACGTCCGAGATGTAGGTGCTGTCCTCCAGCATCATGCAGTCGAAGCCGGCGCGGTCGAGCGACCTCGCCATGTCGACGAAGAAGTCGCCGTTCATCCACTCGTCGCCGGTGGTACCCGACCACGGCTGGTTCCACGCCGGGGTCAGGAAGTTGATGAACCAGCCCAGTCGCATCCGCGTCGTCGGCGTGCTCGGCATCAGAAGGACCTCAGATTCTCTCGGAAGGTGGCGCCCTGGGGCAGGTAGTCGCTGCGGGTCAGGCCGCGGCGCTGGAGCTCAGGAACGAGGCCGTCGACGATCTCGCCGATGTAGGTGCGCGTCATCGGCCCCGACATCAGGAAGCCGTCGCCTCCGACGTATCCCATGACCTCCTCCATTCGGTCGGCGACCGACTCGACGCTGCCGACGAGGTCGACGGCGCTGATGCTCCAGCCGGCGGCGACCTCGCGGAGGGTGCGGCCGTCGTCGCCGAGCTTCAGGAACTCCGAGAGCGTCGTGCGGTGGCCGTTGGTGGTGATGTCCTGCGTCACGGGCGCGTCGAGGTCGAACTGGGAGAAGTCCACCTCGGTGAGCGCGCTCAGGTGAGCGAGGGCCTTCTCGACGTTCGTCTCAGCCTGCGCTTTCGAGGAGGCCTGGAGTTCCTGCGCCTCGGCATCGCTGGCAGCGACGAGGGGGCTCACGATGAAGAGCACCTTGATGTCGTCGGGGTCGCGCCCGGCCTCGGCGGCCAGGCGGCGGATGTCGTCGCGGAACTCCTTCATGCGCTCGGGGCCGCGCGACTGGGCGATGATCGTGTCGGCGTGCTCGGCCGCGAAGCGCTTGCCGCGCGGGCTTCCGCCGGCCTGGCAGATCACCGGCCTGCGCTGCGGGCCGGGCACCGTGTTGAGCGGGCCGCGCACCGAGTAGTACTCGCCGGAGTGGTCGATCGTGTGGACCTTGGTGTGGTCGACGTACCTGCCCGTCTCGCGGTCCTGGATGATGGCGCCGTCGTCCCAGGAGTTCCAGAGCGCGTCGACGACCTGCACGAACTCGTCGGCCCGGTCGTAGCGGCCGTCGTGCTCCTGCAGCTTGGTGCGGCCGTAGTTCTGGGCTGCGCGGTCCTCGCTGGAGGTCACGATGTTCCAGCCGGCGCGGCCGCGGCTCAGGTGGTCGAGCGTGGTCATGGTGCGGGCCAGCTGGTAGGGCGGGTAGAAGCTCGTCGACGCCGTCGCCACGATCCCGAGGCTCGTCGTCACCGCGGCGAGAAGCGGGACGAGAGCGAGGGGGTCGTGCTTCGGGGCGTACAGGTGGTGCTTCAGGTCGGCGCGCGACGACCCCTCGTAGGCGTCGGACACCATCGAGCTGTCCTCGAGCATGATGTAGTCGAAGCGAGCGCGCTCCAGGGCCTGGGCGAGGTCCTGGTAGAACCTGCCGTTCGCCCAGGTCTCGCCGTTGTGGCCGGAGAACTGGCCCTCCCACGGAGGCGGGGCGAAGTTGGTGAACCAGCCCAGGTGGAACATGTCGGTCACGGATCGGCCTCTCAGAACGCTCGGAGGTTGTTCTTGAACGTGGTGTCGGCGTAGCCGTCGCGGATCAGGCCGCGGCGGCGGAGCTCGGGGGCGAGGTCGCCCGCGAAGTCGGCGACGGCGCGCGGCGTCACCGACGACCCGATCAGGAATCCGTCGCCGCCCACCTCCTCCATCACGGCCTCCATCTGGTCGGCCGCGGTCGCCGGCGAGCCGACGATCGTCAGGCTCGGGGGCAGCTGGGTCGCGATCTCGCGCAGCGTCAGGTGCTCGCGGCCTTTAAAGAACGCGTCGGTCGTGGTCCGGGCGGCGTTCGTCTCGAACGCCGGGACCGGCTGGTCGAGGTCGAACGCGGCGAAGTCGATGCCCGAGGCGAACGACATGCGGGCCAGGGTCTTCGAGACGTCGGACTCCGCTTCTGCCTGCTTGCGCCGCTGGAGCTCGAGGGCGTCGTCGTGGGTGTCGCCGATGATGAAGTCGGTCAGGAACATGACCTTGACGTCGTCGGGGTTGCGGCCGTGGGCCGCGACGCGGGCGCGGATGTCTTTGCGGTACTCCGTCATCCACTCGACGGTGCCGCTGGGGGCGACGATCGTGTCGGCGTAGGTCGACGCGAACTCGCGGCCGACGGGGGAGCCGCCGGCCTGGCAGATGACCGGGAGGCGCTGCGGGCCGGGCGGGGCGTTGAGGGGTCCGCGCGTCGAGAAGTAGGTGCCCTCGTAGTCGACCTGGTGGATCTTCGTGTGGTCGGCGTAGACGCCGGCCTCCACGTCGTCCAGGACGGCGTCGTCGTCCCACGAGGTCAGTAGCGCCGTGACGGCCTTGGCCCAGTCGGTCGCGATCGCGTAGCGCTCGTCGTGCGGGTACTGCTTGTCGAGGCCGTAGTTCTGCGCGGTGCGGTCGTTGTGGCTGGTGACCAGGTTGAAGCCGACGCGGCCGTGCGACAGGTGGTCGAGCGTCGTCATGAGGCGAGCCGCGAGGAACGGCGGGTAGAACGTCGTCGTCATCGTGGCGATGATGCCGATGTGCTCCGTCGCCTGCGCGAGCAGCGGCACCAGGGCCATCGGGTCGTGCTTGGGCGCCGCGAAGGTGGTCGACAGCGAGTACTCCATCGACGAGCCGAAGGCGTCGGGGATGAAGCTGCCGTCCTCGATCATCATGTAGTCGAAGCCGGCGCGCTCCAGGGCCCTGGCGAAGTCGACGTAGGCGTCCGGGTTCGGGAAGTAGTTGCCGCGGTCGCTGTGGCCTTCGTTCCAGCCCTGCGGGTAGTAGCTGAGGAACCATCCAAGGTGGAACACGGGGGTGTCCTTTCGGGTCGGCGGAAGGCGGGTCAGTAGGCCAGGAGGTTCTCGCGGAACGTGGCCTTGTCGTACGACGGGCGGATCACGCCGCGCTGGCGGAGGGCCGGGGCGAGGCCGTCGGCGATCTCGGTGATGTTCTTGCGCGTCACCGGCATGGCGATCAGGTAGCCGTCACCGCCCGCGTAGTCCATGTGCTCCTCCATCTCCTGCGCCACCGACTCCGGTGTGCCGACGAGACGGACCGACTCCTGCGTGCGGTGGTTCATGACCGCCTCGCGGATGGTGGCGCCCGAACGTGCCCAGTCGTTCATCGTCGACTGGTGGCCCTCGTTCTTCGAGAGGTCGGGGAAGGGGGCGTCGTAGTCGAACTTCGACCAGTCGGTGCTCGTGAAGTACGAGAAGCCGGCGACCTGCGCGTCGATGTTGGCGGCGGTCGCGTCTTTCATCGCCTGGTCCTTCGCCTCGGCCTCGCCCTTCGAGTCGGCCATGATCGGCGACACCAGGTAGAGCACCTTGACGCCGTTCGGGTCGAGGCCCAGCGCCTCGCGGCGGGCCGTGATGTCGTCGCGGTACGCCTTCATCTCCTCGACGCCCTTGACCGCGGCGATGATGGTGTCGGCGTTGCGGGCGCCGAACTGGCGGCCGACGTCCGAGCCGCCGGCCTGGCAGATGACCGGGTGGCGCTGCGGGCCGGGGATCGTGTTCAGCGGGCCGCGCGAGCGGTAGTACTTGCCCTCGAAGTCGACCGTGTGCACCTTCGTGTGGTCGGCGAAGACGCCCTGCGCCTCATCCATGAGCACCGCGTCTTCGTCCCATGAGTCCCACAGCGCCTTGACGACGTCGACCCACTCGTTGGCGCGGTCGTAGCGCTCGTCGTGGGGGATCAGGTCTTTGAGGCCGTAGTTCTGCATGGCCGACTTGTTGCTCGACGTCACCAGGTTCATGCCGACGCGGCCCTCGGTGATGTGGTCGAGCGTCGAGAACAGGCGCGCCGCCATGAACGGGTGGTAGAACGACGTCGAGATCGTCGCGACGATGCCGATGTGCCGGGTCGCGTTCGTCAGCAGGGGCACCAGCGGGATCGGGTCGAAGCGGATCGTGCCGCCGCTCTTCACGCTCGACTCGAAGGTGCCGCCGTGGACGTTGGGGAGGACGGAGGAGTCCTCCATCATCATGTAGTCGAAGCCGGCGCGCTCCAGCGAGGTCGCCATGTCGATGAAGAGCTGCGGGTTGCCGACGTCGCTTCCGACGTTGCCCGACCAGCGCTGATTCCAGTTGTAGACGCCGAACCCGGTGCCCATGAACCATCCCATGTGAAACATCTGCGTGCCCTTTCGTTCAGGAGTCGTCGGCCACCGGAGCCGAAGACGACCCGTGCCTGTGGAACCAGTCAAGGGGCGGCGTATTACAGCCGCGAACGGGGCGTATTTCTCGCGTATTACGCTGTCGAGTCGATTTGACGTCAGGTGTCGCCCAGATGCGAAACCGGCCGTACGGTGGGTCCACTCACGCAAATAGGGATGGTGCGACCGACTATGTCCTACACGTTCAACGAGCAGCGGGCGGCGCAGTTCCAGAAGCAGCGCCAGCTCCAGCAGGCCCCTCTCCACACGTCCTCGCGACGCACGTACGAGCAGCTCCGGGCGAGCATCCGCGCGGGCATCGCCGACGCCGAGAACAACCGCTTCCACGAGCTCAGCATCTCGAAGGAGTTCGGGGCCAGCAGGAACTCCGTCCGGGTGGCGCTGTCGATGCTGGTCGCCGACGGTCTGATCAGCCGGGCGCCGCGGCGCGGAACCCTCCTGACCAACCGGATCGTCGACTTCCAGGTCGACCAGGTGCTGCCGCGCGACTTCACGCCGCACCCGCAGGACGACGCCTACGACCTCGGCGTCGTGACCCTGCAGGACGGCGTGATCCCGACGCCCCCGATCGTCGCCGACCTGATGGGCGCGCCGGCCGACTACACGCTCAGCTACGTCCAGCTCGGCGTCTACGGCGACTCGCCGATCTTCCTGCGCACCGGCGTCGTGCCCCTGCTGGAAGACCCGCAGAACTTCGTCGACCGCGTCGAGTCGTTCGAGACGACCGCGACCAACAACCACCCCCTGGCGATGCCCGAGATGAGCAATCCGGCCGAGGCGCTCGAGGTGACGGCCACGATGCGCCGCACCTTCAAGGAGGAGTTCGGCAAGCTGTACGGCTGCGCCTTCGGCTTCCTGCGCAACCGCGTCGAGGTGGTCGGCGCCGACGAACGCACCGCCCGCCTGCTCGGCGTCGAGGAGGGCTCCCCGCTGCTCCTTCGCCAGCAGTACAGCTACGACATCCAGGGTCGCGCCCGCGAGTACAGCTTCACGCACTTCCGCGGCGACCGGTCGACCCTGTCGAAGACGCAGGCGCACCTGCACTCCGAGCCGGAGAAGACCGATGACGCCGAGTGATGCCCAGCCCGTCCCGCCGTCCGAGCTCGTGCAGCGCCGCGCCCAGGCGTGGATCTCGCGCATCGCGGCCGACACCGGAGACGACCTCGCACCCGAGACCCCGACACCGGGGCGCAGGATCGAGCCCGAACCCCTCGTGGTCATCCCGTTCGGCGCTCACACCGACCACCAGCGGCTCCTCCTCGACACGGGCGAGGAGGCCGAGGTGCGCCTCCGCGTCATCGAGCACGCCCTGGTCTCGTCGTCGCCGCTGATCCGCGCTCGCATGCACACCGATCAGGACACCGTGGCGATGCTCGAGCAGCACGCCACCCTCGACGACGAGCCCCTGTTCGTGCGCGTCTCGTACCATCTCTCGAGCGACCTCGACCCGATCTCGCGCGCCTGGAGGGCGCACGTCCCCGGCGCCGACGTCGGCACCATGGGCGACCTGTTCCGCCGGCTGTTCGGGCGCGAGCTGGCCCGCACCGAGTCGAGCGTCGAGGCCGTGCGCAGCGACGCGCGGACGGCCCTGTCGTTGCGAGTGCCGGTCGGCAGCCCGATGATCCTGCGCGAGATGGTGCTGACGGCCGACGACGGCGTGGTGCGGGAGCTGAGCTTCACGCACTTCAGGGCGGACCGCGTGGCCTTGCTCGCCGACTGATCATGTCGGTGTCGCGCCTGCGGCGTCGCTCTAGGAGCTGCGCTCAGCGCGACGGTCGATGCGGCCTGAGGCGCGCCCCAGAGCACGGTTGAGCAGCCAGCCGAGACCGCCGAGCGCAGGCAGCAGGACGACTCCGAGGGTCCACAGCGCCTTCGCGCCGAAGGCGCTGCTCCGGTCACGCCAGATCTGGACGAGAGCGACGGCGTCGAGTGCCAGGAGGGCAGAGGCCAGGAGGAACGGCAGGACGCCGAGCGAGTGTGCGATCACGAGAATCTCCTTCGATTGATGCCTGCTGGACTCAGCATATGAGATTGAGAGTTCACATTTCTGTACTCTTGACGCGTCATTGGAGACCATCGTGAAAATCGCTGCATTCGCCACCGTCCTTCTCGGGCTTGGCCCGCTGAGCCTGCTCGTCCCCGCCTCCGCCGCCCAGGCTGCCGGGGGTGAGGTTCTCAGTTCTGTGGTCGAAGCCGATCTTCGCGCGCACATGACCGAGGGGGCGATCGCCGGTCCGACTCAAGACCGCCTGATCGCGAAGCTCGAGCGCGGTGAGGTGCTTGACGTGTACACCGACGCAAGCCCGATCGCCACGACCACGCGGGTCGGTCCCGATGAGACGGTTCGCGAGACGTTTGCCGACGGCTCGGTCAAGATCGTGACTCTTGCAGGCGATCGACCGTCCAGAACGGGCTTGTCCGGGTGCGGCAGCTCCGGCGGATGGAAGACCAGCTGCAAGGTCTCCGTCTGGGATCCGATCTCTTCTGCACGGTTCTTCGTCGACTACCAGACGAGCGGGGTCGGCAAGGCGAAGGTGCGGTCGTTCCACGGCGCCACCTGCGCAGTCGTCGGCGGTTCGTGCAGCCTGCCCTCGCCGACGGGGATCGCTCGCGCGACGCAGAGTTCCGCCGGTCCCGCCTGGGCGCGGGTCAGCTACAAGGCCAATGCGGGGCCGATTCGCGTTTCGGGGGAGTTCGGACTGAGGGTGTCGGGGGCGAAGGCGAGCACGTACTGATCTCCAGCGGACCTGCATGGCCGGCCGCGCCGAGTTCCCGGGTTGCCGCGACAGAGAAGGCCCCCGCCGCTGGTGCGACGGGGGCCTTCTGCTGCGCGGGTCAGTCCTTGGTCATGACCGAGAGGTCGACCGCGTGGTCGAGACGCCAGGTCCAGCCGTGGAGCTTGGACGAGACGGCCGAGTCGGAGGCCGGCTGCGCGATGTAGATCGCGGCGATCTGATCGCCGAGCCAGCGCTTCTCGGCGGCGTTGTAGGCCTTGCCGCCCTCGTCGGTCAGCGGGTCGGGCACGTCGTTCGCCGTGGCGAGCAGCTTCGCGAACGTCGGGTCGTCGTACTGCGAGTAGTTCGACGACGAGCCGGGCGTGGTCTGCAGGCCGAGCTGGTAGCCCTGCGAGAGCGCGAGCGCCTCACCGGTGAACAGGCTGGCCTCGGTCTGGCCCTTGGTGCCGCGCTCCTGAGCCTGAGCCGTGGGGACGGAGTCGACGGTGATGTCGAATCCGGCGGCCTCGGCCGAGCTCTTGATCGCGACGGCCGTGTCGACCATCGCCTGGTTGTCGTTCGCGACCGTCAGCGTGACCGGGATGTTCGTCGTGTAGCCGGCGGCCTTCAGCACCTTCTTCGACGTGGCCGCGTCGTAGCTGTAGTCAGGCAGGCCCGAGCCGTCGTAGCCGGGAGCGCCCGAATCGAGCATGGTGTTCTTCTTGGTCGCTCGGCCCTGGAGCACCCCGTCGATGACCTGGCCGTAGTCGATCGCCGTGGTGAACGCCTTGCGCACCGCGATGTCTTTGAACGGGCCGGTCTTCACGTTGAGCTGGATCGCGACGTAGCCGTTGCGGGCCTTCTTCGGGACCAGGACGCCGGAGTCCTTCTCCAGCGACGCCTGGTCGGCGGGCAGGAGCCCGAGAGCCACGTCGGCGTCGCCGTTCTTGAGAGCCGTGGCACGGTTGCCGGCATCCGCGACGACGCGCTGGATGATCTTCGTGATGGTGGGGGTGTTCGCGAGCCCGGTGTCGGTGCGCGCCTCGAGCACCATCTCGGAGCCTTCGGTGACGCTGGCGACCTTGTAGGCGCCGAAGCCGAAGTCGAAGCGGCCGGACGAGAACTTGGTCGCGTAGGGGTCGTCCTTGGTGACGTGCTTCTTGAGGAACGTCGAGTCGTAGATCTGGCCGACGATGTCGCTGAGGTTCGACAGCAGCGTGAAGCCGTAGGCGGCCTTCGCGACCGTGAACTTCACCGTGTACTTGTCGGGCGCGGTGATCTGCTTGAGGTCCGTGAGCGCCGGCGTGATGACGTAGGGCACGATGCTGGTCGCGGCCTTCATCTTGCGCTCGAACGACCAGAGGACGTCTTCGCTCGTGAGCTCGTTGCCCCGCTGGCTCTTCACTCCGTGACGGAGGTTGAACGTGTAGGTCAGGCCGTCCTCCGACTTCGTGTAGCTCTTGGCGAGGACGCCGGTGAAGTTGTAGATGTCCTGGTCCTGGGTGTCCTTCTGGTCGCCCGCGACGTACTTCTGGGTGATCAGGTCGTTGAACAGGTAGTCGCCGGTGTCGAAGTAGCCGGCGGTCAGCGCGAAGCTGGTGTCGAAGCTCAGCTGGGTGGCGAGGGCGGGGAGGACCTCGACGACGGTCTTGCCGGTCGTCTGCTTGGGCGCGAGGTTGCTGCAGCCGGTGAGGACGAGGACGGTTGCGGTCACGGCCGCCGCGGCGGCTAAGAGCCGCCGGTACGAGGGCCGCGTATTTCGAGAACGACTGCTACTGAACACTGCGTACTCCAGGTGTGTGAGGGGGGAGGTCTCCGCAAGTGTCGAAGTCGGCTGTTTCAGCCGATGACGCCAATCGTTTCAGTCTGATTTCGCTAGGGCGGCGTAAGCAAAGTCGGCGATTGTTTCGGCCCCGGGTCAGGACTTTTCGCCAGGGTGGCGAAATGTCACCGTAATGATCCGCGGGTCGATTCGAAACACCCGTCGCCCAGAATTGTCCCACGTTCGCGGGGCCCGCCGAACGATCTCGTCTAGTGACTCGGGCCCCGGTCCGATCCCTCGACGAAAGGCACGATCGAGCATGAGAGCACACCGATGAGCGCAGAGTCCCTCCTCGACGTCAGGAATCTGAGCATCCAGTACCCGGGCACCCCGACGCGAGCGGTCGACGAGGTCACCTTCCAGATCGGCCGCGGCGAGGTCGTCGCCCTGGTCGGCGAGTCCGGCTCGGGCAAGTCGACGCTCGCCCGAGGAGTCGCAGGACTCCTGACCGACGAGCGCATCGACGTCACGAGCACGGCGCTGACCTTCGACGGCGCCCCCATCGAGCGGAACGCCGGCGCGGTCCTCCCCGAGCGCATCCCCGGCATCACGATGATGTTCCAGGACGCCTCGACGTCGCTCGACGTGGTGTGGAGCGTGGAGGACCAGCTCGTCGCGATCCTCCGCAACGTCGAGCGCATGTCGAAGAAGGCGGCGCGCGTGCGCGCCATCGACTGGCTCGACCGCGTCGGCCTCGCTGACACCCAGCGCGTCATGAAGGCCAAGCCCTACGAGCTGTCCGGCGGCATGCGCCAGCGCGTGATGCTCGCCCTCGCTCTCGCCTCGGCCCCGCGCCTCCTGATCGCCGACGAGCCGACCAGCGCGCTCGACGCCTCGCTGTCGCGTCTGTCGATGGAGCTGATGACGAGCCTCACCACCGAGCTCGGGACGGCCCTCCTGATCGTGAGCCACGACATCGCCATGTGCACCGAGTTCTCGGATCGCACCTTGGTCATGTACCACGGCGCCCTCGTCGATCAGGGCGCATCGGCGACCCTGACCGAGACGGTGACGCATCCCTATGCCCGGGGCCTGCTGGCCTGCGTGCCGACGTTCGAGCACCTCGACGACGACGAGCTGCCGACGCTCGACCTCTTCCTCACCGCGTCGACGAGCGCCGCCAAGCAGGGGGCCGCCGCATGAACGCCGCCGAGTTCGTCCTCGAGGACGTCGCCAAGCGCTTCGGCTCCGAGCGCCGCGGCCACGTCGCCGTCAAGGGCCTCACCGACCGCTTCTCGAACACCCAGTCGGTCGGCATCATCGGCGAGTCCGGCTCGGGCAAGTCGACGCTCGGACGCATGCTCTGCGCGCTCGAGACCGCCACGAGCGGCTCGATCCGCTTCAACGGCGAGGAGATCGCCGACATCCGCGCGTCGAAGCCGAAGCTGATTCAGTTCCGCCGCGACGTTCAGCTGATCGGGCAGGACACCACGTCATCGTTTGATCCTCGCCACTCGCTGCGCGAGTCGATCATGTACCCGGCGATGAGCCTCACCGGGCTCAGCCGCAAGGAGGCCTACGAGAAGACCGACCAGGTCGTCGAGCTGCTCGGCCTCAGCCCGAAGATGGCCGATCGCCCCTCCGAGGGGGTCTCGGGCGGTCAGCGCCAGCGCTTCGCGATCGCGCGGGCCCTGATCGTCGAGCCGCGCATCCTGGTCTGCGATGAGGTCGTGTCGGCCCTCGACGTCTCCGTGCAGGGCGGCATCCTGAACTTCCTGAAGACGTACCACCGCGACCGCGAGGCCGGCATCATCTTCATCTCGCACGGTCTGCCCGCCACCTCGTTCATCTCGAGCGAGCTGCGGGTCATGTTCCAGGGCGAGTTCGTCGAGGCGGGCTCCACGCGCCGCGTCGTCACGGAGCCCGAGGCCGACTACACGAAGAAGCTCCTCGCGGGCTACCGCGCCGTGCCCGAGACCCTGGAGGCCGAAGTTGCCTGAGTTCCTGTCGCGGCAGCGCTGGTGGATCACCCGCGTACTGCTCCTGCCCCTGCACCTCTTCGTGTTCGCCATCATCACGTTCCTGCTGCTCCGCCTGGTCCCCGGCGACCCGGTGGCGAGCGTTCTCGGCCCGAACTACACCCAGGCGGCGTACCTGACGATGCAGAGGGCCCTGGGGCTCGACGGCAGCGTCTGGTCGCAGCTGGGCCGCTACATCGTCGAGATCCTGCACCTGGACTTCGGCAGCTCGATCCAGACCGGCCGGGCCGTCATGAGCGAGATGGGCACCCGCCTGCCGGGAACCCTCGAGCTCGCCGTCCAGGGCCTCTTCTTCACGGTGCTGCTCAGCCTGGTGCTGTCGTACGTCGCCGTGTTCCACCCCAAGACGGTGCTCGCGAGGATCGTGCTGGTCTACTCGCGAGCCGCGGGCGCCCTGCCCGAGTTCGTGCTGGCGGTGTGGGCGCTGTTCGTCTTCTTCACCGTCCTGCACGTCGCGCCGGCTCCGCTCGGGCGCCTGTCGACCGACCTGCCCACGCAGACCGTGATTACCGGGTTCCCCTTCCTCGACACGCTGATCCAGGGCTACACGGCCGGTGCGATCTCGATGGCGGCCCACCTCGTCCTGCCGATCGCGGTCATGGCCATCGCGTCGTCCGCCGTCGTCATCAAGGTGCTGGTGTCGAGCCTCCAGGGCGCGATCCAGGATCCCGCCACCGCGTTCCGCATCACCACCGGCAGCGGCCGACGCGCCACCGTCCTCAGCGTCTACCGCCGCGCGGCCCCCGCCGTCGTCACCCTCGTCGGCCAGATGTTCGGCTACCTCGTCGGAGGAACCATCGTGCTCGAGTCGCTGTTCGGCTTCGCCGGCCTCGGCTCGTACGCCGTGAAGGCCGTCCTCTCGACCGACTACCCCGCGATCCAGGGCTTCCTGCTCGTGGTCGCCGGGATCACCCTGATCGTGTACATGATCGTCGACCTCGCGGTCATGACGGTCGACCCCCGGCGCCGTCCGGGCTCAGTAGGGAGCAACTGATGACCACCGCCACCCTGCCGCTCACCGCGGCCCGCGCCGAGCGCCGCAAGTACTCTGCGAAGCTCCCGCGCCGCCGGATCGACTTCCTCCTGCTGCTGCCGTCGCTCCTGATCGTGCTGCTCGCGATCGTTGGGCCCTTCCTCACGCCGTACAGCGCCACCACCATCTCAGGCGCGGTGTCGTCGGCCCCGTCGATGGCGCATCTGTTCGGAACCGACAGCGTCGGCCTCGACGTGTTCTCCCGCGTGATCGGGGCGGCGCGCTACAACCTCGTCATCGCTGTCGCCACCACGCTGCTCTGCACGGTCATCGGGGTCGTCTTCGGCCTCGGGATCGGCTGGTTCGAGTCGGCACGCGGCGCGGCCGGCCTCGTCGCGCGCGGCACGACGCGCCTGTTCGACCTCCTCCAGGCGGTGCCGGCCATCCTGCTCGGCCTCGTGATCGTGTCGTTCTTCGGGGCCAGCGTCATATCGCTGACCGTCGGAATGGCGATCATCCTCGCGCCGATCCAGATGCGGCTCGTGCGCATCGAGGTGCTCCGCGTCCGCAAGGAGGCCTACCTCGACGCCGCCCGCATGGCCGGCCAGAACGAGCTGAAGCTGCTGGCGCGCCATGTCCTGCCGAACTCGATCTGGGTGGCGCTCGAGAACATGTCGTTCCTCTTCGCCACGAGCATCCTGCTCACCGCCGCCCTCGGCTTCGTCGGAGTCGGACTCCGCCCGCCGACGCCGGAGTGGGGCTCGATGATCTCGTCGGCCACGAACGACGCGCTCACCGGGCGCTGGTGGTCGGCGGCGTTCCCGTCGATCGCGATGATGATCACCGTCTGGGCCTTCTCGAACGCGTCGCACGCCCTGTTCGGTCGGATCGCGCCGAAGAAGCTGGCGGCCGCGGCGGCGTCGTCGTCGCCCGTGGTTCCGTCGTCCGAGGCGGCTGCCGAGGCGCGCTAGCCCATCCGTCTCTCCGAGATCGCATTTGCGCCATCGCACGGTGGCGCGGGTGCGATCTCGGCGTTCACGGGAGGGAGGGGGCAGGCCGCCGACGGGGTCGGCCCCGGGCTCCCGCCGGGACGCACGTGCGGCGGGCACCGCGTCGGCGGGCGTGCGTCGGGTTCGGCGGGTCTCCGCCCGCCCGCCGACGCCTACCAGCCCCCGCCGACGCGGGGCGGCCCTGCACGCACGGGGGCGCGCCGGCGCCGAGCCACGGCGGGAGCCCTCCGCCGGGCCGGACGGCAGCGGGCCCCCGTGTTGACGGTCGGGCTAGAAGGCCTGCAGGTTCTCGCGCAGGGTCGTGCCGCTGTACTCGCTGCGGATCAGCCCGCGGCGACGCAGGGCCGGCGCGAGCCCGTCGGTCACCTCGGTGATGTAGCGGCGGGTGAGCTGGCCGGCGATCAGGAAGCCGTCGCCGCCGACCTCGTCCATGGCCTCGCCCATGACGGCGGCGACCTCGTCGGGTGTCCCGCTCACCTCGAGCGAGCCGAGGCGGACCGGCCGCGAGGCGATCTCCCGCAGCGTCGTCTCGGGGTTCGAGCCCTGCAGCATGCCGAGGGTCGACGACGACGCGGCGTTCGTCTTGATCTCGGGCAGGGGGGAATCCAGGTCGAACTGCGAGAAGTCGATGCCGCTCGACCACGACAGACGCGAGAGGGAGTCCTCGATCGTCGTCGCGTCGATGCGCGCTTTCTTCGCCACGGCCTCCTCGTGGGTCTCGCCGAGCACGGGCGAGATGGTGAACAGGATCTTGACGTCGCTGGGCTTGCGGCCCGCGGCGATCAGCCGCTCGTCCATGTCGGCGCGGTACTCCTTCATCGCCTCGATCCCCGGTACCGATGCGACGACCGTGTCGGCGTACTTCGCGGCGAGGCTGCGGCCCGCAGGCGACCCGCCGGCCTGGCAGACGATCGGATGGCCGCCGGTCGGGGCGATGGTGTTGAGCGGTCCGCGCGACTTGTAGAAGCGGCCCTCGAAGTTCACCAGGTGCACCTTGGTGTGGTCGGCGAAGACCCCCGACTCGTGGTCGCCGACGACGGCGTCGTCCTCCCAGGAGTCCCAGAGCCGGCCGACGAGGTCGATCCACTCGTCGGCCATCTCGTACCGGAAGTCGTGCTCGTAGTGCTCGTCCCGGCCGAAGTTCTGAGCCGTGCGGACGTTGTGCGCGGTGACCAGGTTGACGCCGGCGCGGCCGTCCGACTGCAGCGCGAGGCTCGACATCAGGCGCGCGGCGGCGAAGGGCGGGTAGTAGGGAGTGGCGAGCGTCATGATGACGCCGAGGTGGCGGGTCGCGTCGAGCAGCAGCGGCACCAGCGTCGCCGGGTCGAGCTTCGGCGCGTGGTTGGCCTTCTCGAGGTAGTAGCGGCTCGTGCCCTCGAACGCATCGGGGATGAAGGCGCCGTCCTCGAGCATCATGTAGTCGAAGCGGGCGCGCTCCATCGCCTTCGCGAGCTCGATGTAGAGGTCGGGCTTGACCCAGTCGCGGGCCGCCTCGCCTGACCAGTCCTTGGCCCAGCTCGGGACCGAGTAGTTCAGAAACCATCCCATGTGGAACATTCGCGTCTCCATCCGGGCGCGGCGCCGTGCCACGACCCTCCATCAGCCAGTACAGGGGCGGCGCATTTCACGGTCGTGACGCCGGAGTAACGGCTGATTGCGCTGGGGGTTCGCTGATTGGGGCCATCCCCCGGCCAGTGCACGGGCACTCCGCAGTATTCTCGGAGCATGACCACGAGCAGCGACGAGGTCGACCTGCTGATCGATGCGTGGGCCGGTCAGCTTCCCGAGACCGACTTCTCCCCCCTCGACGTGATGTCGAGGCTCCGGCGCGTCTCGTTGCGGCTCAACACCCTGCGGGCTCAGGCGTTCAAGGGCGCCGGCCTCGCGATCTGGGAGTTCGACGTGCTCGCGGCCCTGCGCCGCGCCGGCGAGCCGTTCCAGCTCAGCCCCGCCCAGCTCGTCAAGGTCACGATGGTCACCAGCGGCACCCTGACCAACCGGCTCGATCTGCTCGAGGAGCGCGCTCTCGTGGAGCGCCGCAAGAACCCGGAAGACGGCCGCGGTGTGCTCGTCTGCATGACGCCCGTCGGCCGCGAGATGGTCGACGAGGCCATGCTGGCGCTCGTCGCCGAAGAGGAAGTGCAGCTCGGGCCGCTCTCCCGCAGCGAGCGCGCCCAGCTGATCGAGCTGCTCCGGCGGCTCGGCGACGGCTTCGCGCCGGGCGATCCCGCATAGGCGCGACCGACCCGAGCGGCGCCGGAGCGAATCCGAGAATATGATCGCCTCATTGTCTTAGATGAGGAGTTCTCGTGCACCGTCGCACACCAGTTGAGCCGTCCGTCCGACCGACGAGAGCACGTCGCGGATGGGCCGTCCTGACCATCGCCCTCGCGGTGTCTCTCGCGGCCGCCCTCGCTCCCGGGGTCGCGAGCCCGGCTGCGGCCGCCTCCCCTCCCGATCAGTGGACGGGCGTGTACGGATCAGCCGGGAGCAGCTCGACGAATACCGGCGAGCACGTCCTGACGGCCGGCAATGCGGGAAAGATCACGCAGGCCTTCGCCGCCACGAACCGGACCGGCGGCTCGTACCCGCCGGTGGTCCTCGGCGGTGTCGTGTACACCGTCGGGGGTACCACGTCTCCGCGCTTCTACGCTTCGTCGCCCAGAACTGGCAAGGCCCTCTGGAGCATGGCCCTGCCCTACGCCGTCAGCTCCTACGGGTACGGCATGACCGGAACGGGATCGACCGTCCTGATCTCGTTCGGAACCTCGCCCGCAGGCGGGGTCCTCGTCGTGGATGTGGCGAAGCACGCGATCACCGCTCGGGCCTTCCTGCCGAAGGCGACGACCCCTGGCGCGGACCGCACCTATCCCGGTACTCCCACGACGGACGGCACCCGCGTGTTCCTCTTCGGTTCGGGCTACCCCGTGCTCGCGTTCTCGGTGAAGTCCGGCAAGCTCCTCTGGAAGCACTCGTACACGCCGAACAACAACGACGGCATCGACTTCGTCTACGGCTTTGCGGTCGGCGGCGGAACCTTCTACACCAGCGGCGGCGAAGGCCTCGTCGCGTACAGCGCGACCACCGGCCGCAAGAAGTGGACCAGCGACCCGGCATTCTCGTACGGAACCCCGGTGCTCGCAGGCGGTCGCGTCTTCGTCAACGTCTCCGACGCCGTCGCCGCGTTCCCGGCGGCGGGGTGCGGCGCCGCCTCCTGCAAGCCCCTCTGGTCGACCGCGGTCGACAGCTACGACTCCGACATCATCGGGATCGCGGGCGCCGACTCGACGAACCTGTTCATCACGTACCGCACGTCTCACGAACCCGACCCGACGAAGTGCGAGGCGCGGTTCGCCGGACACATCGCCCGACTGTCGGCGTCCACCGGCACGGTGAAGTGGCAGACGGAAGTCGGCGACTTCGCCCAGGGCATGGTGCGCGGCGGCGATGTGGTCTGGATCGTCAACGAGTACGGCGAGTTCCAGAACGGGACGTGCGTCGGCGACCAGTACCGCCTCCTCGCCTACTCCACGACGGCCACCGCCACGGCCCCCCTCGCGGCGCTCCCCATCGACAGCGCGTACTTCTACTACCCGCAGACACTCGCCGTCGCCTCGGGCACCGTGTTCCAGAGCCCGAACTCGTCGACCCTGGTCGGCTACCGGGTTCCGGGCACGTGACGCGGCAGGCGTCGGCCTCCGGGAATCAGACTAGGGCCTGGGCCTGCTGCAGTGTTCCGCGCAGGATCTGCTCCATCTCGTCGAACTCCGCCTGGCCGGCGATGAGCGGCGGCGCCAGCTGGATCACCGGGTTCACGCGGTCGTCGGGCCGGCAGTAGAGCCCGTTGTCCATCAGCGCCCCGGGCAGGAACTGCTTGATCAGGAGCTCGCGCTCGGCGGCGTCGAACAGCGCCTTCGACCCCTTGTCGCGAACGAGCTCGATCGCCCAGAAGTAGCCGTCCCCGCGGACGTCTCCGACGATGTCGAGGTCCTTCAGCTTCGAGAGCGTCGCGCCGAACGCCGCCTCGTTGTCGAGCACGCGCTGGTTCAGGCCTTCACGCTCGACGATGTCGAGGTTGGCCAGCGACACGGCGGCCGACACCGGGTGACCGCCGAAGGTGTACCCGTGCGGGAAGAAGTCGGTGCCCGTCAAGAACGGCTCCATCACGCGCTCGTTGGCGATCATGGCTCCGATGGGGCCGTAGCCGCTCGACATCCCCTTGGCGCATGTGATGATGTCGGGCTCGTAGCCGAACTTCTCGCAGGCGAACATGGTGCCGTGGCGGCCGAACGCGCAGATGACCTCGTCGCTGACGAGGAGCACGTCGTATCGGTCGCAGATCGCGCGCACCCGCTCGAAGTACCCGGGCGGCGGGGTGAAGCAGCCGCCGGAGTTCTGCACGGGCTCGAGCACGACGGCCGCGACGGTGTCGGCTCCCTCGAAGAGGATCGCCTCCTCGATGCGGTTCGCGGCCCACAGCCCGAAGGCCGCCTCGTCGCCGCCCCACTCGTCGGAGGCCCGGTAGAAGTCGGTGTTCGGAACGCGGAAGCCGCCCGGCGCCAGCGGCTCGAACGCCTGCTTCATGGCGGGCAGGCCCGTGATGGCGAGGGCTCCGTGCGTGGTGCCGTGGTAGGCCGACATGCGCGAGATGACCTTGTGCTTCTGCGGCTTGCCGGTCAGCTTGAAGTACTGCTTGGCGACCTTCCACGCGCTCTCGACGGCCTCGCCGCCGCCCGACGTGAAGAAGACGCGGTTGAGGCTGCCGGGGGCGTAGTGGGCGAGGCGCTCGGCGAGCTCGATGACCGGACGGGAGGTGGTGCCCCAGTTCGGGAAGTACGCGAGCTTGGCGGCCTGGTCGGCGGCGGCGCTCGCGAGTTCCTGCCGCCCGTGCCCGGCCTGGACCACGAACAGGCCGGCCAGGCCGTCGAGGATCCTGTGGCCGCGGTCGTCCCAGAGGTAGACGCCCTCGGCATGGTCGATGACGCGCATCGGCTTCTCCTGGAACGGGGCCATGCGCGAGAAGTGCATCCACAGGTGGTCGCGCCCGGCGGCCTCCAGCGGGGTGAATGCCGAGGGCGTCTCGGTCGTGGTCGGCGCCGCGTCGGTGGTCGTCATGGCGACCATCGTGCCGGGCCGTCACCGTGGGCCCCATGGCCGATTCGTCACTCGGGCGCCGTTGCAGTGCCGGTTCGGCGCAGGAACTCACCCGACGTCGTCGCGCAGCACCAGCGACAGGTAGTGCCGCAGCGCCGCCCACACGTCGACCTGGCGGGGGTCCATGGTCCACTGCAGCTGGATGCCGTCCCACAGCGCCACGAAGCCGGCGCCGGCGAGCTCGGGGTCGACGCCGTCGCGCAGGAGCCCGCGCTCGGCGAGGTCGCGGAACTGACCGGCGAACAGCTCGCGCGTGCGCCGGAACCGCTCGACGAAGTAGTCGTGCGCCGGGTGCGCCTGTCCGGTCGCCTCGGCGCAGAGGGTCGTGTAGAGCTCGATGATGCCCGGGGTGCCCGTGTTGTGCGCGACCTGCGCGCGGGCCCCGTCGACGAGTCCGAGCCCGGCCTTGATGTCGTCGCCGCGCGCGTCGCGGTCGGCGAGGACGGCGAGCAGCAGGTCTTCTTTGGCGGGGAAGTGGTGGAGCACGGCCGACTGGCTGACCCCGGCGGCGTCGGCGACATCCTGCACGCTCCCGGCCCGGTACCCCTGAGCCGCGAACACCTCGCGCGCGGCGTCGAGGATCGCCGTGCGGCGGGCGGCGCTCTTGGCGTAGGGGCCGCGGACGCCGGTGGACCGGGGGCTCACGGCAGTTCCTGCGGGGGCATGAAAGGAGTGTAACCACTCTCCTTTCATGCTAGCGTCGCACCACGCACCGATCGAAGGAGATTCCCCCGTGAGCAGCACCCCGGCCTACGTGACCGACATCGTCCCGGGCAGCGTGCTCACGCCGAGCGGCCGTGCCGTGCCGGCGCGGTCGTGGCTGCACAGCGACGCGCCCCGGGCCGATCTCTCAGGACGGTGGGCGTTCCGGCTGCGGCCCCGCGCCGACGGTGACGACGCGTTCGCCGCCGACGGCTTCGACGTCTCGGACTGGAGCACCATCGCCGTGCCGTCGCACTGGGTGCTCGGTGGCGACGGCGCCGAACCGGCGGGCGAGGACCGCGGTGCGCCGATCTACACCAACGTGCAGTTCCCGTTCCCGGTCGAGCCGCCGTTCGTGCCCGACGACAACCCGACGGGCGATCACGTGAGGGACTTCGAGGTGGGGCCGGAGTTCCTGCGCGCCGCCTCCCAGACGCTGCGCTTCGACGGGGTCGAGTCGACCTTCAAGGTCTGGCTCAACGGGTCTCCGGTCGGCACCGCCGCCGGCAGCCGCCTCGCGCACGAGTTCGACGTGACGGGGCTGCTGCGCGAGGGCGGCAACCGCATCGCCGTGCGCGTGCACCAGTGGTCGGCCGCGTCGTACGTCGAAGACCAGGACCAGTGGTGGCTGCCCGGCATCTTCCGCGAGGTCACCGTCGAGGCCCGGCCCGCGGGCGGCATCGACGACGTCTGGCTGCGCACGGCCTGGTCGGCTGCCGACGGGGCCGCGCTCGACCCCGAGGTGCGGGCGGCCGACGACGCCTTCCCGGTGACGCTCACGATTCAGGAACTCGGGGTGGCCGTCGAGTGGGCCACCGCCGCCGACGTCGCGCCGTTCGCCGTCCCCGGCGCCGAGCCCTGGTCGGCCGAGTCGCCGCGCCTGTACGAGGCCGTCGTCACCGCGCAGGGCGAGACGGTCACGCAGCGCATCGGGTTCCGGACCATCCTGATCGACGGCGACCGGCTGCTCGCCAACGGCCGCCGCCTCGTCTTCCACGGCATGAACCGCCACGAGGCGCACCCCGACCGCGGCCGCGTCTTCGACGAGGAGCACGCCCGCGCCGACCTCGCGCGGATGAAGCGCTTCAACGTCAACGCCATCCGGACCAGCCACTACCCGCCGCACCCGCGCCTGCTCGACCTCGCCGACGAGCTCGGCTTCTGGGTCGTGCTCGAGTGCGACCTCGAGACGCACGGCTTCGAGCGCGGCGGCTCGCAGACCGGCCTCGAGGGCTGGGGCCCGCGGCCCGCCGACGCCTGGGTCGACAACCCGAGCGACGACCCGCGCTGGCGCGACGTCTACCTCGACCGCATCGAGCGCACCGTCGAGCGCGACAAGAACCACGCGAGCATCGTGCTCTGGTCGCTCGGCAACGAGGCGGGCACCGGGCGCAACCTCGCCGCCATGAGCGCCTGGGTGCACGACCGCGACCCCGAGCGGCCGGTCCACTACGAAGGAGACCTGCAGGGCGCCTACACCGACGTCTACTCGCGCATGTACTCGTCGATCCCCGAGACCGAGTCGATCGGCCAGGACTCCACCGAGCTGCTCCACCTCGCGAGCGCCGCCGAGTCGGCCCGCCTGCGCACCCGCCCCTTCCTGCTCTGCGAGTACGTCCACGCCATGGGCAACGGCCCGGGCGCCATCGACCAGTACGAAGACCTCGTCGACCGCTACCCGCGCCTGCACGGCGGCTTCGTGTGGGAGTGGCGCGACCACGGCATCCGCACACGCACGGCCGACGGCGCTGAGTTCTTCGGATACGGCGGCGACTTCGGCGAGGTCGTGCACGACGGCAACTTCGTGATGGACGGCATGATCCTGAGCGACGACACGCCGACGCCCGGCCTGCACGAGTGGGCCGCGGTGGTCGCGCCGTTCCGCTTCGCCTTCGCTGACAGCGAGAGCGCAGGAACGCGCATCACCGTCTCGAACCACCGCCACTCGAGCGACTCCTCCGACGTCCGCCTCACCTGGCGGCTCGAGGCCGACGGCGTCGTCACGGCGTCCGGCGACCTCGACGCCGGGATCGTCGCGGCGGGGGAGTCCGTGAGCGTCGACCTGCCGGCCGGCGCCGTCTCAGGAGAGACGTCGTCGCCGGGCGGCGAGACGTGGCTCACCGTGTCAGCCGTCCTGAGCGACGACACGGCGTGGGCGCCGGCGGGCCACGTGCTCGCAGCCGCGCAGCACGACCTCACTCCGCCCGCGCCCCGGCGTCGCCCCGCGCGCTCCGGCGGCGACCTCCTGCCGGCCGCGTTCGACGCCGACGGGGCCCTCGGCGCTCTGGCCGGGCTCGCGGCGTCGGGCCCGACGCTCTCGGTGTTCCGGGCGCCGACGGACAACGACAGTCTCGGCCACGGCGGCAGCTACGACATCGCCGGCGTCCTGCCGAACCTCGGGCGCGGAGTTCAGGCGTTCTCGCTCGCCGAGCAGTGGGAGGCCGCCGGGCTCCACCGCATGACGCCGAGAATCCTGAGCTCGGAGGCCGGCCCGAGTCGCGTAGCCCGCCTCACCCGCTGGGCCCCCGCCGGATCGCGCCACTCGATCACCGTCGAGACGGTCTGGGAGCCGTACGGCGACGACGTCTTGCTGACCGCGCACATCGCGCCGTCGGCCGGCTGGGACCTCGTGCTGCCCCGCCTCGGCCTGCGGTTCGACCTGCCGGCCGAGGTCGAGACGGCGTCGTGGTTCGGCACCGGCCCGCTCGAGTCGTACCCGGACAGCCGGCGCGCAGCCCTCGTCGGGCGGTACTCGGCGCCGATCGACGAGCTCGGGGCCGGCTACGCCCGTCCGCAGGAGACCGGACACCGCTCCGAGTTCAGGACGCTCGACCTCGACGGCGCCATGCGGATCACCGCGCTGCCGGACCACCGCGGCCTGCCCGGCTTCACCCTCGCGCGGCACACCGCCGAGCAGGTCGCCGTCGCCGGTCACCCGCACGAGCTGCCGCCGTCGACCGCGACCCACCTCTACGTCGACGCCGCGCAGAACGGCCTGGGCTCGCGGGCGTGCGGCGTCGACGTGTGGCCGCTCTTCGCGCTGCGGCCCGAGGCCCGGACGCTGCGGCTGGTCTTCGGGCGGGCCTGAGCCCGGCCGCGAGTTCCTGCGCCCGTCGCCTCGGTTCGTCGCGGAGAAGCCCCGATCTGGGCAGATGGCTGCTGCCATCGCCCAGATCGGGGCCTCTCGCCCAATCAGGGTGCGGTGTCGGCGACCGACGTCGTCACAGCGGTGGAGTCCCAGACCGTCCCCGCGGGCAGGGGGCCGTACGCTTGCGCCTCGATGACACGCGAACCGATCAGCTGGCCGGTCGCCGGGTCGATGATGATCTCCTGGTGCTCGCCCCCGCGGTTGGGCTCGGAGCGCCCGATCGCGATACCGGTGCGGCCATCGACGGTGGCGGCGTCATCGGTCACCTCGACTCCCGGGAGCAGTGCGAGCATGCCGTAGATCGCCGAGCGGAGCTTCGCGGTCGCGGTCCCGCTCGTCAGCACCTCGGTCGCACGCACCATGGTGTCCTCCTCGCGGCTGGCGGATCCGCCGGTGTAGTGCGAGTCGAAGTAGGCCAGGAGCGCGTGAGGCTCGGTGGGCATCGCGTCGAGTCCCTGGACCGACCACGGGGTGCCGTAGAACTCCCCGTCTCTGGCGTGCCACGTGCCCTCGGGATAAGGCGTGCCGTTCTTGTCGTACTCGGCCTTCGCGGCGGCGGCATCGGCCGCGGGCAGGAACGTGGTCGGAGCCTCGGTCTTCCTGACCAGGACCCAGTCGGATGCAGGGTCGGCGGGGATGTAGAGAGTGCGGGTCTCCATGATCTGGACGCCGTACTTCGCCGGGCCGTCGTCGGTGACGCCGTACTGGCCGACGCTCGTCTCGACGGTGACGACCTTGACGAACTGGCCCGGCTTCACGACGGGGTCGCTCTCGCCGATGGCTGTGACGGCCGCGTGATGCAGCACCCCGGCCGCCTCGGCCGAGGCGCCGTGGCCTGCCGTCCCCGGAACGCTGACGCCGAGCACGTTGGCTGCCACCAGGACGGCCGACAGGACGAGCACGGCGCCGGCCGTCGCCGCTCCCGCGCGGCGGACGCGGCGCCGGGTGTGGGTGACGTCGATGACGGTGGAGCGGATGGGACGGAGCGCCTCGTCGAGTGCGGCGCCGTCGGGCGGTGCGATGGAGATCATGATGGACCTTTCAGAGGAGTCAGTCGGCGCGCAGGGCGCGGAGTCGGGAGCGGGTGCGCTGGATGCGCTTGCGGGCGGAGGCCGCGGTGAGGCCGAGCAGCATCGAGGCGTCCTCGTAGCTGCGGCCCTCGATCAGGCACAGCTGGCAGAGCCGACGGTCTACCTCCGAGAGGGCCGCGATCTCGTCGCGAACCCAGGTCAGCTCCTCAGCGGCGGCCTCCTGGTCGATCCGGCGGTGCCAGGTCGGGTCGCCGACAGACGCCTCGGCGAGCTCGTCCGTGCGGAGCCGGCGTCGCTGTCGGTTCAGGTTGAGCGACACGTTGCGGCACGTGGTCAGCAGCCACGGAACGACGGAGCTGTCGACGATCCTGATCGTGGCGCGGCGCCGCCAGGCCACGAGAAACGTCTCTTGAACGAGGTCGTCGGCGTCGGACCGGACGTCGGCGAGTCCCCAGGCGTACCGGTAGACGGTGCGCGAGTGTCGGTCGAACAACGTCGCGAACGCCTGCTCGTCGCCCCGCTGGGCCAGTCGGACGAGCTCATGCTCGTCGGTGTCGTCTCGTGGTCTCTTCACGGTCACCTCCACTCATGAGGTGTCTGGGGAGAGCCCAGTGTGACATCGGGCGGCGGCGGGTTGCGGCTGGCCGGGGCACGGCTTAGCGTGAGCGTCGTGCGGCGACCACCGGACGAGGCGGACCGCGTTCGATGAGCGCGGTTCTCTCCGGGGCTACCCCGGGGGACGAGGATTGACCACGACATGACACCGCGAGAGGCGAAGCGCGCTTCGCGCACCCTGCCTCCCGCACCGGCCGATGAGTCGTCCGGCGGTCGCCTGCACGCCCGCGGCGGGCAGCCCTCCGGGGCCTCGCCGTACGAGGTGGCCGTGGTGCTGGCCGATGCCTTCGCCGCTGCACCCGGGTGGGACGTCCGCAGTCTGTCGGCGGCAGGCACCGCGGCGTTCGGGTCGGGCCGGCGCTTCGTGCCGCTGGCGGTCCTGGGCGTCCTGCAGGCGCTGCCCCGGCCGATCCTCGACTCGCCGCGCACGACGGCACGGCTAATCGTGGCCCTGCCCGGCTTCGTCGAGGCCGTGCGGCGCAGCGCCGAACGAGCGCCGGTCGTCGTGCTCTCGCGCGAGGTCGTCCCCGTCGCCGCTGTCGGGCCCGGCCCGCGCGTCGACACGGTCGCCGACCTCGCGCGCCTCCTCGGCGTGACGGTCGGCCGCCTGGAGTGGTTCGCCGACACGAAGGGGTGGAACCGACGCGCTCCCGCGGGCCCACTTCACCACTACCGCTACGAGTGGGTCAGCCGCCCCGGGCGCACGCCGCGGCTCCTCGAGGTGCCGCTCGGCCTCCTGAAGACCGTGCAGCGCACCGTGCTCGACGAGCTGCTGGCGCCGATGCCGCTGCACGACGCGGCGCACGGCTTCGTCCCGGGCAGGAGCGCCGTCACGGGCGCGGCACTCCACACCGGGCGCGAGGTCGTGCTCGCGCTCGATCTGGTCTCGTTCTTCGCCGCCGTCAGCGCCCGCCAGGTGTACGGGCTGTTCCGCCGGGCCGGCCTCGCTGAACCTGTCGCGCACCTCCTGGCCGGCGTCTGCACGCACGCCGTCCCCGTGCATGTGCTCTCGGCGATGCCCGACGGAGGCTCCTCGACCGAGCGGTTCGAGCTGCGGCGCGCGCTCGCGGCGCCGCACCTGCCGCAGGGCGCGCCGTCGTCTCCCGCGCTCGCGAACCTGAGCCTCGCCGGCCTCGACCGGAGGCTCGACGGCTGGGCGCGTGCGGCGGAGGCCGTGTACACCCGGTACGCCGACGACCTGTCGTTCTCGGGCGACGGGGAGCTGGGCGGGCGAGTTCCTGCGTTCCTCCGGGGTGTCGAGCGGATCGTCACCGACGAGGGGCACACGGTCAACGCGAGGAAGACGCGCGTGCGGCGGGCCGGGGTGCGCCAGACCGTGACCGGCATCGTGGTGAACCAGACGACCTCGCCGGGGAGGACGGAGCACGACCGGCTGAAAGCCATCGTGCACAACTGCGTGCGGTACGGACCTGCTTCGCAGAACCGCGACGGGCACCCGGCGTTCCGCGAGCACCTGCTCGGGCGGATCGCCTGGGTCGAGCAGCTGCATCCGGCCCGGGGCGCACGGCTGCGGGCCGAGTTCGATCTCATTCGCTGGGACTGAGCACCTCGCCCGCTTGGGGGACTGTCGAAAACGGCCGGGTCGCTTAGCCTGTCAGGATGACATCCAGCGTTCTCACCGAGACTCGCAAGGCGATCGACGACGCGGCGCGCGACATCGCTCTCTCGACCGGTCTCTCGACGATCACGCTCCGACGCCTCTGCGCGGTCACCGGCCTGACCCCGGGTGTCGTGGCTGCCGAGGAGCCGTCGATGCACGCCCTCGTCGCCCGGACCTTCTCGGACGTGGCCCGCGCCGACTTCGTGGGCATCACCACGGCAATGGCCGCCGAGGCGACCCCTCTCTCGGCCCTCCGGGTTCTGGTCTCGGCCGTGCTCGTGACCGACGACAGCCTCGACAAGACGATCTGGGCCGACGCCTGGAGCGTGGGGCGCCACAGCGAGTTCGTGGCGACGGCACTCCGCGAGCGGCTGCACGAGTGGCAGGACACCCTGGTCGCCCTCCTGATCGCGGGCACCGCGTCAGGCGACTTCTCGGTCACCAACCCGGGGCTGGCCGCCCGCCAGTTCTTCGCCCTGATCGACAGCACCACCGTCTACGGGCTGGTGGGCTACCTCGACGAGCACGAGCGCGTCGAGCTGTTCACCCGCTCGCTCGAGGTGAGCATCGGCCTCGCCGCCGGCACGCTCGCCCCCTAGAGCTTCCTGAAATTCAAGGAGATTCTCGCCAGCCGCAACGGCCTCAGTGCGATCCGGCGCTGCGCGTGCCGAAAAGTCCTTGAATTTCTCGGGCGGGGCATCGATAGGGTCGGCCCATGGCCACCCTCCGCAACTTCATCGACGGCGAGTACGTCGACGCCACGGGCACCGACTCGTTCGCCCTGATCGACCCGGCGACCGAAGACACCTACGGCATCTCGCCGGTGTCCGACCGCGAGACCGTCGACCGTGCCTACCGCGCCGCCGCGACCGCGTTCGAGACCTGGGGCGAGACGACCCCGGCCGAGCGGCAGCTGGCGCTCTTCCGCATCGCCGACGCGATCGAGGCGCGGGCCGAGGAGTTCGCCGACGCCGAGTCGACCGACACCGGCAAGCCGCGCGCGAGCCTGGTGGCCGACGAGATCCTGCTGTCGGTCGACCAGATCCGCTTCTTCGCCGGCGAGGCCCGCCACCTCCAGGGCATGAGCGCGGGCGAGTACATGCCCGACCACACGTCGTTCATCCGCCGCGAGCCGATCGGCGTCGTCGGCCAGGTCACGCCCTGGAACTACCCGCTCAACATGGCGGTGTGGAAGTTCGCCCCGGCGCTCGCCGCGGGCAACACCACCGTGCTGAAGCCGAGCGACACCACGCCGCTCTCGACGCTGCTGCTCGCCGAGGTCGCCGCGGAGTTCCTGCCCCCGGGCGTTCTCAACGTCATCACCGGCGACCGCTCGACGGGCGCGGCGATGATCGAGCACCGCACCCCGCAGCTCGTGTCGATCACCGGCTCGGTCCGGGCGGGCATGGCGGTGGCGCGCTCGGCGGCCGACGACCTGAAGCGCGTGCACCTCGAGCTCGGCGGCAAGGCGCCGGTGATCGTGTTCGACGACGCCGACGTGGCCCTGGCGGTCGAGGGGATCGTGTCGGCGGGGTTCTTCAACGCCGGCCAGGACTGCACGGCCGCGACGCGAGTGCTCGTGCAGGCGGGCATCGCCGACGAGTTCACGCAGGAACTCGCAGCCCGCACCCGGAGCCACGCCCACGTCGGCGCCCCGGCCGACCCGGGGGCCGCCTTCGGTCCCGTGAACAACGCCGCCCAGCTCGCCCAGGTGCAGGGGTTCCTGTCGCGCCTGCCGGACCACGCCGTCGTCGAGGCCGGGGGCCACCGTCAGGGCGACGTCGGGTTCTTCCACGAGGCGACGGTGGTCTCGGGGCTCCTCCAGGGCGACGAGGCCGTGCAGCAGGAGATCTTCGGGCCCGTCATCACCGTGCAGCGCTTCGCCGACGAGGCCGAGGCCCTGGCGCTCGCCAACGGCGTCGAGTACGGCCTCGCCTCGAGCGTCTGGACCCGCGACCACGCTCGGGCCCTGCGCTGCGCCAAGCGGCTCGACTTCGGGTGCGTGTGGATCAACACGCACATCCCGATCGTCGCCGAGATGCCGCACGGCGGCTTCAAGCACTCGGGATACGGGAAAGACCTGTCGTCGTACGGCTTCGAGGACTACACGCGCATCAAGCACGTGATGTCGTACATCGGCTGAGCCGGTCGTTGCCGGCGCCATCAGCCCAGATCGAGGCTTCTCGCCGGCGAGAACGCCCAGATCGGGGAGAGTCGCCGACACGGCGGGGTTCCCGTGCCGGATGACGCGGACTCTTCCTCCGGCGCGCGAGCTTCTGCCGGACCAGTGCAGGGTCGCGCACTGCAGTTCACGGCCCGACTGCGGGCGGTCGTTTGAGATCCCTTCACGTTGCACCCGCGAATGTAAATGAATAACGTGACACTGAAATGACAGAAAGATCTGTCGTTCCGGTCTCTCACCCATGGGGTGAAGTCAAGGAGTTCTCATGCGCGTTATTCGATCAATCACAGCCGTCCTGGCCTCCACGGGGGTCATTGCCGGTGTCGGCATCGCCGCCGCGGCACCCGCATCTGCTGCGCCTCGCGCGTGTGAGAAAGGCGTCGGCTGCACCTACGAGGACGCCAACTACGGCTGGGGTTACATCCACTTCAGCCGCAATGTCAAGGACTACGAGCCCATCGGGTACTGGGCGACCTCGTATCACCCGAAGACGAACGACGCTGCTTCGTCGGTCTACAACAACGGAAACGTGAAGCGGGCGATGTGGTTCAAGGATTCTCGCTACAAAGGGACGAAGGTGACCCTCGCGCGTCAGACGGGAATTCCGAATCTGGGAAGCGTCAGCTTGAACGACAAGGTGTCTTCCGCCTGCTTCGAGACCTACTGCTACTGAGATGGGCCGCATTTTCCTATCCGGCCTTGGCGTCGTCGCCATCGCCTCTGTAGCTGCGTGCAGCTCCACGCAGGCAGGAGTGGTGTTGCCCGAAAAGCACCATTCGTCCTGGCGGCTGCCCTTGGACGCCTATAGCTCGCCATTGGTCAATCTCGCGGAACAGGCCGAGAACACCTTGATCGAGGACTGCTTTCGTCAGGACGGTCGTTCCCTCTCATTCAGCCGCATCGATGAGTCGACAAGGCCGGGCGAATCGTGGAATGCAGCCCACCGAAAGCTCTTCAATGAGCCGCTTGCATCGAAATACGGATACGGCAACTCGTTCGAGTACGACTTGACGATCGCCGAGATCACACGAATGCGCAGTCTTGACGAGAAGATAGATAGGAGCGTCGGAGCAGCTGCCGATGGGCTCTTCGATTCCTGCCTCGATAAGAGCAGGGCGGCCATCGAGGGAAGCTCGGTCTCTGATCCCTATCAACTCGCCCATAGTCTGGCCGGCGTTGCCTACGACGATGCGTATGCGAGCGTTCCGGTGCGCCACGCGGCAGACGAGTGGAAGCTGTGCATGAAGGCCGTCGGCGTTCCCGACCTGCCGGATAATCCGAACGAGATGCCGTCGCCTTCGATCGATGCTCTCCGTCCAAGTGGCGTCGACGTGGTCATTGCTCCCGGCGAGGAGACGAACGTGCCACCGGAGGAGCGCCGGGTCGCCGTCGCGGATGCGAAGTGCCAGGTGAGTTCGGGGTACGCCGCCGCCGCCTATGACGCCGAGTGGGACGCCCAGGCGGCGGCGCTCTCCGCCAACGCCGACGAGCTCGAACGCTACAAGGTCGAGGCCGACAAACGGGTCGACCGGGCCAAGAAGATCCTGGCCGAGCACTCCGCGACACGATGAGGCCGATCCGCTTCCCCCGACGGAGAGTCACGGCCGTCGTCGTGCCACTGGTCGCCCTCTGTCTGGTGGCGGGCGGGTGGGGGCTCGCCAGCGCCTTCCAGTCGCCCGCACAGCGGGAGGCAGCGGCGGCACCCCCGACACCGGGGCCTGTGACTGCAGCGGTCGAGCGGGGAGACCTCGTACGGACCGTGTCGTTCGCCGCCGAGGTCGCGAGAGCCGAGAAGCTCGATGTGGCGCTCGCACCCCGCGACGAGGCGCGGACCTACATCACGAAATCCGTGTCGTCCGCGGGGGAGGCAGTCGGGGCGGGTGCCGTCGTGGCCGAGGTCAACGGCCGCCCAGTCTTCGTAGTCGCGGGCCTTTTCCCCTTCTACCGGGATCTCGGCGAGGGCGACACCGGCCCCGACGTCCGCCAGCTCCAAGCCGGGCTCGCCGCAGCGGGCCTCGGCTCCGGAGCGGACGGCGTGTTCGGGGATGTCACGGCGCGAGCGGTCCGAGGCCTCTACGACCGGGCGGGCTACTCGGTGCCCGAGGCGCCGGGTACGGGCTCGGCCCCCGAAGAAGATGCCGCTCCACGCGAGACGGAGACGTCATCGGTCGACACCGAATCCGTCGGTGTGGCACGACGGGTGCTCGTACCCTTTGCCGAGCTGACCGTCGCCTCAGCTCTCCCGGCCACGGTCGTCACGGCGCCGCCCGAGGGAGCGAAGGTGACGGACGAGTCCCGGATCGTCCTCGGGCGCGGAGCGGCGATTCTCCGAGGCAGTATCCCGCGGCTCGCGTCCGAGGGGATCACCAGTGCCACGACCGGGTCTGTAGCGATCGCGGGAGGAGAGCCGGTGGCCGTGTCGGTGACTTCCGTGACCGGAGAGCCCGAAGCGGAGGACAGGAGCGTGCGACTGAAACCGGCGACCACCGGCCTTGGGGAGGTGATCGGGCAGAGCGGCGTCGTGGTCCTGGAAGTCGAGGTGGTCGAGAAGGATGCGCTTCTCGTGCCGTCGGTGGCGGTAGCCGGTGGGGGCGGCGCGGGCCGGTCGCACCTTCTGGTTCGGAAGCGGACGGGGGAGTTTCACCGGATCGCCGTGCAGGAGCTGGGTGAGCTGGATGGGTTGAGCGCCGTCGAGCCCCTGGACGCCGACGAACTCCACGAGTCCGACCGGGTGCGAGTCGGATGACACCCCTCATTCGGCTGACCGGAATCGCCCGGACCTTCCGCGGAGCCGTCGAGACCCGAGCACTCCGGGAAGTCGCGCTCGAGGTCGAGGCGGGTGAGCTCCTGGTCATCGTCGGTCCGTCCGGTGGGGGCAAGTCCACGCTTCTCAACGTGATCGGTCTGCTCGACCGGCCCGACGAAGGGCAGTACGTCCTCGACGGCGTCGACGTCGCCGCGAGTTCGACTCGGGCCCTGGCGGAAGCCCGATCCAGCACCTTCGGGTTCGTGTTCCAGGGCTTCCATCTGCTCGACGATCGGCCCGTCGTCGACAGTGTCGAGCTCGGACTCCTTTATCGCTGCCTGTCCAGGGACGATCGGCGTTGCCGCGCGCTGGCGGCCCTGGATCACGTCGGCATGGCGGAGTTCGCCTCCCAGAAGGCATCGCTGCTCTCGGGCGGCCAACGTCAGAGGGTGGCGATCGCCCGCGCGCTCTCGGCCACGCCCCCGGTGATCGTCGCGGACGAGCCCACCGGCAACCTCGACTCCGACAACGGCGAGAAGGTCGTGCAGGCGTTGCTGGAGCTCCGCGATCGTGGACACACGGTGGTGATCGTGACGCACGACGCGTCGCTCGCTTCGATCGCCGACCGAGTGGCGCACCTCCGCGACGGCAGGATCGAGCGGATCGAGCGGCTCCGCACGGCGGCGCCGGCTCCCACGGACGAGTTGCAAGTTCCTGGTCTCCCGTCTCGCATTCGCGTGCTAGACGTGGTGCGCGACGGCCTCGCCGGAGTCGTCTCGAAGAGGGGCCGCACGGCGGGCCTGGCCGGAGCGGTGGCGGTCGCGGTGGCGATGGCCGTCGGGACGATCGGTCTCTCGCACTCCGCGGGCGCGCAGGTGTCGGACCGGTTCGATCTCCACGCCAATCGCGACGTGGCGGTCTCGTGGGACGCCCCTCGCACCGAGGAGCAGGGGGCCTCCGTGCCTCGTCCGGGCCGGGCGGCGACTGCGGATCTGCTCGACACTGCGGCCTCGCTCGCGGGTGTCGACTCGGTCGGGCTCCTTTCGCACCGCGGGAGCGCCCGCTTCCGCACGGGGGACACCCGACCCCTTCTCCAAGCGCCGGTTGCGTCGATGACGGCCGGTGTGGAGGAGGCGGCGCGCCTCCGCATCCGCTGGGCGCCCCAGCATGCGGAGGTCCTCGCCCCCGACGAGGTGCTGCTCGGACGGAGCCTCGCTCGTCAAGTCGCTCTCGGTCCCCTGGCCGCCGGTCCGTGGGTGAGCATCGGCGACGCCGACGCGACGGTCGTGGGCATCGTCGAGGGGTCGCCCCGGCTGCCGGACCTCCTCGGCTCGGTCGTGACGGCCTTCGATCCCGCGCTCCCGGTCGAGCATCCGAGCCGGACCATCGCGCTGTTCCGCACGGCCTCGGGGGCCGCGCCGCAGGTCGCTCGTCAGGCGCCGCTCACAATCGACCCGGCGGCCCCGCAGACCCTCACCGTCGACGCTCCTGCCGACCCGAGGACTCTCCGAGGCGAGATCGAGGGCGATGTCCAGTCGACGCTTCTCGCTCTCACGGGGGTGTCTCTGGCGGCTGCGATCGTCGGCCTCGGAAACTCGATGGCATTGGCGGTGCTGGAACGGCGGCGGGAATTCGGGCTCCGGCGCGCAGTCGGCGCGCGGCCGGTCCACATCTCCGCCCTCGTCCTCTGCGAGTCGAGCCTGATCGGCGCGATCGGCGGGGTGGTCGGCCTGTTCCTCGGCCTGGCGGCGGTCCTGACCATCACAGTGGCTCGGCAGTGGATCCCTGTCTTCGATCTTCTGCTCGCTCCCGCCGCGATCATCGGCGGGATCGTGGTGGGTGCGCTGGGCGGCACGGTCGCCGCAGTCCGCGCGAGCCGGATCCAGCCTCAGGAGGCACTCCGGCTCTAGACGCCCGACTGAGAGGGAGCAGAGCCCAGGGTCCGCCTTGAGGACGATTTCACAACGAATAGCTCAGCCCTCTTCGCGGAATCGCCGTACCCCGTTTACCGTTGACGCGTGACCCAACGTTCCGCCCCCCGAATCATCGGCGCCCTCTTCGGCTTCATCGGCCTGTCCGTGGTGGCCGGCATGCTCGCCGCCATGCTGTTCGTGCCGACCCTCGCGGTGGCCGGCGAGGGCGTGGTCACCGCCGCCGACACGTTCAACGCGCTCCCGAGCTACCTGAAGATCACGCAGCCGGCTCAGGCGTCGTCGATCTACGCCAAGAAGGGCGGCAAAGACGTCAAGCTGGCCTCGTTCTACGTGCAGAACCGCACCGACGTGGCGCTCGACGAGATGTCGCCGTGGGTCGCGCGGGCCACGATCTCGACCGAAGACCCCCGCTTCCGCACCGAGGGCGCGATCGACCTGCAGGGCACCGTCCGCGGCGCGCTCGCGACGACCCTCGGCCACGACGTGCAGGGAGGCTCGTCGATCACCCAGCAGTACGTCAAGAACGTGCTCGTGCAGCGCTGCGCGCAGGAGTACGACGGCTCGACGAAGGAGGACAAGGCGAAGGCATCCAAGTGCTACGACACTGTCACCGCCCAGTCCGCGGCGCGCAAGCTGAAGGAGCTCCGCTACGCGATCGGCGTGCAGAAGAAGTACTCCAAAGACGACATCCTCCGCAGCTACCTCAACATCGTCGGCTTCGGCGGCACCGTCTACGGCATCCAGGCCGCCGCGGAGTACTACTTCGGCGTCCCTGCCAAGGCCCTGACGCTCGCCCAGGCGGCGACGCTCGCCGCCATGATCAACAACCCCTCCAACCTGCGGATCGACCAGCCGGCGAACAAGGCCAACGGCAAGGCGAACCACTACGCCGCGACGCTCGAGCGCCGCAACTACGTGATCCACCGCATGGAGATCGAGGGGTTCGTCACGCAGGCGCAGTACGCGAAGGCGATCAAGCAGCCCGTCACCCCGCACATCACGCAGCAGTCGAACGGCTGTGCGACGGCCGCGAAGTACGACGCCGGCTACTTCTGCAAGTACGTCGAGCTGTCGCTCCTCGACGACACCGCGTTCGGCAAGACGGCCGACAAGCGCATCGAGACCCTGACCGAGGGCGGCCTGGCTATCCACACCACGCTCAACCTCGACTTGCAGGCGCAGGCTCAGACCGCGGTCAGCGCATACATGCCCACGAGCGTCCCCGGTCTCAACGTCGGCGCCTCGAACGTGTCGGTCGAGCCGGGCACGGGTCGCATCATCACGATGGTGCAGAACACGACGTTCAATGAGACATCGACCGGTGGGGCCGGCACGACCAGCGTCAACTACAACACCGACCACGACCGGGGCGGCTCGCAGGGCTTCCAGACGGGCTCGTCGTTCAAGGCCTTCACGCTCGCCGCCTGGCTCGAGGCGGGCCACACGCTCAACGAGACCGTGACGACCTCCGAGCACGACTTCACCGGAAGCGAGTTCACGAACAGCTGCTACGGCATCAGCAACGATCCGTGGCCCGTGGCGAACGCCGAGGCGGTGCCGGGCTCGATGTCGGTCATGCTCGCGACCGAGGAGTCCATCAACACCGCCTACGCGCAGATGGGCAAGAAGCTCGACCTCTGCTCGATCCAGAACGCCGCCTTCGGCATGGGGATCCACCCGGCCGATCCCGACGCGAACCCGTTCATCTCGGTGCCGTCGATGATCCTGGGCACGAACTACGTCGCCCCCCTCGCGATGGCCACCGCGTACGCCGGCATCGCCAACAACGGCGTCGTCTGCTCCCCTGTCGCCATCATGAGCATCACCGGCGCCGACGGCAAGAAGATCGCGGCCACACCGACCAAGTGCACTCAGGGAATGTCGGAAGACGTCGCGCACGGCGTCCAGTACGCCCTTCAGACCGTCCTCACTCCGGGCGGTACCGCCGCATCGGCCAACCCCGGCGACGGCGTCCCGATCATCGCCAAGACGGGCACCACCGACGGCGCCGTCCAGAACTGGCTCGTCACCTCGACGTCGAAGATCGCGCAGGCCACCTGGGTCGGCAACATCTCGGGCGGGGCGAATTTCTATCACACGTACATCAACGGGCAGTACGGCTACGGCCTGAAGTTCTCGATGGACAAGCAGATAATCCACGACCTCAACGTCGCCTACCCCGGGGCGACGGGCTTCACGGCCCCGCCGCAGTCCGAGATCGGCTACGTGCAGAAGGCGCCGGCGAAGTCCGACCCGTCGGGTGACTCGAAGAACGACAAGGGTGCGGACAAGGCGCCGACGCCGCCGACGGACAAGGGCAAGAACTAGCCCGACTCAGACGACGAACGCCGTCTCGTGGGCGGCGCTCCGCCAGCGCGAGCCCGGACTGAGCGTCGACCACACCTCGGCGAGGCGCGAGATGCCCTCTTCGAGCGCTGCGTTGGAGCCGGTGATCGGGATTCGGAGGTTGCGCTCGAACGCGCCGTCGATGCCGAACCGCGAGCCCGCAGTCACGGTGACGCCCCGGGAGCGGGCCGCGAGCGACAGGGCGGAGCTGAGGGGGGCGCCGAGGCCGATCCACAGGGCCAGACCGCCGTTGACCGTCGGCACCTCCCACTCCGGCAGGAGCTCGCTGAGCAGGCGCACCGCGGTATCGCGCCCGGCACCGAGCTCGATGCGCCGGGCCTCGCGGATGCGCGGCAGGTGCGCCATGGCCTCCACCGCGACGAGCTGGTCGAGAGCCCCGTTGCCCATGTCGCCGGCGGGCCGGGCGAGGGCGAAGCGCTCGATGAGGTGGCGTTCGGCACGGATCCAGCCGATGCGCAGGCCGCTCCAGATCAGCTTGCTCATCGAGCCGACGGTGATGACCGTGGCGCCGTGCGACGGCAGCGCGGCGAACGGGGTGGTGGTGAACGGCCGGTCGATGTCGAGGTCGGCGGGGGTCTCGTCGACGAGCAGCGGGGTTCCGGTGCGCGCCGCGGTGGTGAGCAGGAGCTCGCGGTCGTCGTCGCGGAGGCTCGCGCCGGTCGGGTTGTGGAAGTCGGGGATCAGGTAGGCGAGGGCAGGACGCGCATCGCGGAGGGTCTCGGCGAGGCCGGGCGCGTCGGTGCCGCCGAGGGGGAGCGGGCTGGCGACGAGCCGCGCGCCGGCTGACAGGAAGGCGTCGAGGGCGTGCGGGTAGCTCGGCGTCTCGACCACGACGCGGTCGGCCCGGCCGAGGAGCGTCCGGGCGATGAGCGCGATGGCGTGCTGGGCGCCGAGCGTCACGAGGATGTTGTCGGCGGTGGTGGGGGCGCCCTTGGCGGTGTACTGGTCGGCGATGGCCTGGCGGAGTTCCTGCGCCCCGAGAAAATCGATGCCGCCTCGCGCGACGTGCTCGGGCAGGCGAACGAGGGCCCGGGCGGCGAAGTCGGCCACCTCGGGCCACGCCGGGGGGGTCGCCTTGCTCAGGTCGAGGTCGACGGGGCCTGAGACGTCGGCGGGGCGCGTCGCGTCGGGGAGCTCGAGCACGCTGCCCGAGCCCTGGACGCTCGACAGCACGCCGCGTTCGCGCAGGAGCCGGTACGCCGACACGACGGTGGTGCGGCTGATGCCGAGCGCACGGGCGATCTCGCGCTCGGCCGGGAGGCGGGTGGACGAGCGGACGCGGCCGTCGATCAGGAGCACGTTCAGCTTCTCGGCGAGCTCGATGTGCGCGACGCCGCCGTGGCGCCATTCGCCGAGGAGGGTCTGGAGCGCGTGGGTTCCGAGGGCGGTCGTCGTGGTCACGGAGCCACTTTACCGAGATTGGTCCTTTCTGCGGCCGCCGAAGCAGGATTGGATCTCGACATGAGCTCATTGGACCCGTCAATCATCGCCCTGCTCGTCTTCGCCGGGATTGGCCTCGTCGCCGTCGCCTTGGTCGTCGTCGCCGTCGCGCGCGACGGCTACGGGCCGGTGCCCGACCGCGATGGAGGTCGCCGCGCGACTCAGCGCCGCAGCGTCTGAGCCGGGTACTCGCCGAACCGCTTGACGTAGGCCGACGAGAATCGGCCCGAGTGCGCGAAGCCCCAGCGGAGGGCGATCATCGACACGGTGGTCTCGGAGGGGGCCGCGGCCAGCAGCTCGCCGCGCACCCGGTCGAGGCGGACACCCCGGAGGTACTCGCTCGGCGTCGACTCGAACTGCTGGTGGAAGGCGTGCTGCAGCCCGCGCAGGCTGAGGCCGGCCGCGTCGGCGATCGCCGTGGTCGTGATCGGCTCGGCCGCGTGCTCGTGGACGAACTCCAGGGCCGCGACGAGCCGCGCGTTGCCGGGCGCGACCGCCAGACCTCGCCGCTCGGGGCCCTCGTGCGCGAACGTGTCGAGCAGGGCTCCGGCGAGCAGCCGCTTCGCCTCGGACTGCTGCAGCTCGGTCGAGGGCGTGCCGAGGATGGCGCGCGCGGCCACCTGGACGGCCTCGTTCCACGCCACGAGCGCTGCCGTGTCGGGAATCGCCGTGTGGTCGAAGTGGAGCCGGCTCGGCTCCGCGCCGGCTCGCTCGGCCGCGATCCGCTCGAGGTAGCCCGACTCGAAGTGGATGAGGTTCTGCCGGAAGTCGCTGAGGTGGAACGCGTACCGCCGACCCGTCGGGAACATCGCCGGTCGCCCCCGCGCCATCCGCAACTCGTCCGCGCCGATGTCCATCAGGCCCTGGCCGGCGGTCAGCCACGACACGATGTACTCGCCCTCGGGCTGCACCGTGCCGCGGATCGATCCGAGAAACCTCGACGACCGCAGGGTCACGTCGTCGTCGCCGTCGATCGTGTAGCGGTACGCGAACGGCAGCTCGGTTTGCTCCGCGTAGAAGCCGGAGCCGTTGTAGTTGCCCGCGTACAGGGCGAAGGCCTCGTCGAGGTCGCGTCCGTGGTGGTCGGCCTTGATCTGGGCGGTATCGGGCGTCTGCTCGGCGTCCGGGCTGTCGTGGTGCTGGCTCATCGATGGGGATGATCGCACGTGGGTGACGCTTGCGTCATCCCCTGGTGCGGCCGTGTTTTTCCTGATAGTGGGCGAGTGTTAGGCACACCTCCGGCGCTGACCGGGGACTATCCGAAAAACGCCAGGCGACGAGGGCACAGTGGAGGTCCGTCCCTGAATTCACAAGGAGTACTCGATGTCGAACGACAACCCGTCTGGTGCCGGTTCTGCCGGAGACCCCGCTGCCGACCGCCCTCAGGCCGGCCCCGCCCCGCAGTACGGCGAGTACGCGCCTCCGGGTGCTGTCCCGCCGCCCGTCACGACGCAGCCCGCCGCCGATTCCACGGGATCGCAGGCCGAGCAGGCCGGCGGCTTCGGCGCGTTCGCCGGCGGCGGCTACCCGCAGGTCGTCGCGACCTACACGAAGTACGAGGACGCCCAGGCCGCGGTGGACCGCCTGAGCGACGAGGGCTTCCCCGTCGAGAACGTCTCGATCGTCGGCCACGACATCCGCACGGTCGAGAACGTGTCTGGGCGTCTCACCAACGGCAAGGCGGCCGGGCGCGGTGCGCTCAGCGGCGTCTGGTTCGGCCTGTTCCTCGGCTTCCTGTTCGCGATCTTCGCCAATGCGAACCTCGTCGCGGTGCTCCTCACGGCCGTCGTGGCGGGTGCCGTGTGGGGAGCCCTGTTCGGATTCGCCGGGCACGCCATGACCCGCGGCCGCCGCGACTTCTCGTCGATCAAGACCATGGAGGCCGGTCGCTACGAGGTGCTGGTGCGCGGGGAGTTCTCCGCCCGGGCCTCGCAGGTGCTGACTCAGGCCGTCTACAAGTAAGGGTTGAGTCCACCCCGCTCACCTTTGTGGGCGGGGTGGGAATGTCTCGCGTCCTCCTGCGTTGAGTTGAGTCAAAGGCACTCAAGTTTCTCCTGGAGGTTCCATGCCCGACAACGTCGACATCAGCCGACTCCTCAGCCGTCGCACGCACGAGCTCATGGCCGCGGCGCGCGAGATCGCCGTCTCGCGCGGTCACGCGGAGCTCGACGCTCTCCACATCCTTCGGGCCGCGCTCGACCTCCACCCGGCCAGCGACCTCGTCGCCTACGTCGGAGCCGACCGCGAGGCCCTGGCCGCGGCAGTCGACGGCCGCCTCCCCGGCGCGTCCGCCGATGCCCCGCAGCGTCCGGCCCTGACCGCGGCGGCCCAGCGGATCCTGCTGGAGGCCGCTCAGGCGGCACGCGCATTCGGCTCGACCTACGTCGACCCGGAGCACGTCGTCTTCGCGCTCGTCGTCGATCAGGGCTCCGCGCCCGGCCAGCTGCTCGGCGCCGCGGGGATCACTCCCGAGGCCATGCAGCGCTTCGTGCAGTCCGGCGGCCCCGCGCAGGCGGCGGCCGGCGCCGAGCCGGCTTCCGAGACGCCGACGCTCGACCAGTACGGCACGGATCTCACCGCGCGAGCTCGCGAGGGCCTCATCGACCCGGTCATCGGCCGCGCCGATGAGATCGAGGCGACCGTCGAGATCCTGCTCCGCCGCACCAAGAACAACCCCGTCCTGATCGGCGAGCCTGGCGTCGGCAAGACCGCCATCGTCGAGGGTCTCGCCCTGCGCATCGTCTCCGGCGACGTGCCTCCGGTGCTCCGCGACAAGCGCGTGGTCGCCCTCGACCTGCCGGGCATGGTGGCGGGCACCCGCTACCGCGGCGACTTCGAGGAGCGCCTCACCAAGGCGATGGACGAGATCACAGCGCACTTCGACGAGCTCATCGTCTTCATCGACGAGCTGCACACGGTCGTCGGCGCCGGTGCCGGAAGCGACGGCGGAATGGACGCCGGCAACATCCTGAAGCCGCGTCTCGCCCGGGGCGACCTCCACGTCGTCGGCGCCACCACGCTGGCCGAGTACCGCCGCGTCGAGAAGGACGCCGCACTCGAGAGGCGCTTCCAGCCCGTCCAGGTGCCCGAGCCCTCGGTGGCCGATGCCACGGCCATCCTCGGCGGGCTCGCCCCGCGCTACGAGGAGCACCACTCGGTGACCTACACGCCCGAGGCCCTCGCGGCCGCAGTGGAGCTCTCGCACCGCTACGTCAGCGACCGCTTCCTCCCCGACAAGGCCATCGACCTGATCGACCAGGCCGGCGCGCGCCGTCGCCTGCGCCTCGGGCTCGTCGTCGACACCGCCGCCCTCCAGGCCGAGCTCGCCGAGCTCGAGGCCGAGAAGAACCGCGCGGTGGCGGCCGAGCGGTACGAGGAGGCGTCGGGGCTGCGCGACGCGATGACGGCCGTCGAGGCCCGGCTGGCGGAGGCGTCCGGCGTTCCTGCGCCCGAGGACCTCGCCGCGAACGCCGACGCGGTCATCACCGCCGACGACATCGCCGAGCTCATCTCGCGCGCCACGGGGATCCCCGCCGCGCGCCTCACCGACGGCGACCGCTCACGGCTCGCGCTGCTCGAGACGGAGCTGCACGAGCGCGTCGTCGGTCAGGACGACGCCGTCGCGGCGATCGCCAAGGCCGTCCGGCGCTCGCGCACCGGGCTCGGCGACCAGCGCCGCCCGACCGGCAGCTTCCTCTTCCTCGGCCCGACGGGCGTGGGCAAGACCGAGCTGGCGAAGGCCCTGGCCGCGTCGCTGTTCGGCGACGAGACCGCCATGCTGCGCTTCGACATGTCGGAGTTCGGCGAGCGCCACACCGTCTCGCGCCTCGTCGGCGCCCCTCCCGGCTACGTCGGCTACGACGAGGCCGGTCAGCTGACCGAGCGCGTGCGCCGCAACCCGTACTCCGTCATCCTGCTCGACGAGATCGAGAAGGCGCACCCCGACGTGTTCAACCTGCTGCTGCAGGTGCTCGACGACGGGCGCCTGACCGACGGACAGGGACGCACTGTCGACTTCCGCAACACGGTGGTCATCATGACGTCGAACCTCGGGTCGGAGTTCTTGGCGTCGCGGAGCGGTGCGATGGGCTTCGTCGGCGGGCCGGCCGACGGCGGCGGTTCTGACAGGCACAGCGGGTTCGGCTCGGACAAGGCGCTGCGCGACCGCGTGATGGGCAAGCTGCGCGAGGCGATGCGACCGGAGTTCCTCAACCGCATCGACGAGATCGTGCTGTTCCGCAAGCTCGAGCGCACGCAGCTCGCAGCGATCGTGTCGCTCATGCTGGCCGAGACCGGCGCCCGGCTCGCCGCGCAGGGCATCCGGTTCGACGCCTCGCCCGAGGCCGTCGACTGGCTGGCCGAGCACGGGTACGAGCCCGAGTACGGCGCTCGCCCGCTGCGCCGGCTGATCCAGCGCGAGATCGACGACCGGCTCGCGACGCTCATGGTCGACGGGCGCCTCGCCGCCGGGTCGACCGTGCGGCTCGCGGTGGCCGGCGGCGGCCTGACGGCCGACGTGCTGGTGGCGGCGGCCGTCTAGCGGCCCGGCCGGCCAGCCGGCCCCTTCCCCGCCGTTTCGGCTCGATCCCTCCTGCGCGACAGCGGGGATCTGCCGAAACGGCGGGGCTCCGCGCGTCGTGGCGCGGCCCTAGGCGTTGAGCGTGCCGTCGTAGAACGGGCTGGCCGACGGCGCGAGCGCGAGCGAGGCCTTCGCCGTGGCGCTCCACTCGTCGACGACGACCTCCGTCGAGCCCGCCTCGATCCCGTCGAGCACTGCGATCACGACGTCGCGGGGTGCGAGCAGCGGACCGTCGTAGCCGGCCATCATCTCGGTGTCGGCGGCTCCGAGGTGGACGCCCGTGACGAGGGTCCCCTGCGCTGCGAGCTCGAGGCGCACGCCGTTCGTCATCGCCCAGCCGGCCGCCTTGGCCGCACCGTACGCACCGGCGCCGATCCAGTTGAACCACGACAGCGCCGACAGGACGTTCACGATGCCGCCGCCGCCGTTCGCCCTGAGGATCGGCGCGAACGCCCGCACCATGCTCAGGGTGCCGAAGAAGTGGGTGTCCATCTCGCGGCGGATCAGGGCGAGGTCGCCCGCGACCAGGTCGGCGCCGGTCGAGACGCCGGCGTTGTTGATCAGCAGGGTGACGTCCTGAGCTGCCGCTGCCACGGCGTCGACGGACGCCTGGTCGGTGATGTCGAGCGGCAGGATCGCGACGCCGGTCAGCCCGGACAGCTCGGCGTCGACGCCCTCGGGGCGCCGGGCGGTCGCGTAGACCTTCGCCGCGCCGCGCGCGAGCAGCTCTTCGACGAACTGCCGGCCGATGCCGCGGTTCGATCCGGTGACGAGGACGATCTGGCCTTCGATGTTCATTGGTGCCCCTTTTCCGGTGCCGTCCGTTCGGCACTCGTCGAGCGTACGAAGCAGGTTATGCGCAGGTCGATGCCCGAAGAGACCAGATCGATAGCCGATCGACTCATGTGCGCAGGTGCATAGATGACCGGCGGCTATTCTGAGGGGATGGACCTCCTTGCCGACGTACTCGCGGTCTCCGGCGTCCGCGGCACCCTCGGCGCCCGGATCGAGGCCACCGCGACCTGGGGTGTCTGGTGGACCGACAACCCGGGCGCCGCCTTCTACGCCGTCACCTCGGGCACCGCATGGCTCGGCGTGCCCGGGCACGACCCCCGACAGCTGATGCCCGGCGACGTGGTCCTCCTCCCGACAGGGGTGGGCCACACTCTGACGAGCTACCCGGGCGCTCCCGCGCCGCTCTGCGACTCGAGCACGGCCGCCCACGCCCGGCGCACGGGCGGGGTGCTCCGGTTCGGCGACGGCGATGTGCAGACGCACATCCTCGGGGCCGCCTACCGCCACGACCCGGCGGTCTCCACCCAGGTGCTGGAGCTGCTGCCGGAGGTCGTCCACATCCGCGCCGACAACGGGGGCACCTGCCTCGACGACACCGTGCGCCTCCTCGCCCGCGAGCTCGCCCACCCGCAGATCGCAGCGAGCGTAGTGATGAACAGCCTGGTCGACATCCTGCTCGTGCAGCTTCTCCGCGTCTGGCTCGCCACGAGGCCTGCGCCGTCGGAGCCGTCGTGGCTCGGGGTCCTCGGCGACCCGCTGATGACCGAGGCGCTCACTCTCGTGCACGCCGACCCCGCCGCGCCCTGGACCACGACCGCCCTCGCGGCGCGACTGAACGTCTCGAAGGCGACTCTCGCCCGGCGCTTCCAGTCGGTGGCGGGCGAGACTCCGGCGGCGTACCTGACGCGCTGGCGGATGGACCTCGCCGCCGTGCGGCTGCGCGACGGCGACGAGCCGCTGGAGGCCGTCGCAGCGGCGGTGGGGTACTCGTCGGTGTACGCGTTCTCGAGGGCGTTCAGCCGAGCGCGGGGTGCGGCGCCGGGGCGGTTCCGCGCGGCGGCTCGGGCGGTGGCGGCGTAGTCGCAGTTCCTGCGCCCCGGGGGTGATGGTTGAGGGGACGACACTGCCGGTACGCTCCGAGCATGAGCAGTGCAGCATTCGTCGTCGGCGAGGCGCTCGTCGACATCGTTGTCGACGGCGACTCCACGGTCGAGCACCCGGGCGGGAGCCCCATGAACGTCGCCTACGGGCTGGCCCGGCTCGGAGTCGGCACCGCGTTCCGCGCCTCGGTCGGCCGCGACGCACGCGGCGACGCCCTGCTGGCGCATCTCGCCTCGGCGGGGGTGAGCGTCGACCCGGCCACGGTGACCTCGCACCGGACCTCGACGGCGGTCGCCACGATTCAGGAGGATCGCCACGCCGAGTACGAGTTCGACATCGAGTGGGCACCCGGGGCGATCAGCGTTCCTGACGACGTCGCGCTGCTCCACACCGGCTCGATCGCGACCGCCCTCGCGCCGGGCAGCGACGACGTGCGGCGCCTGTTCGAGGCCTCGCGCGACCGGGCGCTCCTGAGCTTCGACCCGAACGTGCGGCCCAGCATCACGCCCGACCGCGACGCCGTCCTGGCCACCGTCGACGCGCTGGCGCGGGTGGTGCACGTGCTGAAGATGAGCGACGAGGACGCCGCCTGGCTGCACCCGGGCCTGTCCCTCGACGCCGTGCTCGACCGCTACCTCGGCCTGGGCGTCACGCTCGCGGCCATCACTCGCGGCCCTGACGGTGCGGTCGCGGCCACGTCGACCGACCGGGTCGCGCTGCCCTCGCTTCCCGTCGAGGTCGTCGACACCATCGGCGCCGGAGACGCCTTCATGTCGGGGCTGCTGTTCGCGCTGCTCGACGGCGGGCACGCCGACTCGGTGCGCGCTGGCGGGCTGGCTGCCGGCGTGCTGTCCTCCGTCGTAGCGACGGCCCTGACGAGCGCCCGCGTCACGGTGTCGCGCGCCGGGGCGAACCCTCCGACGGTCGCGGAGCTCGGCCGCTAGCGACCGCTGTCCGGGCCGGACCCCGAACCCACGATCGGGACCCGACACCACGACATCGCGTGGTGTGGAGTCCCGATCGTGGTGCGGTGGGGGAGGTCCGGGCGGGACGGGCTAGGGGCAGGGCACCGCGACGGCGCCGGTCGTGACCGGCACGGGCGCGGCCGGCGCCGACGCCGCGCGAGACGACCCGCTCCGCCCCAGCACCAGCAGCGTCACGAACCCGAGCGCCGCGATGACGGCCGACACCGTGAAGGTGGCACCGTAGCCGCCGAGGCCGAGGGTGACGGCCCCGACGATCGAGCCGCCCGAGATCGCCAGCTGGATCGTGGTGACGAACATCGCCAGGCTGCCCTCGGCGACGCCGGGAGCGGCGGTGGACATCCACGTCTGCATGCCGAGCGGCATGCCGCCCCAGACGAAGCCCCAGACGACGAGCAGCACGAACACGCCGGGCACGGTCCAGGCGAGCAGCGGCAGAAGCACGATCGCGACCGCGAGCAGGATCTTGCCGAACAGGAGCGTGCCGACCAGGTTTCGCGACAGGGCGACGCTGAACGCGAAGTTGCCGGCGATCCCGGCGATGCCGAAGACCAGCAGCGCCAGCGTCACGGTGGACGTGTCGACCTTGACGAGGTCCTCGAGGTACGGCGTGATGAAGGTGTACGCGGTGAACTGCGCCAGGAACACGAAGGCCGTCGCGATCAGGCCGACGCGGGCGCGCTGCACCCGGAACAGCCCGCCGAAGGTGCGGAACGCCACGCGCGAGCTCGACGGGATCGACGGCAGGAGGATCAGCTGGCCGACGAGCGCGACGACCGCGAGGCCGGCGCCGATCACGAAGGCGAGGCGCCAGCTCGCGAGGTTCGCCACGAGCGACCCCAGCGGCAGGCTGACCACGGTCGCGACCGAGACGCCCGCGGTGATGATCGAGGTGGCCTTGATGACCTGAGGTGCCGCGACGAGGCGGCCCGCGATGCCGGCGCCGATGGCCCAGAAGGCGCCGAGGGTGACGCCGAGCAGCACCCGCGCGACCAGGAGCAGGGCGAACGAGCCCGCCATGGCGCCGACGACGTCGGCGATGATCAGCAGCACCATCAGCGACCAGAGCACGTAGCGGCGGTCGATGCGCGAGCTGACGACGGTGATGACGGGGGCGCCGATCGCGGCCGCGATGGCGGTGGCGACGATGAGGAGCCCTGCAGTGCCGATGCCGATCCCGAGGTCGGAGGCGATGTTGGGCAGCAGGCCGATCGGGAGGAATTCGGAGAGGACGAGCACGAACGAGCCGAGCGATACCGAGATCACGCCGAGCCATCCGCGCCTTTCAGGCGACTGAGTCATGCTCGGCCCAAGCTCTAGGAGCGCCGATCCATTCCCCGGTGTCGCGCCGCGTATCGTGGGCCGGGTGACCGGGCGCGACGTGACCATCGAGCTGCTGCTCGCCTCGCCCCGGCACCGCTACGACGGCCGCCCCGCCGACGGCGCCCGGCCGTTCGGCCAGGGGGAGCGCGAGAGCGAGCTGCCCGGCCGCGTCGAGATCCGCGCCGGCCTCGGCATCGTCGGCGACCGCTACTTCGCGAAGCCGGCGCACCGCGGCGCGTCGGTGACCTTCTTCGACGTCGGGCAGCTCGAGACGGCGGCGCAGGAACTCGGGGCGGTCGCCTTCGATCCCGCCCGCACCCGTCGCAACGTGATCGTCCGCGGCATGCCGGTCGACACCCTCCGCGGAGCCCTGTTCTCGCTCGACTCGGGCGCAGGGGCCGTGCTCTTCCGGGGCAACCGCCCCGCCAACCCGTGCGCCTGGATGGACCACGAGCTCGCGCCCGGCGCCTTCGCGGCCCTCCGCGGCCGCGGCGGGATGCGGTGCGAGCCGCTCACCGACGGCGAGCTGACCCTCGGGCCGGCGGTGTTCGAGGTCGTCCAGCCGTCATGATGGACTCGTGACCGAATCACGGACCGACTTGCTCTTCAGCGGGATCGTCTACTGCGACCTCGTCTTCTCGGGCGTCGCTGTGCCCGAGGCGGGCACCGAGGTGTTCGCGAAGGCGTTCTCCGTCACGCCCGGGGGAGTGGCCAACCGCGCCGTGGCGGGGGCGCGCCTCGGCGCCTCGACGGCGCTGCTCGCCGAGCTCGGCGACGACGTGCTCGGGGCTCACATCCGCAGCCTCCTGGAGATCGAGGCGAACCTCGACGTCAGCCGTGTCCGCACGCTGCCCGGCCGGCAGAGCCCGGTGACCGTGGCTCTCACCGGCGCGCACGACCGGAGCTTCATCACCTACGAGGAGTCGCTCACGGACGCCGAGTGCCAGCGCCGCAAGACGCCTCCGGCCGGGCTCGGCGCGGTCGGAGTCGTGCACGTCGAGCTCGCCGAGCCGGTTCCCGGCTGGGTCGCCGAGCTGCGCGCCGGCGGGACGACTGTCGTGGGCGGCGTCGGCTGGGACTCCACGGGCTCGTGGTCGAGCGAGGTGCTCGACCGGCTCGACGGCGTCGACGTCTTCGTGCCGAACGACCTCGAGGCGATGCGGTACACGCGCACCGACGACGCCCACCTCGCGGCGAGGGCGCTCGGGGAGCACACGCCCCTCGCCGTCGTGACGCGCGGGCCCCGCGGGGTCGTGGCGTACGACGCCGGGAGCGGGACGATGGTCGAGACGGCGGCGGTGGCAGTTCCTGCCGTCGATCCGACCGGAGCCGGCGACGTCTTCGTAGCGGCCCTGATGGTGGTGCTCGGCCGCGACTGGCCCCTCGAGCAGAAGCTGCGATTCGCGGGGCTGAGCGCGTCGCTCTCGGTCATGAGCCTCGGCGGGGCCGCCAGTGCTCCGGTGCCCGAGGCGCTGGTCCGGTTCGTGGAGGAGCAGCGGCCCGAGGGCGACTGGACTTTCGTGTCGGAGTGGGCGGCATCGCTGTAGCGGTCGAGGGTCGTGGACCGAGGTCCGATATGCAGGAACCGTGGTCTCGCTGACATTTGTTTGATACTTTGGGGGAGTCCACGGCATCGGATCAGGGTCGTGGACGACGGCGATCCACGCGATCGCCTGGCGGGGCCGGTCGTTTGGGTCGATCGGCCTCGCCCCTTCCTGCTCGAGGCAACACGAGGTGATCTGTCTGTCCGCCTTTCGGCTGTCATGCGGGGGACGACTTGCTGAGAACCTGGCAGTGGTCGACAGGTGCGTGATTACGTTGTCTCCATGGATCCGCGAGCACGACGAAGCCGCGACCGGCTGACCTCCGCCGTACTGGCCCTCGCCGCGGCAGGTCGCATCGACGACGTGAGCGTCTCGGAGGTCGCCCGAGACGCCGGCGTCACGCGCGATACGTTCTACCGGCACTCCTCGTCGGTCGTCGACCTGCTGGCACTCGCCCTTCACGAGAAGCTCGAGGAGTACCTCCTCGGCTACGTCGGTCAGGGCATGCCCGCGTCCAGCGCGCTCCAGGGTGTGCTGGCGACGGCGGAGGCCGGGCTCCTCCGGCACATCGCCGCTTTCGGGCCCGCGTACCGCGCGGCCCTGCTCGGGCAGAACGGAGCGCCCGTGCGGCGCTCGCTGTCGACGTTCCTGGCCGACAACATCGTCACCGCTCTGACCGCCTATCCGCAGATCGCCCCGCTCCCGGTAGAGCAGATGGACGACCAGACCACTCGGATGATCGCGGCCTATGCGGCATCGGGCACAGTCGGCGCGATCGAGGTGTGGCTGCAGATGGGCGACCTGGACGACATCGAGGGCGCGGTGCACGCCATCGCCGCCGGCGCTCCGACCTGGTGGCGCCTGGCGACGGGAAAGCCCGCGTAGTCAACCCCCGCTCGGGTGGTGGAAATCGACTCGGCTCGCTCGTATGATCGTCACAGGAAGCACCGAGGGTTCCGGCACAGGCCGCCTCGACACGTTCGCCCCTCTTCCGGATCCCGCGGTCCGCCCGCGTCGTTTGCCGAACGGCGCCTGAACCGCCGAGAGAGGTCCGCGATGTCCGAGCTCACCATCGAGTTCGTCGTGCGAGACACGACCGGGGCCATCGTCGCCCTCGTCACCCCGACCGGCGTCATCGACGCCGAGTTCGCGGCGCAGCAGATCCACCGCGGCGAGGCGCACTACTTCGCCGGCCCCGACTCGTACCAGCGGGCGCGAGTGCGCTCGCTGCCTTTCCTCGACGGCCGCTACCTCTACGTGAACTGGGACGGCACGCGCCGCAACAACCTCCACGACCTCGCGCGCGGCCTCAAGCGCATCGAGCTGCGGACGAAGACGCACGCGCATCTTCCCCGCCGCGGCGAGTGGATCGCACGGCTCTTCGGCCGGGCTCGCGCGGCCCTCGCAGCCTGAGCGTCCGCACCCGCGAGCGGGCACGAGAAAGCCCGGCGACAGGAAGGTCGACTACGCTCGGACCATGTCGGTCTTCGCAGTCTTCCTCGCCATCGTCGCCGGGCTCATGGCAGTCGCCCTCATCGCACTGTTCGTCACGATGATCGTGCTCGCCGTCAAATCGCGCAGGACCGCGACCGCGGCCACGCTGTACCGCAACGACTGACGCCGACGCGCGCGGTCAGACCGTGCGCGGGGCCTTGGCCAGGTTCTCGACGAGCTCCGCCTTCGACTGGCGCACGACGTAGGCCGGGCGGTCGCGCTCGACGCGCCAGCTGTCGGCCAGCGGGCCGACGTTGACGGTGTCGAAGCCGAACTCGTCGTAGAGCTTCTCGACGAACGTGCTCGCGTCGTCGAAGTCGCTCGAGGTCGCGAGTGCGCGGCGCTTCGGGTCGCCCGCCGGGAGGGCGTCCTCGGTGATGTCCTTCGCCATGATGTGGTTGAAGCCCTTGGCGACGCGGCTCGTCGGGAGGTGCCTCTGGAGCATCTCGCTGACCGTGTCGGTGCCTTCGTCGAGAGCGGCGATGTGGCCGTCGCGCTCGAAGTAGTAGTTGTTCGTGTCGATGACGATCTTGCCGGCGAGGGGCTCGACGGGGACCTGCTCGATGGCCTTGAGCGGAACGGTCACGACGACGACGTCGCCGGCCTCCCCTGCCCCGGCCGCGGTCGCGGCGCGCGCCTTCGGCCCGAGCTCCGTGACGAGGTCGGCGAGGGTCTCCGGCCCGCGGGAGTTGCTGATGACGACGTCGTATCCGGTCGCGATCGCCGCGCGGGCGACCTGGCTGCCGATGTGACCTGCTCCGATGATTCCTAGTGTGCTCATGGTGATGGCAACGGCTCCTGCCGTCAGAAAAATCCGTTCTGCGGTGAGAGTTCCCTGAAAATCCAGGCGGAGGGGATTCCCAGGCGCACGATTTGATCCGCACGATGCCCTCGCCTAGCGTGGTGCGTCGTTCGGCCCTCGTCACCGGGGGCCTCGCCGCGGCGCTGCATCTCGCCGTCGGGCCGCCCAGCCTGCAGCAGCCGCTACCTGACCTCTATCGGCAGGGATGGGCGGCCGACCCTCGAGGTCTTCGGCGTCCCCCTGGAGCATTCATGGCATCGAAGAACACCGCATCGAAGAACACCGCATCGAAGAGGATCGGCCGTCCCCGCGTCCTCCTCGGATCGGCCGCGCTCGTCGCGCTCACCGCCGGCGGAGTCGGCCTCGCGGCGGCCCCGGCCAACGCGGCCGACGCCTCCACGTGGGACGCCCTCGCTCAATGCGAGAGCGGCGGCAACTGGGCCATCAACACCGGCAACGGCTACTACGGCGGACTCCAGTTCACCCAGGGCACGTGGACCGCCAACGGCGGCGCCGGCTCGCCGGCCGCCGCCAGTCGTGCGACGCAGATCTCGGTCGCCGAGAACGTCCTCGCCTCGCAGGGCTGGGGCGCCTGGCCGGCGTGCTCGGCGAAGCTCGGGCTCTCGGGCACCTCCGGTGCGGCCGCGGCGGCACCGGCGGCTCCGGCGGCACCGGCGGCTCCCGCGGCACCCGCCGCTCCCGAGACGCCTGCTGCTCCGGCCGCACCCGCGCCGTCCACGAGCACACCGACGACGACCGAGTCGAGCACGGTGCCCGCACCGGCGATCACGCCGGTCAAGACCAGCGGCAAGACCTACGCCGTGAAGTCGGGCGACACGCTCGCGACGATCGCCACGCACCTCGACCTCGACGGCGGATGGCAGGAACTCGCCGGCGCCAACACGACCACGGTCACCGACCCGGACCTCATCTACCCGGGCCAGAAGCTCGAGCTCCCGGCCTAGTCGACGGCACGCCACGAGATGGCCGTCCCGGTCGTCACTCCCTGCGGGGTGCGACCGGGGCGGCCATCTCGCCTGCGGTCGGGTCGTAGCGCGTCGAGCGGTCTAGTGCCGGTGCTTCCAGAGGTAGGGGAGGAAGAACGCCAGATTGGCGCTGCCTCCCATGCTCGACCGCATGATGACCTCGGTCTCGCGGTCGAACTCCTCGGCGGGGTCCTGCGCGGCCGATTGCTCTTGCGTGGGAGCGATGTACGAGCACTGCTCGATGAGCAGCTTGATCTCGCGCTTCGCTTCGCGGGCGAACCGTCGTGTCTCGTGATCCATTGGTCTTCGTCGCCTCTCTGCGCCGCCTACCGGGAGCCCTGGGGCTCCGAGTCGCCGACTCCGATGTCGACGATGCCTCCAGGGTACGACTCTCCCCGGGAGAACGGCCACCCGTCGCGGATTCGCCCTGCGGCTCGCGTCGCGGCGGCTGGCTAGGCTGTGGGCATGTTCGTCGACATGCCCGAAGAAGAGCTCCGCCGCTACACCAGCAGCCAGGTCGATCCCGTCGACTTCGACGAGTTCTGGGCGGCCACCCTCGACAGCACCCGGTCTCACGATCTCGGCCTCGCCGTGGTGCCCGTCGACACCGGCCTGGCCACCGTCGACGTGTTCGACGTGACGTTCGCCGGGTACGAGGGGCAGCCGGTCCGGGCGTGGCTGCGCGTGCCGCACGGCGCGTCGGCGCCGCTCCCGGCCGTCGTGCAGTTCGTCGGGTACGGCGGAGGCCGAGGGCGTGCCGTCGAGAATCTCTTCTGGTCGTCGGCCGGCTACGCGCACCTCCAGATGGACACCCGGGGGCAGGGCTCGGCGTGGAGCGAGGGCGCGACCGCCGACCCCGATGGCGGCGGCCCCCAGTTCCCGGGCTTCCTGACCCGGGGTATCGACAGCCGCGAGACGTACTACTACCGCCGAGTGTTCGCGGACGCTGTCCGTGCGGTCGAGGCGGCTCGCACCCTGCCGGCGATCGATGCCGATCGGGTGGTCGTGCTCGGCGGCAGCCAGGGCGGAGGCATCGCGCTCGCCGTAGCCGGTCTCGTTCCGGGGCTGGCCGCAGCGTTCCCGCGGGTGCCCTTCCTCTGCGACTTCCCGCGCGCGACCGTCATGACCGATGCCGATCCCTACAAGGAGATCGGCCGGTACCTGGCCGTGCACCGCGACCGGGTCGACGCCGTGCACGGCGTGCTCGCCTACTTTGACGGCGTCAACTTCGCCCGCCGTGCGACCGCGCCCGCGTGGTTCACGACGGCGCTGATGGACCCGATCTGCCCGCCCTCGACCGTCTTCGGCGCGTTCAACGTCTACGGCGGCGAGAAGGCGATCACCGTCTGGCCGTACAACGGCCATGAGGGCGGCGACGTCTTCGACGACGAGGCGCAGCTGGCTGTTCTCCGACAGGTGCTGCCGGTCTGACGACGCGAGAGCATGATGGATCGACGCCGCCGATCGGAGCGGCCCGACGAACTGGAACGACCCATGACGATGACCGTGCTCCTCGAGATGACCCTCAACACCGACGTCGCCGGCGCGACCGAGGTCATCCGCGAGGTCCTGACTCAGACGCGCGACCGCGAGGGCAACACCGGCATCGACATCCTGATCGACGACGACGACCCGTCGAAGATCGTGATCGTGGAGTCGTGGGCGACCGTCGAGGCGCGCACCGCCTACGCCGAATGGAGGCAGACCCCGGAGGGGGCCAACCGCCTCGGATCGATCATGGCCGCGCCGCCGGTCTTCCGCACCTTCACCGAGGGCATCGAGCTCTAGGAGGGCATCGAGCTCCAGCGGCGCGGGCCGCGACCAGGGCCTTCGCACAGTCCTCGGACCGGAGGCGGATGTCGGCGGCCCCCACTTCTGGTGCTTGCCACATCTATTCGACAGACGTACGGTTGCCCCAACCCAGCCACAAGGGGTCGGTCGTTCACCACGGATCAGGACGACACGACGACCTCCGGCGAACCGAACCAACCACTCGGAGCAACCCATGTCCCAGCTCGTCCCTGCCCTCCTGCGCCCCGCGCGGGTCCAGCGCTACCGACTCGTCGGCGACGGACCCTCGTCCGTCCCCCGACCGCACGATGCGCCCCAGGGGCATGCTCCCGGGGAGAACCCCGACCGCGTGCTCGTCTTCGGAAACGGAATCGCGATGGGCTGGGGCGTCGGCACCCACGAGCTCGCGATCCCCGGCCAGCTCGCCCGCGCTCTGAGCCAGCGCACGGGGCGCGGGGCCGACGTCGACCTCCTCGCCGACATGCGGTGGGACGTCGAGTCGGCCGCGAGCGTGCTCTCCGGCGACTCGCTAGGGGTCTACGACGCCATCGTCATCGTGATGGGGGCGAGCGACGCCTACCGCTTCACCTCGCCCCGCAAGTGGGCCGAGGGTCTGGTGCGTCTCATCGACGCGTTCGAGCGTCACACGGCGCCTCTCACCAGGATCTTCGTCATGGGCATCCAGCCGGTGTCGAGCATCCCGATCTACAGGGCCCGTCCGGGCGGCGAGACCGACCGGTGGGCCGATCACCTCAACCAGCTCACCTTCGCCATCTGCCAGGGTCACCCGCGAGCGCACTTCGTCAGCCCGCCCGAGAACTGCCTGCCGACGACGAGGCAGGGATCCACCGCCGCGGAGCACCGCTACCGATCGCCTGAGCGCTTCCGCCAGTGGGCGCTCACCATGGCCGACGCCATGACACCGCACCTCGAGATGCAGGCCGCGCCCGGGAGCGAGACCCGCGCGGCGCGCGACCGTCCTCAGTCGCGCGACCGCCGGCTCGCGGCCATCTGGGATGCCGGCCTCGACGGCTCCCCCTCCGAGAGGCGCTTCGACGAGATCGTCGCCCGCGCCGCCCAGGCCTTCGGAACCAGGGGCGCCGCCTTCACCGTCATCGGCGGAGACCGGCAGTGGAACAAGGCCGTGGCCGGAATCGACGCGGGCCCCGAGGCTTCGCTCGAGACGTCGTTCTGCCGCGTGACGATCGAGCACTCCACGCCGTTGGTGGTGCAGGACGCCTGGTCAGACGCGCGGGTTCCCGGGGAGGGTGCGCCTATGCGCTTCTACGCGGGCTACCCGGTCGAGACTGCCGACGGCACCCGGATCGGCGCGCTCTGCGTCTTCGACTCCGAGCCTCGGGAGGGGGAGGACGTCGACGTGTCGATGCTCCGCGAGCTCGCACTCCAGATCCAGCACGAGCTGGGATCGGTGCCGGTCAGCTGAGCGTTCGTCCCGGTGTGCCACGGTCAGGGGCTCGACGGTCAGCGTCCGGCCGGCGACCGTGACGGTGGCCGGGTCGGCGCCCAGATTGGCAGCGACGACCTCGACCCCGGTCGGGCGGCGCACCGCGATCGCCCACGTGTCCGGCCCCACCCGACCGGCCTCGACGACCTCGCACCCCTGGAACGAGCTGAGGATCCGCAGTGCGTCGGCGGCGGGGTAGGGCGCGCCGTCCGCATCGCCGAAGCCGCGCGGCCCCCACGCCTCGGCGAACGCCAGCGACGCCACGCCGTCGACGGTCAGTGCGGCGGCCGAGGCGACCAGCCAGGCGGCGAAGAACGGCTCGCGCTGCAGCGGGTCGGACGATCCCCACGTGAGCGCGGCTTCTGATCCGTCGCGCTCCGGGTCGTCCGGCGCGGGTGTCGGCGCCGAGGTCGCGACGGCATTGAACCGCGCGCGGAGCGAGATCGGGCCGACGTGCACGGGGCGGCCCGCGGCGATCCGCACGGCCTGCTCGGCGACGGTTCGCTGAAGGGCGATCGACTCGACCTTCTGCGTCGTCGACCAGTCGTGCATGCCCGCGGTGACTGAGAAAGTCACGCCGGCCAGGTCATCGGGCAGGGACTGCGAGGTGCGGTTGAGCTCGGTGAAGTGAGCGCGCGTGCCGCCGACCAGGGTGCCGGTCAGAGGCTCGCTCGCGGCGAGCTCGCCGAGGCGGCGCCAGAGCTCGGGCGTCGTGCCGTGTGTCGCGGCGTCATAGACGGCCAGACGGCCGACCGGGACCCCGCAGAGCGCGTGGGCGGCGGCGACGAGCTGCTCCGCGTCGGCTGCGATCAGGCGCACGTCGAGCCGCGCACCGGGGGAGTCGGCGCGGGCCCGGCTCAGGACTCGCGACCAGGCGGCGCTGGTCAGGTCGAGCTCGACGAGGATCCCGGCGCCCGCGAGCCATGGGAGCAGGCGGCGGGGGCGACCCGGGGCGCTGGCGGCTCCGACGGCGAGCTGCGGGAAGACGGCGGCGGTGCGCGCCTCAGGAGATGCGGCAGCCGGAGAGGCCGGGGCCGTGCCGGTCGGCGTGAGCACGGCGGATTGCCTGATCACGGCGCCGGCAGCGACGCGGACCGGGAACGGCAGCGACAGCGGCGTGCTGTAGGTCTTGAACGACGCGTCCGTCCAGTTCCGCTGGTCCTCCATCTCGAAGACGTCGCCCTCGAACCGGAGCTCGCCGCCCGCGAACCGCAGGCCGGCGATGTCGCGGGCCGGCTGGTGCGGGGCGACGTCGACGGGGAACGCGGTGTCGGAGGTCGTCCCGTCGGGATGCACGACGGTGAGCGGCGTGCCCGCGAGCGCGGGGGAGTGCAGCACGATGAGGCCGGCTCGGTTGCTGTCGAAGTCGCTGTGCGCGACGATCTCGGCTTCGAGCCGCAGGCCGGGGCCGTCCGGGCGGAGCGTCGCCGTCCAGGTCGCTTTCACCCCGAGGTCGTCGAGCTCGGCCGTCAGCGTGAGCGAGCCGTCGCCTCCCCGCGAGAGCGCCGTCGAGGCCGCCGGGATCGTGCGCCAGTCGCGGTCGCGCACGACGACCCGGATCGCGCGCAGGAACTCGCGCCCCGCGTGCTCGAGGCGATCGAACGACGCGTCTTCCACGACGACCGTCCACTCGTCCGTCACCTGGAGTCGTTCGGGCAGCCGGAGCCGTTCGGGGGAGCCGGTCATCTCATCTCCGTCGATGTCGCGAGTGGTGCCACCGCGGCGAAGGGAGCGCGGTGGTAGAGGAGCACTGTGGAATAGGAGCACAGTTGAATAGGAGGACAGTGAAGTGGAGCGGCTGATCGCGATTGGTCAACCGGTTCTGTTCCAGCGACAGTGTAGGGCGTTCGGCCTGCCGTCGCACTCGCGATTCGAAGGAGAATCATGACCCGTCTCACCGACCTCGCCGACGCGGGACTCGTCCCGGCCGGAGCCGCACCCGAGCGCCTCGCCACCGGCGCCATCTGGTCGGAGGGGCCGTGCTGGATCCCGGCGAGCCGCACGCTGCGCTGGAGCGACATCCCGAACGACCGCATCCTGCAGTGGTCGTGGGATACCGGCGAGATGAGCGTCTACGCCTCGGGCGTCGAGTTCACGAACGGACGGGTCATCGACGACGACGGCAGCGTCGTGCAGTGCTCCCACGGTCGTCGCCGGGTCGAGCGCGACCGCGACGGAGTCATCGAGGTGATCGCCGACCAGTGGAACGGCTACCGGTTCAACTCCCCGAACGACGTGGTCGTCAAGCGCGATGGCACCGTCTGGTTCACCGACCCGCCCTACGGGATCATCGAGGCCCGAGAAGGTCACCCCGGCTTCCGCGAGTACGGCGACCACTGGGTGTTCCGGGCTGATCCGGTCACGGGCGACGTGCGCCCCGTGGTGCTCGACGTCGAGGAGCCCAACGGCTTGGCGTTCTCGCCCGACGAGTCGGTGCTCTACGTCGCCGACACGTCTTCTGCGCGCCAGCCCGCGGGTGTCGGCAACCGCTGCATCCGCGCGTACGACGTGACCGACGGCGTCCGGTGCAAGAACTCACGGGTGTTCGCCACGGTGGGCTCGGGTCTGGCCGACGGATTCCGCGTCGACGCGGCGGGGAACGTCTGGACGTCGTGTGCGACCGGCGTCGAGGTCTACGCGCCGGACGGCGAGTTCCTGGGTGCAGTGGATCTGCCGGAGCTGACGGCGAACCTCTGCTTCGGCGGACCGGACGGCACGACGCTGTTCGCCGCCGCCTCGACGAGCCTCTACAGCATCGCGACAACGACCACCGATGCGCGCCTGACTCGTCGCTGACGGACCGCTGACCCGCCCCTAGGAGTCGAGGTCGAGGCTCGCCACGCGATCGCCCGCCGTGGTCATGTGCACGCGCATGGCCGCCTCGGCCGCCACCGAGTCGTGCGCCGCGATGGCCTCGTAGATGGCCATGTGCTCGCGCAGGGCGACAGCGCCCTGGTCGCGGTCGCGGAGGCCGCGCTCGACCCAGAGGCGCAGGAGGGAGCGGACGCTCTGCAGGAGGTCGCGCAGCACGACGTTGTCGGCGCTCGCCGCGATCTGCAGGTGGAAGCGCACGTCGGCCTCGACGAAGCGGTCGAGGTCGTCGAGGCTCTCCTTCATGGTCTCGATGTGCCGCGCCAGCATCTCGACCTCGTCGTCGGTGATCCGGCTCGCGGCGAACGCGGCCGCCTGGATCTCGAGCGCGCCGCGGACCTCGATCAGCTCACGGGTGCGCGACGCGGAGAGCATGAGCCCCCAGCTGAGCGTCGTCGGCAGGAGCTCGGAGGTGGAGTCGCGCAGGTAGGTGCCCGAGCCGGGACGGACGCTGACGATCCCGAGGATCTCGAGCGCCGCGAGGGCCTCGCGGACGGCGGACCGCCCCACCCCGAGCTCCTCGGCGAGCTGGCGTTCTGGAGGGAGCCGCGACCCGGGGGTGAGCTCGCCGCCGGTCAGCAGCGAGATGAGCTGCTTCACGACCTCGGCCACGGCGGTCCCCCGGGGCACGGCTTCGATCTCGAGCCGCAGCGTCGCGGGGTCGTCGTCTGGATAGGCCGGCATGGCGTGAAGCCTATCTTTTGGTCAACCAATTCGGGGGCGGGCACACCGGCAGTTTAATTGGTCAACCGGTTGACAGATTATGTTGCGGGAGTCATCATGGGAGCAGTGACGCGGGACGACCCTCTCGTGCACGTCCGACAACGTCGTTGAACGAAATGGAGTCGCAGTGGACGCCCCCTTGACAGCCACCCCCGCGCCGAACGGCGTCGAGAGGTCGGCCATCCGCAAGATCTCGATCCGGCTCGTGCCGTTCGTGGCCCTGATGTTCTTCATCAACTACCTCGACCGCACCGCCATCGGCTTCGCCGCCCCCAACGGCATGGAGGCCGACCTCGGTCTGAGCGCCGCGCAGTTCGGCTTCGCCTCGGGCGTCTTCTTCATCGGCTACATCCTTCTCGAGGTGCCGTCGAACCTGGCCCTGGCGCGCTTCGGCGCCCGCCGCTGGCTCGCCCGCATCATGGTGACCTGGGGCATCGTGGCGTTCCTGTTCACCTTCGCCCAGAATTTCGAGCAGCTCGCGGGCCTCCGCTTCCTGCTGGGCGTCGCCGAAGCCGGGTTCTTCCCCGGCGCGATCCTGTTCCTGAGCCTCTGGGTGCCGTCGAAGCACCGCTCGAAGATCCTGGCCCTGTTCTACCTGGCCCAGCCGCTCACGAGCGTCGTGGGTGCCCCGCTGGCCGGACTCCTGCTCCAGAACGACGGCGTGCTCGGCCTCGAGGGCTGGCGCTTCATGTTCCTCTGCGTCTCGATCCCCGCGGTCATCGTCGGCGTCGTGGCCTGGTTCTACCTCAAGGACAGGCCCTCGCACGCCAAGTGGCTGACCGAGGAGGAGAGCACCTGGCTCGAGACCACTCTCGAAGAGGAGAAGATCGGCACCGAGACCAGCGCCACCGGCATCGGGGGCCACGGCGTCGGCCTCGGCCGCGTCCTGAAGAGCGGCCGGGTCTGGATGCTCGCGTTCATCTACTTCGGGTTCATCTACGGCCTCTACGCTCTCGCCTTCTTCCTGCCGACGATCATCGGCACCTTCCAGGAGCAGTTCGGCACCGAGTTCGACCTCTTCGAGAAAGGGCTCATCACGGCCATCCCCTACGTGCCGGCGGCTCTCGCCCTGTACTTCTGGTCGCGGGACGCCACCAAGCGCGGCCTCAGGACCTGGCACATCGTGATCCCGGCGATCGTCGGCGGCGTCAGCATCCCCGTCGCGCTCTATATGAACTCGCCGGCGGCGACGATCGTCGTCATCGCATTCACGGCCATGTCGATCTTCGCGGCTCTCCCGAACTTCTGGACGCTGCCCACGCAGTTCCTCACCGGCACCGCCGCCGCAGCCGGCATCGCGCTCATCAACACCATGGGCAACCTGGCCGGCTTCGCGGCCCCGTACATCACCGGGGCGGTCACCGACGCCACCGGCGGGTACCGTGCAGCCATGTTCATAGTCGGATTCTTCATGCTCCTGTCCGCCCTCCTGATGGCGCTGCTGTCGCGCAAGCGCCGCGTCGGACCGACTGCCACCGCCGAGAGGCCGGCTGCCGCCACGGCCGCGGGGCTCGGCTGATGACGCGCCTCTTCAACGAGCCGTCCGACTTCGCCGACGAGGCGGTCGACGGGTTCGTCGCAGCCAACCGCCGCTGGGTCCGCAAGGTCCACGGCGGCGTCGTCCGCACGGCCGCCTCGGCACCCGGCTCGGTGGCGCTCGTCGTCGGCGGCGGGTCGGGCCACTACCCGGCGTTCGGCGGTCTCGTCGGACCAGGCCTCGCCGCGGGCGCGGCCCTCGGCAACCTGTTCGCCTCGCCGTCGTGGCAGCAGGTCCGCTCGGTCTCGAAGTCGGCCCACAACGGCGGCGGCGTCCTGCTCAGCTACGGCAACTACGCCGGCGACGTCCTGAACTTCGACCGCGCGCAGGCCAGGCTCCGCGAGGAGGGCATCCGCGTCGAGACGGTGACGATCACCGACGACGTCGCGAGCGCCTCCGCTGCCGAGAAGCACAGGCGCCGCGGCATCGCGGGCGACTTCACCGTCTTCAAGGCGGCGGGTGCCGCAGCGGCAGCCGGGTACTCGCTCGACGAGGTCGTCCGCGTGGCGCAGAAGGCCAACGACCGCACGCGGTCGATCGGCGTCGCGTTCACCGGGTGCTCCCTGCCGGGGGCCGACGAGCCGCTGTTCACCGTCCCCGAGGGCCGGATGGCCGTCGGGCTCGGCATCCACGGCGAGCCCGGGATCTCCGAGCAGGATGTCCCGACGGCGGCCGGCCTCGCCGAGCTCCTCGTCTCGACCCTGCTCGCCGAGCTGCCCGACGGCGTCGAGCGGGCCGACGGCCAGCGCGTCGCGGTCATCCTGAACGGCCTCGGATCGGTCAAGTACGAAGAGCTCTTCGTCGTCTACGCGAAGATCGACGAGCTGCTGACCGCCGCGGGCGTCGAGGTCGTCGAGCCGGAGGTCGGCGAGCTCGTCACGAGCTTCGACATGGCCGGCGCCTCGCTGACCCTGTTCTGGCTCGACGACGAGCTGGAGAGCCTCTGGGCCGCCCCGGTCGACGCGCCCGCCTACAAGAAGGGCTCGGTCGACCCCTCGAGCGCCGCAGCCGAGATCCACGACGAGGAGGAGCTCGCCGAGCCGATCCCCGAGTCCTCCGAGGAGTCGCGACAGGCCGCGGCCCTGGTCGTGACCGCCCTGGATGCGATCAAGGTCGTCATCGACGAGAACGCCGACGAGCTCGGCCGGATCGACGCGGTGGCCGGCGACGGCGATCACGGCATCGGCATGCAGCGCGGCGTCACCGCCGCGGTGGAGGCCGCCCACGACGCTCTCGACCGGGGAGCCGGAGCCAAGACCGTCCTCGACCGGGCGGGCGACGCCTGGTCGGACCGCGCCGGCGGAACCTCCGGTGCCCTGTGGGGGTCGGCCCTCGGCGCCGTCGGAGGCGCGCTCACCGACTCGGCCGCGGCGGACGCCGACGCCGTGGCGCGCGGAGTCGCGCAGGCGACCACCGAGATCCTCGAGTTCGGCGCCGTCGTCGGCGACAAGACCATGGTCGACGTGCTCGTGCCCTTCTCGACGGCGCTCACCGAGCGCGTGCAGGCCGGCGAGCACCTGACCGATGCATGGAAGACCTCGGCTGACATCGCCTCCGATGCCGCAGCCGCCACCAAGGACCTCCTGCCCAAGATGGGGCGAGCTCGTCCGCACGCGGAGAAGAGCCTCGGCACCCCCGACGCCGGAGCCGTGTCTCTCGGCCTCATCGTGCAGTCCGTCGCGACAGTCCTCGCGACCTCAACGAAGTAACCCCGAAGGAGAACGCAATGGCTGAGCAGCTGCGAATCGTCATCGGATCCGACGACGCCGGATTCGACTACAAGGAGATCGTCAAGCAGGACCTGGAGGGCAACGCCCTCGTCGCCTCCGTCGTCGACGTGGGAGTGGACGCGGCGTCGCACACCCCGTACCCGTCCGTGGCCATCGCCGCGGCGGAGATGATCGCGCGCGGCGAGGCCGACCGTGCCGTCCTGTTCTGCGGCACCGGCCTCGGTGTCGCGATCGCGGCGAACAAGGTCCCGGGCATCCGTGCCGTGACCGCGCACGACTCGTTCTCGGTCGAGCGATCGATCCTGTCGAACGACGCCCACGTCCTGTGCCAGGGGCAGCGTGTCGTCGGGATCGAGCTCGCCCGCCGCAATGTCCGCGAGTGGCTGACCTACACGTTCGACACGTCCAGCGCGTCGAACGACAAGGTCCAGATCATGAACGACTACGAGGCCGCGAACACGACCGGCGCCCCTGCGGCGGTGGACTCCGCCTCATGCTGAGCGACTCGGCGGCAGCCCCCTTCACCGTGGGGGTGAGCCTGAAGATGTACTTCGGCCACGCCCGCACGGTGGAGTGGGCCACCGCCATCGGCGACATCGCACGTCGCCACCCCGCGGTCGCGGACGGCCTGGTCGAGCTGTTCGTCGTCCCGACCTTCCCGTCGATCGTCCCCGTCCGCGACGCGCTCGCGGGTGCTTCGGTGCGCCTCGGCGCGCAGGACATCGCGTGGGCCGACTCCGGCGCGTTCACCGGCGAGGTCTCCGGCGTCGAGCTGGCCGAGATCGGCTGCACGCTCGCCGAGGTCGGCCACGCCGAGCGCCGCGCGCTCTTCCACGAGGACGACGAGGTCATCGCGCAGAAGACCGCCGCCGCTCTCCGCAACGGCCTGACTCCGCTCCTCTGCGTCGGCGAGGAGGAGGCCGCCTCGCCGGCCATCTCGTCGCTCGAGGTGACCCAGCAGATCGAGTCCGCGCTGGCGCAGGCCGGTCCGGGCGCGATCATCGTCGCGTACGAGCCGCAGTGGGCCATCGGCGCGCCCAAGCCCGCCGCCCCCGAGTACATCGCCGCGGTCGTCGCTGAGCTCGAGCAGTTCGTCCAGGCGCTCGAGGGCCGCGACGGCAGCCGGGTCATCTACGGCGGCAGCGCCGGCCCCGGCCTGCTGACCTCCCTCGGCGGCGACGTGAAGGGCCTCTTCCTCGGCCGCTTCGCGCACGACCCCGCTGCGGTCGAGCTGATCCTCGACGAGGTCGTCGCGCTCGCGCATCAGGGGGCCTCCGCGTGATCGGCCTCTCGACCTACGCCTACTTCTGGCGGTTCTCGGAGCGGGTCGCCGACCCGATGAGCCTCGACGACATGCTGCGCGACGCGGCGGCGATCGGCGCGGAGCTCTTCCAGATCTGCGACTACGCACCCCTGGCCGGGTACGACGACGCGCAGCTCGCGGCGACCAGGGCGGTGGCCGACGGGCTCGGGCTGACGCTGGAGGTCGGGACGCGCGGCACAGTTCCTGCGCACCTCGACCGCCACCTCGACCTCGCCGTCGCCCTCGGCGCGACCGTCGTCAGGAGCATGTGGACCTCGGGCGACGACCGGCCGACCTTCGACGAGAGCGTCGCTCGGCTCCGTCAGATCGTGCCGCGCTACGAGGCCGCCGCTGTCACGCTGGCGCTCGAGACCTACGAGCAGGTGTCGTCGACCGAGCTGGTGGCGCTCGTGGAGGCCGTCGGCAGCGAGCACCTCGGCATCTGCCTGGACCCCGCGAACACCGTCGCGAACCTCGAGAACCCCGCCGACGTCACGGCGCGCTGCCTGCCGCACGTGAAGAACTGGCACGTCAAGGACTTCGACTTCACCCGCCAGGCGGGCTGGGTCGGGTTCAGCCTCGTCGGCGTGCCCCTCGGCGAGGGCCGCCTCGACTACGACGGCATGCTCGCCGCCATCGACCCCGGATCGCGCGGCATCAGCCAGGTCGTCGAGCACTGGCTGCCGTGGCAGGGCGACGAAGAGACCACCACTCGCCTCGAGCGCGAGTGGACCGAACACAACCTGAAATTCCTGAAGGAGAAGAACACGTGACCGACATCCTCGACACCACCCCATCCGTCACCTACGCCGACGGCCAGGGTGCGCCCGACATCACCGTGGCGGTCATCGGCGCCGGCGGCAAGATGGGCCAGCGCGTCTCGAACAACCTCGCCAAGAGCTCGTACACGACGCTGTACTCGGAGGCATCGCCGAACGGCGTCGCCCACATCGAATCGCTGGGCCGCACCGTCACGCCGACCGACGACGCCGTGAGAGACGCCGACGTGGTGATCCTCGCCGTCCCGGACGTCGTGCTCGGCCGCGTCTCCGAGTCGGTCGTTCCGCAGATGAAGTCGGGCGCCATCATCCTGACGCTCGACCCGGCCGCCGCCTACGCAGGACTCCTGCTCGCCCGCGAGGACATCCACTACGCCGTGGCGCACCCCTGCCACCCGAGCGTCTTCCTCGAGCGCACCACCAAGGAGGAGTGGGCCGACACGTTCGGCGGCGTCGCGGCTCCCCAGGAGGTCATCGCCGCTCTCGAGGGCGTCGACGAGGACTCCCCGGTGCGCGAGCTGGCCACCCAGGTCATCTCGACCATCTACGCGCCCGTCATCGCGGTGCACTACGTCACGGTCAAGCAGCTCGCCGTGCTCGAGCCGACCCTCGTCGAGACGATCGCCTGCATGATCGGCGCCTTCCTGAAAGAGGCCCTCGAAGAGACCGTCGACGGCGTCGGCGTGCCCTACGAGGCCGCCCGCGCGATGCTCTACGGCCACACCTGGATCGCCCTCACCAACGGCCTCCGCGGCTCGAACCCGTTCTCGGACGCCTGCCACATCGCCATGGACTACGGCCGCGAGTCGATCGTCAAGGACGACTGGAAGAAGATCTTCGACGACAGCCAGCTCGACTCGGTCATCGCCAAGATGCTGAAGATCGACGCGGTGAAGCGCTGACCCGTTGATCCGCTGACCCGCTGATCCGTTGATCCGTTGATCCGCTGACCCGCTGATCCGAAGCGCCTTAGGGTAGAGCAATGGCCCGGCGCGCAGGAACTCGACTCCTCACCGTCTGCGTCGCCGTAGTGGTCGTCCTCGCCGTCTTCGCCACGGCCTTCCTGGTCTACGCGAACCAGGTCATGCCGGGGGAGCGCGCGGCCGCCCTCACGGTGTGGCGCGACGACCGCGTCGCCGTGCGCGACGCCGGCGACAGCGTCGTGATGACGCCGACCGGTGCGTCCGACGGGGTCGGAGTCGTGTTCATCCCCGGCGCCAAGGTCGACCCCTACGCGTACATGGTGACGTTCCGCGACGTCGTGGCCGCCGGCACCACCGTCGTCATCACGAAGCCGACGCTCAACCTCGCGTTCTTCGACACCCGGCCGCTGTCGACGTTCGAGGCGCACGCGCCCTTCGTCACGACCTGGGCCGTCGGCGGCCACTCGCTCGGCGGGGTCCGCGCCTGCCAGCTCGCCGAGACCGGCGAGACGAGAGGACTCCTCCTGCTCGGCAGCTACTGCGCCAACGACCTCGCCTCGTCGGGGCTCGACGTGCTGAGCCTGGCGGGGAGCCGCGACGGGCTGTCGACTCCGGCGAAGGTGGGTGCCGCCAGGACGTTCCTGCCGTCGGATGCGTCGATGGTGACGATCCGGGGTGCGAGCCACGCCAGCTTCGGGGCGTACGGGAAGCAGCCGGGCGACAACACGCCGACGCTGTCGCGCGCCGCGGTCGATCGGCAGATCACGGCGCGCGTCGAGGCCTGGGTCTCCGGCCTCTAGCGATCACCCCGTGTAGGCACCCGCCAGGATGTCGTCGACGAGCGTCGGGCCGGTCGGCGTCCAGTCGAGGAGCCGGCGGGTCGCCGCGCTGCTGGCGGCGAGGTCCATGCCCCAGAACAGGCCGATGAAGCCGCCCATGCTGGCCTGCGACTCCTCTGACGTGAAGGAGCGCGCCTCGAGGCCGAGCGACTGGGCGATCGCCGCGGCGATGTCTCTGCTGGCGACGCTCTCCTCGCCGACGGCGTGCAGAGCAGCGCCCGCGGGCGCCTTCTCGAGGCCGAGGCGGATCATGCGCGCGGCGTCGGCCACATGGACCGCGGCCCAGCCGGTGGAGCCGTCGCCGACATAGCCGGCGTAGCCGTTGCGCTTGGCGGCGTCGGTGATGATCGCCATGAAGCCGTGGTCGCCCATGCCGTGCGTGGTCGGCGAGAAGCGGAGGCTGATCGACTTCACGCCCTTCTCGACGTAGTCGAAGGCGAGGTTCTCGGTGCCGCCGCGGGGTGCGTCGGGGCCGACGGCCGGCGACGAGTCGGTCTCGAGGGCGGGCCGGCTCTGCGCGAGCCCGGCGACTCCCGAGGCGAGGAGCAGGGCCCTGCCGGTGCCCGCGAGGGTGTCGCCGAGGGTCTCGACTGCGGCGCGCTCGGCGCGGTTGGTCTCGACCGGGTCGCCGAAGTCGTGCTTGTTGGCGAGGTGGACGACTCCGTCGGCCGCTTCGGCGCCGGCACGCAGGCCGGCCAGGTCGTCGAGGTCGCCCCGCAGGACGGTGGCGCCCTTGGCCTCGAGGGCTGCCGCAGAGGCGTCGGAGCGGGCGAGGCCCGTGACGTCGTAGCCGTGGCTCAGGAACTCGTCGACGGTGTGGGAGCCGATCCAGCCGGATGCTCCGGTGATGAAAACACGCATGTCATCTCCTAGTGATGTCAGTGACGGACATCAGCAACTGTACGCCTGATGTCAGGATCTGTCATCACCCGGTCGAGACCCGTATCATCGGAGAATGGGTCGATGGGAACCGGGCGGCAGCGACCGCCTTCGCGAGGCGGCACTCGAGCTCTTCCTCGAGCGGGGCTACGAGCAGACGACCGCCGCCGAGATCGCGCAGAGCGTCGGCCTGACCGAGCGCACGTTCTACCGGCACTTCCCCGACAAGAAGGAGGTGCTGTTCGGCGGCTCCGTCGAGTTCCGAGCGACCATGGTCGACTCCGTCCTCGGCGTGCCGGAGGGGCTCGCACCCCTGGAGGTCGTGGCGCGCGCGCTCGCCTCGGCGACGGAGTTCTTCCCCGACGAGCGCCGCGAGTGGTCGCGGAAGCGCTGGCAGGTGCTGTCGGTGAACCCCGGCCTGATGGAGCGCGAGCTGCTGAAGATGGCCGACGTCGCCGCCGGCATCGGGGCGCGGCTGCGCGAGCGCGGCGTGCCCGAGCCCGCCGCGACGCTGGCCGCCGAGTCGGGGATGACGGTGTTCCGGGTCGCGTTCGACGTCTGGCTCCAGCCCGGCGAGCGGCGCTCGATGGCCGAGATCGAGGGCGAGATGTTCGCCGCGCTGGGGGCGGTCGTCGGGGTGTAGGCGGAGTTCCTGCGTGGAAGCGGCTCTGCGCTCTGGGGGTGTGCCGGGAAGGCCGGGGGCCCGCCGAATCGGCACGGCCCCGCCGAATGGACGGCGGGGTCGAGCCGAAACGGCGGGGGTTCGGTGCCGAGGGGGCGGGGTCGAGCCGGAACGGCGGGGGTGCGGCGCCGACGGGTGGGGCCGAGCCGGAACGGCGGGGGTGAGCCCCGCGCCCGCCGCGCCGACCTAGGTCGTGACGTCGATGTCGATGTCGCTCCGGTCGACCGAGATCGTCGGGATCGACGCCGTGACGACCGAGCCGTCGGGGCGCAGCATCCCGCGGAGGTCGCTGGTCGTCGGGGGAGCGGTCTCGATCCGCGGACCCTGGTTCGGCAGCGCGACGGTCACCGGCGAGCCGGCGACGACCTCGATCTTCTCGTGGACGACGTGCACCGTGACCTGGGTGCCCTCCTCGATGGTGAAGGTGATGTCGGACTGCGTCACGTCGACCCGCATGCGCGAGCCCTTGACGGTCATCTTGTACGTGAGGCGCTCCCAGTCGGCCGGGAGGCGCGGGTTGAACGTGAGGCGGCCGGAGTGGTCGCGCATGCCGCCGAACCCGAACACCATGGCGCTCCAGATGCCGCCGGTCGACGCGACGTGCACGCCGTCGGAGGTGTTGTGGTGCAGGTCGGCGAGGTCGACGAACAGCGCCGACAGGAAGTAGCTGTGGGCGAGCTTGTAGTGGCCCACCTCGGCGGCGATGATCGACTGCACGACGGCCGACAGCGTCGAGTCGCCGGTGGTCAGCGCGTCGTAGTACTCGAAGTTGCGGCGCTTCTCGGCGGGCGTGAACTCGTCGCCCTGGAGGAACAGCGCGAGCACGACGTCGGCCTGCTTGAGCACCTGGAACCGGTAGATGACCAGCGGGTGGTAGTGGAGCAGCAGCGGTCGCTTCGACGCCGGGGTCGAGTCGAGGTCCCAGAGCTCCTTGTCCAAGAACTGGGCGTCCTGCGGGTGGATGCCGCGGTGCGGGTCGAACGGGATCTCCATCGCGTCGGCGGCGGCGCGCCACCCGCGGATCTCGTGCTCCTGAAGTCCGACGCGCGTCACCATGCGTTCGTACGCGACCGGGTCGTTCGCCATCAGCTCTTCGCAGATGCGCACGGCCGACCAGAGGTTCGCCCGCGCCATGACGTTCGTGTAGAGGTTGTCGTCGACGACCGTGGTGTACTCGTCGGGCCCGGTGACTCCGTCGATGTGGAACTTCTGGTCGCCGTTCGAGCGCCAGAAGCCGAGGTCGGCCCAGAGCCGCGCCGTCTCGACGAGGATGTCGACGGCGCCGCGGGCGAAGAAGTCCTCGTCGCCGGTGGCGGCGACGTACTGCATCAGCGCATGCACGATGTCGGCGTCGATGTGGTACTGCGCTGTGCCGGCCGCGTAGTACGCGCTCGACTCGAGGCCGTTGATGGTGCGCCACGGGAAGAGCGCGCCGCGCTGGTTGAGCTCGCTCGCCCTGTCGCGTGCAGCGGGGAGCATGCCCTCGCGGAACCGCAGGACGTTCCGGGCGACGTTCGGCGCCGTGTACGACAGGAACGGCATGACGTAGATCTCGGTGTCCCAGAAGTAGTGACCGCCGTAGCCGGAGCCCGAGACGCCCTTCGCGGCGACGCCCTGGCCGTCGGTCCGGGCCGAGGCCTGCGCGAGCTGGAAGATGTTCCAGCGGACGGCCTGCTGCAGGATCGGGTGGCCGGGCAGCTCGACGTCGCTGCGCACCCAGAAGTCGTCGAGCCAGTCGCGCTGCGCCTGGAAGATCTCCTCCACCGGCGTCTCGGCGGCGCGGTCGAGGGTGCGGTCGCAGCGGTCGGCCAGCTCGCGCGGCGGCACGCCCCGCGACGAGTGGTACGTGATGGCCTTGATCATGCGGATCGGCTTGCCGGCCTTCGCCTTGACCCGGTAGACGTGCTTAGCCAGGTCGTCGTCGATCTGCGTCGACTGCGACCACTCGTTCTCGGTGTCGAGCGTGTGCTCGGCACCGACGGCGATCGTCATGCCCGAGTTCGAGGTGCGGTAGCCGAGCACGTAGCGGGTGCCCTGGACCTTCTTGTACGACGGCTGCAGGACTCGCGCCGTGAAGCTCTCGGCCTTGCGGGGGTCGAAGGTCGCGGCGGCGCGCATGCCCGCGTGGTACTCGTCGCCGAGGTCTTGGCGGTTGAGGATCTGGCTCGAGATCAGGATCGACGCGTCGGCGTCGAGGACTGTCACCTCGTAGTCGATGACAGCGAGGTGGCGGTCGGTGAACGACACGAGGCGCCGGCTCGTCAGCCGCACGAGCTTGCCGGACGGCGTGCGCCACTCGATGTCGCGCACGAGCACGCCGTCGCGGAAGTCGAGTCGACGCGTGTACTTCAGGATGTCGGCCTCGCTCAGCACGAACGGCTCGTCGTCGACGTAGAGGCGGACCACCTTGGCGTCAGGCGCGTTGACGATCGTCTGGCCGACGCTCGCGAACCCGAACGCCTCCTCCGCGTGGCGGATCGGCCAGGTCTCGTGGAAGCCGTTGATGAACGTGCCGTCGGCGTGGCTGCCGCGCCCCTCGTCGAAGTTGCCGCGCAGGCCGAGGTAGCCGTTGCCGACGGCGAAGATCGTCTCGGTGACCCCATGGTCTTCGGCGTGCTCGGCCTCGACGAACGCCCACTCGTCGAGCGGGAAGCGGTTGCGGTCGAGGGGGTCTTCGGTGATGACGGTCATGCGCGGTTCTCCGTGGCGGTAGGGTCGAGGGGTTCGCTGACGGGGCCGACGAGCTCGTCGAGGTCGGTCACGACGAAGTCGGCGCCGAAGTCGAGCAGGGCTGCGGCGCCGACGCCGCGGTCGACGCCGAGCACGAGGCCGAACGCCCCGGCGCGGCCGGCCTGGACTCCCGACTGGGCGTCCTCGACGACGACGCAGTCGGCCGCGGTCAGGCCGAGGCGGCGGGCGCCGTCGAGATAGGTGTCGGGGGCGGGCTTGCCGGCGAGGCCCTCGGCGGCTGCGACCTCGCCGTCGACGACGACCTCGAAGTACGAGCTCAGGCCGGCCGCGGCCAGCACGGGCACGGCGTTGCGCGAGCTCGAGACGACGGCGACCTGGTGACCCGATGCGATGGCCGCGCGCAGGAACTGCAGCGACCCCGGGTACGGGGTCACCCCGTTCTGCGCCAGCTCCGCCGCGAACACCTCGTTCTTGCGATTGCCGAGCCCGCACACCGTGTCGGCGTCGGGGGCGTCGTCGGGCGCGCCCTCCGGCAGAGTGACGCCGCGGCTGGCGAGCATCGACCGGACGCCGTCGTAGCGGGGCTTCCCGTCGACGTAGTCGAAGTAGTCGGCGTCGGTGTACGGCGCCGCCCCGGGAACGTGCTCGGTCAGATAGGTCGAGAACAGCGTCGCCCAGGCGCGCATGTGCACCTCGGCGGTCGGCGTGAGGACGCCGTCGAGGTCGAACAGGATGCCGGGGAGGCGGCGAAGCGCCGCGGCGTCGCGGGGCGCGGAGGAAGAGGGCACGAAGCGGGGGATCCCTTCGAGATCGAAGTCGCCTGGAGAGGGCGGAAACGTCGGCGTTTCGATGGAGCGGACATGATCGGTGGACCGGGGGCTCGGGAACCGCCGCTCGTCAAGTCTGGCACGCCGGACCGCCGCCCACTAGTGACGGATGGCCGAGCGTCAGTTCTGGTCGACGCCGCCCATGCCCTCGAGCGCGGCGGTCAGGATCGTGCCGACGGCATCGGGCAGCACGTGGTGGTTGAGGTAGATGCCCTCGAGCCAGGACAGCACCTCGTCGGCGGGGAGGCCGACGGCGGTCCAGTCGATCCCGGGCAGGGCGCTGGTGACGGGCAGCTCGGTCGCAGGATCGAGGCGCGCCTCGGCGATCGCGACCTCCGCGGCGCCCTCCGACGCCGACCACAGCAGCGCTATCGGATGATGCTCGCCGTCGATGTGCTCGTGGTCGACCGCGCCGCTGCCGAGCCAGGGGAGCGTGAGCAGCTCGCCCTCGATGTCGACGGAGATCAGGTCGAGCTTCGTGGGCTCCTCGACCTCGCAGATGTAGAGGTCGAAGCCCTCGTCGTGCCAGGCCGCGGCCTCCTCGACGTCTTCGAGCAGGTCGGGCATGCGCTGGTGGAACTCCGCCAGCAGGATGGACGCCCACGACAGGATCTCGTCGGTCGCCGCCGGCGGCCACGGACTCCGATCCGCTTCGGCGCCATTGCCGCGATGGAAGTGGTAGTCGATGCCGCCGTCCACGGTGTCGAGGTGGATCTGGCCGCTGTCGAACTCGACGGCGAGGCTCGAGTGGCCCGTCTCGTCGTCCCAGTCGCCGAAGAGGTCGGGCGTGCCGAGGCCGGCCGCCTTCTTCCAGGTGGCGGGGCCGATCGCCGCGGCCGTCTTCGGGCCGAGGTTCAGCACCGCCTGGAACCGTGTCGTCGGAAGGCGGAGACTCATGTCGGTCACGGGTGGATCCAATCGCTCGGCTTCGAGACTAGTCGACGCCGAGCGACCGGATCTCCGCGGCCCGGGCCCTACGCGATGGCGTTCAGCTCGGCGAACTCGGCGTCGCTCAGCTCGATCTCGGCACCGTGCATGTTGTCTTCGAGGTGGGCCACCGTCGACGTGCCGGGGATCGGCAGCATGACCGGCGAGCGCTTGAGGAGCCAGGCGAGTGCGAGCTGCGCCGGCGTGGCCTGCTTCTTCTCTGCGATCTCGGCGAGCGGACTTCCCTCCGCCGCCAGCGACCCGGTCGCGAGCGGGAACCACGGGATGAAGCCGATGCCGTGCTCGGTCGCGTAGTCGAGCAGCTTCTCGGACGACCGGTCGGTCAGGTTGAACAGGTTCTGCACCGACACGATCGTCGCCACCTTCTGAGCCTGCTCGAGCTGCTCCACCGAGACCTCCGAGAGGCCGATGTGGCGGATCTTGCCTTCGTCCTGGAGCTTCTTCAGCTCGCCGACCTGGTCTTCGAGCGGCACCTTCTCGTCGATGCGGTGCAGCTGGTACAGGTCGATCCGCTCGAGGCCGAGCCAGCGCAGGCTCATCTCGGTCTGCTGGCGGAGGTACTCGGGGCGGCCGACCGGCGGCCACTCGTTCGGTCCGGACCGCGTGAGCCCGCCCTTGGTCGCGATGACGAGGTCGTCGGCATAGGGCTTGAGCGCCTTGGCGATCAGGGGCTCGGCGACGGCCGGGCCGTACGAGTCGGCCGTGTCGATGAAGTTGACGCCGAGCTCGACGGTTCGGCGCAGGACGCGGATCGCCTCGGCCTCGTCTTTCGGCGGACCCCAGACGCCGGCGCCGGTCAGCTGCATGCTGCCGTAGCCGAGGCGGTTGACGGTGAGGTCGCCGCCGAGGTCGAACGTGCCGGAGGCCTGCGCGGGAAGAGATTCGAGTGTCATGGAGTGGGTACCTTCCGTTCGGGGACAGGAGCAGTCAACGCCTCGTCCCATGCGGGCGCACTCAGCTACAATTAGTTGTCGGTACAACTAATTGGGTGTATTCTCGGTGACATGTCCACAAGCTCCTCGGGAACCAGCGCCCTCGACCTCCTCGCCGCCGACACGTCGATGGGCGCCGTCACCCTCCGCGTCGCCGATCTCGACGCCATGACGGCCTACTACCGCGACGCCGTCTCGCTGGCCGTGCTCGCCCAGGAGCCCGAGCGCAGCGTCCTCGGCCGTGTCGGCGTCCCGATCGTGATCCTCGAGCACGCCCCCGAGCTGCGTCACGCCGGCCCTCGCCAGGCCGGGCTGTTCCACACCGCGATCCTCTTCGAGACCCAGGCCGACCTCGCGTCCGCCGTCTACTCGGTCGCCTCCCGCTACCCGGACTCCTTCACCGGCAGCGCCGACCACCTCGTCAGCAAGGCCTTCTACTTCGACGACCCCGAGGGCAACGGCATCGAGCTCTACTGGGACCGCGAGCGCACGAGCTGGAGCTGGACCCACGGCCAGATCGACATGGCGACCCTCGCTCTCGATCCGAACGCCTTCCTGAACGAGAACCTCGCCGAGCAGGCGTTCGCCGAGGCCGCCAGGCGCCCCGCGACCGTCGGCCACGTGCACCTCAGCGTCGGCGACGTGCCCAGCGCCCGCCGCTTCTACGTCGAGCAGCTCGGCTTCGAGGCGACCACCGAGTTCGGTCCGCAGGCGCTGTTCGTCAGTGCCGGCGGCTACCACCACCACATGGCCATGAACACCTGGCAGAGTGCGGGCGCGGGTCGCCGGCAGCTCGCCCTCGGGCTCGGCCTGGTCCGCATCCAGGTGCCCGGAGCCGACGACCTCGGCGCGCTCGGCGAGCGGCTGGCGCACTACGGCGTGGCCACCGCCGACGACGGCCGCCTGCTCGGGTTCGACGACCCGTGGGCGAACCGCATCGAGGTGTCGGTCACGGCGCAGTAGCGCGGCGGCGGTCGGACGGTCGGCGGGCTGCGAGTTCCTGCGCCCGCCCCGCGAACCCGGCGTCTACCCCCGAACCGGCGCTGGCGACGCGGAGGGACCGGGTCTAGCATCCCCGGCATGGGCATCCGCGAAGACCGGCGCCGCGCCACCGTGGCGCGGATCCTCGCGGCCGCGGGCGCCGAGTTCGAGGAGCGCGGCTACGAGTCGGCGTCGTACGGGTCGATCGCGACGCGGGCGGGCGTGGCGAAGAGCCTCGTCAGCTATCACTTCGCCACCAAGGCCGACATGGCCGCGCGGGTCGTCGCCGAGGCGTTTCCGCAGGGGACCTTCCTGAACACCGAGCCGTCGCCCGACGGCCCGCTCTCGGACATCGTGCAGTCGACCGCCGAGGTGGCGCGCGCGTTCACGACCAACCCGCTGGCCCGCGCGAGCCTGCGCCTGGTCAACGAGCAGAGCCTCCAGGATCCCGCCGCTCCCCGCCCCTATGTCGGCTGGGTCGCCCGCATGTCGGACGATCTCCGCGCCGCCGCGGCACGGGGTCTCATCACGATGGGCGTCGACACGCACCGTGAGGCGACGATCCTGGTCGGGCTCTTCGTGGGCATCCGCTACGTCACCGACACGCTCGACGAGCGCGACGCGTTCGTCGACCTGGCCGTGACGACGATCCGTCAGCGGCTGGTCTTCCTCGGGGCCGACGAGGCGTCCCTGCCCGCTACTGCGGCTCAGTGAGCGCGCCCGCGGGCAGCCCCAGCGCCGTCTCCATCGACGTGAACACCACTGCCGACCGCTCGGACGCCTCGCGGTAGCCCACCAGCGCGTACGCCGTCGTGCTGTCGAGCAGAGCGAACATCTGCAGCGACACCAGCTCCGGCGTCGCCGTCGCGAACGCGCCCTCGGCGATCCCGGCGGCAAGGATCTCGTCGGCCAGCGCGCTCCACTCGCCCATCAGCGAGCGTGTCGCGGCGGCCAGCGTCGGCGAGCGGCGGCCGAGGCTCCACGCGTCGGCCCAGAGCGACGACACGTCGTCGCGCCCGGGGGCGAGGAGGGTCGCGAGCACAGACCGCAGCCTTCCGAGGGCGGGCCCGTCACCGGCCAGACGGGCGACCTCGTCGAGCTCCGCCCGTGCCAGCTCGTCGAAGGTGCGCGCCACGAGCGTCTCCATCGACGGCTCGTAGTGCGCCACCAGCCCCGAGGCGACACCGGTCTCGGCCGCCACCGCACGGAGGGTCACCGCGCCGAGCCCCTCGCGCAGGGCGACGGCGCGAGCGGCCGCGGCGATCTCGGCGCGGCGCTCAGCGGGTGGTCGGCGAGAAGGCATCCCTGAATCGTAGCCTTCCCTTCCGCGCTTGTTGATCGTATGATCAACAAATGCAGCTCATCGTCGCTCCAGTGCTCCCGTCGCCGCTCGCCGCCCCCGTCTCCGCCGAATCGGCGCGTGCCCCCGTCCGCGTCGCCCTCGTGCAGATGCGCTGGCACGCCGACCCCGCCGAGCATGTCGCCGAGCTCGACGAGGGCATCCGGCTCGCCGCGGCCGAGGGTGCCGAGGTGGTCTTCCTGCCCGAGCTGACGCTGCGGCGCTACCCGGGCGACACCCCCGCGACCGGCCGGCCGGTCGACGACGCCGAAGACCTGCACGACGGGCCCACCGCGACCTTCGCGCGCGAGGCGGCGATGCGGCACGAGCTGTTCGTCCACGCGTCCCTGTACGAGCGGCCCGCCGCGTCGATGGGGATCGCCGGCGACCCGCGGGGCTTCAACACCGCGATCCTCGCCTCGCCGACAGGCGAGATCGTGGCCGCCACCCGCAAGACCCACATCCCGATCAGCGCGGGCTACTACGAAGACACCTACTTCCAGCCGGGGCCGTCCGCCGACGCCTATCCCGTGCACGATCCCGCGGGCCTCGAGGCCCGTCTGGGCCTCCCCACCTGCTGGGACGAGTGGTTTCCCGAGGTGTCGCGCAGCTACGCGCTCGCCGGCGCCGAGGTGCTCGCCTACCCCACCGCGATCGGCTCCGAGCCGACCTTCCCCGACTTCGACACCAGCGGCATCTGGCGCCACGTCATCGTGGCGAACGGCATCACCAGCGGCCTGTTCATGGTCGTGCCCAACCGCTGGGGCGACGAGGGGGACATCGCCTTCTACGGGTCGTCGTTCATCTCCGACCCGTTCGGGAGGATCCTCGCCGAGGCGCCGCGCGACGCCTCCGCCGTGCTGGTGGCCGACCTCGACATCGCCCAGCGCGAGGAGTGGCTGCGGCTGTTCCCCTTCCTGCTGACGCGGCGGCCCGATACGTATGGCGCCCTCGTCGCGCCGGTCGACCCGGTGGCGAACGGGTACGGGGCTGTGGAGGCGGCGGCGGCCTCGTCGTCGCCATCTGGCCCTGAAGCATCCGGCCCCGAAGCATCCGGCCCCGAAGCATCCGGCCCCGGATCACCCGGCCCCGGATCGCCGGGCCCCGGATCGTCGGGCGTCGAGCCCTCGGGCGCAGGATCGGCAGCCCTCTGATGGGCTGGCGCATGCCGGCCGAGACCGAGCCGCACGACCGCACCTGGATGGCCTTCCCGCGCGAGGGCTTGACGCTCAACGACGATCCGGCCTCCGCCGAGGAGGCCCGCGCCGCCTGGGCAGCGGTGGCCCACGCGACCGCCGAGTTCGAGCCGGTCACCGTCGTCGTCGACCCGTCGGCGCTCGCGGATGCGCGACGGCACCTCTCCGCCGCCATCGACATCGTCGAGGCGCCGCTCGACGACTTCTGGATGCGCGACATCGGGCCGACGTTCGTGGTGCCGGCGGGGGCGGCCGACTTGTCGCCCGCGCCCGCGCCCGGCCTCGGCGCCGTCGACTGGATCTTCAACGGCTGGGGCGCGCAGGTCTGGGCCGAGTGGGGGAGCGACCGGGAGATCGCCCGTGTCGTCGCCGAGCTCGCCGGCGCCGAAGTCATCCCGTCGCTCCTGGTCAACGAGGGCGGCGCCATCCACGTCGACGGCGCCGGGACCGTGCTGGTCACCGAGACCGTGCAGCTCGACCCGGGCCGCAACCCGCACGCCGACCGCGCCCGCGTCGAGGCCGAGCTGGCACGCACCATCGGCTCGACCCATGTCGTCTGGCTGCCGCGGGGGCTGACCCGCGACTACGAAGAGCTGGGGACCCGCGGCCATGTCGACATGGTCGCCGCGATGCCCTCGCCCGGGCGGGTGCTGCTCCACGCCCAGACCGACGCGGGGCACCCGGACCACGCGGTGAGTGCGGCGTCGAGGGAGTTCCTGCGCGGGCAGACGACTGCGAGCGGAACGCCGTTCGAGGTGATCGACCTGCCGGCCCCGTCAGGGCTCCGCGACGACGAGGGCTTCGTCGACCACAGCTACGTCAACCACCTCGTCGTGAACGGCGGGGTCATCGCCTGCGGGTTCGGCGATCCGGCGGCCGACGACCGTGCCGCCGGGATCCTCGCCGAGGAATACCCGGGCCGCCGCGTCGTCACCGTCGACGCCCTCCCGATCTTCGCGCGCGGAGGCGGCATCCACTGCATCACGCAGCAGCAGCCCGCCCTGCCCTGACGCTCTCGCCCTTTCGCCCGCGCCGTCAGCGCGCGAGCGCGGCCAGCGCCCGCCGGTCGGCGGCGAGCCGCGCCAGCGGTTCCGCCGTGGGCGAGCCGTGGCCCGGGACGAGCAGGGCGGCAGCCGCTGCGAAGGGCTCGAGGGCGTCGAGGCCCTCGGCGTAGGCGGCGAGCGGGTCGGGCCCGTCTTCGGGAAGGGGCGGCTCGACGTCGCTGAGCATGTCGCCCGCGAGCAGGACGCGTCGGGTCGGCAGCCAGAGTGCGGTGTGGCCCGGAACGTGGGCGTCGTGCACGACGAGCTCGACCCGCGGGCCCGGCCACGGCACGGCGGGGGCGGCGAGTTCCTGCACCCGGGCCACCAGGGGGACGAGCTCGGCGGGCCACGGACCGAGCTCGGCGAGGAGCGCCGCACGGCCCTCCGGCGAGGTCGAGCGGCGGACGGTCTCGGGCGACGCCCACCGCGGCACGTCGCCGAAGCGCGGGTGCCACAGCAGGTGGTCGAAGTGCGCGTGCGTCGAGAAGCCCGCCTCGACGGTCAGGCCGAGGGTGTCGAGGTCGTCGGCGAGCGACTCGAGCTCGTCGACCTCCCACGCCGGGTCGACGAGGAGCGCCCGACCGCCGGGCCCGACGACCACGGTGGTGGTCGTCGAGTCGCGGCGGCTGGTGGCGACGAGGATCCCGGCGGCGACCTCGACGAGGCGCACGGGGGCGTCCGTCTTCGTCGTCAGTGGAACGTCGGACCGAGTTCGGCTTTGGCCTTCTTCAGCTCCGCCTCCATCGCGAGGTTCTCGCGGCGGGTCTTCGTTCCGAGCGCCCAGAAGACGACGCCGAGCACGATGAACGCGAGCACCGGCAGCAGCTCGGTCAGGAGGTACAGGTCGCCCTCGCTCGCCTTCCAGCCGTCCGGGCGGAAGTCTTTGCCGAACCAGTTGAACCCGGCGCCGGGCGCCATCAGCTGGACGACGGCGAACGCGAGCGTGACCATCAGCAGGATCGTCAGGAAACGGTGCGCGGGCATCCTGTAGGGGCGCGGAGTGTCGGGGTGGCTGCGACGGAGCTTCCACAGCGACGGGAAGATCAGCAGGTAGCTGATCAGCGTCGTCGAGATCGTCACGCCGAGCACGGCGGTGAAGAACTTGTACGCGTCGCCGCCCGTGATCGAGGTGGCGAGGACCAGCACGAGCGTCGAGACGATGCCGCTGAAGATGTTGACGCGGACCGGCGTGCCCAGCTTGGCGTTGATCACGCCCAGCGAGCGGGGAGCGGCACCGTCGTAGCCCGACACCGCCAGGGCGCGGTCGGAGCCCATGATCCAGGTGACGCCCGACGTGAGCACGCAGATCACGACGACGATGCCGGCGACCCCGCCCAGCACCGCTCCGGCACCCGTGAGGGTCGGGACGCCGTCGGAGGCGATCGAGCCGCCGTACACGGTGAAGACCGACTTGATCGCGTCGACGAAGCCGCCGAGGCTGGTGACCTGGTCGGCAGGGATCACGAGCAGGATGCCCAGGATCGGGACCGCGTAGAGGAGGAACGAGAAGGCGGCCCCGCGCGCGATCGCGAACGGCACGTCGGCCGTGGAGTCCTTCATCTCCTCGCCGGCGCTGTTGGGCAGCTCGAACCCGACGAAGTTGAACAGCAGCACGCCGATGAGCCCGACGAAGCCGCCGGCGGTGGGGAGGAAGCTGCTGGCGCCGAGACCGTGGACGCCGTTCTGGACGCCGTAGGCGATGACAGTGATCACGAAGACGCCGAGCAGCACGAAGCGGGCGAAGGCGCCGACGGTGGTGATCCACTTGCCGACCCGGAACGACAGGACCGCGGCCAGCACGGCGACCCAGATGAACGGCACCGTGATCAGGTAGTAGACCGGCGTGGAGAAGTCCTTGCCGCCGTTGAAGAACTCCCGCAGAGCGTAGGCCGCGACGCCGGCGAGCGTTCCGCCGAGCCAGACCGGGTTCGTGATCCAGTACAGGACGTTGTTGATCGCGCCGACCAGGTGGCCGAAAGCCATCCTGGTCCACAGGTACGGGCCGCCCTGCTGCGGGAAGGCGGTGCCGAGCTCGGAGAAGAGGAGCGCCTGCGGCACGAAGAAGATGATCGCGAAGATCACCATCCAGGTGAAGGCCTCGCCGCCTGCCGCCGCGACCGCGGCGATCGTGTCGACCCCGACGATGGTGCAGATCAGGAAGAACAGGATGTCGAACCGGCCGAAGTGCTTCTTCAGCTTGCTGCTTTCGGTGGCCGCCGGAGCGACCGCCTGCGTGTCGAAGTCGAGTGCCATGGGTGCCGAGCTTCTTTCAATCGGGACGGTCGGGTGCGCCGTCGAGGTTGCGGGAAGGGGTGGAGCAGGGCAGAGCGTGGTGCAGGAGGTGCGCGTTCGGGTGGTCGTTCGAGTGCGGGCGGAGACGGTGGAGCGGAGCGGCGGCTAGGGGGTGACCCCTGCCGTCGCCGGAAGCGACGCCGCGATCTCGGTGCCGAGGCGATGCCCCATGCGGATCGCGCCGTCGACGTGCTGGAAGCCGAGACCGGCGATGTCGCTCGAGCCGAAGCGGATCGGGCCGACCGCCGAGTGCTGATCGGCACCGTACCGCGTGAGTCCGCCCAGGTCGAAGCTGGCCGCGTAGGCCCCCTGGGTCCACTCTTCGGCGGCCCAGTCGCTCTCGTAGTAGACGACCGGCTCCAGTGCCGCGGGGCCGTAGTAGGCGGCGAGGGAGCTCAGGATCTCGGCCCGGCGCTCGTCGGGCGAGAGCGCGAACAGGCGGTCGGCCTTCTCGTCCGAGACGAAGCCGACCAGCGTGCCCCGCGTCTCGCCGTGGTTGCTGTTGTCGTAGGCCTCGTGGACGAGCTGATAGGGGCTGAACGCCGTGCCCGAAAGGCCCGACTCGCGCCAGAACGGGGTCTCGTAGGTCGCGTGGACCTTGATCACGAGACCGAGCGAGAGGTGCTGGTGCAGCTGCTGGCGTCGGCGCGGCAGCGGCGGGTTGTAGGCGATGCGGTTGTAGAGGTTCGGCGGGACGGCGACCAGCGCCCGCTTCGCCTCGACCCGCAGCGAGTCCGTGACGGCGGCGACCCCGTCGTCGCCCCACTCGAGCGTGCGGACGGCCTCGCCGAGGTGCACGTTGTCGCCGAGTCGTGCCGCCAGGGCCAGCGGCACGCTCTGCAGGCCTCCGACCACGCGCTTGTCGAGGATGAAGTCGGCGTCGACGAGGTTGGAGAAGCTGCCGGCGCTCGCCGCCATCAGGAGGGCCTGCAGTGCCGAGAAGGCGTGGGCCGGCTTCGTGAGCATCGCGTCGGCGATGAAGAGGGCGATGTTGTCGCGGGCCTCCTCGTCGTCCGACTGAGTGGCCAGCCAGTCCTTGAACGAGACGTGGTCGAGCTCGACGGCACGCGGGTGGTTCCACGGTGCGTCCGGGTCGGTCTGCGCGGTCAGCTCGTCGAGCACCTCGATCAGGCGCTCGATCTCGCGCTCGGTCGTCTTCGACGCCGGAAAGATGTCTCCGGTGAAGCGCTTGGGCTCGCTGTCGCGGCCGACGTAGACGCTCTCGCCGTCGCGGAAGCGCGAGTACGTCTCGAGCCCCAGCTCGTCGAGGGTGGCTATGAGCGCCGTCTGGTCGGGAGAGACCCACTGGCCGCCGATCTCGAACATCTGGCCGTCGATGTCGTTGGTCCACAGGCGTCCGCCGACCCGGTCGCGGGCCTCGAGCACGATGACGCTGTGGCCGGAGCGGACGAGGTCGGTCGCGGCGGTCAGGCCGGTCGCGCCGGCACCGATGACGACGACGTCGCAGGTGAGGGTGGTGGTCATGCTGATCTCCTTGGGGCAGAGCTGACAAACGGTGCGTGGGCTGTCATGGGTGCCCATCGGCGGCGCTCGGCGTCGTCAATGGGCACTCATGACGTGCTTCACCCGCGTGTAGTCGTCGATCGAGTACCGCGACAGGTCTTTGCCATAGCCGGACTCCTTGAAGCCGCCGTGCGGCATCTCCGCCGCCAGCGGGATGTGGGTGTTGATCCAGACGCAGCCGAAGTCGAGGTCGCGCGCGAACCGCTCGGCGGTCTGGTGCTGGTTCGTCCAGACGCTCGATGCGAGCGCGTACCGCACGCCGTTCGCCATCTCGAGAGCCTCGTCGTCAGTGTCGAAGGCCTGCACGGTGAGCACCGGGCCGAACACCTCGTCTTGGACGATCGAGTCCGTCTGCTCGACGTCGGCGACCACCGTCGGGGCGTAGTAGTAGCCGACGCTGCCGACCCGGAAGCCGCCGGTGCGGACCGTCGCGTGATCGGGCAGCGCCTCGACGGCGGCCGAGACGGCGGCGAAGTGACGGGCGTTGTTGAGGGGTCCGTAGAACGCCTCGTCGGAGTCGCCGGTGATCGTGGCCTCGGCAGCCCGCACGAGCGCGTCGACGAAGGCGTCGTGGATCGAACGGTGCACGACGACGCGGGTCGCGGCCGTGCAGTCCTGGCCGGCGTTGAAGAAGGCGGCCTGGGCGATCGCCTCGGCAGACGCGTCGATGTCGACGTCGGGGAAGACGACGACGGGTGCCTTGCCGCCGAGCTCGAGGTGGACCCGCTTGAGCCCCGCTGCGCCCGAGGTCGCGACCGCGCGGCCCGCGCGGACGCTGCCGGTGATCGCGACGAGGCCCGGAGTCGGGTGCTCGGTGAGGAGCGAGCCCGTCGAGGCGTCGCCGAGCACGACGTTGAAGACGCCGTCGGGCAGGATGCCGCGGGTGAGGTCGGCCAGCACGAGCGTGGACTCGGGGGTCGTGTCGCTGGGCTTCAGCACGATGGTGTTGCCGGCGGCCAGGGCCGGGCCGATCTTCCAGAGCGCCAACATCAGCGGGTAGTTCCACGGGGTGACCTGGGCTACGACGCCGATCGGCTCGCGCCGCACCGACGAGGTCAGCCCCTCGAGGTACTCGCCCGAGGCGACGCCGTCGAGCATCCGTGCGGCACCGGCGAAGTACCGGATCTGATCGGCCCCCACCGCGACCTCCTCGGCCGCGATCGTCGCCTTCGGCTGGCCGGTGTTGCGGGCCTGGGCTTCGACGAGGTCGTCCGAGCGGGCCTCCAGTGCGTCGGCCAGCGCGAGCAGCGCCTTCTGGCGGACGCTCGGCGTGGACCGCTTCCAGCCGGGCAGCGCGGCGTCGGCCGCGGCCATCGCGGCGTCCACGTCGGCTGCGACCGAGACCGGCGATACCGCGACGACCTCCTCGGTGCGCGGGTCGACGACGTCGATCGTCGCATCGCCCCGGGCGGGTACGAACTCGCCGCCGATGAAGTTCTGCAGTGGCTCAAGAGGCATGGATCGCTCCGGTTCAGGCGTCGTCGGAAGTGGTCAGCGGAACGAACGTGTAGGACGTGTCGAGGTACTCGTGGATGCCCTGAGCGCCGCCCTCGCGTCCGAGACCCGACGACTTGACGCCGCCGAAGGGCGCGGCCGCGTTCGACACGACGCCGGAGTTCAGACCGAGCATGCCGGAGCGGAGCGAGGCGATCAACCTCTGGCCCCGCGCGAGGTCGGTGGTGAAGGCGTACGACACCAGGCCGAACTCGGTGTCGTTCGCCATCTCGACGCCCTCCGTCTCGGTCTCGAAGGTCGCGATCGCTGCGACAGGCCCGAAGACCTCCTCGCGGAGGAGTCGCGTGCCCGGCTGGATGCCGGTGAGGACGGTGGGCTCGAAGAAGGTGCCCGGCCCGTCGACGGCCGAGCCGCCCGAGAGCACGGACGCGCCGCGTGAGACGGCGTCGCCGACGAGTTCGGCGCTCTTGCTGACTGCCGCCTCGTTGATGAGGGGGCCGATCGAGACGCCGTCCTCGGTGCCGCGGCCGACGCGGAGCGCCTCGACGCGCGCCGTCAGTCGGGCGGCGAACTCGTCGGCGACCCCCGACTGCACGAAGAAGCGGTTGGCGGCGGTGCAGGCCTCGCCGATGTTGCGGAACTTGGCGAGCATGGCCCCGTCGACCGCCTTGTCGAGGTCGGCGTCGTCGAACACCAGGAAGGGCGCGTTGCCGCCGAGCTCCATGGAGGTGCGGAGCACGTTGTCGGCCGCCTGCTTCAGCAGGATCTTGCCGACCGGGGTCGAGCCGGTGAAGCTCACCTTGCGCAGGCGGTCGTCGGCCATGACGGCGGATGAGACGCCGGACGCGTCCGTGGTGGTGACGACGTTGACGACACCGGCGGGCACTCCCGCCTCGATCAGGATCGCCGCGAACGCGAGGCTCGTGAGCGGCGTCAGCTCGGCCGGCTTGAGCACCACGGTGCACCCGGCGGCCAGCGCCGGCGCGATCTTGCGTGTGGCCATCGCGAGCGGGAAGTTCCACGGCGTGATCAGGAAGCAGGGCCCGACGGGGCGATGCGACACGATCGTCGTGCCCGTGCCCTCGGGGTTCGTCCCGTAGCTGCCCGAGATGCGGACGGCCTCCTCCGAGAACCAGCGCAGGAACTCCGCGCCGTACGTGACCTCGCCCCTCGCCTCCGGGAGCGACTTGCCCATCTCGAGGGTCATGAGCAGCGCGAGGTCGTCCGCGCGCGCGATGGTCAGGTCGAACGCGCGCCGCAGGATCTCGCCTCTCTTGCGGGGCGGGGTCGCCGCCCACTCGTCGGCGGCCCCGACCGCGGCGTCGAGCGCGGCGACGGCGTCTGCGGGCGAGGCGTCGGCGACCTGCGCGAGCGTCTCGCCGGTGGCGGGGTCGACGACGCCGAACGTCTCGCCGCCGGTGGCGTCGCGCCAGACGCCGTGGATCAGCAGCCCGGTCGGGATCGTCGCGAGCAGCTCGGCTTCGCGAGTCGTCGTGATGGTCATGCGGCCTCCAATGCCTGGGCGACCACGTCGAGCCCTTCATGCAGGAGCGCGTCGCCGATCGAGAGCGGCGGCAGGAACCGGATGACGTTGCCGTAGGTGCCGCAGGTCAGGAGTATCACCCCGGCGGCATGACTGGCGGCCGCCACACGGGAGGTGAGGGCCGCGTCGGGCTCGCCGGTCGCGGGGTCGACCAGCTCGACGGCGATCATGGCGCCTCGTCCGCGCACGTCGCCGATCCGCCGATCGGAGGCCTGGCGCTCCGAGAGCCGGGCCTTCATGATCTGCTCGATCTCGCCGGCCCGGGCGACCAGCCCGTCGTGCTCGTACGACTCGATGGCGGCGAGAGCCGCCGCGCACGCGATCGGGTTGCCTCCGTAGGTGCCGCCGAGACCGCCGACGTGCGGGGCGTCCATGATCTCGGTGCGGCCGGTGACGGCCGAGAGGGGCAGGCCGCCGGCGATGCCCTTGGCGGTGACGATGAGGTCGGGGACGAGCCGCTCGTGCTCGCTGGCGAACATGGCGCCGGTGCGGGCGAAGCCGGTCTGCACCTCGTCGGCGATGAACACGACGCCGTTCGCCGTCGCCCACTCGGAGAGCGCGGTCAGGAAGCCCGGCGCGGGGACGATGAAGCCGCCCTCGCCCTGGATCGGCTCGATGATGATCGCGGCCGTGCTGGCCGCGCCCACCTGCTTCTCGATCATGGCGATCGCGCGCTTCGCGGCCTCGGGGCCGGAGAGCCCGTCGTGGAACGGATACGACAGCGGCGCCCGGTAGATCTCGGGGGCGAACGGGCCGAAGCCGCTCTTGTAGGGCATCGACTTGGCGGTCAGCGCCATCGTCAGGTTGGTGCGCCCGTGGTACGCGTGGTCGAATGCGATGACCGCGGGTCGCCCCGTGTACGAGCGCGCGATCTTGACGGCGTTCTCGACCGCCTCGGCGCCCGTGTTGAAGAGCGCGGTGCGCTTGTCGTGATCGCCCGGCGTCAGTCGGTTGAGGGCTTCGGCGACGTCGACGTAGGAGTCGTAGCCGGTGATCATGAAGCAGGTGTGCGTGAAGCGGTCGACCTGTTCGTGCACGGCGGCGACCACCCGGGGGGCTGCATTGCCGACTCCGGTGACGGCGATGCCCGTGCCGAAGTCGATGAGGCTGTTGCCGTCGACGTCGACGAGCACGCCGCCGCCCGCGACGTCGGTGAAGACGGGGAGGGTGATCCCGACGCCGCGGGCCACCGCCGAGTTCTTGCGGGCGAGGAGCTCGCGCGATCGGGGGCCGGGGATCTCGGTGACCAGGCGGCGTTCCTGCGGGAGAGAAGGCCCCCCGACGTGAGCGCGGCCGTCGCTGGACAGCCGGGAGTCGACGAGCGTCATGGCGCCTCCTAGAAAACGGTGGATCGGTTAGACGAGACACTAGGGAGAGAGCGCACCCCCGGCGATGCCGTTTCGGCAGGACTGTGGACAACCGGTGGCCCGAGCGGCAATCGGGGGATAGCCTGTGGCGCGTGCAGACCACCACGCCTCCCACTGTCCGAGGCCTTCTCGCCGAGTCCGCCCTGCGGCTGATCCCGCGCCTGACCGGCGACGGGCGCGACACCGAGATCGACTGGGTGCACAGCTCCGACCTCGTCGACCCGACGCCGTTCCTGACCGGCGACACGATGCTTCTCACGACGGGGACGCAGTTTCCGCTCGACGACGCCGACGAGTTCTACGCCGACTACGTCGACCGTCTCGTCGCGGCCGGTGCCGTCGCGCTCGGCTTCGGCCTCGAGGTGATCCGCGAGGGCACCCCGCAGCCGCTCGTAGACGCCTGTGCGGCCCGCGGCGTCACCCTGGTCGAGGTGCCGTACGAGGTGCCGTTCATCGCGCTGATCCGCTGGGTCGCCGACCGGATCGCCGCCAGGGAGCACGAGCGCGACGCGTGGACGCTCGGCGCTCAGCGGGCCGTCTCGGTCGCCGCCCTCACCGCAGGAACCCTGGTCGCCGTCGTGCGCGCGCTAGCCGAGCAGGTCGAGGGCGCGGTCGTCATCCTGTCGTCGACCGGCGACGTCGTCATCGAGGAGAACGCGCGCGGCACCGGGCTCGACGCCCTCGTCGCCGAGGGGCGGAGGATCCTCGGGCGCGGCTCGCGGGCCAGCGTCGAGACGACCCTGCCGGGCTGGCCGGGCTTCGCGACGACGCAGACGCTCGGCCCGCGCGGCGGACTCCGCGGGGCCATCGGCGTGGCCGGGGCCGGCCGCAACGACGTCGCCATGCAGGCCGTCGTCACCAGCGCGGTCGCGATCGTCGAGGTGCTGCTCCGCTACGGCGACGCCGAGCGCCACCTCGAGCAGCGGCTCGGCGCCGTCATCGTGCGGCTCCTGCTCGACGGGCACCTCCCGGGCGCCGTCGCGGCGGCCGCCGAGTTCGACGCCGAGATCCCCGACGCGCTCCGGGTCGGGGTGGTCGTGCTGGCGAGGTCCTCGCAGCCGTCCGAGCGCTGGCGGCTCGTCGACGCGCTCACTCGCAGGCACCTCGCCTTCGCCGACGCCATGGCCGAGCGCATCGTCTTCCTGCTGCCGGCGGCATCGACCGACGACCTGTCCCGGCTCGTCGACACGACGCCGGCGCTGGCCGTCCTGCCGATCGGCCTGTCGTCGGTGCTCGCGCCCGTCGAGGCCGCCACGGGGCTCGCTCAGGCGACGCGGGCGCTCGGTCAGGACCCCGGGGCCGGCCTGCACGTCTTCGGCGACTCGGCGGCGGGACTGCTCGACGACCTGTGGTCGCCGGCGGCCGAGAGCCTCGCCAGGCGACGGCTCGGGGCCCTCGACGGCGAGCCGGGCGACCTCGTCGCGTGCTCGCGGCTCTGGCTCGACCACAACGGGCACTGGGAGTCGGCGGCGCGCGAGGCGGGCCTGCACCGGCACACGCTCAAGGCCCGCATCGCGAGAGTCGGCATCCTGCTCGATCTGGATCTCGAGTCGTTCGCCGGGCGGGCCGAGCTGTGGGCGCTGCTTCAGGCGTCGCGGGCCTGACGAAGCGCTAGGCGCCGACCAGCCACAGCGGGTCGGCGAGGTAGCGGGCGCCGACCTCGACCGTGCCGGGCAAGTTCTCGTCCCAGAGGTCGGCGGGCAGTGCGTCGGCGCGGTGCGTGGTCGCCCAGCCGAGCATCGTGAGCCGGCGCATCAGCGAGAGCGACCCCGCGACCTCGAGGTCGTCGCGTGACAGCGGTGCCACCTCGCGGTAGCCGTCGAGCCAGCGCGCGCCCATCTCGAGGGCGGCGGGCCGGTGCTCGTAGAAGGTCAGCGCCGAGCCGAAGTCGTAGAGGTAGAAGCCGTACCCGCAGTCGTCGAAGTCGATGATCGTCATCGCGCCCTCGTGCGTTATGACGTTCGACGGGCGGAGGTCGGAGTGGATGAGGCCCCAGTGCTGCGGCGTCCTCAGGATTCCCGACAGCGTGGCGCGGGCCGAGTGCTCCGCCCGCTCCAGCACGGCGCGATCCGCCTGAGTCAGCGGCGCGTTCCGCCAGTCGCCCCAGCGCGCCAGCCCGCCCGTCATGTCGTCGAGCGACCAGTCGAAGCGCTGGAACCGGGCCGGCGACTCCCAGCCGCGGGAGTGCTCGTGCAGCTGCGCGGTCAGCCGGCCGATCTCGACGAAGTGGTCGGCGAAGTCGATTTGATCCTCGAGGATGGTGCCGGTCACGAAGTCGAACCCGACGGCCGTCCAGGCGGCCCTGGTGTCGTCGGTCAGGAACTGCACCAGGTCGCCGTCCTCCCCGTGTCGCGGCGACGGCGTCGGCACCCCCGCGTCGCGCTGCAGGGCCTCCACCCAGAGCAGCTCGCTTCGCACGTGCTCGACGCTCACCGCGTACCCGGGGCGGCCCAGCCGGACGACCAGGCCCGGCACGCCGTCGACCGCCACCTTGAACGTGATGTTCTCCGAGACGGCGATCAGCGTGACAGCCGTGCGCTCCGGGGGCAGGGCCCAGCGGCCGCACACGCCGGCGTGCACCCAGGAGGGGGCGTCGTCGCCGCGGCCCACGTGATCGAAAGCCGCGAGCGAACCCGCCATCTGCTCGGTCGTCATGAGACAGAAACCTAGGGGCGGGGCGCAGGAACTCAGGCCCTCGCGCCCCATCCTTTACCAGCCGTTCACGCCCGTAACACGCCATTCATCCGGCCGGGGCGGTTGGTAACGTCCCGGCAACACGGGGTGTCCCCGCCGGGCACCGCGCCCTCGGAGAATGGACGTGCACCCACGAACGACGGGACCCCCATGGCGAACACCGCTTCCATCCTCGACGGCAACAGCTTCAAGGCCGAGGACGCCGCCGCGCTCGACCCGCGCACGCGTGCCTTGACAGAGCGGCGCGAAGTGCTCGGGGCCGCCTACCGCCTGTTCTACAAGCACCCGGTCGAGATCGTCCGGGGCCGCGGCGCCCACGCCTGGGACGCCCAGGGAAACGAGTACCTCGACCTCTACAACAACGTGCCGAGCATCGGGCATGCCCACCCCCGCGTCGTCGAGGCCGTGCGCAAGCAGATGTCCGAGCTCAACACCCACACGCGCTACCTGCACGAGGGCGTCCTGAACTACGCCGACGACCTCCTGTCGACGATGCCCGACGAGATCGACCAGGTCATGTTCGTCTGCACCGGCTCCGAGGCGAACGACCTGGCCCTGCGCGTCGGCCGCGAGTACACCGGCGGAACCGCCTGGATCGCGACGAGCGAGGCGTACCACGGCAACACGGCGCTGGTCTCGGCGCACTCGCCGTCGCTCCGCGGGCCCGAGACGATGGACCCGACGCTGCGCATCGTCGACCCGCCCGACACCTACCGGCTCGGCTCCGAGACGGCCGAGGGCGCAGGCGCCTGGTGGCTGGCTCAGGTCACCGCGGCGATCGCCGACATCGAGGCGTCGAGCGACGGGTTCGCCGGGCTCATTCTCGACTCGTCGTTCTCGTCCGACGGGATCTTCCTGGGCGAGCCCGGCATGATCCACGCCGCGCTCGAGCTCGTGCACCAGCACGGCGGCGTCGTCATCGCCGACGAGGTGCAGCCCGGGTTCGGCCGCACCGGCGAGGCGTTCTGGGGGTTCGCGCGCCACGGCTTCGTTCCTGATCTGGTGACGACCGGCAAGCCCATGGGCAACGGCTTCCCGATTGCGTCCATGGCCGCGCGCCGGGAGGTGCTCGAGGCGTTCAGCACCCGGCGCCCGTACTTCAACACCTTCGGCGGCAACCCCGTCGCGATCGCCGCTGCCCAGGCCGTGCTCGACGTCATCCGCGACGACGGGCTCCAGGCCAAGGCCCTTCGCGTCGGAGCCGTCCTCCGCGACGCGATCCGCGAGCTCGTGCCCGCGCACCCCGGCATCGGAGACGTCCGCGGATCCGGCCAGTACACCGGCGTCGAGATCGTCGACGACCCCGGCACCAAGGTCGCAGGAACGCGCTCCGCCCTCGCCCTCCTCGAAGAGCTCCGCGACCGCCGGGTGCTCACCAGCGTGTGCGGCCCCACCAACAGCGTCCTGAAGCTGCGTCCTCCCCTGGCATTCGACGAGGACGACGTGCCCCGGCTCGTCGAGGCCCTCGACGGATCGCTGACCGCGCTCGGCATCTAAGCTCATCGCGTGCCCCGAGACCACTCCGAGCTCGCCGAGCGCCTGCGGCGGATGATCGCGCGCGCCGAGCTGCGCGTGGGCGATCGCATCGGATCGGAGCGGGCCATCGCCGAGCAGTTCGGGGTGCCTCGCTCGGCTCTGCGCGAGGCCCTCGAGGAGCTCGAGTCGGCGGCGGTGATCCGGCGCACCATGGGCCGGACCGGCGGGGTGTTCGTCGCCGACGGCAAGATCGAGCGCCAGCTCAACACGATCATGGGCGTGCCCGACATGCTGCGCCAGCAGGGCTTCACCTCGTCGACGGAGGTGCTGTCGGAGGGGATCGGCGTGGCGTCGCCGTCCGAGCAGCGGAGCCTCGGCCTGGCCGACGGCGAGAACGTCTTCCGGATGCGTCGACGGCGCGACGCCGACGGCATCCCGCTGTCTCTCGACACGATGGTGCTTCCCATGCGGCTCGTGCCCGGCTTCCAGGACAGCGACCACACCGGGTCGGTCTACCGCGTGCTGTCGCGCGACTACCGCGTCGAGATGGCTCAGGCCGACGAGACCATCGACGTCGTGGCGGCGACGTCCGAGCAGGCGGCGATCCTCGGTGTGGAGGTCGGCGCGCCCCTGTTCGAGATCTGGCGCATCACGTTCGACGCGTCCGAGGCGGCCATCGAGTTCTCCCACGACTTCTTCCGAGCCGACCGCACCCGGATCTCGCTGCGCCGCTACGGGGCCCGGTGGAAGCGCGTGCCCACCGGGCGCTGAATCATTCTTCCGACTGACCCCGCGGGCCGACGACCGGCCTACTGTGAGGGCATAGTCGATTCACAGGGGGATCACATGCGGGGCAAGGCATATCTCGGCGTCGCGGCGCTTGCGGCGACGCTCATCCTGACCGGGTGCACCGGCACGGCGACGACCTCGCCCGCGGTGTCCTCTGCGGCGGGCCCGTCCACGTCGCCGGGCGACGGTGCATCCGGCGGGCCCTCCTCGGGCGGCGCCGCATCCGCGACTGCGACGCCCGGTCCGTCAGCGACGGCCAAGCCGACGGCCAAGCCGACGGCGACCGCCGAGGCCGACCCGCACCACGACCACGGAACCGTCCCGACCTCGTGCAAGGCGACGATGTCGGCGGCGACCTACGCGAAGACCTTCGCCTCGACGCCGTTGAACCCCGCCGGATACGACCTCAAGGGCAAGCTCGGACTCCTTCCCGCCAGTGCGCAGACGAGCGGCCGCAGACTCGAGTGCCTGTGGCGCGACCCTCGGGCCGACATCACCAATCTCGACATGGTCATCGCCCCTGTCGACCCGGTCAAGGCCGTCGCCTTTCTCACGGGGCTGAAGTCCAAGGGCTTCACCTGCGTCCCCCTCGGCGAGGGCACCCGCTGCCAGAGCGTCACGACCGACAGCCAGTACGGCGTCGAGATCGGTTCGACCTACTACGTCCGGGGCTCGACCGGGGTGTACATCAGCCAGGCGAACTTCCCGACGAACGGGCTGCTGAACGAGGTCATCGCGCGGGTGTGGTGACGGGGGAGCGCGTGAACCGGCCCACCCCGGGCGGGGTGGGGCAGTTCCTGCGCTCGCGACTACACGAGGTCGGACTCCCGCGGCGCGGGATCGGGAACGGCGTGCGGGAAGATCTCGGATTCCATCGCGTCGTAGCCTTCGGCCTGCGGGTCGCCGTGCAGCCCTCCTGAGAGCGCGTACTCCTCCTCGGGGGCGAGCACGAGGTTCTTGCGGCCGACCGTGGCGAACAGCACCAGGCCGACGGCGTACACGATCAGCATGATCACGATCGCCGACCAGAGCGCGGGATTCAGGATCTCGCCCACGAAGATCGCGAGCCCGATGATCCCGGCGATGTACGCCCCGGCGACTCCCCACGGCGACTTGTAGGGGCGCTTCGCGTTCGGGAACTTCCGGCGCAGGATCAGGAACGACACCATCTGCAGCATGTACGACACGACAGCGCCCCAGACGGCGATGTTCAGCACGAGCCCGCCGCCGGCGCCCGGCGTCGACCTCTCGGCGGCGAACAGCGCGATCAGGCCGATCGCGGAGGCTACGGCGATCGCGATCACCGGAGTCTGGCGCTTGCCCGTGACCGACAGGCCGCGCGGGTAGTAGCCGGCCCGCGAGAGCGAGTACATGTTGCGGCCGGCGGCGAACATGATGCCCTGGAGGCTGGCCAGCAGGCCGACGAGGGCGAACGCGCTCAGGACGGCCGCTATCTTGTCGTTGGGAATGATCGCGCGGAAGCCGTCGAGCAGGGGCTCGAGGCTGGCGCCGGCCGCGGTCCCGCCGATCACGGCGGGGTTCAGCACGAGCACGATCGCGCCGCAGCCGATCAGCGTGGCGAGGCCCCACACGCTGGCCTTCGGGATGTCCTTCGTCGGGTTGTGCGCCTCCTCGGCCGACAGCGGGAGCTCCTCGATGCCGAGGAACAGCCAGACGCCGAACGGCAGGGCGAAGAAGATCGGCAGGATCCCGTGCGGCAGGAAAGCCGTCTGGCCCGCGTCCGGCTTCACGTCGAACAGGCTGCCGAAGTCCAGCTTCCCTGAGAAGACGGCCATGACCGCGAACGTCACGAGCACGCCGATCGAGATCAGCGCCACCACGAGCGCGAACCGGAACGAGACGCTCGACCCCAGCGAGTTCAGGCCGATGAACACGGCGTACAGGATGATCCACCACACCCAGATCGGCAGGCTCGCCCCGGTCAGGTCGGTCAGGATCGGGTCGGCGTACCCGGCCGAGAAGTACACGACCGCGGCCGTCGTGAGGACGTACTCGAGCGTCTCCGCGAGCCCCGTCACGAATCCGCCCCACGGACCCATCGAGGCGCGGGCGAACGAGTACGCGCCGCCCGTGTGCGGCATCGCGGCGCTCATCTCGCCGATCGAGAAGATCATGCCGAAGAACATCACGACCACGACGGCGGACGCGATCAGGAGGCCGCCCCAGCCGGCGCTCGTGATGCCTGCGTTCCAGCCGGAGAAGTCTCCTGAGATGACGGCCGCGATGCCGATGCCCCAGATCCCCCAGAATCCGGCCGTGCGGCGCAGCTGCCGCTTCTCGAAGTAGTTCGGGTCGGCGGACGTGTACGTCACGCCGTTCGTGGAGCCGGTTCCGGTCGACATCAGAGGTCTCCTGTTCGCTGGCGGGTGGTGGATGGCCTCACTTTCGCGGTCGGCGGGCGGGCGCTTGTGACCGCCTCATAAATGGGCTGTAACGAGCGTGTTAAGCGGCCCCCGGTCGGGGGCTCGCGCCAAGCTGGCAATCCCCTATGATTTGCACGGTCTGAAAGTTGGGGGAGTCATGAGCAGGTACTCGAGAGCTCGTCTGGTCGCGCTCGTCACGGCGGGCGTCGTAGTGGCTGCCGGCGTGGGTGCGGGGTCGTCGGCCGTGGCCTCGACGAACGCCTCGACGCCGGGTGTCACCACGACCGCCGTCGGCAACTTCCCGAGCGGTGAGGCCGTGTCGCCGGACAACAAGTGGCTTTACGTCACATCGTCGAGCTACGGGACGGTCTCGGTGATCGACGTCCACACCAAGAAGCTTGTCGGGACTATCTCTGTACCGGGCGCGACCGACGTGGCTTTCTCGCGCACCGGACGGCATGCCTACGTGCTCGCGAGAGGCTACGTCCGCATCATCGACGCCGCGACCCGAAAGGTCACGGGGAGAGTTGCCGACCCGTCGGGCTCCGCCGAAGCGCGACTCGAGAGCAACGGCCGCTACCTGTTGCTGACTCGCGACTCCCATCCTGGCGCAGCGCTGTTCGACACTCTCACGAACATGGTGGCAGTCCTGCCCGACGGACCGACCGGCTTCGCGGAGCAGTACAGCGCCAGTGGAGCGACTTCGTACGGCCTCGACTTCAACTCGGTTGCCGATGCGACCACATTCGTCCGGTCCTCGACCTCCACCGGCGCCGTGCTGTCGCGATCGACGAGCTGGCCGTCCAAAATGTCACAGGAGGACCTCGCCGTGGCGTCCGACGGCTCCGTCGCCGCCGTGATCGAGCCCCTTCGGACTGGCGGCGTCAGCGACGACGACCGGGTCCTCGACATCATCGATGCTCATTCGGCGACAGTGCGTCGCACGGTGACGATTCCGGCGGCGAACAGCTTCCGCAATCTCGCCGTCACTCCGGACGGCTCCGCGGTGATCGTGCGCCTAGGCAGCGGCCTGACGGTCGTCGACGCAGCCACGGGCCATATTCGCGGCGAGATCGACCTTGCCGGTCCGACGTCAGCGTGGCACTACTCGCCCGACGGTCGATTCGTCTTCGTGGTCAGCGTCGGACCGGCCACCAACGGAGGATCGGTCGATCAGATCGCCCTTGCCACCGCATCGGTCGTCCGCCACATCAAGGTCGGCAACGATCCGCTCTTCGCGCTGCCGAGCGTGACTGGAAAAACGGTCTACGTCCCCAATTACAGGGACGGCACTGTGTCCCAGGTGTCGATGACCACGACGGGATTCCATGCGACCCTCAGGCAGGACTGGGGATCCGACCGCTACGGGAGCGCCGTCGTCGAGTCGCGGTTGACAAACTCGACGGACCGTTCGGCGACCTACATCACGTCCGACGCTGACCCCGCTCTCATGCTCGGTCTTGCCGCCGTCTCCGGGCGCTCGCGGAGCAACCAGTTCCTGGTCATCCCCCGGACTGGCCCTTCTGCTGCTGCGATCGCCGAGATCGGCCGAGTCGACCGGACCTGGATTTACGTCGTCGGTGACGAGAGCATCGTCTCGGCGTCGGCGTTCGCGACCCTTCGAAACAAGTTCGGCAACGGGGTGCGACGCATCGCGGGTTCTGACGCCACCGCGACCCTGCTCGACGTCGAGGCCACTCCCGAGACATCGTCCGGCCAGATTGCCACTACGGTCTACGTGGCCGACCGCGACAGCTACGCGGCCGCGCTCGCCGGACCGTCGGCCGCTGCGACCAGCGGGGCTGACTTCGTGCTCGTCGACGGTTCCGCATCGTCGTTGCCCGCGTCGGTCACGTCCTATCTGACGTCCGCCGGACGCTTCCCGGACCCCCTGGCCTTTGTCGTCCTCGGCAACGAGACGACAGTCTCTTCCGGAATCGCTTCCCAGCTCGCCGGTCTCGGGACTGTGAAGCGGTACGGCGGATCCGATCGCTACGCCATCGCCGCCGCACTCAATGCCGACCACGACAGCGCGCCAGCGTCCGTAGTCGCTGTGAATGGGGGTGACGTCGTCGACGCGGCGATGGGGGCGACTCGCGCTCGCGGACTCGGCGGAACTGTCGATCTCGTCCATTCCGACTGCGTCCCAGCTGAGGTCGTACACCGCTGGACGGCGGGCCCCGCTGTCAGCCTGACCCTCCTCGGAAGTCCGAGCCAGCTCGGCTTGGGCGTCGTCGCGGCCAGGGCGTGCCCGTGATGCGTTCGGCGCGGATCGCAGCAGCCGAGTACAGGAAAGTTGGCCGTCGAGTCGCAGGCACCGCCGTGGTGGTGGCCGGTCTAGTCGTCGGCGGGATCGGCGTGGGGACGTCGGCGTCGGCCGTAGTTCCTGCCCTTTCTCCTTCATCGGCCGCCGCTTCGTCGGGTGTGCACGCGAAGACGGAGGTGCTGGCGTACCTGGCCGGTGACGAGCCGGGCGTCGTGATCAGCACGCCGTCGACCGGGTCGACAAGGACGATCCTCGCGGGGCAGACCGTGCTCGACCCCGCGATCTCGCCGGACGCGTCGCAGCTGGCCTACACGGCGCCCACGCCGGAGGGACCCGCGGGGCTGTTCGTCGAGCCGATCGACGAGTCGTCCACACCGGTCCTCCTCGTGACGCTTGCGGCCGCCGACTCCGTGGCGCATCCCAAGTGGTCCCCTGACGGATCGAAGATGGTCTACACGCGGATCGAGGCGGACGCCTCGCGAACGGAAGTCGTGGTCGATGCCGCGACCGGCGCTCAGCTCTTTGCAACCGCCGACGCGGGTACCGACGCCGTCCTGGTCGGCGACAACGCCCGACTCGTCAGCTCGGTGGGGGGCCAGCTGAGGTTCACGCTGCTCTCTGACGGCTCCACCCATCCGGAGTATGTCGACGGTTCGAAGCCTCGAATCGGCCCAGACGGTTCGTCCTTCTCGTATCTGATCACCAACAACGCCATGTGGATCGGTCGTTACAGGGATGACAGCGGGCCCGAGCATCCGGGCATCTCCGACGACGAAGTCGCGGGGGCCAGCGGCGTGGCGGGCGCGAACGAAGCGGACGCGTCGTGGTCGGCCGACGGTTCCGTCTTCTACGAGATCGTCGATGTCGTCAAGTCAGATCCGTCGAAGGGGAGGGGGATCGTCGAGGTCCAGGTGGGCGCGAAACGAACGATCCGCGTTGCGGCAGCGTCTGGAAGTGACCCGTCCGAGCTGAGTGCCGGCGCGACCATGCGTTCGTCGACGGCGACGGGCGACCTCTTCACGCCGGTGACGGCGGCCAGGATCCTCGACACGCGCACTGCGGTCGGCGGGCATAAGGGACGTGTCGGAGCGGGGAGAAGCGTGGTCCTTGCCGTGCGCGGACACGTCGGAATTCCCGCCGATGCCACCGCGGTCACAGTGCAGGTGACGATCGTCACGCCGACGGCCTCGACGACCGTCTCGGTGACGCCCGGGTTGCAGGGCGCCGACACTCATGCCGGTGCGCGCTCCTCGAAGGCGGCGAACACCACAACGGAGCAGACGGTGGCGCTCGACTCCAGCGGGAATATCCGCCTCACGAACGTACTGGGCACGACCGACCTCGTCGTAGACGTCGAGGGGTACTTCGCGTCCTCCCACGGGTACGGATTCACACCGGTGACCGAGGACAAGGACACGGCACGCGTCGGCTATTCCGCGGTCGTGAAGGGCACCCCGGGAAGCTTCATCCCCTTCTCGCTGACACCGCCTTATTCCGACCTTCCGTCATTCGGCACGTCGACCATCGTTGCAGCGCAGGTCACAGTAATGATGGAGTCGCCGAAGGCGACGACGCGGCTAGGTATCTCGACGCGCTTACCATCTGCGTCGCATCCGGGGACCGCGACGACGATCCTGTCGACGCGGCCCGGAATCAGGACCTCCAACACTTTCATTGTCCCGGTGACGGACTCGGCGCGCCGATTCTGGATCTACGACTCCACGGATTCGTCGGGTGTCAGCGTTCAGGTTGACGGAATCTTCTCCGCGGATGGGACGCTCGGCTATATCCCGACCGCCCGCACACGCGTCGTCGACACGCGATCGAGTTCGGGTCTGATCTCGGGGGGCGATCGCTCCATCGCCTTTTCCGTAGCCGACCGGCTCGGGATCCCCGACCGCGCGCGCGTCGTCATCGCAGACATCTCGGGTGTCACGCCTGCTGTGGCGAGTGGCTACGAGGTCGGTCCGGCGTTCAGTGCCGGGCTTTACGGCGCACCCCTGACTCATGCGTTGTCCGTGCCGAAGGGGGCGACGGCGACTCGCGACATCACGATCGAGCTCGGAGCTGACGGTGGAATCTCGTATCGAGCGGAAAAGACGGCCGCTGGGGGCGCCCTGGTCGCCGACGTGCTCGGCTACTACGCGGAGTAGCGGGCACGCTTCGCAAAATCAAGGAGATTCGGGCGGCTGGCGACAGGTTCATGCCGATCCGCGGCCGTCGGCGGCGACATTCTCCTTGAAATCAGACGAGTTGGCGGTGCCGACGACAGAGAAACGCCTGGCGGCCACCGACGCATGCGGATCGGGACGGGTGGCGCGGAGAATCTCCGTCGCTAGGCCCCGACGGTCGACTCGCGGATCACGAGCGTCGGCTCGATCACGGCGGACGCGGGCTCGCGCCCCGCGATCAGGTCGAGCAGCGCGCGCCCGGCCAGGCGGCCCACGTCTTCGAGGCGGAGGTTGACGGTGGTGAGCGGCGGGCGGCTGGCGAGCGCCATCACGTTCCAGTCGTCGTAGCCGGTGACGGCGACGTCCTGAGGCACCGACTTGCCGAGCTCGCGCAGCCGGTCGCAGACGCCGCGGGCGACCTGGTCGCTGCCGCACGCGATGGCGTCGACGTCGGGATTCTGCCGCAGCAGCAGGTCGACGGCCTGGCGCCCCCAGCGCTCCGACCACTCGCCGAAGAGGGGCGGCGCGACGAGGTTCGGGCCGAGCAGGGCGGCGGCGGCCCCGGCGCGCAGGGTCGAGGCCGCATGGCGCGACGGCCCGGAGACGTAGGCGACTCGGCGGCGGCCGATCGTGAGCAGGTGCTCGGCGAGGATCTCGGCGCCGCGCGCATCATCGACCGCGACCGACACGTCGTCCGGAGACAGCGACGGGGTGAACGCGTAGACCACGGGGATGTCGACCTCGATGCGCGGGCGCGGGTCGGACGACCGGCCCGTCACGATGATGCCGTCGACTCGACGCGACGAGAGAGACCGGAGGTAGTGCTGCTCGCGCACGGAGTCGTCGCGGGTGTCGCACATCAGGACGGCCATCTGCCCGGCGCTCAGGACGTCCTCGGCACCGAGCATGACCGGGATCGAGAACCGGCCGAACGAGTCGGTGGTGATCATGCCGACGGTGTAGCTGCGTCCTGACGAGAGCGCCCGGCCGCGGGCGTCCATGACGAAGCCCAGCTTCTGCGCCGCCTCGCGGACGCGCAGCCGGGTCTCCTCGCGCAGCTGGCCGGTGTCGTTCAGCGCCTTCGAGGCGGTGCCGATCGAGACCCCGGCGAGGGCTGCGACGTCGGTGATGCGCACGATCGTCTCGCCGGCCACGGCAACCGCCTTTCCTGAAAACCGCGCAGGAACTCGAGGTGGTCCCTTTCCACAGGTCATCATAGGCACGGACTTATCCACAGTTTGCATCCGGGCCTTGTGTGGATGCCATGCGCGCCGTACGGTGATCTCAGAAAACGTATTCCGCCGCACGCTTGCAAAGGAGCAGCATGACAACCACGGCCACCCTCGGCACTCCGCGTCGAGCCCAGCCCGTCCAGCCGACCGATTCCGCGACCGCGGCGCTCCGTCCCCTCGACGCGGGCGCCGCCCACATCACCTCCGGGTTCTGGTCGCTGCGACAGGAGCGCAACGGCGCTGCCGCCATCCGCGAGGCCTACGACCTCCTCGAGAAGGCCGGCAACTTCTCGAACCTCCGCATCGCCGCCGGGCTCGAGTCCGGCGAGGCACGCGGCCCGATCTTCATGGACAGCGACATCTACAAGTGGCTGGAGGCGGTGGCGTTCGAGTACGGCCGCAACCCGTCCGACGACCTCCTCGAGATGCAGCGCGAGGTGACCGCGCTGGTCGCTCAGGCTCAGGCCGACGACGGCTACCTCGACTCCGTCCAGCAGATCCAGGGCGGGGTCGCTGGGCGCTACACCGACCTCCCGTGGAGCCACGAGATGTACTGCGCCGGCCACCTGTTCCAGGCGGCTGTCGCGCAGGTCCGCGCCACCGGCGACACCGGCCTGCTCGACGTCGCGGTGAAGCTCGCCGATCACCTCGACGCGACCTTCGGCCCCGACAAGCGCCTCGACGTCGACGGCCACCCCGTCGTCGAGATGGCGCTCGTCGAGCTCTACCGGGTGACCGGAGAGCGCCGTTACCTCGACCTCGCCGCCCACTTCGTCGAGGCCCGCGGTCGGGGCTACACCGCCGAGCGCGGCAAAGAGGCCACCTACTTCTCCGACCGGCTCCCCGTCCGCGAGGCCGTGACCGTCGAGGGCCACGCCGTGCGCGCCGTCTACCTCGGTGCCGGCGCGACCGACGTCGCCCTCGAGACCGGCGACGCCGAGCTCCTCGCCGCCCTCGAGACCCAGTTCGCCTCCATGATGTCGTCGAAGGCGTTCATCACCGGCGGGCTCGGCGCCCGCTGGGACTGGGAGGCCTTCGGCGACCCCTACGAGCTGCCCACCGACCGCGGCTACGCCGAGTCGTGCGCCGCGATCGGCGGCGTCCAGTGGGCCTGGCGACTGCTGCTCGCGACCGGCAAGCCCGTCTACGCCGACGCGATCGAGCGGTTCCTCTACAACGCGTTCCTCCCCGGTGTCTCGCTCGCAGGCACCGAGTACTTCTACGTGAACCCGCTCCAGCAGCGCGCCGACGCCCATGCCGACGAGAACCGCTCGCCGGCTCACGGCCGCCGCGGCTGGTTCGACTGCGCGTGCTGCCCGCCGAACATCATGCGCACCTTCGCCAGCCTCGACGCGTACCTCGCGACGACCACCGGCGGCGGCCTGCAGCTGCACCAGTTCGCCTCGGGCGACTTCGCGTTCGACAACGGAGCGGTGCGCGTCACGACCGACTACCCGTGGTCGGGCTCGATCGGCGTCGAGATCACCGAGACGACCGGCAGCTGGGCGCTCGAGGTGCGGGTGCCCGCGTGGTCGGACGACACGAAGGTCACCGTCGGCGGCGAGCCCGTCGCCGCACCCGCGGGCGAGTACGTGCGCATCGAGCGCGAGTTCTCCGTCGGCGATGTCGTGCAGGTCGAGCTCGACCTGACCCCGCACCTCTACGCCGCCGACGCCCGCGTCGACGCGGCCCGCGGCAGCGTCGCAGTGGAGCGCGGCCCGCTCGTCTACGCCGTGGAGCACGGCGACATCCCCGGGACGGCCGTCGACGACATCCTGCTCGACACCTCCGCGCCCATCGAGGCGACGAAGGTCGACGGCCTGCTCGACGGCGTCGTCACCCTCGCGCTGTCCGGGTCGACGCCGTCGACCCATGCCGAGACCGCCTGGCCCTACCGACGGGTCGACCACGGCGGCGCGGACGGTGTCGGCTACCCAGGTGCGAATGCAAACCGGCCACCAGAAGTTCCTGCGCCCGTGGCTTTCACCGCGATCCCGTACTACGCGTGGGCCAACCGCGAGATCGGCCCCATGCGCGTGTGGATCCCGACTCTCTAGTGCCATGACCGTCGACAGGAGAACGTTTCTGGCGGGGTCCGTTATCGGAGCAGCGTCGCTCGCACTCGCAGGATGTGCGGGCACGCTGCCTCGGATCGACTCCTCGGCAGCAGGCTTCACCAAGAAGGCCACCGGCACCATCAACGTGTGGTGCCGCTCCGCGACGCAGGCAGGCCTCGTCGCCCTCGTCGCCGACTTCAACAAGTCGCACGGCGACCTCAAGGTCGAGCTCACGCCCGTGCCCGACGGGCAGTACGTGACCAAGCTCGCCACCGCGATCCGAGGCGGCGAGCCGCCCGACGTCGTCGACATGGACGACATCAACTCGTCGCTGTTCATCTTCCGCGACGTGTTCGCCGATCTGACGAGCGTTGTCGAGGCGCTCCCGTACTACGACAAGCTCTCGACCGGGCACATGGGGCTGCTGAAGCACGACGGGAAGATCTTCGGGGTGCCGTACCTCGCCGACAACTCGATGCTGTTCTACAACAGCGAGCTGCTCCAGAAGGCAGACGTCGACCCGGCCTCCCTGTCGACGGGCTTTGACGGGCTCCTCGCCGCGGCGAAGAGCGTGCAGAAGCTCGGCGGCGACGTGTTCGGCTGGACCCTGTCGGGCAACGCCGCCGGCATCCTCGGGTTCACGGTGCAGCCGCACATCTGGGCGACCGGGAGCGACATGCAGAAGGGGCCGATCGGCAAGCAGCAGGGCAACATCGTCGGCAACGACGCCCTCGAGCAGACGCTGTCGTTCTACCGTCAGCTCTGGACCGACAAGCTCGTCTCCCGCAACGCCTACAGCGACGCCGGGCAGACGTGGGGCGCCGACTTCCGGGCCGGCACCGTCGGGCTCATGCCCGTGTCGTACGGCGCGATCGCGGCGTCGACCCCGGAGATGATGAAGAAGATCGGCGCCGTGCTCCTGCCCGGCCCCACGGGCGGCGCCGCCTTCTTCGACGGCGGCGACAACATGTGCATCCCGAACGGCGCCAAGAACGCGCCGGGCGGGTGGGAGTTCATGAAGTACGCCACCGCCACGAAGACGCAGTCGAACCTCCCGGCCGGCGGCTACTTCCCGATCCGCTCCGATGTGCTGACCCCCGAGTACGAGGCGAAGTACCCGCTGTCGGTGCTGCCGCTGAAGAACATCGACAAGGGCTACGCGCCGCAGACGCTGGCGTACAACCTGCTCTACAACCAGCCGTCGAGCCCGTTCTTCTCGATGTTCCGGGAGGCCGTTTTCGGCAGCGGCGTCACCCAGGCGATGAAGACCGGGCAGATCGCCTGGGATCGCATCCTCGACCAGGCCCAGGCCTGACCCACTCGCACAAGGAGGTGCAGAAGTGTCCACAACAACCGTCAGGCCGCCGCTCGCGTCTGATCGTCAGCCGGCGCCGCCGCGCAGACGCGCGTCGCTCACCCATCCGCCGCGCACCGGCTTCGCGCTCGTCACGCCAGCGATGCTCTTCGTCGTCGTCTTCGTGGTGGCGCCGCTGATCGTAGCGATCTACATCTCGCTGACCAACTGGCCGCTCATCGGCAGCTACCGCTTCAGCGGCCTGGAGAACTACTTCAAGCTCTTCCAAGACCCGGCGTTCGTGCAGTCGATCGGCTACACCCTGCTGTACACGGCGATCGTCACGGTGCCGATCCTCGCGGTCGGGTACTTCCTGGCCGTGCTGGTGCGGTCGAAGCGACGCGGGGCGACGCTGCTCCGCACGATCTTCTTCCTGCCGTTCGTCGTCGGGCTCTCGACGCTGAGCTTCATGCTCGTGCTCGAGGCGCAGCCGTCGTCGGGCCTGGTGAACGTGCTGCTGAAGCTGCTCCACATCACCGACGGCACCACGGCGTGGCTCGTCAACGGACCGCTCGCGACCGGCCTGATCTGCGTGTTCGTGGTGTGGGCCGTCTCGGGCCTGACGATGGTGCTCGTCATGAGCGCCATGCAGGGCATCCCCGACGAGATCTACGAGGCCGCGTCGCTCGAGGGGGCGAGCTGGTGGCAGCAGGAGCGCCTCATCACGATCCCTATCATCCGCAACACGCTCGCCCTGAGCGTCATCATCTCGGTCACCGGTTCGCTTCTCGCCTTCACGCAGTTCTACATCCTGACGCAGGGCGGCCCCGGAACCGAGACCCAGACCATCGTCGGCTACATCTACAACCGCGCGTTCGTGCAGCTCCAGCTGGGCGCGGCGACCGCCGAGGCCTTCGCGCTGATCATCGTGATCGGCCTCGTGACCGCGTTCCAGTTCTGGGCGCTGAGGGAGAAGGACGAATGACCGCACTCGCAGGCCGCGTCTCCGAGACGTCGCCGTCGACGGATCCGTCGCCACGCAGCCTGAAGCATCATCAGGGCACCGTCGACCACCCGCGCGACACCCGGGTCAAGCGCACGCTCTACGCCATTGCAGGAATCGGCTCGGCGCTCATCTTCGGCGTGCCGCTCCTGATCGCGATCATGCGGGCCTTCCAGCCGAACGCCGTCATCACGGCGGCTCCGACCTGGGCGACCTTCTGGAACTTCGGCTTCGAGAACTTCCAGGCCATCTTCAGCCCGTCGTCGCACCTGCTGACGGGCCTCGTGAACAGCCTGATCGTCGCCATCTCGACGGCCGTCATCACCGCGGTCGTCGCGACGATGGCCGGCTACGGGTTCTCCAAATTCCGGTTCCGCGGGTCGAAGGTCGTCTTCGGGCTCGTGCTGCTCACCATGATGGTGCCGTTCCAGGCCATCCTGACTCCGCTCTACCTGCAGCTGAACGCGATGCACCTGACGAACTCGCTTGCGGGCCTCGTGCTGTTCTACGTCACGGTCAACCTGCCGTTCGGCACCTTCGTGATGCGGAACGCCTTCGACGCCATCCCCGACGAGCTCGAAGACTCGGCGCTCGTCGACGGTGCGAGCCGCACCCGGGTCACCGTCACGGTGCTGCGGCCGCTGCTGCTGCCGGGAGCGGCCACCGCGGCCCTCTACGCTTTTCTGGCGGCGTGGACCGAGTTCCTGGGCGCCTTGACCTTCCTGACGAAGGACTCGCTCTACACCCTGCCGGTCGCCCTGCTCAATCTGCAGACGGGCACGTACGGCCAGGTCAACTACGGCACCCTCGTCGCCGGCTCCGTGATCGCGATGATCCCGTGCATAGCGCTCTACGTCGGTCTGCAGCGGTTCTACGTGGCGGGCCTGTCGTCGGGTGCGCTGAAGGGGTAGCGCTCCGGCGGGCGGTGAAGTGAGGGGTCGCTGGTTGTCGGCGCGGGGGTGCTCGGTCAGCAACCAGCGACTCCTCACCGCCCGGGTTGGGGCGGGGCTCGCGGTGCGCGCCCGCACGCGCGCGCGGCGCGCGGCCCCGAGCCGCTCAGGCCAGCGGCAGGTGCTTCCGCGACGACACCAGCACGAGCACGAACGACGCCAGCGCCAGCCCGACGGCCACCGTCAGGATGGTCAGCACGGGCACCGCGGAGGCGAGTGCCGCGATGACGGCGGGGGCGAGGAAGCCGGCGTAGGCGATCGCGTAGAAGACACCGGTCAGGCCGGCGAGGTCGCGAGTTCCTGCGATCGTCTGAACTTCCTGAAGACCTGACACCAGGCCGATGCCCATGCCGAAGCCGATGACGACGTCAGCAGCGAGGCCGACCCAGATCGACTGGGTGGCGATCGCGGCGATGACGATGACGAGTCCGACCCCGATGAACGCGACCATCGTCGCGAGTCCGCGAGCGCTGGACGTCGAGTGGACACGGCGCGCGAGCGGCTGAAAGGCCGACGAGACACCGAGTGCCACGACGGTCGCGGCGGTCGCGAACACGAGACCCCACGATCCGGTCGCCCCGCGGAGCTGCGTCGGCAGATAGCCGTAGCCGATGGCCGCGCCGGCGAAGATCCACGGGCACGAGATCGCGACAACGCGCACGAAGCGGCGGTGCTTGGCCGACGGCACTGTGAGCTGCTTCCACCACGGTCCGGCGAGGCCGCTGCCCGACTGCGTCTCAGGAGCCCGCAGCACCACCAGGATGAACGGCAGGGTCACCATGATGTGAATCAGGAAGGGCAGCACCTCAGGAATCGGCCCCCACTGCGCGATCAGGCCTGCAACGAGGGCACCGGCGCCTGAGCCCAGCGTGAAGGCGAGCGACGCGCGGCGAGCACCGGCGGCACGGTCGGCCGTCGGGTCGAAGCGGCCCTGCGAGAGCTCCTTGATCCAGCTGTTTCCGACGGCCATGGCGACGCCGACCGTCGCTCCTGAGAAGAGGCGACCGATCAGCAGGAACTCGGGACCCATCGGCCCGCAGGCCAGCAGCCCGCTCCCGACGACGGCGGACACCAGCCCCGCCAGCATCAGCGGCTTGCGGCCGTGGCGGTCCGACAGCGAACCGGCGATCAGGAGCGCCGGCGCGAGACCGAGCACGTACACGCCCAGGAACGCGTTCACGAGCACGGAGCTGTAGTGCTGCCGGTCTTCGTACATCAGGAGGAGGGGGCTGAACTGGTTGCCGCCCCACGACGAGACGAAGACGGCGCCCCAGAGGAGAAGCCACGTGCGGGGCTTCGCGGTTCCTGCGCCCGCGACCGTCGTCGCGCGGACCGAGCCGGTGTCGACCGCGCTCACAGCAGGCCCCTCAGGATGCCGACGTGGCGGGCGAGGACCGCCGCGTAGGCATCGGCGTCGCGCCGCGCGACGGCGTCGGCCAGCGCCTCGTGATCGTGGAGTGTGACCGCGAGGTGATCAGGACGCACACGGGTGAGGTGATGACGGAGGCGATGGGCTCGGTCGTGCAGGAGGCGGGAGAAGTGCGCGGCGATCGGATTGCGGCTCGCCAGCACGACGGCGGTGTGGAAAGCGTCGTCGGCTTCGAGGAAGGCGTCCGTGTCTCCCGCCGATAGCGCTTCGCGCTGCGCCGTCAGGAGGGTCCTGAGCACGGCTACGAGCTCGGTCGCGTCGGAGGCGACGGCGCGCCGGGCGGCCGCCGCCTCGACGGCCTCGCGCATCTCGACGACGTCATCGGCCTCGCTCGGCGACATCGGCCGGACGACGGCGCCCTTGCGCGACTCAAGCGTCAGGAGCTCCTCCGCGGCGAGGCGGAGGAACGCCTCGTGCACGGGCGTGCGGCTGAGCCCGAGCTCCTGGCAGACGGTGATCTCGCTCAGGGAGGAGCCGCCGGGCAGGTCGCCGCGGATGATCCGGCGCTTGGTGTCGATGTACGCGCGCTCGGCGGCGCTCGTGTCGGGAAGGGTCGCTGTCACGGGACGAGCATAGGTTGCATGCAACGATGCATGCAATGGGTGGAAGTGGCGGGACCTTGCTTATTCAGGGCATCTGCACGGCACCCGTCGCCGATGCCCGGCCCTACGCTGAGGGGGTGAGAATTCTCCTGATTCGGCACGCCCAGACCACAGCCAACGCTGGCGGCATCCTCTCGACCGCCGCCCCCGGCCCCGAGCTGACTGAGCTCGGCCGCGCGCAGGCCGAGGCGCTCGTCGATCGCCTGGCGCACGAGTCGATCGCCGGCATCTTCGTCTCGTCGCTGCAGCGCACCGCGCAGACGGCCGCGCCCCTCGGCTGCGCCAGGGGGCTGGAGATCGAGGTCGTCGACGGCGTGCACGAGATCGAGGCCGGCGACTTCGAGGGCACGAACGACACCGACTCGATGACCGCCTACCTTGCGCCGATCCGCCGCTGGGCCGAGGGCGACCTCGCGGCGACGGTCCCCGGGGCCTACGACGGATCGCACTTCCTCGGCCGGTTCGACGGTGCGCTCGCCGCGATCGCCGAGAGGCACGACGACGACTCGACGGTGGTCGTGGTGTCGCACGCCGGATCGATCCGCGTCTGGCTCGGCGGCCGCGCGACGAACCTCGACCCGGCATTCTCGGTCGCCCACTCGCTCGACAACGCCGGGGTGATCGAGCTGTCGGGGTCTCCTGACGGAGGGTGGCGCGTCGACGCGTGGCAGGGCGAGGCGGTGCAGGCCTACTGAGTTCGGGGTGGGCGGCGGGTGCGAGTTCCTGCGCCCCGGGCTCTGTTGCGTCTCAGGCTCTGGTGCTGCTCAGGCGCCGAGCAGCGCCCGCGCCGTGCTCTCGTCGATGATCAGGTCGGTGACGAGGCCGGCCGCGAGAGCCCCGCGAATACCCGGCACCTTCGACGTGCCGGCGACCACGCAGACGCGGCGCGGCGCCCGGCGGATCGTTGCGAACTCAGGACCCGACGCGCGCTTGTTCAGCTCGATGTCGCTCGACGAGCCGTCCTCCCTCAGGAAGACGGTCGCCACGTCGCCCACGACGCCGTCGCGCCGCAGGCTCTCGTGGTCGGCATCCTCCAGGTAGCCGCCGGAGTAGACGTGGCTCGGCACGAGGGCCGACGGGGCTCCGATGCCGAACAGCACGACGTCCATCGACTCCTGAAGCTCGAGCACCCGCTTGGTGCTGCGCTCACGCCAGAGGGCGAGCTTCGTGTCGGGGTCGTCGAAGAACGCCGGCACGGGGAACTGCTGCACCTGCGCACCGAACGCGTCTCCGAACCGGCGCAGGATCTCACTCGCGTAGACGATGCCGGTCGTGCGGGTGTTGGCAGCGCCGTTCAGCTGCACGATCATCGAGCCGTGCGTCGACTTGGGCACGAGGTAGCGGCTGATCGCGCTGACCGTCGAGCCCCAGGCGATGCCGACGACCATGTTCGAGTCGACGAACGGCGTGAGAATTCGTGCAGCCGACAGGGCTACGCGGTCGAGCCGATCGACGTCGGTGGTCTGGTCGGGGATCGGCACGACGTGGGCGACGACGTTGTACCGACGGTGCAGGGCGTCGCTCACGACGGTCGCCTGATCGAGCGGCGACTTGATCTGGATGTCGACGAGGCCGGTCTCCCGCGCGAAACTCAGGAGGCGCGACACGGACGATCGCGACGTTCCGAGCTCGCGAGCGATCGCCTCCATCGTGAGGTCCTGGAGATAGTAGAGATGCGATGCGCGCAAGGCGTCCTGAGTGCGGTCTGACGCGGTTGAATCAGGAAGAGTCATGAGTGCCTCCGTCTGCACGTATGTGCACAGGCCTTGACCACTCGCGCGCACACGTCAAGTATGGCTGTGTTCAGCATCACCAGTTCCACTGAGATCGAAGAGGACAGAGCCAGTGACCGAGTCGAAGAAGACAGAAGCGGGCAAGCTCCGCGCCAACGTGTCGCGAATCGTGGATCGGCCGTCGGCCCAGGTCCTGATCATCGGCGGCGGCATCAACGGAATCGCGACGTTCCGCGACCTGGCGCTGCAGGGCGTCGACGTCGTGCTCGTCGAGCGCAACGACTACGCGTCGGGCGCTTCGGCCGCGTCGAGCCACATGATCCACGGCGGCATCCGCTACCTCGAGAACGGCGAGTTCCGTCTCGTCCGCGAGTCGGTCGAGGAGCGAAACGGCCTCCTGAAGATCGCACCCCACTACGTCAAGCCGCTTCAGACCACGATGCCGATCTTCTCGACGTTCTCCGGTCTGATGAACGCGCCCCTGCGCATGCTCACGCACAAGCAGCGCTCCACCAAGGAGCGCGGCGCCGTCCTGATCAAGGTCGGCATGACCCTGTACGACTCCTTCTCGCGTGACGGCGGCACCGTCCCGCGTCACAAGTTCCTGACTCGCTCCGCGGCCCTCCGCGACATGCCCTCCCTGAACAAGAACCTCAAGTACACCGGCACCTACTACGACGCCTCCGTGCACGAGCCCGAGCGTCTCGCCCTCGACGTACTGAAGGACGGCCTCGCCGCCGGCAACCGCGGCGCCGCCGGAGCCACCTCCCGCAGCGCGAACTACGTCGAGGCGGTCGGCGCTCAGGACGGCGGCGTGCTCCTGCGCGACGTCGTGTCGGGCACGGAGTTCGTCGTCACCGCCGATGTCGTCGTCAACGCCTCCGGGCCCTGGACCGACCTCACCAACGAGGTCTTCGGCGCGACGTCGCAGTTCATGGGCGGCACCAAGGGCTCGCACATCGTCGTCGACCACCCCGAGCTCCTCAAGGCCACCAACGGCCGCGAGCTGTTCTTCGAGAACAACGACGGCCGCATCGTCCTGATCTACCCGCTCAAGGGCCGCGTCCTGATCGGGACGACCGACCTCGAGGCCGACATGAGCCAGCCCGCAGTCTGCACCGAGGAGGAGGTCGACTACTTCTTCGACCTCGTGAAGCACGTCTTCCCGAAGATCACGATCACGCGCGACGACATCGTCTACCGCTACTCGGGCGTGCGCCCGCTGCCGAAGCACGACGACCTCGCCGCCGGCTTCGTGTCACGCGACTACCGCATCGTCGAGACCGAGGTCGCCTCGCTGCCGAAGTCGAAGGTGCTGTCGCTCGTCGGCGGCAAGTGGACCACCTTCCGCGCCCTCTCGGCGCACCTCTCGACCGAGGCCACCACGCGCCTCGGCGTCGGACGCACCATCGACACCGCGGGCATGCCCATCGGCGGCGGCAAGGACTTCCCGACGCTGCCCGGCGACCGCGCCAAGTGGATCACCGAGCACCAGGGCGGCCTGGATCGCGCTCAGGTCGACCGCCTCCTGACCCGTTACGGAACGCGCGCCGAAGAGGTCATCCAGACGCTCCTCGACCAGCCGTCCGAGGCCCTCGCGAGCGATGCCGACTTCACCGAGGCCGAGATCGCCTACTTCGCCGAGCACGAGGACGCCGTCCACCTGGTCGACGTCATCCTGCGCCGCACGAACCTCGCGTTCGTGGGCGGCGTGACCCACGAGGTCCTCGCTGAGATCGCCGGAATCCTGCAGAGCTCGCTCGGCTGGACCGATGACGCGCGTGACGCCGAGATCGCGGACACCGTCGAGATCCTGAAGACGTTCCACGGCGTCGAGGTCTCGTCGCAGGATGCCCCCGCCGGCTCGTCGGCCCAGTCGCCTGCCGCTGCCCCCGCCGAGGCCGAGAGCCCCGTGTCGGCCGCGGCCTCCGGCTCGCCCCAGGCGTAAGCCACCCACGACTCGCGGCCCCGCCGCCCGGACTCGCGAGAGGTTCGGGTGGCGGGGCCGCGTTCGTCGTGCGCGGTGCGGACTCAGGTGATGTGGGCGGGCAGAGCGTGCGATCGCCGAGTCCGCGGCGGGCGCGGTGCGGTTCTCCTGAATCGCGACGTGCGTCGGGAGGCGAGGCGCCGAGTTCCTGCGCCCTGATCAGTGCACGGGCACAGGAACTCCGCGCTCCGCGCTAGCCGCCGAGCCTGCCCGTCAGGCGGCCATGGAACGCCTGCGACCTCTCGTCGAGGCCCTCGATCGCTACGGTCTTGCCGAGCGCGGCGTACTTCGTCTCGATCGAGTCGAGAGCGGCGACGGTCGAGGCATCCCACACCTGGGCGGCGGTGAGGTCGATCGTGACGTTCTCAGGATCTTCGGCGTAGGCGAACCGCTCGACGAGGTCGTTGGACGAGCCGAAGAACAAGGGTCCTGACACGGCGTATCGCACGGCCTCGCCCACGGAAGCGCGATCCACCTGAATGACGTGCGCGACTCGGCGCGCGAACAAGACCATCGCGAGCACGACGCCGACGAGCACTCCGAGCGCGAGGTTGTTCGACACCACCACCACCACGACGGTCACGACCATGACGATTGTCTCGGGGACGGGCATGCGGCGAAGGGTCGACGGCTTCACGCTGTGCCAGTCGACCGTCGTGATGGCCACGATCATCATGACCGCGGCCAGAGCCACCATGGGGATCTGCGCCATGACCCCCGCCAGACCCGTGACGAGCGCGAGCAGGAACAGCCCGGCCACCGCCGTCGACACTCGCGTCCGGGCGCCGCCGGTCTTCACGTTCAGGATGGTCTGGCCGATCATGGCGCAGCCGGCGATGCCTCCGTAGAACCCCGCCGCGATGTTCGCGACGCCGAGCGCCCACGACTCCTTGCCCTTGTGGGAGCGAGTCTCGGTCAGGTCGTCGACGAGCTTCGCCGTCAGGAGGGTCTCCATCAGGCCGACGAACGCCACGCTGATGGCGGTCGGCCAGATGATCGACAGCGTCGTCAGGTTCAGCGGAACGAGCAGCTGCGTCAGGCCGGGAAGGCCTCCGCTGAGGGGTCCTTCGTCGCCCACGTTCGGCACGTCGGCACCGCCGAAGATGACGATCGCCGTCACCAGCACGATCGCGACGAGCGGCGCCGGCACGGCCTTCGTGAAGCGCGGCAGGATCAGGATCACCGCGAGCGTCAGGGCGAACAGCACGTAGGCCAGCCACGGCACGTCGATGACGTGCCGCACCTGCGCGACGAAGATCAGGATGCCGAGCGCGTTGACGAAGCCGATCATGACGCTGCGGGGGATGAAGCGCATCAGACGCGCGAGCCCCGCGGTGCCGAAGACGATCTGCACGATTCCTGCCAGAACGACCGTCGGCAGCACGTACTTGACCCCGTGCTCGTGAACCAGAGGCGCGATCACGAGCGCGACCGACCCGGCGGCGGCCGTCACGACTCCCGGTCGGCCGCCGAGCACGGTCATCACCAGAGTCAGGACGATCGACGCCACGAGGCTGACCAGCGGGTCCACTCCGGCGACGACCGAGAACGAGATCACCTCGGGAACGAGCGCGAGCGTCGTGACGATGCCCGCCAGCGCCTCGCGGGTGAGCAGGCGCGGGTTCTTCAGGACGTCGAGCACGCCGATCGGGCGGTCGAGGGCAGGCGTGATCATGGCGTCTTTCGGGTGCGGTCGAAGGTGATGCAGGAACTCGGGGCAGTCGTCAGATCAGGCGGCACCCGGTCGATTCGGGGCGCACCGTTGCGCCAGTGTCAGGATACGCGGCCACCGGGTCAGCTCCGCACGTGCATCCGCTCCCCCTGCCGCCCGAACAGGCTCAGGAATTCGACAGCGCGCTGGTCGGCGCGGCCGAACCAGTGGGGCGTCGTGGTGTCGAACTCGGCCGCCTCGCCTGACTCCAGGACCATGTCGCGGTCGCCGACGATCAGCCGCAGGCGACCGCGGATCACGTAGACCCACTCGTGGCCCTCGTGCGTGCGCGGAGTGGGGTCGCGGTCGTCAGCGCTTCGGGTGCCGTCCGTGCTTTCGGCGAACAAGTGCTTGAAGACCTGAACGCCTGACGCGCCGCGCGACAGCGGCAGGATCGTCTGGCCGTGCCGGCGGACCGGCTTGATATGAATGCGCGGGTCTCCGGTCTGCGGTGCGCCGACCAGATCGTCGAGCGGGACGCCGTGCGCTCGGGCGAGGGGGAGGAGGAGCTCGAGAGTCGGCTTGCGGCCGCCCGACTCCAGCCGCGAGAGCGTGCTCACCGAGATCCCGGTCTCCGTGGACAGATCGGCGAGGGTCACGTCGCGCTGCTGACGGAGGGCTCGGAGGCAGGTGCCGACGGCGTCGAGCACCGCGCGCGTGGGGTCGAGGTTTGCCATACCGGCAAGGTTAGTTGCCGTCCGGACTCGTGTCGACTGAGGATGAGCCATGATCGATTCAGTCCCAGCCGTGTCCGGAGATGCGAACCCCTACGACGTCATCGTCATCGGCGGAGGTGCAGCCGGCCTGAGTTCCGCGCTGACGCTTGCCCGAGCGCGCCGACGCGTCCTCGTCGTCGATTCGGGTGAGCCGCGCAACGCCCGTGCAGAGGGCGTTCACAATTTCCTCACCCGCGACGGGATGACTCCGCTCGACCTCGTGGCCGCGGGTCGCGCCGAGGTCGAGTCGTATGGCGGCATCGTTCGCGAGGGGGTCGTGGTCGCGGCGCGTGGCGATGTGGCGCGGGGGTTCGAGGTGGATGTGGTGGCTTCTGCTGTGGGTCGTGCGGGTGCGGGTGCTGGTGCTGGTGCTGGTGCCGGTGCCGGTGCAAGCGCAAGTGCAGGTATGGGTGCCGGTGCGGGCAGCGGTGTGGGTGCGGGCGGCGTCGCCGGTGCTGGGGGCGGTCCCGGTTCGGGCGATGGTGCGGGGGCACGCCGTGTTGCGTCGGCCGACTCAGGAATGCTGACGCTGCGCGCCCGTCGCCTCGTGGTCACCACGGGAATCACGGACGAGCTTCCTGAGGTCGCGGGCCTCGACGCCCGCTTCGGCCGCGACGTCATCCATTGTCCGTACTGCCACGGCTGGGAGGCCCGCGATCTGCCGATCGCCGTCATCGGCGTCAACACGTTCGCCACGCACCAGGCGCTCCTCTTCTCGCAGTGGTCGCCTGACGTGACCCTCGTGGTGCACGACCCGTCGGCGGCGCCTGGTCCCGACGACCGAGAGCGGCTCGCCGCGCGAGGCGTCCGCGTCGTCGAGGGCGGCCCGATCGAGTCAGTCCGTGTCGACGGCGATGCGCTCACCGGGCTGCGACTCGTCAGTGGGAACGTCGTCGACGCTCGGGCCGCCGCAGTCATGCCGACCGCCGTCGCCCGAGCCGGGTTCGTCGCCGACCTCGGGCTCGAGCTCGCGCCCGTGCCGATGGGTGCTGGGACGCGGATCGAGGTCGACGCGGCGCAGGGCACCTCGGTCGCCGGGGTGTGGGCCGCGGGGAACGTGACGGACCCTTCCCAGCAGGTGATCGCCGCCGCCGCGGGTGGCGTCGTCGCGGGGGCGCGGGCCAACTTCGACCTGCTGGAGGAGGACACGGCCGCCCTCGTCGCCGAGGCGCGGGCCGGCGCCTGACGGCGCGGGCCGGCGCCTGACGGCGCGGGCCGGCAACCGCGTCACACGCGGAGCCGAGCTTCCACCTCGCCGAGAGTGCACTTTTTGTCGATAAACGGCCCTCTGGCGACAAAAGTTGCACTTTCGCCGCAAGCGCGGGCCCTCACGTCGACGTCGACGTCGGCGTCGACGTCGGCATCGACACAGCCGGGGCCCACCGCGACCGCCGCGACCGCGACCGCCGCCGCCACAGCCCCTCACGGCCAGGCCGCCGCCACCCGCACACGCGGAACGGCCCCGGGCACGATACGCAGAACGGCCCCGGGCACCAAGCCCGGGGCCGTTCCGTACTGCGGTGAGCGCTAGTGCGCGGCGACCGGCACGTCGCTGCCGCTGTGCTCGCCGGCAGCAGCGACCTCGGCCTGACGGACGCCGTGGGGGCGGATCAGGAGTCCGCCGATGAGCGCGATGATCAGGAAGACGCCCGTCGCGATCCAGAAGGCCAGGTGGTACCCGGAGAGCGTCGCGTTGGCGAGGTCGGTCGGGGTGCGACCGTGGTCGTCGAGGTAGGACGTGATGGCGTTCGCGCTGAGGGTCGAGAGGAGCGCCGTTCCGATGGAGCCGCCGATCTGCTGCGCCGTGTTGACGGTGGCCGAGGCCACGCCGGCGTCCTCGCGAGCGACGCCAGAGGTGGCGGTGTTCATGGCCGACGAGAAGATCAGGCCCATTCCGAGGCCCATGACGATGAGGCCGGGAAGGACGACGCCCGCGTAGCTGGAATCGAGGCCGATCCGCGTCAAGAGTGCGAGGCCGCCGGCGGCGATGAGGGCGCCGACGAAGATCAGCAGACGCGGCCCGACGCGCGGCAGCAGGCGGCTGCCGAACAAGGTGGCGCTGAACATGATCGACAGCGGCATCGGGAGGAACGCCACGCCGGTCTTGAGCGACGAGAAGTTCAGCGTCTGCTCCATGTAGTAGGTCAGGAACAGGAACACGGCGAACATGCCGATTCCGGCGAGGCCGACTGTGAGGTACGCGCCGCCGCGGTCGCGGTTCAGGATGACCCGGAGCGGGAGCAGCGGATGCTTGACGCGCTGCTGGATCAGGACGAACGCGATCAGGAGGACGACGCCGGCCGCGAGGCAGGCGATCGTGACCGGGTCGCTCCACGAGCTGGTCTCGGCGTTCGAGAAGCCGTAGACGATTCCGACGAGCCCGGCCGTGACCGTGACGACGCCGGGGACATCGACCTTGGGCTTGTGAGCGACGACGCCGCGCGCCTTCAGGAACACGATCGCGCCGACGAGGGCGAGGACTGCGAAGACCACGTTGACGAAGAGGCAGAAGCGCCAGGAGGTGTACTCGGTGAGCACACCGCCGAGGAGGAGGCCGACGGCCGCTCCCGAACCGGCGATGGCGCCGAAGATGGCGAACGCCTTGCTGCGCTCCTTGGGCTCGGTGAAGCTCGTCGTCATGATGCCGAGCGCGGACGGGGCGAGCAGCGCGCCGAACACGCCCTGCAGAGCACGAGCGGCGACGAGAGCGCCGAACGAGTCGGCGGCCCCGCCCAGGACGGAAGCACCGGCGAAGCCGACGAGCCCGATGATGAAGGTCGTGCGGCGACCGAAGATGTCCGAGAGGCGGCCGCCGAGCAGGAGGAGGCTGCCGAACGCGAGCGAGTAGGCCGTGACGATCCACTGGCGGTTGTCGTTCGAGAAACCCAGGTCGGCCTGCGCCGAAGGGAGAGCGATGTTCACGATGGTGGCATCGAGAACGACCATCAGCTGAGCCAGCCCGACGATCGCCAGGATGATCCACTTGTGGTCGCGGGCGGCGGGTGCCGGCGACGAGTTCGGTGCCGCGGTCGCGGCAGAGGTGGTCGAGGTCATTGCATCCTGACGGTCGTGAAAACGGGAGAGAGAAAAGAAGAGGCGTTCACCGTTGGACGCAGTCGCGAGGCTACGGGGAGCCACCGACACTCGGACTCCAAGCGTGCAGTCACCGCAATCATTCCCTGATTCGCGGGAAATCCTCAGAGAGTTACAGAGAGTTCACGAGCGGGCCTTGCCCGATGCACTCGCCGCGAGGGTAGCGAGGTCGATGTCCAGCAGCAGCTTGACTCGCTCGTCTCGCCCCTCGCCGTAGCCGACGTCCGGCACGACGACGCTGGTGACGTGGCTCATGATGGCTCCGCCGATGTCGTTCCAGGCTCGGTCTCGCGCGGCGAGGACGATCTCGTCGACGTAGGCGTCATCGGCCGCCAGGGTCTCGAGACGCGAGGCGATCGTCGTGTAGATGGTCTGCCGCGAGGCGAGTGCAGTGTTGTCGTCGGCACGGTAGTCGAACTGGTGGCGCGAGCGTCCGCTCGACTTGAGAGCCTTGGCCCGCGTGTCGACCATGCGGCCGGCGAGCTCCACCTGCTCCTGCGCGAGGTGCGCCAGCTCGTCGCGCACGGCGACGGCTGTCTCGACGACGTCGAACGACTCCTGCTCGCGGAGCGCGCTCACGATGATCCGGTTCGCGACGGCGATCGTGGCCGCCGACTTCGCGATGAGCAGACCGTCGGCGACGGCGCCCTCGACCTCTGCGGGGTCGACGGTCTCCGCCGCGAGGCGGGCGCGCTTGGACTTGGATCTCACCACCCCTCAACGCTAGCGCGACAGGCGGTGGTTCGACGATGCGTGGCAGTCCGAGCAGGCGCGGATGTCGACGGGCACCCCTACTGTCGTCGCATGGCGATCACCCCCGACACGAAGAACTGGACCTGGGTCCTCGAGAGGCCGTGCGCTGACTGCGGCTACGACTCCGGCGCGACGGCGTTCGACGACGTGCCGCGTCTCGTACGAGAGAACGCAGCCGCGTGGCCGCCACGCCTCGCAGAGCACGACGCGCGAGACCGACCCGACGACGCGACGTGGTCGCCTCTCGAGTACGGCGCGCACGTCCGCGACCTCTTCCGCGTCTTCTCGACGCGCCTTCAGCTCATGCTCGACGACGACGCCCCGACGTTCCCCGACTGGGACCAAGATGCCACTGCCGTCACCGACGACTACGCGTCGCAAGAACCGACCGTGGTCGCCGACGAGCTGCTCGCCTCGGCAGTGAGAATCGCCGACGCGTTCGAGGCCGTGCGCCCCGAGCAGCTGCCGCGCACGGGGCTGCGCTCCGACGGCAGCGGGTTCACGGTCGAATCTCTCGCCCTCTACTTCGTCCACGACCCGATTCATCACCTGCACGACGTGACGGCGACGCTCTGAGACGAGAGAAGCGCAAGAACTCGGGGCACTCACTCCGCTCAGACCGAGAACGCCGCTTCCGGGCCACCCGTCAGCGCTGCGGTCACGCGCTCCGTCATGTCGGCGCTCATGGCCGGCATCGCATCCGCGGCGAACCACCGCGCCTCGGTGTTCTCGCCGTCGGCCGGCCGGGGGGCCCCCGAGACATAGCGGCAGACGAAGGTGTGGTCGATGTACTGGGCGCGGTCGCCGTTGGGATACGTGATCTCGTCCGTGACGCCGATTCGAGCGAGCCGGACCGGCACGACGACGAGGTCGGCCTCCTCGAGCACTTCGCGAGCAGCGGCTGCGGCGGGCTGCTCTCCGGGATCGATGATGCCGGTCACGGGTGTCCACGCACCCGTGTCGCTCCGCTTCACCAGCAGGATCTCCGCCGAAGCCGAAGAAGTCCGCGGCGACCCGTCCAGGTCGCGCACGACGACGGCGGTCACGCCGGTGAGCCAGAGCGGCGCGGTCCCGATCTTCTCGCGGAGGGCAAGGACGAATTCGGGGGTGGCCATGCGGGCAGGCTAGCAAGCGACGCGCCCGGGAACCCCGTGAATTGGGGGCACGATGCCCCGGACGGGGGACTCCCCGGGGTTGGTTGCACCCGGGAACATAAACGTGGGCCCGACGGGCGGGCCCAGGGGAGTTCCATCGTGACCATCGTCAATCCTTCGGCAGCCGACGCGCTGCGCGAGATCGAGCTGCCGTCGTCGTGCCTCAAGGCCGGCAACGGGCGAGGCGTGCCCATGCGCCGCTACTCCATGCTCGACTCCACCCTTCTTCTCACCGCGGTCCAGTCGATCGTCATCGCCACGCTGCTTCCGCTCGAGGGCAACGTCAAGCTCGCCGCGATCATCCTCGGCGTCGTCTTCACTGCCATCGCCGCCGTGATCAGCCGCCGCCGTGCCATCCGCAGCAAGGCCGTCCGCGACGAGCGCGCCGCGATCATCCGCTGGCTCGCGATCCACACGCCGCTCGACCACCGCAGCCGCCTCGCGCTCGCCTGGGCCGAGCCGCAGGAGATCGGCGACCGCCAGTACGAGTTCCGCTCCCTGACGGGCGGGCGGCAGCTCTCGCTCATCATCGACCTCGACATCCAGGTCGCATCGCTCGCGACCCTGTAGGGCCGGTTCGCCGGCACGGCGGGCCTCGACGGCGGGCTGCGAGTTCCTGCGCCCGTGGTCTGTGGAGAACTCCGGCGGCGAATCGACGCCCGAGCCTAGAATCGTCTCGCCCCGCAATCGCGACGAAACGAGACGACAGTGACCCCGACGACAGCGTCAGACGCAATCGCAGTAACCCCGAAGATCTTCGGTGACATCACCAAGGCCTTCGGCAACACCCCCCTGGTTCGAATCAACAAGCTCGGCGGCTCCGAGCGGGCCGAGATCCTCGGCAAGCTCGAGTTCTACAACCCGGGCAGCAGCGTCAAAGACCGTCTCGGCGTCGCCATCGTCGACGCCGCCGAGGCCTCGGGCGAGCTGACCGCCGGCGGAACGATCGTCGAGGGCACGAGCGGCAACACCGGAATCGCCCTGGCCCTCGTCGGCGCTGCGCGCGGCTACCGGGTGGTCATCACGATGCCCGAGACGATGAGCGTCGAACGACGCGTGCTGATGCGGGCGTTCGGTGCCGAGATCGTGCTCACGCCGGGTGGCGAGGGCATGCGCGGCGCACACGACCGAGCCGAGCAGATCGTCGCCGAGACCCCCGGTGCCGTGCTGGCGCACCAGTTCGAGACGCTCGCCAACGCCGAGATCCACCGCACCACGACGGCGCAGGAGATACTCCGCGACACCGACGGCAAGGTCGACATCTTCATCGCCGGCGTCGGAACAGGCGGCACGATCACGGGTGTCGGCCAGGTTCTCAAGGAGAAGGTCCCAGGCGTCCAGATCGTCGCGGTCGAGCCCGCCGACTCGCCCCTGCTCTCGCAGGGCAAGGCCGGCCCGCACAAGATCGCCGGCATCGGCGCGAACTTCGTGCCCGAGGTGCTCGACACCAGCGTCTACGACGAGGTCTTCCCGGTCGAGCTCGACGACGCCCTCCGCGTCGCCCGTGAGCTCGCCAGCGAAGAGGGGATCCTCAGCGGCATCTCGTCGGGAGCGATCATGCACGCGGCCCTCGAGATCGCGAAGCGTCCTGAGAACGCTGGCAAGCGCATGGTCGCGATCGTCTGCGACACCGGTGAGCGCTACCTCTCGACGGTGCTGTTCAGCGACCTGACGGACTAGGGGTGCGGCTGATCGCGCGCCTGCGCGACGACGTCCGTGCCGTCCGGCGCGGCGACCCTGCGGCGCGCGGCACGGCCGAGATCGTCATCGTCTACTCGGGGCTGCACGCCGTCTGGGCCTACCGGTTGACGTCGAGACTGTGGCGCGAGCGCCCCTTCCCGGGTGCCCGCTTCGCTGCCCGACTGGGGTCGCAGACGGCACGTTGGCTCACCGGCATCGAGATCCATCCGGGCGCGTCGATCGGCGACCGCCTCTTCATCGACCACGGCATGGGCGTCGTGATCGGCGAGACGGCTGTCATCGGCGATGACGTGCTGATGTACCACGGGGTCACTCTCGGTGGTCGGGGCATCTCCGGGTCAGCCCGTCGGCACCCGACCGTCGGCGATGGCGTCATGATCGGAGCGGGGGCCGCGATCCTCGGGCCGGTCACGGTCGGCTCGGGCGCACGCGTCGGCGCCGGGGCCGTCGTGACGGCCGATGTGGCTCCGGGGGCGACCGTCGGCGGCGTCCCGGCGAAGCCCCTCGACTGAGCCCGGTCGGGGGACGGACTCAGCAAGCACTTACGACCAGGGAGTTCACTGTCCTAATGGCGCCCTCCACCCGAAGTCCCGCCCGAATCCTTCCGCTCGACGGACTCCGCACCCTCGCGATCCTCGCAGTGGTGCTCTACCACCTGCACGTGCCCGGGTTCTCCGGCGGCTTCGTCGGCGTCAACGTCTTCTTCGTGCTCTCGGGTTTCCTGATCACGTCGCTTCTGCTCGACGAGCACCGCAAGTCGGCGACCATCAACCTGGGCCGCTTCTGGGTGCGCCGCATCCTGCGCCTGTATCCGACTCTTCTCGTCGTAGTCGTCGTCGGTGTCTCGCTCTGGTTCCTGGTCGGCGACTACGGCTACTCCGACGTGGGTGCCGCCAGCGGCGCCCTCATCGCGCTCACCTACACGGGCAACTTCATGCGCGCCTTCGGCCACGTGTCGCAGGGCGTCTTCGCCCCCGGCTGGAGCCTCGCGATGGAGGAGCAGTTCTACCTCGTATGGCCGCCGATCCTGCTCCTGATGCTGTCGCGGGGCATCCGCCGCCGCACCGTCGCCTGGATCGGCGCCGGCGCCGTCGTCGTGTCGTGCACCCTCGCCGCGGTGTTCTACGACGCCCCGTCCGGCATCGCCACTCCCGACATCTACTTCAGCCCGGTCTCGAACCTCGCCCCGCTGATGATGGGCTGCGTGCTGGCGCTCGCCCTCACTCACGAGCGGGTCCGCACCTTCTTCTCCGGCCGCATGTCGATGATCTCGTCGAGCCTCGGGTTCGCCGGCATCCTGGCAGTCCTCTTCCTGATGCCCGACGACTGGAAACAGGACGCAGGAACATTCGCCCTCACTCTGCCGGCCGCCGGTCTGGCGACGACCCTCCTCGTCGCCGGGGTCAGCCAGGGGTCGCGCACGACGCCCGTCGGAGCACTCCTCTCCTGGCGTCCCATGGCCTGGTTCGGCCGCAACGTCTCGTACTCGCTGTACCTGTGGCACATGATCGTCCTGGCGCTGCTCGAGCCGTACGTGCACGGACTGGGTGGCAAGTTCCTGTTGCTGGGAGCGTCGTGCGCCGTGGCCGTCGGAAGCCACTTCGCGATCGAGCGCCCCTTCCTGAAGGTCAAGAAGCGGTTCGAGCCGGCCTCGTGGTCGCGGCCTGTGGAGAACCCTCGCCCGACTCAGCCGAGTATGCAATCGTTGAAGGTGTGATCAGCACCTCCTCGTCTTCCGTCGGCTCGCTCAGTCGCTACCGCGCCGACTTCCCCGGCCTTCAGCCGGAGGTCAATGGCGAACCGCTCGCGTACCTCGACTCGGGCGCGACCGCGCAACGGCCGTCGGCGGTGCTGGATGTCGAGAGGCGGTTCCTCGAGACGACGAACGCCGCAGTCCACCGCGGCGCTCATACCCTGGCCGCCTTGGCGACCGAGGCGTACGAAGAGGCTCGCGAGACTGTCGCTCGCTTCGTCGGCGCCCGGTCGAGCGATGAGATCGTCTGGACGTCGAACGCCACCGACGCGCTCAACCTCGTCGCCTACGGCATGGGCAACGCGACTCTGGGTCGCGGCGGACCTGAGGCGAGCCGCTTCGTCCTGGCTCCCGGCGACGAGATCCTCGTCACCGAGGCCGAGCATCACGCCAACCTCGTCCCTTGGCAGGAACTCGCAGCTCGCACCGGCGCGACGTTCCGCTACGTGCCCGTGCACGACGACGGCACCTGGTCGATCGACGACGCGGCTGCGGCCCTGACCGATCGCACCCGGGTCTTCGCCTTCGCGCACGTCTCGAATGTCACCGGACACGTCGCTCCCGTCGCCGAGCTCGCCGAGCTCGCGCACGGCGTGGGTGCCCTCGTCGTGCTCGACGCCTGCCAGTCGGCTCCGCATCGCGCGCTCGACCTGGTCGGCCTCGGCGTCGACTTCGCCGCCTTCTCGGCGCACAAGATGCTCGGCCCGACCGGCATAGGCGTGCTCTGGGGGCGTGAGGAGCTGCTCGACGCCCTGCCGCCGTTCCGCACCGGCGGCTCGATGATCACGACCGTGACCATGGAGTCGTCGAGCTTTCTGCCATCACCCGCGCGGTTCGAGGCCGGCACGCAGCCGGTGTCCCAGTCCATCGCACTCGCCGAGGCGGTCCGCTACCTGGAGCGCGTCGGGCTCGAAGCCATCGACGAGCACGAGGCGCGCCTCGGCCAGCGTCTGGTCGACGAGCTCGGTGCCCTGCCCGGTGTCCGCGTCGTCGGCCCCGCTTCGGGCGTCGCGCGTGCCGGTCTGGCGAGCTTCGACGTGGCCGGTGTCCACGCCCATGACGTCGGGCAGTTCCTCGACGCGCAGGGGATCGCGGTGCGCGTAGGCCACCACTGCGCGCAGCCGCTGCATCGCCGGCTCGGGCTGACAGCGACTACGCGCGCCTCGACCTACCTCTACTCGACCGACGACGAGATCGACCGCCTGGTGCAGGGCGTCTCCGAGGTCCGCGCCTACTTCGGAGCCGAGTGATGTCCGACGCACTCGCAGGCCTCTATCAGCAGGTGATCCTCGACCACGCCAAGGCACGGACCGGCGATCGCGAGCTGCCGGGTGCCGACGCGGAGCACTATGAGCGCAACCCCACGTGCGGTGACGAGATCACCGTCCGGGTCGTGATGGAGCCCGGCACCGACACCATCCGCGAACTCGCGTGGCAGGGCGACGGCTGCTCCATCTCCATGGCGTCGGCATCGGTCCTCGCCGACATCGCGCCCGGCCTCACCCTCGCTGAGCTGGCCGAGCGCACCGAGGCGTTCCGGGGCATGATGCGATCGAAGGGCGCGGGCGAACCCGACGAAGACCTTCTCGGCGACGCGGTCGCGTTCCAGGGCGTCTCGAAGTTCGTCATGCGGGTGAAGTGCGCGATGCTCTCGTGGGTCGCCGCCGAGGCGTGCTCGACTCAGCTCGTCGCCAAGGTTCGCTAGCCCGTCACAACGGTCTGCACCGGCGGACACGCCCGGTCGGCGGGCGTCCTTCCGCAGAAAACTCCCACCCGTCGCTTAGCCTGTGGAATCACCGGCGACGGCGGCCGCCAGGCGATGTCATGCGCCCGGCGAGCTGCTGAGACGTCGGCCGACGCAGGGAGCGGGATGGCGCAGGAGAGCAAGGTCGCACAGGGCGGCAAGGTCGCACAGGTCAAGCACGGTCAGCTCAGGCGGCCGCATCCCGTCGCGTCGCTGCTGCGCCTGGTCGCCGTCGTGGTCGCCGTGGGGCTCGTCTCGTCCGCCTGCGTCGTCGCCTACGCGGCCCATGATGTCGTGACGACCGCTGCGCCGCCCGTCCACATCCCCCACCTCCCCGGGCATACGGCCGAGCCTCTGCCCGAGGCGCCGGCCGGGCAGACCGTCGGCGAGGTCAACATGCTTCTCATCGGCACCGACACCCGGACCGGACAGGGCCAGGACTACTCCGACTCCGCGAATCAGGACGCCAGTACGGGCGCCGGCAACAACGACGTCAACATCCTGCTGCACATCTCGAAGGACCACTCGAGCATCTCCGTCGTGAGCTTCCCCCGTGACCTGATGATCCCGATCCCGTCCTGCCCGACAGCCTCAGGCGGCTACTCGTACACGACCAGCAAGGCCATGCTGAACACGGCCCTCAGCCGCGGCGGCGACGACCGGCACGGTCTCGCCTGCGCCGTCCTGACGATCGAGCAGCTGACCGGGCTCGACATCCCCTATGCGGCGAGCGTCACTTTCGCCGGCACCAGCGCGATTTCCACCGCGATCGGAGGCGTCACCGTCTGCCTCGCGACGCCGATTCAGGACGACAACGTCGATCCGCCGCTCGACCTCAAAGCAGGCGAGCAGACCGTGGTCGGCGACGAGGCCCTGTCGTTCCTGCGCAGTCGCCACGGAGTGGGAGACGGAAGCGACCTCGGCCGCATCAGCAACCAGCAGGTGTTCATGTCGTCGCTGGCTCGCCAGCTCACGAGCTCCTCGACGTACGCGAACCCGTTCAAGCTGTTCGCGATCGCCTCGGCGGCCTCGAAGAACATGCTCCTCTCCGACACGCTCAACGTGAAGACGCTCATCGGAATCGTCCAGGCCGTGCAGACGGTGGGCTTGTCGAACATGGTCTTCGTGCAGTACCCGGTCGGGGAGGACCCCGACGACAGCAACCGCGTCGTGCCGAACGCGTACGCGGCCGGGCAGCTGAATCAGGCGCTGATCGCCGACCGGCCGATCGTCCTGACGGGCACGACCGGAGACGCCGCCGAGACCGACCCGTCGAGCACGCCGTCGGCGGGGGCCACCTCGCCTCCGTCGACACCCGCGTCTGCCGGATCGACCTCGCCAGCCACGACGCCACCGGCCTCCACACCCGCGAAGACCACGGCTCCCTCCGCGTCGGTCACTCTGCCGCCGTCGGTCACGGGGCAGACCGCCGCGCAGAAGACCTGCTCCAAGAAGGGGCAGTACTAGCGTCACGTTTCGTCACGTTGCGCGGGCCCACCCCCGGGCGTCGGATGATCGTCAGGTGACTTCATCGACCCGCGGAACCGTCGTCGTCCTCGGCGGCGGCGACCCGGGCGGCGATCTCGGGCATGTCGTCGACGCCCTGGCGCTCGCCGGGTTCCGGGTCGAGACGCTTCCCGACGTCACGCCCGATATCGAGTCCGCGCGGGCCGCGGTCGTCCGGGCCTTCGACGACACGGCCAACGACCTGCCGCGCGTGCTGGTGGGCTCCGGAGTCGGTGCGACCCTCGCAGCGGGCCTCGCCGCGTCGCGTCCCATCGGCATCGAGGCCCTCGTGCTGGCGAACGTCGTGACCGCGTCGTCGCGGGGCGTCGAGCTCCCGGACGGCATCGCCCTGCCGGCCGCCCGCTCCGTCCGCCAGCCGACGCTGGTCTTCCACGGCGATCGCGACGCCGTGACCGACATCGCCGACGCGGCCAGTTGGGCGACCCAGCTGCCGTTCGGCGTCGTGCGCGTCGTCCACGGCGGCGGGCACGACGTGCTCGGCGGGGAGTCTCGACGGTCGGTGGCCGCGGCGATCGTGCTGTTCGTGGAGCGGCAGCGCGCCGGGGCGCCGGTGCTGACGGACGGGTTCGCGTAGATCCTGCGCCCTGCGCCCTGCGCCGTGCGCCGTGCGCCGTGCGCCGTGCGCCGTGCGCCGTGCGCCGTGCGCCGTGCGCCGTGCGAGTCGCGCGCACCCGCCCGCAACTCAGGCGATCTGCTCGCCGCGCGCCGCATCCCCGAGGATCGCGACGCTTGCTAGAGCACAACGCCTGAGTCGGCTGCCTGAGGACGGCTCGGACACTCGGGCGAAGTCGCCGTAGCAAGGCGTGACGGCGCCGACGACGCGGGTGGGCTCGAGCAGGGTCGTGCGTCCTGAGCCCCTGCGCGTCCCGACTTCGGCGTGCGGCGCTCCTCCGGCGCGAATCGCGCTCGACGGCACCTGACCGCGACTGAAGGATGTCGGCTCTTCTGACGATTCCCAGGTGGTGTTTGCCCATTCTTAGGATTGTCTTGGGACGCATCCTGTTTTCTGGACGGGTGAGTTCTTCCCCCGCCATCGCGCGCCTGTCTCCCGCGCCGCTCCGCTCAGGGCGGGTCGCGCACCGCCGCGGCGACCTCCGCCTCGGCTGGGCACTCGGGCTGTTCGCCTGGGCCCTGGCCTCCGCGTGGTCGTGGGTGCCGTCGTTCTGGGGTGACGAGGCGGCGAGCGTTCTCTCGGCCGAGCGGCCGCTCCCGAGCCTCTTCCGGATGCTGGGCCACGTCGACGCCGTCCACGGGACGTACTACCTCGGCCTGCACTTCTGGATCGAGGTGTTCGGCGCCTCGCCGTTCTCCGTCAGGATGCCTGCCGCGATCGCGACGGGCCTCGCCGCCGTCGGGCTGTACTTCCTGGTCCGCGAGCTCCGCTCCCGTCGGCTCGCTGTCACCGCGGCTCTGCTCTTCGCCGTCGTGCCGCGAACGATCGCGTTCAGCGACGAGACGCGCGCCTACGCCTTCAGTGCCGCCATCGCCGCCTGGTCGCTCTTCCTGCTGGTGCGGCTGGTCGGCCGCGGTGTCACCTCGAAGCGATGGTGGCTGGGCTACGGCCTGCTCTTCGCGGCGGGTGTCTACACATTCCTGTACTTCGGGCTCTTCGTCGTCGTTCACGCGCTTGTCCTGCTCCAGGCCCGGGTGCCGCGCGACATCCTGAGACGGTGGGCGCTTGCGACAGCCGGCGCGGTGATCGCGGCGGCTCCTGTCATCGTCTTCGGCCTCGGGCAGCACGATCAGGTCGGGTTCCTCGCGCGCCGCGAGACGGTGACGCCGCACTCGATCCTCGTCACGACCTGGTTCGGCGAGTGGTGGTTCGCGGTGATCGCCTGGGTTCTGATCGTGACGGCGGTCGCGTTCTTCGTCGTCGACCTCGTCCGCGACCGCCGAGTCGACCTGGGCGCGGCCCAAGTGGGCCGCCCCCGGCCGATCAGCCTCACCTGGCTGGGCATGGCCTGGTTTGTCGGCCCTCTCCTCATCCTGATGGCCGGCAACCTCGTGGTGGCCGACTTCACTCCTCGCTACCTCTCGTACTCCGCGCCCGCGGCGGGTCTTCTGATGGCCATCGGACTCGTCCGGATCGCAGGACTGATCGGCCGCACCCGACCGCGCCGTACTCTCGTCGCGACCATAACCGGCGTGGCGCTGGTCTTGGGTGTCGCAGCGCCGATCTACGCCGCCTCCCGCACGCCGTACGCGAAGAACAACACGGGATGGCAGTCCATCAGCGAGGTCGTCGGCACCAGCGCGCGCGCCGGCGATGCCGTCGTGTTCGACGAGTCCACGCGGCCGTCACGCCTGGTCCGGCTCTCGATGTACCTCTATCCGGCCGGCTACCGGGGCCTCCGAGACGTCACTCTCGAGACGCCGTACGCCGACACGAACTCTTGGCACGACTCCGTCTACACGGTCGATGAGGCTCTGAGACACGACCGCTTCGACGGCGTCACGACCGTCTGGCTCGTCGAGTACGGCGACGACGACTACGGCCTGAAATCGCTGCAGGACGCCGGCTACGCAATCGCCTCGACGCACACGGCGCACAACGCGACGATCCTCGAGCTGACGAAGTAGCCGGAGGCGGTGCGGGTGGAGCCCGACTCAGGCAGAGACGCGCCGGAGAGCCTTCACCGCGACGTCGAGCACCGGCTGAGCGACGAACGAGCCGCCGTCGGCTGCGTCGACCAGGAGTCGCGCCCGATCCGGGCTCAGGCCCGCGAAGCACTCGGCGATGGTGATGCCGTGCGACGGCCGGTCGGTGACGATCACGGGGTCGCCTGCGGACACCGAACCTGAGGAGACGACGCGGAGGTACGCGCCCGTCCTGTTCTCGGCGGTGAATCGCTTCACCCAGCGCGGCTCCTTCATGCGGCGGGCAAAGGTGGCGCAGGGCGTTCGGGGCATCGTCACCTCGAGCACGAGCGCGTCGCCGATCCGCCAGCGCTCGCCGATGACGGCCCCGCCCACGTCGACCCCGGTGGTCCTGAGGTTCTCGCCGAACAGGCCGGGGGCGATCTCGCGCCCGAGCAATCCTGCAAAGTGGGCGGCATCCTCGTCCGAGAAGGCATAGACCGCCTTGTCGGCCCCGCCATGGTGCGTGCGATCGGCCTGGACGTCGCCGTAGACGCCGAGCTTCCTCACGGCGACGGGCTCGTCGAGGGGAGTCTTGTCGATGGCGGTGACGCCGACGTTCCCCGAGTCAGGACGCAGGCGGGCGACACGGCAGACGGCGGTGATGGCGGGCATGCCTCCATGGTGCCATCCGGTCGACGAGACGACCAGGGGCGCAGGAACTGCGGAACCGCCGCCGAGCCGCACCGCAGCCGCGCCCGGCGTCCGTCTCCGCACCCGCCACCGCCGCTCCGGCTCGCCCCTTCCGGGCTAGAGCTCGACGACCTCGAACTCGAGGAGGTCGGCGCCCGTGGCGACAGGCGTGGGCGCGGTGGCTCCGTCGGCCGCCGCAGCCTGGGCGCCGTGTCCGGCGCTGTCGGCGTGTCCGTCGCCGTGCGGGGCCGAGCCGCCGTGGCCGTGAGCCGCCTTGGCGCCGTTCTCGGCCCAGTCCTGGAAGCTGGCCTCGTCGGCCCACGTCGTCACCACGAAGTAGCGGTCTTCGCCCTTGATCGGGCGGAGCAGCTGGAAGCCCTCGAAGCCGGCGGCGCCGTCGACCGAGTGCTTGCGAGCGGCGAAGCGCTTCTCGAGCTCGGCTCCGTGGCCCTCGGGCACGTGGATGGCGTTGATCTTGACGACTGACATGGGCTCTCTTCGGATCGATTTCGGGAGGACGGCGTCAGCCTAGCGAGCACGTCTTGGTGCGCGCTTCAGGCCATGGACCCCGGGATCCGGTCGCGGTCGTAGGTGATGTCGGTGTAGCCGTGGGGGAGGGGCAGGCCCTCCGGTCCGAGGTTCACGAAGACGATCTTGTCGATCGTCAGGATGCTCTGGCGCGTGACCATGTTCCTCACCTCCGCGCGCATGGTGAGCGACGTCCGGCCGAAGTGCGTCGCGCGCAGGCCCATCTCGATCAGGTCGCCCTGGACTGCGCTCGACACGAAGTTGATCTCGGAGATGTACTTCGTGACGACGAAGCCGTTGCCGAGCTGGAGGATGGCGTAGATCGCGGCCTCCTCGTCGATCCAGCGGAGCAGGGACCCGCCGAACAGCGACCCGTTGGCATTCAGGTCTTCAGGACGGACCCACTTGCGCGTGCGGAAGTTGATGGAGTCGGGATCGGACGCGGGAACTCGAGTTCCTGCGGGGTCGCCCTCATGTTCTGACATGCATCGATCGTAGCGAATCAGGAGGGCAGGACTCGTTGGGGGCCTGCCCCGTCGCCCGCGAGCTCGTCCTCAGGATTCAGGAGGGAGCAGGTTCCGAGCGACAGGCAACCGCAGCCGATGCAGTCCGTGAGCTGGTCGCGCATCCGGGTGAGCGTGGCGAGGCGCTCCTCGACATGGGTGTTCCAGGCGTTCGAGATGCGCTGCCAGTCGGCGCGGGATGGCGCGCGATCAACCGGGAGCGAGTCGAACATCGCCGCGATGTCGGCGAGCGGGATGCCGAACCGGACTCCGAGCCGCACCATCGAGACGCGTCGAAGGGCGTGGCGCGGGAACATGCGCGTTCCGCCGACCGTGCGAGTTGACTGGACGAGGCCCTTCGACTCGTAGAAGCGGATCGTCGCCACAGTGGCGCCGGAGCGCTTTGCGAGCTCCCCGATGGAGAGGGCGTCTCCTGCGGTCTTCGTCATGTGTCGTCCAAACCGAGTTCTCACCTGAGTGGGAGCTTGACCTCAAGTGCACTTGAGATCCTAGGCTGGAAACGACTCCGAATCACCGCGGAATGCACCGCCCAATCCGGCGGCACACCCAAGAGAAAGCGACAACAGTGGCCGAATACACTCTTCCCGACCTTGCGTACGACTACTCGGCCCTCGCGCCGAGCATCTCGGGCCAGATCATGGAGCTGCACCACTCCAAGCACCACGCGACCTACGTCGCCGGCGCGAACACCGCCAACGCGGCCCTCGCCGAAGCCCGCGAGAGCGGCAACCTCGCGAACGTCAACAAGCTCGAGAAAGACCTGGCGTTCAACCTCGGCGGCCACGTCAACCACTCCATCTTCTGGACCAACATGTCCCCGGACGGCGGCGACAAGCCCACCGGCGACCTCGCGTCCGTCATCGACGACCAGTTCGGCTCGTTCGACCAGTTCGTCGCGCACTTCACCGCCGTCGGCCTCGGCGTCCAGGGCTCCGGCTGGGCCGTCCTCGCCTACGACATCGTGGGCCAGAAGCTCAGCATCTTCCAGCTCTTCGACCAGCAGGGCAACGTGCCCTTCGGCCTCGTGCCCCTGCTGATGCTCGACGTCTGGGAGCACGCCTACTACCTCGACTACAAGAACGTCCGCGCCGACTACATCAAGGCGTTCTGGAACATCGTCTCCTGGCAGAACGTCCAAGACCGCTACACGGCCGCCACGACCAAGACCGACGGCCTCATCGTCCTCTAGTCGTTCGTCCCTTAGCGCCCGTCACCTCACGGTGGCGGGCGCTTGTGCGTGGGCCCTCGACGGCCTCGGCCTCGACGGCCTCGGCCTCGACGGCCTCGGCCTCGATGGCCTCTCTCCCGTCCGACTTCTGGCGTAGCAAGCCGGACTTTTGATTGACAGTCGGCAGAAGTCCCGGTTAGATCAGAGCAGACCGTCTCCGAACCTCGAAGGATCACTCATGGCTCCCACACCGCTGCGTGTCGCCATCATCGGTACCGGCATGATCGGCGCAGTCCACCGGCGAGCCGCCCGAGACGCGGGTGCCGAGGTCATCGGAGTCCTCGGCTCGTCGCCGTCCCGCTCCACCGAGTTCGCATCGCAGTGGGGCGTTCCCAGGGCATACGCGGCCTTCGACGACCTCCTGGCCGACTCGCCCGACGTGATTCAGATCTGCACCCCGAACGGCACCCACTTCGACTACGCCATGCAGGCCATCCGCGCCGGTGTCGCCGTCGTGTGCGAGAAGCCGCTCGCGATGACGGCCGATCAGGCGCAGGAACTCGAGGCTGCCGCACTCGCATCCGGGGTCGTCGCCACCGTTCCCTTCGCGTACCGCTACCACCCCCTCGTCCGCGAGCTCCGCTCTCGGCGCATCGCCGGAGAGTTCGGCGACGTCCTCCTCGTCCATGGCTCGTACCTGCAGGACTGGCTGCTCGATCCGCAGTCGTCCTCGTGGCGGGTCGACGCGGAGGCCGGCGGTCGGTCCCGCGCCTTCGCCGACATCGGCTCGCACTGGTGCGACCTGGCCGAGTTCATCTCGGGTGAGCGCTTCACCGAGGTATCGGCGACGACGTCGATCGTGTACCCGATGCGTCCTGAACCTTCTGGGCTGTCCTTCGGGGGCGCGTCGGACGGCTCTGCGCCGATCCGGGAGGTCACGACAGAGGACACCGCCATCGCCACCTTCCGCACAGCGTCGGGCCGCACCGCCAACACCGTGATCTCGCAGGTCAGCGCCGGCCGCAAGAACCGCCTCTGGGTCGAGGTCGACGGATCGGCCGGCTCTGCGGTCTTCGACCAGGAGAACCCCGACAGCGTCTGGATCGGCGGGGAGGCGTCGTCGACGATCCTGCACAGGGCCTCGGGTGACGTCTCCGCCGATCAGGCGCGGCTCAACCTCGTGCCTTCGGGCCACCCGCAGGGATATCCTGACGCCTTCGCGGCCTTCCTCGCCGACACCTACACGGCTGTGCGGGGCGGGGCCCCTGAGGGGCTCCCGACTTTCGCCGATGGCGCTCGCGCCGCCCGCATCATCGATGCGGTGCTCGAGAGCGCGTCGTCGTCGTCCTGGATCCCGATTCCCGATGGTGTCTCCGCGTTCGCCGGAAGTCGGGCCTCGTGAGCTGTCGTCTGGCGTGAGCTCGTTCTGGTCGCGGAGCAGGTGGTCTACGTCGCAAGCCGGAGACCTCATCAGTTCCAGGCTCACGAGCAAGCCCGGCCGGCCCGCGCGAGGGAGCTCATGGCGTCGGCATCCCGCTGGGCTCGGACCTCGGACGAGGTGAGCCTCCCCCGGGGCGCCGCGAGGTGAGCCTCATCCATCGCCGCGGGGCTGACGCGGCACCGCCAGGGCCGCCGACCGCGAGGCCGGACCCGTCGGAGCGGTCGCACGCCGATGGCTGCCGTGGAGTCGCCGAGGTGCCGCTGGACGGCTCGCGTCGTCGCCAGCCGGATCTGGTCCCATGCGTGGCGAACCATCGTCGAGCTCATGCGCAGCGGCATCTTGCCGTCGATGGCGATCGCGAGGTCCTTCGTCCGGTCGGCTTCGAACGTCGACTGGTGGAACTCGCGGCCGTCCAGCTCGACAGCGACGACGCCGTCCACCACCAGATCGATCGACTGACCCGTGCTCACCGCCACCTGCGCCTCGACGTGGTGGCCATCGGCGATGTACCGGACCCTCGCGACGGACTCCAGGACGCTCTGCGACTCGGCGTCCGACCAGGTGGCCACCCCGCGGGCGTCGGCGGGAAGGCTGTCGAGCACCTCCCGCAGATCGTCGACGCTGTAGAGCGATGAGCGCCGGGCCCAGTCCCACAGGGCGACGGCGGCCTCGAACGACGAGTCGAGGAGGGCCCGCCGAAGGGCGTCCCTCGCATCGACGACCGTGTGGTCGCCCCGGTCGACGACGTGCTGACGGTCGTGGACGACGCGGACGCCCGGCGCCCGTCGGAGTCGCGCGGCGTTGCGCGGGACGGACACCGCCAACGGGATGTCGGTCTGCCAGGTCCAGGCGCCGAGCAGGACGAGAGCAGCGATGCCGGTCAGACGACCGCCGACTCGCAAAGCGACGAATCTCGGATCGGCCTCGGTGAAGGTCGTGTACCAGCCTCGCCGGGCCCGCCGGACGGCGCCGCTGCGGACGGCCCGGGTCAATGTGCGACTGCTGAACGGGAGGTCGCGCCGAGGGAGGGCGCCGCCGTTGTCGAGGACGTACTGGTGGACGGACTGGAGTGTGCTCTGGTTCATGCCGACAAGGTTCGCGACCGTGACGGCGCCGTGGAGCATCGTCGGCGGATCTGTGGATAACTTCTCCGGGCGGCGAAGGTGGGGATAACCCCGGCGGTCCGGGGGCTGCTCAGGAGGGTTGTCGCCGGCGGGGCGCGGGACCCGAGTTCCTGCGCCCTGGCTTGCTCAGATCGCCTGAGTACGCGCCGCCCGCCTAGGCGTGGTCGACGTGCTCGTGCGCCTGGTGCGCGACCGGCTCGAGCTGGAAGGTGGAGTGCTCGATCTGGACGCTGAAGTGCTCCAGCACGCACGATTGGAGGTCGTCGAGGATTCGGGGCGCGTGCCCGTCTTCGAAGCAGCCCTGCTCGACGACGACGTGCGCGCTCAGGATGGGCAGGCCCGTCGCGATCTGCGACGCGTGGAGGTCGTGGACGCCGCGGACATGCGGCAGCTCGAGCATGTGCGTGCGGACGGCTTCGAGGTCGAGACCACGCGGTGTCGACTCGAGCAGGACGCCCGTGGTCTCGCGGAGGAGACCGACGGTGCGGGGGATGATCAGGACGGCGATGAGCATGCCGGCGATCACGTCGGCGCGGGTCCAGCCGGTTAGCGAGATCAGGATGGCAGCGGCGATGACGGCGACCGAGCCGAGGGCGTCGTTCAGGACCTCCAGGAAGGCCGCGCGCAGATTCAGGTTCTCGCCACGGGACGACGACAGGACGGCGAGAGAGGCGACGTTGCCGACGAGGCCGATGATCCCGAAGATCAGAAGCGACGACGACGGCACCTCGGGCGGGGCGAGCAGTCGCTGCACGCCCTCGACCAGCGCGTAGATGCCGACGGCCAGCAGCACGGCGGCCTGGCCCAGCGCGGCGAGTACCTCGGCGCGGCGATAGCCCCAGGTGCGGGCCGATGTCGCCGGACGGGACATGAGCCCCGCGGCGACGAGCGCCGCGGTGAGCCCCGCGACGTCGGTCAGCATGTGGCCGGCGTCGACGAGCAGCGCGAGGCTGTCGGTGGTGACGGCTCCGACGACCTCGGCGATCAGGATGACCGACGTGATCGCCAGGGCGATCGACAAGCGGGTGCGGGACGACGTCGCCGCCCCGTGGTCGTGCGACATCAGCCCTCCCCGTGGTGGTGCCGGATCGGGGCGCCCACCGTGTGCTCGGCCTGATGGATGGCGTCCTGGACCAGCTTCGAGACGTGCGTGTCGACGAGCCGGTAGAACACGCGGTTGCCGTTCTGACGGGTCGAGACCATGCGCGCCATCCTGAGTTTCGCGAGGTGCTGCGAGACCGCGGTGGGCGACTTGCCCACCCGCTCGGCGAGGGCGTTGACCGACAGCTCTCCTGAGTCGAGCGCGAGGACGAGCCGCACCCGTGTCGCATCGGCGAGCATCGCGAACACCTCGACCGCGACCTCCACGAAGGTGTCGTCCGTGATGTCGTCGTCGAGTGCGGCCGCTTCGTCGGGGATCACCTGCGAATCTTCGAGCATGCGTAGATAGTTGCACGGTGATCGCCTGCGGGCAATGGAATTGCGCCCTTATTCAGGAAAACGGGCGCGTTAGGGTCGGCAGCGCGCGGATCAACGCGGTTGCGGGAGCAGATCGCCTGAGTTGCGCGCACCGCCGCCGCAGCGAGGCCGCACCGCATCGCACCGCACCGCAAGCGCACCGCACCGCAACCGCACCGCACCTCCGCGCGAGCGCGGCCGCAGGTCAGCCCTGCGCCGCGTGGACCAGCTGGAGCACGCCGCGCAGCTCATGCGCGTCGACCTGGCCGGGCGCGCTCGCGGTGCCGGCCGAACCGAACGTCGCGCACGATCCGAAGGTCTCGCCGGCGAGGCGGCTGACGACACCGAGCGGCCCCATCGACATGGTGATCGCCGGGCGCACGGCTCTGGTCGAGGTGAACTCCGCGGTCGCCTGCAGCAGGGTCAGGACGTCGCCAGGAGAATTGGGCATGACGGCGACCTTGACCACGTCCGCTCCGAGATCCTGCTGGAGCGTGAGCCGCGCGACGATCTGCGCGACCGGCGGCGTGCGCTCGAAGTCGTGCGACGACATGATCACGGCGACTCCGGCCTCGTGAGCGCCGTTGACCAGGCGCTCGAGCGATCCGAGCTCGGTGAACATCTCGACGTCGACCGCGTCGACGAGTCCGGAGTGGATTGCGAGACGGAGGAGCGACTCGTAGTCGCGGGCATCGATGTCGCGTGCCCCGCCCTCTGGCTTCGAGCGGAACGTGAACAGCACCGGGACGTCGTCAGGCAGCTCTTCGCGCAGCGTCTCGAGGAGCTCGAGCACCTCCGTGTGGTGCTCGACGTCGTCGAAGTGGTCGACGCGCAGCTCGACGAGGTCGTAGTCGTCGCGGGCGAGCCCGCCCACGGTCGTGCGCACCGCGTCGAGGCTCGCGCCGACGATCGGGACGATGATCTTGGGTGCGCCGGCGCCCAGCATCAAGCCTCGGAGGGACGCGGGGCGGAAGGTCTCGGTCACAAGTCGAGGCTACCGGCGGCCGATGGTGCAAGCCCTACGGACTCCCGCATGGCCTGCCTGATTCCCGTCTCGCCATCGAGGGGTTCGTCCTGAGCCCGTCCCGTGAAGAGACGGATCTGCCCGATCGCCTGTTCCACGAGCATGTCGAGCCCGCTGACGGCGGTGGCGCCCGAGGCCCGCCAGGCCGAGGCGAGGGGGCTCGGCCAGGGGTCGTAGGCGACGTCGAGCAGGACGGCATCGGGCGACGACGGCGTCATCTCCGGAAGCGGAACCCCGCCGGGGAGAGTGCTGATGACGAAATCGTGGGGCCCGCTCGCGGGAGCGCTCGACAGCGAGTCGACGGCGAACGCGATGTCGAGGGCCGAGGCGACCGCCTCGAGTTCCTGCGCCTTGGAGGGATCGCGCAGGAACGCCGACACCGAGCGCGCCCCGAGCTCGTGGGCCGCTGTCAGCGCCGAGACGGCCGTCGCACCTCCGCCGAGGATCGCCACGCGCTCGTGCCGCCCCTCGTGCGCCTCCGAGATCGCGCGCGTGATGCCGTCGACGTCGGTGTTGTGCCCGGCCATCGTGCGGCCCGCCCCCGTGCCTGAGAAGACGACCGTGTTCGCGACACCCAGCTGTCGGACCAGTGGCGACGCCGAGTTGAGCATCGCGACGACCTCGCGCTTGAGCGGCATGGTCAGGCTGAGACCCAGCCAGGAGTCGTCGAGCGAGTTCAGGAGGTCAGGGAGCTCGCCCGACGCCACCTCGCGCCGTCCGTACTCGTGGTCGAGCCCGAGGAGGCGGTACGCCGTCGACTGCAGGGTGGGCGAGAGGGAGTGCTCGATGGGGGAGCCGAGGACGGCGAGACGCATGCGACAACCCTACTGAGCGGGTCGCCGAAGTCAGGGGTCGGGTCACGACCTCAGGACGTCGGCGATCCGATCCAGGGCGAGCCGTGCCTCCGGGAGCCACGGTGCGCCCGGAAAGTCGTGGAAGCCGCCGCGCGTGATCCTCAGCTCGGCCTCGCCACCGGCGTCGCGGATGCCGCGAGTCAGGAGCTCTGCGTCGGCGAGGAACACGTCGCGGTCGCCCTGGTAGGTGTGCACGGGCGGAAGTCCTGAGAGGTCGCCGTAGAGGGGGCTGACGCGCGGGTCGCGCAGGTCGAGGCCCCCAGCCCAGAGTCGGCCGGCCTCCATCAGCCCGGCGGGGGCGAGCATGTGGTCGAGCGGGGCGAGTTCCTGCACCCGGGGATTCGACATGGTCACGTCGACCCAGGGGGAGATCAGGACGACGCCGCGCGCCGGAGGGAGTCCGGCGTCGCGTTGGGCCATGGCCTGGCCGAGCGCCAGGCCGGCACCCGCGGAGTCGCCGCCGAGGAAGACGCGGTCGCCGTGAACGTCGCGTGCCCGCTCGGCAACCTCGTTCAGGAACGGATAGGCGTCGACCGCGGTGAACTCCGGCGCGAGCCCGTAGAGGGGGACGCTCACGCTCACGCCGGTGCGGGCGATGAGCCCGGCCAGGATGCCCCAGTGCGGCCCGACGAGGGGGAAGACGTAGCAGCCGCCGTGCGTGTAGACGAGGTGCGCTCCCGACGGGTTCGACAGGGGAGTGAGCGTGACGAGCCGGTGGCCGGCGACGAGCTCCTCGGTCACGGACGCGACCTTGCGGAGGCCTGCGGGGATCGGGGCGGCGGTGCCGCGGTTGTCGATCGCGCGGCGGAGCGTCTCGGCGTCGGCCGTGCTCCGCCCCCGCAGGACGAGAAGGCGGCGGGTGGCGCTCAGGAGAACCGACATGGGCCCGAGCCTAGCCAGATCGGGAGAAAGTAGTGGGTCGTGGTGACTTTAAGGGTTAGAGTCAGGTAGACATTAACTGCGAGGGCCGGCAAGGGGTGACAATGTGAGCGATTCCACGCTGGCGAGCATGTCTCCTGCGCTCGCGGTCTCGACGGTGGTCTTCTCGCTGATGCCGTCCGACTCGACGGGGCGCATGGCTCTGCATATCCCGCTGGTGCGCCGGATCCGGGAGCCCTACCGCGGTCGTTGGGCCCTGCCGGGTGGCCCGCTCGCGGCCGACGAGGACCTGGCCGACGCGGCCCGTCGCCACCTCGTGACGACGACGGCGCTGTCGCCGACCTATCTAGAGCAGCTCTACGCGTTCGGCGCGCGAGGCCGGTCTCTGGCCGAGCGCGTGGTGTCGATCGTGTACTGGGCACTCGTGTCTCGGGCCAACGCGGCCGACGATGCGACCACGGCGCTCGTGCAGAGCGACCCGAACGTGTGCTGGTTCGACGCGGACGACCTTCCTGAACTCGCCTTCGACCACCGGACGATCGTCGACTACGCCCTCTGGCGGCTCCGCACGAAGATGGAGTACAGCCGGATCGCCCACGCCTTCATCGGCGACACCTTCACGCTCGCCGGCCTGCGCGAGGTGCACGAGGCGGTGCTCGGACGCGAGCTCGACCCGGCCAACTTCCGCCGCATGGTCGAGTCGAGCGACTCCGTCGTGCCGACGGGGGAGTTCCTGACCGGCACCCCGCACCGGCCCCCGCGCCTCTATCGCTACAACCACGCAGTCGACCTCGTCGACCCCAATCCGCTCGGGCGCACCTGAGACCCGAGCGCCGGACCTCCTTCCTGACGCAGCGCACACCCCAGTCATCCGACTATCGAAGAAAGCCGCACCATGACCTCCGTCGACACCACGATCCGCCGCATCACCAACGGTGAGGCCCCCGGCGCCGTCTGCACCACCGACCTCCGCGAGGCGCCGTGGGCGTTCGACACGGGTGTGCCCTCGTACGGCCCCGGCTCGTCGATGTTCGACGCGATCCCGGCGCGCTCGCCGCTCCAGGGCGAGATACCGGCCGAGTACCGCGAGGCGTCGGCCGACGAGCTGCACCGCCGCATCCTCGCGGCGAAGGAGATCCTCGGCGACCGCGTCCTGATGCTCGGCCACTTCTATCAGCGCGACGAGGTCGTGCAGTACGCCGACTACGTGGGCGACTCGTTTCAGCTCGCGGTGAAGGCCAAGGCGTCGCCCAATGCCGAGGCGATCGTCTTCTGCGGCGTGCACTTCATGGCGGAGACCGCCGACCTCCTCTCGACGCCCGAGCAGGCGGTCATCCTGCCGAACCTCGCGGCTGGTTGCTCGATGGCCGACATGGCCGACATCGACAGCGTCGAGGCGGCCTGGGAGCAGCTCGAGGGCATCTACGGCGACATGACGGCCGTCGACGAATCAGGACGAGTTCCGGTCATCCCGGTCACCTACATGAACTCGGCCGCCGACCTCAAGGGCTTCTGCGGCCGTCACGGCGGGATCGTCTGCACCTCGTCGAACGCCGAGACCGTTCTCGAATGGGCTTTCGCCCGGGGCCGCCGCGTGCTGTTCTTCCCCGACCAGCACCTCGGCCGCAACACTGCCAAGGCCATGGGCATCCCGCTCGAGAGCATGCCCCTGTGGAACCCTCGCAAACCGCTCGGCGGGTCGACATCTCAGGAACTCGACGACGCGAAGGTAATCCTCTGGAACGGCTTCTGCTCTGTGCACAAGCGCTTCACCGTCGCCCAGATCGAGCAGGCCCGCGCCGAGCACCCCGACGTGCAGGTCATCGTGCACCCCGAGTGCCCGATGCTCGTCGTCGACGCCGCCGACTCGTACGGTTCGACCGACTTCATCGTGAAGGCCATCGAGGCGGCTCCCGCCGGTTCGACCTTCGCGATCGGCACCGAGATCAATCTGGTCCAGCGTCTGGCACAGCAGTACCCGCAGCACACGATCTTCTGCCTCGACTCGGTCGTCTGCCCGTGCTCGACGATGTACCGAATCCACCCCGGCTACATCGCCTGGGCACTCGAGGCGCTGATCGGCACGGCCGACCGGCCCGCCGAGGTGCTCAACCGAATTCAGGTCTCTGACGACGTCGCCGAGCCCGCCCGCGTCGCGCTGGAGCGGATGCTCGCCGCCAAGCCGAACCACACGGTCTCGGTCTGACATGGCCGAACTCAGGAACATCGTCGTCGTCGGGTCGGGGCTCGGCGGTCTCACGGCGGCACTCCACGCCGACGCACTGGGCCACAGCGTCACGCTCCTGACCAAGGGCGCGCTCGACGAGAGCAACTCCCGCTATGCGCAGGGAGGAATCGCCGCGGCAGTCTTCGATGACGACACCGTCGAGCTGCACGTCGAGGACACCCTGGCCGCCGGTGCCGGACTGTCGGTGCTCGCCGCCGTCGAGGCTCTGTGCGGCGACGGTCCCCTTCGAATCGCCGACCTGGTCCGCTGGGGCGTTCGCTTCGACGGCGACGAATCAGGATTCTCCCGGGGTCTCGAGGCGGCGCACAGCCGCGCGCGCGTCCTCCACGCCGGCGGCGACGCGACCGGCAGGGCGATCGTCCTGGCCCTGATCGCGCGGCTTGCGGCATCGCGGGTAGAGGTCGTCGAGCACGCATTCGTCACGGACCTCCTGATCACCGCCGACGGAGAACCTCGCGTCGCCGGGCTCATGGCTCGTGTCGGCGAGGGCACGGAGCCGCTGGAGATTCGCGCCGACGCGGTCGTGCTCGCCACGGGTGGCGCCGGGCAGCTCTTCGAGTTCACGACGAACCCGGCGGGCGCGACGGCCGACGGCCTGGCAGCCGCCTGGCGTGCCGGTGCGCGCGTCGACGACCTCGAGTTCTACCAGTTCCATCCCACGGCGCTGGCTGTGCCGGGCAGCTTCCTGATCTCGGAAGCCGTCCGAGGCGAGGGCGCCGTGCTCCTCGACGCCGCCGGCCGACGCTTCATGACCGGCGTGGATCGTCGCGCCGAGCTCGCCCCGCGCGACGTCGTGGCGCGCGGCATCGCCCGGCAGATGGCCCTGCAGGCAGGACTCCCCGTCCACCTGGACGCCACCGCTCTCGGCCGCGAGACGCTCGAGAAGCGCTTCCCGACCATCACGCGGGCGACGCGCGCCGCCGGACTCGACTGGGCCGCCGAGCCGATCCCGGTCACGCCCGCCGCGCACTACTTCATGGGCGGCATCTCGACCGATCTCGGCGGGCGTACGTCGCTCCCCGGCCTCTACGCGGTCGGCGAGGTGGCCTCGACCGGCGTTCACGGGGCCAACCGACTCGCCTCGAACTCGCTGCTCGAGGCCGCGGTCTTCGGCTGGCGCGCGATCGAGGCCATCGTGGCCGACGAGATTCCGACGACGCAGGAACGCGAGGTGGAGGCACCCGGGCCCGCCCCGACCGGTGCGGAAGGCGGGGGCGGGCGCGAGTTCCTGCGCCCGGATCTTCAGCACCTCATGTGGTCGGCTGCCGGCGTCGAGCGGTCAGGAGAGACGATGCTCGCCGCCGCCGAGACCCTCGCGGGTGCCACAGCGCCGACCGATGATCCTGAGACGACGAACCTGCTCGACGTGGCCCGCCTCGTGCTGGCCGGAGCCCTCGCCCGCGAGGAGTCGCGCGGCGCCCACTACCGGGCCGACTTCCCCTTCCCATCCGACGAGTTCGCCCACGCCATCACGTGGACACGAGAGGTTCCCCAGCATGCTCACTGACGACGCGATCCTGCAGGTCGTCCGCGCCGCGCTCCGAGAGGACGCCCCCTGGGGCGATGTCACGAGCGATGCCCTCATTCCTGAGACGGCGACCGCGACGGCGGCCGTGGTGGCTCGCGAGCCCGGCGTCCTGAGCGGGACGCGCGTGCTCGTCGCGACTCTCAGCGAGGTCGACCCGCTCGCCGAGGTCGAGCTCCAGGCCGCCGACGGCGATGCCTTCGTGGCGGGCCAGACGCTCGCCGTGCTTCGCGGCTCGGCCCGCTCTCTGCTCCGGGCCGAGCGAGTCGCTCTCAACCTGACGCAGCGACTCTCCGGCATCGCCACTCTGACAGCTCAGTACGTCGCTCTCACCGAGGGCACCCGGGCCCAGATCGTCGACACCCGCAAGACGACACCGGGGCTCCGCGCCCTCGAGCGCGACGCCGTCGTCGCGGGTGGGGGTCGCAACCACCGCTTCTCGCTGTCGGACGCCGTGCTCGTGAAGGACAACCACCTGGCCGTCCTGATCGCGTCGGGGCTGACTGTCACCGAGGCCCTCCTCGCCATGAAGGGGAAGCTCTCGCACACGACCCACGTCGAGGTCGAGGTCGACCGCATCGACCAGATCGAGGCCGTGCTCGCGGCGGGCATCGACACGATCATGCTCGACAACTTCTCGTCAGCCGACCTCGTCTCAGGAGTCGAGCTCGTGGCCGGACGAGCCCTCGTGGAGGCGAGCGGCGGGGTCGACCTGACCACCGTCGCCGCCATCGCGGCGTCCGGGGTCGACCTCATCTCGGTCGGCGCGCTGACCCACAGCGTGCGCGCGCTCGACCTCGGGCTCGACATCGACGTCGACGTTCCTGCCGGACGCACGCCCGCCGGGTTCGCCCGCGCTGACGCCTGACGGGACACCCGTGCTCTACCTCGACGCCGCCGCGACCTCGCCCGCCCGCCGCGAGGCCGTCGAGGCCATGTGGCCGTTCCTGACGAGCGACTTCGGCAATCCGTCAAGCCACCACACGGTCGGGGAGTCGGCGGCTCGGGCACTCGCGACAGCCCGCGCTCAGATCGCGGACTGGCTCGGCTGCCGCCCGGGGGAGGTCGTCTTCACGGCGGGCGGCACCGAGGCCGACAATCTCGCGATCAAGGGGATCGCGCTCGGTTCGCCCCGTGGCAGGCACCTCGTGACGAGCCGCATCGAGCACGAGGCCGTGCTCGAGTCGGTGCTCTTCCTGGAGCGGCTGCTCGGGTTTCAGGTGTCGTACGTCGACCTGACCGACGACGGGCTCGTCACCCCGGCGGCGCTGGCACGAGTCCTGAGAAGCGATACGACGCTCGTCTCGATCGCTCACGCCAACAACGAGATCGGGACGGTGCAGCCCATCGCCGACCTGACCGCCGTGACGCGCGAGGCCGGCGTGCCCTTCCACACCGATGCCGTCCAGTCGGCAGGCTGGCTCGACACTCGCGTCGACGTGCTCGGCGTTCAGGCGCTGTCGATCTCAGGACACAAGCTCGGGGCGCCCAAGGGCGTCGGCGCGCTCTACGTCGCGGGCCGGGTGCCGCTCGAGCCGCTCGTCCACGGTGGCGGGCAGGAGCGCGGGCGGCGCTCCGGCACTGAGAACGTAGCGGGCGCGGTGGCGCTCGGTGTGGCCGTCGGGATCGCAGAGCAGGAAAGACGCGCTCGGGCGGATGCCGCCGCGGGCGTCCGCGACGCGTTCGTAGCAGAAGTCCTGACGCGCGTACCCGGCGCCCGCCTGACCGGCCCCGCCGAGGCACGGCTGCCCGCCAACGCGTCGTTCGTCTTCCCGGGGACGAGCGGGGAGGCCGTCCTGCTGGAGCTGGAGCGCCGCGGCGTCGTGTCGTCGAGCGGCTCCGCCTGCGCCGCCGGAAGCGACGAGCCCTCGCACGTCCTCACGGCGCTCGGCATGGACGCCGATCTTGCGCAGACGTCGGTCCGGTTCACCTGGGGCGGCGGGCTCACAGCGCAGGAACTCGGGTCGGTCGCCGCCGACGTCGAGGCAGCCGTCGCCGCCGTGCGCGAAATCGCGGGCTAGTTCCTGCGCCCAGGAACACGGCAGGGTGGTCGCCCGAGGCGCGCCCGCCGCCGCCAGCACAGGAAAGCCGGCGCGGTCCTCCCGTCGAGGCCCGCGCCGGCGTCAGAGGCCGTGCAGTTTTCCTAAGCGCGCAGCCCGGGCCCGGGCCGCTACGCAGCCACCGGCTGTCCGGCCGGCGCGAGCCCCGCCTCGGCGCGCTCGGCGTCGGCGATCGAGGCGTCGATCGGGCGGCGGCGGACGAAGCGCTTCAGGACCACGTACACGACAGCCGTCACGACGGTTCCGGAGAGGATCGCGACGATCCACATGAGGAGGTTGCCGATCGCGAAGAACACGAAGATGCCACCGTGAGGCGCCTGAGAGGTCACGCCCGCGGCCATCGAGATCGCTCCGGTCAGCGCGCCGCCCACCATGCTGGCGGGGATGACGCGCAGCGGGTCCGCAGCGGCGAACGGGATCGCGCCCTCCGAGATGAACGATGCTCCGAGAAGCCACGCCGCCGCGCCGTTGTTGCGCTCGATCGGGGTGAAGCCCTTGCGGTACAGCACGGTGGAGGCGAGCGCCATCGCGAGCGGCGGCACCATGCCGGCTCCCATGACGGCGGCCATGATCTCCCACGGGGCGGGGTTGGCGACCGAGCCCGCCGAGAGTCCGGCCACAGCGAACGCGTAGGCCACCTTGTTGACCGGGCCGCCGAGATCGAAGCACATCATCAGGCCGAGGATGATCCCGAGCACCACGACGCCCGAGCCGGACAGGCCGTTCAGGAAGTCGCCGAGCGCTTTCGTGAGGGCCGCGATCGGTCCGCCCAGGAAGAGGAGCAGGAGACCGGAGGCGAAGATCGAGGCGAACAGCGGGATGATCACGACGGGCATGAGACCGCGCACGAAGCGGGGCACGTTGAGCTTGCCGATGTAGTAGGCCGCGAAACCGGCGAGCAGACCGCCGACGAGGCCGCCGAGGAATCCGGCGTTCATGAACACCGCGATCGCGCCGGCGACGAAACCGGGGGCGATGCCGGGTCGGTCGGCGATCGCGTAGGCGATGTAGCCGGCGAGGGCTGCCACGAGGAATCCGAGCGATGCTCCGCCGATCTGGAAGGCCGCGGCGCCGAGGTAGTAGGCCAGGCCCTGCGGCGGGAGGTTCCAGAGCGTGTAGTTCTGGAGGGCGTAGGCGGCGTTGTTGACCGTGTGGCCCTCGGCCGTGAGCGCGATGCCGTACTTCGCCAGCAGGAAGCCGAGCGCGATGAGCAGGCCGCCTCCGGCGACGAACGGGATCATGTACGACACGCCCGTCAGGAGCCACGTCTTGAGCGCCGAGCCGAAGCCGCGGCGACCCTGGCTCATGGCTGGGCCTTCGGCCAGAGAACCTGAGACGCGGGCCGCGCTCGGGTTCTTCGCGGCTGCCAGCGCCTCGCGGACCATCGCGTCGGGCTCGTCGACACCGCGCTTCACGGGGCCCTGGACGAGCGGCTTTCCTGCGAATCGTGCGCGGTCGCGCACATCGACGTCGACGGCGAAGATGACGGCGTCGGCCTCTCGGATGACGGCGGGGTCGAGCGGGACGACCTGGCCGGAGCCCTGCGTCTCGATCTGCAGCTCGGCGCCGAGCTTGGCGGCGGCCGCGACGAGGGCGTCGGCGGCCATGTAGGTGTGGGCGATGCCGGTGGGGCAGGCGGTGACGCCGACCAGCTTGATGGCGGGGGCCGCGCCCTTGGCGGCACCGGCGCCAGCACCCGCGGCAGCCCCGGCACCAGCACTCGCGGCGGCCGGAGCGGCCGTCCCGGTCACGCCGCGGGCCGCGTCGACCTCGCCGCCGACCTCGGCGTCGACGATCGCGACGATGTCGGCGGGGGTCGCGGCAGCGCGAAGGGACGCTGTGAAGTCCTCGCGGATGAGTGCACGGGCGAGCGTCGAGAGCACGGTCATGTGGTCGCCGTCGGCGCCTTCCGGCACCGCGATCATGAACACGATGTCGGCGTCGCCGTCCGGTGCGCCGAACGGCATGCGGCGGGCGAGACGGGTCATCGCGAGGGTCGGCTCCGTCACGGAGGCCGACCGGGCGTGGGGGATGGCGATGCCGCCGGGCACGCCGGTGCCGACGGAGGCTTCTCGGGCGATGGCGTCATCGGCGAGGGAGGACGCCGAGCCGGCGCGGCCGACGGAGGCGACACGGGCGGCGAGAGCGCGGATCACGTCGGACGACGTGCCTCCGAGGTCTTCGTCGAGGCCGACGAGGTCGGTGTTGATGAGGGTGGACATGGGCTGGAGCTCCTTTGCTGCTGCAGGTAGTCAGGTGGAACGAGAGGGGATCAGGCCTGAACGGCGCGCGCCTGAGACAACGGCACGACCTCGATGGCCTCGGGGTGGGTCTGGGCGAGGGTGGGGACGACGCTGCCGGGCAGCGACGCGGCCGCCGCTCCGGAGGCGACGGCCTGGGCGAGGCGGCGGGGCGCCGAGGCTCCGCTCGTCTCGGCCAGCAGGTAGCCCGAGAGCGACGAGTCGCCGGCCCCGACGGTCGAGAGCGCCTCGATGACGGGCGCCGCGGCGAACCACGCGCCGTCGTCGTCGACGAGGATCGCGCCCGCGCTGCCGAGAGTCAGGAGGACTGCGCCGACACCGCGGGCTCGGAGCAGGTGCGCCCCGGCCACGGCAGCGTCGCGGTCGGTCTCGTAGACATCGGGATCGCCGCCGACGACCTCGGCGAGCTCCTCGGCGTTGGGCTTGACGAGGTCGACCGGGACTCCTGAATCGAGGAGCTGGCGGAACGGCTCGCCCGACGAGTCGACCGCGATGCGCGGGGCCGAGTCGCCGTGCGCGACGCGGACGGCGTGGACGACGCCGGCGAGGAAGTCGGCGGGCAGCCCGGGGGGCAGAGATCCGGCGATGACCAGCCAGTCGGCGCTCACCGCGTGCTCGACGATCAGGTCGACCAGCGCGATCGCGTGGCCGCCGAGGTCAGGGCCGGGCTCGTTGATCTTCGTCGTGGTGCCGTCGGGCTCGGTGATCGTGACGTTCGACCGGAGCCGCGCGTCGATCGGCAGGTTGACGGTGGCCACGCCTCGTGAGCGGAGCGCGACGAACACCGGATCGTCGAGCCCGCCGGGCAGGATGGCGACGGTGTCGGCACCTGAGGCCGCCAGAGCGCGCGAGACGTTGACGCCCTTGCCGCCCGGCTCGTCCGTGGTGCGCACCGAGCGCTGCACGGCGCCGCGGGCCAGCGGCGAGGTCAGCTCGATGGTGCGGTCGAGCGAGGGGTTCGGGGTGACAGTGATGATCATGCGACCAGGACCTCCACTTCGGCGTCGCGAAGCGCGCCGGCCAGGTCGGCGGGCGGCTCCACGTCGGTGATGACGGTGTCGAGCTCGTCGAGGCGCGCGAAGCGCGTGAGAGCCTCGGCGCCGTGCTTGGTGCCGTCGGCGACGGCCACGGCGCGGCGGGCTGCGCGCACGAAGGCGGTCTTGACGGCGGCCTCGAACTCGTCCGGGGTCGAGAGCCCGAACCCGGCGCTCAGGCCGTTGACGCCGATGAACGCGATGTCAGGACGGAGCCCGGCGATCTGGTCGACGGTGGTGCTCCCGACGGCGGCGCTGGTCAGGCCGCGCACGCGCCCGCCGAGCAGACGGAGGTCGATGTGCGGGCTGTGCTGCAGGAGCGCCGCGATCGGGACGGAGTTCGTGATGACGGTGAGCTGCACGCCATCCACGGCCGGGCGCCACGACGCGAGCTCCGCAGCCACCGCCGCGGTCGTGGTGCCCGCGTCGAGGGCGACCGACCCCACGAACGTCGAGGGGACGAGGCGAGCCGCGGCCCGCGCGATGGCCGTCTTGCCGGGCGTCTGCTGCTCCTGCCGTTCGGCGAGGCTGAGCTCGGTGACGCTCGAATGGCCCGCAGGAACTGCCCCGCCGTGCACCCGCTGCAGCCGACCGGCCTGCTCCAGCACGTCGAGGTCCCTGCGGATGGTCTCCGTCGTGACCTCGAACCTGTCGGCGAGGTCGGACACCACGACGCGGCCTTCGGCGCGCAGCAGCTCGGTGATCGAGTCGTGTCGCTCCAGTGCGTACATCCGGTGACCTCCGCGTCGCCTGCTCGTCGTGCCGTTGGTATCGCAGGCGTGATCTGCCTGCTTTTCAGGAGCTGCGTCCTGCGTTTCAGGAGACTGTATGCCCGTTTCGGGCACAAAGCAAGACGAACGCAGACAAAACCACAACCGTCGCGGACGCCTACGGTTGACGGATGACCACTGACCGCTTCGTGGGCCGTATCGCCGGCGTCGGCACCGAATCAGGAACCCGGCTCGTCGTCGGGCTCTGGAACACGTCGCCGCTGGGCTCCTTCGCCGACGTCATGGTCGAGACGGGGAGCGGCCACCGGGTCCTCCTCGCACCCCGTGAGGACGTCGCGCACTACATCTCGGCGACCTACGAGTTCGACGAGGTGCGCGTCCTGCCGGTCGAGTGGCGGAAGGTCGACGGCGGGATCCTGGTCGAGGCCGGCCCGGGCGTGCTCCGGCTGCGGCTCGGGATCGGCGGCATCTCGCCGCTCGGACGGCTCCTGAGGGCGGTTCCGCGGAGTGTGGCCACCCGCCCCGCGTGGCTGCGGCTCATCAATCCGGTGGCGAAGTTCCTGCTTCCCGGATCCGCGACCGCCGGCACCGCGGGCGGCGGCCGCCGCGAGTACTACGGCGTCACGCTGGCCCGGCGGGTCGCCAGTGTCGAGGCCGAGTTCGACGCGCAGGAACTCGGGGCCCTCGCGCCCCTGGACCCTCCCGTGCGCTTCGGCTTCGGCTCGGCCCCGCGCGACCCGAGCCTCGTCGACGTCACGACCACGATCCGTTCCTGATCGCCGGCGGGTCCGACCGGGCCGAGCCGTGCGCGAATCAGGAGATCTGCACCCTCACACGCCGGGCGCGGCACCCAGCACGAACTCGAAGGTCCCGATCTCCTGAATTCCGCCCGACAGCGTCTGCCCCGGCGCGACCGGGCCCACGCCCGACGGCGTCCCCGTGAAGATCAGGTCGCCGGGCGCGAGCTCCCAGGCGCGGGACGCCGCCGCGATGACGTCGGCCACAGGCCAGATCTGGTCGGCGAGGTCGCCGTCCTGAGCCACGACTCCGTCGACGGCCAGCCAGATTCGCCCGGACGCCGCGTCGAGGGCGTCAGCAGTGAGGGCGTCAGCAGTGAGGCCGCCAGCGTCGAGCGACACCCGCGGCATCAGCGATGCCCGCGGCACGAGGGGCGTCAGGGGAGCCGACGCGTCGAAGCCCTTCGCGACGTCCCAGGGGCGACGGGTGTCCTTCGCCTCCTGCTGGCGGTCGCGGCGCGTGAGGTCGACCCCGACCGCGTAGCCCCACACGTGCTCGAGTGCGTCGGCCGGGGAGATCGACGAACCGCCGACTCCGATCGCGACGACGAGCTCGACCTCGAACTCCAGACGGGACGTCAGAGTGGGGTAGGGCACTGTTCCTGAGGCGGGCACCACGGCGTCGCCCGGCTTGGCGAAGAAGAACGGCGGCTCGCGGTCGGGGTCGCTGCCCATCTCGCGCGCGTGCTCGGCGTAGTTGCGGCCCACGCAGAGGATGCGCCGGACGGGGAATCGCTCGTCGGATCCTGAGATCGCCACCGACGGCACGGGCGGAGGAGCAAAGGCGAAGCCCGCCATCAGAGTTCCCTGACCGGGGTGCCGGAGAGCACCGCGAGCACGTTCTCGACGGCCTGGCCGTAGAAGACGTCGTAGACCTCGCGTGTGACATAGCCGATGTGGGGGAGGAGCAGGACGTTCGACAGCTTGCGCAGGGGGTCCTTCAGAGGGAGCGGCTCGACGTCGTAGACATCGAGTGCGGCGCCGGCGAGGGTGTCGACCATGAGCGCCATCATCAGGGCCTCCGAGTCGACGATCGGGCCGCGTGACGTGTTGATCAGGAAGGCCGTCTCCTTCATGGTCGCGAGCTCCTCCGCGCCGATGATCCCTCGCGTGGCCTCGGTGAGCGGCACGTGGACGGAGAGGAAGTCGGAGCCCTCGAACAGCTCCTCGCGCGACACGGCGGCCACGCCGTGGGCGGCGGCGCGTTCCGGCGTCAACGAGGGGCTCCATCCGACGACGCGCATGCGGAAGGCGAGGGCGAGCTCTGCGACCCATCGCGCCTGCTTGCCGAGGCCGAGCAGTCCCAGCGTCCTGCCTTCGAGGCGCGTGCCGATGGTGTGCTGCCAGCCGTCGGCGTGGAGGGCGGCGTCCTCCGCGACGATGTTGCGAGCGAGAGCGATCATCATGCCGATGACGAGCTCGGCCACCTCGCGACCGGACCCCTCCGTGCCGGTGACGACGACGCCGCGCGCCTTCGCGGCGGCGATGTCGACGGAGGCGTTGGCCATGCCGGTCGTGACGAAGTGCCTGAGTTCGGGGAGCCGCTCGAAGACCTCGGAGGGGAAGGCGGTGCGCTCGCGCATGGCGACGACGACCTGACTGCCGGAGAGCCTCTCGACGAGCGCATCGACGTCGTCGATGTGCTCTGTCACGACGTCGATCTCGAAGTGCTCCCGCACCTCGCTCCAGTCGGCGGAATCGAGGGCGATCGACTGGTAGTCGTCGAGGATCGTGAGGATCGCGGGCATGGGATCAGGCTACAGGCGGCGCCCCCGCGGGCGGCGGGCGGCGAGTTCCTGCGCCCCCCACGATCAGAGCACTCGTCTCGGGGGACAAAGCAGACAGGTTCGTCTGTCACCCCAACGCGTATCTTGTCGCCCTCAGACGCATCAAATAGCGTGGAGGCAACCTGAGAAGCAGACCACCTACCCGGTCTGCTCCCGCCGGTGGCCTCGTTGCGCGCCGGAGAAGCGCGCGACTCGGACCCGACCCGACGACAGGACCCACCCGCCCATGCGGCACGCCCAGAACTCCCGTGTGCAGAACTCCCGTGTGCAGAGCACCCGCGCGCAGGACGGCCGCGCCCTTCTCGCGTGCGTGATCCTCGCTCACACGGATCCGCAGCACGTGCAGCGACTCGTGCGGGCACTCGATCCGTTCCCGGTCTTCCTGCACTGCGATCCGAGCACTCCTGACGACGCGTTCGCCGAGATGACCCGCGGGCTTGCTGAGCGAGCGGTCGTGATGCCCCGGATCAAGACCGGCTGGGCGCGCTGGGAGAACGTCGAGGCCGAGCTGCAGGGGTATCGCGCAGCTCTCGCGACGACCGACGCGACCCACGTGGCCGTGCTGACCGGCACCGACTACCCCCTGGCCTCGAGCGACGAGATCTCCGAGCTGCTCGGCGAGCACGCCGGTACGTCGTTCGCTCTGATCGACCCCCTGCCGCATCCCGAGTGGGGCCGCAGCGGCGGCTTCGACCGCCTGCGCTACCGGCACTGGGCCTGGCGCAAGCGCATGATCCGCCTGCCGATCCCGCGCCGACTGCCGCACGGCGTCACGTTCGCCGGCGGCTCTCAGCTCAAAGTCCTGTCGCGCGAGCACGCGCAGGCCGTGCTCGACGCCGTCGACGCGCATCCGGAGCTGGTCGGCTTCTGGAAGCGCAGCTGGGTCGCCGACGAGACGTTCGTTCCCTCCATCCTGATGACCGAGCGCTTCGTTCCCGACTGGGAGCAGAAGCACGTCCGCGCGACCCTCTGGTGGATCGGCTGGGACGGCACGCGCCGCAAGAGCCCGCCGTGGCTGACCCACGAGCACGCCGAGCGCGTGCTGTCGCGACGGTCCGACGCCCAGCAGGAGCTCCCTCACTTCTTCGCCCGCAAGTTCTCCACCGCCGAGAGCACGCCCCTGCTCGACGCGCTCGACGCCGAGCACGTGCGCGCAGGAACTCCCGGCCGGTCCGCAGCCCCCGCAGCTCAGGACGGCACCCCATGACCGCCGCCGCTGCCGACGTCTCCGTCGAGGGCCCGGCCGCCGCCGCGCCCGCCGACGGCGGATCGAGGCTCTTCGGTCGCGGACTCCTCTACGTCGTCGTCTGGTCGCTGCAGCTGGTCGTCTCGACGCTCATCTCGCCTGTCCTGACCCACCTGATGGGTCCGAGCGAGTTCGGCGCGCTGTCGAGTGCTCTCGCGATCTACCAGGTGCTCAGCGTCGCAGCACTCCTCGGCCTCGACGAGGCCCTCGTGCTCGAGCGCGCCGACGACGGCGACGGCAAGCGCGCCCGCGGCCTGGTCACGATCGGCGTCGTCATCTCGTTCGCCGTCACGGCCATCGCGCTCGCCACCATCCCTCTCTGGTCGGGCCCGCTCGGATTCGGCGACTTCCCGCTGCTCGTCGTCGCGGTCATCCTCTGGACGGCTCCGTCGGCCGCCGTCACCGTCATGCTGGCGCTCCTGGTCGCCGAGGACCGCTTGAAGCCGTTCACCGTCGTCAGCGTCATCTCGGCCATCGGCGGCTCGGTGGTCGGACTCGTGCTGATCCTGACCGTGCACAACGACGCCACCACCTACGCCTGGGGCGGCGTGATCTGCCAGTTCGTCGCCATGTTCCTGGGTCTCATCGTCGTGCGGCCGACCCTGCAGGGCTTCAGGCAGTGGGCGGTCACGCGCCGCGCCATCACGCTCGGCGTGCCGCTCGCCCTCGGCAGCCTCGCCTACTTCGTCCTGAACGCGGGCGACCGCATCATCATCCAGCGCGAGCTCGGCGCCACGGAGGTCGGCCGCTACCAGGTCGCCTACGTCATCGGCTCGGCCGTGATCCTGCTGCTGAACTTCACGAACGGCGCCTGGACGCCGCACTTCGCCGCGCTCAAGGACAAAGCGGCCCGCTACTCGCTCGCCATGAAGTCGCGCGACGAGCTGTACGGCATCCTCGTCCCGATCGTTCTCGGGGTGACCCTGATCGCGCCGCTGGCCCTCCGCATCCTCGCGCCGGCCTCGTTCCGCCCAGCGGGGCTGACCCTCGTCGTCCTGCTCGTCGCGCTCACCGCGTTCCCCGTGGCGGCGTCCGGGGCCTCTGGCCGCCTGCTCGTCGTCGGCCGCCGCGGCAAGACCGTCGGCATCATCACGGGAGTCGCCGCCGTCCTGAACATCGTGCTGAATCTGCTCCTCGTACCGGTGATGGGCATCTCCGGAGCGGCAGTCGCGACTCTGGCCTCGTACTCGCTCCTCGCCGTCCTGCAGGTCGTCTTCCTTCCTGATCGCGACCGCTGGCACGGCGCTCCGATCCGCCTCGTGATGCTGGTCGCGGCAGCGATCGCGGTCGCCGCCGTCTCGATCCTCCTTCCACAGACGCTCGCCTGGAACCTCGGCCGGGCCGTGCTCGCGGTCGCATGCTTCCCCTGGTTCGTGGTCCGCCTGCAGGCGGCACGGCGAGGCGCATCCGATCCGGTTCCCGAGGAGGCGGTCGCCGCGATTCCCGACGACGAGGTTCCCGACCACGCGGTTCCCGACAGGAGGAGCGGTCCTGTCGGAGGACGAGCGGCCGCCTCGACAGCTGCCGGTACCACCCCACCTGTCGCCGAACGCACCCCGGAAGGGGACGTGACGGCCGCCGCCCCGGCACTGGACACTGGGGAGGAGCCCCGCGAGGCCGATGGCGCCGACGACCTCGCGCGGCTCCTGGGATTCGACATCGACCCCGGCCGCGACACCGGCCGCGACCCCGACACCGGCGTCCCATCAGAGGAAGGCGCGACATGACCAGCACCGAGCCCGTGCAGACCGTGGTCCCCGGTCCTCGCCGCGTCGTCTCCGTCGACCTCGGCCGGACGGTTCCCGATCTCGTCGCCGACTACCGCTACTCGACCGCCATGGTCGTCGGCTACCGCGGTGCGGTCCCCGTCGGGGCCGTCGACATCGAGCTCACCGACGACCCGGCCGACGCCTCGCGCGCCCTGGCCTCTCTCTACGCCCAGCAGATTCCCGACCGCGCCGCTGACGCCGTCGACGTGCCCGACGAGCGGCTGCCCAGCATCTCGGTCGTGGTCTCGACGGTCGTGGCGCGCCCCGACGATCTCGCCGTCCTCCTCGCAGCGTTCAGCCGCCTCGACTACCCCGACGTCGAGTTCATCGTCGTCGACAACCGAGTGACCCTTCCTGCCGACGACGCGCTCCCGGGCATCGTCTCCGGCCACGACTCCGTCCGCATCGTCCGCGAGTCGCGCCCCGGCGTCTCCGCGGGCCGCAACGCCGGGATCGAGGCCGCGCGCGGCGAGGTCGTCGCCTTCACCGACGACGACGTCCGCGTCGATGAGAACTGGCTCCGCGTGATCGGACAGCGCTTCGCACGCGCCGACGGCATCGACGCCCTGACCGGGCTCATCCTGCCCGCCGAGCTGGAGACCCCGGCGCAGATCTGGTTCGAGGGCTACTACGGCGGGTTCGCTGGGGAGCGCACCTTCGTGCCGGTCGTGCTCGAGGCGGCGAAGGATGTTCCTGCGCCCGTCCGCGGTTCGAAGATCGCCGTCAGCGACCCGACGGGGGCCGAGATCAAGCGGCTGCCGGTCTACGGCGTGGGCGCGTACGGTGCTGGCGCGAACATGGCCTTCCGCCGCGCGGCGCTCCTTCGGGTGCGCGGGTTCGACTCCGCCCTGGGCACCGGCACGCCGGCGCTCGGTGGTGAGGACCTCGCGACCATCGTGTCGATCCTCTGGACCGGCGGGCGCCTGGCCTTCGAGCCGCAGGCCGTCGTGCACCACCGCCACCGCCAGACGCTGCCCGAGCTCGAGAGGCAGCTGCACGGCTACGGGCTCGGCTTCACGGCGATGCTGACCTCGCTCGTGCTCGACGACCCGCGCCACCTCATCGGCCTCGGCTGGCAGGTGCCCTCGGCGGCCGGCCGCTTCGCCAAGCGGGCCGTCGGGCGCGTGCTGCACCGCGGTGCGGTCGCAGAGCAGACCGACGAGAATCAGGCGGCGCAGGATCCCGCGAACCTCTCGGGCGGCTACCCCCGATCGCTCGTCTCGACCGAGCTGCGGGGCTTCCCCGGGGGTCCGGGCGCGTACCTGAGGAGCCGACGCACCTGGCTGCGCATCGGCCGCGAGAACGTGGCCGAGGCCCGCACGTGAGCACCGGCGTGGACGAGACTCAGACGGCCTCGGGGTTCGGCCCCGACCGCTTCGACCGGACGGTCCCGCCGCTCCGCATCGTGACGGCCACCGATGTGCTCGCGCCCGTGGGCGGCATCGAGGTCTGCGTCTACGAGGACACCACCGCGCTCGTCACCCGCGGGCACCACGTCGACCTCCTGTACACCGAGTCGGGCGTCCAGCGCGCCGACCTCGAGATCCTCGGCGTGCATCTGCGCGGGCCCGTGACGGTCCGCTTCGAGCCGAGCCGCGCGCTCCGGGGGCTCGCCTCGTTCGTGCGCTCCGCCTACCGCGTCGCGAGGCTCCGGCCCGACGTGCTCTGGCTGAACCGCTCCGAGAACATCATCTGGGCGCAGGTGGTCTCGCTCCTGGCGCGGGTTCCCCTGGTCGTGCACCTGCACCACGCCCCGAACTACCGCCTGCAGTCGCAGCTCATGACCGGCGTCGCCGAGTTCGTGGCCGTGTCCGAGTACATCAAGAGCGTGTGGGTGGCGCGCGGGATCCAGGCCGACCGCATCACTGTCGTGCACAACGCCGTCCCTCTCGACAGGTACCCCGTCGCCACCGAGGCCGAGCGGGTCGCCGCGCGTGCCGCGCTCGACCTGCCCGACGGCGTCCGCGTCGCGATGTACTTCGGGCGGATCTCGCGCGACAAGGGCGTGCTGACGATCCTGCAGGCGTGGAGGTCGCTCGACCTCGACCCGACCGAAGCCCGGCTGGTCTTCGTCGGCGACGCGGCCTCCGCCGACGACGAGATCGGCGAGCTGCTCCGGTCGTTCCCGGAGGGGTCGGTGGCGCACGTCCCCAATCAGGTCGACGTCGTGCCGATCCTGCACGCCGCCGACGTCGTGGTCGCCCCGTCGTGGGCGCCCGAGTCGTTCGGCCGCACGACCGTCGAGGCGATGTCCGCAGGAATTCCGGCCATCGCATCCGATCTCGGCGGCAGCGCCGAGGTGCTCGCCGACGGCATGGAGCGCCTGCTCGTGGTTCCCGGCGACGCCGCCGATCTCGCCGGGCGCCTGTCAGAGCTCCTGACCTGGCGCACGTCCGAGCCCGGCCTTGGCGCTGCCGTGCACGCGCATGTCGCGCGCCGGTTCCCCTACGAGCCGCACGTCGACCAGCTGTCCGACGTCCTTCTCGCGCACCGGTCGCGTCGCCGCACCCGCGCCTCCCAGGTGCCGCGGGGGAACCGCGCTGTGATCGCCCGATGACCACGGCCGTCACTCGTCCTGACGCGGTCGCCCGTCCACGACTCACGCTTCGCACTGCCGAGATCGGCCTCGCTGTCTACGGACTGATCGCTGCGACCCTCGTCGTCGTCGACGCTCCCGGTCCGGTCCGGTCGATCGTGGTCCTGATCGCCGTGCTGATCCTTCCGGGCTGGACGATCCTCCGCCGATTCCCCACGATCGAGCCAGCCGCCCGGCTGGTCTTCACGGCGGTAGGAAGCATCGTCGTCCTGACGCTGCTGTCACTCGCGATGGTCTGGACTCAGGTCTGGCACGCGCGGGCGGCGACCGTGCTCGTGCTGGTCGTCGCGGCCGTCCTGATCGTGCGCCGCCCGGTCGGTGTCCGCGGCCCGTCGGCCGACCTCGTCGCGCGGGCGGCCGGCGGCTGGGCCCCCCGGGACCCGGTAGCCCGCATCTCGGCCCTCCCGTGGCTCGTGCTCGTGGTCGCCGCCGCCCTGTGGATCGTCGGGCTCACCCTGACGAACAGCACCGACCTCGGTCAGTTCGGCCTGCTCGTCGAGTTCCCCGTCTACTGGTACGCCGCCGTCGTGATCGCTTTCGTCGTGGCACTCGTCGGGCTGTTCACTACGAAGCGCGCCCACGGGCTGCTGGCGTCGGCCCTCGCTCTGCTCATCGTGATCCTCTACGGCTCGGCGAACCTCGTCGAGAACGCCCCGCGCCTGCCGTGGGTCTACAAGCACATCGCCGTGACGAACTACATCGTCGCCAACGGCAGCGTCGATCCGTCGATCGACCTCTACAACCGCTGGCCCGGCTTCTTCTCGTTTAGCGCGACGGTGAGCTCCGCCCTCGGCATCCCCGACGCGACCCACTACGCGACCTGGGCCGAGGTCTTCTTCGCGCTGGTCGACGCCGTGCTGGTGCTCGCCATCGCCCGCACGATCTCCCGGCACCGCCGCTGGGCCTGGACCTCCGTGATCGTCTTCACGGTGGGCAACTGGGTCGGTCAGAACTACTACTCGCCGCAGGCGTTCGCCTTCATGCTGTACCTGACGGCCGCGCTCGTCGCGGTGTCGGCGCTCGGCAGCGAGCCGCGTCGGCTGATGGTGTGGTTCGAGCGCCAGCTGGCCCGGCCCGCCGTCCGGCTCGGCCGCGCGATCAATACCGAAGTGCTCGGCGTCACGCGGTCGGGACGCGGCCGGATCCTCCCGATCGTGGCCGTCGTCGGCCTCCAGGGCGTCATCGTCGCGAGCCATCAGCTCACGCCCTACGTGGCGATCCTCGCGCTCGTTCCCCTCTTCGTGCTCGGCTACCTCCGCCCCCTCTGGGTCGCGATCGCGCTCGTGGCGCTCCCGGTCCTGTACCTGCTCCCGAACCTCCCGTACGTCAGCCAGCACTTCGGCCTGTTCTCGTCGTTCAACCCGGGCGCCAACATCTCGCAGGCATCGGTGTCGTCCGTCGGCGTCTCCGAGGCGGCGTCGCTTCAGAGCCACGGCGTCGTCCTGCTGACCGGATTCGCCGTCCTGCTCGCGCTCGCCGGCTTCACGCGACGCATCCTGAACGGCCACGTCCGCACGACGGTCGTCGTCGCGTGGCTGGCCATCGCCCCCGTCTTCACCCTGCTCGGGCAGTCCTACGGCGGGGAGGGCAAGTTCCGCATCTTCCTGTTCGGGCTGCCGTTCTACGCGATGGGCGTCTCGTGGCTGTTCTGGACCCGGGGCGGCTCCGAAGGCCGCCATCGCGTCCGTCGGGTCAGCGCTCTCGGTCTCATCAGCACGCTGTCCGCGCTGCTGGTCCTCTTCGTCGGCACCTACTTCCAGCCCGAGGCGAGCCTCCGAATCTCGGCGTCCGACGTCAGGGCGGCGCAGTGGCTCGACAAGCGGTTCGCGCCCTCCGACTACGAGCTCAGCGTCACCGACACGTTCCCCGTCCTGATCGGTCCGCACTATCCCGACTACCTCCTGAGGTACCTGCAGACGAACACCTTCGCCGACGTCCAGTCGGCCTCGCCGAAGAGGCTCTCCACGGCGAAGCTGCTCGAGAGCGCCTACCAGGAGCCGAAGACCGCGCGCACCTGGGTGGTGTTCTCGGACGACCAGGAGCACACCGCTGTCGTCGCCGGCGTCTTCACCCGCGCGCAGCTCGACGAGATGGAAATGGCCGTCGCCGCCTCGGGAACGCTGAGCTACGACCGCGATGGCGTCCGCATCTACGAGACGCACGCTGCGGCCCAGCCATGAGCCGCATCGTCTTCCTGATCGGGCGTCGCGTCCGCCGGGTCCGCGCCCGGATCCGAGCGGCGCAGGAACGCGCACGCCTCGCCCGAAGCGTCGTCTCCCGGCCCGTCGGCCCCGTCGCACCCGAGCCCGCCGTCGACGGAACGCTCTTCGTGCTCGCCCACCAGGACGACGACCTCCTCTTCGCCTTCACCCGGCTCGCCGGCGAGCTCGCGGCGGGCCGCCCGGTCACGACCGTCTATCTGACGGCCGGCGACGACGACGACGACGAGTGGTACTGGCGCGCCCGCGAGGCCGGCGTCCGCGCCGCCTACTCGCACCTCGCCAGAACCGACGACCGCTGGATCGAGACGACCGAGGCGTTCTCCGACCAGCCGGTGACCCTCGCCCGGCTCGAGGCCCGGCCCGACGTGACGCTCGTCTTCATGCGGCTTCCCGACGGCGGCGTGGAGGGCTCCGGCGGCGAGAGGAGCGGCGGCCAGAGCCTTCGCAAGCTCTGGGAGGGGCGCATCGCCACGATCTCGACGGTGGACGGGACGGCGACGTACTCGCTGGCCAGCCTGCACGCCGTCCTCCGCGCCATCGCCGACCGGATCGCCCCGGCGGCGGTCGTGACCCTCGACCACGAGGGCGACTTCGTCGACGGCGACCACAGCGACCACCACGTCGCCGGGTATCTCGCCGAGCGCCTCCACGAGGGGCTCGACGACGGCCCGTCGCTCACCGGCTACCTCGGGTACCCGATCGCCGAGCGCCCCGCCAACCTGACCGCCGAGCAGATCGCCGCGAAGGAGGCGGCGTTCTTCCTGTACGCGCTGTCGGACTACAAGACCTGCGCGTCGACGGCGGCCTGCAGCGCGCGCCCCGAAGGGGCGTGGCTGGCACGGGAGTACACGGCGCGATAGGCGGGGTGGGAACACGCGGGCCCGTTCCTGCGTTCGCCCCTATATGACTACAACCCTCTCGATCCTGGATCTCGCTCCCGTCTCTCCCGGGGAGACGATCGCGCAGAGCTTCGAGAACAGCGTGGCGCTGGCTCAGGCTGCCGAGGCGAATGGCTACGGCCGGGTCTGGTACGCCGAGCACCACAACATGGCGACGATCGCGTCGAGTGCGACGAGCGTCCTGATCGGGCACGTCGCGGGCAAGACCTCGACGATCCGGCTCGGCGCCGGCGGCATCATGCTGCCTAACCACGCGCCGCTCACCATCGCCGAGCAGTTCGGCACGCTCGCGACGCTCTACCCCGATCGCATCGACCTCGGGCTGGGGCGCGCGCCGGGCTCCGACCAGGTGACCATGCACGCCATGCGCCGCGACGCGATGAGCGCGGAGTCGTTCCCTCAGGACGTCCTCGAGCTGCAGGGCTACCTCCGCGGCGAGTCGCGCGTGCCCGGAGTCCAGGCGACTCCCGGTGCCGGCACCAACGTTCCCCTCTACATCCTCGGATCGTCGATGTTCGGCGCTCAGCTCGCCGCCGCCTACGGGCTTCCGTACGCGTTCGCGTCGCACTTCGCTCCCGACCTCCTGCACGACGCCGTCGAGTTCTACCGCCGCGAGTTCACCCCGTCGGCGCAGCTCGCCGAGCCGCACGTCCTCGCCGGCGTCAACGTCGTCGCTGCCGCCACCCACGAGGAGGCGCAGGCGCAGTTCGACGCCACCCGCCGCACCCGCGTCCGCGGCATGATCTCGCGCACGCCTTCGTCGCCCGAGTACACCGACGAGCAGATCGACATCTTCCTGACGACGCCGAACGGCCGCCAGATCGCCAACATGATGCGCTTCTCCGCCGTCGGAACCGCCGACGAGGTCCGCGACTACCTGACCGAGTTCGCCGCGGGGGCCCAGGCCGACGAGCTCATGATCGCCCACCAGTCGCCGCACATCGCCGAGCGCCTCGTCTCGGTCGAGCTGACGGCGGGCGCGATGCAGGTCGCGACCGTCTAGGGCGCAGGAACTGCGGCGCCGCCGCCGCGCGCAGTCGCCGTCGCACCGCGCATCACGCGCAGCCCGGCGGCGCCGTCACCTCAGGCCTGTATCTGCGGCTCCTTCGACCACCCCAGCTCGGCCCCGATGGCGTGCACCGACTCGAGCAGGCGCGCGTTGAACTCCACGCCGAGCTGGTTCGGCACCGTCACGAGCACGGTGTCGGCGGCTGCGACGGCCGCGTCGTTCGCGAGCTCCTCGACGATGCGCTCGGGCTCGCCGATGTACGAGCGGCCGAAGCGCGCGAGGGTGTTCGCGTCGAGATGCCCGACCTGATCCTGACTGTCGGCCTGGGCGCGGAGCCCGAAGTAGTGCCGCGACTCGTCGTCGATCAGCGGCAGGATGCTCCGCGAGACCGAGACGCGCGGCTCGCGCTCCCAGCCGGCCCGCGTCCACGCGGCGCGGTACAGCTCGATCTGCTCGGCCTGCAGCTGGTCGAACGGCACCCCGGTGTCTTCCGTCAGGAGAGTCGAGCTCTGCAGGTTGAGGCCCTGCGCCGCCGTCCACTCGCCCGTGGCCCGGCTGCCGGCGCCCCACCAGATGCGGTCGCGGAGGCCTTCGGACTGCGGCAGGATCGGCAGATAGCCGGTCGATCCGGTCATCTGCGGATTGGCGGCGGCCACTCCGGCGCCATCGATCGCCTGGAGGAAGACGTCGAGGTGATCGCGTGCGAGGTCGGCGTCGGTCTCGCCCTCCGAGGGGCGGTAGCCGAACGACTCGTAGCCGTTGAGCGCCGTCTCAGGTGATCCCCGGCTGACGCCTAGCTGCAGCCGGCCGTCCGAGATCAGGTCGGCCGCGGCCGCCTCCTCGGCCATGTACAGCGGGTTCTCGTACCGCATGTCGATGACGCCGGTGCCGATCTCGATGGTCGAGGTGCGGGCGCCGATGGCGGCGAGCAACGGGAACGGCGACGCGAGCTGGCGTGCGAAGTGGTGCACGCGCACATACGCTCCGTCGATGCCGATCTCCTCCGCCGCGACGGCGAGATCGATGGTCTGCTGCAGGACGTCCTTCGCAGTGCGGACGCGCGAGCCGGGGACGGCCTGGTAGTGCCCGAAAGACAGGAATCCGATGCGCTTCATGCTCGGTCCAACCTCGCGTCAGGGTGACGAATTCCCCATGCTCATGCAATTGCATCGACTTGCGTGCCGGTGCTCAGGCCGCGGTCCCGTCGCGTCGAATCGGGCGCAGGAACTCGGGTCGGTCGCCCGCGCGCTTCCCACGCGTCTCGCCGTCTACCCGACCTCGACCGCCTCGTACGCCCGCCACATGCTCGCGTACCGTCCCTCCCGCTCCAGGAGCTCGTCGTGCGTGCCCACCTCGACGAGCCGTCCGCCCGAGAGAACGCCGATGCGGTCGGCGGCGCGCGCCGTCTGCAGGCGGTGCGCGATCACCACCGTGGTGCGGCCGCGGGCCACACGGTGCATCGCCCGGGTCACGCGCGCCTCGGTCAGGAGGTCGAGGTTCGACGTCGCCTCGTCGAGCAGGAGCACGACGGGGTCGACGAGCTCGGCGCGGGCGAGCGCGATCAGCTGCCGGTGTCCGGCCGAGAGGGAGCGGCCGCGCTCCGTGAGCCGGTGGTCGTAGCCGCCGGGCAGCTCCATCACGAACTCGTGCGCGCCGACGGCTCGGGCAGCGCGTTCGACGTCGTCCTGAGAGGCGTCGGTCCGGCCGTACGCGATGTTGTCTCGGACGGTCCCGGTGAACAGGAACGCCTCCTGCGGAACGTAGCCGAGCTGCGTCCGGAACTCCCGCAGGTCGAGCTCCCGGAGGTCGTGGCCGTCGATCGTGACCGCGCCCTGGTCGGGGTCGTAGAAGCGGGCGAGGAGCTTCATGACGGTGGACTTGCCGGCTCCCGTCTCGCCGACGAGCGCGATCGTCTCGCCGGCCGGGATATCGAGCTCGATGTCGTGCAGCGCCTCGGGCGCCTTCGGCGCGATGCCCGCGTCGACGACGAGCGAGCGGGCGTCGGACGGCCCGCGACGGTCGCCGCCGGTCGGCATCGCGGAGAGCACCGGGTAGGAGAACCCCACCCCTTCCAGTCGCAGGCGACCGGCCAGGCGTCCAGGCCGGAGGGGCGTCGCCGCCTCCGGCGTCAGGGTCTCCAGCGCCATGAGGTCGCCGATGCGTGCCACCGAGACCCTCGTCTGCTGCCAGGCGTCGAAGACCTGAGACAGCTGCTGGATCGGGGAGAAGAACATGCCGATGTAGAGCAGGAAGGCGATGAGGTCGCCGGAGGTGAGCTTGCCGTCGGCGATCAGGGTGGCCCCGACGCCGAGCACGATCACGTCGGCGATTCCCGACAGGAACTGCACGAACGGGAAGTACAGGGCGACCAGCCGCTGTGCCGCGATCCGGGAGTCGACGAATCGACGGGCGAGGCGGGCGAAGTGCGCCATCGTGGCCGCCTCGTGCGTGAACGCCTGCGACTCGCGGACACCCGAGAGGCTCTCCTGGAAGTCGGCGTTCACGACGGCGATGCGCTCGCGCGCCACGTCGTAGAGGAGGGCCGCCCGGGCACGGAACACGACGGTGGCGACAGCCAGGGGCACGACCACGGTGAGCGTCAGGAGGCCGAGCTCGGCGTCGATCAGGACGAGCGCGACGCCCACGCCGATGAAGGTGACGATCGACACGAGCGCCGACAGCAGGCCGTTCTGGATCAGACCCTCGAACTGGTCGACGTCCGTCGTCATTCGCGTCATGACGCGCCCGGCCATCTCGCGCTCGTAGAAATCGAGCGACAGCCGCTGCAGCTGCGCGAAGATCCTGATCCGCAGGCTGAGCATGATGCGCTGGGCCGCCCGGCCGGTCACGAGGGTCTCGGCCATGCCGTCGAACAGGTCGACGATCGTGACGAGCAGGAACGCCCCGGCCGCGGCGAACAGGACGAGCTCGGAGCCCTTCTGCACGCCGGAGTCGATGCCCGTCTTGACCAGGTACGGTCCGATCAGGCCGGCGATGGCGTCGATCACGACGAACACCAGGGCGAGCAAGAGGGGCTTCCGGAACTCGCGGAGCAGGGTGCGCAGCGAGAATCCGCGGTCCTGGCGGGTCTCGACGGCGAGGTCGACGGAGGGCGCGTCGCGCACCGGGCCGAGCGCCTCGACGCGGGCCAGGAGCTCGGGCGTCGCCGCGAAGAGCGCCGCCGCGCCGCGGGAGCCGCCGTGGCCGCCACCGGCACCCAGGCCGCCGCCGAGGCCGCCGCGAGGGACGGCCTGGGCCGACGGCGCGGACTGCGGTGTCGGGGCGGTCGCCGTCTCAGGGATTCTGGCCGCCAGAGCGTCTACGTCGCCGCTGGCCGCGGCTGCGGCGGCGCCGAACTCCTGATCCTCCGACTGCCCGGTGATGAGCGCCCGGTAGAGCGCGCTCGACTCCGAGAGCTCGGCGTGCGTGCCTTCGGCGGCGACCCGGCCGTGCTCGAGCACGACGATCCGGTCGGCGAGGTGGAGCGTCGACTCGCGGTGCGCGATCAGGAGGACCGTGCGCCCGGCGAGCTCGTCGCGAAGGCCGTCGTGGATGGCCTGCTCGGTCGAGGCGTCGATGGCGCTCGTCGCGTCGTCGAGGATCAGGATCCGGGGGTCGGCGAGGATCGCCCGGGCGAGGGCGATCCGCTGCCGCTGACCGCCCGACAGGCTGAGCCCGCGTTCGCCGACGACCGTGTCGAACCCCTTCGGCAGGTCGTCGACGAACTCGAGTGCCTGGGCGGTGGCCGCGGCCTTCCTGATGTCGTCGTCGGCGGCGTCCGGCCGGCCGTAGGCGATGTTGGCCCGGATGGTGTCGGAGAACAGGAAGCTCTCTTCGAACACCATGCCGATCGACGACCGGAGCGACGCCAGGGTGACTCCTCGAAGGTCGTGTCCGTCGAGCGAGATCGAGCCGCGGTCGGGGTCGTGGAAGCGCGCGACGAGCGCGGCGACCGTCGACTTGCCGCTGCCGCTGGGGCCGACCAGCGCGACGCGCTCACCGGATCTCAGGTGCAGGTCGAGGCCTTCGAGGGCCGGGTGGCCGGCGGCTCTGTCGTACGAGAAGGCGACGCCGTCGAAGCGCAGATCTCCTGAGACCGCGTCGAGCACCACGGCGTCCGGAGCGTCGCGGATTCCGGGCTCGCGGTCGATGAGCTGGAAGATGCGCTCGATGCCGACCTGCGCCTGCTGGCCGATCGCGAGGACGCCGGCGAGCTGGCGGGCCGGCGCCATGAGCGCGGCGATGTAGGAGGTGAAGGCGAGGAACGTGCCGATGGTGAGCTGACCTTCTATGGCGAGCCAGCCGCCGAGCGCGAGGATCGCGACCTGAGCCAGCGTCGGGATCGACTCGAGCAGCGGCTGGAACCGCGCCTGGATCCGCACCGACCGCATCTGGGCGCCGTACACGTCGGTGGCGACGCGCGACATCGTCTCGACCTCGCGGCGCTCGCGTCCGAACGCCTTGACGACGCGTACTCCGGCGACGTCCTCGTCGACGATCTGGGCGACCTCGCCCTCCTTCTGCTGGGCGTCCCAGGTGGCGGGGAGCACCTTGGCGCGCATCCGGTAGCCGATGATCACGAGCGCCGGAACCATCACGAGGCTGACGAGCGCCAGCAGCGGCGACAGGGTGAACATCACGACGAGCGACAGCACCATCAGGATCACGTTGCCGCTCATGATGGGCAGCATCATCAGGAGGCTCTGCACCAGGGACGAGTCGGAGTTCGCGCGGCTGACCAGCTGGCCGGTCGACATTCGGTCGAGAGACGACTGGTCCATCCGCTGCAGGTGGTCGTGCATGTCGGTCCGGAGGTCGTTCTGCACCTCGATGGCGACTCGCCCGCCCCGGTACCGACGCAGGTAGGTGAAGCCGAAGCTCGCGACGGCCAGGGCCACCATCAGGGCGAGCCAGGGGGCCAGCGGCGAGGTCTTCTCGACGATGACGCCGTCGACGATCTGCCGCGCGATGAGCGGCACGACGACCTGGCAGATGCTTCCGGCCAGCGACGCGACGAGCGAGATGATCAGGCTGGCGCGGTGTCGCAGCATGTAGCGCCAGAGGCGGCGGACCCAGCCCTCGGCAGAGGTGGTGGGCGATCCCGATTTCGAGGAGCTCTCGGTCGTGTCGGCGCTCACTGCGCGGCCGCGGTCTCGGCGCTGCGGCGCTCCTGAACAGTGCGCTCGACGGCGTCGTTCAGGGTGGCGAGGGCGGCGATCAGGGCGGCAGGATCGTCGGCGCGGCCGGCCACGAGCTCCAGCTGGCGCCCCATGCGCCCCTCCATCCTCTCGAACAGCTCAGAGCCCTCGTCGGTCAGCGCGAGCGACGTCGCGCGACCGTCGCCCTCCACGGCGTCACGCCGGATCAGCCCGCGCCGGTGCAGCGAGTCGACCGTCGCGCTGATCGCCGGCTTGCCGATCTCGAGCCGCTGGGCCAGGCGCGAGGCGCGCTCCTCGCCCGCCGAGATCGTGGCCAGGACGCGGTAGTCGGCGAAGCTCAACCCGTCGGCTGCCCGCTCGACGATGCGCGACGCCCGCGCGAGGGCGCGGACGGCGCGCACGAGATCAGGAGTGGTCATGCGCTCACTCTACGCTCGATGGTTCGGGTGTCGAACTAGTTGGAGGGCCGCGATGAGGGGCGCAGGAACTCGGGACGGCGAGTTCCTGCGCCCGATCGGCCTGTGCGGAGGTCACACGACGAGCGCCACAGCCCGCGCGATCACCACGCCGATCAGCACGTACCCCGCGAACGACTCGACCGCCGTCAGCCACTTCGCCCGACGCGACACCGGCGTCGCGTCCGCGGTCATGAAGGCGACCGCCGTGCGGAACGACGTGCGCAGATAGTCGACGTACCAGGCCGACCAGGGGGTGGCGCCCCCCTGTTCGCGGAAGCGGAAATCAGGTCGCCGGCGATGGGGGAGCTCCGGGTGGAGGCGGGCCACGGGTCCGTCGCGGTCGATCTGCCAGTAGAGGAGCGAGAACGAGAGGACCATCGCGACCCAGACCTGGAGCGCGGCGACGAGGAGCCGTGGGGTGCCCTGGATGACGAGGCCGGCGACGGTCTCGCCGAGGGCGGCGAGGGTGGCGGCCGCGACGACGCCGTGCAGGCCGACCGAGAGATCGCGAGACCAGGGTTCCTGACGCGAGTATCGGAGCGGGTTCAGGACGACGAGGGGGACGCCCGCGAGGACGGCCAGCAGTGTCACAGCATGACGGATCGGCGCGGAATCGCCGGGAAGGGTCGCGTACAGCGCGAGCGCGACGAGAAAAGCCACGGCGGGCGGAATGCGGGGCTCCGCGGTCGTCCGTCGCTGATGGGGGCTCACGACGAGCCAGTGTAGGTGCGCGCCGCCGAGAGCTTCGGCGCCGCGCTCGCCGATCAGGCGACCGGCGCGAAGATCAGGCTGCCGTTGTGGCCGCCGAAGCCGAAGCTGTTCGACAGGACGGGACCCGGCGTCCAGGCGCGGGCCTCCGTCGGGATGTCGAGGTCGATCTCGGGATCGAGGTTCTCGAGGTTCGCCGTGGGAGGGATGGTCTCGGAGGCCATCGTGAGTGCGACCGACACGGCCTCGACGGCACCGGCGGCGCCGAACGAGTGTCCGGTGACGCCCTTGATGCTGGTGACGACGGGGCGCGAGCCCTCGAACACGCGGGACACCGCCTCGCTCTCGGCCTTGTCGTTCAGGCCGGTCGACGTGCCGTGCGCGTTGATGTGGGTGATCTGCTCGGGGCTGAGCCCGGCGTCCTCGAGCGCGAGCCGCATGGTGCGTTCGGCGCCGGTGCCGCCGGGTGCTGGAGCCGTGACGTGGTAGGCGTCGGCGGTCGAGGCCGCCCCCTCGATCGTCATGTAGATGCGGGCGCCGCGCGCGACGGCATCGTCGTAGGGCTCGAGGATCAGCATGCCGGCCGCCTCGCTGGCGGCGAGGCCGTCGCGGTCGCGGTCGAACGGACGCGCGACTCCGGTCTTCGACAGCGCGCGCATGTTGGCGAAGCCCGCGAGGCAGACGGGCGTCAGGCTCGAGTCCGTGCCGCCGGCGACGACGAGGTCGGCCGTGCCCTGGGCGATCATGCGGGCGCCGGCGGCGATGCCGTCGGTGCCGGCCGCGCAGGCCGTCGAGATCGTGGTCGCCACGCCCCGGAGGGCGTAGCGGATGCTGATGGCGCCCGCCGGGGCGTTCGGCATGACCATGGGCACGAGGTGCGGCGACACGAGGCGCTCGCCCTTGGCGTCCAGCAGCAGGATCTGGTCGGCGAGCGTCTGGACTCCGCCCATGCCCGTGCCGAGCGACACGGCCGCCCGTTCGTGGTCGATGCCGTCGATCAGCTCGGCGGTGTCGGAGGTCGACGGGTTCGGAGCGTCCGGGTCGATCTTCAGGAGACCTGCGTCGCGCAGCGCCTCGTCGGCGGCGACGACGGCCATGCGCGTCACGATGTCGGAGTTCTTGGCGTTCTTGTGGCTCATCAGGCGGCGCGCGTCGAGCGCCTCCTGATCGACGCGGCGGACGGCGAGCGGTGCGACAGGCGCGAAGAGGCTCTTCCAGAAGGCGTCGACTCCGACGCCGTTCGGGGTGACCACGCCGATCCCGGTGACGGCGACGCGGCGGTTCTGCAGGGGCTTCATGCGAGTGGATCTCCTTGGCGAACGGTGCACGGCCTGGTCGGGCCGCCTCCTATTCAACACGGCGCCCGCCTCAGGACTTGCGTCGACTCGTCCAAGATTCGCGGGCCGGATTTGTACCCGGTCTGGCGGATTACCTGAATCCCGTGGAGAAAGGCGACGCCTATCGGGTGCAAGATCGATGCATGGACTTGTCTTCTGGAGGTACCCGCTGATGGTCGCGCCACTGCTCAAGGCGATCGGAGCGGTCGTCGTCGGCACGCCCCTCGCAATCACGCTCGGCCTCACGGCTCGGTCGCTCAAGAAGCAGGAGGACGCCGCCGTCCCGGTGGTCGCTCCGGGCGACTCGCCCCTCGTCGTGACCGTCTTCAGCAACTGGCTGGACGCCAAGACGCACGAGCACCTCTCGCCCACGTCGTTCAAGAAGGGCTACGCGGCGTACGACGTCCGTGTCGAGAACCGCACCGGCAGCAGCGTCAAGGGCGTGCACGTCGAGCTTCTCGATCTCGAGGGCGACGTGCTCGGCACGGTGCGCCTCGGCGACGTCGAACAGCACGGTCACTCCGTCTTCGCGGCGAAGAAGGCGTGGAACCGCGCCCTCGAGCGCATCCGCGTGGCGGAGGAGGCGCCGAGGGCCGTCCTGACCTGGCGTACCCCCGAGGGCCGACGCCGGGCGATCCCGTCGCTGGTCATGCGCCGCGTGCTCGGGCCCACTCCGAGCGAGCTGCGTCGTGGACGCCGCGAGAAGTCGCCCGTCGTCAACCACGTGATGAGCTAGGCGACGCGACCTCCCTGAGGCGGGGCGATCTTCCTGAGGGGCGACACGACGCTCTTGAGGGGCGGGTGCGTTGCTGCGCCCGGCGGCGCGCCCTGCTTCTCGCGCGCCCTACTTCTTGCGCGGGCTCGCCAGCCAGGTGAGGCTCACGATCAGGACGACGGCCGCCGCGACGAGCCACGGGGCCGAGACGCCGGTCGACAGCACGACGGCGCCGCCGGCGACGAGGATCATCGCCGCGACGGCGGAGACGACGACGAGGGCGACACGGGGCGCGGGCCTGGGCGAATCGGACATCCCCCGAGTGTGGCGTCGCCCGAGGGACATCGAAAGACGGCATTCAGGGGGACATAGCGCGGTCCGAGCGCATCGGCCCACGCGGCGCGCGGGCTGTCGCCCGAGGGTGGGGCGCGAATTCGCCCGCGGGTGACCGCGGGCGCGGCGTGGTACGGGGTGGCCCGGCACGGGCGTGGTGCGGCACGGCCCGCATCTCGCGGCGCGCGGATCAGGAAACGTGGGGCGGCGGCGCGGGGCAGCACGGCGTGAGCGGGCGCGGCGGTGCAGGATTCCTGAGCTGGCACCCGCCCCGGCGCGGGCCCCGCAGGCACGGCGCGAGCCCGCGCACGACACGCGCCTCGGCGGCGCGGCCACGGCAGAGGGCGCCGGCCCAGACGGACCGGCGCCCTCAGCGCGAACGCGGGGTCAGACGGTGGAGCGGGAGGAGGTCTCGAGTTCCTGCGCCCGGTCGTCGCCCTGCGCCCGGTCGTCGCCCTGCGCCCGGTCGTCGCCCTGGGCGGCCGCGGGGACGACGGCGATCGACCCTGTCGACAGGCCCTCGGCTGGCGACTGCTCGAGAGTCGTCGCGAGCGGCACCTCCTTCACGAAGAGCAGCAGCACGGCGGCCAGGAGCACGAGCGGCACCATGATCAGGAAGATCGGGGTCAGCGCGTCGTTGTAGGAGTCGATCACCGCGGTCTTGAGCGCGCTCGGCAGGTTCTTGACGAGCTCGGGGGTGAGGGAGTCGGTTCCGCCGGTGGCGCCCGCCGAGGAGGACGGCAGGTTCTCGCTCAGGAGGCTGGTCAGGCGCGACACGAAGATGCTGCCGACCACCGCGGCGCCGAGCGAGGCGCCGATCTGGCGGAAGTAGTTGTTGGCGGCGGTGGCGGTCCCGACCTCGCGAAGCGGGAACGTGTTCTGCACGACGAGCGTCAGGATCTGCATCGCAAGGCCCAGGCCGATGCCCATCAGGGCGAAGTAGAGGCACATGATCCACACCGCGGTCGAGGCGGTCATGGTGCTCATGAGGGCGAGGGCTCCGGCGACGATGACCATGCCGACGACGGGGAACCACTTGTAGTGGCCCGTCTTCGAGACGATCTGGCCGGCGGCGATCGACGTGATCAGAAGGCCCGCCATCATCGGGATCATCAGGAAGCCCGCCTGGGTGGCGTTCGAGCCGGTGACCATCTGGAGGTAGGTCGGGATGTAGGCGAGCGATCCGAACATCGCGATGCCGATGATCAGCGTCGCTGCGGTCGTGAAGACGAAGTTCGGAGCCCTGAAGAGGTGGATCGGCATGATCGGCTCGGCCGTCCTGCGCTCGACCATTACGAACGAGAATCCTGAGATCGCGAGGCCGGCGAACAGGCCGATGATCTGCGGGGAGTTCCAGTCGTACTGGTTGCCGCCCCAGGTCGTGACGAGCACGAGGCAGGTGGAGGCGATGGCGAGCAGAGCCATGCCGTAGGCGTCGATCCGGGGCTTGCCCTGGTCGGCGCGGCGCGGCAGCTTCAGGAAGAACACCGCGAGGGCGATCGACAGGATGCCGAGCGGCACGTTCATCCAGAACGCCCAGCGCCAGCCGATGCCATCGGTGAAGAAGCCGCCGAGGAGCGGGCCGGCGACGCTCGAGAAGGCGAAGACGCCGCCCATGATCCCCATGTACTTGCCGCGCTCGCGGGCGGGGACGACGTCGGCGATGATCGCCTGAGCGAGGATCATCAGACCGCCGCCGCCGAGGCCCTGAATAGCGCGCGCCACGATCAGCGACGGCATGGAGTCGGCGAGCCCGCCGAGCACGGACCCGCCGATGAAGATGGCGATCGCGACGATGAACAGGCTCTTGCGGCCGATGAGGTCGCCGAGCTTGCCGTAGACGGGCAGCACGATCGTCTCGGCGAGTATGAAGGCGGTCGTGACCCAGATCATCTGGTCGACGCCGTGGAGCTCGCCGACGATGGTCGGCAGGGCCGTCGAGAAGATGGTCTGGTCGAGCGATGCGAGCAGCATCGTGACCATGAGGCCGGCGAAGACGAGCAGGATCCCGCGCTTCGACGTGCCGGTGGCGCTCGTGGGCGCGGGGGCGACGGTGGTCATGTGATTCTTTCGATGAGAGAGCGGACGAGTTCGATGGCGCGCGTGCGGACCACGTCGGCGGGCTCGGGAGCCCCGTCGTCGATCCACTCGCGCACGGAGGTGCGGACGACGCCGCCGCAGAGGGAGAGCAGGGTCTCCGCCTCGGCGCGGCTCGGGGTGACGCCGGGGCGATCGTGCTGGAGGATGCGCGTGACGGCGGCGACGAGATCGTCGACCATGCGCGTCATCTGCACCATGTGGCGCGAGAGCAGCTGGGGGTGCCGTCTCAGGAGCTCGACACGCGACTCGTGCAGCGCGGCGCCCTCGATCGACGGGCGGATCAGCGAGAGCAGCAGCACGAGCGTCGACTCCAGCACATCGACGCCGTCCGTTGCGGCGATGTGCTCCGTCACCGACTCCCGAGTGAGCACGGCGTCGTGGATGCCGAGGACCGCGTCCTCCTTGGTGTCGAAGTAGTTGAAGAAGGTGCGCGACGAGACGTCGGCGCGAGCGCTGATCGAATCGACGGTCGCGTGCTCGAGCCCGTCTCTCAGGACGAGCTCGACGGCAGCCGCTTCGAGGCGGCGGCGGGTCTCTTCGCGCTTTCGATCGCGGAGACCCAGTTGTTCAGGAACCATGCGTCAATTCTTGCCACACGTGCAAAGTTACGCAACTGCAAACGTGCAGTGCTGAAAACATTCACAGCAGGGGCGCAGGAACTCGACTCCGCCGGGCCTGAACCCTCTCGCCGGCTCGCTGCGGATCGTGGCCACCTCGGGCTCGGCGGTCGTCGGTCGGCCGACGGCCAGTTCCTGCGCCCGGAGCGACTCTCGGCGACTGGGGCGGGGCGCTCGAAAGGCGCCCCGCCGTCAGACGGGGCCTGCGGGGCGAAATGGCTTCCCGACCATCTCGCCCCCGGCCCTTACGGGGTGTGCACTCACGGCAGGACCCGAATCGATGCCGTTGTGCTCAGGTGATTCGGAGCCGTTCGAAGCGCGGTTGGGCGGACTCCGACCCCCCGTTCGAGGGCCAATCCGTCAGTAGCCCGTGCCCGCGGGGTCGATGAAGTCGTTTGCCGAGTCGACGTCCAGCTCGCCGAGTCCCGTGACGGTGTCGTAGCCGACGCGCGTCTTGAGGCTGGAGTCGGTGTCGAGGGTGACCGCGTACGAGTACGCGGAGCTCGAGTAGGCCAGCACGGTGCTGCGCCCCCGCGGTGCCACGTCGGTGATGGCGGTCGACGACGCCTTCTTCAGAGCGTAGAGCGACGGGTTCGCGAATCCCACCCGGACGCCGGTCTGCTGCTGCACGATCGCCATCTGCGCGGCGGCGATGGGTGTCGCGAGCGACGTTCCGCCGACGACGCCGAAGCCGAACGAGCCGGTGGAGAGGGTGGTGTTGTTCGTGATGGGGCGGTAGCCGATCAGGAATCCGGTGAAGGGGTCGGCCAGGGCGGCGATGTCGGGCACGGCGCGACGTCCTTTCGACACGAAGCCCTCCTGATACGACGGCGTGGTGAAGATCGCCGAGAGGCCGCCGCCGGAGCCGCCGAAGAACTGCCTGCCCGGGAGCGTGTGCCTGTACGTCAGCTTGCCGCCCGACTTTGAGATCGGATCGAGGGTGTCGCCCCAGCCGACGGTGAAGAGGCGCCTGCTGGTCTTGGAGAGTCCGATCGCCGTGCCGCCGACTGCGGTGACCCACGGCGAGGAGGCCTGGAAGTCAGGAGAGATGGAGCCGAAGTTGGCCTTCTCGTCGCCATCGTCGCCCGACGCGAAGTAGAGGCCGATGCCTTCGGCGGCGGCTTGGAGGTGGAGGTTGACGTCGCCCTGGACGGAGTTCGCCGAATCGGAGTCGGTGGGTTCGCCGACGCCCCCGTAGCTGTTGCTGACGATGGTCGCGAGGCCCTTGTCGAGGATCTTCGAGAGCGCGATGTCCATGGCGCCGCCGCAGTTCGATGCGCCGACGTAGAGGATCCTGGCTGCCGGCGCAACGGCGTGAACCGCCTGCACATCGAGGGTCTGCTCGTTCTGCCAGCCGCTCGGCAGGCCGCACGCGGCCTTGTCGGTGAAGGTCGATCTGGCTGCCGACAGATCGGTGTACTGGCCCTTGGCGAGCTGCGGTTCGCCGAGGTAGGCCGCGTAGGAGTTGACGTCCGACGTGATGGTGGGCGACGCGTACGCGCCGACGATCGCGACGGTCTGGCCGGCCCCGGATCTCGTCGTGGTGCCGTAGGCGGCGCGGATCTGACGAGGCGTGTAGCCGCAGTTCGCGGTGGCGACGCTCGTGGTGCCGTGGGTCGAGGGGTACCGCGCGTAGTTCTGCGTGATGTACGACGAGCACGGGGTGCTGACCGTCACCGACTTGGGCGTGGACGCGTTCAGGGCGGCCACCGACTTGGCGGTGCTGGTGCCGCGCGTGACGGCGGCGGGCTTTGCGAAGCGGCTCTGGTCGAGCGTGATTCCCGAGACGATTCGCGCGGCGGTGCCGGTGATCGACGGCGTCGACTGCGGAGCGATCCGAGTGACGCCGGCCACCGAGTAGGTTCCCATCCGGGTGTCGAACGCCTTGTTGAAGGCGGCGACCGAGCCGCGGAACACGATGTAGGAGCGGCTGGCCGGCGTGCCGGTGACGGTGATGCCCGTGTTGGCCTTCACCTGCGCGACGGCCTGGTCGAAGTCGGCCTGCGACGGCGAGTACGTGTCGATCCAGTCCTGGGGGGCGACGTACTGCCTGAACTGCGGGCTCGCCGGGTCGGACACCGCGCGCGCGACCGCCTCCGCGCCGGCGGCATCGCGCAGCTTCAAGTACATCTCGCCCTCGATGACGGTCGACGCCGAGGTGGAGCTGGTCAGGTTGGTCGTGGTGGCCCAGGTCGGGACGGCCGACGTGAAGGTCACGCGGGTGGCGGCGTCGGCGGAGCTCACGCTCGCCAGACTCAGCGAGACGATGGTCACCGCGGTCAGGGTGACCGCGACCGCGGTCTTCAGCGCCGTGTTGAAGTTCAGCGCCGTGTTGAAGTTCGGTGTCGTGTTGGAGTTCGGTGTCGTGTTGGAGTTCGGTGTCGTGTTCGCCATCGGTGCGCGTCCGTGCGCTTCTCGTTCCATCATGGATTCCTTCCCCGGTGATCGGGACGGGGCGACCCCCACGACGAAGCTACGTCCGCGGTGTGCCGCACCACAGTCCCCAGTAGGGGGAATGGTCCTGCGTTGCACGCGGCGAGACGCCGGACGAGGCGAGTCGTCACCTCGTCCGTCGGGATGAAAAGGGGGCGCGAGAGGCGTCCTCCGCCCCGTTCGCCCGTACCGTCGGAGCCATGCAGACCACCAATCCCGTCTTCGGACTGACGACGCTCCGAGTCCTGCGCGTCCTCCGACATGCGGCGGCCCCGGCCGCCGGCGCCGTCTACCTGGTCCTCTGGATCGTCGCCGAGTCCGGCCGCTGGCCGCTCGGGCCGAACATCCTGATGTTCTCGCTCTACGCGATCGCCATCGGGCTGGCGGCGCGACTGCCGCGCATCGCGCTGGGGCTCGTCCTGGTCGTCGGGCTCTGCCAAGCGCTCGGCCTTCTCCAGCCTCCGGACTCGACGACGTGGCCGTCGTCGGCAGCCGCGGCCTACGCGGTCCTTCTCGTCGCGGCTTTCGCCCCGCTCCGGGTCCGCTGGCTGGCCCTGCCGACGGTCGTCGTCTCAGGTCTCCTGTTCGCGTTCGCCGCCGCCGTCCCGACCGCCCGTTGGCCGTACAAATGGGGGTCGTGGACCGACTCCGGCCAGTCGCCGCGTGCGGATGCTCTCACTCTCGCCCTGGCCGCGATCTCGCTCGGCGTCATCGCCTGGGCGATCGGGTTCGGCATCTCGTGGGTCATCGCGCGCGTCCGGACCGACGTCGAATGGTCAGGCAGCGAGCTCGAGCGCGTGGACGTCGAGCTGCGCCTCTCGGAGGATCGCGCGCGCATCTCGCGCGACGTGCACGACTCGCTGGCGCATTCGCTCGCCGTGATCGTGTCTCAGGCGCAGGGCGCCGCGGCCCTCAGCCCCCGCCGGCCGGAGGTCGCCACCGAGGCGCTCGGCACCGTGACCGAGGTGGCGCGGGCCGCCCTGGTCGACGTCCGCAACCTCGTCGAGCGCATCCAGGGCGAGGGTGACGTGATCCTGCCGCGGCTCGGCGTCGACGACATCCCCGAGCTGGTCGACCAGATGCGCCAGGTGGGCATGCGCATCGACCTGCAGGAGAGCGGTGCGAGCGACGGCGTCGCCCTCACCTCCGCGCAGGAGGTCGCGGTCTATCGGATCGTGCAGGAGAGCCTCACCAACGCGCTCAAGCACGCGGGGTCGTCGGCGCGCGTCGTCGTCGTGCTCGACCGCACCGAGAACGGCCTCGGCCTCGAGGTCCTCTCGGAGGGGGAGGCTGCGCTCGTGGAGCCCTCGCCCACCGGCATCGGCATCGCCGGCATGAAGGAGCGAGCCCGGCTCTCGGGCGGATGGCTCCGCGCAGGTCCCGCGGCGCCGGCCGACGAGTCAGGAACCCTGCGCTTCGCGGTCACGGCGTTCGTGCCGACGGTGCGATCCCTCGCGCGGGGGCACCAGAATGCCTGAGTCCGCAGTGACGCCAGCCGCAGCCAGCCCGGCCGCAGCCAGCACGGCCGCAGCCGACACGGCCGCAGCCAGCCCGGCCGGGGCGACCCGCGCCGCCGTACCCGTCCGCGTCGCCGTGGTCGACGACCAGCGCCTGTTCTCGTCGGGCATGGCCATGCTGCTCGAGGCCCAGCCCGACCTGGTCTGCGTGGGGACCGCGCTCGATGGGCAGGCCGCGCTCGAGCTGGTCGAACGCGAGGCGCCGGACGTGGTGCTGATGGACCTCAGGATGCCGGTCATGTCGGGGCTCGACGCCACCAGGCGGATCCTGCGCCAGGCTCCCCTGGACGGATCGCCTCGCGTGATCGCCCTCACGACCATCAGGAAGGACGAAGCCGTCTACGCTGCGCTCGCAGCGGGCGCGTACGCCTTCCTGACCAAAGACGCCGAGCCCGACGTCGTGCTCGGCACCATCCGGGCCGCTGCCGCCGGAGCGCCCGCGCCGACGGAGGAGGAGGCGATTCGGCTGGTGCAGGAACTCGCAGCCGCCGGCGTCGTCCCCCAGCGGGGCGACGACGCGCTCGCCGGACTCACCGCCCGCGAGCGCGAGACGTTCATGCTGGTGGCGCGCGGCCTGAGCAACGCCGAGATCGCCCGCGACCAGTACGTCACGGAGGCCACGGTGAAGTCGCACGTGCGCGCGGTGCTGTCGAAGCTCGGGCTGCGGGGGCGCATTCAGGTGGTCGTCTTCGCGTACGAGCACGGGCTGGCGGGGGAGCGGCGCTGAGCGAAGCGGCGCGGCAGGGGAGCGCCACTGCGGGGAGCGACGCCGCGGGGCGGATCTCCTGCATCGACGACGAACGGCGCCCACCCCGAGGGGTGGGCGCCGTTGGTGGCAGGAGCCGACTAGGCCGCGAAGGCCAGGTGGCCGAGCTGCACCTCGTGCGCCTGGAGGATGGTGCGGCTGGGCTCGTCGCGCCAGGTGCGGCCCGGAACGACCCAGCCCTCGGCGCCGGTGGCCTGGACGTGGGCGCCCGGGGCGACCTCGGAGCCGAGGTCGGCGAGCGGAAGGCGGACGAGGAACTCGCGGGAGCTGTCGTCGACGACGACGAACTCCACGAGGTTGTCGTGGGTGAGGGCGGGCGCCGTGGTGACGGTGCCGCCGATGCGGATGAGGTTGAGTGTCTGTGTCATGGTGCGGTCTTTCGATGCGTGGTGGCGACGCTCTGCTGTTCAGGGCTCTGCTCTCTTCGAGCAGCGGCCCCCAGGCGGGTGGATCGCGGTGAACGATCGGCCTGGGAAGGCAGGTGTGTCGCACACGCCGAGTGTCGGCGTGCTGGTGTCAGCCTGTGAAGTCTGACGGGATGGACTCGGTGGAATGTGCCCCGGGAGGAGCAGTACGAGTCGGTGCGGGTGCGAGTCGAGTAGATGGTTCGTCTCAGAACACCATCGACCAAGTTACCAGGCTCGTTAGGTGTCGTCAAACCTGGAATGACACCAGTGCGAGGGGTGTTCGATGGATCCATGACCGATTCAGCAGTCCCCACGATTACCTTGAACGACGGCCGCACGATCCCGCAGCTCGGCTTCGGCGTCTTCCAGATCGAGCCCGCCGACACGAAGGCCGCCACTCTGAAGGCGCTCGAGGTCGGCTACCGCCACATCGACACCGCCGAGATGTACGGCAACGAGAAAGAGGTCGGCGAGGCGATCGCCGAGTCCGGCATCGACCGCGACGAGATCTTCGTGACGTCGAAGCTCAACAACGGCTTCCACGACCACGACGACGCCCTCACTGCGTTCGACGGCACGCTCGAGGCTCTCGGCCTCGACCACATCGACCTGTTCCTGATCCACTGGCCCCTCCCCGGCGTCGGCGACTTCGTCGAGACCTGGAAGGCCCTCGAAGAGATCTACGCCTCGGGCCGCTCGCGCTCCATCGGCGTCTCGAACTTCCAGGAGCACCACCTCCGTCGCCTCGCCAACGAGACCACGGTCACCCCGGCCGTGAACCAGATCGAGGTGCACCCGTACCTGACGCAGGAGCCCCTCCGTGCCTTCGGCGCTGAGCACGGCATCGCGACCGAGGCCTGGTCGCCCATCGCACAGGGCCTCGTGCTCGACGACCCGACGATCGTCCGCATCGCCGAGAACGTCGGCAAGTCGCCCGCTCAGGTCACGCTCCGCTGGCACATCCAGCGTGGCGACATCATCTTCCCGAAGTCGGTGACCGAGTCGCGCGTGAAAGAGAACTTCGACATCTTCGACTTCGAGCTCTCCGACATCGACATGACCGACATCTCGATGCGCAACAAGGACGAGCGCACCGGCCCGAACCCCGACGAGTTCAACTACGTGCCGGCCTGATCCAGGTCGCCGGTCCCTCTGATGTGACCAGAGCGGGGCGCAGGAACTCGGGTTCCTGCGCCCCGCCGCCGTCTCAGGACGCCGCCGGAGGTGCGAGCAGCGCGACCGCCGCGTCGAACGCCTCGGTCATGTCCATGGTCCGGTCGTGCATCCACTGCAGCTGGAGGCCGTCGCTGACGGCGATCAGGAGCCGCGCGGCGACGGCGGGGTCGATGTCGGTGCGCGCCGTTCCTGCGGCCTGCCGCTGGCGGATGGCCTCGCCGACGCGGGTCTCGAGATCTTTGTAGCGCTCGCCGATGTAGGCGTGGCCGGGGTGCTCGAGCGACTCGCTCTCGACGACGAGCCGCGAGTAGAGCTCGACGAGTCCGGGCACCTCGTGGTTGTGCCGGACCGCGCCGCTCAGGAGCTCGACCACGTCGCCGTCGGTCGGGGTGAAGTCGGCCGAATCGGCCGCGTCGCGCTCGCGGAGCACCTCGGCGAGGAGGCCTTCGCGCGAGTCGAAGTAGTGGAGGACGCCGGCTTTGGTCAGACCGACCGCGTCGGCGATCTCCTGGAGCGAGGAGTTGCGGTAGCCGCGCTCGCTGATCACGCGAAGGGCGGCGGCGAGGATCTCGCGCCGGCGCGCATCGCCTTTGGCGTAGCGGCGGGGTGGAGCGTCGTTGGTCACGGGATCACCCTAGCCGCACAGTACTTACCTACCGTCGGTAGGTTTTAGGGGTATGGTCGACGGGAGGTCCGTCATTCAGGAAGTGAGTCACACATGTACGACAGCGCCGAAGAGACCGCGCGTCTCGAAGAACTGGCAGCGAAGCTGACCCTCCCGGAGAAGGTCCAGCTGCTGACCGGTCGCGACTTCTGGAACACCTGGCCCATCGAGAAGATCGGCCTGCGCCGCATCCTCGTGTCGGACGGCCCCTCGGGCGTCCGCGGCGAGGTCTGGGACGAACGGTCGCCGTCGCTGAACCTGCCGTCGGCGACTGCGCTTTCGTCGTCGTGGGACCGCGACATCGCCGCCCGCTACGGTGCCGCCTCGGCCGTCGAGGCTCGCCGCAAGGGCGTCGACGTCGTGCTCGGACCGACCATCAACCTGCATCGCTCGCCCCTGGGCGGTCGCCACTTCGAGGCGTTCTCGGAAGACCCGGTCCTGACGGCCGAGCTCGCCGCCGCCTACGTCGAGGGCGTCCAGGCGAACGGCGTCGGCGCGACGCCCAAGCACTACATCGCCAACGACTACGAGTCGGAGCGCTTCACGGCCTCGACCGAGGTCTCGGAGCGTGCCCTGCGCGAGCTCTACCTGCTCGCCTTCGAGAAGAGCATCACCGAGGCGCACGCCTGGCTCGTCATGTCGTCGTACAACTCGATCAACGGCACCACGGCAACCGAGAGCGAACTGCTCGAGACGCCGCTCAACTCGGAGTGGGGCTTCGACGGCGTCGTGATCAGCGACTGGACCGCCGTCCGCACGGTCGAGAGCGCGAAGGCGTCGCAGGACCTCGTCATGCCCGGGCCCGACGGCCCGTGGGGCGCGGCGCTGGTCGCCGCCGTCGAGGCCGGCGAGGTGTCGGAGGAGGCGATCGATCGCAAGGTGATCCGGATCCTGCGCCTGGCCGCCCGCGTCGGCGCGCTCGAGGGCTTCGCCCCCGTGCAGGCCGCGCCCGTCTCGGCCGAGGACGGCATCGCGTTCGCCCGTACGGCCGAGGCCGCGGGCAGCGTGCTGCTGTCCAACGACGGGACCCTCCCGCTGGCCGCCGCCGATCTGAGGAAGGTCGCGGTCGTCGGGCACAACGGCCTGCAGGCCCGCACCCAGGGCGGCGGCAGTGCGACGGTCCTCCCCGAGAGGATCGTCACGCCGCTCGAGGGCCTGACCGCCGCGCTCCCCGACGCCGAGGTCACCTACTCGATCGGCGCCGTCGTGCAGGAGGGCATCGCCGAGCTCCCGCTCGAGGAGATCGTCAACCCGTCGACGTCCGAGCCCGGCATGCTGGTGCGCTTCCTCGACGAGGACGGCACGGAGATGTTCCGCGAGGACCGCCGTGCCACCGCGCTCGTCTACTTCGGCGGCGACGCCCCGATCGACACCTCGCACCGCATGGAGCTGTCGATGACGTGGACCCCGACCCGCTCGGGCGACGTGCTGTTCGGCTTCGCGGCGGTCGGCCACGGCCGCATCCTCGTCGGCGGCGAGCTCGTGCACGAGGAGACCTCGGAGGAGACCGGCGGCATGGACCTCGGCGCGAGCCTCCTGGCCCCGCCGTCGATCGTCACGCCGCTCACCGTCGCGGCAGGAGAGCCCGTCGATCTGACGGTCGAGTTCGACATGAAGACCCGAGACGCCTCGATGGCCGGTGTCTTCGGCATCACTGCGGGCCTCGAGGCCGACAACTCCGACCCCGAGGCGCTCATCGCGGAGGCGGTCGCCGCGGCGGCGGACGCCGACGTCGCGATCGTCGTCGTGGGCACGAACTCGCGCGTCGAGTCGGAGGGCTTCGACCGCAAGGACCTCGACCTGCCCGGTCGTCAGGACGACCTCGTGCGCGCCGTCCTCGCCGCGAACCCGAACACGGTCGTCGTCGTCAACTCCGGCTCGCCAGTCGTCATGCCCTGGCACGACGACGTCAAGGCCCTCCTGCTGACCTACTTCGGCGGCCAGGAGTACGGCAACGCCCTCGCCGACCTGCTGTTCGGCGCTGCGGAGCCCGGCGGGCGCCTCCCCACCACGTGGCCGGAGACCCTGAGTGACGTGCCCGTGCTCGACGTCACGCCCAAGGACGGCCTCGTCGCCTACGACGAGGGAATCCACATCGGCTACAGGGCGTGGCTGCGGGCCGGACGCATCCCGGCGTTCGAGTTCGGGCACGGGCTCGGCTACACGACGTGGAACCTCGACGGGCTCACGGCGACCGCGGCGGCCGACGGCGGATTCACGGTCTCGGTCGACGTCGCGAACACGGGTGCGCGCGAGGGCAAGCAGGTCGTGCAGGCCTACCTCTCTCGCAGCGAGTCCGCCGTCGAGCGCCCCGCACGATGGCTGGCCGGGTTCGCGCCGGTCGTGGTCGCGGCGGGGGAGACCCGGACGGTGGTCATCGACGTTCCTGCGCGCGCCTTCGCCCACTGGGATGCCGGCTGGCAGCACGAGGCCGGTGCGTTCCAGCTTCACGTCGGCACCTCGGTCACTCAGACCCCGCTCGAGGCGGATGTCGAGCTCGCCTCGGATGGCTCTCTCGTCTGACGTCCTCAGGCCTGAACCCGGTGCGCGCCGTGAGGCGGGCACCGGGTTCTCCTGAACCGCTGGTGAATGTCGGCGGGTGAGGGAATACTGACCGAACCACCACGTTCGACCCTTCATGCGGCCAGCGCCCCGCAGTCACCCTCGGCGCCCATCACGATCACTGGATTCACTCTTGACGACCGACACTCGCTCCACGCCGCTCGCCGGCGCCGCCACCGCTTCGACTCCTGCCCACGATCCGGCAGCCCTCTCGAAAGACGACGCGGCCCGCAACCGCGTGGTCATCGGGCTCCTCATCGTCTCGGCCTTCGTGGTCATCCTGAACGAGACGATCATGAGCGTCGCCCTGCCGACGCTCATCATCGACCTGAAGGTCTCCGCCGCCACCGCCCAGTGGCTGACCACCGGCTTCCTGCTGACGATGGCCGTGGTCATCCCGATCACGGGCTTCCTGCTGCAGCGGCTGCACACCCGTCAGGTGTTCCTGATGGCGATGACGCTCTTCAGCGTCGGCACGCTGATCGCCGCGATCGCTCCGGGGTTCTCGATCCTGCTGATCGCCCGCGTGGTCCAGGCCTGCGGAACCGCGATCATGCTCCCGCTGCTCATGACGACCGCCATGACGCTGGTGCCGCCGGCCGCTCGCGGCCGAACGATGGGCAACATCTCGATCGTCATCTCGGTCGCGCCCGCGATCGGCCCGACGATCTCGGGCATCATCCTGAGCGCGCTGAGCTGGCGCTTCATGTTCATCATCGTCCTGCCGATCGCCATCGCCGCGCTGATCCTCGGCGCCGTCAAGATGAAGAACGTCACCGAGCCCCGCAAGGTGCCGCTCGACGTGCTCTCGGTGATCCTGTCGGCGTTCGCCTTCGCCGGTCTGCTGTACGGCCTGTCGGGTGTCGGCGAGGCCGCGGCCGGCTCAGCCCAGCCGGTGCCGCCGCTCGTGCCGGTCGCCGTGGGCGTCGTCGCTCTCGCCCTCTTCATCCTGCGTCAGACGCGCCTCGCGCGCGGCGGCTCCCCGCTGCTCGACCTGCGCACCTTCCTGACGAAGAACTTCTCGATCTCGATCGCCATGATCGCCGTCTCGAGCATCGCGCTCTTCGGCACCCTGATCATCCTGCCGATCTACATGCAGACCGTGCTGCACCTCCCGACGCTCGAGACCGGCCTGCTGCTGCTTCCCGGCGGCATCGTCATGGGCGTGCTGTCGCCGGTCGTCGGCCGCCTGTTCGACAGGTTCGGCCCGACGGCGCTGCTCATCACGGGCTCCGTCCTCGTGAGCGGAGCGCTGTGGACCATGGCGCTGGCCCTCCATGCCGACACCCCGGTCTACATGATCCCGGTCGTCCATGTGATCCTGAGCATCGGCCTCGCGATGACCTTCACCCCGCTGTTCACGTCGTCGCTCGGCTCGTTGAAGCCCGAGCTGTACTCGCACGGCAGCGCGATCCTGAACACCGTCCAGCAGGTGATGGCGGGCGTCGGCACGGCGCTGTTCGTCACCCTGCTCTCCACCGGCATCGCGTCGGGACTCTCCGACGGGGCGAACGAGGTCGACGCGACCGCGGCGGGCGTGCAGATGGCGTTCTTCGCCGGCGCCATCGTCTCGCTGCTGTCCATCGCGGCGGCGTTCTTCGTGCGCAAGCCGCCGGTGGTCGAGGGCGCGCCGGTGCCGATGGCGCACTGAGCCGCCGGCGATCTCGCTCGGCCCCGCCGAATCGGCACACTCCCTCCGTCGCGACGGCGGGGGTGAGCCGACTCGGCGGGGCCGAGCTGTTTCTGCCCGCCGGCGTGACCGACAGACCGACCCGGCGGGGCCGACCGCGCCCTAGGCTTTGAGGATGCCGGAAGAACGCCTGGGAACGATGACCGAGGACTACGTCAAGGTCATCTTCAAGTCGCACGAGTGGTCGAACGAGGGCCTCACCACGAACGACCTCGCCGCCGTGCTCGGCGTCGCCCCATCCAGTGTCTCGGGCAACCTCAAGAAGCTCGCGCGCGAGGGCTTCCTCGACTACGAGCCGTACGGCCGGGCGACCCTCACCCGGTCGGGTCGACAGCTCGCCGTCCAGGTCGTGCGACGTCACCGCCTGATCGAGACGTACCTGGTGGAGCACTTCGGCTACGGCTGGGACGAAGTCCACGACGAGGCCGAGGTTCTCGAGCACGCGATCTCCGACCGGCTGCTGGCGAAGATCGACGCGGAGCTCGGCTTTCCCGACCACGACCCGCACGGCGACCCCATTCCCGCGGCAGACGGCACCGTGACGCATCCCGAGGGCATTCGACTGCAGGAACTCCCTGACGGCTCCGAGGGCACGGTCGTCCGGGTCAGCGACCACGACCCCGCCCTCCTCCGCTACCTCGACACTCTGGCGGTCGCGGTGGGCACGCGCGTCCGCGTCGTCGAGCGGCACGATTTCGCCGGGAGCCTCGCCGTCGCGGTCGGCGACGGCAACGCGGTCGAGCTCGCGAACGTCGCCGCCGGCGCCATCTGGGTGGCTGTCTGAGGGCTGGCCGGAGATCCTGCGCGCGTGCCCTCGAGCAACTCAGGCATTCTGGCGCGTCGGCGCCGCGCGGCCCCCTCGCCCGGGCCGCACCGGTGCGATTCGCCTGACGGCGCACCGGGCACCCCCGCGAAACCACGATCGGGACTCCGCACCAACGGATCTCGTGGCGCGGAGTCCTGATCGTGGGCCGGAACGCGAGGGGCGGCGCTCTGAGGGGCCGCGCTAGCGGCTGCCCGCGCCTTCCAGTTCGCGCTCGGCGGGGCCCTCCGCAAGGGCGGCCGACGTGCGGAACGGCGCCGTGATCGTCGGAAGGATGTCGCGTCGGTGGATCCAGAGGGCGACGATCGCGACGACGATGTGCACGGCGCTCAGGACGTATCGGCCGGTCTCGTCGGTCACGAAGAACTGCACGGCGAATAGGGCGACCAGCGCGATCGCGGCCCAGCGGTGGAAGCGCAGCGCGACGATGATCGCGACGCCCATCACAGTCTGCGACGCGGTCAGGACGAACTCCTCGATCTGGCGTCCGTCGAGGGGGAGCGCCGTACCGCCGCCGCCGAGCGCGTGGGCGATGGGGAGGGATCCGACGAGCAGGGTCCACTGGTTGATCTTCGAGGCGATGAGCGTTCCGATGGCGGCTGCGCCCTGGCCTCGCAGCGCGAACAGGACGGCCACGATGAACTCCGGAGCCTCGGTCGCGAGCGGCGCGAGCCACTGAACGAGGAAGTAGCTGTCGATGCCGAGGCTCGACCCTGATTGCACGAGCGCATCGGCGAAGGGCTCTGCGCTGGACAGGATGATGGCCGCCGAGACGACGAACATGCCGACGAACACGACCTTGCGCCGCGGGGCGGGCAGGTTCGCGATGTGCGCGGCTGTGCCGACGAAGTCCTCCTCGCCGTCGTCGGCGGCCCGGCCGGCCTTCCAGAGGTATGCGCCGAAGATCAGGATCAGGATGACGCCGAACCAGAGGGCGATCTCGCCGCTCGCAGGGATGACGAAGGCGAGGACCGCGACGATGGCGAGGACGCCCACGTCGAGGCGCGACGAGCCGGGCAGGTCGAGGTACTTCGGCACGACAGTGCCTGAGGCGCGGCGGGAGGCTGCGGCACGGCGGGCGGCGAAGAGGGCGACGAAGACGACGAGCGGCCAGCCGAAGCCGAGCAGCAGGCGGTTCGAGCCGGTCATGTTCGCGGCGGCGAACTGCTCGTAGGCGGGGTCGGATCCTGAGCGGAATGCGTAGTACAGGTCGACGGCGTATTCGGGCAGGACGGCGATCAGCGCGAGGATCGCGATGGCGAGCGCGCCCGAGATGTCTTTCTGGGCGGCCTCGGCGGCCCAGGCGAGCATGAACGACGCGGCGACGACGGCGCCGCCGAAGACGAGGAGGTCGACGACGGGGTGGGGCGCGAACCCGGTCACCCGGAAGACGATGGCGGGGGAGGCGATGAGGAGACACAGGACGATTCGCCTGATCAGGGGTGCGGGCACGGCGGCTCTCTCGGTCACTCGCGACCGGGCCGGTTGCCCGTCGCAGAGACCACCGTGTCACAGTGATTTTCGGGGCGAAACCTTTTCGGAATGCCGAAATTCACATCACGTGTTGCCGATTATGACCCTACGTCACGGGCAACGGGAATAGCGTTGGCGGGTGCGGACTTATGCGTTCGTATCCAATTCGTTTCTTGAAGGAGAAAACATGTCCGACACCTCGATCCTCGTCCTCGTGGGAAGCCTCCGTGCCGCCAGTACCAACCGCCAGCTCGCCGAAGCTGCCGCGCAGGTCGCACCCGAGGGCGTCACGCTGACGATCCACGAGGGCCTGGGCCACATCCCGTTCTACAACGAGGACATCGACGTCGACGGCGCCGTGCCCGAGGGTGCCGCCAAGCTCCGCGCCGCCATCGGCGCCTCGGACGCCGTGCTCGTCGTCACGCCCGAGCACAACGGAACCATCCCCGCGAGCCTGAAGAACGCCATCGACTGGGCCTCGCGCCCCTTCGGCGAGTCGACTCTCGTCGGCAAGCCCCTCGCCGTCATCGGCTCCGCGTTCGGCCAGTTCGGCGGCGTCTGGGCTCAGGACGAGACCCGCAAGGCCTTCGGCATCACCGGCGCCAAGGTGCTCGAGGATGTCAAGCTCGCGATCCCCGGCTCGGTCGTCCGCTTCGCGGAGACGCACCCGAAGGACGACGCCGAGGTCGTCGGCCAGCTGAGCGAGGTCGTCGACAAGCTCGTCTCGGCCACCACCGAGGTCGCCGCCGCGTAACGCAGCCCTCCTGAACGGCGACGCGCCAGTCGCCGTCTCGCAACACCGATGCGCCTGTCCGGCAACGCTGGGCAGGCGCATCGCCCGGTCATAGGAGGCGCATAGCGCCCGGAGCGATCCTCAGAGTCCACTCGACCTGAGAAGGACTCCCCATGACCGCACACGCCGGACCTATCGCCGGGCACGCCGCCCCGCGGGACCGCACGCTCGCAGCCCGGGCGCTCCTCGGCAGGAAGGCCGACCCCGTCTGGGTGCGGCCGAGCCTCTGGGCGCTCCTGATCGCGACCGCCCTCCTGTACATCGTCGGGCTCTCCGAGAGCGGAACCGCCAACAGCTTCTACGCCGCCGCGGTGCAGGCCGGCTCGAAGAGCTGGAAGGCGCTGTTCTTCGGGTCGCTCGACTCGTCGAACTTCATCACCGTCGACAAGCCGCCGGCCTCGCTCTGGGTGATGGGCATCTCGGCCCGGATCTTCGGCTTCAGCTCGTGGAGCCTCCTCGTGCCGCAGGCGCTCGAGGGCGTGGCCAGCGTCGCCCTCGTGTTCGCGATCGTGCGTCGGAGCCTCGCGACCCTCGGTCCGCGCCTGTCCGCGGCGGGGGCCCTCGTGGGCGGACTCGCACTCGCGTGCACGCCGGCCGCGGCGCTGATGTTCCGCTTCGACAACCCGGACGCCCTGCTGGTGCTCCTGATGACGCTCGCGGCCTACTTGGTCGTGCGCGCCCTGCCCCGGGCGAGCTGGAAGTGGCTGGCGGCGGCCGGACTCGTGCTCGGCTTCGCCTTCCTGACGAAGATGCTCCAGGGCCTGCTCGTGGCTCCTGCGTTTGCCGCCGTGTACCTGATGGCAGCGCCCACCCTCCTGCGGAAGCGCCTTCTCCACGTGCTCGGCGCCCTGGTCGGCGTCGTCGTCGGCGCCGGCTGGTGGGTCGCGATCGTCGCGCTCTGGCCGGCCGACTCGCGCCCCTACATCGGCGGCTCGACGAACAACTCCGTTCTGGAGCTCGCCTTCGGCTACAACGGCCTCGGCCGTTTCTTCGGCTCGGGATCAGGAAACGGGGGCGGCGGTGGCACCGGCGGCACGGCCGGCGGCTCCTTCGGCGGATCGACCGGCCTGAATCGGCTGTTCTCGAGCGAGATGGGCCTTGAGATCTCGTGGCTGCTCCCGGCGGCCCTGCTGCTTCTGGTGCTCGGCATCGTGGTCGCCGGGCGGCGCCCGCGCCTCGACCCGGTCCGGGCCGGCCTGGTGCTCTGGGGTGCCTGGCTCGTCGTGACCGGCCTCGTCTTCAGCTTCACCAGCGGCACGATCCACCCGTACTACACGGTCGCCCTGGCCCCGGCGATCGCGGGCCTGGTCGGCACCGGCGGCGCCTTGCTCTGGCGGATGCGCACCACGTGGGTCGGCCGACTCGGCCTCGCTGTCGCGGTCGCAGGAACGGGCGCGTGGTCGTTCCACCTGCTGTCCGAGAACGCCACCTGGCTGCCCTGGCTCAAGTGGGTGGTGGTCGCGGGTGCTGTCGTGTCAGGAATCGCGCTCGTCGTCGGGTCGATCGCGGCCTGGCACCGCGTGACCGTCGCAGCCGTCCTGACGGGAACGCTCTTCGCCCTCGGCGGGTCGGGCGCCTACGCCCTGGCGACGGCGTCGGTCGGCCACACCGGCTCGATCCCGAGCGTCGGATCGTCGTCCACCACCTCCGGCTTCGGCGGTGGCGGAGGTGGCGGCGGCACCGGCGGCGGGATGGGCGGCGGCACGGGCGGCGGCACCCCGCCGAGCGGCGGTGCGAGCGGCGGCGAGGCCCCGAGCGGCGGCGAGGCCCCGTCGGGCGGCTTCGGCGGCACGCCCCCGGGCGGCAGCGGCAGCACCGGCGGCGAGGCCAGCACCGGCGGCGAGGCCAGCGGCGGCAGCGGCACGACTGACGGCAGCGGCAGCGAGAGCGGCACGAGCAACGGGACGAGCGACAGCGGCACCGCCGACTCGGGAACCTCGACGCAGGGGTCCGGCAGTTCCGGCGCCGCGTCGTCGACAGCGCTCGACACGCTCCTGAAGAAGAGCACGGCGCGCTGGGCGGCGGCGATCGACAACGATCAGTCCGCGGCGACGCTCGAGCTGTCGAGCGGCCAGGCGGTCATGGCGATCGGCGGCTGGTCGGACGACCCGACGCCCACCCTCGCCGAGTTCGAGGCGTACGTGAAGTCCGGCGACATCGGCTACTACATCTCGGGCGGCAGCGGCTTGGGCGGCGGCACGGGCTCGTCGTCGTCGGCGTCGAAGATCGCGGCCTGGGTCGCGGCCAACTACACGGCGAAGACCGTGGGCGGCTACACCGTCTACGACCTCTCCAGCTGAACCCGTCACCAGCGCAGGAACTCCGCGCGGCCGAGGCGCCCGCCACCGGGTGGCGCGCTCCAGCCGGGCGGAGTTCCTGCGTCCGTGCCTCTCTCCGGGGTCAGGCGGCGACGACCTGCTCCTCCTCGCGCATGGCGACCCGCTCGTCGGCCAGGCGGGTGCGGCGCCGGCTCGCCAGGTGCGTGACCAGCGTCAGCGCGAGGCCCACGGCGGCCCAGATGCCGAGGCGCAGGACGTCCCAGCCGAACGACTGTCCTGAGAAGTACTGAAGGGTCTGGACGGCGTCGAGCCAGGCGGCGCCGTTCCAGAAGCCGTGGAGGGCGGCGAAGAAGCCGGGCATGAGCTGCACCGCGAAGATGCCGCCCGACGACGTGAAGTTGAACATGACGAAGAGCATCGTGAGCGCGGCCGTCGTCCAGTGGCGGAGCACCGGGTGCAGGCCGACGCCGATCAGGACGATCGCCGCCGAGTAGAGCCAGCCGAGCAGCCAGGTGGCCCAGACGAAGTGGCCGAGGACGCCGAAGATAGGGCCGGCGACGGTGACCGCGATGCCTGAGATGACGGCCGACATGACGCCGGCCGTGACGAGCGACCACCGGATGCCCAGGCGCGAGGCGAAGGCGGCGACGGCCGCGGCGGTGGCGTACGAGCCGACGCTGAGCCCCACGAGCAGGAAGAACAGTCCCTGGCCCGTGGAGTCGTGCTGGGCGGCGGGGACCACGTCGTCGACCGTGAACGGGAGCTTCTGCTCGTAGGCGATGGGCAGGAACACCTTCTGCGTCACCTCGGCGGTGGTCTCGGAGGTGGCGGACGAGATGAGGAGAGTCGCGGAGTCGGCCTTCGCCTCGTAGGCGGCCGTGATGGTGCGGTCGGTGATCAGGCGTCGGGCCTCCTGATCGGACGCCACGGTCCGCACGGCGAGCTGGCCGTCCGCGCCGTCGCTGAGCGTCTGCGCGAAGACCTTGGTCTCGGCGCTGGTGCCGACGACGGCGACAGGGAGGTCGTGCGGGGTGGGCTGGTGGAACGCGCCCAGGTAGGCGAGCGTCATGCCCGCGCCGAGGAAGAGCGGTACCAGGATCGCCACGCCGAACGCCTTGAAGACGGCCACGGGCGTGCCGAAGAACAGGCGGGGCCCGGGGCGGGCCGGCCTCGGCGCCTCCGGGAGGCGGTGGGAGTGGGGGTGGCCCGGGCGGAGGGCGACCTCCCGGAGGGCGTGGGTCGGTGTGGACACGGGGTCCTTTCTGCAGCGGAGGGGTGCGCCGTCGAGCGGCGAAGTCATAGTGTTGCATAATGCAACACAGGTGTAGAGTACACCCGATCGTTAAACTCGTGGGCGTGAGCACCCGACGCGAGGATCGAATGCAGGCCGTCTACACGCAGCTGCAGACCATCTCGCGCCGTGCCTCCGCTCGCAGCCGCCGCACCGCCGAGCCGCTCACTCTCGTGCAGCACACGCTTCTCAACTTCATCGACGGGACTCCCGAGTGCCGCGCGATCGACATCGCCGGCGCCATGCGGCTGAACCGCTCGACCGTCTCACGCCAGGTCGGCGACCTCCAGGCGATCGGCCTGATCGAGGTGGGTGCCGTGACCGCGGAGCAGACGTCGCGCGGGCAGCTCCTGACGCTGTCGAAGCGGGGCCGCGAACTGCTCGACCGATCGATCCGCGCCAACCACGACGAGCTCGAGCGGCGCTTGTCCGAATGGAGCGACGACGAGATCGACGACCTCGCGGCGGGCCTCGAGCGGTTCAACGCCGACGAGGAGCGCTCGCCGTCCTGAACGCCGCTCTGCGGCAATCTCGGTACTCTCGTTCGGATGCGAAGCGCGGTCGAGCAGAGGCGGGTGGTGCGGTGACAACCTCCCTCGACTTCAGAATCTCCGGGCTCCTCCGCCTGGTCGCGGCCGCCGTCGCCGTCGCTGCTCTGATCGCCAACTTCCAGTACGTCCTCGGGTTCTCGACGTTCGCGACCGTCAACTACTTCAGCTACTTCACGCAGCAGAGCGCCATGGCGAACGTCGCGGTGCTCGCCGTCTCAGGAGTCCTGACCTTCCGCGGCCGCCTCGATCCGCGCTGGTTCGCCGTCGTCCACGCGATCGTCACGACCTACGTGATCGTCTCGGGGATCGTGTTCGGCGTGATCGTCACGCAGTCGGCGGCCCACCACTACTCCCTGGCGTTCCCGACGTCGAGCCAGGTGCTGCACTTCTGGCTCTCGGGCTACGTGCTGCTCGACTGGGTGCTGGCGCCCGGCCGCACGCCGGTGCGCTGGCGCACCCTCTGGCTGGTGCTGCCGTTCCCGCTCGTCTGGGGCTTCTTCACGCTGGAGCGCGGCCGAGACGTCCGCTGGTACCCCTACTTCTTCCTCGACCCGGCGCAGGTCAGCCCCGAGCAGTTCCGGCTCTACAACGCGATCGTGCTCGTGATCTTCCTGGCGGTCGCGTCGGCGCTCATCGGCCTGAGCCACGCGCGCCCGTGGCACCTGACGAGACACCGCAGACCGGGCGCAGGAACTCCCGGCCCCGCCGCACCTCAGGGCGCGGGGGTGGCCGACGGCGTCGGGGACGCCGTCGCGGGCACGACGTCGAGGTAGGCCGCGACGTCCGACATCGCCTGTGCGACGGCGTCGCCGTCCGACAGCTTCTCGGCGGCGATCGCGTCGTCGCCCCCGATGAGCGCCACCAGGATCGGGAATCCGGTCGACGGCTCCAGGTTCAGCCAGAGGCGGTAGGTCGCCGAGTCGTCGAGGATCGCCCAGACGGTGGCATCGGTCGACCACAGGCGCTGGTCGAAGCGCAGCCAGAGGACGTCCTGGACGCCGACGCCCAGGCGGTCCATGGCATCGAGCTTGGCCACCGGCAGCTCGGGCTCGAAGACGATCTTCTTCTGCTTCAGGACGCCCAGGGGGATCGTGGAGATGACGCGATCGGCCGACAGCGACTCGCCCGTGACGAGACGGAGTCCGACCCCCTGGTTGCCGTAGTCGATCTGGGTGACGTTGCTGCCTCGGAGCACGTCGAGGTCTTCGAGGAGGGTGGCGACGTAGGCCGCGAAACCCTTCGTCACGAGCTGGGAGTCGCCCGGAGCCGACGCCTCGGCGAGCACGCGCGCCGACAGCGCGTCGGGGTCCAGGCCGAACCGGGCCGGCAGCACCTCGTCGAGCAGGAAGGCCAGACGGTCGGCGTTCGAGACGCCGCTGCCGTCGGCCGTCGCCGAGAGCTTCGACCCGGCGCGCGAGCCAGTGACGGCGGCGTCCACGGAGTACTCGGCGCTGCGGGTGTCGGCCCAGCGCGATGCCTGGGCGAGCGCCGCCTCGACGGCGGACGTCGCGGGGAAGGGCGTGGCCTTCGCGCCGGACCGGGCCGCCGGCGAGGCGCTGAACGGAACCGTGGTGACGCCGCCCGCGGTCAGGACCGCCTCGAGTTCCTGCGCCCCCTGACCCGAGAGGGTCGCGACGCCGAGCTGGGCGTCGATGGGCCACTGGTCGGACTCGTAGGAGGCGATGCGGCCGCCCACGCGGTGGCGCGCCTCGACGACGACGACGTCGAAGCCGCGGTCGGCCAGGTCGCGAGCGGCCGTGGCGCCGGCCATGCCCGCGCCGATGACGGCGATGCGCTCGCCTGCGGACGCGATGCCGGCGACCTGGCGGGCGGCGTCGAGTCCTGATTCGCGGGCGCCGGCGAGCGTGCCCGGGTAGGTCGCGGCGACGGCCTCGCCGGCGAAGAAGAGCTTGTCGTCGAGGGGGGAGGCGATGCGCCGCCGGTCGGTGTCGGTCGACGCGTCGGTCAGGACGCTTCCTGAGCCGAAGGCGTAGGGGTCGGTGCCCCAGGAGCTCCGGCGGAAGGCGCTCGGCTTCACTCCGGGCGCGCCCGTCGCCGTGGGTGTCGCGGTCGGGGCTGGAGTGCGCGTCGAGGACGGCGCCGGCGTCGGATCGGAGCACGCCGCGAGCACCAGGACCCCCGCCCCCGTCACGGAGGCGGAGAGGAAGACCCGGCGGCTGATCGACATGATGCGGCCATTGTCTCAGGAACACCTCGCGCGTCGGTGGCCTGCCCTACTCTGTGAAGTCCACCCCGGAGGCTGAATGACCATCGAAGCGACACGAGTTCCGGCGCAGCAGCGCGTCGTCGCTCTGCTCGGGCCCGCCCTGGTCGCGGGCGTCGCCTACCTCGACCCTGGCAACGTCGCCAGCAACATGACCGCGGGCGCGCTCTTCGGCTATCTGCTGGTGTGGGTCGTCATCGCGGGCAACGCCACCGCCTGGCTGATCCAGTACCTGTCGGCGAAGCTCGGCATCGCCACCGGCGCCTCGCTGCCCGAGATCCTGGGACGCCGGCTTCCCGGCGCGTGGGTGCGTCGGGCGTACTGGCTGCAGGCCGAGGTCGTCGCCATGGCGACCGACGTGGCCGAGGTGATCGGCGGGGCCATCGCGCTGGGGCTCCTGTTCGACATCCCGCTCCTGATCGGCGGGCTCCTCACCGGAATCGTCTCGCTCTGCCTGCTCCTGCTGCAGAGCCGCGGCCGGGCCCAGGTCTTCGAGCGGGTCGTCACGTCGATGGTGGTGCTGATCGCCGTGGGCTTCTGCGCCGGCCTGGTCGTCGCCCCGCCGCAGTGGGCGAGCGTCGCCGGCGGCCTCGTGCCGAGGTTCGAGGGATCGCAGTCGGTCCTGCTCGCCGTGTCGATCCTCGGCGCGACGATCATGCCGCACGCGATCTACGCGCACTCCGCCCTCGCCCGCGACCGGTTCGACGGGACGCTCGTCACGAAGCCGCGCCTGCTGCGTGCGACGAAGATCGACGTGACGATCGCGCTCGTCGTCGCCGGCACGGTCAACGTCGCGATCCTGCTCGTGGCCGCCGGCACCCTGCGCGGGGTGGCCGGCACCGACACGCTCGAGGGCGCGTACCAGGCGCTCCTGGCCAACCTCGGACCGGTCGTCGCGACGCTCTTCGCCATCGGGCTGCTCGCCTCCGGGCTGGCATCGACGTCGGTGGGTGCCTTCGCGGGCTCGGAGATCATGCACGGGCTCCTGCACGTGCGGGTGCCGATCCTCTACCGCCGAGTCGTCACTCTCCTGCCCGCGCTGGCCCTCCTGGCGTTCGGCGTCGACCCGACCTGGGCGCTCGTCATCAGCCAGGTCGTGCTCTCGTTCGGAATCCCGTTCGCAATCGTGCCGCTGGTGATCTTCACGGCGTCGAAGGCGATCATGGGCGACCTCGCGAACCGGTGGTGGACGTCGGCAATGGCCGCTGTGGCCGCGGTCGCGCTCATCGGCCTGAACGTCGTGCTGCTGGTGCTCGTCCTGGGCTGACGGGCGAGGCCGGGCGAGCCCGATGCGGCAGGTGGCTGGCGCGTTCGGGTGCGGCTGCCGAGAGGCGTTTCGCCGTCGGCGCACGGGTGGCCAGAACCGCGGCATCATACAACCCCTGAATCGGGTAGAATAGTAAGACTGCCGAGATGATGCCCGGCATTGGTCCGCACTCTCGACGAGAAGTGCCATCGGCCTAAAGCCGCTTCACGATACGTAAAGAGAACAGAGGCACGACTAGATGATTTTCGAAGTAGGGGAGACCGTCGTGTACCCCCACCACGGCGCCGCCACGATCACCGCGGTGAAGACCCGCACCATCAAGGGCGCTGAGAAGAAATACATCACCCTGAACGTCCACGCCAGCGATCTGATGATCGAGCTCCCGGTCGACAACGTCGATCTGGTCGGCGTCCGCGACGTCATCGACGCCAAGGGCGTCGAGGCGGTGTTCGACGTGCTTCGCAGCGACCACGTCGAAGAGCCCGGCAACTGGTCGCGCCGCTTCAAGGCCAACACCGAGAAGATGGGCAGCGGCAGCGTCTACAGCGTCAGCGAGGTCGTCCGCGACCTGTGGCGCCGCGACCAGGACAGCGGCGTCTCGGCCGGCGAGAAGCGCATGCTCCTCAAGGCCCGTCAGGTGCTCATCTCCGAGCTGGCGCTCGCGCAGAAGTCCACCGACGAGGAGGCGTCCGCGCTCCTCGACGAGGTGCTCGCGACCGTCACGGTCTGACACCCCCGCACGATCCGCACGAAGGCAGGCCCCGCGGGGCCTGCCTTCGTCGTTTCGGCGGGGTGGCATGTCGTTCGTACCCGTCGAATCGGCACGGCCCCTCCGGTGCGACGGCGGGGGTGTGCCGCTTCGGCGGGGCTGAGCGCGCGGCGGCGGGCGGGGCCGGCGGGGCCGGCGGGGCTGAGCGCGCGGCGGCGGCGGGCGGGGCGGCGGGGCCGAGTTCCTGCGCCCCCTTGACTCGGTAGTACATCGTTGTAGAAGATAGCCGTTACAACGATGTAACCCCTAGGAGAGATCACATGCCGCACGCCCGCCTCGCCCTCGACCCGTCTTTCGTGGTCGCGCCTGTCTCGCGCAACACCTTCGGCACCTTCGTCGAGCACCTCGGCCGCTGCGTCTACGGCGGCATCCACGACCCGGGCCACCCGACGGCCGACGCCGACGGCTTCCGCGGCGACGTCATCGACTTCGTTCGCGAGCTCGGCATCTCGACCGTGCGCTACCCCGGCGGCAACTTCGTCTCGGGCTACCGCTGGGAAGACGGAATCGGCCCCGTCGCCGACCGCCCGGTGCGCAAGGACCTCGCCTGGCACTCCACCGAGCCGAACCTCGTCGGCGTCGACGAGTTCATGCGCTGGGCCAAGAAGGCCGGCGTCGAGCCGATGATGGCCGTCAACCTCGGGACGCGCGGCGTTCAGGACGCCGTCGACCTTCTCGACTACACGAACGGCGCCGGCGGCTCGTTCCACTCCGACCTCCGCAGGAAGAACGGCTCGGCCGACCCCTACGACGTCAAGTTCTGGTGCCTCGGCAACGAGATGGACGGCCCGTGGCAGATCGGCCACAAGACGGCGAAGGAGTACGGCCGCCTCGCCTCCGAGACGGCGCGCGCGATGCGCCTCGTCGACCCCGACCTCACGCTGGTGGCCTGCGGCAGCTCCGGCGCCGAGATGCCGACCTTCGGCACCTGGGAGCGCGAGGTGCTCGAGGAGACGTACGACGAGGTCGACCTGATCTCGATGCACGCCTACTACTGGGAGAAGGACGGCGACCTCGGCAGCTTCCTCGCCTCGGGCGTCGGCATGGACCACTTCATCGACGACGTCGTCGCCAGCGTCGACCACACCCGAGCCGCCATGAAGCGGAAGAAGCGCATCAACATCTCGTTCGACGAGTGGAACGTCTGGTACCTCGACGGCGAGGCGAGCAAGAACCCGACCGACTGGCCGGTCGCGCCCGTGCTGTTGGAAGACCAGTACAGCGTCGCGGACGCCGTCGTCGTCGGCGGGCTCCTGATCTCGCTGCTCAGGCACTCCGACCGCGTCGTGAGCGCCAGCCTCGCTCAGCTCGTCAACGTCATCGCCCCGATCATGACCGAGACCGGCGGCCGCAGCTGGAAGCAGACGACCTTCCACCCGTTCGCCCAGGCATCGGCCCACGCGCGCGGCGACGTCCTGCGCGTCGAGCTGCAGTCGCCCGAGGTCGAGACCGCCAAGTTCGGCGAGGTCCCGACGCTCGACGCGGTCGCGACGCACGACCCCGAGTCGGGAGACGTGGCGGTCTTCGCCATCAACCGCTCGCTCACCGAGTCGCTGACCGTCGCCGTCGACACCCGTGCGTTCGGCTCGGTCCGCCTCGTCGAGGCGACGACGCTGCACAACCCCGACCCGTACCTCACGGTCACCGTCGACACGTCCGACAGTGTCGCCCCGGTCGCGAACGGCGACGCGAGCTGGGACGGCAGCGTCCTGAGCGTCGTGCTCCCGCCCCTGAGCTGGAACGTGGTGCGCCTGGCGAAGGCCTAGCAGACCCGTGCCCGCCACCATGCGAGACGTCGCCGTCCGGGCCGGCGTCTCGGTCAAGACAGTGTCGAACTTCTTCACCGGCTATCCGTACATGCGTCCTGAGACGCGTGCGCGGATCGAGTCCGCCGTGGCCGAGCTCGGCTACCGCGTCAACCTGTCGGCGCGGCGTCTCCGCACCCGCCGAACGGGGATGATCTCGCTCATCGTGCCCGAGCTCGACCAGGCCTACTTCGCCGAGCTGGCGCAGGAGGTGATCGACGCGGCCGCCGTGCACGACCTGACGGTGCTCGTCGAGACGACCGGCGGCGACCGCGTGCGGGAGCTCGCGGCGCTGACCGGCGACCAGCGTCAGCTGGTCGACGGCGCGATCGTCGACCCCCTCGCGCTCGGGCCGGACGACCTTCCTGAGCCCGGTGCCGGGCTGCCGCTCGTGGTGATCGGCGAACGGCAGTTCGAGGGGCTGGCCGACCATGTCCTGATCGCCGACCACGAGGTCGCCCGGGCTGCCGCCGAGCACCTGATCTCGATCGGGCGGCGCCGGATCCTGGTGCTGGGTGCAAGCGGCATCGCGACGCACACCGCGACACTGCGGCGCGAGGGCGTCGAGGCCGCCCTCGCCGCCGCGGGGCTGCCGGCCGATCAGGAGCTCCTGCGCGAGGTGCCGGCGTGGAGTCGCGACGCCGGCGCGGCTGCGACGGCTGCCGCGCTCGACTCCGGGCTCGCCTTCGACGCCGTGCTCGGGTTCAACGACGCACTCGCGCTGGGGGCGCTGTACGCGGTCCTGCGACGGGGGCTGCCAGTTCCTGCGCACGTGGCGGTCATGGGGATCGACGACACTGCCGATGCCCGTTTCGCGCACCCCGACCTGACCACCATGTCGCCCGGCCGCGCCCAGATCGCGCGCACCGCCGTCGACCTGCTCGTGGCCCGCATCGCCGACCCGGCGCCGGAATCAGGATTCGTGTCGGTCGTCGCCGACCACGAGCTGATCGTCCGGGCCTCGACGGCACCGATAGCCTGATCTCCGCACCCACTCCGATCCAGAACGGCACCATTCGATGACGAACCCCACACCCCTTTCCGGAGCCCAGGTCGTGCTGACCCACGGCGCGTACTCCGCCACGATCGCCAGCGTCGGAGCCACCCTCCGCGAGCTGACCGTCGACGGCCGCCATCTCGTCGTGCCGTTCGACGCCGACGAGGTGCGGCCCGCGTACCGCGGCGCGATCCTGGCGCCCTGGCCGAACCGCGTCGTCGACGGCGTCTACGCGTTCGACGGCGTCTCGTACCAGCTGCCGCTCACCGAGCCGAAGCGCGGGCACGCCCTGCACGGGCTCCTGGTCTGGACCCGCTTCGAGATCATCGAGGCCACCGATCGCGAGGCCGTCTTCGAGGCCGAGGTCGTGCCGAGCGACGGCTACCCGTTCCCACTGCGGGTTCAGGTCGCCTACGCTCTCGGCGACGACGGCCTCTCGACGACCGTCACGGCTGTCAACGCAGGAACGTCGGCCGCCCCGTACGGCACCGCGCCGCACCCGTACCTGATCGCCGGCCCGGGACACGTCGACGACTGGACGCTCGAGCTCCCGGCGGCGACCGTGCTCGAGGTGACGCCCGACCGGCTGGTCCCGACTGAGACGCGCGGCGTGGCCGATCACCCCGAGTTCGATTTCCGCAAGGCCCGGGCGATCGACGACGTCTTCATCGACCACGCCTTCACCGACCTTGCGCGCGACGCGACCGGCACGGCGGCCGTGCGGGTGCGCGCAGCCGACGGAACCGGCGTCGAGATGGCGTGGGGAACCGAGCTGCCCTGGGTTCAGGTGCACACGGCCGATCGTGACGACGCTCCTGAGATCTCGCGCATCGGCCTCGCTGTCGAGCCGATGACCTGCCCGCCGGACGCATTCACGTCGGGCACCGACCTCGTGCGGCTGGAGCCGGGCGCGACGCACACCGCGTCGTGGCGGATCGCGGCGCTGTAGGGGCTGGCCCGGGCGCGCCCAGAACGCCTGAGTCGCGGCGCGGCCGCCGGCGCGAGCGCGCCGAGAGTGCGCTCGCTGTCGCTGGCGGGCGGATGGGCGACAACGAGTGCACTCTCGACGGCGAGAACGCGCGGGCGCCGTGGGGGAGTGGGCGCCGTCGGGTGCGTATGGCCGCCGGTCCCGGGCGGGCCGCTCGCGGCGGGTGGTCGCGCGCGCGTCAGGAGTTCTGGCCACGCGGGCGCAGGAACGCGGGGCGGCTGGCCCGGGCGCGCCCAGAACGCCTGAGTCGCGGCGCGGCCGCCGGCGCCGACCCCGCGCACTCCCGCGCTAGCGGCCCGCGTTCCAGTGCTGCGCGACCTGCGCCGGCGTGAGAACGGCCGTGTAGACGCTGGCGAAGCGGAGGCTCCCGGTGAAGAAGCCGTTCGCCGCGGCGTTCGGCCAGCCGGAGAGCGAGTCGTAGCCGATGCGCCAGTAGCCCGTGAAGTTCTGGGCGACCGTGTAGGTCGAGTTGGAGGCGACGAGCGTCCCGTCGAGGTAGAGGCTCATGCCGGCGGCGGTGGAGAAGGTTCCGACGGCCTGGTGCCAGGCGCCGTCGTTCACGGCCGCGGTCGACGTGATCGTCTTCGTGGCCCCGTTGTAGGTGCCGAAGACGAGCTTGCCGGTCGTGTCGACGTAGAGGTGGCGGTCGTACGAGCCCGAGGCGCCGGTCTGAGACGAGCCGAAGCCGATCAGCTTGCCGCCGGCCGTCGTCGTCTTGAACCAGATCTCCTCGCTGAAGGTCTGCGGGTTCGCGAACGACGTCGCCGTCGAGACGTAGCTGGTCGACCCGTTCAGGACGTACGCGCCGCCGGTGTCGCGCGAGCAGGCCTGCGGGGTGGACGTCGAGGTGGTCATGCTGCCGCGGTAGGTGCCGGGGTAGGCGCCGGAGTCGGTGTCGGTCGCCGTCGTGGCGTTCGACGCCTCGTTCAGCGGGAGGACGAAGAGGGCGGGAGCGCTGTCGTTGGCGAGGGCTCCGGCGCAGGTGAAGAAGGGGGCGGTGGCCGCGGTGTCGGTGCTGTTCTTGACGGAGGCGATGAAGCCGGCGCTCGAGCCGGGCACGAGGGCGGCGCTGAGGGCGAGCGTGGCAGCGGCGAGGGCGCCGACGATCGCGGCGACGCGGAAGGGGGTGGTCACGCGACGTCTCCTGAGCGGTCGGCGGAAGAGGCCAGGGCAGCAGCAGCCGCAGCCGCCTCCCCGTCTTCGACCCGCTCCGACGGCAGCCCCACGACGAACGTGAACAGCATCGGGATCGCGCAGATGACTCCGAACAGGATCCACTCGGGCAGGGTCAGATGCAGCTGGCTCGACACGCTGTAGTGGGCGAGGTCGGTGATGTGGCGGACGGTGAGGGTCCCGACCTCTCCGGCGTGGAGGTCCACGCTGGTGCCGCCCTTGGCGGTGGCGGTGATCGGCAGGATCCCGGTCGACACGATCTGAGCGCTCACGCCGCCGGTCTTCGTGGCGGCGGTGGTCAGGACGACCAGGCCGACGAACGGCTTGAGCACGTAGACGGTCAGCGAGGCGAGCATCGAGAAGCCCAGGATGCGGAACGACATGCGACGAGCGGGGTTCGCGATCAGGCGGGTCGCGATCAGGACGAAGGCGGCTCCGACCAGGAGGATCGGCAGGGCGCGGACGAGCCAGCCGGCCATCGGGAGGATCGTGGTGGTCTTGCCGACGAGGTCGGCCTGGTGCAGACGCCACGGGTCCGTCGCGCCGTTGATGTCGCCGCGGGTCGAGATCCCGTCGGCGTCGATGGCCACGATGCGGTGCGTGAAGACCTCGCCGGTCTCGGTCGGCGGGTGGAACGTCAGGACGTCGCCCGTGTGCAGATCGGCGACCTCGACGGGGGTGGTGAGGACGAGGGTCCCGACGGGGGCGGCCGTGCCCATCGAGGGCGTCTGGACGATGAACCAGCGCCCGCCCTGAGCGTGGAACATCAGGGCGAGGACGACCAGGACGGCCGCGGCCGCGGCCCCGAGCCAGATCAGGACGGTCTGGCTCTTCTGGCGGCCGTTCTGCCGCGGACGCGGACGGGCCCCGGTCGGAAGGTCAGCGTCGACGGTGCGAGAGGCGGTGAGGCTCTCTGTCACGTTCGTCATGGTCTGACTTTCCGGCCGGGGCCTGGGTGCCCTGCAAAGGGGCGTGGGAGCCCGGGAGGGCTGCTGGGATGGCGGGGTGCGGTGCTGCTGGGATGGCGGGGTGATGCGTGCCCGGGCGGTCCGGGCTGGAGGTGCGAGCCGACCGAGTGGGCGGCTGGCTCGCGCCGGGGAGCAGGGCGAGCTCGAGGCTGTGCCTACTAGCTCGAGTAGGTCCAGGTGAGGGGAAGCGAGGCGGCCAGGCCCTGGTAGGTGTTGCCCGCGGTGGAGGGCAGGGTGACGGCGAAGCTGAAGCCGGTGGTGGCGCCGGCGGCCTGCGTCGGGAGGGCGATGGCGCCGCCGGCGGCGAGAGCCGTCAGGGTGCCCGAGAAGACGGTGGCGCTGGTGGTCGTGTTCGTGACGACGACGGTCAGCTTGGAGCAGAGGTCGGTGGCGGTGCCGTTGAGCGAGCCGTTGTTCGACTGGGTGCAGGAGGAGCCGGGGGTCAGCGTGAAGGTGTTCGCGGTGACGGTGCCGGTGTTCTTGATGGTGATGGGGGTGGTGACCGTCTGGCCGGGGATCATCGTGGTCGAGCCGCCGAACTTGTTGATGGTCGCGCAGGTCGCCGTGTTGGTCGAGACCGTGCCGCCGTCGGTGGAGGAGCAGGTGACCGTGGCACCGGAGTTCTGCTCCTGCATGGTCAGCGCGCCGGTGGCGGTGGTGTTGGTCGAGTTCTGGATGCTGGCCACGAAGCCCGACAGCGTGCCGGACATGGAGACGGAGAGGAGGACCGCTCCGAGGACGCCCGTCGCGATGGCGAGAGGAGCAAATCGGAGACGCTTGGCCTTCGCGGCGTGCAGGTTGCTGGACATTTCGGAACCCCTTGGGTGGTCTGGTAGTGGGCGGCAGCGAGCCGCTTGGTGAGTGGTCTTTGCGAGCTGGTTGATTACTCGATTGTGAAGCTACTCAATGATGTGGTTACTCATTCATCGACACAAACCCCCACTAGTGGGGCAAATCCGGCACCCGTCCGACTGCGAATATAAAGATGCGCACTTTTCACCAGAAGTGAGCTACCCCTCTATCCAGGAGACCCTCGTGACCCGAGATCCCGCAGCGCTCGCGCTGAGCGCAGCCGACGCCGACGACTTCGAGCCGACCCTGTCGGCCGACACCCCGGTCGTCCGCGAGATCGCCCACGCCATGGCCGAGACCGACGCCGCGCACCGGCGCCTCCGTGCCGTCTTCGCCGCGAGCGTCGGGCTCAGCCCCCTCGAGTTCAACGCCCTCATGCACGTCGGCGAGAGAGGCGACACGACGCCGAAGCTCCTGGCCGCCCACCTCGACATCACGACCGGCGCCATCACCGCTCTGACCGACCGCCTCGTGGGTGCGGGCCTCGTGGGGCGCACCCCGAACCCGAACGACCGCCGCAGCCTCCTGCTCTCGCTCACCGAGACCGGGGCGCGCGCGAGAGACACGATGTACACGCAGTACCACGAGGCCATCGCCCGTGCTCTGCAGGGCGGCACCGGGCTCGAGGCCGGCGACATCACCGCGCTGCTCGACCGGACCGCCGAGGCGATCACCGCCACGGCCGACGCGATCGAGGCCGTGCCCGTCCTTCCGCACTGAGCGCGACCCGACACGACGACGGCGCCGCCCGGACCTCGGTCCGGGTGGCGCCGTCGTCTGCAGAGGGCGCAGGAACTCGGGGTGGCCGGTTCCGGCAGGCAGCGCGACCTAGTCGACGGCCCCGATCCAGCGCGTGCCGGTGGGGACGCCGACAGCCGCGGCGATGTCGGCCGGCATGGGGGAGGCCGTGCCGGTGGAGGCCGCGATCTGCGTCGTCATGACCGAGAGGGCCTGGATGTCCGAGGTCTGCAGGTTCTTCCACCTGCTGTCGACCGCGGAGGCGAGGGCGTCCGGGCTGTCGTAGGAGGTGAAGGACTGGTCGGTCGAGGAGTAGCCCCAGGCGACCAGGACGGATTGCGCCCTCGAGGTGCGCCGGTTGAACAGGTTGCCCGTGATGGTGATCTTCTTCGCGGGGGCGTTGAGAGCGTAGATCTGGAAGCCCGTGCCCGCACCGAAGGCGTTGTTCTCGACGTCGATGTCCTTCGTCACCCAGGGGACGGTGGGGTCGGGCACCGGCCGCTGCTTGTCGTGGCCCGGCACCGACAGGTCGGACGCGAGTCGTGAGTCCTGGTGGATCTTGATGCCGAACACCGTCGAGGCTCCGATGGAGTTGTTCCAGACGCGGACGTCGCCGGTGTTGAGGATGTAGACGGGGGCCTTGCCGCCGGTGAGCACGTTGTCGGCGACGATGGCCTTCTGCGACAGCTCCAGCTCGACGTTGGCCGTCGTGTTGCCGGTCGCGGTGTTGCCGGCGACGACGATGTCGTAGCACGACTCGTCGAACCAGATTCCCGTCGTCCAGTTGTCGTTGACCTGGTTGTTCGTGACGGTCACGCCGCGCGACCGCGTGATCTTGAAGCCGCCGGCGACGGGGGCCGCCTTGAAGTGCGACGAGTTGTTGTCGTCGACGACGGAGTTGGTGAGGGCGAAGCCGTAGCCGGCGTTGACGCCGATCCCGAGCAGGCCGGAGCGGACGACTGTGAGGTGGTCGAGGGTGCCGCCGGCGGCGGAGTTGTTGAGGCCGATCCAGGCGCTGTCCTCGACGACGAGGTTGCGTGCCGTCACGTTGGCGCCCGCGAGGCGGACAGCCCCGATGGAGACCTGCTGGCTCGCGTAGCGCCGGACGCCGAAGCCGCGCACGGTGGAGTTCGGAGAGAGCACGGCGAGGGCCTGGCTGAGGTTCGACACGCGGACCTCCTGACCGGACGGGTCGGAGCCGATGGTGACGGTACCCGCAGAGGAGTCGACTGCGAAGGTGCCGGCGGTGACCTGCGAGGTCTTGGCGACCTGGGTCAGCTGCGCCCCGTTGACGAAGACCTGGTCGAAGCGCGCGGCCAGAGGCGCGGCGGAGTCGACGTAGCCGGGGTTGTCGGCGATGCCGTCGATGACGCTGGAGGGGAAGAAGCTCCACGGGGTCGTCCACGTCGATCCGGACTTCGTCCACGCCGTGACGCGCTTGGAGCCGTCGAACCAGACGGCCTCGTGAGGGTAGGCCTGGATGGTGATCGACTTGGACGCCGGCACGGAGACGGACTCGTTGTAGGTGCCGCCGCGGATCACGACCGTGTCGCCCGAGGTGGCCTTCGACACGGCGGCCGCGACAGTGCGCAGCGGGGAGGCCAGGGTCCCGGAGCCCGAGTCGCTGCCCGAGGTCGAGACGATCACCGCGCCCGAGGCGGGGACGGCGTAGTCGGATGTCCCGACGGCGGCCGAGCCGCGCGTGGGGCGCGCGGCCGACTCGACGGGCGTGGTGGTGGCCGGCGACTCGTCGGCGTCCGTGGGCACGCTGGGGTTGCTGACGACGGTGAAGTTGTCGAGGGTCGACGAGATGGCCTTGGCGTTGAAGCCGGACGAGTACAGCCACCAGCCGGCGGTGCCGGCCTTCGTGATGCGCTTGGACGAGGTGTCCGTCGTGTCGAGCTGCCAGTCCGGCACGGCATCGCCGTCGAGGGACGCCCGCCCGAGGATGCGCACCTCGGTCGTGCCGGTGATCTGGAACTGCAGTCGCACCTCGGAGCCCTTGGCCACCTTGAAGGGAAGAGCGACCGTGTCGAGGTTGGTCTCGCCGGACGTCGTGAGGCGGGACACTGCGAGGACGGCCGAGCCCGACGACATCACGTTGAGGCGTCCGCGGTAGCGCGAGCCGTCCGACTGGCGGCGCAGCTCGAAGGCGTTGTACGTGCGGGCCGCCGTCGACGGCATGCCGATCAGCCCGACGGCGTTGACGTCGCGGAGGGAGAGCTTCTTCAGCGTCGCGGATGCCGCGGCGCCGCGGGCGAGCGACGAGAGCACGCCCCGACCCTGGGAGACGGAGAACCTCGTCGAGCCCGACTTCGAGAGCGACCAGGCGCCACCGAGGCTGGCGGTGCCCCAGCTCGACGAGAGCGTGCGGCCGCCGAAGCCGTCGTTGGCCACCACGGCGCCCTTGGCGGCGGCCGCCTGGGGGACGAGCAGGGCGAGCGCGAGTCCGACGACGAGGCCGGCGGCTGGGAACACCTTCGAGCGGCGGCTCGGGACGTCTTTCCGGTGGGCGCTTGTCGGCACGGGTGTCTCTCGATCTGTTCGATGCGGGGGCTGTTCAGCGGTTCATCTCGATGCGATCGGGCCCTCCGGCCCGCGTGAACGGGGCATGAACCCGATGAGTCATCAAGTATTCAGGGTTCGCCGCGGGCGGGGTAGACCCCGACAGGGTGTGGGCGCTCTGGGGGACAGAATGGGGGATTGCCGAGTGGTCATCAGGCCGTATGGTGGACGCCATGACCCTGACGACCCGAATCGCCAGCCAGTCGCCGACCCGCCTGATCCGCCAGGCCGCTGCCGAGCGCTCGCGCCATCGCGCCGTGCTCGCTGTCGCAGCCGCGTCGATCGTGGTCCTCGGCTGGCGCATCACCCTGCCCCAGGGCGTCGAGGTCGGCTGGATCGTGGCCGCGCTGCTCTCGCCCGTCTGGGTGCGCGCAGTGGGCCGCTACCGGTTCGGCTGGCTGCTCGTCTGCCTCTCGCTCGGGACGGCCGTCGCGGGTGTCTGGCTGCGTTTCGCCAACGCCGCGACCCACGGGACGAACGGCCTCGTCTTCACGACGCAGACCGGCATCATGATCGGCGCCGGGCTCTCGATCGGGCTGCTGCTGTGGGCGCGGACGCTGTTCTCGCCGTCGCTGGTCGCGATCCTGTTCGGAATCGGCCTTCTGATCGGCACCGACGTGCAGAACTCGGCGTTCCAGGGCAACCCGTGGAAGTTCGGCTTCTACTACCCCGTCGCCCTGATCGCGCTCGGCCTGGCCCACCTGACCCGACGCTGGTGGGTCGAGCTCCTCGTTCTCGTGGCGCTCATGCTGATGTGCGCGACGCACGACTTCCGCTCGTCGTTCGCCCTGCTGCTGCTCGCCGCGGTGCTCCTGATCGCGCAGCGCCCCGTGCTGCGGGTGCTCCACCGAGGGTCGACCCTTCTCGTGCTCCTCGGCATCGCGGTGGCGACCGTCGTCGTGACATTCGTCGGCCAGGCGGCGATCCTCGGCGGTCTGCTCGGGGCCGAGACGCAGGCCCGGTCGATCGCCCAGATAGAGACCTCGGGCAACCTCATCGTCGGATCGCGGCCGGAGCTGCAGGCGACGCTGGCCCTCATGCAGAACAGTCTGTGGGGCTTCGGCGCGGGGTCGGCCCCGACCGGCGCCGACATCGAGATCGCCAAGACCGGCATGCGCTCGATCGGGTACGACCCCGACAACGGCTACGTCAACGTCTACATGCTCGGCAACCACTTCGAGGTGCACTCGATCTTCGGCGACGTCTGGATCCAGTCGGGCCTCGTCGGCCTCGCCCTCATCGCGGCCCTGCTGGTGGTCCTGCTCGGGTCGACCAGCCGCCGCATCGCCCAGGGCACCGCACCCGCCGCGACTCTGCTGATGGTCGTGACGACGTTGTGGTTCGTGCCGTTCGGGCCGTGGTTCTCGTCGTCGCCGATCGTCGTGATCGCCGTGGCGCTGCTCCTCGAGGTCAAGCGCCGGGGCGGCGACGCCGACCGACCCCGCGAGAGCTCCGCGGAGCTGCCGCGGTGGAAGCGCGTCGCGCCGGGCCTCAGCCCCGACTGAACTCGAGCACGTCGGTCCGCGAGCCGTCCCAGACGGCCGTGCGGGTGAAGCCGGCGGTCCGCAGCACGGCATCGTCGGCGGCGCTCGCGGCGGCGCCGTAGTCGGCCGGTCGGAGCACCCAGACGCGGTCGACGCGGCTGAGCCGCTCGGACGCCCGCGCACCCCCGATCTGCCAGGACGTGCCGCGGAGGGTGTGATCCTGCGCCCCGGTCGTTCTGAGGGTCAGGTCGACGAGGCCGTCGAAGTCAGCCGGGTACACCGTGTCGACGTAGCGCTCCGAGCGCTTCACGACGGCCTGCCGGTTCGCCTCGAGGGGCGAGAAGTAGATGCCGTCGCCCTGGGCGGCACGATCGCCGACGATCGCCGCGGCCGCCGACCAGTCGGTGCCGCTCTTGCCCGTGACCTGCCGCTGCGACACGTAGACGGGTGCCGCCAGCACGATGACGGCCACGAGGGCGGCGAAGCGGAGCACGCGCGAGCCACGGCCGAGGCGCGGGCCGAGCTGCTCCAGCCCGAGCCCGACGAGCAGCGCGACGGCGGGGGCCGCGAAGGTGAAGTAGCGCGCGTTGTACAGCGGCGAGACGGCGACCGAGTAGGCGATGGCGACGACCGTGGGCACGATCGCGATCGGCACCACGACGATGACCGGGCGCAGGATCGCCGACCTCGCGGCACCCGAGGCCCGCGCGCCGCTCCTCCCGTCGCGCACGCACGCCCACGCCGCCAGGGCCCAGCAGAGGGCGGCGAGCACGACGGCCGCGACCGCCCACGCGGAGCGTCCCGAGTCGGAGCCGCCGTTGCCGGTCGGGGTGTCGCCGAGGAAGAACTGGTTGACGACCGCCTGCCGCAGCATGGTCGACAGGCCGATGGCGTTGTCGCCGAGCTGCGCCGACTGCCGCATCGACTCGAGGACGACCGGGGATGCGGCGAGGGCACCCGCCGCGGCGGCGATCAGCCAGGCGCCGCGGGTGCGCCAGGAGGTGTCGCGCAGCAGGAGCAGCGAGACGGCGTGCGCCACGACGAGCAGCGCGAGGTAGATGTTGAGGGCCACGCCGAGGGCGACGAGGACGCCGTAGACCACCCACCGCCACCGGCCCGACTCGAGGGCGCGGACGAGCACGACCGTCGCCCAGACGGCGATCGCGGCGCTGGGGCCGAACGAGCGCGCCTCCACGCCCATCCAGGTGATGCGCGGAAGCACGACCGCCACCGCGGCGGCCCAGAGGGCGGCCTCCGGGCGCTGGAGGGCACGGGCCAGGGCCCACACGCCGACCACGGCTATCCCCGCCGCCACCGCGCTGGGCAGCCGGAGGGCGACCGGCGAGAATCCGGCGATCGAGGTCCAGGCGTGCAGGAAGACGTAGTAGAGGGCGTGCACGGCGTCCTGCCCCTGGATCAGCTGCCACAGACCGCCCAGGCTGCGGTCGGCTGCCGACACGCTCGCGGCCTCGTCGGTCCACAGCGAGACGTTCCAGGAGCCGATGAAGGAGACGACCGCGCCCGCGACGAACAGGGCTGCCGGGACGACGGCGCGACGGGAGGAACGCGCATGCAAGGATGAGGGGGCCACGGTGCGGTCATGCTAACAGCAGGCGAGGGTCCCGAATCCCGACCCGGACGACCGCACCCCCGAAGGAGCAGCCATGGCCGACACCCCTCCCGCATCGCCGTCCCGGCGCACCGCCGTCATCGTCACGATCGTCGTCGTGGTGGTCGTCGCCGTCATCGCGGTTCTCGTCGTGCGGGCCCTGGGCCGCTCCGGCGACGACACGGCGACGCCCTCCGCGACGACGACGATCAACCCGACGCCCACGCCGACCGCGCCCGGCTACACCCCGGCGCCGACCGACTCGCCGAGCCCGTCGGCCAGCATCCCCGTGTCGACGCCCTCGGCGAGCGCGAGCCCGGGTGCCGAGGCCGAGGCCGTGCCGCTCACCACCACCGCGCAGCCCGTCTCCGGAGTCAAGGTCAGCGTCGGCGCGATCACCGCTGTCACGGGCAAGGGCAGCGGCATCGGCGAGATCGACGGTCCGGCGATCCGGTTCACCGTGACGTTCGTGAACGACACGAGCAAGGGCATCCCGCTGTCGTCGGTCGTGACGAGCGTCACGCATGGCAGCGACGACGCCCCCGCCAATGAGCTGGTGAGCGTTCGCAAGGACTTCCCGTCGGCTCTGGCGGCCGGTAAGACCGCTAGGGCGACCTACACGTTCACGCTGGCGAAGGCCGACCGGAGCGACGTGCGGATCCTCGTCGACTACTACGTCGGCGTTCCCATCACGGTCTTCGCGGGCTCGGCTCCGCATTAGATCGGGTCCGCCAAAGGGGGGACCCCCCTTTAAGGGGGGTATGGCACCCGAGCGGGGGTCAGCTAGTGTTCTGAGAACGGTGAGAACCCGAAAATCCTCACCTTCTGCCAAGTCAACGATGCAGTCGCACCTGGCGCAGCACCACCGCACGTACCCGAAGCTCGTGCGAACTTCACGTGAACCCGTCGGTCCCCAGCCGCCGGGCGAGCGGCTTACCCGAATCAGTGAGGCACCCCCATGGGGATTTCCCTGCCCTCGCGTCTGCGTGCCCCCAGCATCGCAGCCGCCGCAGCCATCGTCCTGAGCAGTGTCATCGTCGCCTCCCCGGCGCTGGCCGACTCGAACCCGACGGACCCGACCAACCCGTCGACGCCCACCACGGTGACCGCGGACGCGCTGGCCGCACCGCAGATCAACGGCGTGGTGTGGTCGCAGAAGATCGTCGGCAACACGGTCTACGCGGGCGGCGACTTCTCGACGGCGCAGCCTGCCGGCGCGGCCTCGGGCGTGAGCACTGTGACGCGCACGGACCTCCTCGCGTACGACATCACGACGGGTGCCCTCAACACCGGCTTCGCGCCGTCCATCAACGGCGCGGTGAAGGCCGTCGCGGCATCGCCCGACGGCAGCATCATCTACATCGGCGGCACGTTCACGACCGTCAACGGCGTCAGCCGCAGCCGCCTCGCCGCGCTGAACGCGACCACGGGCGCGCTCATCACGACGTTCAACCCGGCCCCCAACTACACCGTCGCGGCCATCGTGCCCACGGCCAGCACCGTCTACTTCGGCGGTTCGTTCGCCAGCGTCGGCAAGTCGACCCGTGGCAAGCTCGCCGCGGCATCGGCCGCCACCGGGGCCGTCACCGCCTGGGCGCCCGTCGCCGACGGCGGCCAGGTCACCTCGATGGCGATGTCGCCCGACGGCACCAAGATCATCGTCGGCGGCGGCTTCACGACCGTCAACGGCTCGAGCAACCCGGGCTACGGACTCGCCGCCCTCGACACCTCCGGCGCGCTGCTCCCGTGGAACGGCAACAACCTGATCCGCAACGGCGGCACGCAGGCGTCGATCACCAGCCTCACCGCCTCGGCGAGCGGCCTCTACGGCTCCGGCTACGTCTTCGGCGCCGGCGGCAACCTCGAGGGCTCCTTCCGCGCCGACTGGGCCACCGGCAACCTCGTCTGGGTCGAGGACTGCCACGGCGACACCTACTCCACCGCCGTCACCGACACGGCCGAGTACATCGCCGGCCACCCGCACTACTGCGGCAACATCGGCGGCTTCCCGCAGACCTCGCCCACGTGGACCTTCCACCGCGGCCTCGCGTTCAGCATCGCCGCGACCGGCACTGCGACGGCCGACCCGTACGGCTACTACAACTACGCCGGCAACCCGACCCCGAGCCTGCTCAACTGGTTCCCCGACTTCAACACCGGCACCTTCACCGGTCAGAGCCAGGGCCCGTGGAGCGTCGCGGCGAACAACAACTACGTCGTCTACGGCGGCGAGTTCACCACTGTCAACGGCGTCCGCCAGCAGGGCCTGGTCCGCTTCGCGGTCAAGGCGCTCTCCGCGAACAAGCGCGGACCTCAGCTGAGCGGCGCGAACTACACCCCCAAGGTCGTCTCGCTCGCCTCGGGCACCGCGCGCGTCAGCTTCGCCGCCAACTACGACCAGGACTCCGGCACCCTGAAGTACGAGGTCTACCGCAACAACAACCAGACCACGCCGGTCTACAAGGTGACGGCCGACTCCAGCTTCTACAAGCAGCCGTCGCTCGGGTTCGTCGACACCGGCCTGACGCCGGGACAGACCTACTCGTACCGGGTGCGCGCGACCGACCCCGAGGGCAACACCGTGATCGGCGACACGGTCTCGGTGGTGGCCAGCAGCTCGGCGCCGTCCTCCTACGCCCAGACCGTGGCGTCGCAGGGCGCCTCGTCGCTCTGGCGCCTCGACGAGGCCAGCGGCACCACCGTCTACGACAACGTCGGCTACACCGACATGGTCGCCGGCTCGGGTGTGACCCGCGGCGCGACCGGAGCGACGACGATCGACGGCGACTCCGCGTCCACCTTCGACGGCACCGCGAACGGCCTCGCCGCGACGCAGTCGGCCGTCGCCGGCCCGCAGACCTTCTCGGTGGAGGCCTGGGTGAAGACGACCTCCACCACCGGCGGCAAGATCGTCGGCTTCGGCAACTCCTCCACCGGCACGTCGACCTCCTACGACCGTCACCTGTACCTCGACCCGAGCGGCACCGTGAACTTCGGCGTCTACAACGGCAACACGCAGGTGCTCACCAGCCCGACGGCCGTGAACGACGGCCAGTGGCACCAGGTCATCGGCACGCTGTCGTCGTCCGGGATGCAGCTCTTCGTCGACGGCAAGCGCGTCGGCAGCCGGACCGACACCACCAGCGCCCAGGACTACAGCGGCTTCTGGCGCATCGGAGGCGACTCGTCCTGGAACGGCGACAACTTCCTGAAGGGCTCGATCGACGACGTCTCGGTCTACCCGACGGCGCTGACCACGTCGCAGGTGAACAACCAGTACGTCGCGGCCGGCTACCCGTCGCAGCTCAACTCCGCGCCGACCGACACCTACGGCGCCCGCGTCTTCAGCGACTCGCCCGTGCTCTACTACCGCCTCGGCGACTCGAGCGGCACGACCGCGAAAGACAGCTCGCTCGCCGGCTCGAACGGCACCTACACCGGCGGCGTCACGAAGGGCGCGACCGGCGCCCTGGCCGGCAACTCCGACACGGCCGCGACCTTCGACGGCTCGTCCGGCCAGGTCAACTCGACCCAGTCGTTCAACGATCCCGAGGTCTACTCCGAGGAGGCCTGGTTCAAGACGACCACGACCACCGGCGGCAAGATCGTCGGCTTCGGCTCGTCGCAGACCGGTCAGTCGGGCTCGTACGACCGCCACGTGTACATGCAGGACAACGGACAGCTCGTCTACGGCACCTACACCGGCACGACCAACACGATCACCACGGCGGGCTCCTACAACGACGGAACCTGGCACCAGGTCGTCGCGACGCAGTCGTCGGCGGGCCTCAAGCTCTACGTCGACGGCGTGCTCCAGGGCACCAACGGCGCCACTCAGGCGCAGCCGTACACCGGCTACTGGAAGATCGGCGGCGACACCACCTGGGGCTCCTCCAGCGCCTACTTCCAGGGCTCGATCGACGAGGTCGCGATCTACGACACCGCTCTGAGCGCGTCCACCGTCAGCGCCCACTACGCGCTCGGCACGGCCGGTGCGGTGAACGTCGCCCCGACGGCGTCGTTCAGCTCCAGCGTGTCGAACCTGACCGCCTCGTTCGACGCCTCGGCCTCCAGCGACTCCGACGGAACCGTCGCGAGCTACGCCTGGGACTACGGCGACGGATCGAGCGGCACCGGCAAGACGCCCAGCCACACCTACGCCACGGCCGGCACCAAGACGGTCACCCTCACGGTGACCGACGACAAGGGCGCCACCGCGACCTCGACCGCCCAGGTCGTCGTCACGGCACCGCGCGTCAACGTCGCCCCGACGGCCTCGTTCACCACCGCGGTGACCGACCTCTCGGCAGCGTTCGACGCCTCGGCCTCGAGCGACTCCGACGGCACCGTCGCGAGCTACGCCTGGGACTTCGGGGACGCAGGATCGTCCACCGCCGTCAAGCCGACCCACGCCTACACCTCGGCCGGCACCTACAAGGTCAGGCTCACGGTCACCGACAACGACGGCGCCACCTCGTCGTCGACCGCTCAGGTGACGGTCACGGCTCCGCGTGTCAACCAGGCTCCGACGGCCGCGTTCACCGCGACCACGACGAACCTCGGCGTCTCGGTCGACGCCGCGGCCTCGACCGACTCGGACGGCACCGTGGCCCAGTACGCCTGGGACTTCGGAGACGGCTCGACCGCGAGCGGCCCGACGGCGTCGCACTCGTACGTCTCGGCCGGCACCTACACGGTCACGCTGACGGCGACCGACAACGAGGGCGCCACCGGCACCCTCACGAAGTCGGTCACGGTCGCCCCGCCGGCCAACGTGCCGCCTACCGCGTCGTTCACGACCTCGGCGAACGCCCTGGTCCTCTCGGCCGATGCCTCGGCGTCGGCTGACACGGACGGCACGATCGCCTCGTACGCATGGACGTTCGGCGACGGAGGCACGGCCACCGGCAAGACGCCGAGCCACACCTACGCGGCAGCCGGCACCTACGCGGTCAAGCTCACCGTCACCGACAACCAGGGCGCCACCGGCACCTCGACCTCCTCGGTCGTCGTGACGAAGGCTCCGAACGTCGCCCCGACCGCGTCGTTCACGCAGTCGACGACGGGCCTGAAGCTGACGGCGGACGGCTCCGGCTCGTCCGACCCGGACGGCACGGTCGCCTCGTACTCGTGGACGTTCGGCGACGGCGGCACGGCGTCGACGGCCAACCCGACCCACGCCTACGCCTCGGCCGGCACGTACTCGGTCGCGCTGACGGTGACGGACAACGACGGCGGCACGGCGACGAGCACCCAGCAGGTCACGGTGACGGCTCCGGCCAACCAGGCTCCGATGGCGTCCTTCACCACCTCGACGTCCGGCCTCACCCTGACGGCCGACGGCTCGGGATCGTCCGACCCCGACGGCACCATCGCCTCGTACGCGTGGACGTTCGGAGACGGCGGCACCGCGACGACGGCGAAGCCCACCCACGCCTACGCCACCGGCGGCACCTACACGGTGACGCTCAAGGTGACCGACGACAAGGGCGCGACCAACACGTCCACGGCGACAGTCGCCGTCACCGCTCCGGCGAACCTGCCCTTCTACCTCGACTCGTTCAACCGGACGGTCTCGGGTGGATTCGGCACGGCGGACACCGGCGGGGCATGGACCGCGGTCGGCTCGGCCAGCGCCCTCTCGGTCGCACCGGGCGCCGGCGCGATCACCCTCTCGAAGGCGGGCGCCCAGGCCGGTGCGCAGCTGATGACCAGCCCTCAGGCGAACACCGACCTGCAGGCCCGGTTCCAGCTCGACAAGGCGGCCACCGGCGGCGGCACGTTCATCTACGTCTCGGGTCGACGCGTCGACGCGAACAACGAGTACCGTGCCACGCTCAAGCTGACGCCGACCAACACGGCCACGCTGACGCTGACGGCGATCTCGGGAGGCGTCGGGACGAACCTCGGCAGCACCGTGACCGTCCCCGGCACCTTCGCGGCCGGCGCCAACGTCACCTTCCGGATGCAGGTCACCGGCACCAGCCCGACGACCATCAAGCTCAAGGCCTGGCTGACGGGGACCCCGGAGCCCAGCGCGTGGCAGTTCACGCAGACGGACTCCAGCTCGGGAATCCAGGCGGCCGGCGGGATCGCGGTCCAGGGCTACGTCTCCGGCAGCGCGACGAACGCCCCGCAGAAGCTCTCGGTGTCGCAGCTCAGCGCCTTCAAGCCCTGAGGTCCGAGCCCTGACAGTGAACAGCAGCAGCACTCGGGGGCGGGCGGGAGGACTGACCGTACAGCAGTCCTTCCCCCGGCCCCGGCCCACCACCAACCCGTACCTCCGGCAGCTGGCCGACGCCATCGGCAGCCAGCCGGGGGTGCGGGTCCTCCCGTTCTCGTGGCGGTCCGCCCTGCTGGGGCGGTACGACGTGTTCCACGTGCACTGGCCCGAGATTCTCGTGACCGGCGCCAGCCCGACGAAGACGCTCGTGCGCCAGCTGCTCACGCTGCTCCTGGTGGCCCGGCTGGCGGTCCTCCGCCGGCCGATCGTGCGGACTTTGCACAATCTGACGCCGTGGGAGGGCCTCGACGGCCGGCGCGCAGCGCTGGTGCGGCTGATCGAGCGCCGCACGGCGCTCGTGGTGCTGCTGAACGACCTGACGCCCGTTCCTCGGCGCACCCTCTCGGCGCTCGTGCCGCACGGCCACTACCGCGACTGGTACGACACGTCGGCGGCGCCCGGCGAGGGAGAGCCCGGCCGCGCCGCGTTCGTCGGCCTGATCCGTCCGTACAAGGGCGTCGAGAGCCTCGTCGAGGTGTTCCGCTCGGTGCCCGGCGAGGTGGCGCTCGCCGTGGCCGGGAAGCCGGCGAGCCCTGAGCTCGCTTCGAGACTGCAGGAACTCGCCTCCGGAGACCCGCGTGTCGAGCTCGACCTGCGCTACCTGGACGACGTCGATCTGGTGGCCGCGGTCCGTCGTGCCCGCCTGGTGGTGCTGCCGCACCGGGGGATGCACAACTCGGGCAGCGCCCTGGCCGCGCTGAGCCTCGATCGGCCGGTGCTCGTTCCGGCGAACGAGGTCAACGAGCGGCTCGCCCGCGAGGTGGGGGAGCAGTGGGTGCGGCAGTACGATGGCGATCTCGACGCGGCGGACATCGCCGCGGCGCTCTCGGCCGCCGAGGGCATCGCCGCCGGGGAGCGGCCCGACCTGTCGAACCGCGAGTGGCCGGCGGCGGGCCGGGCCCACGTCGAGGCCTACCGGACAGCGATCGCACGAGCGAGGGGGAGACGCCAATGAGTCAGGACGCACCCGCGCGCCCGTCGACGACGCCGGCGGCCCCGTCGAAGAAGGGCGGCGGCTCCGGGATGCGCCAGGTCGGGTCGACCGCCGCGATCAAGGTCGTCGTCATGGGCGTCTCGGGGATCCTCGGCATCATCACGAGCCACCTCATCATCGGCCACTTCGGCACCGCCGCCTACGCGCAGTACGGCCTCCTCACCTCCTTCCCGCAGCTGCTGCCGTTCGCCGACCTGGGCATCGCGGCCGTCGTCATCAACTCCGTCGCCGGGTCGGAGAAGCCGAGCACCGACGAGGCTGTGCGCCGGACGCTGATCACGGCGTTCCGCGTGCTGTTCACGGCGGGCGGCGTCATCCTGCTGGCGGCCACCGTGCTGACGGTCTTCGACCTGTGGCCGCGGCTGCTCGGCGACGGACTGCTGCCCGGCGGCGGGCTCACCGCAGGGCTCTGCCTGGCGGTCTTCAGCATCGTGATCCCCATGACCATCGGGCAGCGGATCCTGATCGGACTCCGCAAGACGACCACGCAGGTCGCGAGCCAGACGGTCGTCGCGCCGTTCATGATCCTGGTGATCGGCTCGTTCGTGCTGCTCGCCGTGCCCGCCGGCAACTTCCTCTCGATCGTCTCGTACGTCGCGAACGGCCTGGTCTCGGTCATCTGCCTGGTCATCGCCTGGCGCGTGCTGTCGCCCCAGGTCAAGGAGTCGCTCAAGAACGTCTTCCGCCCGCGCCGGTACCCGAGCGTCAAGATCATGAGCGTCGCGTGGCCGATGATGCTGCAGTCGCTGATCCTGCCGATCGCCATCCAGAGCGACCGGGTGCTGCTGTCGCACCATTCGGGCTCGGAGCAGCTGGCTCAGTACAACCTCGCGGCGCAGCTGTTCGGCATCGTCCTGCAGACGATCAACGCGGCAGGCGTCGCCCTCTGGCCGATCTACACGAGGGCGCGCGCCCAGGGCCGCGTCGAGTCGCCGTACAAGGCGGTCGTCTACTTCCTGATCGGCGGACTCGCCGTCGGCGGTGCGCTCGTCGCGGTGTCGCCGTGGCTGGTGCGCTTCGTCTCGGGCGGCAGGATCGTGCTGCCGACGGCGCTGCTGATCGGGTTCCTCGGCTACATCGCCATCCAGGCGGCGAAGTACCCGCTGACGATGTACATGACCGACAAGCGGGGGATGACCTTCCAGGTGGTGCCCATCCTGATCGGCGTGCCGCTCAACCTGGCGCTGTCGTGGTTCCTGATCACGCCCTTCGGCGCCGCCGGCCCGATCATCGGCTCGCTCATCATGGTGGCGCTGTGCCAGCTGCTGCCGAACCTCTGGTTCGTCGAGCGCGACCTCCGCAGGCGGCGCGCAGAGCTGGCCGCCGCAGCGGAGCAGGCCCCGGTCACGGAGGCGGAGGGGACTTCGCGGTGACGTGCCAGACGAAGAGCGTCCAGACCGACTGGACGACGATCAGCACCACGACGATCGCGACCCGGTAGACGCGCGAGCGCGGCAGCGCCAGTGCTCCGATCAGCGGGAAGACCGGCATCAGCAGGCGGATCGTCGACGACTGCGGGTAGAAGACCGCGAACAGGTACGCCAGGTAGGCGAACGTCCAGAGGCGGAGGTCGACGCCGAGGCGGCGGACGGCCGGCACGAACAGCGCGGCCACGCACGCGAGCATGAAGACGGCGACCGCTACCAGGCCGACGACTCCCGCCCGGTGCTCGCCCGCCGCGAACCAGCCGGTGAACGGCAGGAACTCGGTGTGGCCGATCGCGGCGGCACGCCAGGCGAGCTCGGTGTCGGTGTAGGCGCTCGGCACCCCGGTGACCGCGCCCGCGATGACCGGCCAGGCCAGGCCCGCGACGAGGCCGGCCAGCGTGGCGATCGCGGCGGAGACGAACTCCCGGAGCGGGAACGGGTCGTCGCGGCGTCGGTACAGCCGGTAGAGGATGTGCAGGCCGAGGAAGAACGCGAAGGCGATCTCGCCGGGGCGCGTGAAGGCCATCACGACGGCGACCGGCAGCACCAGCCAGTACTGCCTCTTCAGCGCGAACAGCAGGCCCGCGGCGATCAGCAGGGCGCCCAGCGACTCGGCGTAGGCGACCTGGAAGAGCAGCGACACGGGGTTGAGCGCGAGCAGCGTCGCCCCGAACAGGGCGGTGCCCGCCGATCCGGTGACGCGGAGCAGGATGCGGTGGAAGACCAGCAGTGTCCCCGCGCCCGCCAGGACGGAGACCGAGACCGCGACCACGTCGAACGGCAGGGTGGTGATGGTCATCAGCGCCTTGATGACGTACGGGTATCCGGGCAGGAACGCCCAGGCGTTGGTGACCGCGTGACCGGCGTCGTCCACCGGGAGCGTCGTCGGGTAGCCGCTCTCGACGATGCGGCGGTACCAGACGCCGTCCCAGATGACGGAGTACTCGAGCAGGCCCGGGCGCGCGCCGGTGAAGGGGTTCGCCCCCTGGCGCAGCGTGCCGACGAGGAGCACGGCCGTCGTCAGCACGCGCGAGAGCGCGTAGACGACGAGGACGCAGAGCCACCAGGGCAGGCGCTGCCAGAGCGGGACCGCGGTCGCGGCCCGCTCGGTCGTCATCGCGGTCGTGCTCATTCGTTCTCCTTCTCGACCCGGGCGCGGGATGCGCCATGATCGTCTGTATGACGAAACCCGCGGCGTCCCAGGACGCCGAGCGCCCCGAATCGCTCACCATCGCCGTTCTGACCTTCCGCCGGCCCGACGACCTCGACGCCGTCCTGCCCCAGCTCGTCGAGCAGGCGCGCACCACCGCGCCGCTGGGCATCGCATCGCGCGTGCTGGTCGTCGACAACGACCCCGAGGGCTCTGCGCGCGACCAGGTGGCTCGGCTCGCCGCCGACGCGGGCGACGTGACCGTGGCCTACTCGCACGAGGCGGAGCCGGGCATCGCCGCGGCCCGGAACCGGGCGCTCGACGACAGCGGAGACTCCGACCTGCTCGTCTTCATCGACGACGACGAGCGGCCGAGCGCGAGCTGGCTGGTCGACCTCGTGCAACTCATGCTGGCGGAGGGCGTCGCCGCCACGGTCGGCCCCGTGATCTCGGAGTATTCGATCACGCCCGACCCGTGGATCGTCGCCGGCCGCTTCTTCGACCGCCGACGCCTGCCGACCGGCACGGAGGTCGACGTCGCGGCGACGAACAACCTGCTGCTCGACCTGCGCGCGATCCGCGCCCTGCGACTCGGCTTCGACCGCTCGCTCGGCACCATCGGCCGCTCGGACACCGTCTTCACGCGGACGATCGTGCAGAACGGCGGCCGCATGCTCTGGTGCGACGAGGCCGTGGTGACGGACGTGGTGCCGCCGCATCGGCTGACGCGGCAGTGGGTCGTGCAGCGGGCGTTCTCGAGCGGCAACGGCTGGAGCCTCACGTCGCTCCTGCTCACGCGCCACATCGGCTTCGGGGCGCGCCTCGCGCTGCGGGTCCGCCTGACGGCGAAGGGCGTCGTGCGCCTCGCCGGCGGGCTCGCCCGGGTCGCTCTCGGCACCGTCGCCAGGTCTCTCGGCCAGCGCGCGCGCGGCGTGCGCACCATGGCGCGCGGCGCGGGCATGGTCACCGGCGCGTGGGGCCACCGGTACCAGGAGTACCGCCGCAGCTGACCTCGGCGTCGCTGCCTCCGGCGCGGGAGCCACGGTCAGTCGTTCGTCGTGGGCTTCGGCTTCGCCGCAGTGCCCCGAGGGGTGCGGGCGGTCGACGGCGTGGTCCGCGGGGCAGGCGCTTTCGTCGCGGGGGTCTCGACGACCGGCGCCACCGGGGCCTCGGCGGGTGCCGGGGGCGCGGTGGGGGCGGAGGGGGTCTGCCGCGTCGGGGCGTCGACCGGAGCGCGCCCGCCGACCTCCGAGAGGACGACGCCGGTGACGTACGCGTCGACGGCCTCGAGCTGCTCGACGACCTCGGTGAGCTGCTGCCGCCTCGTGCTGCGGGCTGACGCGACCACGAGGGTCGAGTCGACGGCTCGCGAGAGGGTGAGCGCGTCCGCGAACTCGAGCGCCGCGGGGGCGTCCACGACGATGAGGTCGTACGCGTCGGCGAGCGTCGCCAGGGTCTCGGCCAGGACCGGGCGGCCGAGGGCGAAGTGCGGGTTCGACTGGACGGCTCCGGCCGGGAGCACGTCGACTCCGTCGCGCCACTCGACAATCGCCTCGGCCGCGGGGACGGCACCCGAGAGGACGTCGGCGAGGCCGCGCGCGTCGGTCGTCGCGGTCAGCTCCGAGATGCGGCGGGTGCGGAGGTCGGCGTCGACGATCAGGACGCGGGCACCTCGCTCGGCCGACGCGAGGGCCACGTTCAGCCCGACCTCGGCGGCGGGGACGCCGGTCGTGACCGGCGCGACCAGGACCGACGTCGCGCCCTCGGGCCCGGCGAACGGGAGGGTGGCGCTGACGCGGCGGTAGTCCTCGGCCAGCGGCGACTGGGCGCCGTCCGCGACGACGATGCCGGGGACGTGGTCGGCCGAGCGGCGGACGGTGCCGATGACGGGCGCGGCCGAGGCGCGCTCGACGTCGACCGTGGTCCGGAGACGGGTGTCGACGACGGCGCGGACGACCGCGACGATGATGCCGAGCAGGAGGCCGATGACCAGACCGGACGCGATGATCAGAGGCCGGTTCGGGCCGCTGGGCGAGGTCGGGGTGTCGGCCGTCGCGATGACGGTCATCGACACCTGCGGGGCGCCCGTGGAGCTGACCGGAGAGAGCTCGATCGTCACGGTGCGCAGCGAGTCGGCGATCGCGTTGGCGATGGCCGCCGCGGAGGTGGCCGACGACTCGGTGACGACCACCTGGACGATGACGGTGTCGAGGGGGTTGGTCGCGGCGACGTGCGTGGCGAGCTTCTCGGCCGTGGTGCTCAGGCCGAGCTCGTCGATCACCGGGTCGAGCACCTTGGGCGACGCCGCCAGCTTGGTGTACGACGCGACGAGGTTCTGGGTGTACTGCGACCCCTGCGAGAGCTGGTCGGTCGTGGCGCCCTGCGGCGTCGACACGAACACGGAGGTCGTCGCCTCGTAGCTGTCGCCGCGGGCGAACGCATAGGCGGCGCCGGCGGCGCCGCCGACGATGACCAGTACGAGAATGAGAGCCCAGCTCTTGAGCAGGGCCTTCCAGTAGTCGTGGGCTTCCATTGCGGTCGCTCCCCCTTCGGTTCTACGGGGCCGGGGCTAGGCGCCGAGCCTTCGGGTGCTCGTGCCATCTCGCCCAGCGGTCTCCCGGAAGTGCAGACCTGCGAATCCGTCTCAGCTTACGGCACCCGAGCGACGCTCAGGAGGGTCGCTCGGGCGTCACGCGGCCCCCGAAGTGGGGTGACGCGAGCCGGTCGCGCACACGGCGTCGAGCTCGTCGTCGCGCACGATCCCGGCCGCGAACCCCGCCGTCGACAGATGCCCGACGGTCGTCACGGCCTGCCGCTCGCTCGTCTCCACGACCAGCAGTCCGCCGGGTGCGAGCCACTCCGCTGCCTCGCCGGCAATTCGCGCCTGGATCGCGGTGCCGTCCTGCCCGCCGTCGAGCGCGGCAAGAGGCTCGAAGTCGCGCGCCTCGGGCGGCATGAAGGCGACCTCGCCCGACGGCACGTACGGGGCGTTGGCGATGACGACGTCGAAGCGGCCGCGAAGCGAGCCGGGCAGGGGCGCGAACAGGTCGCCGCAGAGCACCCGGTCGGCGGCGCGCAGGTTGGTGCGGGCGCAGTCCGCCGCTCGGGGGTCGACGTCGCTCGCCCACACCTCGGCGTCGGGTCGGGCAGCCTCGACGGCGGATCCGGCGGCCCCGGTCCCGCAGCAGAGGTCGAGCACACGCGGCGAAGCCGTCGCGTCGACGTGGCGGAGCGCCACCGCGACGAGCAGCTCGGTGCGGCGGCGCGGCACGAAGACGCCGTCGGCCACCCTGATCTTCAGGCGCAGGAACTCGGCCCACCCCACGACCACCTCGAGCGGCCGCCCGCTCTCGCGCTCGGCGAGCATCCCCTCGAGCCGCCCGCCGTCTTCGCCCGCCTCGGACACGAGCAGCGCCGCCTCCTCCTCCGCGAAGACGCAGCCGGCCGCCCGCAGGCGCGCCGTCACCGCCGCGAGGCCCGGCGCGGTCAGGCGCCCACCGCGTCCATGGCGCTCTCGAAGTCGGCGATCACGAGCTTCTTCATGCCCATCATCGCCTGCATCGCGGCCTGGGCCCGCGCGGGGTCGGGGTCACCCAGGAAGCCCGGCATCTGCACCGGAACGATCTGCCACGCCATGCCGAAACGGTCGTGCAGCCACCCGCACTGCGACTCCTCGCCGTCCTTCGTCAGGGCGTCCCAGAAGTAGTCGACCTCGGCCTGGTCGGCGCACGAGACCTGGAACGACACCGAGTCCGTGAAGCCGGCGTCGTAGCCGTTGATGAGGGTGAAGGTCAGGCTCCCGATGCGGATCGTCGCCGCGAGCAGGGTGCCCTCGGGGGTGTCGAAGCCCGGTCCCCAGCGGTCGGCCGACAGCACCTCGCTGTCGTCGAAGATCGAGGAGTAGTAGTCGAGCGCCTCTTCGGCGTTGCCGCCGTACAGGAGCGCGGGATTGATCGTCGTCATGGCTGCCTCCCGGCGTCGCTGCGGATTCAGGCCGGCTGCACTGCCGCGCCTGCCGCCCAGGATGGCACGATCCGGGTGCGTCCGCTTCTCCTGATTCCGCACCGCGCGCCTCTAGACTCGGCGGCGTGGCGAACATCTTCGACGTGGCGTCCGAGGCGGGGGTCTCGCACCAGACCGTGTCGCGCGTCGTCAACGGCGACCCGAACGTCCGTCCCGCCACCCGCGCCCGCGTCGACGCCGCCATCCTCAAGCTGAACTACCGGCCGAGCGCCGCGGCCCGCGCCCTCGCGAGCCGCAAGACCCGCGCTCTCGGCCTCATCTCGGCCGGCGGCACCCTGTTCGGCCCCGCCAGCACGATGCAGGGGTTCGACGGCGCCGCCCGCCAGGCGGGCTACCAGGTGTCGATCGCCACGATCCCGCCCGACGACCAGGCCGAGGTCGGTGCGGGGATGCGCGCCGCGATCGACGCCCTGATCGGCCAGAACGTCGAGGCCATCGTGCTCATCGCTCCCGACACCGGCTCGATCGAGGCCATCCGCAAGATCGACCTCCGCGTGCCGCTGGTCACCGCCGATGCGAGCCCTGACGACGGCCTCGTCTCCGTGGCGCTCGACCAGTTCGGCGGGGCGGTCCTCGCCACCGAGCACCTCGCCTCCCTCGGCCACGAGCGCATCGTCCACGTCGGCGGCCCTGTCGCGTGGAACGACGCTCGCGAGCGGGAGCGCGGCTGGCGCGACGCCCTGGTGCGGCTCGGGCTGCCGCAGGCCGACGTCTACCGCGGCGACTGGACGGCCGCGAGCGGCTACGCCATCGGCCACCAGCTGCCCGACGACGTGACCGCCGTGTTCTGCGCCAACGACCCGACCGCGCTCGGCGTCCTGCACGCCCTCTCCGAGCGGGGCATGGACGTCCCCGGGAGGGTGAGCGTGGTGGGGTTCGACGACATCCCCGACGCGGCGCACTTCATCCCGCCGCTGACGACGGTCCGGCAGGACTTCACGGCGCTGGGCCGCCGCATCATGCTGACCGTCGAGGGGCTGCTGGCGCCGGGCGACGCCGAGCCGCTGCCGGCGCTCGAGCCGACGCTGGTCGTGCGCGAGTCGACGGGGCCGGCGGCGAGGTGAGCGGGCGGGGCGGGGCAGTTCCTGCGCCACATGCCGGGGAGCTTCACAAAGTGAGCGCTCACATGGCAGACTGAGGGCGCACGCCCACCGAAGACAAGGACGTCTCCACATGACGACACCCCGCGAACTGATCGCCGCCGGCGATGCCACCCTCGGCATCGAGTTCGGCTCCACCCGCATCAAGGCCTGCCTCGTCGGCTCCGACCTGGCCACCCTCGCCACCGGCAGCCACGAGTGGCAGAACGAGTACGTCGACGGCCGCTGGACCTACTCGGTCGACTCCGTCTGGTCGGGGCTCCAGGCCGCGTACGCCGACCTCGTCGCCTCCGTGCGCGAGCAGTACGGCGTCGACCCGCAGAGCTTCGCCGGCATCGGCATCTCGGCGATGATGCACGGCTACGTGGCGCTCGACGACAGGGCCGAGCTGCTCGTGCCGTTCCGCACCTGGCGCAACTCGTCGACCGGCGAGGCCGCGGGCGCACTGACCGAGGCGCTGGGCTTCAACATCCCGCTCCGCTGGTCGGTCGCGCACCTCTACCAGGCCGTGCTCGACGGCGAGGAGCACGTCGACCGCCTCGCCTCGCTCACCACCCTCGGCGGGCTCGTGCACCGCGCGCTCACCGGCGAGAACGTGCTGGGCGTCGGCGACGCGTCGGGCATGTTCCCCATCGACCCGGCCACGCGCGACTACGACACGGCCCACCTCGATCGGGCGCAGGAACTCCTCCGGCACCACGCCCCGTCGATCCACCTCGCCGAGCTCCTCCCCGCCGTGCTCGTCGCCGGGGCCGACGCCGGCTCGCTGACGCCCGCCGGCGCCGCCCTCCTCGACCCGTCGGGCACCCTCCAGCCGGGGTCGCCGTTCTGCCCGCCCGAGGGCGACGCGGGCACCGGGATGGTCGCGACGAACTCCGTCGCGCCCCGCACCGGCAACGTCAGCGTCGGCACAAGCATCTTCGCCATGGTCGTGCTCGACTCGCAGCTGACGAGCGTGCACCCCGAGCTCGACGTCGTCACGACGCCCGCGGGCGACGCCGTCGCGATGGTGCACTGCAACAACGGGGCCAGCGAGATCGCCTCCTGGGCACGCGTGTTCGGCCGTTTCGGCGAGGTCGCGGGCACGACGCTCTCGGCCGACGACGTCTACGCCGCCCTGCTCGACGAGGCGCTGGCCGGCGACGCCGACGCGGGCGGCCTGCTGTCGTACAACTACCTGTCGGGCGAGCCCGTCACCGGCGTCGAGGACGGCCGGCCGCTGCTCGTCCGCACGCCCGAGAGCCGCTTCACCCTCGGCAACTTGATCCGCTCCGAGCTGTACGCGGCCTTCGCGACGCTGAGCATCGGCATGGAGGCGCTCGACGACGAAGACGTCCGCGTCGAGCGGCTGCTCGCCCACGGCGGCCTCTTCCGCACCGCCGGCGCCGCGCAGCAGCTGCTCGCCGCCGCGGTCGGCGTGCCCGTGGCCGTCGAGACCACCGCCAGCGAGGGCGGCGCCTGGGGGATCGCGGTGCTCGCGGCCTACCTGCGCCGCGCCGCCGACACGTCGCTCAGCGACTTCCTCGACGACGAGGTGTTCGCGTCGTCCGACGCCGTGACGGTCGACCCGCAACCGGCCGACGTCGCCGGCTTCGCCGCCTACCTCGACCGCTACCGCGCGGCTCTGCCGCTCCAGCGCGCGGCGGCCGCCGCCACCCCCATCACCTCGAAAGGCACCGCTTCATGACCGATCTCGACGCTGCGATCCAGCGCACCCGTGAGCAGGTCGCCGCCCTGCACTCCGAGCTCACCCGCTACGGCCTCGTCATCTGGACCGGCGGCAACATCTCGGGCCGCGTGCCCGGCGCCGACCTGTTCGTGATCAAGCCCTCGGGCGTCTCGTACGACGAGCTCACCCCCGAGAACCAGATCCTCTGCGACCTCGACGGCACCGTCGTTCCCGGCACCCCGGGCAGCGAGCGCTCGCCGTCGTCCGACACCGCCGCGCACGCCTACGTCTATCGCAACATGCCCGAAGTGGGCGGAGTCGTGCACACGCACTCGACCTACGCGACCGCCTGGGCCGCCCGCGGCGAGGAGATCCCCTGCGTCATCACGGCCATGGCCGACGAGTTCGGCGGGCCCATCCCGATCGGGCCGTTCGCGATCATCGGCGACGAGTCGATCGGCGAGGGCATCGTCGCCACGCTGACCGGTCACCGCTCGCGCGCCGTCCTGATGCAGAACCACGGCGTCTTCACGATCGGCAGAGACGCCAAGGACGCCGTGAAGGCCGCCGTCATGGCGGAGGACGTCGCGCGCACCGTGCACATCTCCCGCCAGCTCGGCGAGGCCATCCCCATCCCCCGGGAGAGCATCGACGCTCTCTTCGACCGCTACCAGAACGTGTACGGGCAGCAGCCCGCCGCGTCGGAAGGAACCACGAAATGACCAAGCTGACCACCTCCCTCGACTCCTACGAGGTCTGGTTCCTCACCGGGTCGCAGGGCCTCTACGGCGAGGAGACCCTCCGTCAGGTCGCCGAGCAGTCGCAGGCGATCGCCACCGCCCTCGGAGACGCCGGCGTTCCCGTGAAGGTCGTCTGGAAGCCCGTGCTCACCGACTCCGACGCGATCCGGCGCCTCGTGCTCGAGGCGAACGCCCGCGACGAGGTCATCGGCCTCACCGCGTGGATGCACACGTTCAGCCCCGCCAAGATGTGGATCGCCGGCCTCGACGCCCTGCAGAAGCCCCTCCTGCACTTCCACACGCAGGCGAACGTCGAGCTGCCCTGGGGCGACATCGACTTCGACTTCATGAACCTGAACCAGGCCGCCCACGGCGATCGCGAGTTCGGCTACATCCAGACCCGCCTCGGCATCGCGCGCAAGACCGTCGTCGGCCACGTCTCCGACCCGCGCGTCGTCGGCCAGATCTCGACCTGGATGCGCGCCGCCGCCGGCTGGGCCGCGACCCGCTCGATGAAGCTCGCCCGCTTCGGCGACAACATGCGGAACGTCGCCGTCACCGAGGGCGACAAGACCGAGGCGGAGCACGTCTTCGGCGTCTCGGTCAACACATGGGGCGTCAACGAGCTGGCCGAGCGCGTCGCCGCGGCCGGGTCGGGCGACATCGACTCGCTCGTTCAGGAGTACCTCGACTCGTACGCGGTAGTTCCTGAGCTGCTGCCCGGCGCGGAGCGCCACCAGTCGCTGCGCGACGGCGCCGCGATCGAGCTCGGACTCCGGTCGTTCCTCGAGGAGGGCGGCTTCTCCGCCTTCACCACCAACTTCGAAGACCTCGGCGCGCTCAAGCAGCTCCCCGGGCTCGGCGTGCAGCGCCTCATGGCTGAGGGCTACGGCTTCGGCGGCGAGGGCGACTGGAAGACGGCGGTCCTGATCCGCGCGGCCAACGTGATGGGCTCGGGCCTGCCCGGCGGCGCCTCGCTGATGGAGGACTACACCTACCACCTGGTGCCCGGCGCCGAGAAGATCCTGGGTGCGCACATGCTCGAGGTCGCCCCGTCGCTGACCTCGTCGAAGCCGTCGCTCGAGATCCACCCCCTCGGCATCGGCGACCGCGAAGACCCGGTGCGCCTCGTCTTCACGGCCGACCCCGGCCCGGCCATCGTCGTGGCCCTGTCGGACATGCGCGACCGCTTCCGCCTCGTGGCCAACGTCGTCGACGTCGTCGCTCCGGACGCCGACCTGCCGCACCTGCCCGTCGGCCGCGCCGTGTGGGAGCCCCGCCCGTCGTTCGCCGTGTCGGCCGAGGCCTGGCTCACCGCCGGAGCCGCGCACCACACCGTCATGTCGACCGCCGTCGGCCTCGAGGCGTTCGAGGACTTCGCCCGCATGGCCGGCACCGAGCTCCTGGTCATCGACGAGCACACGACGCTGCGCGACTTCCGTCAGGCGGCCAACTGGAACGCGGCCTACTACCGGCTGGCGCGCGGCCTCTAGCCCTCGCTGCTCGACCGACACGCGACCCTCGACTTCGGGGGTCGCGTGTCGTCAACCGGGTCGCGCCGTGTCTCCCCAGTCGTGCAGTTGTCCACAGACTGCACAGGCGCAGGATCTCCCCGCCGCCGCCGGGCCACCCTGGTCGAGTGCCTTCGCTCCCCGCCCTCCCGCACCTGCTCCGCTCCTCCACCTCCCTCCAGGCCCGACGCCTGGAGCGCGCGGCCGCCGAGGGCCGGCTGATCCGCGTGCATCCGGGCGTCTACGTGCGCGCCGCCGACTGGGCGGGTCTCCTTCCCGAGCAGAAGCACGTGCTGCAGGTGCAGGCCGCCTCGACCTCGCTGCTGTCGAGGCTCGTGTTCTCGCATGAGTCGGCCGCGGCCGTTCACGGTCTGCCCTTCCTCTCGGGCACGCCGAAGCCGGTGCACGTGACCGATCCGGAGCGCGAGCGGGGGCAGCGCTGGGCCGGCGTGGTCAAGCACGCGGGTCCGCTCTCAGACCTCGAGATCGAGGTGGTCGACGGGGTGCAGGTCACCACGCTGGCCCGCACCTGCGTCGACGTCGCGCTGACCTGCCTCTTCGCGGACGGTCTCGCGATGGTCGACGCGGCTCTCGCCGGCGGCATCGTGACCCACGACGACCTGGTGAGACTGCTCGCCGATCGTCCGACGGCCCGTCGCCGCGCCTCCGCCTGCCGCCTCATCGAGTTCGGCTCGCCCAAGGCGGGCTCGGCAGGAGAGTCCCTTGCGAGGCTCCGCCTGTTCGAGCTCGGCGCTCCGCAGCCCTCGTTGCAGGAGCCGTTCGACGACGCGGACGGCCTGATCGGCTTCGTCGACCTCTGGTGGGAGGAATTCGGGATAGCCCTCGAGTTCGACGGCGATCACAAGTACACGAACCCGCGGTACGCGAACGGACGGACACCGGCGCAGATCGCCCTCGACGAGCGAAAGCGGGAACGCCGCCTGCTCGCGCACCCTCGCGTGCGCACGGTCGTCCGTTCGGAGTGGCGCGACCTCCTGCAGCCGATCCGGCTGAGGTCGGCCCTTGCAGCGGAGGGCCTCCCGTTCGGTCGGCCGAGGCCCACGATCGCGACATGACACCACCAGGAATCCTGGTGCCATGTCGCGATCGTGGGCGCTGATGTCGGGATCGTGGGCGAAAGGCGGGAGGCGGGCGCAGGTGCCGCGCGGGGGCTAGTGGAACTGCGGGATGATCAGGTACAGCGCGTAGAGCACGGCCAGGCCGCCGACCCCGATGCACGCCCAGCCGCCGGCGGTGCGCGTCGGCGAGCGATCGGTCACGGGCGTGCTGCCCTCGCCGACCGGGAAGCCGTTCGCATCGACGGCGCCGGTCTCGAGCTCGCCGTTCGCCAGCAGGCGCAGGCCCGCCGAGAAGAACAGCACCACGACGGCGGTGGCGGCCAGCGCCACCAGGAAGACGACGACGAACGCGCCCCAGTCGACTCCGAGGAACATCAGCGGACTCCTTCCGTCTCGAGCTCCGGCGCGTCGGCCGACGTGCCGGCGACATCATGCGCCGAGATGGGCTTGCGCTTGGCGAGCACGTAGAACGTCACGCCGGCGCCGAGGGCGAGGACCGCGACGACGACGAGGCCGATGGTGCTGGTCGACGCCACCCATGCGGCGACGCCGCCGACGAGCGCGGCCGCCGGGAGGGTGATGACCCAGCCGGTGGCGATCCTGCCGACGACGCCCCAGTGGACGATGGCGAGGCGCTTGCCGAGGCCGGCGCCGATGACCGAGCCCGACGTGACCTGGGTGGTCGAGAGCGCGAAGCCGAGGTGCGACGAGATCAGGATGGTCGCCGCCGACGCGGTCTCGGCCGCGAAGCCCTGCGGGGACTGCACGTCGGTGATGTTCTTGCCGACGGTCTTCATGATGCGCCAGCCTCCGACGTAGGTGCCGAGTCCGATTGCGAGCCCGCAGGCGAGGATCACCCAGAGCGCCGGGCCCGTTCCTGCGCCCTGGTACCCCGCGGCGATGAGCGTCAGGGTGATCACGCCCATCGTCTTCTGGGCGTCGTTGGTGCCGTGCGCGAGCGAGACGAGGGAGGCGCTCACCGTCTGCGCGTGCCGGAAGCCGCGCTCCGAGCCGCGGGCCCGGGCGTTGTGCGTCATCCGGTAGGCGGCGAAGGTCGCGAGCAGCGCGACCGAGCCGGCCACGAGCGGCGAGGCGAGGGCCGGCACGACGATCTTGGTCAGGACGACGCCGAAGTCGACTGATCCGACGCCGGCGCCGATGACGGCCGCGCCGATCAGGCCGCCGAACAGTGCGTGCGTCGACGACGAGGGGAGGCCGAGGTACCAGGTGGTGAGGTTCCAGAGGACGGCGCCCACGAGGCCGGCGAAGATCATGACCGGGGTGATCTCGATGCCGCCCGGACCCTCTTTGATGATGCCGTTCGAGACGGTCTTGGCGACCTCGGTCGACAGGAACGCGCCGACGAGGTTCAGGACGGCCGAGATGAGCACGGCGGTCCGCGGCTTGAGGGCGCCGGTGGCGACCGAGGTCGCCATGGCGTTCGCGGTGTCGTGGAAGCCGTTCGTGAAGTCGAACACGAGGGCGACGACTATGACGAGTATCACAGTGAAGAGCACGTCCATGGAGAACCCCTTTCGTTGGCGCGACCGTAGGCCCGGATCGTGAACGCAGGATGAACCGGGGCGGACGAGGGTGCGCCCGGGAGTGTCTATGCTCGAAGGGTGCCAGCTCGTCCCCTCGCCTCCCTCTCGAAGTGGGCGCAGGACGCTCGGGTGCTCTGGTCGGGTCTCGTGCTCGTGCACGTCGTCGTCTTGATCCTGAGCATCCCGTACATCCTGAGCGGCGAGCTCGGCGGCGATCTCCCGGTCTACGCGAAGTGGGCCTCCGACGCCGTCGACCGCGGCCAGTGGCCGGTCTTCGCCACCGACTGGGTGTACCCGGCGGGCGCCCTGCTGCCGATCGTCGGCTCGCGCGTGCTCGGCGCCGGCCTCTACACGGTCGTCTGGGTGGTGCTCGTCGGCGTCGCGAACGGGATCGCGCTGCAGGCGCTGATCCGCCGCGGCCGCTTCGTGCGCTCGCAGTGGGCGCCCGGGTTCTGGGTGCTGACGATCGCCGTCCTGGCCGCAGTCGACCTGCTCCGCCTCGAGGGCTTCACGGCGCCGATCGTCGTCGTCGGCATGCTGTTCCTCGGCTCGCGCCCGTGGGTCGCCGGCTTCCTGCTCGCGGCGGCGACCTGGATCAAGGTGTGGCCGGCCGCGGTCATCGCCTCGGCCGTCGTCGCGACGAGCCGCCGCTGGATCGTCCTGATCACCGGCGCTGCCGTCTCTCTCCTCGTCTCGTCCATCGTGCTGATCGGCGGCGGGGGCGCCCACCTCGACAGCTTCGTCACCCAGCAGAACGGGCGCGCCCTTCAGGTCGAGGCGCCGCTGGCGACGCCGTGGCTCTGGATGTCGCTCGCCCGAGTGCCCGGGGCGCACCTGATCCACAACCGCGTCCTGCTCACCGAGGAGGTCACCGGCCCCGGCGACCAGTGGCTCGTCTCGCACGCCACGGCCGTGATGTTCATCGTGATGGCGGCCCTGATCGTGGTGCTCGCCGTGGCGACCCGCCGCCTGTCGACGCTGCCGCACGCCCTGGGCCGCGAGGTCGACCTCGTGCTCGTCGGCGCGCTGGCGCTCGCGTCGGCCTTCATCGTCTTCAACAAGGTCGGGTCGCCGCAGTACGTCCTGTGGCTCACGCCGATCGTCGTGGTCGGCCTGGTGCTCCGCCCGCCGGACTGGAAGACCCCGGCCATCCTCGCCCTCGTCGTCGCCGGGCTCACGACGCTGGTCTACCCGGTGCTCTACATCCCGCTGCTCGACCTCGCGCCGATCGCGCTCATCGTGCTCGGCGCCCGCAACGTCATGCTCGTCGTGGTGCTCGCCTGGTCGGTCGTCAAGCTGGTGCGCGCCGCGTTCGTGCGGCCGGCGGTCCCGCTCGGGACGCGTCCGATGGGCTCGCCGGTGCGCAGCACCAGCTACTAGGAGTCAGAAGCGGGCGCAGGAACGCTGTTCCGCAGGAACGCTGTTCCGCAGGAACTAGGCGGCAGCGTGCTCCCGCTCAGCGTCCGACAGCGCCGGCACGGTCGCGGCCCCGGCAGCGTCGAGCGCCCGCTCCAGGTCGCGCAGCAGGTCGCGCACGCTCTCCAGCCCGACCGACAGCCGCACCGTGCCGGGCGTGATGCCGCGCGACAGGCGCTCCTCCTCGGTCAGGTGGCCGTGGATCGTCGAGCCGGTGTGGATAGCCAGCGTGCGCACGTCGCCGAGGTGGGTCATCTTGCTGATCAGCTCGAGCGAGTCGATGAACGCCTTCGACGCCTCGAGCCCGCCGGCCAGCTCGAACGTGACGACGGCCCCGGCTCCCTTCGGCAGGTACTTCTGCGCTCGGGCGTAGTACTCGTTGCCGACGAGGCCCGGGTAGTCGACGGCCGTCACCTCGTCGCGGTGCTCGAGCCACTGGGCCAGCGCCAGGGCGTTCGCCACGTGGCGGTCCATGCGCAGCGACAGCGTCTCGATGCCCTGGAGGAGCATGAACGCGCTGGTCGGCGGCAGCGTGGGGCCGTAGTCGAGGGCCGTCACGCTCCGGAGGTAGGTGAGGAACGCGAGGGGGCCGAAGCGCTCGACGAACGAGGGCACGCCGGTCGGGCCGGGCGACGCGATGTTCGGGAAGCGGTCGGTGTGGGCGGACCAGTCGAACGTTCCTGCGTCGATGACAACGCCGCCCAGGACGGCGCCGTGACCCGAGAGCCACTTGGAGGTCGAGTGGATCACGAGGTCGGCGCCGTGCTCGATGGGTCGGGCCAGGTACGGCGTCGCCACGGTGTTGTCGACGATCAGCGGGAAGCCGCCCTCGTGGGCGATGCGGGCGAGGCGGGCCAGGTCGACGACGTCGTTCTTGGGGTTCGGGATCGTCTCGGTGAAGAGGGCCTTCGTGGTCGGGCGGATCGCCGCGGCCCACACCTCGTCGGGCGCGTCGGCGGGGATCAGCTCCACCTCGACGCCCTGGCGGCCGAAGCTGCGCGCGAACAGCGTGCGCGAGCCCTCGTAGAGGCTGTCGGTGGCGAGGATGTGGTCGCCCGAGACGGCGAGGGCGTTGAACGTGAGGGCGATCGCCGCCGTGCCGCTGGCGGTCAGGAGCGCGGCGGCCCCGCCCTCGAGGTCGGCGAGACGGCGGGCGACGGCGGCGTTCGTGGGGTTGTCGGTGCGCGCGTAGGCGGCGCCGGGGATCGTGCCGTCGAAGCGGCCCTGCCCGTCGGCGAACGAGTCGAAGACGAAGCCGGCCGACTGGTACATGGGCGTCAGGCGCGCACCGTGGTCGCTGTCGAGGTTCGTCCCCGCATGGATCTGGCGGGTATCGAAGTCGTACGACGAGCTGGACATGCGGCAGGGCCTTTCGCGGGGTTGGTCTGAGCAGGCTAGCCGAGGCGCGTGGGAAACCCGGGGCTGTTCGTCACACGCGTACACATAGTCAGCCGTGCACGAACGCGGGCTCGCGCGCGAGCCGCTCGTGGAAGACCGCCATGCCCTCGTCGTAGTACCGATGGAAGGCGGCGACAGTGCCCTCGACGTCGTGCTGCGCGGCGCACGCGATGGCGTCGTTCAGCGCAGGGTTGGTCACCTCGCGCGGAACGAGGTGCCCGAACTGGCCGAGCACGCGGAGGAGGTGGGGCCGGAGCCGCGCCAGCGTGCGCTCGAGCGGGGCGTTGTCCAGGCTGTCGACGAAGGGCTGGAAGAGGCCCGCCGTCGCCGCACCCGTGAAGATCGACTCGGTGTCGACCTCGTCGCGCCCGGCGAGCGATGCCACCCACGCCTGCATGCCGGCGATCTGCGGGTCTGTCAGCAGCGGGGTGCCGTAGCGCACGGCCATCAGGTAGAGCGCGCGAGCGGTGTCGTCGGCCTCGAGGTAGTACCGCAGCGACAGCGGGGCCACTCGCGTGTAGAGATTGGGCACCGACTCGACCAGGCCGATATGGGTCAGGCGCAGGATCGCCGTCCGGACCGTGGCCCGCGACAGGCCCAGCTCGCCGGCGAGCGCCACGTCGTGCACGCGCTGTCCGGGCTCGAGGCGGCCTCGGATGATGTCGCCGCTGAGCCGGTCGAAGACGTCGTCGGTGAGGAGCCGCCGGTTCGGGACGATGAGGGCCTCACGCTCAGGAACCGGCACCGGACGCCTTTCGGTAGGGGCGGAGCTCGTCGCCGGTGACCCGATCGATGAAGTGGCTCATCGTGCCGTCGAGGAACGCGCGCATCTCGGCCTCGAAGCCGTCGGCGTCGTGCTCGCGGCAGCGCCGGATGACGATGTCGAAGTAGCCGCGCACCGGCGTCGTGTCGAGGTGGTCCTTGAAGCTGTTCACGCCGAGGGTCAGAAGGGGCGCGTGCACCTGGATGCTCTCGATCAGGACCGTGTTGTCGCAGTGCATGACCACGCATGCCACGAACCGGTCGATCGGCGATGGTCCGGGTGGCCACTCGCTGGCCGGCGCGGCGCGGAGCTCGTCGTTGAGCGCCTCGAGAAGAGGGAGCTGCTCGCCGGGAAACCGCAGGATGCCCCAGTGCATTGCGCGAGTGACCAGGGCGGCCCAGACGGCCGCCGACTCGGCGTAGGTGCGCGGCGACACGTGCGCGACCTTGGTGAAGCGGTTAGGAGCCATCTCGACCAGTCCGATGTCGGCCAGTTGGGCGAGCGCCTCGCGGATCGGGGCCCGGCTGGTGCCGAGCCAGGCGATCAGGTCGTCGTCTCGGAGGCGGTGGCCCGGTGGGAGACGGCCGTCGAGGATGGCGTGGGTGAGCTCGGTCAGGACGGTCTCGCGCAGAAGAGTGCGCGCGATCCTGTCGTCAGCCATTCACCGTCCTTCGTGCGTGTACCCCGACCGGCGGAGACAGCGGGCGGGCCGTGAGCCTGCTGAACAGTACACGCGGAGCCGCGCGACCGTTACCGACGTGACATAGAAGAAGAGAAGGGCGGGAGCCTCTTACCCGAATAAAAGAGCTCCCGCCACCGCCGGATCAGTGGCGTAGTCAAGATACTAATCAGATCACTCCGAGTCGAGCAACATGGAAGAAAACATTCTGCCGAGAATGTTTCGAGTACGTGACATCAGATTGCGACGGCCGCCACGCTCGCCAGCAGCAGGATCGGACGATGGTCCGACTTGCCCTGGGGGAGCGACAGGACGCTGGCGATCTTCATCCCCATCGTGGTAGCGAAGTCGAAGTGCCCGCTGAAGCCCGAGCGGGAGTACGTGGGCTCCTCGGTGATGGAGAGCTCGTAGCCCGTCTTCAGGAGGTGCTTGCGCAGCCCCTGGCGGAACCACGGGTAGTTGAAGTCGCCGACCATCACGGTCGGGACGCCGCCGGCGAGCTCCTTGAGCTTCTCGTGCGCCAGGCCGATCTGGCGGCGGCGCAGACCGTTCGAGGCGGTCAGCGGAGCGGCGTGGAAGTCGGCCACGACGAGCTCCTCGCCGGTCACGAGGTCTTTCAGCCGCGCGGCGAGGAGCCGCTCGTGGGCCGGGGCCATCACGCGGTCGTGCATCGACTTCATCAGCGCGAAGAGGCTCGTGCCGAGCAGCTCGAAGCGGTCCTCGCGGTAGTAGAGCGCGAGCCCCAGGCGGTTGGTCTTCGTCGAGGCCGCCAGCTTCAGTCCCAGGATCTGGTCGGGGATGTCGGTGCTGTCGCACTCCTGCAGGCACAGGACGTCCATCCGGTGAGCCTCGACGAGGTCGGTCAGCTCCCCGATCGCGAGGTGCTCGCGAAGGTTGTAGCTGACGATTCTCAGATCGGGTTCCATATCTGCATTCTCTCGCTTGCGACGGTGCTGCGCGTTCAGGAACGCTCCGGAGTTCATCGGAACGTCACGGATCTCATAGGAACGGTTCGGCGTGGACGCTCGCTCCGCTTGGTCCGAGCAGTGGCTGGATTTCGCCATTGACATGTGGTGCACACACTCGAAATACTGCATAGGCGCGACCCAGAGGGCCCCGCCTCGGCTCGCACCAGCGCCAACTGACGCGAGCTATCGATAGCCGGAAGCGCCGGCTACCGAGATGGGAAGAATGCACGTGAAAACTAATCGAACGACCTGGAAGTTGCGCCACAGAATCGTTGCCACTCTCGCTCTCTCCGCTGTTGGCGTCGCAGGTTTCTCTGCTGCGGCTTCGGCCGCTCCGGCACCGCTGGCGGCCGTTGCCGCTGGACCTGTCGGCGGGTCTTTCCCCTCCTCGTCCGTAGCCGCATCTGGAGCGGTGATCCCGCTCACCATTGGTGGGTCCGTCCACGAGCCGGTGAGTCCGGTCGGCCCCTCCGACTGCCCTAGCGATTCACGAGCCAGCATCAAGCCCCTTATTGATGCAGCGGTGAAGATCATCAAGAAGATACCCGGATGGTGGTCGAAATTTGCCGCGGGTGTCAAGAAGGCTTGGGCGTGGTTCAACACCAACGTCTGGAAGCCGCTCGTGAAGCTCGCCAATGCACTCAGCGTCCTGGTGACAGGATGGGAAATCTGGAGCTGGTTCCACTGATGCATGCTAGGAATGGCGGGCTCATCGTCGATCAACTGACCAAGTCGTATGGATCGAAGACGGTCGTCGAAGGTATCTCGTTCACGGTGCCGACCGGGACCGTGGCCGGGTTCGTCGGCCCAAACGGATCAGGTAAATCGACGACGCTCAGGATGATGATCGGGCACGCCCGACCGGACTCCGGCCGCGCTCTGTTCGATGGCTCGCCGTTCCCGGCGCTTCGATCACCTGGACGGACCGTAGGCGTTCTCCTCGATGCTGCGGCGCAGCATCCTGGCCGAAGTGTCGTCGAGACCGCGTATCTCGCGGGCCTGATGATCGGCGTCACGCGGAAGCGCGTGCTGGCTTGTCTTGAAGCGGTCGGCGTCGAGTCAGTGGCCAAGAAGCGGGTGGGGGCCCTTTCCCTCGGGATGCGCCAGCGCTTGGGGATCGCAATCGCCGTCCTCGGGGCACCCCGCTTTCTCATTCTCGACGAGCCAGCCAACGGACTCGATCCGGAGGGGATCCAGTGGTTGCGGCAGTTCCTCCGGGGCTTCGCGGACCACGGAGGAACCGTCGTGGTGTCCAGCCATCAGCTTTCGGAAGTCGCCGCTGCAGCAGATTCGATTGTGGTCATCGACCGGGGGCGGCTCTCGGCAGTCGGAGTAGGGACAGCTACTAACCCGGCTTCGATCCTCGTCCGCTCGTCCGACGACGTTCTCCTTCACGAGACCCTCAGCCGTGCTGGCTTTGCTGTGTCAATCGCGGAAAACGGAGGACTGAGCGTCGAAGGCGATGCTTTCGACGTCGGTCGAGTTGCCTTCGAGCGGGGGATCCTCCTCGGACACCTCGCGCCGCACGAATCATCCCTCGAGGAGGCCTTCCTCGCCGCCACGCATGGTGAATACGCGGGACTAGGCGGCGAGCGGCTACTCGATTTCGTCAGGGGCGGTGGGCGATGACTTTCCTTCGATGCTTCCAGGTCGAGTTTCGGCGCTCCGTGGACACCCGCGCATCCCGGGTGCTCCTCGCTGTCATGGTCGCGCTGGGGGTTGGCGCGGCGCTTCTCGCCTCGCAGGGTGGCGCTCGACTCAGCGAGTTCGTCGGGTCGGCATCGCTCCCTCTGCCGTTGCTACTGCCGATCGTCGCAGTCTTGGCGACTACTGGTGACTGGACCCACCGTTCAGCGCTGACCACCTACGCGCTGGTCCCGCACCGACAGACTGTGCTCGGCGCCAGGGTTCTCGCAGCAATCGCGCTCGTACTCGCTACAGCCTTCGCCATCACCGTGCTCTCGGTCTCGGCTTTCCTCGTGCTCCACTGGGGCGATTGGACTGTCTTCGACGGGCCTGCCCTGCGCGTCTCGATCTGGTCGGTGTTCGCATTCTCGCTCGCGGCGGCACTCTCTGGAGTGGCGATGGGCTCGTTGCTCCTCAATACGCCTCTCGCGATCGTCGTCACGATGGTCGTCCCCATCGCGTATGACATCGCCGTGACACCCCGGCTTCCCGTCGTCGGGGAGTGGTTCTCGAGTCTGGGATTCAGTCTGTGGCTGACCGAGCCGCAATGGACGTGGCTCTCACCGACGGATGAGTTGACAGGCGTTGGTCCCGCGCTCACATCGCTCGTGGTGTGGGTCTGCCTTCCGCTCCTTCTCGGAGCGGTGAGGCAGGTCAGGAGGGAGGTCCGATGACAGACGACAGGGAGCCGCCGCGCCGCTTTCTCGACCTCGTCGTGGCTCGGTCGGTCCTGGCGGTCGCTCTGACCGCAGTCAGCCTGGTGCTCTTCCTCCACGAGGCGAAGCTGTCGCTCATGCCGATGGTGATGGCGCTCCTTCTGATCACGAAGGGCAAGAGCATCGTCGACCGGAAGGCGCCGCCGATCGCCTTCCTCGTCATGGTCCCGATGATCGCGGTCATAGTCGTGGTCGCACTCGGGCGGGCGTGACGGGCCGGCGGCAAGGGGCACCGGGCAGACTGGTCGCATGCCGATCGCCGACCTCGTCCAGCGCGTCCGACACCTCCAGCTGAAGCACGCCGGCCGACGGCTCATGATCGGGATCGCGGGGGAGCCCGGCTCGGGCAAGTCGACGCTGGCGACCCGCCTCGCCGAGTCGCTGGGCGACGCCGCCGTCGCGCCGATGGACGGCTTCCATCTGGCCAATGCCGAGCTCGGCCGCCTCGATCTCGCCGAGCGCAAGGGCGCGCCCGAGACGTTCGACGCCTGGGGGTACCTCGCCCTGCTGCGACGCCTTCGCACGGCGGACGAGCCCGTGGTCTACGCGCCGATGTACACGCGCGACGTGGAGGAGAGCATCGGCTCGGCGATCGCCATCCCGGGCGACGTGCCGATCGTCATCAGCGAGGGCAACTACCTGCTCGGCGACGACGACCCGTGGCCTCTGGTCCACGCCGAGTTCGACGAGGTGTGGTTCGTCGACACGCCTCGCGACCTCCGGCTCTCGCGCCTGATCGAGCGGCACGAGCGGTTCGGCAAGTCGCCCGAGGCGGCGCGGGCCTGGGCGACGGGGCCCGACGAGGAGAACGCCCTCGTCGTGCGGATGTCGCGCGAGCTGGCCGACCTCGTCGTCTCGGTCGACTAGGCGGAGGCGGGGTGGGCGGGCGCCGGGACTTCCTGCGCCCGCCTGCCGCGGCGCTAGAGGACGAAGAGGAGCTCCTGGTACGTCGGAAGCGGCCAGAGGTCGTCGGCCACGATGGTCTCGAGCTCGTCGGCTGCGCCCCGGACCGCCAGCATCGCCGGCAGCAGAGCGTCGCGGGCGTGCTCGGCCTCGGCGAGGGCGTCGTGGCCGGCGTCGGCAGTCAGCGCGTCGCCGAGCGTCGCGAGGGCCGAGCGGAGCGCCGCGACGGGCGCGCTGATGCCGTCAAGCGGAGCCAGATCGACGTCGGTCATGCCCGCCGCCTTGAGAGCGGCGATGTTGGTCGCGATCTCGGTCTGGTGGCGCACGGCCGCGGGGAGGATCACCGTCTGGCCGATCTCCTGAGTGAGCCGCGCCTCGACGCCGATGGCCAGGACGTACTGCTCGAGGCCGATCTCGTAGCGGCTGTGCATCTCGCGATGGGTGAAGACGCCGTACTTCTCGAAGAGGGCGAGCGCCTCGTCGGTGATCAGCTCAGGAAGGGCGTCGAGCGTGGTCTTGAGGTTCTTGAGCCCGCGCTTCTCGGCCTCGATCGGCCACTCGTCGCCATAGCCGTTGCCGTTGAAGACGACGGCGCCGTGCTCGGTGATGATCTCGGTCAGGAGCGTCTGCACGGCGGAGTCGAAGTCGACGCCCTCGGCGACGGCCGCCTCGAGCGTCGTCGCGACGTAGTCGAGCGAGTCGGCCATGATCGTGTTGATCGTCACCATCGGGGCCGCCACCGTCTGGAGCGAGCCGGGAGCGCGGAACTCGAAGCGGTTGCCCGTGAAGGCGAAGGGGCTCGTGCGGTTGCGGTCGCCCGGATCGGTCGGCAGGACGGGCAGCGTGTCGACGCCGATGGTCATCGTGCCGCGGCCCTTCGACGACGTGGCCGGGCCCCGCGCGATCTGCTCGAAGATGTCGGCGAGCTGGTCGCCGAGGAAGATCGAGATGATGGCCGGGGGAGCCTCGTTCGCGCCGAGACGGTGGTCGTTGCTGGCTGACGCGACCGACGCGCGCAGCAGGCCCCCGTAGAGGTGCACGGCCCGGATCACGGCAGCGCAGAAGACCAGGAACTGCGCGTTGTCGTGGGGGTTGTCGCCGGGAACGAACAGGCTGCCGAGCTCGCTGTTGCCGAGCGAGAAGTTGACGTGCTTGCCCGAGCCGTTCACGCCCGCGAACGGCTTCTCGTGAAACAGGCACTCCATGCCGTGCTTCTTCGCGATCGACTTGAACGTCGTCATCAGGAGCTGCTGGTGGTCGGCCGCGATGTTGCCTCGCTCGAACATCGGCGCGATCTCGAACTGGCCGGGCGCCACCTCGTTGTGGCGCGTCTTCGCCGGGATGCCGAGCTTGAACAGCTCGCGCTCGGTGTCCATCATGAAGCCGAGCACGCGCTCGGGGATGGCGCCGAAGTAGTGGTCGTCGAACTCCTGGCCCTTGGGCGGCTTCGCGCCGAAGAGGGTGCGCCCGGCGTTCATCAGGTCGGGCCGCGCGAGGAAGAAGTGGCGGTCGACGAGGAAGTACTCCTGCTCAGGACCGCAGAACGACACGACGTGGTTCACGTCGTCGTGGCCGAAGAGCCGGAGCACTCGCTCGGCGTGCTCGCCCATCGCCTGCTGCGAGCGCAGGAGCGGCGTCTTGTGGTCGAGCGCCTCCCCGGTCATCGACACGAACACCGTGGGGATGCAGAGCGTGTTGCCGTTCGGGTTCTCGAGCACGTAGGCGGGGCTGGTGACGTCCCAGCCGGTGTAGCCGCGGGCCTCGAAGGTGTTGCGGAGGCCGCCGTTGGGGAAGCTGGACGCGTCGGGCTCGCCCTGCACCAGCGTCTTGCCGGCGAACTCGGCGAGGGCGGTGCCGTCGCCGACGGGCTCCAAGAAGCTGTCGTGCTTCTCGGCGGTGAGGCCGGTCAGCGGGTAGAACACGTGGGCGTAGTGCGTGGCGCCTTTCTCCAGGGCCCAGTCCTTCATCGCGGACGCGACGGCGTCGGCGACCGCCGGGTCGAGCGTCGCGCCGTGCTCGATGGTCGCGACGACCGACTTGTAGACCGACTTCGGGAGGCGCTTCTGCATGACGACCCGGTTGAAGACGTTCTCGCCGAAGATCGCTCCCGGAGCCTCGTCGAGCGAGAAGCTCACGGCCGGAGGCACGTACGCCTCGACGTCCTTGATGGCTTGCAGGCGGGCGGCGTTTCCGGTCATGGCTTCTCCTGAGATTCGGGCTCGGGCGGCGGCGTGCCGTTCGACGTCGGGGATCCTGCTGCGGAACGACCCGTCGGGCCAAATCTAGGGAACGAGGCTTTCTCGGATGTTTCGGACGCGTGACGTTTGGCGACGGGGTGGTGACGGCGCGCCTACGCGCTCGCGGCGTCCGGCCCCATCGTCTCGAGAACGAGGTCGAGCTTGTGGCCGAAGGCGGCGCAGGCCAGCTCGGTGGCGTCGGAGTCGCGTCCGAACAGCGACGGCATCTCGATGCAGAGCAGCACGCTCGTGAGCATCCCGTACGACAGGAAGGTCTGGACCTCCTCGGGGGCGAAGCCGGCCTCGTCGCGCAGGAACGCGTACACCTCGAGGAAGCCCCGGCGTGCCGCGACGCCGATGACGGGGTCGCCGCCCGACACGAAGCCCTGCATGAGCGAGCGGTGCAGGCCCCTGGTCTTCACCAGGTCGATGAACGCGTTGCCGAGCTTCGGGACCAGCGCCTCGGCGGGCTCACCCGAGCTGCGGTGCTCCGCGAGCTGCTCGCGGAAGCTCACGAGCAGCATCGCCAGCGCCGCGTTGATGACTTCGAGGAACAGCGCCTCCTTGGTGCCGAACATGCGCACGACGTAGGGCTGGCTGATCCCAGCGGCCTTGGCGACCTGGTCGGTCGTCGTGCCGTGGTAGCCGCGGTCGCCGAACACGCTCGTCGCCGCCTGGATGATCTGCTCGCGGCGTTCCGCGGAGGTCATGCGGGTATCCGGAGCCGATTTGGTAGCCATGCTTGACAGGTTATCATTCGATTACTACGGTTCGAGTAATCATTCGATTACAACCATCCCCGTTCCTGAGAGACCACTCGTGTCTCGTAAGAACAGTCCTGAAGGAGCACTCGTGTCCGAACGAACGAGCACACGCCGGATTCCCGTCTGGCTGGCCATGGTCGCCGCCTCCCTGCCGATGTTCATGGCGACCCTCGACAACCTCGTCGTCACCAGCGCTCTCCCGGTCATCCACGAAGAGCTCGGCTCCACCGTCGAAGACCTCCAGTGGGTGACCAACGCCTACACGCTCTCGTTCGCGGCGCTCATGCTCCTGGCCGTCAGTCTCGGCGACCGGTTCGGACGTCGCCGCCTCTTCGTCGGCGGCATCGTCGTCTTCACGGTCGCGTCGGCGCTCGCCGCGATGAGCACCTCGTCCGGGGCGCTGATCGCAGCCCGTGCACTCGAGGGCGCCGGCGCGGCGGCCGTCATGCCGCTCTCGCTGACCCTGCTCGTCGGCGCGGTCTCAGTCCGCCTCCGGCCGATGGCTATCGGCATCTGGGGCGGCGTCTCCGGACTCGGCGTCGCGCTCGGGCCCCTGATCGGCGGCGCAGTCGTCGAGGGCTGGAGCTGGGAGTCGATCTTCTGGCTCAACGTGCCGATCGGCATCATCGCCGTGCCGCTCGCGCTCTACGCCCTGCCCAACACCTTCGGCCTGCGCGTCCGTGCCGACATCGTGGGCGTCCTGCTCGCCGGGCTCGGCGTCCTCGGCGCGGTCTTCGGCATCGTCCGCGGCAACGATGCGGGCTGGTCGAGCTTCGAGGTGCTCGGCTCCCTGATCGGCGGCGGCGCTCTGCTCGCGGCCTTCCTGATCTGGGAGAGCCGCAACCCGACGCCGCTCCTGCCGCTCCGCCTGTTCCGCGACCGCAGCTTCACCCTCGCGAACTTCGTGGCTATGAGCTTCAGCTTCGGCTCCTTCGGCGCGGTGTTCATCCTGATCCAGTTCCTGCAGGTGGTGCAGGGCAAGACCCCGCTCGAGGCCGGAGTCGCGACCATGCCGTGGACCCTCGCACCCATGATCGTCGCCCCGCTCACCGGCCTGATCGCCCCGCGGGTCGGTACCCGCATCCTCATCGTCTCCGGCCTCGCGCTCCTGAGCGCCGGGCTCTTCGAGATCGCCCTCACCATGAGCGCCGACGTCGGCTACCTGACGCTGCTCCCCGGCTTCCTGCTCGCCGGCGTCGGCATGGGTGCCGTCTTCGCGCCGATCTCGACGGCGGTCCTGACGAACATGGCGCCCGACGATCACGCGAAGGCGTCCGGCACGAACTCGACGCTGCGCGAGATCGGCGTCGCGCTCGGCATCGCCGTCCTGACCGCCGTGTTCACCGGCGCCGGCGGGCAGCTGACGCCGACCGGCTACGTGTCGGCGGCCGTCCCGGCGGTCGTCGTCGGGGCGAGCGTGCTGCTCGGCTCGGCCGTGCTGGCGGCCTTCCTGCCCTCGGGCATCGTGCGCAGGAACGCGGACACCCCCGCCGACCTGCCCGCCGTCCCCGACCTCGTCGCCGCCCCCTAGCCCTGCCCGCCCCGCCCCGCCCTCCCTCTGTCCGGTGAGGAGTCGCTGGTTGCTCCCGCCGACAGGCGTCTTCGACAAGCAGCGACCCCTCACCGGGGGCGGGGCGGCGGGCGGGGCGGGGCGGCGGGCGGGGGCGGGGCGCGGTCAGGTCAGGTCGGCGGGCTCGCCCTCGGCGGCGGGGGCCAGCCGCTTCTGCAGCCACGCCGTCGAGTGCCACCGCCCTAGCTTCCAGCCGATGTCGGCGAACGTCGCCACCCGCTCGAACCCGAGGGCCTCGTGCAACCCGAGGCTGGCGTCGTTCGGCAGTGTCATGCAGGCGGCGGCGATGCGGAACCCCCGGTCGGCCAGCCGGGGCAGGAGCGCGCCGTAGAGGGCCCGCCCGCCGCCGCGCCCGCGGTGCGCCGAGTCGAGGTAGACGCTGACCTCGGCGGCCCAGCGGTAGGCATCGCGGCCGGAGAACGGGCCCGCGTAGGCGTAGCCGACGGTGGTGTGGTCCAGTTCCAGCGTCATCCAGGCATGCCGGACCTGAGCCTCGGCGATGCGGCGGCCCATCTCGTCGGCGGTAGGGGCGACGCTCTCGAAGGTGATGGCCGTGTCGGTCACGTAGGGCGCATAGATGCGGGCGCAGGCCGCGGCGTCGTCGGGAGTCGCATCGCGGACGAGGAGCGCGGGCACGGTGGGGTCGGACATGGCACCATAGTAGCCAGATCAAGTCGTATAGTTGCACCCATGACCGACGACCTGACCGACTCGCTCGCGGCCGCCCTCGCCGGAGCCCGCCACAGCCGCGACCTCAGCGTCAGCGCCCTCGCTGATCGGTCCGGTGTCTCACGCGCCATGATCGCCAAGATCGAGCGCGGCGAGGTCCAGCCGACCGCGGCGCTGCTGGGCCGCATCTCAGGAGCGCTGGGCATCACGCTCTCGGAGCTCATCGCGCGCGCCGAGAGCACGGGGGCCGGCGGGCGCGTGGCGCGGTTCGGCGATCAGGCCGTGTGGACCGACCCCGAGACCGGGTACCACCGCCGCTCCGTCTCGCCCGGCGCCGGCGGCCCGATCGAGCTCGTCGAGGTCGAGCTCCCCGCCGGGGTCCGCGTCGACTACCCCGCCGACTCGTACTCGTTCACGCACCACCAGATCTGGGTGCTCGACGGCGAGCTCACCTTCGTCGAGGGCGCCGAGACGCACCACCTCGCAGCCGGAGACTGCCTGCAGCTCGGGACTCCGGTGGCCTGCGCCTACGTCAACGAGTCGGCGGGTCCGTGCCGCTACCTCGTCGCGCTCGCGCGGCGCGGCGCCTAGCAAGAGGGGCGTGTCGGCGGGCGTGCGTTGGCAGGGGCGGGTCTCCGGAGGCGCGCCGACACCTGCCAGACCCCGCCCGTCCGTGCCCGGGTCCGCGTGTCGGGCGGTGCGTGCGCGCTTCCCTGAAATGCGAGCGGGGGCGCAGGAACGTGCGCCCCGGCGCGGAACCCCGCACCGCCCGCACCCCGAGCGCCGTCGGGCCGCGCCTCCGGCAGCCCGCCGTCCGCGCCTCCGACAGCCCGCCGTCCGCGTCTCCGGCGTTTTGCGCCCACGCGCCGCCGAGCTGCCAGCCGTCGGCATCTCAGGCGCCGTGCACCCTGGACTTGCGGCGGCCCGCCGTCGCCGGCTCGGCCCGCGCGCTTTCCCTGAGTTGCGCGCACCCGCAGCGCCGCTGACCGTCGCCACGCAGCACCGCCCGCCAGCCAGCCGGGCCCGCAGCCGGCCCGCTACCCCCGCGGCAGCGCCGGCACCGCGAGCCCGAACAGCCAGGCGTCGAACAGCTCGCCGAGGTCGGCCCCCGCCTTCTCGGACGCGAGCGCGACGAAGTCCGTCGTCGTCGCGACGCCGTGATGGTGGCGCGTCGTCCAGGTGCGGAGGGTGTCGAAGAACACGTCGTCGCCGACGCGTGCGCGGAGCGCCTGCAGGGTCACGGCGCCGCGCTTGTACACGCGGTCGTCGAACATGGCGTCGGGCCCGGGGTCGCCGACCACGATGTCATGCGGCAGGCCGGCGAGGCGGGCGCGGGCGGAGGCCGCCAGGCGCGCCGCCGAGGGGCCGCCGGAGGCCTCCGACCAGAGCCACTCGGCGTAGCAGGCGAAGCCCTCGTTGAGCCAGATCTCGCCCCAGCTCGCGACGCCGACGCTGTTGCCGAACCACTGATGAGCGAGCTCGTGCGCGATCAGGCGCTCCGACCCGCTGCGGCCGTCGGCGTGGTTCGCCCCGAAGATCGCGAGCCCCTGGGCCTCGAGCGGGATCTCCAGATCGTCGTCGGTGACGACGACCGTGTAGGCGGCGAACGGGTACGGGCCGAAGCGCTCGGTGAAGGCTGTCATCATCTCGGGCAGCAGCCCGAAGTCGTGCCCGATGCGCGAGCGGAGGGCCGGCGGCCCGGCGAGGGTTCCGGGGACGCCCGCGAGGTCGACCGGGAGGATCTCGTAGCGGCCGATCTGGACGGTCGCGAGGTAGGTGGAGGTCGGCTCGGGCTGGTGGTACTCCCACGTCGTGCGACCCGACTTCGTGCTCCGCTCGGCGAGCACCCCGTTGCAGACCACCGCGTAGGGCTGCTCGGTGGCCACTCGGATCACGTACGACGCCTTGTCGGACGGGTCGTCGTTGCACGGGAACCAGGTCGGCGCCCCACTCGGCTGCGCCGCCACGATGACGCCGTCGGCGAGCTCCTCCCACCCCACGGTTCCCCAGATGCTGCGCCGGGGCGCCGGGGCGCCGGCGTACTCGATCACCACGACGAACTCCTCGCCCGCGTCGATCGCCTCGGGCGGCACCACCACGAGCTTCGCGGCAGTCTGCGAGAGGCGCGCCTTGGTGCCGTCGACGCGGACCTTCGAGGCGCGGAGCCCCACGAGGTCGAACGAGAGGCGGCGGAGGTCGGCCGTCGCGCGGGCCGTGATCGTCGCGGTGCCCTGGAGGCGGTTCGTCGAGACCCGGTAGACGAGGTCGAGGTGGTACGAGCTCGTGCGGTAGCCGGGGTTTCCGCTGTCGGGGAGGTAGGTGGTGCGTCCCGTCACTGAGCGGCCGCGCGGTAGTCGGAGACGCGGACCTCGCGCCAGGGGCCGATCGGGTTTCCCGACCAGCGGCTGCCGGTGGGGACGCCCTCGCCGCGCATGACGAGCGACGCGGGCCCGACCGTCGCGTGGGCGCCGAGGCGGGCGGCGGGGAGGACGACGCTGTGCGGCCCGAGGGTCGAGCCGGGGTCGAGGGTGACGGTGTCCATGCTCATGATTCGATCATGAAACAGGTGCGTCTGCACGACGCAGCCGCGATTGACGGTGCTGCCGTCGCCGAGCCGTACGAGGTCGGCCTCGGGCAGCCAGTAGCTGTCGGTCCACACGCCGCGGCCGATGGAGGCGCCGAGCGACCGGAGCCACCAGACCAGCGCCGGGGTCCCGGCGGCGGGCTGGGCGAACCACGGGGCGGCGCAGAGCTCGACGAACACGTCGGCGACCTCGCTGCGCCAGACGAAGCTCGACCAGAGCGGCTTCTCGGTGGCGCGGATCCGGCCCACGAGCGCCCACTTGGCGGCCGTCGCGGTGAGCGCCGCGACCGCGCCCGCGGCGAGCATGACGGCACCCGAGAGCGCGATGGTCCAGCCGAGGCCCACGGCGTCGACGAGCGCGATCAGGGCGAACAGGAGCGTGAGGCCGAGCAGGCACGACACGACGACGGGCACGAATCGGCCGAGCTCCCAGAGGATGCGCGCCGCGCGGATGCCGGCCGGCGGGCGGAAGGTGCGGGCCTCGTCGGTCGCGGCGACGGTGCGGCGGAGCCGGACGGCCGGCGAGCCGAGCCACGACGACCCGGCCTTCGACTTCTTCGGAGCGGAAGACAGCACGGCGACGAGACCGTCGCGGGGCACGGTGTGGCCGGGGCCGGTCATGCCGGAGTTGCCGAGGAAGGCCCGCTGGCCGATCTCGGCCCGCGCGATCCGCAGGTACCCGCCGCCGAGCTCGTACGAGGCGACCAGGGTGTCGTCGGCGAGGAACGCGCCGTCGCGGATCGTGGTCATCGACGGCAGCAGCAGAACCGTCGACGCCTCGACGTCGCGGCCCACCTCCGCACCGAGGAGGCGCAGCCAGACGGGCGTGAACAGGCTCGAGTAGAGCGGGAAGAGGAAGGTGCGGGCGAGGTCGAGCAGCCGCTCGGTGCTCCACACCTGCCAGCCGGCGCGGGAGCGCACGGGAAATGTGCCCTCGGCGACGCCGAGCGCCAGGAGCCGGACGAAGGCGACGACCAGCACGGCGGCGGTGAAGCCGGCCAGGAGCGTCGCGGGCACGAGCAGCGCGAGCGCGCGGGCGAAGACCTCGCCCAGCGAGCCCGATCCTGCGACCCCCAGGGCGAGGACGGCGCCGCCGCCGGCCAGGGCCGCGACGGGGAGGAGCGCGAGCACCACCGACGACAGACCGTACGCGAGCAGCCAGCGCTTCGGGGCCGCGGGGCGATCGGCCGGCCACCAGGTGCGGTTCTTCCCGACGCGTGCCGCGGGGGAGCCGGCCCACTCCTGCCCGGAGGGCACGCGCCCGAAGACGGCCGACCCGGGTGCGACCGACGAGTTCTTGCCGATGCGGGTGCCCGGGAGCAGCGTCGAGCGCATGCCGACGGTGGAGCCGGCGCCGATCCGGATGGCGCCGATCCGGACGACGTCGCCGTCGATCCAGTAGCCCGACAGATCGACCTCGGGCTCGATCGACGCGCCGCGGCCGACGCGGAGCATGCCCGTCACCGGCGGGAGCGCGTGCAGGTCGACGCCGGGGGCGATACGGGCCCCGAGAGCTCGGGCGTAGTAGCTCACCCACGGCGCGCCCGCGAGCCCGACGGCGCCGATCTGGTGCGCCACCTGCTCCGCGAGCCAGAGCCGCAGGTGCACGCCGCCCCCGCGCCGGTAGTCGCCGGCCTCGACGCCCGTCAGCAGCAGTCGCGCGGCGACGACCGAGATGGCCATGCGGCCGATCGGGCTCACGAACACCACGATCAGGATCACCAGGGTCAGCCAGCCGACGGACGGCAGAGCGCGGAACGCGTCGCTATCGGCCCAGTGGAGCAGCGTCGAGGCCGTCAGCGCGTACGTGAGCCAGCGCACGCCGCTAAGGATGTGCAGGGGGATCCCGAGCAGGGTCTGCAGCCACTGCATCCGCAGCGGCGTCGGCTCGGAGCGGTGGTAGTCGTCGCGGGCGGCCTGACCGCCGCCGCGCACGGCGAGGGCATCCGCCATGGCACCGAACCGCGGGTGGGAGTAGATCTCGGCGACTGTGAACTCGGGATCGCGCTCGCGGATGCGCGCGACCAGCTGCGCCGCGGCCAGCGAGCCGCCGCCGAGGTCGAAGAAGTTGGCGTCCCGGTCGTCGATCGGCAGGCCGAGCACCGCCTGCCAGTCGGCGGCGAGGATCAGCTCGTCCGAGCCGAGACCGGCGTCGGCGCCGTCGATGCTCGTCGCCGGGAGCGGCCACGGGAGGGCGTCGCGGTCGATCTTGCCGCTGGTCTTGGTGGGCAGGTCGCCCTCGACGAGGGCGAGCAGCGGGACGAGGGCCGCGGGGAGCCCCTCGCGGAGCCGCTCGAGCGCTGAGCCGCGGTCGAACGCCTGCGCGTCGGCCACGGCGAGGTAGCCGACGAGGAGCTGGTTGCCGGCGTCGGTCCTCCGGACGGCCGCCGCCGCGCCGCCCACGCCGGGCAGCGCCAGCAGCGCCGCCTCGATCTCGCCCAGCTCGATGCGGCGGCCGCCGACCTTCACCTGGTCGTCGGCGCGGCCCTGGAAGACCAGGCCCTCACGCTCGAACCGCACCAGGTCGCCGGAGCGGTAGGCGCGCTCCCAGCCGAGGCCCTCGTGCGGCGCGTACTTCTCGGCGTCCTTCGCCGGGTCGAGGTACCGGGCCAGGCCGACGCCGCCGATGATGAGCTCGCCGACCTCGCCCTCGGCGACGGGCCGGCCGTCGGCGTCGACCACAGCGGCGTCCCAGCCGTCGAGCGGCAGGCCGATGCGGACGGTCTCGCCCGGTACGACGAGTGCGCCGGTCGTGACGACGGTGGCCTCGGTGGGGCCGTAGGTGTTCCAGACCTCGCGGCCCTCGCCGGCGACCCGGTCGACGATGTCGGGCGGCAGCGCCTCGCCGCCGAAGATCAGCAGGCGGACGCTCTCGAGCGCCTCGGCGGGCCACAGGCCGGCCAGCGTCGGCACGGTCGAGACGGCGGTGATGCCGTGCAGCACCAGCCACGGCCCGAGGTCGGCGCCCGTGCGCACGAGCGAGCGCGGGGCCGGCACGAGGCAGGCGCCGCTCCGCCAGGCGAGCCACATCTCTTCGCACGACGCGTCGAACGCCACGCTCAGGCCGGCGAGCACGCGGTCGCCGGGGCCGAGCGGGTCGACGCCGGGCGCGTTCAGGAACATCCGCGCTTCGGCGTCGGCGAACGCGGCGGCCGAGCGGTGGCTCGCCGAGACGCCCTTCGGCGTGCCGGTCGAGCCCGAGGTGAAGATGATCCAGGCGTCGTCGGCCGGCAGCGGGGCCGTTGCGGGCAGAGCCTCGGCGCGGCTGCGGTGCGGCGCCGGCCCGGCGAAGATCGAGGCGGCGCGCGTGGTGCCGCCGCGCGGGTCGAAGACCCCGCCGGCTCCGACGACGCCGACGATCCCGGCCTCGCCGAAGACGAGCGCCGCGCGCTCCTCGGGGTCGTCGGCGTCGACGGGCACGTACGCGGCGCCGGCGGTGAGCACGGCCAATATGGCGAGGTAGAGGAAGCGGTCGCCCGAATGCATCCGCACGCCGACCCGGTCGCCTCGGGCGACGCCCGCCGCGGTGAGCGCGGACGCTGCCGCGCCCACCTGCACGGCGAGCTCGCGGTAGCTGAGGGCCCCCTGGTCGTCCTCCAGCGCGGAGGCCTCGGGGAACGCCGCCACCGTCTGCCGCAGCACGTCGACGAGCGTGCGCTCGGGCGGAGTCCGGTCGGAGCCGAGCAGGAGGCCGGGGCGCGAGTCGTCGTTCATCGGTTGCGCACCCTAGTGGACGCCGGCGACGCGACGGTGAACGCCAGCGCCCCCACCAGCGGACCGTCCAGAGCGAGGTCGACGATCCGCTCGTCGTCGGCGCGCACGGTGGTCATCGGCCGGGTGAGACCCTCGCCGGTCGCCTTCAGGAGCGCCTCTTTGCGCACCCAGGTGCGCAGCAGGTCGGACGATGCCTCGCCCTCCGCCAGCAGAGTGTCGGCGAGGGAGGGTGCCGCCCCGAGTTCCTGCGCCCTCTCGATGTCGACGCCGACCGGCTCGTCGGCGACCGCGATCGCCGCCCACCGCCCCGAGCGCGACAGGCTGAAGTGCGGGCCGTCGGCGAGGGAGGGCTTGCCGTGCCGCTCGCCGCACGAGAAGCAGGGGGCGCGCAGGAACTCCAGGCCGCCGCCCGCCACCCCCGCCGCCTCGCCCAGCACGTCGCGCAGCCCCGCGTGCGCTGCCGCGTACCGGCGTGCGTCGCGGGCGCTCGCGAACCGCGCAGCCCGCCGTCGCTCGCCCGCGTCGAGCGAGCCGGTGTCGATGGGCGCGTCGCAGTCGACGATCCACACCCGAGCGTCGTGGGGCATGCCTCGACGGTAGCGGCCCGGGTGGTCCTGGAGGACGAGACGATCCGATCCGGGGAGGGATTGCCTGGCTGCGGAGAGCCCCTACAGTCGATATATGAGTTCTGCGAATGCTGCCGCCGTCCGTCACCCGTGGCGCTCCGAGACTGTCGCGAGCACCGTGCGCGCCGTCGTGATCGTGCTCGTCGGGGCCGCTCTCATCGGCGGGGCGACCAGCCCGGCGCAGGGGTTCCTGCCCGACTGGCTGGGGTCGCTGGCGAACTCGGCGGGTGGCTGGAGCATGTTCGCCTTCCTGCTCGTGTGGCTCTCGCGGGCCCGGCCCCTGCTCGGCGCGATCCTCGGCATCGTGGCCTTCGAGGCGATGCTCGAGGCCTACGGGGTGGTCAGCATCTGGCGCGGCTACTACTACGCCGCTCCGCTGCAGAACATGTACACGGTGCCCGGCATCGCGGCCGGCCTGATCCTCGGCGCCTGTGCGGCGTACGTGCGCTGGGGGCGCCCTGCTCGACGCTGGCTCGCCGTGCTCCCCCTGACCGTCGTGCTGATGGCGGAGGGCGCGTACGGCCTCCTGTTCATCTCGGACACCACCAGCCCCGTCTACTGGACCCTCGACATCGTCGCCGGCGCGGCCTTCCTCGCCGCCGCCCTCTGGCGCTCGCGGCGCGTCTGACGCCGCTCGTTCACCCGCGGGGAGCATCCTTCTGGGATGCCCCTCATCGACAACGGCGTGTACGTCGCGGGACGCCGGATCGAGAACCCGCGCAGCCTGGACGCCACCTACCGCCTGATGCACCAGCACGACGGCATGGGCTGGATCGGCCTGTACCGGCCGAGCCCCGCCGAGGTGCGCTCGGTCGCCGCCGAGTTCTCGCTCCACCCCCTCGCCGTCGAGGACGCCCTGCTCGGCCACCAGCGCGCCAAGCTGGAGCGCTACGACGACATCCTGTTCGCAGTGCTGCGACCGGCCCGCTACGTCGACGCGGAGGAGACCGTCGAGTTCGGCGAGCTCCACGTCTTCCTCGGGCCCGAGTTCGTCGTCACCATCCGGCACGCGGAGTCACCTGACCTGATGACCGTGCGCAAGCGGATGGAGGCGGCTCCCGAGCTGCTGGCGGAGGGGCCCGAGGCCGTGCTCTACGCGATCCTCGACCAGGTCGTCGACGAGTACGAGCCCGTGCTGGCCGGCCTCGAGAACGACATCGACGAGATCGAGAACGATCTCTTCCGCCTCGAGAGCACGGGGCTCTCGGAGCGCATCTACAACCTGTCGCGCGAGGTGATCAACTTCCAGCGGGCCGTCGTGCCGCTCGTGAAGATGCTCGACAACCTGCAGCGCGGCAGCGAGAAGTACGGCGTCGACGTCGAGCTGCAGCGCAATCTGCGCGACGTCCAGGACCACACGCTCCTGATCGTCGAACGTGTGGCCTCGTTCCGCGCCATCCTCGACAACGCGCTGACGGTGCACGCCACGATCGTGACGAGGCGGCAGACCGACCAGAGCATCCAGCAGAACGAGGAGGTCAAGAAGATCTCGTCGTGGGCGGCCATCCTGTTCACGCCGACCCTGATCGCCTCGATCTACGGCATGAACTTCGACCACATGCCCGAGCTGCACTGGGAGTTCGGCTACCCCTTCGCAGTCCTCCTGATGCTCGCTGCGGGGTTCGGCCTCTACCGGGTGTTCAAGCACCGCCACTGGCTGTAGGGGCACAGGGTGCACGTCGTTCGGGCGACGTGCACCCCGGCCCGGTCTCTCAGGCCGTCGGGCTGCCCGGGTTCCCGCTCGCGACGATCGCGCCGTTGACGCCCGCGGGGAAAAATCCGCCCTTGTCGACCTGGTTCGGGTTCAGGTAGACGACGTTCAGCACGCGGGCCGCGGTCCGGCCGAACGCGATGGAGTTCGCGTCCGTCGGAACGAGGTTCTGCGTGTTGTTGACGACGACGCCCTGGTCGTCCTTCGTCGGACCGTCGAGCGAGTCGCGGGCGTCCGAGATCCGGTCGGCGGGAGTGTGCAGGCCCTTGCGGAAGAGCTCGCTCCGGATGATGCCGGCGTGGTACGCCTCCACCGACAGGATGCCCGCGGCGGCGCCGAGGTACGTCTTGTTGGTGATGAGCGGCGCAGCCCCCTTGTAGGCCGTGACTCCCACGTCCTCGAAGATGTAGGCGCCGAGCAGGAAGTTCTCGTCGCTCGCGAACGGGTCGAACGTCTCGCCCTTCTTGATCAGGCCGGCCGCCATGGCCGCAGCCGTGAAGCTGTTGCGCAGGTCGATCGCGGGCCGTGCCACCTTGGCTCCGCCGAGAGCGGTGCGCAGGAACTTGACGTGCGCCTTCTCGTCGGCCGCGATCTCCGTGGCGATGGCACGGACGAACGATGACTTGAACGGCACCTTGTGGCCGCCGAGCACCTTCCCCTGCGGGTCGATCCCGCCGATCAGCGAGCTGTCGAGGCCGGTGCCGTACACCGCGCGGAGGTAGAACTCCGCCTCGAGGTACTCGAGGTTCAGCGCGAAGTTGAGGATCGCGGAGTCGGTGACGGCTCCGTCCGACGCGGTGTCGGCGTGGGCGGGCAAGGCCCCTCCCGCGACAGCAGCCACGCCGACCCCGACGCCGGCGACGCCGGCCGCGGTGAAGAAGTTGCGCCGGTCGAGCGAGTTCTCGGCGCTTCGCGTGATAGCGGTCGTGATGAATTTCTTGTCGAACATCGTTGTTCTCCTTCTGGGCACTGCAGAGCAGACGACGCGATGGGTGATCGGAGCCGGTCCCAGATGCCGGTTCCTCGCGTCGAGAGGGAGGAGTCCCCCTCTTGGGGGACAAGCTATCCCCGTTCCGCGCTGAGCGCTAGAGGCGGCACGTTAACGCAGGAGGCGGCGGGCGCCTGATCGCGCCCGCCGCCTCCCTCGCTGCTCGATCAGGACGTGGGGTCGCCCGCCGCGCCGCTCGTCGAGATGGTGCCGTTGACGCCGGCCGGGTAGAAGCCGCCCTTGGTGGCCGCGTTCGGCGTCAGGTAGACGACGTTCAGCACGCGCGGTGCGGTCCGGCCGTAGGCGATGCCGTTCTTGTCGGTCGGAACGAGGTTGCGCACGTTCTTCTCGACCACGCCCTGGTCGTCGTTCGACTTGCCGTCGAGGCTGTCTCGGGCGTTCGAGATGGCCTGCGCCTGCTCGTACAGCCCGGTGTTCAGGATCCGCTCGCGGATGATGCCCGCGTGGTACGCCTCGACGGCCAGGATGCCGGCGGCGGCGCCCAGGTACGTGGCGTTCGTGATGAGCGGCGCCGCACCCTTGTAGGCCGTGACTCCGACGTCTTCGAACAGGTAAGCGCCGAGCAGGAAGTTCTCCTCGTTGGCGAACGGATCGAAGGTCTGGCCCTTCTTGATCAGGCCGGCGGCGGTGGCCGCGGCGCTGAAGCTCGTCTTGAGGTCGATCGCCGGGCGCGAGACCTTGGCCGAACCGAGAGCGGAGCGCAGGAACGCGACGTGCGCCTTCTCGTCCGCCGCGATCTCGGTCGCGATGGCCTTGATGGCGCCCGACTTGAACGGAACCTTCTTGCCGCCGACGACGCCACCCAGGGTCGCCGTGCCGTCGGTCATGCTCGAGGGCAGGCCCGAGCCGGTGACGGCGCGGAGGTAGAACTCGGCCTCGAGGTACTCGAGGTTGAGGGCGAAGTTGAGGATAGCGGCGTCGCTGACCTCATCGGCATGGGCCGGAGCGGCAGGGCCGGCGAGAGTGTTGCCGGCGATGGCCGCCACACCCACACCCACGCCGGCGACGCCGGCGGCGGTGAAGAAGTTGCGACGGTCGAGGCCGTTCTCGGCGCTCCTGGAGATGGCGGATGTGATGAATCGCTTGTCGAACATCGATGTTCCCTTTCTGGGTACTGCGACGCAGGCGGCGCGCTTTGTGAACGGAGTCGACCCCAGATATCGACCCCACGCGTCGGGAGGGAGGAATCCCCCTCTCGCCGCTGACGTTAGACCCCCGGGGGCCTCCCGGCATAGGGCATTGCGCGAATTGGCTCGATTGCTACGCGCTGTTTACCCTGGGGCATGCTCACTCGCCGCGACGCCGCCCTCCGCCTCGACATCCCGCTCGAGATGGCGACGCGCCACGGCATCCCGTCGCGCCTGACCGAAGACGAGCTGGCGGCGATCGAGAGCGATCCGCCGCAGTGGCTCGTGCAGTCGCGTGCGAACCGCACGGGTGCCAAGAAGGTGTGGGCGCACCTGGACTGCGTCGTGTGCGGATTCGCCGAGGACGCTCGTCCGAAGAAGTGGTGGCCCGACTGGACCTACCTGATGTGCGACTACCACTCGCCGTTCCAGGCGCCGGAGCCCACGGCCGGCTTCGCGCGGACAGAGGTCGAGGGCGTCGGCAGCCGCTTCATCGCACTGGTCGACGAGCGGTCGTAGCGCCTCAGGCCTCGGAGCCGGCCTTCGAGTCCTTCGCCTCGGCCTTGGCCTGCGCTTTGGCTTCCGCCTTCGCCTCGGCTGCCTTGCGGGCGGCGATGAACTCCCGCTCCTTTGTCAGCGACTCGATGGTCGCCGCGTCGAGGAAGTCGATGAAGGGGTTCGTCTGACCGGTCTTCTGCTCGACGATCGTCGCGTAGGCGGTCGCCGCGCTTCGAAGCTCGGCGGCGGCGCGGCCGGCCTTCTTGAGCGGGATGGGCTTCAGCCCGACGATCTGCGCGTGCTTCTCGAGAGCGTGCGTGAGGTCTTTCAGGGCGGTGTCGATCTTCTTGGTCACGGGGCCATTGTGGCGGGTCAAGGTGAACAGGCAAACCGGCCTCGGGATCTTTTCGGTATCGCACACCTGTCGGGCGGTCCGAGTGCGTGGAATCTGCGGGGTCCGGGCCTGCATCCTGCTGATTCCACGCACCCGCCGGGTCGCTCGGTGGCGCGGGTCCGCTAGAACGCCGCGGGGCCGCTCCGGTCGATGAAGGTGCCGGTGGGGCCGCCGACCGGGAGCGTCGCGAGCGTGACGATCGCGTCGGTGCCCTCGGTCAGCGTCTGATGACCCGAGTTGCCGTTCAGGTCGGTGGCCGTGTAGCCCGGGTCGGCCGCGTTGACCTTGATGCCGTCGAGCGCGCGGGCGTACTGCACGGTGAGCATGGTGACCGCCGACTTCGACGAGTTGTAGATCGGCGCGACGACCTTCGACTCGATGCGGTTCGCGTCGTGGACGGAGTCGAACGAGCCGAGACCGCTCGTGACGTTGACGATCGTCGGGTTGGCCGACGCCTGCAGCAGCGGTAGGAACGCGTGGATGGCCCGCACGATGCCGAACACGTTGACGGCGTAGACGCCCTCGAAGTCGGCGCCGGTCAGCTCGGCGGCGGGCTTCGACTGAGGGCCGGTGACGCCGGCGTTGTTCACGAGAACGTCGAGGCCGCCGGCGGCTGCGACCGTCGCGGCGGCCGCGTCGACCGATGCCTGGTCGGTCACGTCGAGCTGCACGAACGTCGCGCCGAGCTCGTCGGCGGCCTTCTGGCCGCGCTCGGCGTCGCGGGCGCCGATCCACACGCTGTGCCCGGCCTCGATGAGGCGGCGGGCGGTCTCGTAGCCGAGACCCTTGTTGGCTCCTGTGATGAGTGTCGTTGTCATGGCTCCATGGTGCTCGTCGTGCCTCGGAGTGCCCAGGCCCCCGTCGACGGTAGGACTCGCGATACCAGCCGCGGTCCCGAGTTCCTGCGCACAATAGAGGGGTGCAAGATCCTCACGGCGAACTCGCCTCGCTCCTGAAGTCGTGGCGCGAGCGCCTGTCGCCGGGTGCGGTGGGCCTCCCCGCAGGAACGGGCCGCCGTGCGACGGGCCTCCGACGCGAAGAGCTGGCGGCGCTCGCCGGGCTCAGCGTCGACTACGTCGTGCGGCTGGAGCAGGGGCGAGCGCGCAACCCGTCCGACCAGGTCGCGGCCTCCCTCGCGCGGGCGCTGCAGCTCACCGATCACGAGCGCGACCACCTGTACCGCGTCGTCGGCCTCCTGCCTCCCGGCGACGGCATCGTGTCGAACCACATCCCGCCGAGCGTCCAGCGCCTGATCGCGCGGCTCGGCGAGACGCCCGTCGCCGTCTTCTCGGCGACGTGGGACCTCCTGACCTGGAGCCCGCTCTGGGCGGCGCTGCTGGGCGACCCGTCTCTGGCCCCGGCGCGGGAGCGCAACCTCGTGCGAGCCGTGTTCGCGGGCTCCGACCTGGCAGGCGGAGCGGGCTTCCGGGTCCGGCAGGAGCTCGGCACGGAGCACTTCCAGGGCTCGCTCGTCTGCGATCTGCGCGAGGTGCAGGGCAGGTACCCCGGCGACCCGGCGGTCCGGTCGCTGATCGACGGCCTGATGGAGACGAGCGAGCTGTTCCGCACGATGTGGGCGTCGGGCTCCGTCGGCACCCACGTCTCCGAGCACAAGTACGTGACGCACCCGCTCGTCGGCGAGATCGAGCTCGACTGCGACGTGTTCTCGGTCGCGGGGTCGGACCTCCGTATCGTCGCCTACACGGTGCCCGCCGGCAGCCCCGAGGAGTCGAAGCTCGACCTGGTGCGCGTCGCCGGGCTCACCGCCGCCGCCCGTCCCTAGCCCCGTGCCGCCCCAGAATTTCAAGGAGATTTTTCGCAGAAATGCCCCGGATCGCACCTGACTGGCGCCATCCGGGGCATTTCTCCTTGAATTTCTGAAGCGGGTCAGCGCACCGACTTGATCCGCGTGATCGTGAACGCGCCCAGCACGGCCATCGCGATCGAGATCGGGAAGATGAACGTGTACGACCCGGTGGCGACGGCGATCGACGAGGTGATGATCGGGCCCAGGGTCTGGCCGAGAGTCGTGGCCAGGTTGAGGATGCCGAGGTCCTTGCCGGCCTCCTCCTTGCTCGGCAGCACGTCGACGTTCAGCGCCTGGTCGACCGACGAGTAGACGCCGTAGCCGAGGCCAGCGATGCCGGCGTACAGGAACATGCCCATCGTCGTCGGCCAGATCCACGGCATGGCCACTCCGGCGGCGAACAGCACCGATGCGACGACGACCGGTACCTTGCGGCGGCCGATGCGGTCCGAGATCGGCCCGGAGCCGAGCGAGGCGACGAGGCCGACGACGAGCGTGATGATCGACATGACCGAGATCGTGGCGGCCGACTCGGCGACGGTCTGGCCGATGTACTGCTGCACGATGTAGAGCTGGTAGGCCGCGATCATCTGGTAGCTGATGAGCATGAAGAGCCGGCCGACGAAGGCCTTGTAGAAGTCGGGGGCGTGGCGGGGCGGGCGGAACGACTTTCCGAGCTCCTTGAAGCCTCCGGCCTTGGCGGGCAGGTCGAGCGCCGACTTCTCACGCGGCCAGACGATCACGGCCAGCACGCCGGCGAGCAGCATGAGCGCGCCGCCCAGGAAGTAGCCGGGCACGGTCACGGTGATGAACGCCGCTCCGACCAGGGCGCCGATCGGGTACCCGATGGTGACGCCGGCACCCCAGAACGCCGACATCGTCCCGCGAGCGGAGAGCGGCACGCGGTCCGAGATCACGGCGACGGCGGGGGCCAGCATCATGTTCAGGCCTACGAGCGCGAACGAGTAGACGACCGTGATGCCGACCGGGTCGTCGATGACTCCGACGGCGGCGAGCGCCACTCCGCCGAGCACTGCGCCGCCGACGATCCACGGCGTGCGACGGCCGAAGCGGGTGCGGACGCGGTCCGAGAGATTGCCGAACACGAGGTTCGAGACCAGCGAGACGACGGCGGTGATGGCGTTGATCGTCCCGAACCAGGCCTCGGGCGACGCGACCCCGATGTCGGTGAGGCGCTGCGGCAGCAGCACGTTCGCGACCATGGCGAGGCCGACCGCCCAGAACAGCCCGATGATGATGAAGCCCGCGCCGAAGCGGACGAGGCGGGGGCGAGTCGGGATGGCCGTCGTCTCAGGCGCTTCGGTCGCGGTCGGCGACGGCCGTGACGCGGACTCCGGGATGGTCGGGTGGGAGCTCATGAGAGTGCCTTCTGGGGTCGATTCGACGTGCAGGGGGAGGAGGAGAGCGGGGCGGGTCAGACGCCGGTGGCGTCGTACCCGTCGAACGCGACGGTGCCGGCAGTGGCGTACAGGCCGATCACGCGGCCGGTGAAGGAGGCGGCCGTCTCGGCGGTCAGGTAGCGGCCGTCGACGGACGCGAGGCGGAGCTCCTGATAGGCGCCGCCCGGCACCCCGGACGACGCCCAGAGCGACACGAAGTCGCTGGTCATCATGTCGGGGCCGAACCCGTCGGCCTCGGGTGCGGCCGAGTCGAGGTGGAGCGTGACGGGCCCGGCGGGCAGGCGGCCGGACCACTCCCGGCTGAAGCTCGGCACGGAGGCGCGGGCTGTCACGACGACCTCGTCGCCGTCGGTGCGGGCCTCGATCTCGTAGTGGGCCTGCTGGTCGTAGCGCACGCCGAGGCCGCCGGTGCCGTTCGAGACGTCGACCGTGGTCTGCGACGTGACCGACCAGGTCAGCTGGCGGCGGCCGACGAAGACGGGGTGCGCGTCGTCGAGGGTCGATCCGTCGCCGGTCAGGGTGAGCACGCCGCGCTCGGCGTCGATGGCGGCGATCTCGGCGGGGGTGCGGCGGACGGCCATCCAGCGGTCGTCGAGCGGAGCGTCGAAGCGCACGGAGTCGATCGGCCTCTGCTCGGAGAGGAGGACCGGCTGGGCGACGGGCCAGTCGTCGATCCAGTCGACGGTCGACACGAAGGTCTCGCGGCCGAGCGGCGAGAACGCGCGGGTGCCGCCGCCGGGGCGGACGCCGAGCAGGACGATCAGAGTCTGGCCAGCGGGGCCCTCGACGAGGTCGCCGTGGCCGGTGTTCTGCACGGGTCGGATCGTGCTCCGCGCCGTCAGGAAGGGGTTGGCTTCGTAGGCCGTGAACGGACCCTCGGGCGAGGTGCCGCGGGCGATCGAGACGCCGTGGCCGCGCTCGGTGCCGCCCTCGGCGATCATCAGGTACCAGTACTCGCCGCGGTGGTAGAGGTGCGGCGCCTCGGGGAACATGAAGCCCGAGCCCGACCAGAGCGAGCGGGGCTCCTCGAGGATCGCGCCGGTGGCGAGGTCGACCTTGACCTGCTGGATGCCCAGGTGCGTGCCGAGCTCGTCGCCGCTCATGACGAGGCCCGAGTAGGTGACGTAGGCGGTGCCCTCATCGTCCCAGGCGAGGTCGGGGTCGATGCCGTTCAAGCCCTCGACGACGGTGCCGTCGCTCCACTCGCCCGCGGGGTCGGTGGCGGTGAAGACGACGCAGCCGCGTCCGGCGGGAATCACGACGATGACGTAGAAGACGCCGTCGCGGTAGCGGATGGTCGGGGCCCAGACGCCGAGGCCGGTCGGAACCTCGGTGACGGCCAGCTGGCCGAGGCGCGTGCCGACGTTGCCGACCTGCTCCCAGGTCACGAAGTCGTGGCTGCGGTAGACGGGCAGGCCCGGGTAGTACTCGAAGGTCGAGGTGACGATGTAGTACGCCCCGTCGGCCGCGACCACGCTGGGATCGGGGTTGAATCCGGGCAGGATCGGGTTGGGGTAGATGGCGCTGCTGGTGTCGTCGTCGTTCACGGCATGCTTCCTTGCACTAGGGCTTCGTTGCGCTCCGAGCGGTGGCGGCGCGGTCGTTGCGACACGGCAGTGTCGTTGCGACTCTGCACTGTCGTTGCGACACCGCACTGTGCGAAACATTTTCGCGTTGTTTCGCTCAAAAGCGACTCTAGGTCGGTTTTGGGACCGCGTCAACACGACCGTGTGCCCTCACATCCGCTTCGTAGAAAGGGCACGCCTGCGCAGGAACTGGCGAAACCTTTTCGCTACTATGGACTCCATGCCCGAAGCCCCCCGCCGCCGCGCCACCCTCGACAGCGTCGCCGAGGTCGTCGGCGTCTCGAAGGCCACCGTCTCGAAGGTCCTGAACGACCGGCCCGGGGTCTCGGAGGCCACCCGCCTGCGCGTCCACGACGCCGTCCGGCTCCTCGACTACGCCCCGACGACGCGAGCGCCGGAGTCGGGCGGACGTCGTCGCATCCTCGTGCTCTTCGACACGCTCGCGAACCTGTACTCGCTGCGGATGCTCGACGCGCTGCTCGCCGGGGGCCACGCCGCCGACGTCGAGATCGTCGCCGACGTCATCGCGCCGCTCGACCCGGGGCCCGCGTCGCGCCTCGAGCCGCACCGGATCCGTGCGCTCTGGCAGCGCGGCTACGCCGGGCTCCTCGTCGTGACGACCCAGCTCTCGCGCGACGCGCTCCGGGTGTGCGCCGAGCTGGACCTCCCGGTGGTCTCGATCGACCCGCCCAACGCGCTCGATCCCGACGTCGCAAGCGTCGGCTCCAACAACTGGTCGGGAGCCATGCAGGCCACCGAGCATCTGCTGGGCCTGGGGCACCGCCGGATCGGCTTCGTCGGAGGCCTGGCCACGCACGCCGGGCTCCGCGAGCGGCGCGCCGGCTACCGGTCGGCGCTCGAGGCGGCGGGGCTCGACGAAGACTCGGCGCTCGTCTCGGAGGACGGCATGGTCAGCGCCGGGCCCGAGGCGGTGCGGATGATGGACCTCGTCGACCCGCCGACCGCGTTCTTCGTGTCGAGCGATCCGGGCGCGCTCGCCGTGATGCGCGAGCTCGCGCGCGCCGGACTCCGCGTGCCCGACGACGTCAGCGTCGTCGGCTACGACGACACGTACGCGGCCCTGCCGGCGCCGGTCCTGCTCACGACCGTGCACACGCCGCTCGACGAGATCGGCCGGACGGCCCTGTCGACGGTCCTCGCCATGATCGAGGGCTCGGCGCCGCTCTCCCACCACCTGCAGCTGGCCACGTCGCTCGTGGTGCGCGAGTCGACGGCGGCGCCCCGGGGCTAGTCTCTGCGGCGCTGGGGAGGGTCACGGCCCCGCGGGGCGGCGGCGGCTCTAGCCGACGACCGGCACTGGCAGGTTGGCCTCGACGAGGGCGACGAACTCGTCGGCGGCCGGGCTCTCCTGCGGGCGGACGCGCGCGACGACTCCGCCGCCGGGCGCGACGAGGTACTTCTCGAAGTTCCACTTCACGTCACCGGCCTCGCCCGAGGCGTCCTCGACGGCGGTGAGCTCGTCGTAGATCGCGTGCCGGTCGTCGCCGTTCACGTCGACCTTCGCGAACACCGGGAAGTCGACGCCGTAGGTGGCGACGCAGAATTCCTGGATCTCCTCGTTCGAGCCGGGCTCCTGCCCGTTGAACTGGTTGCACGGGAAGCCGACGACCTGGAGGCCCTGGTCGCGGTACTTCTCCTGGAGCTGCTGGAGGTCGCCGTACTGAGGGGTGAGGCCGCAGCGGCTGGCGACGTTGACGACGAGCAGCAGCTTGTCGCTGTACTCGGCGAGGGAGGTGGTGGTACCGGACGCGGTCTCGACGGGGATGTCGTACAAGCTCATGCGCCAGATTCTACGTCCGACAGCCGTCGTTTTGGCGGGTCGGCTCGGCGCGTGCACCCTGGGGTGTCGAGCGAGACCTCTCGGACGTACGCGAGATGGCCGCCGCCGTCGCCTCCGGGCGGGGAGGCGACGGCGGCGGCCATCTCGGGGAGCGGACGCTACGCGTCGCGGCGCTTGACCAGGATCACGGCGAGGATGCCGGTGACGACGACCCAGCCGATCATGACCAGGAACCCCAGGCCCTGGTCGAGCGAGACGATTCCGTCCGTGATGCCGGCCTTGCCAGCGCCGTAGCCGTACATGAGCCCGCCGGCGTTCGAGGGCGTGAAGGCGGCCACGTTGGCGGCCCACTTGGCGTTCGTCAGGCCGGTGAAGATCGACAGCACGATCGGGACGACGAACAGGAGTCCGATGCCGGCGGCGATGCCGCCGGCGCTCGAGCGGATGATCGCGCCCAGGAAGTACGAGATCAGCCCGGCCAGGGCGAGGAAGCCCGCGCCGCCGACGAGGGCGAGCCAGAACGTGCCGTCCGACCAGTCGATCGAGATGTTGCTCGACGAGTCGAGGAGCGGTGTCGCGACCAGCGAGGCGACGATCAGGGAGACGAGCCCGACGATGAACGTGACGACGCCGAACACCAGGGCCTTGCCGAGGAGCGCTCCGAGTCGTCGCGGGTCGGCCGTGAAGGTCGACTTGATCATCCCGGTGCCGTACTCGCCGGTGATGACGAGCGCACCGAGGACGGCGGCGATCAGGACCGTGAAGTTGATGCCGAGCGTCACGGCCGTGGTCGCCGCGCTCATGCCGGCTTCGCCCGCAGCCGCATCGGCGGGGCCCTGGGAGGCGCCGCCGGTGAGGTCCTGCGCGGCGATGAGGGCAGCGAACCCGATGTTGAGCACGAAGATCAGCGCGAAGCACCAGAACGTCGAGCGGAGGCTGCGGAGCTTGATCCACTCCGAGCGGAGGAGCCCGGCGAAGGTGAGGTGCGAGAGGCTCGCGTGGCTGGTGAGACGGGCGGGTGCGGTCGCGGTGCTCATCGGACTGCCTCCTTCTGGGTGTCGGTGGAGACGGCGGCGGCGTCAGGCACCGAGGTGTCGCGGTACTCCACCTCGTCCTGGGTGAGGCTCATGTAGGCGTCCTCGAGGGAGCCGGAGAGGGGGGTCAGCTCGTGCAGGACGACGCCGGAGGAGGCGGCGAGCTCGCCGATGCGGGAGGCCGGCAGGCCGTGGACCTCGAGGAGGTCGGCCGCGGTCCCGGTGACCGTGATGCCCTGGCCCTGGAGGAGTGGGGTGAGGGACGAGGCGTGCGGGGTGCGGACGCGGACTCCGTCGCCTTTGGCTCGGGCGAGGATCGTCTCGACCGACTCGTCGGCGATGACCCGGCCGCGGCCGAGCACGATGATGTGGTCGGCGGTCTGGGCCATCTCGCTCATCAGGTGCGACGAGAGGAAGACGGTGCGGCCCTCGCGGGCCAGGTGCCGTGCCAGGGTGCGGACCCAGACGACGCCCTCGGGGTCGAGGCCGTTGACCGGCTCGTCGAGGATCAGCGTGGCCGGGTCGCCGAGCAGGGCGGCGGCGATTCCGAGGCGCTGGCCCATGCCGAGCGAGAAGCCGCCGACGCGCTTCTTCGCGACCGACTCGAGGCCGGTGAGGGCGATGACCTCCTTGACGCGCTTGGCGCCGATGCCGTGGGTGGCGCCCATGGCGAGGAGGTGGTCGTAGGCGCTGCGGCCGCGGTGCACGGCCTTCGCGTCGAGGAGCACGCCGACCTCGCGGAGCGGGGCGCGGTGATCGGCGTAGCGCTTGCCGTTGACCGTGACGCCCCCCTCGGAGGCGCGGTCGAGACCGACGATGAGACGCATCGTGGTCGACTTGCCGGCGCCGTTCGGCCCGAGGAAGCCGGTCACCATGCCGGGCTGGACTTCGAACGACACGTGGTCGAGAGCCACGCGCTCGCCGTACCGCTTGGTGAGGCCGTCTGCGATGATCATGCTGTCTTCTCCGTGCTCTCTGATTCCATGCTCACGAAGCTACGCAGAGCCCGGCCGCCCGGCATCGTCCCGGGGTACCACGGGGGTACGCCGGGAGGACTCACCTGGGCCACGCCCGGACGGCACCGGGGGAGCGCTACCGCTTCGGCTTGGTGAACTCGCCGTCGGCGAAGTCGCGCGTCGAGCGGTCCTGCATCACGAAGTGCTGCTTCTTGCCGGTGGCGGTGTACGGCAGCTCGTCGACGAACGCGTAGAAGCGCGGGCGCTTGAAGTCGGCGAGCTCGGCCGACGCGCGGCAGTACGCCTCGAGCTCATCGGCAGCGGCCTGGTCGTCGGCGGGGAGGCCGTCTCGGCGGACGACGTAGGCCACGACGATCTGGCCCCACTCGGTGTCGGGCAGGCCGCAGACGATCGAGTCGGCGACGCCGCCGTGCTGCGCGAGGAGCTCCTCGACCTGCACCGGGTGGACGTTCTCGCCGCCCGAGATGATCATGTCGTCTTTGCGGCCGACGACGGTGATCACCTCGTCGTCGTTCCAGGTGGCGAGGTCGCCGGCGAAGAACCAGCCGTCGCGGAACTTCTTGGCGTCCTCCTCGGGGTTGTTTCGGTAGGCGTAGCCCGACTTCACGCTCCGGACGGCGACCTCCCCGATCTCCTTGCCGTCGGTCGCGACCTGGTCGGCCGGGTCGCCGAGCCCGGTGCTGCGGACGGCCACGACCACGACGTCGTCGTCGATCGACGCGCGACCGGCGGCGCCCGCGTAGGTGGTCAGCTCGTCGCCCGGCAGGAAGGTGTTCCAGAACGCCTCGGTCGTGCCGTAGCCGTTCGAGATGTTCGGCGTCAGAACCTTCTGGTAGCGGAGGGCGGCGTTCCGCTCGAAGGGGGCGCCCATCGTGACGATCCCCTTGAGGGTCGAGAGATCGCGGGGCATGGCCTCCTGCTCGTCGGCGAGCCGCTCGAGGTTGGTGGGGGCGCCGATCACGTACGTGACGCCCTGCTGCTCGACGAGGTCCATGACCAGCCCGGCATCGAAGCGCGGCAGCGTCACGGCCTCGGCGCCCACGTAGAAGACCGTGTTCGGGCCAGCGCAGTAGGTGCCGCCGCGGTGGAACCATGGCGACATGTTCATCGTCTTGTCCTTGGGCGTCAGCGACATGTTGATGATCACGTCGTGCGCCGTCAGCACCTCGTTGAGGCTCGACAGCGGGACGGCCTTCGGGCGGCCGGTCGTGCCCGACGTGTAGAGGCGGGTGGTCTCGTCCCAGGTCGAGCCGTCGGCGGGGGCGGTGAACGACGGCGCCCCCTCGACGAGCAGCTCGTCGAAGCCGATCGCGCCCTCGACCGCGCTGACGTCGGCGTCGCCCACGGCGACCAGCACGCTCGGCCGGTGCGAGGCGAGCTCGAGCGCCTGCGCGATGAGTGCGGCGTCGGCCGCCTCGAACACGAAGACCAGCGGCTTCGAGTCGTCGAGGATGAAGGCGGTCTCGCCCGGGGCGAGCCGGAAGTTCATGGGCGACCCGACCGCCCGGAGGCCCTGCGTCGCGACGTACAGGAAGGCGAACTCGGGCCGGTTCATGAGCTGGTAGCAGACCACGTCGCCCGTGCCGACGCCGCGGTCCGCGAGGCCCGCGGCGAGCTGGCCGGTGACCTCGCCGAGCTCGGCGTAGGTCCAGCTCTGCCCCGTCTCGGAGTCGGTGAGAGCCGTGCGGCTCGCATAGCGGTGTACGTTGCGCTCGACACCCGCTGCGTACGTGAACCGGCTCTCGAACACCCCCTTCAGGACGGAGGGGTCGTAGTCGCTGTTCGACGTCGTGGTCATGGCGTGCCTTTCTGTGCGGGCGCCACCCGGCGCGGCCGCCTCGCTCGATGCCGACATCGTGTTGCGTCGTGCACCGACATGTCTACCCTGGCCTACCGTCGAGGGCCCGTCGAGGGCTCAGCCGGTCTTGCTCAGCCGGTCGTGCTCAGCCGGTCCTGTCGGGGACTTCGCCGCCGGTGTCGTCAGGCTCGAGGAAGTCCTCGTAGCTGGGCCCCGGATCGGGAGCCGGCGCCGCAGTGGGCAGGCCGACCGGTCCGTGAGGCGTCGACCGATGGTGCTTGCCGAGATGCTCGACACGCACGGGCGGGACGCGGGGATCACTCGAGTAGCTGCTGGTCATGAGCGTTCCGAACCGATCCCCCGAGGGTTCTCGTAGCGCTTCATACCAGGCATAGTGGCAGACCGACCCGTCCATGCCAAGTCGGAGGCGCGGGGATTGACCGGCGGCGGTGGGAGCCGCTAGACGCTGCGCGGGTGGAGGAACGCACCCGCAGCGAGCGAGAGCGAGAGGAGGTCGTCGACCCCGGCCAGCTCGCGAGCCGAGTGCATCGACAGCAGGGGAGCGCCGACGTCGATCGTGCGGATGCCCAGGAGGGTCGCGGTGAGCGGTCCGATGGTCGACCCGCAGGGCACGGCGTTGTTCGAGACGAACGGCTGGAACGGCACGCCCGCCTGCTCGCAGGCCCGCGCCCACTCGGCCGAGCCGACGCCGTCGGTCGCGTAGCGCTGCTTCGCGTTGATCTTGAGCAGCGGCCCGCCGTTCGGCACCGGCAGGTTGCCGGGGTCGTGTCGCTCCGGGTAGTTCGGGTGCACCGCGTGGCCGGCGTCGCTCGACAGGCACCACGACGCCGAGAACGCGCGGAAGCGATCGCTGTCGGTCGCACCGAGGCCGGCGGAGATGCGCGTGAGCACGTCGGCCAGGATCGGGCCGCTCGCACCGCTCGTGCTGGCCGACCCCACCTCCTCGTGGTCGAAGGCGGCCAGGACGGAGATGGAGGCGGCGGCGGCGAGTTCCTGCGCCCCCTCGATCAGGGCGGTCAGCCCCGCGTGCACGCTCGAGAGGTTGTCCATGCGGCCGGCCGCGAGCAGCTCGCCGTCGAAGCCGATGCGCGCCGGTGCCGCCGTGTCGGCGACGAGCACGTCGTGGCCCAGCACCTCGTCGGCCCGGACCCCCGCGATGTCGGCGAGGGCGCCGAGGATGTCGCCGCCGCGCCCGCCCGACGAGTCGAGGCCGACGATCGGGTGCAGGTGACGCTGCGGGTCGAGCTTCAGCCCGTCGTTGACCCCGCGGTCGAGATGGATCGCCAGCTGCGGGAAGCGCAGGACCGGCCCCGTGCGCACCAGGTGGACGGCGCCGTCGCGGGTGACGAGGCGGCCGGCGAACTCCAGGTCTCGGTCGAGCCACGAGTTCGAGAGCGGACCGCCGTAGACCTCCACGCCCGCCTGCTGCCAGCCGAAGCTGCCCGTGTCGGGGTTCGGCTTGAGCTTGAACGAGGGCGAGTCGGTGTGCGCGCCGACGATCCGGAACGGCGTCGTCGCGGTCGCCCCCTCCGGCTGCACCCAGGCGATCACGGCGCCGTCGCGCACGACGAAGCGCCGACCGGCCGACGTCGGCCAGGCGTCGCCCTCGGCCAGACGCTCGAAGCCGGCCGCCGTGAGACGCGCCGCGGCCTCCTCGGCCGCGTGGTACGACGACGGCGATGCCGAGATGAACGCGGAGAACGAGTCGATGTGGTCGGTGAGAGAAGTCATCCCGACCAGAATGCCGCATCGTAGGCTGAGAGGCATGCGCCTGCTCCTCATCCGCCACGGTCAGACCACTGCGAACGTCGGGGGGATCCTCGACACGAAGGCGCCCGGGCCGAGCCTGACCGAGCTGGGGCGCGAGCAGGCGGCGGCGCTCCCGTCGGCGCTTCAGGACGCCGGCATCGAGGCGCTCTTCGTGTCGACTCTCGTGCGCACCCACGAGACGATGGCGCCGTTGGCCGCCGCCCTCGGCATCCAGCCGATGCCGCTCGACGGACTCCGCGAGGTCGAGGCCGGCGACCTCGAAGACCGAGCCGACCAGGAGGCGTACGAGGGCTACATCGACCCGGTCCACCGCTGGGCGGAGGGCCATCTCGACGTGCGGCTGCCCGGCGGTCCGAGCGGACACGAGTTCTTCGCCCGGTACGACGACGCCGTGGCCGAGATCGCCGCGAGCGGCGTCGCCGTCGCGGCCGCCGTCAGCCACGGTGCCGCCATCCGCGTGTGGGCGACGACGCGAGGGCTGTCGGAAGACGGCTCCTTCTTGCGCGGGCACGAGCTCGGCAACACCGGCGTCGTCACGCTCGACGGCTCGCCCGACGCGGGCTGGACCCTGGTCTCGTGGGCCGGATCGCCCGTCGGCGGCGTCGGCGCTGGCGTGGCCGCCGACCCCACCGGCCGCGGCTGAGCTGCGGCTTCAGAGCGGCCTGATCGGCCGCCGCCGTCCCGGGCCGTGCCGATGACGTGCGCATCGGGCTTCGACGCCGGTCGGCGTCGGCCCTAGGGCACCTGCGACCGCTGCACCTCGACGTACGTGCGGATCAGGTCCGAGACCTCGTCGACCGGCAGCAGCGACGAGCTGTGATCCTGCTCGACCAGGTCGAAGAACGCGGCGCTCGGCATGCGCTTCGCCGCCGCCTGCGACTGCTCGTAGCGGGGGTGGTCGTGCGTGCCGGCGATCAGGAGGCTCGGCACCGTGATCCGCTCAGTCTCGACGTCGGTGATCTCGGGCTGCTCCTCGACGGCCTCGAAGAAGGCGCGCAGCGCCAGCGGGTCGTTGGCCCGGAACGCCTGAGCCGTCGCCGGGTCGACCTCGCGCCCGCGGAACGCGCCCCACCGCCTCAGGAACTCGTCCATCCCTCCGCTGTCGAGCGCATCGCGCCACGTCGGGAAGAACGTCGACGAGATGCGACCGTGCATGTCGCCGAACGAGCCGCCGATGGTGGTCAGAGTCAGGAAGCGCGCCGGCTCGTCGAGCGCGAGCCGCAGGCCGATGCGCGCGCCGATGGAGTAGCCGACGTAGTGCACCGGTCCGAGCGCGGCCGCGTCGAGCACCGCGTCGACGTCCGAGGCGAACGCCGCCGGCACGTACGCGCTCGCGTCGTGCGGCTTGCCGCTGCGGCCGTGGCCCCGCAGGTCGAGCGCGATCACCGTGAAGTCGCTCTCGAGGTCGCGCAGGTAGCCGAGGCCCCGCCACGTGCCTTTCGAGAGCCCTGACCCGTGCACGAGCAGGAGCGGCTCGCCCGCCCCCGAGACCTCGTAGGCGATCTCGGTGCCGTCGAAGGGGCTCGGAGTCGTTGCGCGCATCCGGCCATTCTCGCAACTCCCGAGGGTCCGCCGTGCCACCATGGCCGCATGACGACTCCGGGATACAGCGCCGAGCAGGTCCGTCGGGCCGAGGCGCCCCTGCTCGAGGCGGGCGAACCCCTGATGAGGCGTGCCGCTGCCGCGCTCGCCGACGAGGTGCGCGCCGTCCTGAGCACCCGCGGATCCGTACCCGGCGTGGTCCTGGTGCTCGCAGGAACGGGAGACAACGGCGGCGATGCGCTCTTCGCCGCGGCGTCCATCGCTGCCGACGGCACGGACGTGCGGATCCTGACCACGGGCTCGCGCGTCCACGACGCCGGGCTCGCCGCCGCCGTCGCTGCGGGCGCGTCGGCCGACGCGCGCGGGGCCGTGCCCGGCTCGGCCGAGTTCGACGGGCTGCTCGAGGGGGTGGACGTCGTGGTGGACGGGATCCTCGGCATCGGGTCCGGAGGAGATCCTGCGCTCCGTGGTCGGGCCGAGGAGGTCGTCGAGGCTGTGCGCCCGCGCGTGATCACGCGGATGATGGGCGCGCCGTCGGTCGTCGCGGTGGATCTGCCCTCGGGCGTCGGGTGCGACGACGGGTCGGTGCCCGAGCCCGGAGCCGTGCTTCCTGCGCTGGTGACCGTGACGTTCGGCGCCGTGAAGGCCGGGCTGCTGCTGGCGCCCGCGTCGGGCCTCGCCGGGCGGGTCGTGCTCGTCGACCTCGGCCTCGACCTCGCGGGAGAGACGCCGCTGGTGACGGCTCAGGCCCGCGAAAACGGCTCAGCCCCCCAGGAACTCCCGAGGGGCTGAGCCGAAGCGGCGGGTTCGGCGCTACTTGCGCACCACGGACAGGGGCTCGGTGATCGACTCCAGGCCCTGTCGCTCGGCGTTGACCCCGAAGATCAGGGCGATGACGCCTCCGATGATCATGATGGCCGCGCCCAGGTAGTAGCCCGCGGTGAGCGGCCCGCGGTCGGTGCCGTCGCCGACGAGCACGCCGTAGATGAGCGGCGCAAGGGCGCCGAAGATCTGGGCGAGCGCGAAGAAGTACGAGATCGCCTGGCTGCGGATCTCGAGGGGGAAGATCTCGGACACGGTCAGGTACGCGCTGGACGCCCCGGCGGACGCGAAGAAGAACGCCACGCACCAGAAGATCGTCTGCGTCGTCGCGGTCAGGAGGTCGGCGCTGAAGAGGGCCGCCGACACCGCGAGCACTGCTCCAGAGATCACGTACGTGCTGAAGATCATCTTGCGGCGGCCGATGGTGTCGAAGAGCGGCCCGAGCACGAGGGGCCCGACCAGGTTGCCGATCGCGAACGGGAAGAAGTAGACCTGGGCGCCGCTGTCGCTGAGGCCGTAGAAGTTCGTGAGCACGAGCGCGTAGGTGAAGAAGATCGCGTTGTAGAGGAACGACTGCGTGATCATCATGGTCGCGCCGACGAGCGTGCGGGTCGGGTACTGCTTGAACAGGACCCGAGCGATCGTCCGGAACGGGATGCTGCCCGTCGCCTTGACCTCCATCGCGAGCTTCGGGTCGACGTCTTCGAGGTGGCCGCCCTCGTGCTTCACCCGCGACTCGATGTCGTCGACCGTCGCCTCGGCCTCTTTCTGGAAGCCGTGAGTCATCAGCCACCGGGGGCTCTCGGGGATGTTGCGGCGGAGGAAGATGATCAGGATTCCGAGGACCGGCCCGATGAAGAACGCCAGGCGCCAGCCGACATTGACCGCGAAGATGTCGTGGTTCAGGAAGAAGTAGTTGGTCGCCGCTCCGAGAGCCGCACCGCCCCAGTAGGTGCCGTTGATGGCGATGTCGACGCGACCGCGGTACTTGGCCGGGATCAGCTCGTCGATCGCCGAGTTGATGGCGGCGTACTCGCCGCCGATGCCGAGGCCGGCGACGAATCGGAAGACGAACAGGAACCAGACGGCGGGCGAGAGGCCCGCGACACCCGATCCGACCAGGTAGATCACCAGCGTCAGGATGAAGAGCTTCTTGCGCCCCAGGCGGTCGGAGAGCCGGCCGAAGACGATGGCTCCGACGACCTGGCCGATCAGGTACGTCGTACCGAGTGCGCCGACCTGCCCGGAGGACATGTTGAATTCCTGGGCGAAGCCGTTCGACGCCACGATCTGGATCTCGAGACCGTCGAGCACCCACGAGATGCCGAGGCCGACGATGATCGACCAGTGGAACCTGGTCCAGGGGAGACGGTCCATCCGGGCGGCGACGAGGCTCGTCACCGGACCCTTGCTCTGGCTTGCCGTCGTGCTCGACATGTGTGCTCCTTCGCGCATTGCACCTCGGATGTTGCGTGGAGCAACGCGGTGCACGGTAGACCCGCGGAGGCGTCGTGTCCGCCCGGGGTGAAAAGGGCGTCGGTTTGTCGATCTAGAGCGCGGCGCACTCCATGCACACCGGTCCGAGCTTCGTCTCGTGGTCGAGCTGGATGCGCGGACGGACGAGGAAGCACTCGACGCAGGTGAACTCGTGCTCCTGGATCGGCAGCACGATGACGTCGAGCGCCTCGTCGACGATGGAGGCCTCGAGCTCGAAGCCGTCGGCCGAGTCGCCGTCGTCGAGGTCGGCCGTCAGGCCGGTCGGCTTGGTCGCTCGGGCGTCGATGGAGACGACGTTGTCGTCGGTGTCGGGGGCGTTGCGTGGGGCGTCGTAGTCGGCAGCCATCGGGATCTCCTGTGGGTCTGGGGGAAGCGGTCGGGCGGTCAGCCCGCCGCTACTATAGGCGGCGTCAGCTGGTTGTCGCGCCATGTTCGCCGACGGCTGGCGTGCATGTCGGCGATCGGCTCTCGACGACGAGAAGAATCAGGAGCGCGCGGTGTCGATCATCGCGACCACGTGCGGCGTGCTCCAGCGCAGGAGAGCGTCCGAGGGCGGGTTCTCGAGGTCCTCTCCCCAGATCGCCACGGCCGCACCCGACATCGGAGCAGGAAGAAGCGAACCGGAGTCGCCGTCCCACGTCCGGAGCGACCAGTTCGTGCGGAGATCGGCGACGGTGTACGCGCTGTCGGCCTCGTCGAGATCGCTCGGCACCTCGTAGAGGTAGTACGAGTTGTAGTTGAGCAGGTCGATCCCCGCCGCGGAGAGGTCGTTCGCGCTCGCCCGGTGCTTTCTCCGTTGAAGGCGCTCCGCCTCGTCTTCGGTATCTCCATCGAAGCTCCAGTAGGTGACGCGGACGCGCGGATCCAATCGCTTCACCGCCGTCCGGTCGATCCCGTCGTTCCACGCCCACACCTGACGATTGCCGACAGCGGCCGCCATCGCATTCAGCCATCTGACGCGTTGATCGGCGGTGACGCCGCCTCCCCATTCGTCGCCGCCGATGTGCACGGTGCGACTGGACGGGAAGGTCCGCGTCACCTCCGTGTACAGCTCGGTCGCGAGCGCCAGACTTCCCGGAACCGAGGTGTCGAGCTCGCTTTCATCCGCACGTATGCGATCGACCCACTTGGTGCCGTGTCGAGCCTCGAGAAGGGCGAATGCGGCAGCCATGTGACCGGGAGTGTCGATCTCGGGCACCAGCGCGATGCCTCGCTTCGCTGAGTAGTCGGAGATCTCGCGCGCCTGCGCGGCGCTCAGAAAGGGACGGCCGGTCACTCGACTCGTGTAGACGCCGTCGTCGAGATCGGCATTCGCGAGGGTCTGGCCGAGGACTCTGCTCTCGATTCCGACGTTCTGGTCGTCGGTGAGGTGCAGGTGCAGAAAGCGGCCGCCGTTCGCGGCGAGGAGGTCGATGTACTTCTTGATCAGCGCCACCGGGTAGTAGGCCCGAGCGACATCGAGCATCACACCCGTGTCGGGACGTGCCCGGGTCGCGGGCGAGGTCCTGACACTGGCCGCCGACGCGCGGCAGTTCTGCGTCGAGTACACGCCAGTGCAGGCGAGGACCGCGTACTTCCCTTTCGCCGCGCGGGCAGGAGCACGGTGGATCGCGCGGACCGTCGTGTTCGCGCCCCCCGCGAGTGACTTCACGGTGACCTGGCCGAGCGTGTACTTCTCGGTGCCTGCGGCCAGGTAGAGCCAGGCGTGGAGAGCCGGCTTCCGCACGGAGGAGCTGTTCGTGATCTTCAGGGTGGTGCGCACGGACGTGCCGGTCGAGGTGGCGGTGACCTTGGTGATCTTCAGCGGTGACACCTTCGAGCTGAGGGCGGCGAGCGTCACGGCAGAGGCGTCAGGCGTCGCGGTCTTCGCTGATCCTGCGAATGCGCCGATGCCGACCAGCGCTGCAGCCGACATCGAAATCGCCACTCCGGCAGCGATGATCCGTCGGGCGTGACGAGGCGCAGGCGCTCCGTCCGCTACGAATCGATCTCTCTTCCGACGCACCACGACGCTCCCCCTCAGCATGACCATCGTTCGCCCGAGCCGCGACATTCCCCTCAGAGAGATCGAGACACCGCGCGCGACGGACCGAATTCCCATCGTAGAGCTGTCCCATCGTCAGTCGGCATCAGCACACGAAGCTGCGATCGCGACGTGGCGTGCGCGCGCCGCGCTCCGCCTGGCAGCACGACTGAACGAGAGCGCCTCTGCGGATCGCCGCCATCATCTCGATTCCACCGTGCGGCCACTCCGCGTCGCCTGAGTGCGACTGCGGTCACGATCGCGCTGCCGCCTTCGCTCGTGCCCTCGTCCATCGGAGCCCTAGGCTCCTGCCATGGTCATGATCGAGCCCGTTTCCCCCGATGCGCCTGCGGCATCGACGATCGTGCGGGCCTACATGCTCGACGTCGCGTCTCGATGGTTCAATCGGCCGGCAACGGCTCGGGAGGTCGATCAAGCCCTGCTCGACGAGCCCTGCGACGACCTCGACGGAGACGCGGGGGTGCTCTTCCTCGCTACTGAGGACGACCAGCCGATCGGCTGTGTCGGCGTGCAGTTCACGGCCGGAGTGGCGGAATTGACGAAGGTCTTCACGCTGCCGGCTCACCGGGGGAGAGGAGTCGGCTCACGTCTCCTGCGAGCTGCCGAGGAGGCGTGCAGGGAACGGGGGATAAGCACTGTCCGGCTCGATACCCGCGCCGAACTCGGAGAGGCGTGCGCCCTGTACGAACGCCTCGGCTTCGAGTCCGTCGACGCGTTCAACGACGAGCCGTACTCCGACCGTTGGTACAGCAAAGGCTCTCGACCGTGGGGCACGTCAGTCGATGACCGAGCAGCCCGTGGCAGGCTACGGCCATGACTGACTCGCCTGTCTCCCGATCGACGCTGATGGAACAGGACCTCGGTTCTGTGATGAGCGTCTCGCGCGTCGAGGTGCGACGCATATCGATCGAGGCCTTCACTGCCGGCGGAGCTCACATGCATAACGGGCCGGTCTTCGGCACGATCGAGAGCGGCTCTGTCACCTTCCAGATCGGTTCCGAGCCGGAGTCGGTCCTGCGGGCCGGCGATGTCTTCTACGAACCCGCCGGGACCGTGGTCTCGAAGTTCGACACCCGGAACGAGCCCGTGGTGTTCCTGGGCTACTTCCTGCTTGCCGACGGCATTGCGCCTGAGATCGAATTCGTCTCGCAGAGCTGACCCTCAGTCGATCCGATGAGCAGCTCGGAGATGACCGGCTGACACGCAGTCGCGGCAATCGCCACGCCGATCGGCGTCAGTGCCGCTCCAGGATGGCCAGGAACTCGTCTGCCCATTCGAGGTTTCGCTGGAGATTGGCCCGTCGGAGTCTCGTATCGGCGATGTAGGCATCGAGCTCAGCCTGAATCGCCGCTCGTGTCTCCGGTGTCCGTGCGGCGGTGATCCGATCGATGACGTCGAGAACGTCCGCCATCTCCTCGAGTGCGAACCCGAGGGGTTTCATGCGCCGGATGATCAGGAGCCGCTCGAGGTCGTCGGCGGTGTAGAGCCGGAATCCTCCGTCGCTGCGGCCCGTGGGATGGAGCAGGCCGACATCGTCGTAGTGACGGACCGTCCTCGTGGAGAGGCCGGTGCGTTCGGCGAGTTCGCCGATGTGCATCGTCGAACCGGCGTCGGCGTCGTCCACATGTCCTCCTCTGCACCGTGCGGTCGTGCGGGACTGATCGTAGTTCCCCCGAGTTCCCGTGCACTGCTCGGTCGACTCGCTGCGACCTCGACCCGGTGGACACCAACCTTTCCGCGACGGTAGGGTTGGCCGCAGACCAACCCTACCGCCGCGGAAGGGTTGCACGCCGGCTGCTTGAGGCCGGTCTCTGAGTTTCCGCACCCCTCGGTGCGGGGTGCGCGTAGACGCGCGCCACGCGAACGACACCATCGCGGGCGCAGCGCCCGCACCCCATCGCAAGGAGAGACTCCCTTTGACCACGACCGCGTCCGTGCCTGTGCCCGTGCACACCAGCCCCAGCGTCCTCAGCGCGTTGAAGAATCCGCGTCTTCTGACACGCGAAGCCCTGGCGGGTCTCGTCGTCGCCCTGGCCTTGATCCCGGAGGCGATCTCGTTCTCGATCATCGCGGGCGTCGATCCGCGCGTGGGGTTGTTCTCCGCGTTCGTGATGGCGGTCGTCATCTCGATCGTCGGCGGGCGCGCCGCCATGATCTCCGGCGCCACGGGAGCGATCGCCCTCGTCGTCGCCCCGGTGATGAACCACCACGGTCTGGACTACCTCATCGCGACGGTCATCCTGGGCGGCGTCTTCCAACTCGTCCTCGGCGGCGTGGGAGCAGCAAAGCTCATGCGCTTCGTACCGCGCTCCGTGATGGTCGGATTCGTCAATGCGCTGGCCATCCTCATCTTCACCGCGCAGCTTCCGAACATCATCGGAGTGTCGTGGATCGTGTGGCCGATGACCGCCGCCGGGATCGCGGTCATCGTTCTCCTGCCCCGCCTGACGAAGGCGATCCCCGCGCCGCTGGTCGCGATCGTCCTCGTTACCGTCGTCACGGTTCTCGGATCGATCGCGATCCCGCGCGTGGGCGATGAGGGGAAGCTCCCGGACAGTCTCCCGACCCTGTTCGTCCCGCACGTCCCCCTCACCTTCGAGACGTTGACGATCATCGCCCCCTACGCGTTCGCGATGGCACTCGTGGGGCTCCTCGAATCGCTGATGACCGCGAAACTCGTCGACGAGGTCACCGACACGGGATCCCGGAAGACCCGTGAAGCACTCGGGCAGGGCATCGCGAACATCTGCTCAGGATTCCTGGGCGGAATGGGCGGCTGCGCGATGATCGGCCAGACGATGATCAACGTCAAGGCCTCGGGTGCCCGCACCCGCATCTCCACCTTCCTCGCCGGCGTCTTCCTCCTGGTTCTCGTCGTCGGATTGGGTGACGTCGTTGCCGTCATTCCGATGGCCGCTCTGGTCGCCGTCATGGTGATGGTCTCGGTCGGCACCTTCGACTGGCACAGCGTGAAGCCGTCGACCCTGAGGCGGATGCCCGTCGGCGAGACCATCGTCATGGTCCTCACGGTGGTGGTCGTCGTCGCCACCGACAACCTCGCGATCGGCGTCATCGTCGGGGTGATCGCAGCCATGGTCGTCTTCGCGAAACGGGTCTCGCGCTTCGCGAGCGTCACCCGCAGCATCGAGACTCACGCCGACGGCACCCGGCGCGCCATCTACACCGTCGACGGGGAGCTCTTCTTCGCCTCCAGCAACGACCTCACGACCCAGTTCGACTACGACGGGGATCCAGACGGGATCGTCATCGACATGGCCCGTTCTCACGTGTGGGACGCCTCCACCGTCGCTGCCCTCGACGCCATCGAGACCAAGTACCGGGCGCACGCGAAGACGGTCGAGATCCGCGGTATGAACGACGCCTCCCGGGCGTTCCACGGTCGCCTTGCCGGCAACCTCGGCGCCGGCCACTGACCCCCTCCTGCGCAGGAACTCCCGTGCAGCCCAACCGCCGTCCAAGCAATCACCCCCGACGCCGCATGGCCCCTGCGGCGGAGCCGCCAGAGGGCACCACTTGTTCCGCCGACGCCGCATGGCCCCCGCGCGGAACACGAGGGCCATCCGGTGAGAGACGGAGCCCGCGGCGCAGCCGCCATAAGGCACCACTAGCTCCGCCGACGCCGCATGGCCCCCGCGCGGAGCACGAGGGCCATCCGGTGAGAGACGGAGCTAGTCGGCCAGAATCGAATAGAGCGCCCGGCGCAGCTCGTCGAGCTTGTCCTTGCCGGCACTGCGCTGCTCGGGGGTGGCGTCGAAGGCGAACTGCTTGATGACGCCGGCGAGCTTGATGGCCGAGCCGATGAACTCGTCGTGGCGGGGGTCGGCCTCGGTGGCCTCGCCCCACGCCTTGGCGATCTCGTCGCCGTGCTCGGCGACGTAGGCGGTGCCTTCGTCGGTGAGCTGGTACATCGACTGACGGCCTTCGCCGGTGACGGCGATGAGGCCCTCGTCGACGAGCTGCTGCAGGGTCGGGTAGACCGAGCCCGGGCTGGGACGCCAGGCGCCTTCGGTGCGCTCGGCGATGGACTTCATCAGTCCGTAGCCGTTCGCGGGGGCGTCACCGAGGAGCGACAGGATCGCGAGCCGGACGTCGCCCTTGCGAGCGCGGCCGCGGCCGCCTCGGCCCGGGCCGAAGCCCATGCCGGGGCCGCCGAACGGGAAGCCGGGGCCCATGGCGCCGGCTGCGGCACCGAAGCCGCCCATGCCGGGACCGAAGCCGCGGCCGCGGCCTCGGAAGGGGCCGAACTCGGGACGCTCGTGGTGGGTACGGGTTGTGTCTTTCTCAAAGAAATCGTGCGTGTTCATGGAGTACTTCTTTCGGTAGGTGCAGAGGGCGACGCTGTCGGGCTCTGCAAGTTCGGTGGACCGCCGGGCGTTCCTGCCGGGCGATAGCTCAAAGATATATCGTGATAGTTCGTTAAGCAAGCCCCGACTGAAACTTTCTTCCCGGCGCTGGCAGACTGGCCCGATGGTCAAGGGATCCGACACCACCGTCAGCGTCAAGCGCGTCCAAGCCGGCGACGTCTACGTGCGCGTGTCGTCGATCGGCGACAAGGGGGTCCGGCCGTTCGTGCTGGTCCCGGGTATCGGCGTCGCGAGCAACTACTTCGAGAGGCTCGCCCCGAACCTGAACGAGTTCGGCCCTGTCTACGCGGTCGACCTTCCGGGATTCGCGGGCGTTCCGCACCCGGAAGACGCCATGACGATCCGCCAGTACGCCGACCTCGTCGGAAAGGTCATCGACGAGCTCGAGCTCGTCGATCCGGTGATCGTGGGCCACTCCATGGGCACGCAGGTGGTGACCGATCTCGTCGCGAGGCGTCCTGAGATCTCGACCGTCGTCCTGATCGGGCCGGTCATCAACCCGGCTGAGCGCGTCCTCCTCAAGCAGGGCCTCCGATTCACCCAGGCCGCTGTCCACGAGCCCGGCCGCGTGAAGGCGCTCGCGTTCTCGGCCTACCTGTTCTGCGGCATGAAGTGGTTCTCGCGGATCCTGCCGAAGATGATGACATTCCCGATGGAGCGCGCGCTCCCGCACGTGAAGGCCGACACGCTCGTGATCCGCGGCGAGTTCGACGCGGTCGCTCCGAGCGACTGGGTGCGCCGGGTCGGCGAGCTCCTGCCGTCGTCGCGTCTGTGGGAGATCCCCGGGGCCGCCCACTCGGTCATGTACGCCCACGCCGAGGAGGTCGCGAAGCTGTGCGTGGAGCACGCCGAGCAGCCCATCGAGTACGACGAGGGCGGCGTGCTCCGGGTGTTCCGTCATGAAGGCGAAGGCGAGGCCGGCGAGATGTTCGATCCCTCGGCCGCCGACGTGGTCGCGTCGGTCCGAGGCCGTGTGCGCGAGTCGATCGGCATGGTGACCGGCGACGACGATCTGATCGCCGAGGGCAAGACGGAGCACGGCGAGGCGATGCAGCGCGCGCACGCTCGCGCCGAGGGCGAGCACGACGCAGAGGACGGCGCGAAGGACGCCGCCGGGGCGGGGGAGCCCGCCTAGCGGTAGTTGCCCGGCCAGTCGAAGGCCGGAGCGGGCTGCGCGCGAGTTCCTGCCGCGTGGATGACGAGGTCGATGTCGTCGAGGTTCCGCAGCACGATCGACGAGGGATCGCCGGCCCGCCGATGGCCGTCGACGAACACCGTCAGGATCTCGCCGATGTCGCCGCCCTCGGAGCCGATGTGGCGGGCGTCGAGCCGGACGTCCCACTCGGTGAAGAACTGACCGAGGGTGAAGTCGCGGCGCTCTGGCGACTCGACGTGGATGATGCCCGACGTGTCGTGCGTGTGGAGCGACGTCGCGTAGCCGTGGCTCTCGTCGAGCCCGATCTGCGCGGCGACGGCCTGGGGCACGCCGTCGACGGTGATCGTGAGGTGCGTGTGGACGTGCTCGGCCAGCTTCGCGCCGTAGACGTTCGGCAGGTCGGCGGCGGCGCTCAATTTTTGCTGGCGATCACCCGTCGGGGCCGGCCACGGCGGCGAGCTCGCGGCCCCGTGCGACAGCTGCGTCGACGTGGCCCGGTCGTGCGTGACGCCGATGGCGGCGACGATGCCGACCACCGCGAGGATCACGAGCAGGAACTCGAGGCGGTACAGCGGGCGGGCCGGTGCCACTCCGATCAGCTCCCCACGACGAGCGGGACGAGGAGTCCGGCGATCCACGCCGCGAAGAAGACGGCCACTCCGACGAACAGGAAGGCGAAGCGGCGGCGCGACGGGTGGCCCGGGCCAGAACCCCAGATCGCCGCGCGCTGCATGACCCGGTGCGCCTCGTAGACGACCTTGTCGACGGCGGGCTCGCTCCGGTCGAGCGTGCCGTCGCGGTCGAGGGCGACGATGCGCTCGGCCTCATCGAGCGTCATGCGGGTGACGCTGCGGCGGGGGCGGGAGGGCATGGGTCAAGCGTGCCACCTGCGGGGCTCGCTGGGGCGCCTAGTTCGGCTGCACTCCGAAAGCACGCGCGAGCCGGTCGATCTTCTGGGCGCGGCCGAGGCGGGGCAGGTCGCTGCCGTCGCGGATGATCCGGCCCCGGGCCTCGAAGTCGGCGAGGAAGTCGCGGGCCCACGCCGTGTCGGACGGCGTCGGCGAGATCACCTCGTTGATGACCGGGAGCTGGTCGACGTCGAGGCACAGCTTGCCCGTCAGGCCGAGGTTGACCGCGATGGTCGACTGCTCGCGGAGCACGCCGTGGCTGGAGCCGACCGTGGGGCCGTCGATGGGGCCGGGCAGGTTGCCGATGCGCGATGCCACGACGAGGCGGGAGCGCGGGTAGGCCATGGCCATGTCGTCGGCGCTGGTGCCGGTGTCACGGCGGTAGTCGCCCGAGCCGAACGCCAGGCGGAACGCGCCGCGCGCGCTGGCGATGCTCGGCGAGAGCTCGATGCCGAGGGCCGACTCGACCAGCGCCAGCACCGGTGTGACGCCGTGCAGGCGGTCGAAGGTCTCGGTGACGTGCTCGCCGGCCTCGGTCTTGGCGAGCATCACGCCCTGCAGGCCGGGGAGCCCGACCAGGGCGTCGACGTCGTCCGACCAGAAGTCGCTCGACCGGTCGTTGATCCGCACCCAGGCGCGACCGCCGTTCGACAGCCAGGCGACCACGTCGTCGCGGGCGGCCGGCTTGCGCTTCGGGTCGACGGCGTCCTCGATGTCGAGCACGATCTGGTCGGCGCGCGACGAGCCGGCGGAATCGAACGACTCCGGCCGCGTTCCCGGCACGAGCAGCCAGGAGCGGGCGATCTCGGGGTCGGGGCGCGAGCGGCCCGTCGCGGGCTGCGAAGTCGTGTCGGTCATGGTGCCTCGTCGTTCGTCGTCGATCGGTGCCCCCACGCTAGCGGGCGGCGGCGGCATCGGCCGGTTCGTGACGCGGGCGCGCGGGAAAGGGCCGGGGCGGCCCGGGACGGCGCCGGCGCGGGTTCGGCGGCGGGCGGCGGGGGAGAGCGGCGGGCGGCGCGGGGCGGGGTAGCGTCCCCGGAGACCGATCACGAGGAGCGATCATGACGGATCCGAACACGCCGGCCGGCGCCCCGCACGGCGAGGCCGAAGAGCAGAGCAGGACAGCGCAGGGCGGTGCCCCTTCGCAGGACGATGCCTCCGCGCAGGACGGTGCTCTCACGCAGGACGGTGCCCTCGCGCAGGAACGTAGCGCCGACCCCGACGACACGTCCTTCGCCGCGCCCGCCCCCGCGTGGACCGCCACCCGCGCCCCGGAGGCCTCCGCCGAGACGGAGCGGCCCGCCGCCGAGCAGTCGGCAGCCGAGGCGGAGTCCGAGCCCGTCGGTCCGAGCCAGTCGGAGCCCGCCGGCGAGCAGCCCGCGTCCGAGCAGCCCGCGTCCGAGCAGCCGGTGGATGAACCGGTGCACGCTGCCGAGCAGCCGGTCGACGAGCCCGTGCGCACCCCTGAGCAGCCCGTCGACGAGCCCGCCCGTTCCGCCGACGAGGCCGTTTCCGAGCCCATCGCCGTCGGCTCCGCGCCCGGCCCGGAGCCGGACTCGTCGCCGGAGCCTGCCGCAGCCGAGCGAGCCTCGACGCCCGAGCCTGCCTCGACGCCCGAGCCCACCTCGACCCGCGAGCCCGCCTCGACGCCTGAGCCGGACGCCGCTCCCGCGGCGCCGAGCGTGCCGCCGCTCGCGCAGCCGACGTCGGCGGCTCCCGCCGCAGCCTCGGCCACCGGCGCGCTGCACGACGACAGCGCGCTCCGGGCCGCCGAGGCGGCCCGCTCGGGGGAGGCCGGAGTTCCTGCGCCCGCATCATCGGCATCCGCCCCCGCAGGCGCCGATGCGAACGACGACCTCGACGACACGCGCATCACGGCGCCGAACGGCACCCGCGCCTCGTCGTGGACCCCGCCGCCCGCGCCCGTCTCGCCGTCGGAGGGCGCCGCTCCCGCGCCGGTGACGACGCCGACGCCGTACGCGCCGCCGACCCAGACGGTTCCGGCCGTGACCAGCACCACGCCGATCTCGAGCCTCGGCACCTCGCCGGCCGAGAGCCTCGGGTTCGCCGACGGGATCGCCTCGGACGACGACTTCACCCCCGAGGAGCTCGCGCAGCGGCGCGCGTTCCACGGCGAGATGGTGTTCCGGCAGAAGCAGGAGTTCTCGGGCTTCAACTTCGGCGCCGCGTTCTTCGGATGGCTCGCCGCGACGGGCCTGGCAGTCCTGCTCGGCGGGATCGCCGGCGGCATCGCGCAGGCCTCGGGCTTCGTGCAGAAGTCGCTCCTCGACGGAAGCGTCGACACGATCTCGTCGTCGGGCACGACCCTGAGCGTCCAGACGCTGCAGATCGTCGCGCTCGGGATCGCGCTGTTCGTGATGCTGATCTCGTACTTCGTCGGCGGTTTCGTCGCAGCGCGGATGGCCCGGTTCTCGGGCATCAAGCAGGGCTTCGCGGTGTGGCTGTGGGGCGTGTTCCTCGCCATCATCTTCTCGGTCGTGGCCGTCGTGATCGGCAGCCAGAACTCGATGATCGCCGACTACCGCGACCAGCTCGGACCGCTGACCATCGACGACTTCATCACCGTGCCGGCACTGATCGTCGAAGGTCTCATCATCGTGCTGTCGATCGGCGGCGCCCTGCTGGGCGGCCTGACCGGCACCGTGTTCCACCGCCGGGTCGACCGGTTCGGCATCGAAGAGGTCTGACGCCCGCAGGGCTGGATCAGACGGACAGGACTACGGACTAGAGGTACGTGATGCTGGCGGGTGCGTCGAGGCCCGCCAGCAGGTGCACGTGCGCCTGCCACAGGTCGTCGAACAGCAGCTCGCGGAAGATGTGCTGGTCGTACGTCTGAGCGGCGTCGCCCGTCTCGAACGGCTCGCCGACCCGTGTGCCCACATGCACGGACACGACGTGCGAGCTCGGCGTCGTCGTCCGCGGCAGGCTCGTGTCGCGACCGCCGGCCGCGTCGGCGACGGCGCGCTCGGCCGACCCGCGGATCAGGTCGCGGTGCGAGTGCAGCAGGAAGGCCGCGTCGCGCATCCAGGTCTCGAGCCGGGCCAGCTCGGCGGAGTCGAATGCGTCGGCGGGGAACGACGTGGCCGAGAAGATCCCGATCTCAGGAAGCGTCTCCCACTCGAGCAGGAGCCTCGTGAAGGTCCCCGCGCGCGGCATCAGGAGAAGGCGGCTCGACTCGGCCGTCGCGGTGTAGTGGAGATCGGGCTCGACCAGGAGGCCGTCGATGTCGATCGCGGCGCCGAAGGCCGCATCGGGCAGCGACAGCCCGACCGTCAGGTCGCGCCAGAGCGGGGTGGCCGCCGTCACGCTGAGCCCCGCACGTCAGGCCCGCAGGATCGCAGGCAGCACGAACACGGCGAAGATCAGGAAGGCTGCCGAAGCCCCGAACACGATCCACGTGGTGGCGGGAAGGCTCGCCTGACCGGCGTCGGCCCGCTTCTGCAGGCGGCGGTGGCGCGCGACGCTCTGCACCACGATGAGGAGCACGATGCAGGCGACGAGGAGCGAGACGATCAGGACGGTCACGCCGACCATTGTCCCAGGTGTCGCCTGAGGGAAGCACCGGGATCGAGGCGGCTCACCCCAGATCGGGAGGCATTCCGAGACAAAAGACACCCGTGGCACCGAGGAGTTCGCTATGGTGTCCAAGCGACTCGGCTGGTTACCGGGCGCCCAGCGTCGATGGGGACGGTGCGCTCGTCCTTCTCCTGATCCGAGTGGCGGCCGCGCCGAGCATTCCCTTCGACCTCCGTGTGCCCTCGGCTTCGTGCCGGGGGCACACGTGCGTCCGGAGTCCTCTCGTCCATCCCGGCTGCCATGTCGGTGGCTCGGAGTACACCGGACCCATGACCGACGCGACCGATCCACTCGCCCACCTCGACCTCGTCACCCTGCCCGGCAGCGAGCGCGCCCCCGCGCCCGGCGTCCAGCCGGCGGCCGCGACCCTCGACGACTCGGCGCTCGTCGAGGCCACGCTCATCCTGCGGCGGGCCAACCCCGTCGATCCCGCTGTCGTCGAGGCCGGCGCCGTCGATCGAGACGCGTACCTGCGCGACCACGGCGCCGCCCCGGCCGACGTCGACCTGCTGCGAAGCACCCTCGAGTCGCTCGGCGTCACGGTCATCGCCGTCGACGCGGCGAGCCGACGGGTCCGGGTCTCGGGGAGCGTGCGGGTGATGTCGGCCGTCTTCGGCACCTCGCTCGACGAGGTCGCGAGCGAGGCGCCGGTCGCAGGTGATGGCCCGGTCGCGGGTGACGGCCCGGTCGGAGGTGACGCGCCGGTCGGAGGTGACGCGCCGGTCACGGACGACGCCGGGCCCGACAGCGCCTCGCCTCGCGCCGTCCACCGGCACCGCACCGGAACACTCAGCGTTCCGAGCGCCCTCGACGGCGTCGTCACCGCCGTCCTCGGGCTGGACGACCGCCCCCAGGCGCGCGCCCAGTTTCGGGTAGCCCCCGCGACGGCGGGGGCCGCCTCCTTCACGCCCGTCGAGCTCGGCGAGCTCTACGCGTTCCCGGCGGGCACCGACGGCGAGGGCCAGACCATCGCCATCGTCGAGCTCGGCGGCGGCTTCGGGCAGGCCGATCTCGACGCGTACTTCGGCGGGCTGGGCATCGCGACGCCGTCCGTGACTGCGGTCGGCGTCGACGGCGGCTCCAACGCGCCGGGCGCTGACCCGTCGGGCGCCGACGGCGAGGTGCTGCTCGACATCGAGGTGGTCGGCGCGCTGGCGCCCGAGGCCGCGATAGTCGTCTACTTCGCGCCCAACACCGATGACGGCTTCGTCGACGCTGTCGCGACGGCGGCGCACGCGACGCCGACTCCGGCGGCGATCAGCATCAGCTGGGGTCAGAGCGAAGACCGCTGGACCGCACAGGCGCGCTCGTCGTTCGACGACGCCCTCGTCGATGCGGCCGCGCTCGGAGTCACGGTCACGGCTGCGGCGGGCGACAACGGCTCGAGCGACGGGCAGACCGACGGCGCCGACCACGTCGACTTCCCCGCGTCGAGCCCGAACGTGCTCGCGTGCGGGGGCACGCGCGTGAGAGCGACCGGCGGCGCCATCGCCGCCGAGACCGTCTGGAACAACGGCGCCGGCCGCGGCGCCACCGGCGGCGGGGTCAGCCGTGCCTTCGCGCGGCCCGGCTACCAGTCGTCGAGCGGCGTGCCCGCGTCGACCCAGCCCGGCGGCGGCCGCGGCGTCCCCGACGTCTCGGGCAACGCCGACCCGGCCACGGGCTACGAGGTGCTGGTCGACGGCACGCGCTCGGTCATCGGCGGCACCAGCGCCGTGGCTCCGCTGTGGGCGGCGCTGGCCGCGAGGCTCACGCAGGCGCTCGGGGCACCGCTCGGGCTCGCCCAGCCGAAGCTGTACGCAGCGGCCTCCGCGTTCCGCGACGTGACCGAGGGCGACAACGGCAGCTTCTCGGCCGGTCCGGGGTGGGACGCCTGCACCGGCCTCGGGTCGCCGAACGGCGAGGCGCTACTCGCGGCACTCCGCGGCTGAGCCGGGTCTCCCCGGGCGCCGGTCGTCCTGCACGTCTAGCATCCGAGGCATGGCCCCCTCGAAGACCTCGACCCTCCTCATCCTCGGCGCCTCGGGCGACCTCGCTGCACGGCTCCTCATGCCCGGCCTCGGGACGCTCCTGACGCACGACCGCGACCGCCGCGTGCAGCTGATCGGCTCGGGCGTCGAAGACCTCAGCCCCGAGGAGTGGAAGCAGCGGGTCGCCGACTCCTTCGCGAGCGAGGGGGCGAAGGGGGCCGCCGTGCAGGCGGCGCTGCGCTCGACGACGTACATCAAGGCGGATGTCACTTCGGAGGAGGGGCTGGCGGGGCTGCTGAGTTCCTGCGCCTCACCGCCCGCGATCTACTTCGCCCTCCCGCCGGCGATCACCGAGAAGGCCTGCGCGGCGCTCCAGAAGATGGGGGTGCCCGAGGGCACGTCGCTCGCGCTCGAGAAGCCGTTCGGCACCGATGAGCGGTCGGCGAAGAAGCTGAACGCGCAGCTGCTGAAGATCGTGCCCGAGAACCGGATCCACCGGGTCGATCACTTCCTCGGCCGGTCGACGGTGCTGAACCTGCTGGGACTCCGGTTCGCGAACCGCCTGATCGAGCCGATGCTGTCGAGCCGCGATGTCGAGAGCATCGAGATCGTCTACGACGAGCAGCTCGGCCTCGAGAACCGCGCGCGCTACTACGACCACGCCGGGGCGCTCGTCGACATGATCCAGAGCCACCTGCTGCAGGTGATGGCCGTCCTCGTGATGGAGGCGCCCGCCACTCTCGGGGCGGCCGACGTGCGCGACCAGAAGCAGCTCGTGCTCCGGGCCACGCACCTGTGGAACGACGACGCGACCACCAGCCGCCGAGCGCGGTACGGCACGGGCACGATCGAGGGGCGCAAGCTGCCCGCCTACAAGAAGGAGCCCGGGGTCGACCCCGATCTCGGGACGGAGACGCTCGCCGAGATGACCGTCGAGGTGCGCAACATGCGGTGGGCCGGCGTGCCGATCCTGCTGCGCTCGGGCAAGGCCCTCCTGACTCACCGGCGCGAGATCATGATCACGTTCAAGGCGCCGACGCACGTGCCGCCGGAGTTCCACACCCGCACCACCGCCGATCGCCTCCGCATCGCGATCTCGCCCGACACGATGAGCCTCGAGCTGAACGTCAACGGGCCCGGCGACCCCTACACGATCGACCGTGCCAGCCTCGAAGTCGACTTCGGCGAGGGCGACCTGCCGGCCTACGGCGAGGTGCTGCAGGGGATCCTCGACGGCGACGCGGCCCTGTCGGTGCGTGGCGACGCGGCGGTCGAGGGCTGGCGGATCGTCGAGCCGGTGCTCAAGGCCTGGCGCGCCGGGAAGGTGCCGCTCGACGAGTACCCGGCGGGCACCGACGGGCCGAGGAGCTGGCGCTGAGCGGCGCCGCGCCGGAGCCGCGTCAGCCCTGGTAGCGCTCGAGCACGCGGCGGAAGAATGCGTCGGAGGCCGTCTGCTTGACGACCGACGGCACCAGCTCGGCGGTCTCGTACAGCTCGGTGGCGCGCTCGAACTCGCCGGTGATGAAAGCGGCGACGGCTCCGGGCGGGCGGCCGACCCCGGGTTCCCGCGTCGTGCGCTTCTTTTCGAGCAGCTCGGCGGTCTCGGCCAGCACGTCGGCGGGCGGGTCGCTCTCGGCGAGCAGGGTCGGGAGGTCCATCGGCGCCACAGCCGAGTCGGGGTTCGACACGAGCCACCGCAGGGTCGTCGCGGCGCGGAGCGAGTAGAAGATGCGCTTCAGCTTCATCGGGGCGTCGGTGTCGGGCCAGTGGTTGATGCCGGTGTGCAGGTAGTGGCGCCCGGTCAGCGCGCGGTCGGCCACCTCGGAGGCCAGGTGCAGGAACTCCTCCCGGAACCACTCGTCGCCCCGGTACACGATCGGCGACCTCAGCCACTCGACGACCACCGCGTTTCCGCGGGCCAGGAGCCGCACGGCCTTGGCGAGGTCCCAGCCGTTCACGTCGAAGACCTCGTCGAGCGGCGTCTCGATCACGTCGCGCTCGGGCCAGAGCGACAGGTAGCGGTCGCGACCGCGCACGAAGAAGAACCGGCAGTCGTAGTCGCTGTCGGGTGAGGGGAAGCCCCACGCCCGGCTGCCGCTCTCGATGGCCCAGGGCACGACGACGTCGTGGTCGGCGATGACCGCGTCGAGTCGGGAGTCGATCTCAGAGACGACGTCGAGGTCGAGGGAATCGGGCACGCTGCGCATCCGTGCACGCTACCGGAGGCGGGTCCTCGACACGCTACGGGTGGCGCCGAGTTGCCTTCAGATGGCAGGAACTCCCCGCCGCCGCCCCTCCCGGCCCGCCAGAATGGAGCCATGACCACGACGCCCCGCCCCATCGCCCTCGTTACCGGTGCCTCGCGCGGAATCGGGCGCGCCATCGCCGTCGACCTCGGCCGCACCCACCACGTCATCGTGCAGGGCCGCGATCAGGGGGCTCTCGACGCCCTGGCCGCCGAGCTGCCGTCGGCCACGACCTGGGCGGCCGAGCTGACCGGCGACGGTGCGCTCGACGGATTCCTGGCCGCCGGGCCTGACGGTTCGCTCACGACGCTCGACGTGCTGGTGCACTCGGCCGGTGTCATCGGCGGGTCGACCGTCGAGGCCACGTCGCGCGACGAGTGGCGCCGAGTGCTCGAGGTGAACGTCGTGGCCGTCGCCGAGATCACGCGTGTCGCCCTCCCCGCCCTCCGTGCGGCACGGGGCACCGTCATCGTCATCAACTCGGGTGCGGGATTCACCTCTCGGGGCGACGGCGGCGTCTACGCCGCCAGCAAGTTCGCCGTCCGGGCCTTCGCCGACGCCCTCCGACAGGAGGAGCGCGCCCACGGCGTCCGCGTGAGCTCGGTCCACCCCGGGCAGGTCGACACCGACATGCAGCGCGAGATCCAGGATTCCAGGGGCAACGCCTACCAGGCCGACAAGTACCTCGGGGCGAGCGACATCGCGGATGCCGTCCGCATGGTCGTCGACCTGCCGCCGCGGGCCGTCGCGGAGGTCGTCTCCGTCCGCCCCCTGGCGCTCGGCTGACGATGGACGTCCCGACGCCCTCGAGCTTCCTGATCCTCCACGGCTATGAGAACCATCGGCCGCCCGGGCACTGGCAGCGGTATCTCGCGGAAGAGCTCACAGTCCGCGGACACGACGTCCGCTACCCGCAGCTGCCGGATCCCGACGCCCCCGACGAAGCCGCCTGGCTCGAGGTCGCGCTCGCGAACCTGGCGACGCTCACCGAGGGGCCGGTCACGGTCGTCGCCCACAGCGCCTCAGCGGTGATGTGGCTCCGAGCCTGTTCGCGAGCGGATGCCGAAGGCATAGAGGTGCCCCGGGTGGCTCGCGTGGCGGTGGTCTCGCCGCCCGAGGCCGACGTCATGCTCGCGATCCCCGCGGTGGCGGCGTTCGCCTGGCGACCGACGGGCGAGCCGCTCGACCTCCGCGCCGACGAGGCGCTCGTCGTGATCGGCGGCGGCGACGAGTTCGCGCCGCACGGCGCGGCCGGGATCGCCCCGCACGTAGCGGCCCCTGTGGTCGAGGTTCCGGGCGCGGGTCACATCACGCCGTCCTCCGGCTACGGCGAGTGGCCGGCGATGCTCGACTGGTGCCTCGGCCTGCCCGCCTTCCATCCCTCGCACTCACCCGGCTGAGGAGTCGCTGGTTGCTCAGCCAGACCCCGGCGAGAGCAAGCAGCGACCCCTCACCACCGCTAGATCGAGCATTCAGCTCACGTGCACGTCGGGGCGACGAGAGCGCTCCTTCTCCGCGCGCCGCAGCACCTCGCGGGTCACGGGCGCCACCTCGCCGACGCCGGTCACCAAGAAGCGCAGCATGTTCGAGATCGGGCTGCCTTCCGTCCACTCGAAGTAGATGTCGGGCACGACGCCCGTCACATCGCGGATCTCGAGCAGGATCGTCGCGATCGTGTTCGGCACGTTGCCGCTGCGGACCTTCAGCACGCGGTACCCGTGCACCGAGTACCCGCACACCTCGAGGTCCTCCTCGAAGTTGGAGGAGTCGTCGGGGTAGACCTCGAGGAACATGATCGGCGACCGCATGGGAATGCCGCTGGCCTTGCGCTCGTCGGCGAGCTTGGTCTTGTACTCGAGCCGTGAGCCGTCGTCGGGCTCGTTCGACACGATGCGGACGGCTCCGTACTCGTCGGCGTCCTCCTGCACGAATGCCAGGGCGGCGGCGTCGAGCGAGACCGAGGTGGCCCGGAGCTGGAACGAACGGCGCACGCGCGACAGGATCGAGACGACGACGATCCCGGCGATGAAGAGGGCCGCGATGCGCACGCCCTCGGGGCGCTCGATCACGTTCAGCACCGTCGTGTAGCCGAAGACGGCGACTGCGACGCCGAAGCCGATGGTGCGCTTCTGCTGGCGCTTGTGCAGGGCGGACAGGAAGACGGCGACCGAGGCCGACGTGATGAGCACGAGCACGCCGGTCGCGTAGGCGCCGCCCTGCGCGTCGACGTTTGCGTCGAAGGCGAGAGTGATGATGAAGGCGATCGCGGTGAAGACCAGCACGAGCGGGCGGACCGCGGCGGCCCAGTGCGGGGCCATGCCGTAGCGGGGCAGGTAGCGCGGCACCAGGTTGAGGAGGCCGGCCAGGGCCGAGGCGCCGGCGAACCAGAGGATCGTGATGGTCGAGATGTCGTAGACCGTGCCGAATCCATTGCCCAGGAACTGGTGGGCGAGGTAGGCCAGCGCCCGCCCGTTGGCCTGTCCGCCCGCCTGGAACTCCTTCTGCGGGATCAGCAGCGTGGTCGCGATGCTCGACGTGATCAGGAAGCAGCTCATGACGATCGCGGCCGTGGCCAGCAGGCGCTTGGCGCCGCGGATGCGGCCGAGCGGACGCTCGGGGGTGTCGTCCTTGTCGCCGGTGATCTGAGGCATGACGGCGACCCCGGTCTCGAAGCCGGAGAGACCCAGTGCGAGCTTGGGGAACACCAGCAGCGAGATCCCGACGATCGCGAGCGGATTGGAGTGCTGGGTGGTGAGCGCCTGCCACCAGTTCCCGATCACCTGCGTGTTCTCGCCGACGTGCACGAAGGCGACGACGATGACGACGGCGTTCAGCACCAGGTAGAGGCCGACCAGCACGACCGCGATGCCGATCGCCTCCTTGAAGCCGCGGAGGAAGACGACGGCGAGCAGCGCGATCAGGAAGAGCGTGAGCGGTACCTGCGCCCCGTGGAACCAGCCGGGCGCGTACGGGTTCTCGATCGCATGGGCCGTCGCGTCGGCCGCCGACAGGGTGACCGTGATCATGAAGTCGGTGGCCGCGAAGCCGAGCAGGATCAGCACGAACAGCTTGCCGCCCCACCACGGCAGCAGCCGTTCGAGCATCGCGATCGAGCCGGAGCCCTTGAAGCTCTCGCGGGCGACCCGGCGGTAGACGGGGAGCGCGCCGAGCAGGGTCAGAAGAACGAGCACGATGGTCGCGAACGGCGACAGCAGGCCCGCGGCGACGGCCGCGATCGCCGGCTGGTAGCCCAGCGTCGAGAAGTAGTCGACGCCGGTGAGGCACATGACGCGCCACCACGAGTGGGTCTTCTCGGGTGCCTCGGCGTGGGGGCCGGGGTGCACCCCGGAGCGGTCGCTCAGGCCGTCGAGCATCCAGGCCCGGAGGGAGTTCCTGCGCAGGGCCTTGATCTGACCCTGCTCGAGGGCGTCTGTCTGACCGGTTCGGTCGGTGGTGGTCACGGTGCAGTTCTACTCGCCGAAAGTGAATCCGGAGGGGAGGCTAGGCCCAGACGCCCGAGGTTCCGCGTCGGTGGCTGCCCAGCAGGTGGGTGTCGACGATGCCCGTCGCCTCCATCAGCGCGAACATCGTGGTCGGGCCGACGAAGCGGAAGCCCTTCTTCTTGAGGGCCTTCGACAGGGCGACCGACTCGGGCGACGTCGTCGGGATGTCGGCGAGGGTCAGGGGCTCGGGCGTGACCTCGGGACGGAACGACCACACGAGGTCGACGAGCCCGCCCTCGTCGCGAAGCGCGATCACGGCCCGGGCGTTGTCGATGGTGGCGTCGACCTTGAGCCGGTTGCGCACGATGCCGGCGTCGGCCATCAGCCGTGCGCGGTCGTCGTCGTCGAAGGCCGCGACGACCTCGGGGTCGAAGTCGCGGAACGCCGCACGGAAGTTCTCGCGCTTCTTCAGGATCGTCGCCCACGAGAGGCCCGACTGGAACGCCTCGAGGCTCAGCCGCTCGAACAGGCCGCGCTCGTCGCGCACGGGCATGCCCCACTCGGTGTCGTAGTAGGCCTGGAGCACGGGGTCGGTCGAGGCCCAGATCGGGCGGGAGAGGCCGTCGGGGCCGACGACGAGGGGTTCCGGGGGCATACTCCAAGCCTAGGAGGGGCCTCCGACGTTCCTGCGCCCGGTATTCTGGGGCAATGCGTCTGGCGAGTGTCCCCGAGACGACTGCGCCTCTCACGAGTGCTGTAAGGCCTGCGTCGACGCGGGTCGACCTGCACCAGCACCTGCTGCCGGTCGAGTTCCTCGACGCTCTCCGCTCGCGCTCGGCTCTGCCGCGCATCGTCGACGACTGGACCCTGCTGACTGAGGGCGAGTCGCCCTACTCGGTGAACCCGACGGCGCACGACGTCGAGAGCCGCCGCTTCCGCGAGCTGGCCGAGGGCAAGGGCGACGTGCTTCTGTCGCTGCCGGGCAACCTCCGCGTCGAGGAGCTCCCGTTCGACGACGCCCGCGAGCTCATCGCCGTCTGGCACCGGTCGGCGCTCGAGCTCGGCGAGCCGTTCCGCGTCTGGGCGGCCACCCCGATGAACGAGTTCGACCTCGACGGCGTCGCCGCGATCCTCGCCCACGACCGGGTCGTCGGGCTGCAGGTGCCCGCGACCAGCCTGGCGTCGGCGGCCGATCTCGAGCGCCTCGAGCCGGTCTTCTCGATCGTCGAGCGCGCAGGCAAGCCCGTGCTCTTCCACCCGCGCCACGTCGTCGCGGCCCCGAACCACGGTGTCGCCACAAGCGACACCCTGCCGCGGGCCGAGCAGCTCAAGACCGCCTGGAACACCTGGGCCGACGGCGGCCGCGACCGGCACCCCGCCCTGCGCGTGGCGTTCATCGCGCTAGCCGGGCTCGCGCCGCTGGCGCACGCCGCAGCCTCGGCACGGGGCGGACGCGTGCCGAAGAGCGATCCCAACGTCTTCTACGAGACCAGCGCCTACGACGAGCGCGCGATCGACGCGATGGCGCGCATCGTCGGCGTCGCTCCGCTCGTGCACGGCTCCGACCGGCCGTTCCGCCAGCCCCGCGACCCCGAGCTCGGCCGCCGCTTCAACCACGCCGTCTTCTCGCAGAACCCGCGCGCGCTCCTCGCCGGCCCGCCCTCGTAGGTGCCCCGGGCGCAGGAACTAGCGGGCCGTCGTGAACCCGCCCTCGCCCCGTACCGGCACGTCGCCCACCTCCACGCCGTCGACGCGTGCGGCGGCCGGCCCGCCGTCCCGAACCCACGCGAGCAGCTCGGCCACCCGGTCGGGCGTACCCTCCGCCTCGATCTCGACGCGGCCGTCCTCGCGGTTGCGCACGAACCCCGCCACCCCGATGCGGTTCGCCTCGTGCTCGGTCCAGTAGCGGAATCCGACGCCCTGGACGACGCCGTCGACCAGCAGGCGGCGGCGGATGAGGTCGGTCACGCCTGCACCCTACCCACGCGGAGCACGGAGCGTCCTCCGATGCGTGCCGCGTAAGCTCACCGCCAGTGGGTGCTCGACGAGCACCTTGACACACGGGGGCCGCGACGGAGCGGCCCCGACCTTCGAATGAAGGAGTCGCACCATGTCCGACACCGCTTCCATCCGTCTCCCGCGCACCGCTTCGGTCCGCACCCGTCCGGCCAAGGCGGCTCGCGCCGCTCGTCCGGCTCGCACCATGGCCTCGCCCCGCGCGGCCTACCCCGCCGGCACGTACGTCGTGGTCGACGCGGAGTACGCGGCACGCCCCGCCGGCACCTTCACCGGTGCTCCTGCGGTCGGCCGCGCCGACGGCACGTTCGTGTCGGTCGATGCGCTCGGCGCTCGCGGCGCCGGGTCGTACGTCGACTGAGCTCGCACCCTTCGGCGTTCGCGACGACGGAGATCCTCTACCCCAGCCCCGCCGATCGGCGTCGGGGGAGGCCGGCGGCGAGGATCTCCGTCGCGCGGCCTACGGGCGGCGTCGCGTCCGGACCCTCGCGGCGACCATCAGGGCCACGCCCGCGGCGAGCAGCAGCCCGCCGGCGGCGAACGGCAGCTGCGGGGCCGAGCCGGTCATGGCCAGTTCAGCCGGGTCGTCTGCGGCACCCGCGATGACCGGGGTGGGAGAAGGGGCCGGAGAGCCTGAGACCGGAGGCGCGGGCGGGGCCGGCGGAGCAGGCGCCGCGGGCTGGGCCAGCGGTCTCGCGAGGGCGCCCGATGTCGTGGGCGTCGTGAACTCGATCGGCTGGTCGTCAGCCCCGTCGACGACGATCGTGTACGGCTGGCCGGGCAGCAGCTCGGCCGTGAATCCGCCGTCGGCGTCGGTCGTCGTGGTGGCGGTCGGCGCGTCGTCGCCGTCGCGGGTGATCACGATCGGGGTGTCGGCCGCAGGCTCTCCGCTGGGCGTGACGATGGTGGCGGTGACCTCGACCGGCGGGATCGTGAAGTCGAAGTCCAGGCCGGGGGTGTCGGCGTCGAGCGTGTCGAATGTGATCGGATCGGCGGCCGCTGCCTGCGGGGGAGTGGCCACGGAGACCGTGTATCCGCTCGTCGAGACCAGGCCGGGCACGCTCCAGGTGCCGTCGCCCGCCGTCGTGGTCGTCGCGACCGCCGTGCCGGAGGCGTCGCGGATCGTCAGCTTCGCGCCGCCGTAGGCGGCACCGTTCACGCGGACGGCGCCGGACGCAGCGAACGTCTTCGTGGCGAACCAGGTCTGGTAGACGGGGAAGCCCGAGCGCCACTGGTAGGTGATCGTCAGGGTCTCGAGGGGCACGGACGGGCTGAACCAGCCCGAGGCGCCCTCGGTGTCGGTGGCCGTGGCGTTTCCGGTGAGCGTGGCCCTAGCCGGGTCCCAGGTCGGGAGGTCGTGGGCCTTGGAGGCGTCGCACGAGGGGCCGCCCGCGCGGTCGCAGTAGTTGTAGGCGCCCTGGAACCCGAGCGCGTCGACCGGGACGGCGTCGCCGTTCACATCGGTCGCGGTGATGGTCGCGGCATCGGCGTCGATGTCCCCGACGACGAACGACCAGCCCGAGGCGGGGGTCGGACTCGCGAACGTGTAGGTGGTGACCGCGGGCGACGCGGCGTTGTTCGCGTTCGGTCGCTGGTTCAGGTAGGGCTTGCCGCGGCTGGTGCCGTAGACCTCGCCCACCGGGGTCACGTTCGCCTGCCACGTGGACACTCCGCTCGGGGTCGTGGCCGCGCTCGACGTGCTCGTGAAGGTCGTCTCGGGGAAGCCGCCCGGGAGAGACATCGTGCCGGTGTACGCCTTGCTGGAGCCGGCCACGGTGAAGGTGCCCCACGCGCCGGCCTCGGCCGCGCTGGCCGGGGCGGCGCTCACGAGGGCGAGCGCCCCGACCGCGGCGGCGGCGACCACCACGGCACCGACGCGAGAACGAATGGACGAGACGGTGATCATGGCGTGCGCCTTCCCCTGGCAACAGTGACTCTGCGGGGTGAGCCTAAATCACACCCGCCACGTCTGTCACCCGGGGGTGTACCCCGTTGCCGCTACCTCTTCTTGACCTTCGAGACGACGTCCTCGTTGAACGAGGTCCTGGCCGCCTTCTCCTTCTTGTCGAGGCGCTTCTCCTTGAGGGAGCGGGCGGCGGGTTTCGCGGTGTCCTTGCGGGCGGATTTGTCGGCCATGGTGGTGCCTCCGTTCAGAACCTGTGCGGTTCCGTGGCCCCCGAGGCTACGGCGCTTGCAGCGCGTTCCGACCCGGGGCAGGCGGATTGGCAGGTTCACGGCCGAGCGCCCGGTCGGCGGCCAGTGACAAGCTGTGGCCATGACCGAGGTCGCTCGACGCCGCCTGCGCGCTCAGGGTGTCGCCGGGCGCGGATTCTCGAGCGTCCCCGAGGCGGCGTCGGGCTTGCTGGCCCTCCAGGCGCAGGATCTCCATGCGGTCAAATGGGCCCTGGCGCTCCGCTCGACCGGTTCGCTCGCCGACGTCGATGCGGCCCTCGACTCGGGCGCCATCGTGCGCTCCTGGCCGATGCGCGGCACCCTCATGTTCGCCGCCCGCGACGACCTGCGCTGGCTCACCGAGCTGCTCGGGCGGCCTCGCTCGGCGGCGTGGCCGTCGACGGCGGCGACCTCGAGCCCCCGGGTGGCACGGCGTCGCCGGTTCGTCGCGGCGACGTGCGGCTGCTCGGGGCGTTCGACGAGTTCCTGCTCGGGTACGCCGATCGCACGGCCTCGCTGAGGCCGGAGCGCTTCGCCCGGGTCGTGGCCGGGGTCGAGCGGCGGGCGGCCGACTTCGCCCGGTACCTCGGGCGAGAGCTCGACCTGTCGGTCGGCGCCGCCTGACGTCGATCGGCGTCCGTCCGCCTCTCAGCGCATGTGCGCCCCGTGGTGCGGCCGCGACGGCCACCAGAACGCGTTGCCGGTGACGAAGACGAGCGCGGGCACGAGCACGGTCCGCACCACGAGGGTGTCGAGCAGCACGCCGATGCAGACGATGATCCCGACCTGGGTCAGGGCGACGACCGGCAGCACTCCGAGCACGGCGAAGACGGCGGCCAGCAGCACGCCGGCGCTCGTGATCACGGCCCCGGTCGACGAGAGGGCGCGGATCATCCCGGGGCGGGTGCCGTGCAGGGCGGACTCCTCGCGCGCCCGCGTCGTCAGGAAGATGTTGTAGTCGACGCCGAGCGCCACCAGGAAGAGGAATGCGAACAGCGTCACCGACGAGTCGAGCGCGTCGAAGCCGAAGACGTGCGTGAACAGGAACGTCGAGGCGCCGAGGCTGGCGAAGAACGTGGCCAGGACGCTCGCGATCAGGAGGATCGGCGCGACGAGCGACCGCAGGAGCAGGAGCAGCACCACGAAGACGATGGCCAGGATGATCGGGATGACGAGGTCCTGGTCGTGGTTCGCGGCGTTCTGGGTGTCGAGGGCGGTCGCATCGGTCCCGCCGACGAGAGTCTGCGCCAGAGAGCCGTCGCCGTCGGCATAGCCGTCGCGCAGCCGCTCGATGGTGCGGAACGCGGCGTCGCTCTCGGGCTCGGCCGTGAGCGAGACGCTGATCTCGGTGCGTCCGGCGTGGGCGTCGCCGGCCGCCGCGCTCGAGACGCCGGTCGTGCCCTTCGCCAGCTCCGTGGCGTCATCGGCGACCGAGGTCGGAGCGAGGACGGTCGTGCGGCTGGTCAGGCCCGCCGAGAACGAGCGGTCGATGACCTTCTGCGCTGTCACGCTGGCCGGGTCGCCGAGCAGCTGCGCCGTCTGCGAGAGGCCGACGGCGTATCCCGACAGTCCGAGCGCCAGGACCCCGAGGCCGACGACGGCCACGACGGAGACGACGACGGGTCGATGCGAGACGCGGGTGCCGAGACCGGCCCAGAATCCGCGCGGAGTATCGCCCGTCTCGGGAGCCGTGTCGGCGACGCGGGGGATGAACGGCCAGAACAGGCGACGTCCGCAGATCACCAGGGCCGCGGGGAGGGCGACGAGGGCGAACAGGATCGCGACGACCACGCCGACGGCGCAGGCGAAGCCGAGAGCGCGGTTGGTCGACAGGGTGGCGAGCAGCAGGGTCAGGAGGCTGAGCGCCACCGTCCCCCCGCTGGCGGCGATGGCCGGCCCCGCGCTCGTCACGGCAGTGCGCATCGCGGCGAAGCGGTCGGGGGTGCGGGTGAGCTCCTCGCGGTACCGGGCGACGAGCAGAAGGGCATAGTTGGTGCCCGCCCCGAAGACGAGGACCGACAGGATGCCCGAGATCGAGGCGTCGACGGTGAGGCCGAGCGGCTCGGCGAGGGCCTTGACGACCACCCCGGCGAGCCCGTCGGCAGTGCCGACGACGGCGAGCGGCACGATCCAGAGCACCGGGCTGCGGTAGGTGATGATCAGGAGGGCGGCGACCACCAGCACCGTCACGAGAAGCAGCCGGAAGTCGGCGCCGGCGAACGAGTTGCTGACGTCGTCCTGGAACCCCACCGGGCCGGTGAGCTGAGCCGTCAGGCCGGACGGGAGCGACTTGGCGGCCGCGGTGCGGAGGTCGGCCGCGGGCGTGCCGACGTCGTCGGACGACGAGACGGGCACCGCGACCAGGGCTGCCGAGCCATCGTCGCTGAACTGCGGGCGGACGGCCTCGGGTGTGGTCGAGAGCGTCGCGAGGGCGGTGGCGCGCTCGGCGATCGCGGTGCGGTCGGCAGCGGTCAGATCGTCGCCGCCACGGTCGTAGACCACGATTCCGACGGTCGTGTCGGCGGAGGGGAACGCCGCGAGCAGGGCCGACACCTTCGCCGACTCGGCGCTGGAGGGCAGGCCCGACGGCGGGTACGAGTCGGAGGCCGGCTTCGGCAGGAAGGCGAAGAGCAGGGCGACGGCGATGGCGGTCAGCCCCAGGACGAGCCAGGAGCTGCGGCGGGAGCGGAAGACGGCGGAGAAACGGCGAATGATGAGATCCTTCAGCAAATCGATGTCTTAGTCACTGAGAAGTCTAGATGCTAAGACTTCTACTCCGTTCCGGTAGATTCTGCAACGAGGAGGTTCTCCCGATGAACCCGAGCACACGACCCGACTCCGGTCGGCGCGCCGAGATCGTCATGCGCCTGCAGGTGCTCATGACCGAGTCGCGTCACGTCGCCACCGCGTTCTCGACACAGCACGGACTCTCGTCGAGCGACCTCGACGCACTCCTCTACGTGATGCACCAGCAGGACGCCGGCTCGCCGGCCACGCCCGGCGGCATCGCCGAGGCGCTCGACCTGACCTCCGGGGCGGCGACCGGCATCATCGACCGGCTCGCCAAGGCGGGGCACGTCGTGAGAACGCGCGATGAGCAGGATCGGCGGATCGTGCGCGTCCATTTCGCCGAGCCCGCCCGCGACGTGGCACGCGGCTTCTTCGCCCCGCTCGGACGCCTCACCGACGACGTCATGGCCAGCTACTCGCCCGACGAGCTCGACGCGGTGACGCGGTTCCTGGGCGAGATGGGCGACGCGATGCGCGAGCACGGGCGCGGGGGAGCGGCGGCGGGGTAGTTCCTGCGCTCCGCTTCGGCCGTCCCGCCGCCCCGCCCGAAAACCTGCCGCGCGGCAAGGGTAGCCTCGGAGCATGTCTTCGACGTATGTCTCGGCGCTCGACTTATTCTCCGTCGGTATCGGCCCCTCCTCGTCGCACACGGTGGGGCCGATGCGCGCGGGGCGGAGGTTCGCCGGCGAGGTGGCGGGTTCCTGCGCCCCGGGCTCCGTGGAGGCGCTCGAGGTGACGCTGTACGGATCGCTCGCGGCGACCGGGATCGGCCACGGCACGCCCGACGCGGTGATCGGCGGGCTGATGGGGCTCGATCCCGAGACGTGCGACCCGGCGGCCGTGCGCGGGCTGGCCGAGCGGACCACCGGCACGCTGCCTCTCGACGGCGTCGGCGAGGTGGGGTTCGCCGGTGTGCGTCTCGCACCCCTCACGCGCCTGCCGGCGCACCCCAACGCGCTCTCGTTCGAGGTGCGCTCGACGACGGGCGAGACGGTGCGCCGCGACGTCTACTACTCGGTCGGCGGCGGGTTCGTCGTCAGGGAGGGCGAGCCCGACCAGGCGCTTCCCGACCGCGAGGCCCCTCTCGGCTTCGACACGGCCGCCGAGCTGCTGGCGCTCTGCGACGAGCACGACGCCCCGATCGCCGACATCGCCTGGCGCAACGAGGTCGCCCTGCACGGGGCCGACGCCGTGGTCGCCGGGCTCGAAGCGCGCTGGGCGGCGATGGAGGCGTGCATCGACGCCGGCTTGACCGCGACCGGCGTGCTCCCCGGCTGGATGAAGGTGCCCCGGCGAGCCGCCGACGTGGCCGCGCGCCTGTCCGAGGTGTCGGCGACCGACCTCGATGCCCCGGCTCGCTGGCTGCAGGCGTTCGCGCTCGCCGTCAACGAGGAGAACGCGGGCGGCGGCCGGGTCGTGACGGCACCCACCAACGGAGCCGCCGGGATCATCCCCGCCGTCGGCCTCTACGCGATCCGCTTCCTCGGCATCGAGCGCGCCGCCGTCGTGCGCGACTACCTCCTGACCGCCGCCGTGATCGGCTCGCTCTACAAGCGCAACGCCTCCATCTCAGGAGCCGAGGCCGGCTGCCAGGGCGAGGTCGGGTCGGCGTCGTCGATGGCCGCCGCCGGCCTGACCGCGGTGCTCGGCGGCTCGTGGCGCCAGATCGAGAACGCGGCCGAGATCGCCATGGAGCATCACCTCGGCCTGACCTGCGACCCGGTCGGCGGGTTCGTGCAGGTGCCCTGCATCGAGCGCAATGCGATCGCGGCAGGAACGGCGGTCTCCGCCGCCCGGCTCGCCCTCCTCGGCGACGGGTCGCACTTCGTCAGCCTCGACACCGTCGTCGAGACCATGCGCCAGACCGGGCGCGACATGTCGGCGAACTACAAGGAGACCTCGGCGGCCGGCCTCGCCGTCAACATCATCGAGTGCTGACCCGCTCGAAATGGCGGGGCGGGGAGAGGGACGGGGCTAGCGGGCCAGGAGAGCCTCGACCCCGGCGGCGGTGAGTGCCGGTTCCTGCGCCACCGGCTCGCCGTCGAGGGTGGCCACCGGGGCGATCTGGCGTCCTGACGAGGCGAGCCACAGGGCGGTCGCGGCGTGGAGCTCGTCGACGGTGATGGCGCGGTAGGCGGTCGAGCCGCCCCGTGACTCGACGTCGGCGAAGAACGCCGCCTGCGTGGTGCCCTCGAGCACGCCGAGCGAGTCGGGCGTGGTCACGTAGACCCCGTCGAGGAGTGCGATGACCGTCGAGTTCGGCCCCTCGAGCACGATGCCGTCGGTCGACACGAAGATCACGTCGTCGGCCCCGCGGCGGGCGGCCTCGCGGAGCGCCGCCTTGTTGACGGCGTACGAGAGCGTCTTCGCGCCCTGCAGCAGCCACGGCGAGGTGTCGCGGACGTCGCTCCGGTAGCCGCGGTCGAGGGTGACGACGGCGATCCCCGCCGTGCGCTCCTCATCGAAGCCACCCGCCTCGAACAGGTGCACCCAGCCGGTGGGCGCCGCTGACGCCGACCCCTCGATGCCGCGGGTGTAGACGAGCTTGACGAGCAGCTCGGGCGCGGTGTCGTCGGCCAGCTCGATGCTCCGCAGCACGGCCTCGCGCCAGACGTCGAGGTCGGGCACCGGGAGGTCGAGCATCGCCGCCGACCTCGCGAGGCGCGTCAGGTGCGGCTCGAGGGCCTGGGCTCGGCCGCCGACGACGCCGATGCTCTCGAAGACGCCGTCCCCGCGCGTCACGCCCAGGTCGAGGACCGACACCTGCGGGGCGTCGGGGTCGGCGGTCGCGATGGTTCCGGCGGGGTCGATGATCAGCAGCACTGGCGATGTCATACCCCGACGCTACCCTTCTGGCATGGCCAGCAAGAAGAAGACCGAGTTCGAGGCGCCGCGTCTCGACGAACCCGATCCGCAGGGTCTCGACGACTCCGCGGCCGAAGAGCTGGGCTCACGCGAGTCGCACGACGCCGAGCGGTTCACCGGCGGCGACCTCACCGAGTACGACCTCGAGGGCTCGCGGTTCAGCGAGTGCGTGTTCGAGCAGCTGACGCTGACCGGCGCCCGGCTGCGCGGCAGCCGCTTCACCGAGTCGGTGCTCGTCGAGTCGTTCGCGCCCGAGCTGAAGGCGTCACGCACCTACTGGCGGGCCGTGCGGTTCGACCGTCCGCGCTGGGGGTCTGCCGAGCTGTTCGACTCCGAGCTCGAGTCGGTGCGGATCTCAGGCGGCAAGATCGACTACCTCAACCTGCGGTCGTCCAAGCTGACCGACGTCGTCATCGAGAACTGCTCGATCACCGAGCTCGATCTCGGCGGCGTCTCTGCGACGCGGGTCGCCCTGCTCGACTGCCGCATCGGCACCCTCGACGTGACCGGCGCCCGGTTGTCGTCGGTCGACCTGCGCGGCGCGACCTTCGACCGGATCGACGGGGTCGACGACCTCGGCGGCGCCGTCATCGACGACCTCCAGCTCCAGCTGCTCGCCCCGATCCTCGCAGCGAGAATCGGCGTGCTGGTTCGGTGATCCCGTGTCCCGCGGGCGCATTGCCGGCGTCGGCCGCGGGGATCCGGGCTCTGGCGAATCCGCCGCGGCGGCGCAATGTCGACGGACGTAACGCGTAAGGCGAACGAAACATGGCGGTGATACCTTGTGGATCACAAGCAACGCGCTCCGGGGTCAGTGAGATTCTGAACCGGCGGTATAGTCCGCGACCCGCACCGCACGGCGATCATGACGATCGCACGGCGAGGCGGCTGAACTGGTGTGATTCCAGTACCGACGGTGAAAGTCCGGATAGGAGGCAGCGCGTGCCCGTGCGCGTCATCCTGCGCGCGGGCGGCGGCCGTCGGCCGACCCATCCCCGGAGCTCTGACAAGAGCCACCCCGCCCCGAAGGCGGAATGCAGACCGGAGAAGAACACGTGTTCACGGGAATCATCGAGGAGCTGGGCCGGGTCGTCCGCATCGACGACAACGGCGACTCCGTCCGGCTGACCGTCCACGGCCCCCTGGCCGTCGACGGAGTCCACCACGGCGACTCCATCGCCGTCTCGGGAGTCTGCCTCACGGTCGTGGAGTCGACGGCCGACAGCTTCACCGCCGACGTCATGAGGCAGACCCTCGTCATGAGCACCACGGGCGATCTGGAGGCCGGCTCGTCGGTCAACCTCGAGCGGGCGGCCCGCGTCGGCGATCGTCTCGGCGGCCACATCGTTCAGGGTCACGTCGACGGCACCGCCACCCTCGTCGAGCTCGAGCCGGGCGACGCCTGGCGCCGCCTCCGCTTCAGCCTGAGCGACGAGCTGTCGCCGCTCCTCGTCGACAAGGGGTCCGTCACGCTCGAGGGCGTCAGCCTCACGGTCAGTGCGATCAGCGACCCAGGAACTCCGGACGCGTGGTTCGAGGTCTCCCTCATCCCCGAGACCCTCGCCGCCACCACCCTCGGCAACAAGGCCGTCGGCGACCGGGTCAACGTCGAGACCGACGTGCTGGCCCGCCACGTCCGCCGCATGCTCAAGCTCGACGAGCTGTCCGAGACGGCGGCCGCGCTGTGACCACCGCCGCCACGCTCGACACGATCGACACGGCGCTCGAGCACCTGCGCCTGGGGCGGCCGATCATCGTCGCCGACGACGAGTCGCGCGAGAACGAGGGCGACATCGTGCTCTCGGCCGAGCTCGCCTCGCAGGAGTGGCTGGCCTGGCTGGTCCGCTACTCGTCGGGCTTCGTCTGCGCGCCGATGAGCGCCGAGATCGCCGACCGGCTCGACCTGCCGCCGATGGTGGCGCGGAACGAAGACGAGCGGGGCACCGCGTACACGGTGTCCGTCGACTCGGCGAGGGGCGTGACGACGGGGATCAGCGCGCACGACCGCGCCCACACGCTGCGAGTGCTCGCGGATCCTGCGTCCGTGCGAGACGACCTGCACCGGCCCGGGCACATCCTGCCCCTCCGCGCCGTCGCCGGCGGCGTCCGCGCCCGCAACGGGCACACCGAGGCCGCCGTCGACCTGATGATCGCCGCAGGGCTGCGCCCGGTCGGGGTCATCAGCGAGATCGTCGCCGACGACGGCGAGATGATGCGCCTGCCGGCCCTCCACGAGTTCGGCGCCGCCCAGGGCGTGCCCGTCATCACGATCGCCGGGCTCATCGAGTGGCTCGACGCCCGCGAACCCCGCCAGACCCCCACCGCGGCGACTGCCGCTGCTACAGAAGGAGCGACCGCATGAGCGGCGAAGGAGCACCCACCACCACCGACATCGACGGCACCGGCGTCCGCGTCACCGTCGTCTCGGGCACCTGGCACACGAAGATCGCCGAGGGGCTGCTGAGCGGTGCGCTTCGCGCCCTCGAGGCCATGAACGCCACCGTCACCGTCGTGCGCGTGCCGGGCAGCTTCGAGCTCCCCGTCGTCGCGAAGGCCGCGCTCGAGAACGGCGCCGACGCGGTCGTCGCCCTCGGCGTCATCATCCGGGGCGGCACTCCGCACTTCGAGTACGTGTCGGACGCCGCCACCTCGGGCCTCACCCGCGTCGCCATCGACGCCGGCAAGCCGGTCGGATTCGGCCTGCTGACGCTGGACGACGAGCAGCAGGGCATCGACCGAGCCGGCTACCCGGAGTCGAAGGAGGACAAGGGCGCGGAGGCCGCGACGGCCGCCGTCGAGACGGTGCTCACGCTGCGCGCGATCGCGGCGCCCGCCCTGGTCTCCTAGCTCGACGGGGCCGGACCCTCGAATCGGCCGCTCAGCGAACGGGCTACGCGAGGACCTCGCCGAAGAACGTCTCCATCGCCGCCCACGAGCGCGTGTTCGCCCGCTCCTGGAACGCGGCGCCGTGGTCGGGCGCGTCGGTGCCGGGCACCGCGAACGCGTGCAGCGCGCCCGAGTACGACACGATCTGCCAGTCGTCGGCGCCCGCGCTGGTCATCTCGTCTTCGAAGGCCTCGACGGCGGCCGGCGGGACGATGGGGTCGGCCGCACCCGTCAGCACGAGCACGGGCGCCGTCACGGAGCCGGACGCGGCGGGGGACTGCGTGCTGAGGTTGCCGTGGAATGACACGACCCCGGCGACGTCGGCCCCGGCGCGGGCGGCCTCGAGCGCGCCCGAGCCCCCGAAGCAGTAGCCCATGACGGCGATGCGCGACTGATCGACGCCCGGCGTCGCCTTGAGGGTGTCGAGGTTGGCGAGCACGCGCTCGCGGAACAGGTCGACGTCGCCGTAGAACCTCCCGGCGAGGGCGCCCGCCTCGTCGCCGTCCGCCGGCTGGCTGTCCGCGCCGTAGATGTCGCCCGCGAGGGCGATGTAGCCGAGGCGCGCGAGCATCTCGGCGCGCACCTTCACATGGTCGGTCAGGCCGAACCAGTCGTGAAGCACGAGGACGGCCGGCGAGAGATCGTCGGCATCCGCGGGAGTAGCGAGATAGCCGCCGAGCGCGGTACCGGCGGAGTCGTGCTGCACGTCTGTGGCGGTGACGGCGGCCTCGGGCACGGAGCCCAGGAGGTCGCGGAGTTCGGGGGTCAGGGCTGAGGCATCGAGGGTCATTGTCCCGACGCTACTCGCAGGAGACTGCGCTACTCGCCGACGGCGACCGGGATGGGGGCGACGGACAGCATGCGGTCGACTGCCTCGCGGACGACGATCGCGCGCCGTTCGGTGTCTTCGCGGTGGAGGTTCGTCGTCGACGGGGTGACGAACCACGAGAGCACGAGGCCGAACGACATCGTGAAGACCTCGTCGACGCGCCACTCCGAGTCGATAAGGCCGCCGGCCTGCGCCTCCCGCACGCGCTCCCGGCGCGCCTCGAGCTCCTCGTGATCGACGATGCCGGGGCTCGACAGGCTGACGCCCTCGATCTGACCCCAGAGGATCATCCGGGCGTCGTCGACATGGGCGGAGAAGTGCAGGTAGAGCCGGGACGCCCAGCCGGGCATGTCGTTCGCGTCGAGCGGCACTGCCTCGAGCCAGCGGTCGATCGACGAGCCGAGCGCGGCGTCGAAGAGGTCGCGCTTGGTCTTGAAGTGCGCGTACAAGCGCTCCTTGCTTGCTTCCGCGTTCCGCGCGATGGTGTCGATCCGGGCCCCGGCGAGGCCTCGCTCGGCGAATTCCGTGTGCGCGGACGCCAGGATCCTCTCGCGAGGAGGGGTCTCTCTGCGTGCCATTTTTCGAGTGTATGTCCGGAGCGGCATCCCCGGGCCAGAAATCCGGAACAGAACGTTCGGTGTGTCGGCGAGAAGCCTCGTCAGCCTGCCGGGCGCGTCATCGGAACATGCACGATCTCGTCGTCCAGGAAGTCGTCGCCCGAGCGCACGAAGCCGAAGCGCGCGTACCAGCCCTCGAGGCGGGCCTGCGCGTCGAGGCGGGTGAGCCGGCCTTCGGCGGCATCGACGGCGCGCTGCATCAGGACGCCGGCGTAGCCGTGCCCGCGGGCGGGGAGGGCGGTGGCGACCCGGCCGATCCTGCGATCCTCTCCGTCGTGCAGGAGGCGCAGCGTCGCCAGCACGTCGCCGCTCGCGTCGGCAGTCCAGAACTGGCGTGTGTCGGGCTCGAGGTCGCGGCCGTCGAGCTCGGGATAGGCGCACGCCTGCTCCACGACGAACACGTCGACGCGCAGCCGCATGATCCGGTAGAGCACCGTCGGGTCGAGGCGGGCGGTGAGGGCGTCGTCGTGCGTGACCGTCATCATCCGAGCGTACGGGGTGATCGAGGGGGTGATTCGCCAGGCGGGCGAGACGCTCGGGCACCGAACGTGGTGTCGTAAGAGGAACCATGCCCCGCACCGCGCCCGCGTCCGCGTCGCCGAGCGGGCGCGTGCTCGTCGTGGGCGACGTGCTCGACGACGTCATCGTCGCCCCGTCGAAGCGGCCGGTCCAGAACACCGACGTCGGCGCGCGGATCCAGCACCGGGCGGGCGGGTCGGCGGCGAACACCGCGGCATGGCTGGGCACGCAGGGGGTCAGGGTCGAGTTCCTGGGCCGGGTCGGAGTCGGCGATGTGCAGCGGCACGCGCAGCTCCTCGCGAACGCCGGGGTCGTGCCGCATCTGGAGTACGCGCCCGACGGCCACACCGGAACCGTCGTCATCACGCTCGACGGCACCAACCGCACCATGCTCTCCGATCGCGGCGCCAGCGCGGGTCTCGACCTCGACGGCGTCTCGGACGAGCTGATCGGCGGCACCGCGATCGTGCACACCACCGGCTACACGGTCGTCGCGTCGCGCACGCCGGTCTCGTTCCGGCGCCTGGTGACGCGCGTCCGCAGCGCCGGTGCCCTGGTCAGCGTCGACCCCGCCACTTCGGGGTTCATCGAGGACTTCGGCGCGGCGGAGTTCCTCGACGTGACCGGCGGCGCCGACCTGTTCTTCCCGAGCCTCGACGAGGGCCGCCTGCTCACCGGCCTCCGCGCGCCCGACGAGGTGCTGCGGGCGCTGCTGCCCCGCTACGGGGTCGTCGCGATGTTTCTGCCCGACGGATCGGCGATCGCGGGCCGCACGGGCTCGAAGCTGGTGCACTCGCCGCGGGTCGCGACGCGCCTGGTCGACCCGGTCGGCGCGGGCGACGCGTTCAGGGCGGGGTTCCTCGGCGGCTGGCTGCACTCGCCGAGCCTCGCCCTGTCGACGCGGAAGGGCGTGAAGGTGTCGGCGCAGGCGCTCGCGGTCGTCGGCGGCCGCCCCTCCCGCTGATCGGTCGGCCGCCGCTGCTGTCTCCGAAATTCAAGGAGTTTTTCACCCCAGCCGCCGATCATCACCGATCGCGGGCCGCCGCGCCGAAAATCTCCTTGAATTTCTGAGACGCGCAGGAACTCTCCGCCCGCCGCCGCTCTCAGCGCTCGACGCGCACGCCCAGCGTCTGCACCCGCGGCGCCGCCTCCGGGGTCAGGCGGATCTCGACCCGCAGCCGGCCGTGCGCGCCGGGGATCCGCCACACCAGGTGCGAGGGCGCCGACGACTCCTCGTCGGGCCCGGCCTCGGGGCCCGCCGGGCGCGGCTGCTCGGCGAGCCCGCCCACGGCGTCGATCGCCTCGGCCCAGGCCGTGCGGCGGTGGCCGAGGGGCACGTCGAGATCGACGTTCTCGCTCAGGAGGCCCGCGGGCACGTCGGCCCCGCGCACGACGGCATCGACAGCCGCCTGGGCGACGCGCGTCTCGGGCCACACGGTGGCGCGCGGCGCGGCGTCGACGTCGTGGAGCAGCGCGTGCAGTGTCGAGGCGGTCGGGACCGACACCTGCGCGTAGGTCGCGTTCTCGAACGCCACCATGCCGATGCCGGAGGCGGCGTGCCAGCGCATGTGCGCCGAGAAGCCGGGGTAGCCGCCGGAGTGCGACACGACCGTTCCGAGGTCGACCTGGTCTTCGACGAACAGCCCGAATCCGTACGCGGTCGGCTCGCCGCTCGACTTCGACACCGCGGGCACGTACCGGTGCATCTGCTGGAGCTCGCGCCGCGACGCCCGCGAGAGGATCCCGTCGCGGTCGCCGTCGCGGCCGTCGGCCCATGCCGACGACAGCCAGCGTGCCCAGCGCGACAGATCGGCGACGGTGCTGAACAGCCCGCCGATCGGCGAGAAGCCGCCCGGGCCCGAGAAGGGGAGCGGCTGCCATTCGCCGTCGAGCCTCCGGTGGCCCACGGCGAGTCGGTCGTCGGCGTCGTCGGGCCGCACGAACCCGGTCGACGCGAGCCCGAGGGGCTCGAGGATCGTCCGGGTGACGACGTCGCGGTAGGGGGTGCCGCTGGCGACCGCGACGACCCGGCCGAGCAGGGCGTAGCCGAGGTTGGAGTAGGCGAATCGGGTGCCGGGCACGCTGTCGAACGACAGCCCCGAGGTGAGCAGCTCGTCGAGGGCCTCGTCGGTGATCGACTCCTGCCGGTCGCCCCACGGGTCGTCGGTGGGAAGGCCCGCCGACATCGTGAGCAGCATCCGGATCGTGGGCACGGGCGCGTCGGCCGACGGCAGTCGGACGGCATCGAAGGCGGGGACGTACGCCGTCACCGGGTCGTCGAGGTGGAGCGACCCCGCGTCGCGGAGGGCGAGGAGGGCGGTGGCCGTGAAGCTCTTGGTGCACGACGCGATCCGGTAGACGGTGTCGGCGGTGGGCCGCGTTCCTGCGACCGTTCCCGTGGAGCCGGTGTGCACCAGGCCCTCGGGCGTGAACACCCCGTACGAGGCGCTCGGGGCATGAACCTCGCCGGCTCGCTGATCGTCGCCGGCTCGCTGGGCGAAGAGCCTGTCGACGCCGCGCACGGCCTCCGCGAGCGACGTCACTTCAGACCGGCCTTCCGTCGCATGTGGTCGTAGGCGTCGAGGGCCTCCTGCCGCGACCGCTTCAGGTCGACCATCGGCTCGGGGTAGTCGTCGGTGCCGTACTCGGGCACCCACTGCCTCACGTAGTCGCCCTGCCTGTCGAACTTGTCGCCCTGCAGCACCGGATTGAAGACGCGGAAGTACGGCGCCGCATCGGCGCCCGACCCGGCCACCCACTGCCAGTTGCCGGGGTTGTTGGCCTCGTCGGCGTCGACGAGGGTGTCCCAGAACCAGGCCTCGCCCACTCGCCAGTCGACGAGCATGTTCTTGATCAGGAAGCTGGCGGCGATCATGCGCACGCGGTTGTGCATGACGCCGGTCTGCCAGAGCTCGCGCATCCCGGCGTCGACCATGGGGATGCCGGTGCGGCCCTGCTGCCACGCTTCGAGGTCGGCCTCGTGCGGCTCCGCCCACTCGAAGGCGTCGAACTCGGGGCGGTAGTTCGCCGTCGCGAGGTCGGGGTTGGCGAAGAGGACCGTGTAGTTGAACTCGCGCCAGACGACCTCGCGCAAGAAGCCCGCCGCCTGCTTCTTCGCGGCCGGCGACAGGTCTCCGCGGAGGCGGTGCCACACCTGGAACGGACTGATCTCTCCGAACTTCAAGAACGGCGAGAGGTGGCTCTGGGTGTCCTCGCCGGGGAAGTCGCGCCGGTCGTAGTCGGCGAGGTCGTCGGCGATGAACTGCTCGAGACGACGATGAGCGCCGGCCTCGCCGGGCTCCCACCGGTCGCGCAGGCCACCCGCCCAGTCGGGCTTCTCGGGCAGCAGCGACCAGGAACTCAGGCGGTCGCCCTTCGGCGCGGGGGTCAGGCCGTCGAGGTGCTTCGGCCCGGGATACGGGTGGCGGGGCTCCGGCTGGTCGAGGCACGCGCGGTAGAACGGCGTGAAGACCTTGAACGGGGTGCCCGAGCCGGTCTTGATCGTCCACGGCTCGAAGAGGAGGCTGCCCTGGAAGCTGTGCGCCTCGATGCCGGCGTCGGTCAGGGCCTCTTTGATGCCCGCGTCGACCTCGCGGGCCCGACCGCCGTAGCGGCGGTTCCAGACGACGGCACCGGCGTCGATCTCGGCGGCGAGGGCGGGGATCACGTCGGACACCGGGCCGCGGCGGAGCGTCAGCGCAGCCCCGCGGTCGTCGAGGTCGGCGGCTAGCGACTCGAGGCTGTGGTGCAGCCACCAGCGGGAGGCGGCGCCGATCGGCCGGATACCGGCCGTCTCGTCGTCGAGGACGAACACGACGACGATCGGCTCGCCGCGTTGGACGGCCTGGTGGAGGGCGGGATTGTCGGCGACCCGGAGGTCGTCACGGAGCCAGACGAGGGTGGGGGAGGCCACTCAGCTGCCGACCCCGACCGGGGCGGTGACGCCTTCGCTCGACTCGGCAGCCGCCACTGGCTCATCCGGCACGCTCGCCGCGTCGCCCGGGAGGCTGGGATCGTCTGGGAAGCACAGCCGGTCTTCGTTCGGCGTGTCCGCGATCTTCGGACCCAGGCGCAGCTTGAGGCAGAGCGCCATCAGCTGCTCGAGCTCGTCGCGGTCGAGAGTCCCGCCGACCCGGCGCGCGATGGCATCGGCGTGGCGGACGGCTGTCGACCGGAAGACCTCGCTGCCGAGGGAAGTGAGTGCCACGATTATGCCGCGACCGTCGCCGGGGTCGCTGAGCTTCTCCACGATGCCCTTCGCGGTGAGGCGGTCGACGAGGCGGCTGATCGAGGGCTGAGTCAGCAGCAGGTGCTGGGTCAGGTCTTTGATGCGAGCGCGCTTGTCGGTCTGGTTCGACAGATTGAAGAGCACGTCGTACTCGTTGAACGAGATCTCGTTGGTGGGAAAGCACGCAGTCAGCTCGCGCATGATCGTGACCTGCGCCCGGAACAGGGCCTCCCAGGCCCCCACGGCCGCGCTCTTGTCGCTCATCGCTACTCCCTCAAACAGTTCCATCAGTGTACGGAGTACCGCCGACAAAAGACCGGGGAGGCGAGGTGCCGACGGGCTACTCGGTCGGCTCCGCGACCTCGAAGCCGTAGTAGCCGCAGGCCTCGGTGAGGAAGAGCCCCGGGAACTGCGTGACGACCGCCGTCCAGGCGCGAGCGCCGTCGAGGCCGAGGTCTTTCACGGCCTCCGGGTCGAGCTCGGCGTCCTCGGCATCCGTCTCGAGCAGGACGGTGGCGATGTAGCCGCCGTCGATGTTCTCGTTGTCGCCGAACGGCATCGAGATGGTGAAGCCGTGCGCGATGTCGTCCTCGACGCGCTCGGCGGTGAGCTCGATGTGCGGCTGGAGCCGGCGGGCCAGATCGATGGTCGAGTCGATCCAGGTGCGCGCCTCGGCGGCCTGCTCGGACGACCATCCCATCTCGGCCCGCGCCTCGTCGAAGCCGTCCAGCCTGACCGGGCCGTCGTCCGACCAGGTCGCCGTGATGTCGGTCGTCGACGTGTCGATCGACGGCGTCACGACGAGCTCCGACGGCAGATCGTCGACGCCGTACGCGAGCCAGAGGCCCAGCTCCGGCAGCGCGGAGTCGAGCAGGTCGCTCGTCGGGCGGACGTTGCCGGGCACGACGAAGCTCACCTCGAACTCGGAGCCGACGCGAACCGGCTGGACGACGCCGAGGGGCGACCGGCCCGAAGCATCGACCCAGTCGACGTCGTCCGGGTCGTAGAGGAGGACGCCGTGGGGGCGCTGGTCGGAGGAGATCCAGCGGAGGTCTGCGAGAGTCACGCGCCCAGTCTGGCATCCCCGGGGCGCAGCACCGGTCGACAGACCGAAGGCCAGCTACCGAGGCGGGTAGCTGGCCTTCTCCCTTGCACCAAGAGTGTCCTGCAATCACATTCCACTGACGTTGCCACAGCAAACAACTTCAGTGACATCAATGTATAACGGCGAGGTAACGACGTCTAGTTACCGAATCGTTATTTTGCTGGGAAGTCACCCAGTGGCCGCTGACGGCCGGGGTACGCGATGTCGGCGGGCCGGGGGACAACGGCGAGGGCGGCTCAGAAGACGTCGGGGCTGGGCGTCGAGGCCTGACGAATCGACACGTCGGCGTGACGGTCGAAGCGGTAGCCGACGCCGCGGACGGTGCGCACGATGTCCTCGAACGCGCCGAGCTTCGAGCGCAGGCGACGCACGTGCACGTCGATGGTGCGCTCGTTCGGCACCTCGTCGTCAGCCGCCGACCAGAGGCTCGAGATGAGCTCCGCGCGGTCGATGGTGCGGCCCTCGCGCAGGACGAGGTACTGCAGGAGCTCGAACTCCTTGTAGGTGAGGGGGGCAACGTCGCCGTCGAGAAGGACGCGCTTGCGCGAGATGTCGACCACGACGCCGCCGCGGGCGCCGGGCTCCTCGTCGACATCGGTGTGGCGGTGCTTCGCGAGGGCGGCAGGATCCTGCAGCGCGAGTCGCACCACATCCACGTCGCGCCCCCCGGCGCCTTCGGGGGCGAGCGCCACGGCGGCGTGCGTCTCGGCGGCCGGGGCCAGCTGCTGCGTCAGGGCGCGCAGCTGCGAGACGATCTCGCCGAGGCTCGTGCCGGCCTCCAGGGCCTTGAGCTCGTCGATGCCCACATAGAGGACGAAGCCTCGGGCTTCGCTCCCCTCGGGGACGGCGCGAAGGCGGGGGGCGGGGGAGTCCGTGACGGCCGTGAGGTGGCGCTGGGTGGTCTGGACGGGGGTGGTATCGAGTGCGAGTGACATGGGTGAGCTGAGTCCTCTGGGACGTCGAAGGCGCCCGTTCGTCCGCTGTCGCGACCCTCGTGGAGCGGGAGGGGCGTGCGGAGAAGGAACGCGATGCCTTCTGTGTGTGCCGCGTGGCTCCCTGCTGAGCGGAATGAGGCTCGAAGCGGGTAGCAAGTGGGGATGCGCCGCCGGGTGGGCGGATGTGCATCCGGAGTCGGCCTCGCGAGTGGGTGTGCTCGCACTGAGGGTGCGGGTCGCAGACAGCGGTATCAGGTCTGCGGACCTGCGGAGACTCGGCGGGTCGGACGCCTTTAGGCGTGCATTCGACAACACATGACTGCCGTGACCGACATCATGCCGGCCGACGCCTTGAGACCTCGGGGAGCGGGGGCTCCCTGGGTGATCGGGGCGAACGAGTGTGCAGTCATGGCCCCGATTGTTTCGCACGGCGACGCCCGGTGTCAACCGGACGTGCCGCCCGTGTCCTACTCGGCCAGCCCGTACAGGCGGTCGCCGGCGTCGCCGAGTCCGGGCACGATGTAGCCGTTCTCGTTGAGGCGCTCGTCGACGGCGCCGAGCACGATCGACACCTCGCGGCCGTGCATGGCCTTCTCGACGGCGGCCAGTCCCTCGGGCGAGGCGAGGATGCAGACGGCGGTGACGTCGACGGCTCCGCGCGCGAGCAGGAAGTCGATCGCGGCGATCAGCGAGCCGCCGGTGGCGAGCATGGGGTCGAGCACGAAGCACTGGCGGTTCGACAGGTCGTCGGGGAGGCGCTCGGCGTAGGTGACCGGCTGCAGGGTCTCCTCGTCGCGCATCATGCCCAGGAACCCCACCTCGGCGCTCGGCACGAGCTTCGTCATGCCCTCGAGCATGCCGAGGCCGGCGCGCAGGATCGGCACCACCAGCGGCCGCGGCTTCGAGATCGCGAGGCCGATGGTCGTCGCGACCGGCGTCTCGATCTCGACGGGCTCGGTGCGGACGGTGCGCGTGGCCTCGTAGGCCAGCAGCGTCACGAGCTCCTCGGTGAGGGCCCGGAACGTCGGCGACTTGGTCCGCCGGTCGCGGAGCACGGTCAGCTTGTGGGTGATGAGGGGGTGGTCGGCCACGTGCACTCGCATAGGCTCGAGGCTAGCGGAGTCGAACGACGGAGGTGGCCGGTGCCCGCGATGCCGACGGAGTTCGCCGCGTGGATGGGCGACGCCCTCGACGAGGCCGCCCTCTGCGCCGCGACGGGCGACGTCCCGGTCGGGGCCGTCGTGGTCGACGCCGCCGGGCGCATCATCGGCTCGGGCCGCAACGAGCGCGAGGGGGCGCAGGATCCCACCGCCCACGCCGAGGTCCTCGCTCTGCGGGCCGCGGCCCGTGCCACCGGCGACTGGCACCTCACCGGCTGCACCCTCGTCGTCACCCTCGAGCCGTGCCCGATGTGCGCCGGGGCGATTCTGGCGGCGCGGGTTCCGCGGGTCGTGTTCGGCGCCTGGGACGACAAGGCCGGTGCCGCCGGAAGCCTCTACGACATCCTGCGCGACCGGCGCCTGCCGCACCGGGCCGAGGTGTACGCCGGCGTGCGAGAGGCCGAGTGCGCCGCCGTCCTGCTCGACTTCTTCGCCGCCCGCCGCTGACGAGGCCCCGCTCCGCCCCGCCGTTTCGGCGCAAACCCACCGTCTATCCCGCGGGCCCGCGCCGCTCCGGCGGGCTGGCGGACGCCGCGCCGAAGGCGCCAGAAGGCATTAATTAGCCGGCCGCCGCGGCCGAGGACCAGGCGAAGCCCGGCCCGAGACCATCAGGCGACCGGCTAATCGGCGGCGCGGAGGATGATCGCGTCGGTCGGCGGCGCGACGGCGTCGGGCGCCGCGTAGACGTCCGGCTCGACGTAGATCACGCGTGCTACGGGAACGGCCGCGCGGATCCGCGCCTCGACGGCGTTGATCGACGACGCGACGTCGGCGAGCAGCATGCGCCCGCTCAACGCCACCTTGACGCCGACGAGCAGCTCGTCGGGCCCGAGATAGAGGGTCTTCATGTGGATGATCGACTCGACCTCGGCGCCCTCGGTGATGGCCGAGCGGATCGCGGCGACGTCGGTGGACGACGCGCCCTCGCCGACGAGCAGGCTCTTCGTCTCGATGCCGAGCACGATCGCGACGAGGATGAGCAGCGCGCCGATCAGGACCGTGCCGAGCGCGTCGAACAGGCTGTTGCCGGTGACCCAGGTGAGGCCGACGCCGAAGAACGCGAACACCAGGCCGGTCAGGGCCGCGGTGTCTTCGAGCAGCAGCACGGGGAGCTCGGGGGCCTTCGCCCGGCGGACGAACTGCACCCACGATCCGGTGCCCTTGTGCGGCCGCGCCTCGCCGAGCGCCGTCCTGAGCGAGAAGCCCTCGAGGCCGATCGCGATCACGAGCACGATCATCGGCAGCCACGGCACCTCGAGCTCGTGGGGGTGCTGCAGCTTCTCGATGCCCTCGTAGAGCGAGAAGACGCCGCCGACCGAGAACAGGATGATCGACACGACGAACGCGTAGACGTACCGCTCGCGGCCGTGGCCGAACGGGTGCTCCTCGTCGGCGGCCTTCTTCGCCTGACGGCCGCCGATCAGCAGCAGGAACTGGTTGGCCGAATCGGCGATGGAGTGGATGCCCTCTGCCAGCATCGACGCCGACCCCGACAGGGCCCACGCGATCAGCTTGACGAGGGCGATCCCGAGGTTGGCGCCGAGCGCCGCGAAGATCGCCTTGTTTCCGTGACCCGAGCTCATGCAAAGCCTTCCTCGTGATTCGCGACCCGGACCCCTGCGCCCGCGTCGCTGCCGCCAATCCTAGGATGGACGAATGACCACCACCCTGCCCGCCACAGCGATTCTCGGAGCCGGATCGATGGGCGGTGCGATCCTGCAGGGGCTGCTCAGCCCGGAGGTGACCGTCGAGGGGGGTCTCCGCGTGACCAACCGCTCCGAGGCCAAAGCGGGCGCCCTGCGACGCGGAGCCGTCACGTCTCTGGCCACCGAGACCGATCCGGCCGCCAACGCGTCGGCGGTCACGGGCGCGAAGCTGGTGCTCATCGGCGTGAAGCCGTACCTGGTCGTCGACCTGCTGCGCGAGATCGCGCCGGTCCTCGAAGCGGGCACGATCGTCGTCAGCCTCGCAGCCGGGATCACCACCGCCGCGATGGAGGCCGTCCTGCCCGAGCACGTGGCCGTGCTCCGCTCGATGCCGAACACACCGGCCGTCGTGGGCCTCGCCGTCACCGGCCTCGCCGCCGGCAGCCGGTCGAGCGACGCCGACCTGGCGCTCGCCCGCTCTCTCTTCTCGTGCGTCGGCGACGTCGTCACGATCCCGGAGGAGAAGATCGACGCGCTCTCGACCATCTCGGGCTCGGGACCGGCGTACGTCTTCTACCTGATCGAGGAGATGACCCGTGCGGCCGTCGACCTCGGCTTCACCGACCACCAGGCCGCGACCATGGTGCAGGGCACGTTCCGCGGGGCGAGCGAGCTGCTGGCCCGCGAGGTGATCGATCCCTCCGAGCTGCGCCGCCGGGTGACGAGCCCGGGCGGGACGACCGAGAGGGCGGTGGAGGTGCTGCGGAGAGCCGACCTCAAGGCCGTGTTCGACGACGCCGCGGCGGCCGCGCTGGCGCGGGCCAAGGAGATCGGCGGCGAGTGAGGCGGCGTCGGGCGGTTCCTGCGACCCGCTCTACGACTCCAGGGCCGAGAACCGCTCGAGATCCGTCTCGGTTCCGCTGACGATGATGAGGTCGTGGTCGCCGACGACGGTGTCGGGGCGGGCCTCCTGGAAGGCGCCGCCGGGGCTCTTCACCCCGACGATCGTGACGCCGAACTTCGGCAGCACCTTGCACGCGCCGAGGCTCTGCCCCCGCACCGACTTGGGCGGGTACATCTTGACGATCGAGAACTCGTCGTCGAACTCGATGTAGTCGAGCATGCGGCCCGAGACGAGGTGCGCGACTCGCTCCCCGGCCTCGGCCTCCGGGTAGATGACGTGGGTCGCGCCGATGCGCGTGAGGATCTTGCCGTGCGAGGTCGAGATGGCCTTGGCCCAGATCTGCGGAACTCCGATGTCGACGAGGTTCGCCGTGATGAGCACGCTGGCCTCGATCGACGATCCGACGCCGACGACCGCGATGGCGAAGTCCGCGGCGCCGATCTGGCGGAGCGCGTCGATGTCGCGAGCGTCGGCCTGGACGGCGTGCGTCACGCGGTCTGCCCACTTCTGGACGAGTCCGGCGCTGGTGTCGACGACGAGCACCTCGCGGTCCTGGCGTTCGAGCTGGCCGGCGGTCGCGGCGCCGAACCGGCCGAGCCCGATGACCAGGACGGGGGCGTCGTGGGGAATCCGTTCAGCCAACGATCGGCCTTTCTTCGGGGCGGGTGAACAACTGGCGGCGCTGGCTGTTGGCCAGGGCCACGGCGAGCGTCACTGTACCAACGCGGCCCATCCACATCGTGACCGCCAGCACGTACTTGGCCGGGTCGGGCAGCGAGCTGGTGAGGCCGGTCGAGAGGCCGCAGGTGGCGAATGCCGAGATCACCTCGAAGAGCACGTGCGAGAGCTCCGCCTTGGTGATCTGCAGGATCACGATGGTCGCGACGGCCACGATCGTCGCGCCCCACAGGGCCACGCTGACCGACAGGCGCAGCACGTCGGAGGGGATGCGGCGGCCGAACGCCTCCATGCTGCGCTTGCCGCGCGCCTCGGCGAAGGCGGCCAGGAACAGCACGGCCAGGGTCGTCACCTTGATGCCGCCCGCGGTCGACGCGGAGCCGCCGCCGATGAACATCAGCATGTCGGTGACCAGGAGGCTCGAGTCGTGCAGGTGCGCGATGTCGATCGTCGAGAAGCCGCCCGAGCGCGCCATCGTGCTCAGGAAGAACGACTCGAAGACCGTCTTGCCGGCGTCGTCGGTGCCGAAGGTGCGCGGGTTGTCGAACTCGAGCACCAGGTAGAGGACGGCTCCGGCGACCAGCAGCACGGCGGTCGTGACCAGCGTCAGCTTCACGTGCAGCGACCAGCGGCGCGGATGCAGGGGGTTGCGCGTGATCGCGTAGATGACCGGGAAGCCGATGCTGCCGAGGAAGACGCCGACCATCAGCAGCCCGAGAAAGACGAAGTCGCCTTCGAACGGCGCGAGCCCGGCTGCGTTCGGCGTGAAGCCGGTGTTCGTGAACGCCATGGCCGAGTAGTAGAAGCTGTCGAGCACGGCGTCGCCGAACGGGATGCCGTCGATCAGCATCCGCGGAATCAGGAGGAGGGCGATCGCGAGCTCGATCGCGAGGGCGCTCACCGCCACCGTCGTCAGCAGGCCGCCGACCTCGCCCAGCCGCACCGCCTGCCCCTCGGGCACCGGGCCGGCGTGGGCGCGCAGCGGGTTGGTGTCGCTCGCCGCCATCAGCTTCGACCGGAGGCCGAGTCGGCGCGACACGACGAGGCCGAGGATCGACGCCACGGTCAGCACTCCGATCGCGCCGATCTGGACGCCCACGAAGATGACGACGTGGCCGAACAGCGACCAGTGCGTCGCCATGTCGACGGTCGCGAGCCCGGTGACGCAGATGACCGACACGGCGGTGAACAGCGAGTCGGCGACCGGGGTGATCTCGCCCGACGTCGACGAGATCGGCAGCATGAAGATGCCGGTGAAGACGAGGATCAGCGAGGTGAAGATGAGTATCGCGAACCGCGCCGGCGACTTGCGGGTGATGTCGTCGACCGAGTCGCGGAGCACGGCCAGAGGCCCTCGCGAGCCCTTCGAGACGGGGCGTCGCGGCTGGACCCGACCGGTGCGACCCACCTGCGGAGCTGTCGCCACCCGTCCTCCAACGCCGCCGAGATTCGCCTAGAAGCCTCCATGGTAGTCGGGCTCGCGGATCGATACCCTTGCGCCATGGCCGACATCTACACAGTGATCGCCGACCCTACGCGTCGCGAGCTGCTCCGTGTGCTTCGCGACCGAGCCGACGGCCAGGGCGCCCGTGGCCACGACGGCGACGGCCGCGGCAGCGACGGCGAGATCAGCGTCGGCGAGATGGTCGTCGAGCTGATGCTCAGCCAGCCGACCGTGTCGAAGCACCTCCGCGTCCTGCGCGACGCCGGGCTCGTGTTGGTCCGCGAAGAAGGGCAGCACCGCTACTACCGCATCGACTCCGAGCCGCTCATCGCCGTCGCCGAGTGGCTCACGCCGTTCGTGGCCGTCGTCGACGAGCCGATCGAGGCGCAGGAACTCGCCCCCGCCACCGGGCGCACCGTCCCCGCGCCGCTCCGCCGGGCCGCCGAGACCCTGCCCGATGTCGGCGACGTGGGGGCCACTCTCGGCCGTACCGTGGCCGGCGCCCGCAGCCGCATCCTCGACACCGCCAAGAAGCGGCTCGGCCACCGCGAACAGGGGTAGCCGGCTCGCTGGACACCGAGTCACATGCGCCCCTAAAGTAGCCACGAGGCACACGAGCAACACTCAGCGGGCCCCAAGACGATGTCGTCCGCTCCGAGTGAGCGGGTCGACCCCTAACCCGAGGCAGGACCATGTCGGACGATCTGACAGACGCGCGCTTTCTCACGGTGGCCGAGGTCGCCGACATGATGCGCGTCTCCAAGATGACCGTGTACCGCATGGTGCACTCGGGGGAGCTGCCGGCGATCCGATTCGGCCGCTCGTTCCGCGTGCCCGACTCGGCCGTGGCGGCCGTGCTGCGCGGCGGGGTCGCCGACGTCGGCTGACGTCGTGCAGGGCGGGCAGTTCCTGCGCCGGTTCGTGTTTCCGATCGCTGGCGAGTAGACTGACGCGAGGTATTTTTCCGCGGTTCTTGATGGGCCCGGTTTTTCCAGGTTTCATCCAACAGACAACTGCGAGGTGCCCTATGGGTTCTGTCATCAAGAAGCGTCGTAAGCGCATGGCGAAGAAGAAGCACCGCAAGCTGCTTCGTAAGACGCGTCACCAGCGCCGCAACAAGAAGTAGAGCAAACGCAAAAAGGCTCCTGCCCTTCGGGCGGGGGCCTTTTTTCGTGCCTCGCACGGCGGCAGTAGCATGACGGAGTGCCCGTGCCCCATGTGACCCTGCTGACGAAGCCCGGCTGCCACCTGTGCGACGACGCCCGCACCGCCCTCGAGGCGGTGCTCGACGAAGTGGAGTTCGCCGGCGCTCGCGACTACGACGAGCTGTCGATCCTCGACGATTCCACGCTGGCCGACGAACACGCCGAGGAGATCCCCGTCGTGCTCATCGACGGGCGCGTGCACACCATCTGGCGCGTCGAGCCGGAGCGCCTGCGCACAGCGCTGCGCGCTGCGGCACCGCCCCGCTGATAATTGTGCTCTGCCCGGTCTACGGCTCGAGGCGCGTAGGCCCGCGGAACAGGTAGGTCGTCTCGCGCAGGTTCGGCAGGTGCAGCATCAGCATGAGCACGCGCGCCAGGCCCATGCCGAAGCCGCCGTGCGAGGGCACGCCGTAGCGGAAGAAGTCGAGGTAGCCGCCGAGCTCCTCGGGATCGAGGCCCTTGTCGCGGGCGTTCGCCTCGAGGTGATCGATGCGGTGCTCGCGCTGGGCGCCGGTCGAGATCTCGGTGCCGTTGTAGATGAGGTCGTAGCTGTTCGTCAGGCTCTCGTCGCCCTCGTTGCGCATGTGGTAGAACGGCCGGATGCTCGACGCGTAGTCGGTGAGGAAAACGAAGTCGTGGTCGTAGGTCTCTTTGACGTAGGCCGAGATCTGGCGCTCGCCCTCGGGGTCCATGTCGTCGTCGGCGCGGGGGATCTCGTAGCCGCGATCGGCGACGATCTGCTTGGCCTCGGCCAGGGGGATGCGCGGGAACGGCAGCGACGGAACCGTCAGCTCGACGTCGAACAGCTCTGCGATGGCGGCTCCGTGCTTCTCGACCACGGCCGAGAACGCCGCGTGCAGAAGCTCTTCGTGCAGCTTCATGACGTCTTCGTGCGACTCGATCCAGCTGATCTCGGAGTCGACCGAGGTGAACTCCGTGGCGTGGCGGCTGGTGAACGAGGGGTCGGCGCGGAACGCGGGCCCGACCTCGAAGATCTTGCCGAAGCCGGCCGACTGGGCCATCTGCTTGAAGAACTGAGGGCTCTGCGCCAGGAACGCGCTGCCCTCGAAGTACTCGACGCGGAACAGCTCGGCCTTCGACTCGCTGGCCGAGGCCATGAGCTTCGGCGTCTGGATCTCCACGAAGTCGTGCTCGACCCAGTAGGTGCGGAGCGCGTGGAGCAGCGTCGTCTGGATCTTGAAGATGAGGGCGTTCTTCGGAACGCGGAGGTCGAGGAAGCGCCAGTCCATGCGCTTGTCGATGCCGGAGTCGTCGGCGATCGGGGTCTCGGGGATGGCGAGCGACGCCACGTCGAGCGACTCGAGCTTCACCTCGACGCCGCCGAGCTTGACGCGCTCGTCGTGCTTCAGCTCGCCGGTCGCCGTGAGGAACGAGCCCTGGGACAGAGCGGAGATGGTGTCGGACACCGGGGTGGCCTCGATCTCGCCGGCCTCGTTCGAGACGCGGGGGGCGACCAGCTGGACGGCACCGGACTCGTCGCGGAGCACGACGAACTGCACCTTCTTCTGATCGCGCACCGTCTCGACCCATCCGGACACCGTGACGGGCCCGTCGGAGGAAGCAGCGAGGTCTTTGATGAGGGTGCGTTCAGTCACGGTCCCCGAGTTTACGTGTCGGGCGGGTCTCTCGGGGCCGAGAGACCGCATCCCTGTGGAAAACCCTGGTGGGAGGTGTGCGCGACGGCGCAATCTACACTGGATGCCGTGCCCGCGAACCAGATCCACCTCGTCCGCCACGGCGAGGTGTTCAACCCCGAGGGCGTCCTCTACGGGCGCATCGAGGGGTTCGGGCTGTCCGACCTCGGCCATCGGATGGCCGAGGCGGCGGCCGACGCGCTGTTCGCCGAGAAGGCCCCCGTGCACGCTCTCTTCGCCTCGCCCCTCCAGCGCACGCAGGAGTCCGCGGCGCCCTGGTCGCACCTCTTCGGGCTCGACATCCAGACCGACGAGCGCCTGATCGAGCCGACGAACAAGTACGAGGGCCGCGCGGGCGGCTTCACGAAGTCCCTGGTGCGACCGGCCGAGTGGCCGTGGATCGCCAACCCCCTCAAGCCCAGCTGGGGCGAGGCCTACGTGAGCATCGCCGCTCGCATGCTCGCCGCCGTCGACAGCGCCTGGCGCAGCGTCGACGACGGCGACGTCGTGCTCGTCAGCCACCAGCTCCCGATCTGGATGGTGCACCGCAGCCTGGAGGGCGAGCGGCTGTTCCACGACCCGCGCCGACGTCGGTGCTCGCTCTCGAGCGTCACCACTCTCGAGCGCCACGACGACGCCTTCGTCGAGGTCGGCTATCGCGAGCCGGCCGCAGCCCTCCACGCGTCCGCCATCGACTCTGGAGCCGTGTGAACCTCAAGCGCCCCTCGACCCTCGTCCGCGCCGCCGTCCTCGGGGCCGCTCTCGTGGTGGCCCTCGCCGGCTGCTCGTCGAACGACCTCCTCGCGCAGTACCAGAGCGGATCGAACAAGAACTACATCTCGGGCGACGGCAGCGTCACCGAGGTCAAGGTCTCGGACCGCACCGACCCGGTGCAGTTCACGGCCACCACCGACGAGGGCAAGTCGATCTCGCGCAAGACCTACGAGGGCCACGTCGTCGTCCTCAACTTCTGGTACGCCTCGTGCCCGCCCTGCCGTGTCGAGGCCCCGGCGCTGCAGTCGCTGAGCGAGCAGTACTCGTCAGACGGCGTGCAGTTCATCGGCGTCAACGTGCGCGACGAGTCCGACACCTCGCGCGCCTTCGCCCGCAACTTCAAGATCACCTACCCGTCGGTCACCGACGTCACCGACGCGAAGGTCCAGCTGGCGCTGGCCGGCACCCGCGGACCGAACTCGACGCCGACGACGATCGTGCTCGACTCCAAGGGCCGCGTCGCGGCGCGCATCCTGGGCGAGGTCGACAAGAGCATCCTCAACACCCTCATCTCCGACACGGTGGCCGGCAAGTAGGTGTTCCAGGGCAACCCGTTCTACGAGGCGGTCACCAGCGGCCAGCTCGCACTGGCCCTGCCGGTGGCGATGCTCGCCGGCCTGCTGTCGTTCGTGTCGCCATGCGTGCTGCCTCTCGTGCCGGGGTACCTCGGCTACGTGGGCGGCCTGGCCGGCACGTCGCAGGACGCCCGGGGCAAGCGCCGCGACCGCGCCCGAGTGGTGGTCGGCGTGGTCCTCTTCATCCTCGGCTTCACCATCGTCTTCGTGGCTCTGAACACGGCCGCCGGCGCTGTGGCGGGGTTCTGGTACCTCCAGTGGCGGGTGCTCATCTCCCGGGTGCTCGGCGTCGTCGTGATCCTCATGGGGCTCGTCTTCATCGGCAACTTCCCCTTCTTCCAGCGCACGGCGAAGCTCACGATCAGCCCGAAGGTGGGCCTCGTCGGCGCCCCGCTGCTCGGCATCGTCTTCGGCCTCGGGTGGAGCCCCTGCCTCGGGCCGACTCTGGCCGCGATCACCGCGATGTCCGTCAACTCGGGCTCGGCGGCGCAGGGCTTCCTGCTCGGTCTGTTCTATTGCGTGGGCCTGGGCGTCCCGTTCCTGCTGGTCGCCCTGGGCCTCAGCTGGATGGCGCGCACCATCGCATTCGTCAAAAGGCACATCCGTGCCGTCAACCTTGTGGGAGGCAGCCTTCTGGTGGTCATCGGAGTTCTCATGGTCGTCGGGGTCTGGGCAGACCTCATGTCGCGCTTCGGGGCGGTGATCGCGAACTATGGCACGGTCGTCTGACACCGACAAGGGGCTGACCGGCGGCTCGAGCGACACCTCCGAAGACCGCGGTGTCGACCAGCGCGCCGATCCGCTGAGGCCGAGCGACCACATCGACTCCGAGCCCGGCGACTCGGGCGACTCCGGCATCACCCAGCCGCGGCTGAGCCCGCTCGGGTACCTCCGCTTCTTCTGGCGCCAGCTCACCAGCATGCGCACGGCGCTCCTGCTGCTCATGCTGCTGGCCCTCGCTGCCGTGCCCGGATCGCTCGTGCCGCAGACCAGCTCCGACCCGAACGGCGTCGCGCAGTACAAGTTCGACCACCCGACGCTCGCGCCGATCCTCGACAAGATCGGCCTGTTCAACACGTTCTCGACGCCGTGGTTCTCGGCCGTCTACCTGCTGCTGTTCGTGTCGCTGGTCGGCTGCATCATCCCGCGCGTCAAGCACCACCTCGAGGCGCTCCGCTCGGTCCCGCCGAAGACCCCGGCCCGACTCTCGCGCCTCGCCGGCTTCCAGGCCTTCGACGTGCCGCGCCCCGCCGATCCGAGCGCCGCGCCGGTGTCGGCCGAGATCGCCGTCGCGCACGCCAGGTCGCTGCTGCGCCGGGCCGGGTACCGCACGCGGATCGTCGGCGACTCGGTCAGCGCCGAGCGCGGCTACCTGCGCGAGACCGGCAACCTGGTGTTCCACATCGCGCTGCTCGGCATCCTGGTGACCGTCGGCATCGGCGGCGGCTTCGGCTACACCGGCCAGCGCGTCGTGGTCGTCGGCCAGACCTTCTCGAACGTGCTCGGCTCGTACGACTCGTTCAACCCGGGCCGGTTCTTCAACGACGCCCAGCTGGCGCCGTTCAACATCAAGGTCGACAAGTTCACGGTCAAGTACGAGCAGAAGATCCTCGACGCGATCGGAACGCCGATCGAGTACAAGACCGACGTGACGACGACCCAGCCGGGGGCGACGGCCGAGAAGAAGACGATCAAGGTCAACGAGCCGCTCCAGATCGGCGGCACCAACGTCTACCTGCTCGGCAACGGCTACGCGGTCAACGTGGTCGTCCGCGACGGCGAGGGCAACGTCGCGTTGAAAGACTCCATCCCCTTCCTCCCGCAGGATTCCAACCTCACGTCGCTCGGCGTCATCAAGGTGCCCGACGCACTGCCGAAACAGCTCGGCATGCAGGGCTTCTTCTACCCGAGCGCCGTGAAGCAGGCGACGGGCGCCTACGCGTCGAACTACCCCGACGCCATCAACCCGCTCCTCTCGCTCAGCGTGTACTCGGGCGACCTTGGTCTCGACGACGGCGTGCCGCAGTCGGTCTACACGCTCGAGACCGGAAAGCTCAAGGTCCTCGCCGGAACCCAGTCGACGGCCGAAGAGAAGCCGATCACCCTGAAGCCGGGCCAGACGGTGAAGCTGCCCGACGGACTCGGCTCGATCGAGTTCACCGGCGTGAGCCGGTTCGTCTCGCTCGACATCCACCACGACCCCTCGCAGCTCTACGTGCTCGTCTTCGCCGTGCTCATCGTGCTCGGCCTGCTCACGGGCCTGTTCGTGCCCCGCCGCCGCGTGTGGGTCAAGGCCGTCCAGGGCGAGAACGGGCTCCGCATCGAGTACGCGGGCCTCGCCCGCGGAGAAGACCCGACGCTCGAGCGCGCCGTCGGCGACCTGGCCAAGAGGCACCAGGCCGTACTCGACCCGAAATCGGCCTCCGATCGACGTAAGGTGAACCCGTGACGACTGATCAACTCTCGCTCTACTGCCTCTATGCGGCCTATTCGGCGATGGCGATCTACACGATCTCCTTCATCGCCTTCGCGCTCGACCTCGCGAAGCGGTCGGGCGACGCCCAGGTGGCCGCGACCGCGGCGATCAAGGCTCAGGCCCAGCGTCTCGCCGGCAAGGCCGAGATGATCGCAGAGAGCGCAGGAACTCCTGGCGGCTCCGTCGCCGTCCTCGAGCGCACCGACGTCGACACCGGCGCCGACGCGCCCCGCCGCTCGTCGAAGTTCGAGCGCATCGGCATGTCGATGATGGTCCTCGGACTCGCCGTCCACATCTCCTCCGTCGTGCTCCGCGGGTTCGCGGCCGACCGGGTGCCGTGGGCGAACATGTTCGAGTTCGGCCTCACCGGCACGGCTCTCATCGTCGCGGTCTTCCTGATCGTGAACCTGTTCGTCAACCTGAGGTACCTCGGCGCCTACGTGATGGGCCTGAACCTCATCCTGCTGGGCGTCGCCGTGGTCAACTTCTACGTCGCGGTCAGCCCCCTGGTGCCGGCGCTGCAGTCGTACTGGCTCGTCATCCACGTCTTCGTCGCCTGCCTCGGCACGGCGTTCTTCGCCATCGCCGGTGGGCTCTCGGCCGCGCAGATCATCCAGGACCGCCGCGAGACGGCGAAGAACCCGGGTCTGCGCCTGTTCGACACGCTCCCCGGAGCCGAGCGCCTCGAAGACCTCGCCTACCGCATCGCGCTGGTCGGCTTCGTGCTCTGGACCTTCACGCTCATCGCCGGCGCCATCTGGGCCGAGAAGGCCTGGGGCCGCTACTGGGGCTGGGACACCAAGGAGACCTGGACCTTCATCATCTGGGTCATCTACGCCGGCTACATCCACGCGCGAGCGACCCGCGGGTGGCGAGGAGCGCGATCGGCGTACCTGTCGCTGGTCGGCTTCGCGGCTGTCATGTTCAACTTCTCGGTCGTGAACCTGTTATTCAAGGGCCTTCACGCCTATTCGGGTCTGTAAGCGCCGCCGTTCTCGTCGAGGAGGGCGTGGCAGGCTCGGATGCGGTCGAGCCACCAGGCGCGGCGCTCGGCGGGCGCCGCGTGCTGCCGCAGCAGGTCGATGTCGACGTCGATGCGCCGCACGTCGACCGCACCGCCCGAGGGGAGCAGCGGCTCGCGAGTGACGTCGGCGTTCAGCATCGCCGCGGTGCCGAGACCGCAGTCGTGGGGGAGCGCGGGCACGGCGGCGGCGAGGTAGGCCCCCATCGAGAGCCCGACCGACGTGTCGATGGCGCTCGATACGACGACCGGCAGCCCGGCCTCGCGCACGATGCGCGTCGCGGCGGCCACCCCGCCGAGCGGCTGGGCCTTGATGACGAGGAGGTCGGCGGCTCCGGCGCGGGCGACGGCCAGAGGGTCGGCGGCCTTGCGGACGCTCTCGTCGGCGGCCACGGGCACCCCGGTGCCGGCGGCCCGTACGGCGGCGAGCTCTGCGACGGTGCGACAGGGCTGCTCGACGTACTCCAGGTCGAAGGGGGCCAGCGCCTCGAGGGCGGCCAGCGTCTCGTCGACGGACCAGTGCATGTTGGCGTCGACGCGCACCCTCCCGGCGGCACCGACGTACTCGCGCGCGGCCCGGACCCGGGCGACGTCGCCGGCGAGGCTCTGCCCCGGCTCGGCCACCTTCACCTTGACGGTGCGGCAGCCCGGGTACCGGTCGAGGATCCCCGCCACCAGCGCCGCGTCGACAGCGGGGAGCGTCGCGTTGACCGGCACCCGGTCGCGCAGGGGAGCCGTCTCGTCGCCCCACCCGAAGTCGATGGCGGCCCGGAGCCAGGTCGAGGCCTCCGCAGGCTCGTACTCGACGAACGGGCTGAACTCGGTCCAGCCGCGGGGCCCCTCGACGAGCAGCGCCTCGCGCACGTCGACACCGCGGAACCGGTTGCGGAGCGGAAGGGCCACCACGTGGGCGTCGCGGACGAGGTCGTCGATCGAGGGAAGCACGCGGCCCAGTCTTCCACCGGGGCCGGTGGCTAGGCTTGCAGCCATGCGCGACACCGTCTCCGACCTGTTCGATCCCCGCGAGTGGAATGAGGTCGAGGGCTTCGCCGGGCCGACGAATGCTGCGTTCACTGACATCACCTACCATCACGACGTCCGCGGCCAGGTCGCCCGGATCGCGTTCGACCGCCCGGAGGTGCGCAACGCCTTCCGGCCGCACACCGTCGACGAGCTCTACCGTGCCCTCGACGACGCCCGCATGAACCCGCGGATCGGAGTGGTGCTCCTCACCGGCAACGGGCCCAGCGCGAAGGACGGCGGCTGGGCGTTCTGCTCGGGCGGCGACCAGCGCATCCGGGGCCGCGACGGCTACAAGTACGAAGGCGACGAGGCTCTCAAGCCCGACCCGGCCCGGAGCGGCCGACTCCACATCCTCGAGGTGCAGCGGTTGATCCGCACGATGCCCAAGGTCGTCATCGCGGTCGTCCCCGGCTGGGCCGCGGGCGGCGGCCACTCGCTGCACGCCGTCGCCGACCTGACGATCGCCAGCCGCGAGCACGGCAGGTTCAAGCAGACCGATGCCGACGTGGGCTCGTTCGACGGCGGCTACGGCAGCGCGTACTACGCGCGGCAGATCGGCCAGAAGCTCGCCCGCGAGGTGTTCTTCCTCGCGCAGGAGTACTCGGCCCAGCGCGCCTACGAGATGGGCGCGGTCAACGCAGTCGTCGACCACGCCGAGCTCGAGGTCGAGGCACTGTCGTGGGCGCGCATCATCATGACGAAGTCGCCGACCTCGATCCGCATGCTGAAGTTCGCCTTCAACGCGGTCGACGACGGCATGGTCGGCCAGCAGGTGTTCGCCGGCGAGGCGACCCGCCTGGCCTACGGCACCGACGAGGCCGTCGAGGGCCGCGACTCCTTCCTGCAGAAGCGCGAGCCCGACTGGTCGCCCTACCCCTGGCAGTACTGATGTCGGGAGGGCAGTGATGCACGGGCTGCGAGCCATCGACGCACGGCGGCCGCGCGAGGTGCTCGAGGGGCTGCGCGACGCGCTGTCGGGCGGCGACGCCGTGAATCCGCGGGTGGATTCCGGAGTTCCTGCGGACCTCCCGACCCAGGTCGAGAAGCGGGTCGCCCTGGTGATCGAGACGAGCGGCTCGACGGGGAAGGCCAAGCGCGTGGCCCTCTCGACCGGCGCCCTGCTCGCCGGAGCGGCCGCCGCCGACTCGGCCCTGAGCGGCCCGGGCCAGTGGGTGCTCGCGCTTCCGGCGCACTACGTCGCAGGCACCAACGTGCTCGTCCGCTCGATCGCCGCCGAGACGGAGCCCGAGCTGCTCGAGCCGGGGCACTTCGATCCGGCCGCGTTCGCCGCTGCCGCACGGCGCCTGACGCATCCCGTCCGCTACACCTCCCTCGTGCCGGCCCAGCTCTCGACGATGCTCGACTCGCCCGACGCCTCTGCGCTCGCGCGATTCGACGCGGTGCTGGTCGGCGGTCAGGCCACCCCGCGATCGCTGCAGGAACGTGCACTCGCCGCCGGAGTCCGCGTCGTCCGCACCTACGGCTCGAGCGAGACGAGCGGAGGCTGCGTGTACGACGGCGTCCCCGTCGGCGCCACTCGAGCGGCCGTGGTCGACGGTCAGCTGGAGCTCAGCGGACCCACCCTCGCCGAGTACTACCTGGGAGATCCCGAGCGGACCGCGGCGGCGTTCGTCGAGCGTGACCGCGTGCGCTGGTACCGCACCGGCGATGCGGGCGTCGTCGACGACGAGGGCGTCGTCACCGTGACCGGCCGGCTCGACGACGTGATCGTCTCGGGCGGTGAGAAGGTCTCGCTCGGCGTCGTGGAGCGGATCGTGCGCGAGCTGCCGGGCCTGGCGGGCGCCGTCGTCGTGCGCGCCCCCCATGCCCGCTGGGGTGAGGTGCCGGTCGTCGTCGCCGTGCCGCCCGTCGCGCTGACCCTGGCCGACCTCCGGACCGCCGTCGCGGACTCCGCTGGTCGCGCCGCGGCCCCCGACCGCATCCTGGTCGTCGACGCTCTCCCGCTGCTGCCGAGCGGCAAGCCCGACCGCGTCGCCCTGGCACGCCTCGCCGCCACGGCCTGAGCCCCGGGGGTTTCGTTCCCGAAGGCTTTCCCTGGGCGTGAATTCACGCGCAGGGAAAGCGTCCCCAGAGCGAACTCCGGCCCCTCGCAGGGCGTGGAGCGAAGTGGCCGACTTCGGAGAGACGCCCGGTAAACTCCCGGGGTGCCACAGACGCGATCGAACAGCAAGAAGAAGACCGGCCGACCGGGCGGACGCCCCGGGAAGGTCGTCGCGCGCAAGGCGACGGCCGGCGACTGGATCTCGGGGGCGCGGCCTCGCACGCTGACCCTGTCGATCGCGCCGGTCGCCCTCGGCAGCGCCGCCGCCGCGGCCGTCAACGACTTCGACTGGCCGCTCGCGCTCCTGTGCCTCATCGTGTCGCTGTTCCTGCAGGTCGGTGTGAACTACGCGAACGACTACTCCGACGGGATCAAGGGCACCGACAAGTTCCGCGTCGGCCCTCCACGCCTGACCGGCGGCGGCGTCGCGAACGCGAAGAGGGTGCGCAACGTCGCCTTCGCCTCGTTCGCCGTCGCGGCCGGTGCGGGCATCGCCATCGTGATCATCACGCAGTTCTGGTGGCTCCTCGCCGTCGGCGCCGCGTGCGTGGTCGCCGCCTGGTTCTACACCGGGGGCCGTCGCCCGTACGGCTACAACGCCATGGGCGAGATCTTCGTCTTCGTGTTCTTCGGCCTCGTGGCGACGTGCGGCACCATGTTCGTCCAGGCGCACGACGTCTCGTACACGGCCGTCGGCTTCGCCGTCATGATCGGCCTGTTCTCGTGCGCGGTGCTGATGGTCAACAACATCCGCGACATCGAGCAGGACCGCCAGGCCGGCAAGCGCACGCTTGCCGTCGTCCTCGGCCAGCGCGGGTCGCGCATCGTCTACGCGCTCTTCCTTCTGGTGCCGTACGTGATCGTGTTCTTCTACACGTACCTCTTCTTCAACGTCGGCTACGTCTACTTCGCTCTGATCCTGACGCTGCCGGCCCTGCTCATCGGCGTCACGGCGAAGACGGCGAGAGAGCTGATCCTGGCGCTCCAGCTGTCGTCGTTCTCTGCGCTGCTGTTCTCGCTGGGCCTCAGCGCCCTGTTCTTCTTCGCGCAGCCGTAGCGCGCACCGGCGCGGCGTCAGGGCGCACCGGCGCGGCGTCAGCGCGCGTCGGTCCGGGACGCCCTACGCGTCTTCGGACGGCGGACCCGACTTGCGCAGCACGGGGCGGCCGCCGAGCAGCTCATCCTCCGCGTCGGCGTCGAGGTCGCGCTCCGGCACCATGCGCCGCTGCGCGATGCCCTCGGCGACACCGGCGCGAAGGCGGCCGAAGAAGATGTACGAGATGAGCAGTGCCAGCACCGCGGCGATTGCGGCGGCGATGTAGACGTTGATCGACGGGATGAACCTCAGCACCACGAAGATGACCGCGAACGTGCCGATGCGGGCGGAGGTGTAGAGGAGCGCTGCTTTCACGCTGGGCAGTCTAAACGAGCTACCTCGGCCGGGCGATCGCACAGTCGGGGCGCCTACCATCGCCCACATGGTCAAGGGTCTGATTGTTCTGATCGTGGCAGCCGCCGCGTTCGTCGTCTACGCCCTCGTCGACTGCCTCTTCACCGAGCATCAGCGGGTGCGCGCACTGCCGAAGCCGGTGTGGGCTCTGATCGTCATCGTGCTCCCCGTCGTCGGCGCCGTGCTGTGGCTGCTGCTCGGCAGAGCCCCGCGCACGCCGCGACGCACCGTCGCCCCCGACGACGATCCGGAGTTCCTGGGCCGCCCGTTCACGGCGGTGAGCGACGAAGACCGTCACGAACTCGACGAGCGCATCCGCCGCCTCGAGCAGGAACTCTCGGAGCCGCCCGCCCGCACGGACGACGACGGGCCGAGTGGCACACTGAAGTAGTGCCGACCCTTCCCGCCCCCTCGGGCAGTCCCGCTACCGATTTCGCCGTCGTGCTCCTCGCCGAGCTGCAGGCCTCGGGCGTCCGAGACGTCGTGCTCAGCCCGGGGTCGCGGTCACAGGCGCTGGCCCTCGCGGCGGCGGAGTTCGAGCGCGCCGGGCGCCTGCGGCTGCACGTCCGGCTCGACGAGCGCTCAGCGGGGTTCCTGGCCCTGGGGCTGGCGATCGAGTCGGGGCAGCCCACCGCCGTCGTCACCACGTCGGGAACCGCCGTCGCGAATCTGCATCCGGCCGTGCTCGAGGCGCATCACTCGGGCGTCCCGCTGATCCTGCTGACGGCCGACCGGCCCGACGAGATGCGCGGGATCGGCTCCAACCAGACCACGCACCAGCCGCGCCTCTTCGGCGAGGCACTCCGCCTGCTGCGCGACGTGCAGGCGCCGTCCGACAGCGGAGTCGACGCGCAGTACGTCCACGAGCTGGCGCGCGAAGCCGTCTCGGCCGCCCTCGGCCGCTCCGGCTCGCCCGACCGTCCCGCTGCACCGGGCCCCGTCCAGCTCAACGTGGCCTTCCGGGAGCCGCTCTCCGCCCCGGCGACCACGCTTCCGACCGAGGCTGCGCCTGCTCCCGGCGCAGGAACTCCGACGACCGCCGCCCTCCCCGGCCGCACCGCCGACCTCCGCGTCGACGAGGTACCCGGCACCGTCGTCGTCGCCGGCCACGCGGCCGGCCCCCGGGCCGAGGAGGCCGCCCGCCTGCTCGGCGCGCCTCTCGTCGCCGAGGTCTCGAGCGGCGCCCGCTTCGGCCCGCACCTCGTGCCGTCGTATCGGCAGCTGCTCGACGATCCCGCGTTCGGCGGCGCCGTGCGCCGCGTCGTCGTCTTCGGGCACCCCACGCTCACCCGCGAGATCCCCGCGCTGCTGAAGCGGGCCGACGTGGAGGTCGTCGTGGTGCGCGGCGGAGTCCCGGAGGCGTACGACCCGAGCCGGTCGGCGACCGTGGTCGACGACGTGCGGATCGAGGGCGACCCCGGCGGTCGGCAGCATCGCGGCTGGGTCGGAAGCTGGGTGCACACCGGTCGGGCGCTGCTGAGCGACGACGACGCGGCGCCCGACCTGGAGGCCGAGCAGTCCGAGTTCCTGCGCTCCGAGGTCGACGTGATCCGGCAGCCGGTGACACGTCGCCACCTGGTCGAAGCGCTCTGGCGCCTGACCTGGCCGCACGACCGGCTGATCCTCGGGGCGTCTCGGCTGATCCGCGAAGCCGACGTCGCCGTGACGGGCAAGAAGATCGCCGTGCACGCGAACCGCGGCCTCGCCGGCATCGACGGCACGATCGCGACGGCCACCGGAATCGCGCTCGCGTCGCAGGCCGGCGGCACCTCGGGAGGCCCTGCGCTCGACTGGGCCGACGGCGCCCGGGGCATCTCGCGCGTGCTCGTCGGCGACCTGACACTGCTGCACGACGCCGGCTCCCTGCTGTTCGGCGAGGGCGAGGCCCGCCCGCGGCTGCAGATCGTCGTGGGCAACGATGGCGGCGGCACGATCTTCGACGGGCTCGAGGTCGCGCAGACCGCGCCCGTCGACGCCATGACGCGCGTGCAGCTCACGCCGCAGCCGGTGTCGTTCGAGCACCTGGCCCGTGCCTACGGCTGGGACTACGTGCGGGCGTCGACCCGCGGCGAGCTCGAGCAGGCGCTCGCCGGGCCGACGGGCACTGTCATCGAGGTGCCGCTGGCGCGGTGAGAACGGCAGAGGCTCCGGGTCTGCAGGCGCTCCGGATCTGCGGGCGCTCCGGATCTGCGGGAGCTCCGGGTCTAAGGTCGAGAAATGGCCAAGACGTGGAGCACCGAACCGTCCGACGCGCTGAAGTTCGCGCGCGGCACCGCCCTCGACAGCATCGACACCGACGCCTCGCCCGGCTTCGGCGGCGACAAGAAGTACGGCCAGCAGTCGCTCGAGTCGGGCCGCGAGCAGCTGTCCGAGCTGCAGGAGAAGCTCTTCGCCGACTCGCGCGCGGCAGGTGGCACGAAGAGTGTGCTGCTCGTGCTCCAGGCGATGGACACCGCCGGCAAGGGCGGCATCGTCCGCCACGTGGTCGGCGCGGTCGACCCGCAGGGCATCAAGCACCACGCCTTCAAGAAGCCCACCGAAGAGGAGCTGGCCCACGACTTCCTCTGGCGGGTGCGCAACGAGCTGCCCGGCGTGGGCATGATCGGCGTCTTCGACCGGTCGCACTACGAAGACGTCCTCGTCGCGCGGGTCCGCTCGCTGGTCTCGACCGACGTGCTCGAGCAGCGCTACGACGAGATCAACGCCTTCGAGAGCGAGCTCGTCGCGAGCGGCACGACCCTGATCAAGGTGATGCTGCACATCTCGTTCGACGAGCAGAAGGCGCGTCTCGCAGAACGGCTCGACCGCCCCGACAAGCACTGGAAGTACAACCCCGGCGACATCGACGAGCGCAACCTCTGGGCCGACTACCAGAGCGCCTACCAGGTGGCCCTCGATCGCACGTCGACCGATCAGGCGCCGTGGTTCGTGGTGCCGGCCGACAAGAAGTGGTACGCGAGGGTCGCCGTCCAGCGGCTCCTCATCACCGCGCTCCGGGCGCAGGAACTCGACTGGCCGCCGGCCGACTTCGACGTCGCCGTCGAGAAGACGCGTCTCGCGGCCTCCTAGCGGGGCGCCGGCTCGGCCCGCCCGGTCAGCGTCGTCGGCGGTCAGCCCAGCGCGTCGGCCATCGGCATGAACTTCATCGTGGTCTCCGCGACCTCGCGACTGGCGACGGACTCGGCGACGATGCCCGCCCCGGCGTAGGCCCGCACGCGGCCGTCGGCGCCGTCGGCCGCTCGCGTCACCTGAGCGCACCGGAGAGCGATCGCCCACTCGCCGTCGCCGTCGGCCCCCACCCAGCCCACGGGGCCGGCGTAGCGGCCGCGGTCGAACGGCTCGAGCCGCGCGATGACGGCCAGGGCGGCGGGGGTGGGAGTTCCTGCGACCGCTGCCGTGGGGTGCAGGGAGTCGATGAGGTCGAGCGCGGACGCGCCGTCGGCCAGGCGCCCCCGGACGTCGGTGGCGAGGTGCCACACGTTCGGCAGCCGGAGCGTGAACGGCCTCTCGGCCGTGGTGACCTCGATCGCGTGGCGCTCGAGCGAGAGCAGGATGCTGCTCAGGGCGAAGGCGTGCTCGTCGAGGTCTTTCTGCGACGTAGCGAGCTCGAGCGCGTTCGCGGCGTCGGAGGCCGCGTCGATGCCGCGGCCCATGCTGCCGGCGAGGACCCGGGCGCTCAGCTCGCCGGACTCGCTGCGGATCAGCGTCTCGGGGCTCGACCCGATGAGCCCGTCGACCGCGAACGTGTAGGTGTCGGGGTAGGCGAACGCGAGGTCGCGCGCCACGCGACGCAGGTCGGCGTCGTCGGGGAGGGCGGCGTCGAGGGGCCTCGCCAGCACGACCTTGCTCAGCTCGCCCGACTCGATCGCGGCGACCGCGTCGTGCACGGCACCGGCGTACGCGGCCGCCGTGAACGCCGGCTCGGCGAACTCGACGTGCACCTCGGCGCCCAGCGACGTGCGCTCGCCGACGTCGGCGCCGTCGACTCGCGTGATCCAGTCGACGCCCGCGCAACGGCCGACGACGACCCGCGGCACGATGAGCACGCTCACGTCGTCGGACTCGTCCGCGAACGCGAAGGACCCGAACGCGACGAGCCCCGTTCCCGCGAGCCGCACCTCGTCGACGACGGTCGCAGCCGCGGCGATCCCTCGCCAGGCCTCGGCCGCCTCCCGCATCCGCGCCTCGCCCCGGAACTCGAGCCGCAGCGCCTCGCCGATGCCGGCGATGCCGTCGCCGCGCCGCACGAAGAGGAGCGGATCGCGAGGGTCGACGTGGGCGAGGAAGGGGGTGATGTCGTCGATCCGGGTGGTCTCGACGTGCAGGGGGTGGCTCACTTCTTCATCGTAACGACCGGGATCGCGGGGCCCTCGGGCAGTTGCGTCCCCTTCACCTGGGTGTTCGTCGTGCATCGCCTGCTCTCGGCCTGGGTGGAGATCGGGCCGGTAGGATTCCCTGCGTGACCAAGGCCGATATGAACAAGCAGCCCAGCGAGGTTGCCTCCATGTTCGATGGGGTGGCCGCGCACTACGACGTGACGAACGACATCCTGTCGGGCGGCAACGCGGTGCTGTGGCGCATCGCCACCGTGAAGGCGATCGGCGCCGAGCCCGGCGAGAAGGTGCTCGACATCGCTGCCGGCACCGGCACGTCGTCGGCCGCCATCGCCAAGGGCGGCGCCACCGTCACGGCTCTCGACTTCTCGGCCGGCATGGTCGCGGTCGGCCGCAAGCGCCAGCCGCACATCGAGTTCATCGAGGGCGATGCCGAGCGGCTGCCGTTCGACGACGGCACCTTCGACGCCGTCACGATCTCGTTCGGCCTGCGCAACGTGAACAAGCCGCGCCAGGCGCTCTCCGAGATGTACCGTGTGCTCAAGCCCGGCGGCCGTGTCGTGATCTGCGAGTTCTCGACCCCGCCCGTCGCCGCCCTGCGCTTCGGCTACCAGGCGTACCTGCGGCACGTGCTGCCCGGAATCGCCAAGGTCACCTCCAGCAACTCGCCCGCCTACACCTACCTCGCCGAGTCGATCGAGAAATGGCCCGAGCAGCAGGTGCTCAGCCAGTGGCTCCGCGGGGCCGGCTTCACCCGTGTCGCCTACCGCAACCTGACCGCAGGGATCGTGGCCCTCCACCGGGGCCACAAGCCCGCCGGCTCGACGAGGCGACCCGCCTCGGCCCCCGACGCCTGAACCACACGCAAAGGTGAACCCGTGAACCCCAGTGCACCTCCGGCTCGTCGGAGCTCGGGCTTGAGCTCGTCGCTCGGCCTCGCTGAGAAGCTCTTCTCGTCGGCCTCCGAGCGCCGCTTCGTCGCGGCCATCGACGCCGGCCTCGAGCGCGTCGAAGACGGCCTGCTCGTCGAGATGGCCTTCGGCGACGACCTCGCCGACGTCACTAGCCGCTACCTGCTCAGTGCCGGCGGCAAGCGCATCCGCCCGACGCTCGCACTGCTCATCTCGCAGCTGGGCGACGGGGCCACCGACGCCGTCGTGTCGGCCGCGCAGGCCGTCGAGATCACGCATCTCGCGTCGCTCTACCACGACGACGTCATGGACGAGGCGACCATGCGCCGCGGCGTCCCGAGCGCCCAGTCGCGCTGGGGCAACAGCGTCGCCATCCTTACCGGCGACCTGCTCTTCGCCCGGGCCTCCACGATCGTCGCCGATCTCGGCGAGGAGGCGATACGGCTCCAGGCGCAGACATTCGAGCGCCTCTGCCTCGGCCAGCTGCACGAGACGATCGGCCCGCGCGAGGGCGACGACCCCATCGCGCACTACCTCGACGTGCTCAGCGACAAGACCGGCTCGCTCATCTCGATGGCGGCCAAGGTCGGCGTCATGTTCTCCGGCGCCCCGCGGGAGTACCTCGGGCCGGTCTCGGCCTTCGGCGAGAAGATCGGCGTCGCGTTCCAGCTCGTCGACGACGTCATCGACCTGTCGCCGCAGAGCGAGGAGACCGGCAAGCGCGCCGGCACCGACCTCCTGGCCGGCGTCGAGACCCTGCCGCTCATGTTCCTGCGCGTCGAGGCCCAGACCGACATCGACTCGTCGGCGCTGCTCAGCGAGATCGAGGCCAACGTGCGCGCCGCGACCGCGGGCGGCGACGTCAGCGAGGCCGACCTCGCCGACACCGTCCGGCAGCTCCGCGAGCACGACGTCACGCGCCGCACCCACGACGAGGCCCGCCGCTGGGCCGACGACGCGGTCGCCGCACTCGCGCCGCTGCCGCAGGGCCCCGTGAAGAAGGCGCTGACCCGCTTCGCGGAGCGCGTCGTCGAGCGCCAGGCCTAGCTCTCCCGACTCAGGCCCTCGTGCCCGGGCTTGTCCGAGCGATTCGCAGCGGCACGCCGAACACACCCTGACCACCTGTCCGAGAACACCCCGAACCGCCCGGAAAAGAACGCAGTACCTATGACGACCTTGCGCCTCGCCATCGTTGGAGCCGGCCCCGCCGGTATCTACGCCGCCGACATCATCCTGAAGGCCGAACGCCAGTTCGACGTCCAGATCGACCTGTTCGAGCAGCTCCCCGCCCCGTACGGCCTCGTCCGCTACGGCGTCGCCCCCGACCACCCGCGCATCAAGGGCATCATCAACGCCCTCCGCGACGTGCTCGACCGCGGCGACATCCGCATCTTCGGCAACGTCCGCTACGGCGTCGACATCTCGCTCGACGACCTGAAGAAGCACTACAACGCCGTTATCTTCTCGACCGGCGCCATCAAGGACGCCGACCTCGACATCCCCGGCATCGACCTCGAGGGCAGCTACGGCGCCGCCGACTTCGTCAGCTGGTTCGACGGCCACCCCGACGTGCCGCGCACCTGGCCGCTGGAGGCCTCCTCGATCGGCGTCGTCGGCGTCGGCAACGTCGCCCTGGACGTCTCGCGCATCCTCGCCAAGCACGCCGACGACCTCCTTCCCACCGAGATCCCCGACAACGTCTACGACGTGCTCAAGGCATCGCCCGTCACCGACGTGCACATCTTCGGCCGCCGCGGTCCGGCCCAGGTGAAGTTCTCGCCGCTCGAGCTCCGCGAGCTGGGCGAGCTCCGCGACGTCGACATGATCGTCTACGACGAGGACTTCGACTACGACGAGGCCTCGAAGAACGCCATCGCCACCAACAAGCAGGTCTTCGTCATCGACAAGGTCCTGAACCAGTGGCGTCAGCGCGAGACCGGCAGCGCGTCGCGCCGTCTCCACCTGCACTTCTACGCCAAGCCCGTGCGAGTCGACGAGGTCGACGGCCGGGTCTCCGGCCTCACCTATGAGCGCACCCGGCCCGACGGCGCAGGCAGCGTCGAGGGCACCGGCGAGTTCCGCACCGTCGAGATGCAGGCGATCTACCGCGCCGTCGGCTACTTCGGCTCGCCCCTCGACGGCATCCCGTTCGACGAGAAGCGCGGCGTCATCCCGAACCACGAGGGCCAGGTGCTCGACGACCACGATCAGATCGTGCCCGGCGTGTACGCCACCGGCTGGATCAAGCGCGGCCCCGTCGGCCTCATCGGCCACACCAAGAGCGACGCGATGGAGACCGTGCAGCACGTGCTGACCGACCAGGCGTCGTGGTGGGCCCCGGCCGACCCGTCGCTCGAGGCGATCCCCGCGTTGCTCGAATCCCGCGGCGTCGCGTTCACCGACCTCGAGGGCTGGCACCGCCTCGACGAGCACGAGATGGCGCTCGGCGCCGGCTTCGAGGGCGAGGTCGAGCGCGTCCGCGTGAAGGTCGTGCCGCGCGACGAGATGGTCACGGTGTCGCGGGCTCAGTAGTCTCGGCGCCCGGGCCTGTGGATGACTTCTGCAGACTCCCGGGCGCCGCCGCTACCGTGGTGGCATGACGCTCACCGCCTCGCGCCCTGCCGCTTCCGGCCCGGGAGCACGCCTCCGCGGCATCGACGCGGCGCGCGGCATCGCCCTGTTCGGCATGTTCGCGGCGCACCTCGTCGACGTCGAGAACCCCGTCGACTGGAGCGAGCCGTCGACCTGGTGGTCGATCGTGGCGGGTCGGTCGTCCGTGCTCTTCGCCGTGCTCGCAGGCGTCTCGCTGGCTCTGACGACGGGGCGCGACAGGCCGGTCCGCGGCGCGGCCCTGACAGTCGCCCGGCGCAGGATCGCCACCCGCGGCGTCCTCATCGCCGTGATCGGCATCCTCCTGATGCTGCTCGAGACTCCCGTGGCGGTCATCCTCGCCACCTACGGCATCCTCTTCGTCGTGCTCCTCCCCGCCCTGTCGTGGTCGCGCGTCGCGCTCCTGACAGTCGCCGGCGGGCTCGCCCTCGTCGCGTTCCCCATCTCGCTCGCGTCGGTGTTCCCGCTCGCCGAGACCGGCGTCATCCTCCAGCAGATCTTCCTGTACTACCCGCTCGCGACCTTCGCCGCCTACCTGCTGCTGGGCCTGGCCGTCGGCCGCTCCGACCTCCGGTCTCCGCGCGTGCTCGGTGCGCTCCTCGGCGGGGGCACGGCGCTGGCCGTGGTCGTCTACTCCGTCGGCGAGGCCGTCACGCCCGGCGGCCTCCTGTTCCACTCGTTCGGCGGTCTGCGTCTCCGTGACTACGTCTTCGCGTCCGAGCCGCACTCCTCGACTCTCGTCGACATGCTGGGCTCGGCCGGCGTGGCCCTCGCCGTCATCGGCGCCTGCGGGCTCCTAGCCCGGGTTCCGCGCAACGCGCCGCTGTTCGTGCTCGCCCGCGTGGGCGCCATGCCGCTCTCGATCTACTCGGCCCACCTCGTCGTCATCGCCTGGCTCTACCACTCCGGGTTCCTCGACGGGCTCACGCCCGCGAGCGAGGGCACCGTCTGGGCCCTCTTCGTGGTCGGAGCCTGCCTCGCCGCCCTCGCCTGGGGCGGGCGTCCGGGGCCGCTCGAGCGTGCCGTCGCCGCCGTCGCGCGTGCCGTCGGCGGGCGCGCGCCGGAGGCCGTGGCACCAGGTGTCCAGGGCGGCGCTCCCGTGCTCGGCGCAGGGTCCTCGTCCGTCAGCGGAGTCGCCGCCGGCGAATCCACGTCGACATCGCCCCGAGACGACTGGGCGCCGCCGAGCGGCCGCCCGCTGTAGGCCCGGCCGCTCTGGGGGATGGCACCACGATCGGGTGGCGAAGGGGTCGGGTGCGACGGGTGCCGGGTGATGAAGGGGGCAGGCGCGGCGGCGGGCGGCGAGTTCCTGCGCCCGGATCGTCGCGCGAAGCGCTGGTCGAGCCCGCCTAGCGGAAGTTGACGAACTGGAGCGAGACGTCGAGGTCGGCGCCCTTGAGGAGCGCCATCGTCGCCTGGAGGTCGTCGCGGCTCTTCGAGGTCACGCGCAGCTCGTCGCCCTGGATCTGGCTCTTGACGCCCTTGGGCCCCTCGTCGCGGATCAGCTTGTTGATCTTCTTCGCGGCCTCTTGGTCGATGCCGTCTTTCATGGAGATCTCGATGCGGTACTCCTTGCCGCTGGCGTACGGGTCGCCGGCGTCGATGCTCTTCAGCGAGATGCCCCGCTTGATGAGCTTCGACTCGTAGACGTCGAGGACGGCCTTGGCGCGCTCCTCGGTGTTCGCCTTGATGAGCACCTTCTCGCCGCTCATGTCGATAGCGGCGCCGACGTTCTTGAAGTCGTAGCGCTGCTCGACCTCCTTGCGCGCCTGGTTGAGCGCGTTGTCGGCCTCCATCTTGTCGACCTTGCTGACCACGTCGAAAGAGCTGTCTGCCATGTCGTCCACCCTAGCGAATGGCGGCGACGGCGGCCTCCGCACGCGCCGTGGTCGAGACCACGGCGCGGAGGCTGTATTGTTGACGGGCGCCTTCGGTTGGTGAATACACTGGTCGAGTGCGCACCTGGCAAGTTACCCAAGCGGCCAAAGGGATCTGACTGTAAATCAGCCGGCGTAGCCTCCGGGGGTTCGAATCCCTCACTTGCCACACGGTGTCCGACGACGACACGGAAAAACACACTGTGTCCCTTCGACGCAGAAGAACGCAGAGACGCCCGGTGCTGAGCACCGGGCGTTTCGCATACCTGGGGGTCGCATGACCACGAACGCCGAGCTTCTCGAGACCGCCCGCTCCATCGCGCGGGAGGCGGGCGAGCTGGCTGCGCGGCGCCGGGCCCAGGGCGTCGAGGTCGCCGCGAGCAAGTCGAGCTCGGTCGACATCGTGACGCACGCCGATCGCGAGGTCGAGGCCCTGATCCGCGCACGGCTCGCAGCAGAGCGACCGGGCGACGGCTTCTACGGCGAGGAGTCCGGCGCGGAGCCGACGCAGACGGGTCTCACCTGGATCGTCGACCCGATCGACGGCACCGTGAACTTTCTCTACGGGATCCCGGCCTACGCCGTCAGCATCGCCGTCGTCGAGGGCGAGCCCGACCCGCTCACGTGGCGGGCTCTGGCCGCGTGCGTGTTCAACCCCGTCGCCGGGGAGGAGTACGTCGCGACCCGCGGCGGCGGCGCCTTTCTGAACAGCGAGCGTCTCGCCGTGTCGAGGCCCGCCGACCTGTCGCAGTCGCTGCTCGCCACCGGCTTCTCGTACGACCCTGTGCGCCGTATCGAGCAGGGCGCGGTCGTCGCCCCCCTCCTCGGCCGCGTCCGCGACATCCGCCGTATCGGGGCCGCGTCCCTCGACCTCTGCAGCGTCGCCGCGGGTCGGCTCGACGCCTACGTCGAGCGCGGCCTCCAGCCGTGGGATCACGCCGCCGGCGTCCTCGTCGCCGGTGAAGCAGGTGCGACGGTGCTCACCCCCGCAGGAGCCCAGGCCAGCCGCGACCTCACCTTCGTCTGCGCCCCCACCGTCGCCGCTGAGCTCGCGGAGGCACTCGCCGACGTCGGGTTCTGAGTGCCGAACCAGAGAGGGCGCAGGAACTCCCCGACACCGCCCGACCCCCCACACTTCGGTATATATCAATATCGGGCCTAGCCATCCGGTTGCGAATTCGCTACCATTGGTCAGGCGTTGCTCGTCCGGGAGGCTTTCCGGGGGCGCACGCTAGGGTGATTCGATCACCGTCGTCCGCGGCCGTCTCTCCGCGGGCAGTTCCCGGCCACAGCCCTGTGCAGCACTTTCTGCGCGGCGCCGAAGCCCGCCCCCGACCCTGAGGACCTACTCGCAGTGACCCAGCCTGACGCCGCCCCCACCGCCCACCGCGGAACCGCAGGCGACGTCGACGGCCCCACCGCGGCCCCCCTCACGCGACGTGCCGCGCGCGCCCGCGAGCGTCAGCTCGAGACGGCGGCGACCCTGGTCGTCGACCCGTCGCTGGCTGGCTCGTCGTCGCTGGCTGGCTCGGCTGCGCTCGCCGGTCCGGCTTCGCTGGCTGGCTCGACGTCGCTGGCCGATCCGACTGCTGTGGCCTCGGCGGCGCTCGGTGCCAATCCGGCTCGGGTCTCGCCGGCCCGCCTGTCTCCCGACGCGATGTCGTCGTCTGCCGTGTCGCCCGCGTCGGCGTCCGTGTCGACTGCTTCGGCGTCGCCAGCTCCGGTGTCGACTGCTTCGGGGTCGCCCGTTTCGACGCCGGCGAGTCCGGCGTCGGTCGCCTGGCCCGCCACACGCACGACGCCGGGCTCGATGGTCACGTCGCACACGTCGACGGGGTCCGGCCCGACGGTCGCGACGCCTGCGGTCGCGACGACCGGTGGCCCGACGGTCGCGACGCGCACCTCGGTGACGGCCGACCCTGTGGCTCGTGAGGCGACCCGTGCTGCCGAAGCCCCGTCGGTCGCAGCACCGGCCGCGGCCTCCGCCCCGGCGACGCGGCGGTCGCTGCGTGCCCAGCCGATGCGTCGAGTTCCTGCGCCCGGTTCCCCTCGTCGCGCACCCGCCGCGGCCCGGCCCGTGGTCTCGACCCGCGGCCGTCGCACCCGCCGCTTCGGGGTCCTCGGCGGCCTCCTCTTCGTCGGGGCCACCGTCGTCGCGACCTCCGTTCCCGCGAACGCCTACTTCGTCGACACCCCCGAGCACGTCGCCGTGAAGCTCGCCGCCGCCGTCGAGGCCGGCACCACCGTCGGCGGGGCCACCTCGTCGACCGCCGGGCAGGGCTACATCGCGTCGGGCACCGTCGTCGGCGCCAGCCTCGGCCGTGACGGCTACTCGGTCAGCGCCCCCAAGGTCACCTCGTCGAGCACCGACACCGGAGCGTTCGCGAACGACTCGACCGCGCCGGTCCAGTGGCCGTTCGCCACGACCTCGCCCATCAGCAGCGGCTTCGGCTCGCGGCAGGTCGCCAACTGCAGCTTCTGCTCCACGTTCCACGAGGGCCTCGACTTCACGCCCGGCGCCGGCACGCCGATCCAGATCATCGCCGACGGCACCGTCTCGAAGGTCGAGCAGGGCGGCGGTGCCCTGGGCTACAACGTGTGGATCGACCACACCATCAACGGCGTCCCGGTCACCAGCGTGTACGCGCACATGGTCGCCGGATCCATCAAGGTCACGCTCGGCGAGAAGGTGAAGGTCGGCCAGCAGGTCGGCAACGTCGGCTCGACCGGCAACAGCACGGGTGCGCACCTGCACTTCGAGATCCACCTCAACGGCGTTCCGGTCGACCCGTACCCCTGGCTCGTAGCCAACGCCGGAGCGTAGCGCCTCGCCTGCTGCGGCCGCGCGCGGCGCCGCCGAACGTCGGCCCCGCCCCGCCTCGTACCCGCCAATCGGGCGGCTCGGCCCGCGGGTTCGGTTCGGCCCCTCCGGGTCGGCGGAGACCCGCCGATGCGGCTCACGCCTGCCGATCCGGCGAGCTCCCTCCGAGGCGGCGACGTAGCCCCGCCGAATCGGCGCGTTCCCGCCGAACGGCAGGCGGGTTCGTGCCGATTCGGCGGGGGCGAGGCGGTGGCGGCCGGCTCGGCCCGCGGGTTCGGTTCGGCCCCGCCGGGTCGGCGAAGACGCGCCGATGCGGCTCACGCAGGCCGATCCGGCGCGCTCCCGCCGAGTCGGCGATGTAGCCCCGCCGAATCGGCGCGTTCCCGCCGAACGGCCGGCGGGTTCGTGCCGATTCGGCGGGGGCGAGGCGGTGGCGGGCGGCTCGGCCCGCGGGCTCGGTTCGGCCCCGCCGGGTCGGTGAAGACCCGCCGATGCGGCTCACGCCTGCCGATCCGGCGCGCTCCCTCCGAGGCGGCGACGTAGCCCCGCCGATTCGGCTCGCTCCCGCCGAACGGCAGGCGGTTTCGTGCCGATCCGGCGGGGGCGAGGTGGTGGCGGGCGGCTCGGCCCGCGGGCTCGGTTCGGCCCCGCCGGGTCGGTGAAGACCCGCCGATGCGGCTCACGCAGGCCGATCCGGCGCGCTCCCGCCGAGTCGGCGACGTAGCCCCGCCGAATCGGCTCGCTCCCGCTGAAGGTCCGGCGGCTTCGTACCGATTCGGCGGGGGTGACGCACGCGCAGCCACCCACACCATGCCGCACCGACAACGCCGCGGATCACCCCACCCAGCGCCGCGACCGCGATCAGGCCGAGCGGACCCAGACGGTCGCGTCGCCCGGCAGCGCCGGGCCGTCGAGCTCCACGGTCGCCAGCAGCTCGTCGCCGATCGGCAGCTCGACCGGCACCGTGCCGGTATTCGCGATGACGGTCACGACGCCGTTGCGGAACGCGACCACGTCGGCTCCGTATCCGTCGAGCCACTCGACCGAACCGGAACCCAGGTCGAACTCGGCCCGGAGCGCGAGCGCCAGGCGGTAGAGCTCGAGCGTCGACGCCGGCTTGCCGGTCTGCGAGTCGCGGGCGTAGGGCGCCCAGTCATCGGGTTGCGGCAGCCACGACTCGCCGCTGGTGTTGAAGCCGTAGGCGGGGGAAGCGGCCTCCCACGGGATGGGCACGCGGCAGCCGTCGCGGCCGTACCTCTCGCCGTTCGTGCGGAACCAGGTGGGGTCCTGGCGGGCCTCGTCGGGCAGGTCGATGGCCTCGGGCAGGCCGAGCTCCTCGCCCTGGTAGAGATAGGCCGAGCCGGGAAGGGCGAGCATGACGGCGCTGGCGGCGCGGGCTCGGGCCAGGCCGACCGCGCGGTCGGGGAGGCCCGGGCTCCTGGGGCCGATTCCTGCGCCCTGGGGGTTGTCGGCGGTCAGCCCGAGGCGGGAGGCGTGGCGGACGACGTCGTGGTTCGACAGCACCCACGTGCTCGGCGCGCCGACGCTGGAGAACACCTCGAGGGAGGCGTCGATGACGCGCTTGATCGACGGGGCCGACCAGCCGCTCTCGAGGTAGGTGAAGTTGAAGGCCTGGTGCATCTCGTCGGGGCGCACCCAGTTGGCGAGCTTCGAGAGCGGCTCGACCCACGCCTCGGCGACGAGGATCCGGTCGCCCGCGTACGTGTCGAGCAGCGCGCGCCAGGAGCGGTAGATCTCGTGGACGCCATCCTGCGCCCAGTACGGCGGCGTCGCGCCCTCTTCGAGCCCGCCGCCCATGCTGCCGCTGTCGGCGGGCGGGGTGTAGTCGGGCAGACCGGGCTTCTTGATCATGCCGTGGGCGACGTCGACCCGGAATCCGTCGACTCCGCGGTCGAGCCAGAAGCGCAGGATGTCGAGGAACTGCTCGCGCACCCACGGGTTCTGCCAGTCGAAGTCGGGTTGCGACGAGTCGAAGAGGTGGAGGTACCACTGGCCGGGCGTGCCGTCGGCCTCGGTGATGCGGGTCCAGGCCTCGCCGCCGAAGACCGACTGCCAGTTGTTCGGCGGCAGCTCGCCGTCGGCGCCCGTGCCGTCGCGGAACAGGTAGCGAGCCCGCTCGGTCGAGCCGGGCCCGGCGGCGAGGGCCTCCTGGAACCAGCGGTGATCGCTCGACGAGTGGTTGGGGACGAGGTCGACCACGAGGCGCAGTCCGAGCTCGGTGGCCTTTGCGCGGAGGGCGTCGAAGTCGGCGAGGGTGCCGAACCGCGGGTCGACGTCGCAGTAGTCGGCGACGTCGTAGCCGGCGTCGCGCTGCGGCGACGTGTAGAACGGCGACAGCCAGACGGCGTCGACGCCGAGATCGGCGAGGGCCGAGAGGCGTGAGGTGATGCCGGGGAGATCGCCCATGCCGTCGCCGTCGCTGTCGGCGAACGAGCGCGGGTACACCTGATAGATGACGGCTGTGCGCCACCACTCCGATCCCGTGTCGGCGGCGATCAGCTCGGAGGGGGAGATGTCTGAGGCGGGCACGGTGGACTCGTCGAGAGGCATGGGTGCCACGATACGACAGGCGTGCTCTGCTTTCCGTCTCCCTTGCCAGGCGGCCGATCTGATCGGTTAAGGTGGAGTATCCGACGTCGATTGGCCTTGACCTGAACATCTTCACCGACACTGAGACCGCCACCGGTTCCGCGTTCCCTCTCGCGCTCGGCACGAACGTCTTCGGGTGGACCGTCGGGGCTCCGACGGCGCTCGAGATCCTCGACGTGTTCGCGGCCGACGGCGGCCGGGTCATCGACACCGCCGACGTCTACTCCGCGTGGCTCCCGGGCAATTCGGGCGGCGAGTCCGAGGCCATCATCGGCCGGTGGCTGGCACGCCCCGGCAACCGCGACCGCGTGCTCGTCAGCACCAAGGTGGGCCAGCACCCCGACGCGCCCGGCCTCACGCGCGACAGCATCCGCCGGGGTGTCGAGGCGTCGCTGACCCGCCTCCGCACCGATCGCATCGACCTCTACTTCGCGCACTACGACGACGACGAGACGCCGCTGGAGGAGACCGTCGGCGCGCTCAGCGAGCTGGTCGACGAGGGCAAGATCCGGTATCCGGCCGCCTCGAACTACACGGGCGCGCGGCTCCGGCAGGCACTCGCGATCGCCGACCGCGACGGGCTGCACCCCTTCAGGGCGATCCAGTCGGCGTACAACCTCGTGCGGCGCGACGACTACGAGCGCGACGTCGCCCCGATCGTCGACCACTTCGGCCTCGCAGTGCTTCCGCACTCGGCGCTGGCGAGCGGATTCCTCACGGGCAAGTACCGCAACGGCGTCGACGACGGCGAGTCGCCCCGCGGCGGTCGTGCGCTGAGCTACCTCACCCCCGAGAACGTCGCCACGGTCGACGTCGTCATGGAGATCGCCGAACGCCACGGCGTCGTGCCGGGCGCCGTCGCCATCAAGTGGCTGGCCTCTCGCGACGGCGTGATCGGCGCCCTCTCCAGCGCCCGCTCGACTCTCCAGCTCGAGGGTCTGCTCGCGGCCTCCAGCCTCGATCTCTCGGCGCAGGAACTCGGGGCCCTCACGGCAATCTCGGAGCCCCCGGCCGCGTAGGCGCCGTCCGGCCCCTCCCGGCTCCCGCCCCGTGCGGTGACCGTCTGCGCCGTCGAGCAGGAGCTCCAGGCTGTGCGCGACCCGATGATGCCCCTCGCCGAATGTGTCGCCGCTCGGAATGCGGGGCGTCGAACGGTGTTGTCTTCAGGAGACATCTCGACAGAAGGAGCTCACATGACGGACGCACCTCGTATCGCACTCGGCGAAAGCGACCTCCGGGTCTTCCCCCTCAATCTCGGCGGCAACGTCTTCGGCTGGACGGCCGACGAAGAGACGTCGTTCGGCGTCCTCGACGCGTACGTCGCGGCCGGCGGCAACTTCATCGACACGGCTGACGTCTACTCGGCGTGGGTCCCTGGCAACGCCGGTGGCGAGTCGGAGTCGATCATCGGCCGCTGGATGGCGTCGCGCGGCAACCGCGCCGACATCGTGATCGCTACCAAGGTCGGCATGCTGGAGGGCTTCCAGGGCACCTCGCGCGACATCGTGCGCAAGGCCGTCGATGCATCTCTGCAGCGCCTCGGCACCGACTACATCGACCTCTACTACGCGCACCAGGACTTCACCGACCGCCCGGTCGAGGAGGCCGTCGAGGCTCTCGACGAGCAGGTGCAACTCGGCAAGGTCCGCGCCATCGGCGCCTCCAACTTCACCGGCCAGCGCCTCGAGCAGGCCCTGCGCTTCAGCGAGTCCGAGAACATCTCGAAGTATGCCGCGATCCAGAACAAGTACAGCCTCGTCGAGCGCGACGACGTCGAGGGAAGCGAGGGCGGCCCGACGGTCGCCGACGTGGCGCTCGCCGAGACCGTGTCGGTCATGCCGTACTTCTCGCTCGCCAGCGGATTCCTCACGGGCAAGTACCGCGACGGCGTGACCGTCGACAGCCAGCGCGCCAGCGGCGCCGGCGCGTACCTCGACGACCGTGGCCGCCGCGTGCTCGGGGTCCTCGACGAGGTGGCCGGAGCCCACTCGACCTCGGTCGCCACCGTGGCGCTCGCGTGGCTGCTCGCCCAGCCGTCGGTCGGCACGCCGATCGCGTCGGCCCGGACCGTCGAGCAGCTGCCCGACCTCGTCGCGGCCGCGACGCTGACGCTCGCCGACGACGAGGTCGCCGCCCTGTCGGCGGCGTCGTCGACCGTCTCGGCGTAGCCCGCATCGCGAGGGTGTCGGGGCGACCCGGCACCCTCCGTGCTGTCGGCGTCGTCTCGTGTCACGAGGCGCCTCGAAGTCCTGCTATTCTCGTGTGGTGCCAATCGCGGCCTGAAACACTGACGGCGCGACGGCTACGCCCCCTTAGCTCATTGGTAGAGCACTTCCTTGGTAAGGAAGAGGTAGTGGGTCCGATTCCCACAGGGGGCTCGTCCCTCTGAACGACACTGAACAACCGCTCGCGCGGACTCAGTCGAGATGCGGAGGCACAGGCCGGCCTAGTCGGCTGGTGCGGCGGGGTAGCTCAGGTGGTTAGAGCACACGGCTCATAATCGTGGTGTCGCGGGTTCGAGTCCCGCTCCCGCTACAGCTAAGACCCTCTGACCTGGCTTTTATTCGGGCAGAGGGTCTTTTTTATTCCAACCCCATTGCCTATATCGCTCAGAACTACGCTCAAGCTGTCGCCCTCCATCTGTAGCTTCGATCGACGCTCGTTTCAGTCTGCCTTGCACAGTCTTTGAAACACTGCGGATGGTTGCCCTGCAAGAAGCCGGCGCTACATCGGCTCAGCAGGCACAGATCTTGGAACGGGCGGTCACCTCCCCCCCCCTGCCAAGGAGGTGACCAACGCAGCTCATATTTCGGGTTGCCGTCTTGGACACCAGGGGAGGATGAGCAGAGGCACTTTGTCGACTCCGTCCGGCTAAAAGATCATGCCCAGGGGTCCAACGCCGACTGCCTTTCCACTCGACTGCCAAGTCGCGTCCGTGGGTTCGTCCTCAGGTACGCGGAACATAAAGCCATGGCTGCAGGGCGGATCCACCAAAAGACATTCTCAATGACGCATCGCTCGCCGACTGTCGCGTCACTCCGGCCGGTCATGTCCCTGACTCGGTAGCACCTGGTAAGCGCCATTACCCGTGTTGACCCCGGTACGCTTCATCTGAGGTCAAAACGGGCTCCATCGGGCCCGAGGTGGTGAGGGAGATGCTATGAGTAGCGGATACGGGCCGGGTATGGGTGCGTCGACGCCGGCCGTCGTTGTGGTGCCCTCGGGCGCCGGCCCGCAGTCTCGGGCCGTTCCTGTCGGGGGAGAGGCTGCCGCCCGCGAGCTGACGACAGCGGCGGCGGTGTTTCAGCGGGCCGCCCTGTCTTCGGGGACGCGGCGCTCGTATGAGTCGGATGTGCGGATGTTCTGCCGGTGGCTGGCCGGCTACACCGAGAAGGAACCCATCCCGGACTCTCTCGTCGAGGAGCAGCTGTCGTTCCCTCGGTCGGCGAAGGAAGTGGCGGAGTACCTGTCCGAGAAAGCGCTCCAACGCACCGTGGAGGACACTCCGCGGTATTCGACGGCGTCGATTGGTCGCTGGGTGGCGGCGATCGCGTGGGCCCACCATGAGCGGGGGTTCCGGAATCCGTGCGCTGACCGGCGGGTCACGGACACGCTGAACGGGATCCGTCGCAGCACCCACCGTCCCACGAAGCGTGCTTCGCCGTTGTTGGTGGCGGATCTGCGGAAAACCGTGTTGGCGGTTGACGTCACCTCGTACCCGGCGGGGGTGAAGGGCACCCGCGATATTGCCCTCCTCGTTTTCGGGTTTGCGGGAGCTTTCCGTCGCACGGAATTGTCCGAACTCCTCGTGGGAGATGTGTTCTTGCATGCTGAGGACGGTTTGCATGTGCGGGTGCGGTCCTCGAAGACGGATCAGGAGGGTCGGGGGCAGGTGAAGGCGTTGCCGTATGGGGCGAACTCGGCGACGTGTCCGCCGTGTGCGTTCCGCCGCTGGTACCGGCTCCTCCAAGCCCAGGACGAAGGACGGCCGGAGGTCATGCGCTCCCTTCGCGGCCAGGACCTCGCGATTCACGTCTGCCAGGACCTGTGGACGGGTGGCCTGCCGGGGCGGGCGCCGCTGTTTCGGGCGATGGCGAAAACTGGCACGATCAGGGCAACCGCGGTGTTGGGGGATGCGATCGGGCGGATGGTGACGGAGCGTGCTCACGCTGCGGGGATTCCGGCGGGAAGCATCACCGGGCACTCGCTGCGAGCAGGTTTCGTAACGCAGGCAATTAGGGCGGGAGCTACAGATCACCAGATCATGCGGCAGACCGGACACAAAAACCCGGCCACCGTGCACGTGTATGCGCGGGAAAATGCGCCGTTGGAGCAGAACGCCGTCATCACGCTCGGCCTCTAACCGGACACCGCGGATGATCACCACAGGCCACATCGGAAGCCAAGACTCAAGAGCCCACCGGCCGGACCCGAGTAAGTCGTGGGCGTGGGGGTTGTTTTCGGACTGGTGTGAGTCGTGGGGTGTGGAGGCGTTGCCGGCGTCCCGGGACACCCTTGCCGGGTTCCTGGACGCGTTCCCTGCCGCCTGGGCCACCCAGGTGGGCCGGCTCCAGGTGATCCTCGCCGTCCACGCCCAGGCCGGTATCGAGATCGATGCGCCCCGACTGACCGGGCACCCCGACTCCCTGTGGACGGCGCGGCCCGGTCTCCTGGACCCGCAGGAGGCGTTGATGCAGCTGCCCCGGTACCGATTCCCAGTAGGCCTCGTGGGTAGGCGGGACGGGTTCCTCATCGTCCTCACCGGGACCCTCGGATTCACCCGCAACCAGGCCCGCACGGTCACCCCGAACGACATCAGCATCTACCCCGGCCACGCCAGCATCCGTGGCCATGTCGTTCCGGCTGCGGATGTTCCGGGGGAGTGCCCGCGGTGCGCGGTGGCCGCCTGGTTGATGGTGATCGCCCCGCATTACGAACGCCTCCGCGGCTCCTACCTGCCGCTGCTGGACCCCACCACCGCGGACCCGCCCGTGCACGGCTGCCAGGACAAAGTGGGGGTGTTGTGGCGCGCGGGGGTCGCGTTGTTGCCATCGATCGACCAGACCGGCGCCGTCGGGACCGGCAGGCCGATCAGCGTCCGGACAATCACGACCATCATCAGCCACCGCCGCACCCCCACCGGACAGACAGAGAAACTAGGTCCACTGCTAGCTCCGGTGGGTCGGTACCGCAACGCCACCTCTCACGAGCTGGTCGCCGCACAGGATGATGTCCTCGACCAGATTGACTCGGCGAACGCGTACCTCGAGAATCTCCTGGCTGAAGCGCACCTGCTGAAAGAGCGCACCGTCTGGCCCGAAGAATGACTTCGGTTCGCGACGTGTCGGGGGTTAGTTGGTGAGGGTTTCGGGGTCGGGCAGAAATGATCTTGTCGGCGATGGTAGTGGCCCAGGTCTGGCAGCAATCAAAGACGCGTTTCACACCGAGGTGGTACTGGAATAGGAACGGTCAACGCTACGAGCCTGCCGAGGTGGGGCGGTGTTCTGCATCCGCCTGCTGTGCGGCGGCCTGTTATTCGTTCGAGGACTGGTCAGATGAAATGGGCGAGCTGCTCGATCATCCTCGCCGCCAAACGTATTTGCTCGATGTCTGTTGGTTCGAAATGCTCGGCGAGGGCATCTGCGACTCGTGTCGTGACGGCGTCTTGTCGGGACCTAATGAGACGGTGGCCTTCGGGTGTGGGCGAGACCAGGACACGGCGTCCGTCGTTCGGGTCGGGGGTGCGGTCCAGAAGGCCGCGTGCTTCGAGGGAAGCCACGGTCGATCCCATGGCCTGAGGAGTCACTCGTTCACGTCGCGCCAAGTCGACGATCGACTCCGGCCCATTTCGGTCAAGCCGGGACAACACGACAGTTTGAGAAGGAGAAACGCCGTCCTCCAATTCATCTCGCACCCGTCGATGAAAGACGCCTACAGCCACTCTGACTGCATTGGCTGTGGTGAAGAGATCATCGCTCTTGGTCATGGCAGGAATGGTCCACTTCATTTCGTCGTCTTCGTCGGCATCACCTAGGCGTACATCCTCTCCAAGGCGGCTAACAACCATGATGAAGCAGCCATAAGGGATTGCCAACTTGGCGTTCCGATTACCCGCCGATTTGTTCAACGACCCACGGACATAATCGCTGCTGAATAAGTGTGCGACTTCATATAAACGTGCGGTCGCCCCTAGCCGATCTCAATTCCACGGCACTTTAGAAGACCAGGTTGACAACCCAGGCTTTTCTTCTGTAGCGTCCTGCAGCAGTCGCACCGATCACGGTGAGCGACCACGGCACTTCGTGCCGGTAGCAGCAACGACGCTCTACAAGGAGACGCATGTCGAAGAAGCCGTTCGTGTCGGATATCAGTGGTGGGTTGGCCCGCCCTGGGGCTCTGAAGAAAGCCTCGGTCGCTGCCGTGGCTGTGGCGGTGGTGGTGGCGGGACTCACCGGTTGCAGCAGCAGCGGAACTTCCAGCACCACGTCCAGCGATAAGACCCTCACGCTGTACGACGGCAGCGCGCCGCCGTCGCTGAACCCGATGCTGCAGTCGAGCAAGCAGGTGACTAATAACCTCGCCTACGACAGTCTGCTCATCCAGACCGGTGCGACGAAGTTCACCCCGGAGCTCGCGAAGAGTTTTGCGTACGTCGGAACGGGTAACACCAAGATCGAGATCACCCTTCGGAGCAACGTGAAGTTTGCCGACGGAACGGTGATGACGGCTCAGGGCATCGAGGCGTACATGAAGGCGGCCATTGCAGCCAGCAAGATCACGACCGACACCTTCCCGGTTTCGAGCTACTCCACCCCCGACGCGACAACATTGGACATCTCCTTCTCGAAGCCGTTTCCTTACGCCCAGTTGCAATTCGATCAGGCCGGGATTTTCGGTACGCCGGTGAGCCCTAAGGCGCTGACCTCGACGCAGTTGGGGGCGGCGACGTTCGGTGCCGGCCCGTACAAGCTTGACGCCAGTCAGACCACGACCGGGACGACGTACACGTTCGTGAAGAACACGAACTATTACGCACCCAGCAAGCAGCACTGGCAGAAAGTCGTACTGAAGATCATCGGCAACAACGCCTCCCGACTGCAGTCGGTGGAAGCGGGCAGCTACTCGCTGGAGCAGGGCGCCCCGTCCGATGACTCCACCGCCAAGAAGGCGGGACTGGATCTGGTGACGAATCCGGCGACCAGCATCTACGGCATCATGATCCTTGACCGCGAGGGAAAGATCGTCCCGGCTTTGGCGAACCTGAAGGTCCGCCAGGCTTTGAACTATGCAGTGAACCGGACCGCCGACGCGAAAGCAATCGGCGGAACCGCCCACGAGCAGATCGCGGCGAACGGGTACGTCGGCTATTACGACTCGGACGTGTACTCGCACAACGTGACCAAAGCCAAGAAGCTCCTTGCCGAGGCGGGCTACTCCAACGGCTTCACCTTGCCGATTCTTTATGAGCAGACCGACCCGCTGTCGTCCACTGTCGTCCAGATCCTGGTGCCGGAGCTGAAGGCGATTGGCATCACGGTGAAGCTGACGGCCGCTGTCGGTATCCAGACCTACGGCACGGATCAGGCCAGTGGCAAATACCCAGCTGCCGTCCAGCAGATGCAAGGTCAGGTATTCACCTTGACCACGTCGCGCATCTTCGCCCCCGGTGGGCTGTTCAACCCGCTCGGAACGGCGTGGCCGACGGCGAGTTTCGAGTCGCAGTACCTGACGGCCAGTGCCGAGAGCGGCTCAGCTGCGACGGCGGATTGGTCGAAGCTCGGTCAGTACATCACGGACAACGCCTGGCTGGTTGACGTGGCGGGTCTTTCGAGCACGTACTACACGAGCAAGGACCTGAAGGTGCCGCCGGCGTGGGGCGTCTACCCCGACCCGGTCCTCATGACTCCGACAAACTAGCGGCCGCGAAAGGACGAGAACACCATGTTCAATTTTCTGGCCCGACGCTTCGCCATGGGTGTTGTCGTCCTGTTCGCCGTGTCCATCCTGACGTTCCTGCTGGTGGGGCTGATTCCGGGTAACGCCGCGGAAACCATCCTCGGCTCCACAGCCTCACCAGCAGCCGTCGCCGCCCTCGCCAAACAACTCCACCTCAACGAGCCGCTACCGCTGCAGTACTGGACATGGCTAACCAACGCCCTGCATGGCAACCTGGGCACCTCCGTGACAAGTGGTCAGCCGGTCCTGGCCGTCATTGGCAACCGGTGGCAGCCCACCCTTCTTTTGGTATTGCTGTCCACGATCGTCAGCGTGATCGCCGGCATCGTCCTCGGCGTCGTGTCCGCCCTTCGCGGCGGCTTGGTCGCCCGTGTCGTCGACGCCGGAGGCCTCATCGCCTTCGCCATCCCCGGCTTCATCATCGGGGTGGTCCTGATCTTCGTCTTCGCCCTGAAGCTGCGGCTGTTCCCTTTGAACGGCTACAACCAGCTGTCAACCGGGTTCGGATCCTGGGCGGGCAGCCTGGTGCTTCCGGTCATCGCGTTGTCGTTCGGGATGGTGGGCTTCATCTCCAAACAGGTCAGGCAGTCGATGGTCGACACCATGCAAAGCGAATTCATATTCACCTACGTCAGTAACGGCTTCCGACGCCGATCGGTGGCATACAAGCATGCGCTGAAAAACGCCATCGTCCCGGCGACCTCCTACATCGGGGTGCAGTTGGTGTCCGTAGTTGGCGCCACGGTGCTTATCGAAACGGTGTTCGCCTTTCCCGGGATCGGCAGCCTGGCGGTCACCTCCGCCACACAGCACGATCTTCCCGTCGCGCAGGCGGCGGTGCTGTTCTTCACGATCTATGTCGTCGTCGTCAACTTCGGCATTGATCTGCTCTACGTCGTCCTGAACCCGAAACTGAGGATCGCATCATGACAACCCTCGTCACGGAAAAACCTGTCCCGCTGCGGAAAAAGAACGCCCGGAAGATTCGCCCGGCGACAATCCTGGCTAGCGGCTGGCTCATCATCGTGGTGATCGCCACGCTTCTTGCTCCGGTCCTTGCCCCGCAGGGCGCCGACGTGCAGAGCCTGTCCGCCCAACTACAAGGGACGACCGGCAAACACCTGCTTGGCACCGACGAGCTCGGCCGCGACCTTCTGGTCCGGCTCCTGTACGGCGCCCAACCGACCCTCCTCGCCGTCGTCATCGTGGTGGTCATCACCATCGGACTCGGAGGCATCGCCGGGCTCATCGCTGGTTACTTGCGGGGCCGCCTCGACGGGGCCGTCTCCGCCGTGTTCGACGTGCTCCAATCCGTCCCCCCGGTCCTGATCAGCCTGGTCGTCTTCGCGATCTTCCCCTACAACCTCTTCGTCGTGATCGCCGCCACGTCGGTGTTCCTCAGCCCTTTCATCTACCGTGTCATTCGCGGCGCCACGTTGAGCCTCGGCGGTGAGCTGTATGTCACCTCCGCCCGGGCCACCGGACTCTCGCATCCCGCCATCATTTGGCGGCACCTCACCCCTCGGCTGGCTGGTCTGATCCGTGTCCAGGCGTCCATGATCGCCGCCGTCGCGATCACCACCGAAGTAGGCCTGGGGTTTCTCGGGCTGGACGTCGCACCGCCCAACGCGAGCTGGGGCGGACTGCTCGCCGACGGAACGCAATACCTCGCTCCCGACCCATGGATGATCTTCCCGCCGCTGATCGCGATCGCCCTGACCATCGTGTCGTTCGGCACCCTCGGAGAAGTGGCACAGAAAACTGCGAAGATCCGACGCCGGCTGCGGAGCCGTCTGAGCTCAGCGCCAGCTCGCCTGCGCACACAGCTCCAGGAGAGCACTGAACCGTTGCTCACAGAAGACCCGCAGTCTCTAGGTGCTGCGAACCTGTTGCAGACGGCGCAGGATGTCCTTCTCAGCGTGCGCGGGTTGACCGTGCGCACACGAGGGGACAACTCGGTCGCCCTGGTGGACGATGTCAACTTCGACCTGCTCCGAGGTGAGGTTCTGGGCATTGTCGGCGAATCCGGTGCCGGCAAATCCGTCATTGTCCGCTCGCTGATGCGAGCCTCCAACAGCACCCTAGTTGAAGGGCACGCACACCTCGACGGAACCGACCTTGTCACAGCGACCGAGCAAGTTATGGCGACCATGCGCGGCCGCCGGATCGCGTACATCGGCCAGGACCCACTCTCCGCCCTCGACCCGCTTTTCCGAATTGGGAACCAGCTCATCGAGGCTGTCCGCAACCACCGCACGATGAGCAAACAGGACGCCTACAAGGAAGGCCTCCGGCTGCTGGACGCGGTGAAAATTCCTTCGCCCGAAGACGTGATGCGGAAGTACTCATTCGAGATTTCCGGCGGACAAGCGCAACGCGTCGCCATTGCCCTCGCTCTCGCAGGCGACCCAGACCTTCTCATCGCCGACGAGCCGACCACGGCACTCGATGTCACCATCCAGATGGAGGTACTCGGGCTGCTGAAAGATTTGCAGCGGGAACGGGCCCTGTCGATCATCCTGGTCACCCATGACTGGGGAGTGGTCGCAGACATGTGTGACCGAGTGCTGACCGTGTATGCCGGGGAAATCGTCGAAGCGGGCAGCATCCGGAACGTTTTCCGGCATCCCGCGCACCCCTACACGGCAGCGCTACGCGCCGCTGACCCCCACCTGCAAACCCAGGGTAGCCGGCTGATGGTCATCCCCGGGAGAATGCCCGCCGCCATGGAACGACCCGACGGCTGCCGCTTCGCCGACCGCTGCCCCCTCGCCATCGAAATCTGCCGCACCCACCCAGCCCTCATGACGATCAGCGAACGACCCGACGCGGAACCCCACGCCAGCAGATGCTTCCGCGCATCCGACGTCGAAGAAATCGAGGAAGTCCCCGCACATGTATGACCAGCACGGCGACACGCCCCTCCTCCAGGTAGACGACCTCGTCGTGGAATACCCCGGCCGGCGCCGCGGTACCCCCTTCAAAGCGGTGGACCACGTGAGCTTCCATATCGGCCGGGGGCAAACCCTGGGGCTCGTCGGGGAGTCTGGATCCGGAAAATCGACAATTGCCAGGGCCATCCAGGGCCTCGTACCGGCCACGAGCGGTTCGATCAACGTCAACGGGATCCCCATCACGACCGAGCGCCTCGCCGACCGGCGGAGCCTTGCCAAGGTGGTGCAAACCGTTTTTCAGGACCCCTACGGGTCGCTGAACCCGGTCAAAAGCGTCGGCTCCATCATCGAAGAAGGTCTCCTCGTCCAACAGGGGACCCTCTCTGCTGCAGCCCGCACGGAACTTGTCGGCGACGAACTCGACCGGGTGGGGTTGCCGCGGACGGCGGCCAGCAAGCGCCCAGGGGAATTGTCCGGAGGACAACGGCAACGAGTCGCGATTGCCCGCGCCGTCATCACCCGCCCCGCCTTGGTCATCTGCGACGAGGCCGTCTCCGCCATGGACCTCTCCGTCCAAGCGCAAGTGTTGAACCTCCTGGCGGACCTTCAACACGATCTCGGCGTCAGCTACTTGTTCATCACCCACGACCTAGCGGTCGTCCGGCACATCACGACGCAGGTGGCGGTTCTCGAGCACGGCCGAATCGTGGACCTTTTGGACGGGGACACCCATCAGGAGCAATGGGACCCCTACACGAAAAAGCTGTTCGACGCCGTCCCGATCCCCGATCCGGACATCCAGTTGGCCAAACGCGCCACGTATGCGAAGTCTCAGTCCTCCACGCCACCTCTGACGGCGTCGTGAAGGTCAGCTGACCGGAATGGTGACCTGGCGGTGGTGCAATTCGGAGTGAGTTCCCTCGACGGCTATGAGCTCGTCATGGGTACCCCGTTGCACTACCTGGCCGGCTTGCACGACGAAAATGACGTCTGCGGCGCGGATGGTCGAGAGCCGGTGGGCGATGGCAATCGTGGTGCGACCGCGGGCCGCGGTGTCGAGGGCGTCTTGAACAGCACGTTCGGACAGAGAGTCGAGGGCACTGGTTGCCTCGTCCAAGACAAGAACAGCCGGATCTTTCAGCAAGACTCGCGCGATGGCAATCCGTTGTTTTTCACCCCCAGAGAGCCGGTAACCGCGCTCACCCACGAGAGTTTCATAACCGAGCGGGAACGACATGATGGTGTCATAGATGTTCGCTTGCTGCGCGGCATGACGTAACTGCTCGTCGGTAGCGCCTGGGAGGGCATAGCGGAGGTTTTCGGCAATCGTGGCATTGAACAGGTACGTCTCCTGGCTGACGATTCCGATGTTGCTGATCAGTCCTTACTGCTCGATATCCCTCACGTCGCGCCCGGCGAAACGTACGGCCCCGGCCGTCACATCGTACAGGCGAGGAATGAGGTAAGAAATGCTAGTCTTGCCCGCCCCGGAGGGACACACGAAAGCGGCAAACTGGCCTGGTTCGATGGAGAACGTCAGACCGTCAAGCGTTTTTTTGCCCGATGCGGCGTCCGGATACGCAAAGGAAGCGTTCTCGAAGACGATCCGACCGAGCGCTTTCGGCTCGAGAGGTTGCGGACGCTGCGGTGGGGTGATCGCGGGCACGAGGTCGAGATACTCGAAAATGCGGGCGAAAAGTGCACCGGAAGTTTGCAGGTCAAGGGCTGTGCGCAGGAGCCCCATGAGTGGGGAGGCCAGACGTGCCTGTACCGTCGTGAAGGCGACGATGGTCCCCGCGGTGACCGGGACACTGTGCGTCATCAGCCAAGCAGCTACCAGATAGATCACGGCAGGGATGATCGACAAAAAGACCTGTACCGTGGCGAAAAACCATTGGCCGCTCATCTGCTGCCGGACCTGCAGCCCAATTTGGGTGTGGTTCTCGGACGCGTAGCGTTCCACCTCGGTCCGCTGCTGATTGAAGCTTTTCGCCAACAAGATTCCAGATACGCTCAAGGTCTCTTGGGTGATGGCCGTCATGGTCGACAGCGACTCTTGTGTGGCGGTCGCGATGCGGGCACGCACCTGACCGACGCGACGCTGGGTGATGACGAGTGCCGGCAGGACAATCGCCGCGACGATGGTCATTTGCCAGCTGAGTAGGAGCATCGCTACGACGGCAGCCACCACGGTGACGGTGTTACCCAGAACGCTTGCGATCGTATTGGACAGGACGCCGGAGACGCCGCCGACGTCGTTTGCAAGGCGCGACTGAATCTCTCCCGTTTTGGTCCGGGTGTAGAACGCCAAGTCCATGCGCTGCAGGTGCGCAAACAGTCCGATCCGCAGAGCACCCATGACTTTGTTGCCGACGATGGCGGTGAGCCATGTTTGCCAGACGCCGATCGCGGCGGAAAAGAGCCAAATGCCGACCATCACGCCCACGAGAGAGACGAGAACAGGAACGTTCGGACCTTCCTTCGGGAATAAGCCGAGGTCAAACGCTTTCTGCGTCAGCAACGGCGGGATGACACTGATGCCGGCATCTATGAAAACGAGGAGCACTGTGACGATGAGCGCACGCTGGTGGGGGGCAAAAAGCTCTCGAATGCGGGGAATCAAGTGGGAAATTTTAGGGGCCGCCGCGTTGGCGGCCTTTTGCGCCGCCGTGTCGCCTCGAGAGCCACGCCCCCCTCCGCCCGGGCCACGCATACTCACAGAACCGCACTCCGCCGCGACTGCGGGTCATCGAGACGGCAGATGCCGACAGCGTCCGTAGAACGAAAGGCGAGAGGCGGCGCTATTGTGCCGGCTCGACGACGCAAAAGTCTCATTCGGCGAGAATCGAGTACAGGGCCCGGCGGGCCTCGTCCATTTTGTTCCGACCAGCCTTGCGTTGCTCCGGCGTGGCGGAGAACGAGAACTGTTTGGTCGCACCGGCCAGCTTGAGGGCACTGGCGAGGAACTCGTCGCCGTCCGGGTTAGTGTTCGCGCGGGCCTCATTCCAGGCATCATCGATCTCGGCGGTGTGCGCCGCCTCGAAGGTCGCGCCCTCCGTGGTGAGGGCAAACGTTTGCTGGCCGCCTGACTTGGTGTCGTGAATGAGGTCATTGTCGACCAGCTGCGACAGGGTCGGGTACATGGATCCGGGACTTGGCTGCCATGCGTTGTCGGTTCGCTCCGCGATGGATTTCATCAACGCGTATCCGTTGGAGGGTGCCTCGCCGAGAAGAGCGAGAATCACGAGACGGATGTTCCCCGGCCGTGCACGACTGCGACGCGACCTGTCGCCACCTCGCCCGAAACCACCCATCTCATTTGCTGCAAGCCCGAAACTTGGGCCGCCATCGCGATTCCCGCTTCGACGCCCTGTGCTGTCGAAGTCAGGCCGCCCCCCGCGACGCTGTCGACGTCCGTCTTCGGTGCCCCCAAATCCGTGACCATATCGTGCCATCAAAAACTCCCTATAGTCGTCGCGCGTTCCTCCAGCTATGGGGCGGGACCATCACGAATTGGATGCATTGAGCGATATGTTTACGATATGTCGGAAACAGTCGTTTAGCAAGACGCGGGGCGCGATCACATTTGGCTCAGGCGGTTGCGGAGCGTCATGCTGCGCTCGTCGAGCCCTCAAATGCGGCGGTGGCACCCCTGTGGGCGTTACTTCGTCTCAATGGCGTCGAGGGAGGCGACCGCTGAGGCTTCCCAGATCTTGGCGCGGCTCAGGTCGATGGCGACCTGCGCCGGGTCCGAAGCGTACGAGAAGCGCTCGAAGAGGTCGTTGCTGCTCCCGAAGAAAAGCGGCCCGATCACCGTGTAGGACACGGCGTCGCCGCTCGCCGTGAGCGCCCGCTCGACGCGACCACGTGAGCAACCCGCCATGCGAACAGCACCATGGCCAACACAACTGCGATGATCACGCCGTAGGCGAGGTTGCTCGTGATCACGACCACGGCGATCGTGACGCCCATGACTATCGTCTCGGGCACCGGTATCCGGCGCAGGGTCGGCGGATTTACGCTGTGCCAGTCGACGGTGGTGACGGCGACCACCATCATGACGGCCGCGAGGGCAACCATCGGAATCTGCCCCATGACCGCGCTCGGCCCGGTGACGAGAGCTAGGAGAAAGACCCCGGCCACCGTGGTCGAGATGCGAGTGCGGGCTCCCCCGGTCTTCACGTTGAGCAGGGTCTGGCCGATCATCGCGCATCCGGCAATGCCTCCATAGAAGCTTGCGAGCAGGTTCGAGATGCCGAGCGCCCACGACTCCCGGCGCTTGGGTGACGGCGTATCGGTGATCTCGTCGACGAGCTTCGCCGTGAGGAGGGTCTCCATCAGGCCGACGACGACCACGCTGAGCGCGGTGGGCCAGATCAACTGCAGGGTGTCGAGGTTCAGCGGCACGGCGAGGGGGGTGATGCCGGGGAGCTTTCCCGTCGAGGGCCCCCGTCGGCCACGTTCGGCACGACGAGGTGCGCGACGATCACGATCACGGTAACGACGACGATCGCGATCAGGGGCGACGGCACCGCCTTCGTGAAGCGCGGAACGACGAAGATGATGGCGAAGGTCAGGGCGAAAAGCACGTACGCCAGCCACGGCACGTTCAGCACGTGGGGCACCTGAGCCGTGAAGTCGAGTACGCCGAGCGCGTTCACGAAGCCGGTCATCACCGACCGTGGAATGAGCCGCGCGAGCCCGGCGAAGCCGAAGACGATCTGCGGGACGCCGGCGAGCACGACCGTCGGCAGCACGTACTGCACCCCGTGCTGATGCACCAGGGGTGCGATTACGAGCGCGACCAACCCGGCCGCCGCCGTGATCACGCCGGGCCGCCCGCCGAGTATCGACATCGCGATCGCCAGCACGATCAACGCGACGAGGCTCACCATCGGGTCGACCCCGGCCACGATCGAGAACGAGATTACCTCGGGCACGAGCGCCAGCGTCGTCACCAGGCCCGCGAGCACTTCGCGTGACAGCAGCCGCGGCGACCGGACGGCCGACAAAACTGCTAATGACAGGCGAGAGGCCGCTGCGACGGCAACATCGCCGGGGGCTTTTATCGTTTATCTGAGGGCGCACAACAGCCCCAGCCTTTCTCAGGCTGAGGCTGACGTTGAGTGCTACTTCGTGCAGGCTGGAGGCGTGGTGCGTCCCGCCGAGCGCGCGTCGATGCTCGGAAAAGTTCGAGCTACATGAGCTGCGGCGAGGTCGAGGAAACGCTCGAGGCGGGCCCGGTCGACGCGACGGGCGGTGGAGACGGATCCGGTCCGGGGAAGACGGATGGACGCAGTGTTGGTCATGGAGACTCCTTAGATATCGGCGGGGCCACATCCTTGGAGCCATAACAGCGGGAACGTCACGCTTTCGGAACGACCTACAGTCTGATCACGATATATCGTAATCTATCGCAGCGGGAATGGCAAGAGAGACTACTTCTATCGCTGAGGCGAGGGATCTGGACCGTGGTGGTGGTGAGAGCCCCACAGCTGAATGCCGATGATGAGTGTGGCAACCGTCATGATCATGGCGGAGAGAGCGAGGGAGCCTTGGATGCCGACGGCGGCGCCGAGGGCCGCAACGGTGAGTCCGCTTCCGGTCCGGAGTCCGTTGGCGACCGTGTTGTACAACCCGATGGTGCGACCCCGCTCTGCCGCGGGTGCGTTGAGCTGCACGATGCTCTGGCTGACGGATTGCGAGGCGATGCTGCCAACGCCGGCGAAAACCAGTGCCGCGATCGCAACGAGGTAGTGATGGGTCGTGGCGAAGAGAAGGATGCAGCCGCCGTAGAACAACGTGCCGGCCACCGCGATGCCGGCCGTTAGCTTGACGGCGCCGACGGCTTCGAGAACGAATCCGCCGACGACGCCCCCGGTACCGCTGGCCAAAAGAAGTGCCCCGTAGGCCAGGCCCGCGCCTCCGGCCCCGAGGCTGACAGCGAACGATGGCATCGACACCTGCAGGGACCCGCCGACGAACAAGGCAGTGACGCCGGCTAGGGCCATCATCGCGATGATGGCACGGGGCAATGGGACGGTGCGGAACGTGCGGAAGGCGCCGATCAACGCGGCGCCTGGCATGGGAATAGCAGGGGCGGGGTGAACTTGACCGCTTGCGGATACGGTGTCCCGGGTATGGCCGGTGAATGGGGTGCGGACCATCAGCCAGGTCATGGGCAGGTAGAAGGCGACGTTGGCGAAAATGCCGGCGACGGGTCCGAGCCCCAGCAAGAGGATGGAGCCGACGGCGGGGCCCGCGAGAATGCCCAGGCTTCGGAACGTGGCGTTCATCCGGATCGCGCCCGGCAGGTTGGCCGGCTCGGCGAAGTCGTGCAGAAGGAACTGTTCGGCTGGGCCCCATAGTGACCCGGCGCATCCGTGCAGGACCAGGAGGATGCAGGCAGCCCAGATGGAGAGGCAATGAGTCGCAAAGAGGATTCCCCAGCTGAGGGAGACGCTCATGAACAGCAGTTGAGCTATCTGGATCAGGCGGCGGCAGTCGAAGCGTTGTGCGAGGCCGCCGAATGTGACGGAAAACAGCAGCGATGGCAGCCAGTGGCTGATGATCTCGAATCCGGTGAGGGCGGGGGAGTGGAAGGTTTGCCAGAGCACCCAGTAAGTGATGACGTGTTCGATGTTGTCGCCCATCATCGACGTGCCCGCTGTGAACAGGTACGGGCGGAAGTGCCGGTTGCGGAGAGCCGCGAACCGGACCGCCCGCCCGGTCTCTGATGTCATCGTGTCAGTGTCGGACTGCGGTCATCAATGCCGACCCGACTTGGTGGGGAGGGCGATGCCGAGGCGGCGTCGCTGGAGGGAGTCGAACAATGCGACGAGAAGGGCCACTCCGAAAAATCCGAGGGTGATGGTGAGGGTGCGATGCGCGGCCTCGGCGGCCGTGCCGCCGGAAGCGACGACGCTGTAGTACACCGACAGTGCGATCGAGATACCGATCGCGGAACCGAGACGCTGTCCGACCTGCATCATGGAGGAACTGACGCCGGCCTTGGGGACGGGGACGTTCTGCATGGTGAGAGTCAGATTCGGGGACAGGACGGAGCCGCTACCGCAGCCGGCGACGAGCATCGCTGCGGCGATGTAGATCCCGACACCGCCGGGAAGGTGGGTGCCGTGGGCGTACAGGTAGGCAATGAGGGATGCGGCACCGATTCCGACGCAGGCAACGATGAGGCCGCCGACGACCAGAGGACGGCCGTAGCGCATGACAAGTTTCCCGGCGCGGACGGCAACAAACGCGGATCCGACAGCGAACGGCGCGGTGACCAGGCCGGCTTGCAGCGCGGGGAACTTCAGTCCTTCTTGAAGGAAGAGCGTCACGATCAACGCGACAGAGTTCAGGCCGGCGAAGTACGCCACCCCGAGGGCGGTGCCGTTTCGGAACGACCTCTCGTTGAGGACGCTCATATCGACGATGACCGAGCCACCCCTGCTCTTGACGCGGCGTTCGACGAAATAGAGGACGACGATCCCGAGCCCGGCTACGGCCAGGCTCCACCACCGGTTCGGGTTGTCACCAACCCCGGTGGTGGTGACGAAGGGGAACATCAGCGCCAGGGTGGTGAGAGTGATGACGAGCAGCCCGCCTCCATCGAGGGAGACATGACGGCGGTCTTGCTTCTCCTGCGCAGGGACGAGCCGCCAGGCGAAGGCCAGGATGATGAGTGCGATGGGAACGCTGACACCGAATACCCACCTCCAGCCGCTGACCGTGCCGGTCAAAAAGATGATGACGCCGCCGAGAACTGGGCCGATGGTGTTCGACAACCCGATGACGGCACCGTTGAAGCCGAATGCGCGGCCGCGTTCGTCTCGCCGGAACACCTGCTGGACGAGCCCCATGCCCTGCGGGTTGACGACACCGGCGGCAGCGCCCTGGATGAGGCGGGCGATGACGAGGAAAAGTTCGTTAGGTGCCAGCGCCGCTGCCAGGGACGCTGCAACGAAAAGGACCAGGCCGCCGAGGAGAAGCTGTCGGCGGTAGCCGGCGTCGCCGAGTCGGCCTGAGGCGACGAGGGTGAGTCCGAAGGTGAGGGTGTAGCCGGCGACCAGCAGTTGCAGTCCGAGAGAGCTGGCGTGAAGAGAGGTTTGGATGGTCGGCAGCGCGACATTGACGATGGATACGTCGAGCATCGTCAAAAAGCTCATGGCCAGGCAGACGCCTAGGATTCGCCACCGGCGAGGATTCACGGGCTCTTCTGCGAGATCAGCTCTGGGGGTTGTGGTGCCTTGTTCAGTCATTGTTCGCTCCCACGATCTCTTCGCCCATGTCGTGATCGGTGTGGGCTACGGCACCGCGTTTCCAGTACGCACGCGTGTAGACGTCGCGGCTGCTGAGGCCACGCTCAAGAAGGAGATGGCGTCGGATCGACCGCATGGCCCCTGCCTCGCAGCCGACCCAGATCTCTCCGTCACCGTCGGGCAGTTCAAGACCAAGAGCGGCATCCACCAACCGTGCGCACGGTTCCTCCGACTCAACGATCCACTGCGGTTCCACAGTGGCCGGTGACGTGACAGAAACTGTCTCTTTAAGGCTCGGAACTTCGATCAGGGCATGCACCTCATGCCCTGCAGGGAGGGTTTCCACGATGGCACACAGCGCCGGAAGCGCCGACTGATCGGCAATGAGAATAGTCCACTCGCTTTCTGGGCGAGGTTGGAAGCCTGGCCGGCTTCCTGCGGAGACCTCGAACTGATCGCCGGGCTTCGCCGAAGACGCGAACCGGGTGGCCGGACCGTCGGCATGGATCGCGAAGTCGATGGTGAGCCGCGATTGCTCCTGGTCGAAGCTGCGGACGGTATACGTGCGGGCGACCTGCTCTCCGTCGTCTTGCAGCATGAAGACCTTGAAGTGGCCGCCGGGACCGGTCACTTCCCAATCCTGCAGGTCGTTCTCCGCCACGATCCGCACCATATGGTCCGTCAGACGTGTGGCTGAGCGGACCGTGACCTTCCGGTGGGGCAGACGCCTCCGGCCACCACCCCGCTCGTCCCGGCCGCCCCTGCGTTCATTCTGTCCTCCGCCTCGTTCGCCGCGACCCTCGCCTCGTTCGCCGCGACCCTCGCCCCGTTCCCCGCGACTCTCGCCTCGTTCGCCGCGATCGGACCGCGTCCCGCGGGCGTTGCGGTCGGTGTCGGTCCGGTCACGCGCAGGGGCGTTGCTGTCGTCTGCTGTTGTCATGGTGTTCCTGTTCTTGGCGTGACCGAGCAGATGCACCGGTCGAGGGCGGTGCCGGGTAACTGCTGCTGCAGCTACCCGGCAGAAGGAGTCCGGTAGTTAGTCGGCGTCGATGGGCTGGTCGTGGTACTCGGCGTACAGGTCGGGGAGGTACGTGTTGAGGTGCTCCCACTCGACGAGGGTGTGGATCACAACCTTTCGCAGGTACTCCTCCGTGCAGTGGGTCGTCTCGTCGCGGACGAGTTTGCCGTTGACGGGTTTCCAACCGATCCACTCGCGGCTGCGGGTTTCGACGCCGCCGAGCGGCGCGGGGCGTGAGTAGGCGAGGCACAGGTGGCTGCCGGGCTCGTCGAAGGTCTCGAAAGACCCTTTGCCGGTGCTGGTGGCACCGGCGTCTTTGAGCTCCTGCGCCCACTCGTCGGTGAAACCGAAGTCGCGGAGGTCGAACTGGTGACGGATGGTGTCGTACATCCGGTCGCCCTCACCGAGGTCGAGGCTTTCGGTGGTGTGGATACCCTGCGAACCGTTCTCCCAGTTGATGTAGTAGTGGTCGAAGTGATCCGCCGGGCTCCAGATCTTGTAGCGCAGGTTCCCCTGCCCCGGGACCATGCTCTTTGATTTAAGATTCCGCCAGTTGCGGTACCAGTTCTCCATTTCCGCGGTGATGTGCGCGGGACGGACACGGTAGGTGGCGACGTATCCGGAGCCGTCTTCAAACATGCAGTAACCGAGCTCGACGTTGTCGTAGCCGTAGGGCTTCAACAGGTTCATGAAGTCGTGCGGCTGAATGGCATCTTCGACCTTCATCGGGCCACCGTTGACGATCTGCATTTCGACTGGGGTCGGCATGTGCAGGGGGTAGTTGTGGAAGTACTTCGCCAGCGGCATGGCCTCTTCTTCAGGGAAGAGTTTCTGCTTGACGGGGATGATGCTCGGGTCGTCGGTCTCGATGCGTTCTTTGGGGATGTTGTAGTACATGGGTGGTGCCTTTCTGGGTAGATCTCTGCGAGGCGGGAAGCGGTGCGTGCGCTTAGTCGGCGTCGATGGGCTGGTCGTGGTATTCGGCGTACAGATCCGGGAGGACTTGGACGAGGTGTGCGCGTTCGACGGTGTTGTGAGCGAGGACATTTTTGAGGTAGGTCTCGTTGACCGGGGTGTCTTCGTCGCGGACGATCTGACCGTCTTTGGCCCACCAGCCGATCCATTCGCAGTTGATGTTCTCGGTGCCGCCCAGGGGGCCCGGGCGGGACATCCGAAGGACCAGGTGGTGGCCCGGACCGTCGAATTCCTCCCAGACGGCGGTGAGGCGGATGCCTGCTGCGGTGAGGGCGGCCTGGCGTTCTTCGGTGAGGCCGTAGTCGCGAAGGTCGATGTCGTGGTTGATCGACGGCATGCCCTGTCGCGGGTCACCTGAGGCCCCGAGGTCGAGGGTCTCGACGGAACGGATGCCTTCAGCGGCGTCCTTGCCGTTGACGTACTCGTGGTCGAAGTGGTCGGCAGGCATCCAGATCTTGTACCGGAGGTTGCCATCGGGATAGTCGACGCCCTCCTTCTTGTAGTTCATCCACGGCCCGTACCAGCGCCGCCAGGCCGGGTCCCAGGTCTCATCGGTGGTGGAGTACTGGATGTAGAAGCCGGATCCGTCCGGCATCATGCAGTACCCGTATGCCGGCAGTTCGTAGATGTTTCGGTCTACGAGGCTCAGCCAGTCCTCCGCCGGGATGGCGTTGGCGGAGTTAATCGGGCCGCCTTCCAGTAGTTGCCGCTCGAGGGGCGAGGGCAGGTGCAGCGGGTAGTCCGTGTAGAAGCGAGCAAGGGGCTTTTTCTGCTCCTCTTCGGAGAGCTCAGGGACCTTGTACGTGTCGTGTCCTGTCGTCATGATCGTTCCTTTCGTAAGAGTCGGCGCTGGGGTGGGGCCGCTATGCGGTGATGATGCCGCCGTTGATGTCGATGACGGCGCCGGTGATGAAGGAGGCTTCGTCGCTGGCGAGGAAGTTCACAGCGCCGGCAATGTCCTCGGGGACGCCGAGGCGACCAAGAGGCGTGCGAGCGAGAAGCTCCTCGCGCATGGCATCGGGGAGGACGTCCTCGTCGGGGACGTCTTGTTCGATGTGGCCGGTGAGGACGCAGTTGACGGTGATTCCGTGCGGGCCGAGCTCTTTGGCCATCTCCTGCGTGAGGGAGATCATCCCGCCACGAGCAGCGGCGAAGGAGGGGTTGAAGTACCAGCCGCCGGCTTTGCCATCGACGGTTGTCATGTTGATTACTCGCGGCGCCTTGGACTGCTTCAAGTAGGGCAAGGCGAGCTTGGTGTTGAAGAAGGCGCCTTCGACGACTTCCATCGAGTGGTGCCAGACCGCTTTGTCGGTCTCTTCCAGATTGTGTCGGTCGTGGCCCCCCGAGCCATTGACGACGACGTCGATGCTGCCGAACCGGTCGTGGATCCAGCCGAGGACGGTCTCCTGCGTGGTCGTCTCGTTATAGAGGTTCGGGTCGCACTCGATGTTTTCGGCGAGGCGCGCTTCGGGATTCTGCGCGAAGCCGATGACTTGGTCGGCGTACTTCGGGTCGAGCTTTGCGATAGCGTCCTGCGCCTTGCCGTGGAAAGAGCTCAAGAACGCGACATTCATACCGTTGGCGAGAGCCATCCGGACGATCGCGAGACCGTTGTTGCCGGCGCCGCCGGTGATGATCATGGTCTTGCCAGTGAGGTCAAGCATGGTGTTCCAATCTGTTACGAGGCCCAGTTCAGGCGCAGTGAGGAAATGCCGTGTGCGGTGCTGATCCGGCGTCTTGGCGCACGCACCCTGAAGGATGGGGTTAGTCGAAGAACGGTTCGCGGTCGCTGACCCACCGGTCGATGAAGTCGTAGGTGTGCGCGATCGTGTCCCCGGCCGGAAGCCCGTGATGCGCGATGGCGGGGGAGGGACGGAACAGGTGGTCGGCCCCCTCGACGTACGCCACGGTTTTGTCTTTGCTCGTGGAGTGGTCGTAGATGGTTTCGGAGGCCGCGAATTCCCACCCGGCTGTCATCCCCATCGTCAGAAGCGGCACGGAGATTCCGCTGACATTACCGGTGGTGCAGTTGTAGCTGGAGGCCCAGTCGATGCCCCGCACGGTCGTGTCGTCGTACCCGTAGGCGGCAGTGGTCCGGACCGCGTACGAATCAAGGAACGTCCGCACCGTGGTGTGCAGAGCACCGTCCCAGTACGAATCGGTCAGAGTCTTGGTGTTCTCTGGGCCGCGTAGGGAGACCACCGTCTCTTTCGTGACGGAACCATTCGCGCGGATCAGGGTGTGGGGCTCGCGGGTGTGGGACATCAGCCGGGTGTCTTGGGCATACAACTTGTTGTTGCGGAACCCCTGCTCCGCGCCAGGGATGGTCAGAGGTTCGTCGTCCGCGTAGTTTCCGCGTCCCGATTCGATGACGGCGAGACGCTCCAAGGCGTGGTCGATGATCCGGTTGTTGCGCTCACCCTGGGCGCGCTGGAAGGTGCGAATGAATTCCTCGCTGTACGTCGATCCATGAGGGTCGAAGCCGTTGCGAGGATTGAACAGGTCTAAGTCGGGGTTGATCAGGGTGCCACTGGACTCGTCGATGACGGCGGGGTCGAGGCTGAACAGGCGCATCGCGCCGTTGCCCCAATTCGAGTCGACCAGCAGCAGCCCATCCGCTGGAGTGAGATCGGTGAGATCGGCGGAGCAGGCGACTAACTTTTCGGGGCCCCGGAAAGCGGACGGGCCGTTTTCGGCAATGTTTTGGAAAGCGCTGAGGAGGGTGCCGCCGCCGCTGTGGCCGAGGAGGATCACCGTGGACACGTCGGGTTGGTCGCGGAGGTAGTCCATGACCTGCCCTGTTTCGGCGATCTTCGCATCGAGGCTGAGCCGGCTGTCACTGACGTTGGCGCACCACACCTGGTAGCCGCGGGCGCTGAGTTCGGGGCCAGCGGAGAACGAGAGGTAGTCGGCGTCGGAGTGCATGACGAGAACGGCAATACCGGACTTGTTCGACCCTGCGTCCGGGACGTAGTGGACGGCGGGGATGTTCCGCCCGATACGGACGAAGGTTCCAGCGGAGCTCATAGGTATCCTATTCCGATCGACGGGGAGGCGACACGTGGCGAGTAGGTGGTCTGCATCAGATGTCCGCCTTGGGGATGCGCTCGTCCGTTGGTGCGATTCCGGTCCCGAACTCGCTGCCGTCCTGACCGATTAGAACGTCGTTTTCGAGGTTCTGCTCCGGGTGGTGCTCGGCGAGGAAGACGGCGTTCTCGTTGACGCGCTTTTTGTTCAGCGGGTAGAAGATGATCAGGATCAGGGCGGTGAGGATGAAGCCGGACATCGGCACGAGGGTGGCGATGTCGTAGAGGCCGTTGACCGTGGAGGTCTTGAACGCGTTGGCTTGCGTGTAGCCGATGAAGCTGAGCATGAAGCCGAGGACGAGGCTCGAAAGGGCTTGCCCGATCTGAGTGGCCATCGTGTAGACGCTCGTAACGGCTCCCTCTGCCCTTCGGTTGGTGCGCACCTGGGTGTCGTCGATGATGTCGGTGATGAACGCCCAACTGAGAGCGCCGAACGCGCCGATACCCAGGGTGTTGATCAGGTAGAACGCGATCCAGACATAAGGGCTGTGGGTGTGGAGGATGAACGCCGTGAACTCCGACGCGGCGATCAGGAGGCACCCCACGGCCACGGTCTCCTTCTTGCCAAACCGGATTCCTATCCTGCCCATGAAGAAAAACACCAACAACGCCAGAACCGTGGACAGTAGGTCCGCGAGGGACTGCGCTGCGGGGTCGTTGAAGTAGTTCGGGTAGATGTAGGAGGCCATGCCCTGCAGGCTGGTGTTCGAGAGCTCCCGGATCATCACCACGAACACGATCGCGAGCAACGCCCGATTCACCAAGATGGCTTTTGCAACAGCTTTGATATCGATGCGCGTTGAGGTGGACTCGCTGCTTCGCACCCGTTCGGTGGTGAGGAAGTAGGTGATCATGTACGACCCGAAAGCAATCACCGACACAGCCAACGCGCACCACATCAACTTCGTGCCCGACAGAACCGAGTTCCCTTTGACGGTGGAATACACCAGCAGCGGAATGACGATGCTGACGATCGCGATGGCGAAAGATCCACCCAAGTTGCGGTAGTTCGAAAGTTTAATGCGGTCGTTGGGGTTGTTGGTCATGACCGACGGGAGAGCGCCGTAGGGGATTTCGATGGAGCCGTAGAAGACGCTCAACCAAAGGATGTAGGAACCGATCATCCAACCGATCTTGACTCCGAGAGGCGCCCCGGAAAGCCAATTCGCGTACAGCAGGAAGCTCATGACCGCGAAAGGTCCGGATACGCGCAAGATCCAGGGCCGGAATTTGCCGTTTTTCGTCGTCTTCGACCGGTCCACCAGCTGCCCAATGACGATATTCGCAAAAATCGTTCCGATGGCTACGATCGTCAAGACGATGCCGACGAGCGCCGCGTCGACCCCCATCACGTCGGTATAGAACTTCAAAAACAAGAAGTTGACCAGGGCAATGAGGGTGTTGTTGCCGAAGTCACCGAACGCGTAACCGAACTTGTCGCGGAAACCGAACGGCCTCACGGCCACGGCCGCAGGGGTTGCTTGAACAGTCATGCTTTTCCCGTCAAAAGAGGAACAAAAAGGCATCGGGGTTTACCCTTGCGCAGGCGCTCGGTCGAGGAGTGCCGGTGCGTGAGTCGCAGAGGGGTAATTTGCGTACCCGTAGCGGGGCGCGGAGCGCCCCGAACATCGAGCAAGGTTCCGCTTGGCAACGCGAATCGGGCGGGGATGCAACGGCGCACGCAGGCGGCTGTGCGTCGCCGAAGTTTTGCCGTCATTGCCTGCGCCTTTGCATCGTGTAGACCCGTGAACCCTTGCAGAAAGAAAGGTTCGGTTGTCGATTTTAGGAAACCGAGCTTTGCTTTGTCAAGATGGGCGTCGCCATGGCTCATTCATGTCGAGACCGCGAGAAGCGGGCATGGTTGTGCTTTGACCGGGTTGAGAGGTTCGGCGCGACGGTACGGGAATGCGGATTGGAATTAATGGGAAGCTCGGCGGGCAGACGCGCGAACGTCCTTGGGTGCATACGTGCGGATCCGATCCCCTCGCGGTTTTCTGAAGGATTTTGACCACGCTGCGCATGGCGGGTGGATGTTCGCTCCAGTGGTGCGGTAGCGGCCCAGGAAATTATTTACTAGCAGGTGATTCCCAGACCATGTGTTGCTCCCGGACCTCTCCGCGTCCCCGGCTGACGTGAAGGCCTACTTCGGGATCCATCCACTGTCGTCTCGCCTCGACGACAGCATCGTTTGGCGTACCGACGAGAAGCCAGTCGGCACACAAATCGCGGCAAAACGTTCACTGCCGCTGGCGATATTGTTCGATGCTGGTTCGACGTGGCAGGCGTTTTGGTTACGCGGCAGTAATCCGTGCGTGGGTGTGGTGGAGTCGGGTGAGGAGGTCGAGGACCTCGGGCTGCTGGCTAGAGGAATCCTCCCGCGGTGCGGTAGGAGGATGCGCGGACACCGAGACTGGGCCCCCCGTCGCTAAGGGGCTTCAGGAAGACGTCGCTACCGGTGTTGGCCTGGTTGATCTGGTCGGCGAGCCAGTGTTCGGGGACGATGTGAGTTGCGTCGACGGTGGTCACCCAACTGGTTCGGGGTGTAGCGGGGGTGGGCCGGCACAACGGCGCAGATGGCGGTGATGGAGTCATCCATGACCGCATCGTGCATCACACAACCGCAAGCCACGACGCGAAATAGGGCCCGTGCCCGTGCCTTTAGGGCAACACATGGCCGGCACCTAGCTGACCGGCGAGCATTGCACAGACCTGGCAGGCGCCACGGTTCGGGGTTAGGGCCTCACGGGCGCAGTTCCTGGTCAGGAGGAACCAAGAGCGGGGGGGGGGGGGGGGGGGGGGGGGGGGGGGCGGGGGGGGGGGGGCCCCCCCCCCCCCCCCCCAAAAAAAAAGGGGCCAAAATAAAAAAAAAAAAAACACCCAACCTAAAAAAAAAAAT
>NZ_RJUO01000001.1 GCF_003752365.1 Frondihabitans sp. PhB188 | reverse complement strand
GCCGCCAAGCTCCTGAACTCCACGTTCAAGACCGACGCCGTCAAGCCCGGACTCCTCGTCGGCACCGCCACCATCGCCGCCCAGATCGCCGAGTAGCACCCACCATCACTGAAGAGCCCGCCGCCATCGCGGCGGGCTCTTCCGTGTCTCCGACTGCGCCGCGCCCGAGGGTCGACGGCGGGAGGAAGTCTTCACCGGGCTCGCCCGGGGGAGATCAGTCCGGGGATTGGATGCTCCGGACGACCCGATGGGGCCCGTCACGCCGAGAGGCGCGGCGGGCTTCGGTGCGTCCGCCGCCGTACTGGTAGCGGCGCACCCACCCGGAGTCGGGCGCGATCGGCCTACCGTGGAGCATGACCGAAGAGCCGAACCCCCTCGGCGAGTTCCTGCGTGCGCGTCGCGAGCTCGTCACCCCCGAGCAGGCGGGAATCCCCGTCGTCGGCACCCGCCGGGTCGCGGGGCTGCGCCGCGAGGAGGTCGCGATGCTGTCGGGCATCAGCGCGGAGTACTACCTGCGGCTGGAGCAGGGCCGCTACCGAAACCCGTCGCTGCAGGTGCTGGAGTCGATCGCTCGCGTGCTCCTGCTCGACGACGAGAGCTCCGCGTACCTGCTCGCGCTCGGCGCCGAGAAGCCGCGCGTCGCCCGCCGTCGGCCCCAGCGCGAGACGGTGCCCCCGGGTGTCCGGCGGCTGCTCGCGCAGCTCCCGCAGCCCGCGTTCGTCGAGGGACGATACCTCGACGTGCTCGCCGCGAACCCGATGGCCACGGCGCTGTCGCCTCGCCTGGCCTCAGGGCGCAACCGGCTGCTCGACGTCTTTCTCGACGCCGACGAGCGCGCGCTGTTCGTCGACTGGGAGCCCGCCACCGAGCAGCTGATCGGGCACTTCCGGCAGGCGGCAGGCATGGACACCGACGACCCGAGGTTCGTCGAGCTGGTCGGGACGCTCTCGATCGCGAGCCCGCGCTTCCGGCGGCTCTGGGATCGTCACGACGTCGGCGGGCGGCGGGGTGCGATCCTGCGCCTCGACCATCCCGAGGTCGGCGAGCTCGAGCTCGGCCGCGAGAAGCTGGTCGTCGGCGAGGCCCCGAACCTCACGGTCGCGGTCTACCACGCCGAGCCCGGCAGCGCGTCGGCCGAGAAGCTCGCGCTGCTGCAGGCTGTCGCCGTCACCCCCTGAGCCGTCGCCCCCAGAGTCGCCCCCGGTTTCGGCGCGCGCCGCCCGCTGCTCGCGAGATGGCCGTGGCCGTCGGGTCGCGTTGCCGCCCCCGACGCCCACGGCCACCTCGGCGGCGGCATCCGTCGTCGGGTCAGGCGCTGGCGATGCCCAGGACCCGGTGGCCGACGGCGATCTGCTCGCCCGACGTCGACGAGAGCGGCGACGCGAGGAAGGCGATCAGGTCGGCGATCTGCTGCGGGCTCGACTGGCCGGCTCCCGCGCGCGAGACCTCGGCTCGGGGCTCGTCGGCCACGACGCCCGGGTTGACCGTGTTGACGGTGATGCCCGAGCCGGCGAGCTCGTCGGCGAGGTTCTTCGCGACGATGTTCAGCCCCGCGTTGCGGATCGACGCCGTGATGTTGCCGGTGAAGTACGCGTTCTGCCCCGAGACGCCGATGATCCGGCCGAAGCCGCGCTGCCGGAGGTGGGGGATCACCTCGTTCGCGGTGCGCAGGAAGGTCATCGCCTTGCCGTCGAACGCGCTGAGCACCTGCTCCGGGTCGGAGAGCCGCTCCGCGTCGAGCGTCGACGCGCTCGGGGCGGCCGTCACGATCAGGCCGTCGAGATGGCCGTGCTGGGCCACGGCGGCGTCGACCCCCGCTTTCACGGACGCAGGATCAGCACCGTCGATCGCGATGCCGTCGACGGCGTGGCGCGACGCCGAGATGGCGATGGCCCCCTCGGCGCGGAGCCGGTCGACGATGGCGGAGCCGATGTAGCCGGCGCCGCCGAGAACGAGGTAGACGCGGTCGGAGATCTGAAGGTCCATGGCTCGACGCTACCCCCGGGGCCCGTCGTCACGATTTTGATAACGTTTTCAGGGGCACCCCTTGCGCCGCCCGAGTTCTCTGATAACGTTTTCAAAAATCGACGGACCGGCACCCTCCGCCCCACCTGACGAAGCCGTCGGGCACTGCGGCCGGCGGCTCCGTCGACCCCGTCTCGCTGCCCACCCGGCGGCGATCTCGGCGACCCCGCACCACTAACCCCTCGCTACGAACTCAGGACACTCAATGAAGAAATCCTCCCTCGCGACCGGCCTGGCGCTGGTCGCCTCGGCCGCCCTCCTCCTCACGGGCTGCGCTTCCGGCGGCAGCCTCTCGGGCTCGGGCGGCGACGACTCGGGCAAGGTCGTCTGGAACGACCCGGGCAAAGACCTCTCCGGCGTGACGCTCACCTACGGCGGCGGCGTGGCCGGCGGGCCCATCGACCAGGTCATCAAGGCCTTCGAGAAGAAGACGAACGTGAAGTTCAAGAAGGTCGCCTACCCCGACCCCTACGAGCAGAGCCTGCTGACGAAGGTGGCGACCGGCGACAAGCCCGACCTCGCCAGCTGGCAGCCGACGACGAGCGAGCTGACGGCCCTGCAGGCACCGACCAACCTGCTCAGCCTCGACGGGGCGCCGTGGCTCGAGAAGATCGACCCGTCGGTCCGCGACATCACCGGCTTCGTCGGCAAGACCCGCTACGCCGCCCTCGTCACCTCGCCGAGCGTCATGGGCATGTACTACAACAAGCAGGTATTCGAGGATGCCGGCATCACCGACGAGCCCACCACCTGGGACGAGATGCTCGCCGACGCCAAGAAGATCAAGGCGGACGGAGGCACCGCCTTCTACGAGGCCGGCGCCACCCAGTGGCCGACCCAGTGGTGGCCGCAGGCCCAGCTCGGGTCGAAGGCCCCGACCTTCTGGAAGGACGTCAACGAGAACAAGCAGCAGTTCACCTCGCCGACGATGCTCACCGCGATCCAGAACTACAAAGACCTGATCGACCAGGGCTACTTCAACTCCGACATCAAGACGGGCACCTTCGAGAAGCAGGCGACCTCGCTCCTGTCGGGCAAGGTCGGAATGGTGCTGCAGGTGAACTCGTACCTCAACCAGATCCAGACCACTGCGTCGACGTCCGAGATCGACAAGAAGCTCGGCTGGTTCCCGATCTCGGGGGACGGCGCCATCGGCACCAACATCCCCGACAACAGCAACGCGGTCGTGGCCTTCAAGACCGGCGACGCGAAGCGCGAGGCGGCCAGCCGTCAGTTCCTGAACTTCTGGATGACCACCGACTACGCCTCGTTCATCAAGGCCGCCGGCACCCCGTCGATCGAGACGGGCGTCGACAGCCCCGCCGGAGTGCCGAAGATCGCCGACACCATCGCGGCGTCGCTCGGCACGTCGGTCGGCTCCATGCAGTCGCTCGCCATCGCCAACCCCGACCTCTACATCAACCTCGCCAACATGATCCAGGGCACGCAGACCCCGGAGCAGGTCGCCGAGACCACGCAGAAGCAGTTCGCCCAGCTGGCGAAGGCCCAGGGCGCGAAGGGATTCTGATGACATCCGCCACCGAAGCGCCGAACTCCGACGTGCTCCGTCGAGACGCCGGCCCCGCCGAGAGGCCGGGCCGGGCTCCCGGAGGGCCGTCGAAGACCGAACGGCACAACACGAAGAATCTCCGCTCGCTCGCGCGGGCTCAGGCGAGGTCGTACCCGGCCTGGTTCCTGATCCCGGCGTTCGCGATCCTCGCGGTCTTCTTCTTCGTGCCGACGATCCTCAACTTCGTCTACGCGTTCACCAACTGGTCGGCCTTCCACCCGGGCGTCGCGTTCATCGGCTGGGACAACTTCGTCTCGCTGTTCAGCGACGGCCAGGTGCTGGTGTCCCTGCGGACGACGCTCATCTACGCGCTTCTGGTGGCGGTGTTCCAGAACCTCTTCGGGTTCGTCCTCGCGCTCTTCCTGGAGAAGGACACGCGGCTCAACCGCACGGCCCGCGTGTTCTTCTTCATCCCCGTCCTGATGTCGTCGCTCGCGGTCGGCTACATCTTTCAGGCGATCCTGCAGCCCGACGGCGCCCTCAACGGCTTCCTCGGCCTGTTCGCCGGCCACTCGGTCTCGATCCCGTGGCTCGGCTCGACGACCTGGACCATCGTGGTCGTCGCCCTCGTCCAGTCGTGGAAGTTCATGGGCTTGAGCATGCTGATCTACCTGGCCGGCTTCAAGACGATGTCGGAGGACGTCCTGGAGGCGGCGAAGATCGACGGCGCCTCCTGGCTCCGCACGCTCCGAAGCATCAGGTTTCCGCTGCTCGCCCCGGCCCTCACCTTCAACGTCGCCACGGCGCTGCTCGGCTCCATGAACGGCTTCGACGTCGTCCAGGGCACCACGAAGGGCGGGCCCGCCCAGACCACCGAGGTGCTCAACATCTTCATCTACCGCACGTTCGGCCAGGGCCTCTACGCCCAGGCGACGACCATGAGCCTCATCCTGTTCCTCGTGGTGATCATCATCGCGTTCCCCGTCATCAAGTTCCTGCGCAAGAGGGAGGAAGTCCTGTGACCGCCATCGGAAGAACCGCTCCCGTCCGGACGTCGCGCCGCCACGCCCGCGACTACGTCCGGCCCATCGGGGTCGTCATCGTCACGCTCTTCGTGGTCGGCATCCCGATGTGGATGGTGCTCGTCAACTCGTTCAAGACCACGGGGGAGTCGCAGTCGCCGAACCTGGCCCTGCCGAAGGTCTGGAACATCGCCGAGAACTACGCCCAGGTCTTCACGCAGGGCGACATCGTCGGCGGCTTCCTCGGCAGCCTCCTGGTCACGGTGCCGAGCGTCGTCGGCGTGCTCGTCGTCGGCTCGGCCGCGTCGTGGGTGCTCGCCCGCCGTACCACCCGCGTCATGTCGTTCCTCTACTCGGTCGGCATCTCGGGCATCGTGCTCCCGCCCGCCGTGATCACGATCGTGCTCACGCTCAAGAACCTCGGCCTCGCGGGTACCGTCCTGGGCATGGTCGGCGTCTATATGGGCATGTTCATGGCGACGGTCATCTTCTTCGTGACCGGATTCGTCCGCAGCATCCCGGTCGAGCTGGAAGAGGCCGCCCGCATCGACGGCGCCCGCCCGACCCAGGTCTACCTGCGGATCATCCTGCCGCTGCTCGGCCCGGTCATCGCGACCGCGACGATCCTCGTCACCCTCAGCGTCTGGAACGAGGTCTTCTACGCGTTCTTCGTGCTCGGCGGCGGCTCGACCTCGACCCTCCCGCTCAACCTGTTCCAGGTCGCGTCGCAGACGCAGTACACCCAGAACTGGAACCTCATCTTCGCGTACGTGGTGATCATGAGCCTTCCGATGCTCATCGTCTTCATCGTCGCCCAGCGCCGGATCGTCTCCGGCATCACCGCAGGAGCAGTCAAGTGACCCTTGCCCCCGAGCGCACGTCGGGCCGCCTCGACAGCGTGACCATCGAGTTCGGCAACGACGACCTCGAGATCGTCCTGAGGCAGGATCCGGGCGAAGCCCTGCGCGTCCTCCGCCTGGGGCGCCGCGGGTCCGCCGCCGATGCGCCGTCCGGCCAGCCTGCCGTCGAGGTCGTCACCGTCGACTCGGGGCACGCTCCGTCGACGTCGCGGCTGACGCTGGGCGACGTGAGTGCGCGGCTGCGCTACGCCTCCCACGTCGAGGAGGTCGACGAGCGGGGGTGGCGGTCGCTGGTGGTGACCCTCGAGGAGGACGGCCTCGCCGGCGGGCTGTCGGCGTTCCTGCGCCTCTCGCTCCCGTCGACGGGCCTCGCCGTCCGCTCGACCGTGCGACTGGAGAATGCCGCGGGCGCAGGAACTCGGGTCGTGCGCTCGGTCGCGAGCCTCGCGCTCCGGGTCGGGCTCGGCGACGCCGCGGTCTCGAGCCCCGACGACCTCCTTCTCGCCAGCGCCGCCAGCGACTGGATCGGCGAGGCGCGCTGGTCGCGGAAGCCGCTCCGAGAGGCGGGTCTCGCCGACCTCCGTCTCGCCGAGCACCGGACCGGCAGCCGCGGCGCGATCGTCGCCGCCTCCGAGGGCACCTGGTCGACCTCGCGGGCACTGCCCACCGGCGTGCTCGAGGCTGGGTCTGGCGGAGCGCTCGCCTGGCAGATCGAGCACAACGGCGGCTGGCGCTGGGACATCGCCGAAGACGAGCAGGGCACCTCGCTCGCCCTCTCGGGCCCCACCGACGCCGACCACCAGTGGCTGGGCGTGCTCGCGGCCGGCGAGTCGCTCGAGACCGTCCCCGCGACCGTGGCCGCCGGCGACGACCTCGAGGGCGCCATCGCGGCCCTCACCGACTTCCGGCGTGCGGCCCGGCGCCCGCACCCCGACGACGCGGCGCTCGGCGTGGTCTTCAACGACTACATGAACACGCTCATGGGCGACCCGACGACCGAGAAGCTGCTGCCGCTCATCGACGCGGCCGCCGAGACCGGCGTCGAGTACTTCGTGATCGACTGCGGCTGGTACGACGACGACTCGGGCTGGTGGTTCTCGGTGGGCGACTGGCAGCCGTCGACCGTGCGGTTCCCCGGCGGTCTCGACCGCGTCATCGCGCACATCCGCGACCGCGGCATGACCCCGGGACTCTGGTTGGAGCCCGAGGTCGTGGGCGTCACGAGCCGAGCCGCCGACACGCTGCCGGCCGACGCCTTCCTGCAGCGGCACGGGGTGCGCATCGTCGAGCACGGCCGCTACCACCTGGACTTCCGGCACCCGGCCGTCGTCGCCCACCTCGACGAGGCCGTCGACAGGCTGGTGACCGAGTTCGGCGTCGGCTACTTCAAGCTCGACTACAACATCAACCCGGGCGCCGGCACGGACGTGGCCGCCACGAGTCCCGGGGCGGCCCTGCTCGACCACAACCGGGCGCACCTCGCGTGGCTCGAGTCGGTACTCGATCGCCACCCCGGGCTCGTGCTCGAGAACTGCGGGTCGGGCGCCATGCGCATGGACCAGGCGATGCTCCAGCGCCTGCAGCTGCAGTCCACCAGCGACCAGCAGGAGCCCGAGGCGTACCCGCCCATCGCGGCGGCGGCCCCGCTCATGATGCTCCCGGAGCAGGCCGCCAACTGGGCCTACCCGCAGCCGGGCATGGGCGACGAGGCGCTGGCCTTCACCCTCTGCACCGCCCTTCTCGGGCGCTTCTACCTCTCGGGCCACGTCGACACGATGTCGATCGCGCAGACCACCCTCGTCGCCGAGGCCGTTGCCGCGCACAAGCGCATCCGCGCCGACCTCGCGGTCGGGCACGCGTCGTGGCCGCTCGGCATCGACCAGTGGGACGCCCCCTGGGTCGCACTCGCCATCGGCTCCGCCGACGCGCGCTACCTGACGCTCTGGCGCCGCGCGGGCTCCGTCGCGACGATCGAGGTGCCGCTGCCCGACCTCCGCGGTCGGGAGCTGTTCGTCGACACGGTCTTCCCCGCGCGACTCGATCCGTGGCAGACCGAGTGGGACGCCGCCGCAGGGATCCTGCGCGTGCGCGCCACCGGCGGCGAGGTCGCCGCGCGCACCTTCCGGCTGACGACCGAGCGGCCCGCTGTCACCGTCGTCGTCGACGCGACCCAGACAGGCAGCGACGTCCACGGCGGAGCGGCCGGCATGCTCTACGGCCTCGGCGAGCCCGGCGTGCCGTCGCGCGCGCTCGTCGAGGGAGTGAAGCCGCGCACCATGGCTCAGAAGGCGCCGGGCGGAGCCCAGCACCCCGGCGGCGACGCGGCGGTGCTCGCCGACGGCTACTTCGCCGCCGGCGGCGAGGAGATGGTCGTCTACCTCCAGGACGCCCTCCGCGAGTGGCCGTACGAGCAGCTCGGCATCGACGCCTACGCCGACCTCGTGCGCGACCTCGTCGGCCGGGTGGCCGATCGCCGCCGCTTCACCTGGGTGCCCTTCAACGAGGGCGACTGGATCTGGTACTCCGACTGGTCGGAGGCGGGCCGCGCCCGGTTCCTCGCCGACTGGGCGACCGTCTACCGCGCGATCCGCGAGGTCGATCCCGGCGCGCGCATCGCCGGCCCCAACGAGTCGCAGTACTTCCCGGCGCGCGTGACGGACTTCCTGGAGTTCGCCCGCGACGAGGGCGTCCTGCCCGACGTGATGAGCTGGCACGAGCTCTCGCCGTCGTCGCTCGAGCGCTACCCGGCGCACTTCGCGCACTACCGCGCCCTGGAGCGCCGGCTCGGCGTCGGCCCGCTGCCGATCAACATCGACGAGTACGGCAACAAGCGCGACATGTCGAACCCCGGCCAGCTGATCCAGTGGCTGGCGCTGTTCGAGGGCACCGGGGTCGACGCCGACCTGGCCTACTGGACCATGGCGGGCAACCTCGACGACCACGCGGTCGGCACCAACCAGGCCAACGGCGGCTGGTGGCTCCTGCACTGGTACGCCTCGCTCCGAGGCCGCACCGTCGGCGTGACCCTCCCGCACGCCGGCGTCCGCGACAGCGTGAGCGCGCTCGCGGCAGTCGACGCCGACTCGCTCGTGCTCCGAGTGATCGTGGGCGGCACGGCAGACGAGGTCGACCTCGAGCTGCGAGGCGTCGACTGGGCGGGGGAGTCCGCGCGCGTCACCGTCTCGCGCACGACGTGGACGGGCTACGAAGGCGACGCAGGAACTCCTCCGGTCATCCTCACCGCCGAGACGCCGGTGACCTCCGGTCGGGCCTCCGTGCGCCTGCCGGGTGGCGACCCGCAGGCCGCGTACCTCGTCGTCGTGACCCCCGCAGGCCCCGGCGCCGACCCCGATCCCGCGCCGTGGTCGACCGCCGTCGGCGTCGAGTCGGCGCGCATCGTCCAGGCGCCCCTGCGTCGCCACGGCGACGACCCGCAGGAGTACACGGGAGCCGGCCGCTATGCCGTTGCGGGCCTCCCGCACGCGGCGAGCTCGGTCGAGTTCGACGTCGCCGTGCCGGAGGCGGGCGAGTACCTGCTGGGGCTCGTCTACGGCACCGACGCGCGCCCCGGCCTGGTCGAGCTGCTCGTCGACGGCGTCTCGCTCGGCGGCATCGAGCTGCCGGCGACGCTGTCGCGGTTCTACTTCGGCCGGGCCGACGTGCCGGTCGAGCTCGCCGAGGGGTCGCACCGGGTCATGGCCCGCCGTCGCGCCGACGACGAGTCGGGAGCCGGCGATGTGGCGATCGACGGCCTGCGGCTCGCCCGCGCGACGACGGGTGGCACGCAGCGCCGCGGGGCGCTCGACGCCTGGCTCGACGAGGGGGCGGAGCTGGTGCACGATCGCGAGGGCGCCCTCACCGGGCCGATCGCGGTCCGGGTGGGGCCGAGTTCCTGCGCCCGGTTCTTCGTGGCAGTCGCGCACCGGGGTGCGCACCGGATCTCGGTGGCGACGAGCGCAGGAACTCCCCGCCTCGCCGTCGACGGCAGGCCCGTGCCGCTGGACTCCCACGGCTCGGCCACCGTGGCCCTGCCCCTCGGGCTCTCCGTCGTGACGGTCGGCGCCGCCGATGCCGCCGTGGTGGAGCACGTCGACGTCACGGCGTCGTCGACCCCGCCCCTCGCCGTCTGGGATCTCGGTGCGGGCGCCGAGCACTCCCTGCCGCTCGACGCCTCCATCTCGCCGGCGGGCGGGGGTCGTGCCGGCGAATACCTGCTCACGATCGAGTTCGCGAACGCCGACCGCGCGACCGGTCACCTCTACAACGCCGACGTGATCACGAGGTTCCTCGAGCTGAGCGCCGGCGACGCCGTGCAGAGGGTGCCGTTCCGGTTCACGTCGTCGTGGGAGAGCCCCCGCGAGATCAGCGTGCCCGTCACCATCGGCGTCGGCGTGACCGAGCTGCGACTCGGCGCCGTCGACGGCGCACCCGGTCCGCGGCTCGTCCGGGCGACCCTCGACGCGTTCACCACCGGGGTCGCGGTCGTCGGATCGTGACGGAGGTCAGCCAGTACAGTGGGCACACCATGTCGCGTGCCACTGCAAAGCCGGCCAGCATCGCCGACGTCGCCCGTGTCGCCGGCGTCTCCGTGCCGACCGTCTCGCGCGTGCTGACCGGCGCGGCGAAGGTGTCGCCCGACAAGCGCGACCGGGTGCTGCTCGCCATCGACGAGCTCGGCTACCGGCCGAACGGCGCCGCGCGCGCCCTCGTCAGCGGCAAGCAGCGGATCATCGCCGTCATGACCAGCGAGACGGCCATCTTCGGCTACTCCGCGACGATCCAGGGGATCGAGACCGCCGCTCGCGCCGAGGGGTACTTCGTCGTGATCTCCGTCGTCGAGAACCCCACGGAAGACGAGGCGCAGAGGGCCGTCGAGCTCGTGCTCGGCCAGCCGCTCGCCGGCATCATCGTGCTCAAGTTCGACCCGGTCGGCGTGCGGGTGCTCGAGGCGCTGCCGCCCGACATCCCGCGGGTCGCGGTGTCGGGAGAAGTGTCCGACGAGGTCTCCCAGGCCTCCATCGAGGAGGTCGCCGCCGGCGAGGAGATCGTGCGGTACCTGCTGTCGCTCGGGCATCCGACCGTGCACCACGTCACCGTGCCGGCCTCGCGCGACGAAGACCACCGCACGACCGGCTGGCGCAACGCGCTCGTGGAGGCCGGGGCCGAGGTGCCCGAGATCATCCCGGCGACGTGGGACGCCTCCTCGGGCGTCCGCATCGGCCGCCGCCTCGCCGCCGACGACTCGGTCACCGCGATCTTCTGCGGCAACGACGAGATCGCGATGGGCGTCATCACGGGGCTCAGCGACGCCGGCAGGAACGTGCCCGCAGACGTCAGCGTCGTCGGGTTCGACGATCACCCCCTGGCGCGGATCTGGCGGCCGGGAATCACCACGATCGCCCAGGACTTCCCGGGGCTCGGGCGCCGGGCGTTCGAGCTGCTCCAGGCGCAGCTCGACGGCGATGCCGCGGTCGCGCGGTCGACGTCGCGGCCGCCGCTCGTCGTGCGCGAGAGCGCCGGGCCGCCGCGCGTCCGCTGACGCCCCGCCCGGACGCCGCCGTCGAACCCGCCGGATCGGCACACGCCCGCCGTCGCGACGGCGGGTCTGCGCCGCTTCGGCGGGTTCGGGGGAGGCCCCGCAGAGCGGCACCCGTGCCGGCGGCAGAAACCCGCAGCCGCGGCGGGTGCCTAAGCCGAACGCCGCGCCGGCAGCGCGAACCGCGTCGACACGCCCCGTGAGTACAGCACCGAGTCGGGCGGCCGCGCCGCGACGCCGGCGAACCCCGTGGCGGCGAGCAGCTCGTCGTCGAGCTCGACGAGGTCGGCCGCCGTCAGGCTCCACGACGCGTGGTGGTTCGGCCAGAACCGGGTGCGGCCGCCGCGCGCGACGTGCATTCCCCAGCGGGCGGTGAGGAAGTCGGCGCGGGGGTCGTCGACGACGGCGCCGGGCCGCGGGCGCACGACGACGCGGGTGCGGGGGCGGGGCACGGGGCCGTCGGCGGCGGGCCAGTTCCTGCGGCTGGAGTAGGCGATGAGCCCGCCGCCGCGCACGATCGACATGTCGGCCCAGGTGTACGGCAGTCCGAGCCCGACGCGGGCCGTGACGGCGGGGAGGAGCTTCGACGCCTCGAGGGTGCGGAAGACGACGCTGCGGCGTCCGTCGGGGCCGACGCCGTAGAGCCGCACGTTGGTCTCGGCGAAGCGGCCGAGCCACGGCACCGGCGGAAACGGCCCGAACGCGGAGTGCGACAGCTCGAAGGGGATGAGGCCGACCCAGCTGGACCCGTCGAAGACGTCCGGCTCGACGCCGGGTGGCAGGTGCGGCGCCACCAGGGCGGGATCGACGCGCCAGTGCAGAAAGGCGAGGTCGCCCCAGTGCTGCGAGATGACGGCGCGACCGGGCAGCGCCGGGGCGAGACGGCTGAGGGGTTCGGGGGCGGGCACCGGTCGAGCGTACGCGCCGCACATCCGACCGGGCATTTGCGTTGACGGCACTTATGCATGGTGTGTAATCTTGCAACCCTGCAAAACGTCGCCCGCCTCCCCTGCGCGCACTCACCGCAGCGACTTCCGACACCGCACCCCAGCACGCCCCGAAGGACCCCATGTCGACAGCTACCGCACCGCGCCCGGTGCAGACCACGGACGGCTCCAGCCGCCCGATCATGTCTCACCGCCAGATCCTCCTGGTCATCTACGGCCTCATGGCCGGGATGTTCCTCTCCGCTCTCGACCAGACCGTCGTCGGAACAGCGATCCGCACCATCGGCGACGACCTCCACGGTCTCAACCAGCAGGCCTGGGTCACCACGGCCTACCTGATCGTCTCGACGATCTCGACGCCGATCTACGGCAAGCTGTCGGACATCTTCGGCCGACGTCCGCTCTACATCTTCGGCATCTGCATGTTCATCCTCGGCTCGCTGCTGTCGTCGTTCTCGACGACGATGCTGATGCTCGCCGGGTTCCGCGCGGTCCAGGGCATCGGCGCCGGCGCGCTGATGTCGCTGCCGCTGGCCATCATGGGCGACATCCTCGCGCCGCGCGAGCGCGCCAAGTACCAGGGCTACTTCCTCGCCGTCTTCGGCATCTCGTCCGTCATCGGGCCGTTGATCGGCGGCCTGTTCTCGGGCGCGAACGAGATCCTCTTCATCTCCGGCTGGCGCTGGGTGTTCCTCATCAACGTGCCGATCGGAATCGCCGCGCTCCTCATGGTGATCGCCTTCCTGCACCTCCCGAAGGTCGGCGAGAAGCGCAGCCCGCGCATCGACTGGCTCGGCGCCACGTCGGTGATCCTCACCCTCGCTCCGCTCCTCCTCGTCGCCGAGCAGGGCCGCACCTGGGGCTGGGGCTCCGGCCAGGCGATCGCCTGCTACGTGATCGGCCTCGTCGGCCTGGTCGCCTTCCTCGTCATCGAGACGAAGATGAAAGACGACGCGATCATCCCGCTCAAGCTCTTCCGGTCGAGCACCTTCTCGATGGCCACGCTGCTCGGCTTCCTGGTCGGCTTCGCCATGTTCGGCGCGATGCTGACGATCCCCCTCTACCTCCAGATCGTCACCGGCCTCACGCCCACCGAGTCGGGCTTCGCTACCCTGCCGATGATCGGCGGCCTCATGATCGCCTCGATCGTCTCGGGCCAGATCGTCTCGCGTACCGGCCGCTACCGGATCTTCCCGATCATCGGCACCGCGTTCACCGCCATCGGCTTCGCCGTCCTGACCTTCATGACGATCGACCGACCGCTCTGGTTCCTCATGATCGGCATGTTCTTCATCGGACTCGGTCTCGGCCAGCTGATGCAGACGATCACCCTCGCCTCGCAGAACTCCGTCGCCCCTCGCGACATGGGCGTGGCGACCTCGTCGGCCACGTTCTTCCGCCAGATCGGCGGCACGCTGGGCACTGCCGTGCTGCTCTCGGTGCTGTTCTCGCTTCTGCCGACCAACATCGTCCACGCGACGGCCGACAAAGACAACCTCACCGCCGCCCTCGACGCCGCCACGAACCCGACGGTCGCGACCGCGAGCGAGAACGCCGGCGTCATGAAGCAGATCTGGACCCCGATCGTCACTCCGATCCAGAAGCAGATACAGGCGGGCCTCGACAAGGGCACCGCCGCCGCGAAGCAGGCCGCCGACGACGCCGTCACCCAGCAGGTGACCGCCGCCGTCGAGAAGCAGGTGGCCGCAGGAACGGTCCCCGCCGCCGCCCAGCAGACCGTGATCGACCAGCAGGTCGCCGCCGCGACACCCGCCGCGGAGGCCGCCGCCCTGAAGGCCGCTGCGACGAAGGCCCACGCCACCGTGCAGAACGGCGCCCTGACGGTCGACTGGTCGAACGCCTCGCAGCGCGAGCACTACGTCGACCAGGTCGTCCCGACGCTGGTCACGCAGCTCGGCAAGGGCACCTCGTCGAGCAGCTCCTCGGCCAGCGAGACCAGCGACACGTCGTACCTCAACGGCGCCGACAAGCGCCTCACCCGCCCGTTCATGACCGGCTTCAACGCCTCGGCCGTGAGCATCTACTGGGTCGGGCTCGGCGTCGTGCTCCTCGCGTTCGTCCTCTCGCTGTTCTTCCGCGTCCCGCCGCTGCGCCAGCACTCGGCGCTGCAGGAGCAGTCGAACTCCGCCGCCGCGGCCGCCTGATCGACCGCATCGTGACGACCAGCACGGCGCCCGCCCCCGAGTGGCTCGCCTCGTCCGACCCGGACGAGGCCGCCTCCCTCCGGGCGCGCAAGAAGCAGCGCACCTGGCAGGCCCTCCACGAGGCCGCGACGACGCTCGTGCTCGAGCGCGGCCTCGCCGGGGTGACGGTGGAGGAGATCTGCGCCGAGGTCGACGTGTCTACTCGCACGTTCTTCAACTACTTCCCGTCGAAGGCCGCCGCCGCTGTCGGGCTCACCCCTCCGGTGGTGCGCGACGACGTGCTGGAGCGGTTCCGGCAGGGGAGGGGCCAGGCCGACCTCATCGGCGACCTGTGCGAGCTCGTCGCCCACACCATCGACCTCCCGGCCGACCGGGTCCGCATGAAGCGGCTCATCGACCAGCACCCCGAGCTCGTGCCGACCGTGCACGCGTGGATGGAGGAGCTCCGCGGGGCGATCGTGTCGGCCGTCGCCGAGCGCACAGGAACGGCCGAGCCCGGCGGAGACCACGTGGCGTACGTCGCCGTGGCGTTCGTCATGAGCGCGTTCATGGTGGCCGTGCACGGCGAACCGGTCGTGTCGCGGACGGCGCTGGCCGCCGCGCTGCGCGGGACCGTCGCCGAGATGGTGGCGCTGGCGGGCGGCTGAGTTCCTGCGCTCCCAGAAATTCAAGGAGATTCTCACCCTGGGGGCCGCGGCACGGCGATCGACCCGGGGCCGACGTCACAATCTCCTTGAATTTCTCCGCGGCGTCTGCCGGGAGCGGACGGGCCAGCCGCGACCGGGTTCGGCGTGGTTGCGTGGGGGCATGAGACGCGTGCTGATCCTCGGCGGCACGGCCTGGCTGGGGCGCGAGGTCGCCCGCCGGGCCGTCGACAGCGGCGCCGAGGTGGTGTGCCTCGCGCTCGGCGACTCCGGCGACGTGCCCGCCGGGGCACGCCTGGTGCGCGCCGACCGCCGGCAGCCGGGCGCCTACGACGCGCTGACCGGCGACTGGGACGACGTCGTCGAGATCTCGTACGACGCCGAGCTCGTGCGCTCCGCCCTCGAAGCGCTCGCCGCTCGGGCCGCGCACTGGACGCTCGTGTCGACGATCTCGGTCTACGCCCGCGACGACGAGCCCGGCGCCGACGAGTCGGCCCGGCTTCTCGAGCCCGGGTCCAACGGATACGGCGAGCAGAAGGTCGCCGCAGAACGCGACACGGCGGACGCGGTGGGAGACCGCCTGCTGATCGCCCGGGCCGGCCTCATCGTCGGCCCCGGCGACCCGACCGACCGCTTCGGCTACTGGCCGGCTCGCCTCAGCCGGGGCGGCGCGGTCGTCGTGCCCGAGACGGACGACCGGTTCGTCCAGGCGATCGACGTCGGCGACCTCGCCTCCTGGATCACAAGCGCAGGAACGCGCCGCCGCACCGGCATCGTCAACGCCGTCGGCGAGCCCGTGCCGTTCGGCACGTACCTCGCCGAGGTCGCCGACGTCGTGGGCTTCGACGGCGCCCTCCGCACCCTCGACGACGCCGCGCTGATCGCCGCCGGAGTCGACTACTGGGCGGGCCCCCGCTCGCTGCCGCTGTGGCTTCCCGCCGACGCGACGGGTTTCGCACGGCGCTGCAACAGGGAGTTCGTGGCGTCGGGCGGCGTGCTCCGACCGCTCCGCGAGACGATCGCTCGGACTCTCGTCGACGAGGTCGAGCGCGGTGTCGGCCGGGTGCGGCGGGCGGGGCTGAGCGCCGCTGCGGAGGCCGAGCTGCTGGCGGGCGGCTAGCGGGGCGACGGCACGCGCGCGGGGTGGCGCGATGGGCGCCGGCCCCGGAACACGGCGGTGACGACGAGCACGCCAGCCACGACGACCAGGGCGGCGACCGCCGTCGGCGTCGACTGCGGCGCACCCGAGAGTCGGGCGATGGCGATCCAGACCAGCCCCCACGAGAGCGAGATCGCGGGCGTGAGGCGCCCGTTCCCGACGACCGCCAGCAGGACGCCGACCAGCCCCGCGACGATGACGACGGCGGCCGACCAGGCCTCGGGGGCGATGCCGAGGCCGTCGAAGCCGAGGTCGACGAGCCACGCCGTGACGTTGGCAACCGTCGCGACGCAGACCCAGCCGAGGTAGAGGCCGATCGTGCCGTCGGTGAACACCGCGTCGAGGGGGTTCGTCGAGACGGTCGAGTACGCGATGCGGAACGTGATGCCGAGCACGACGAGAAGCACGACGATGACCGGCACGCTCAGCCACAGCTGGTCGAACTGGATGCTGAGGATCCACGCCGCGTTCAGCAGCAGCGATGCGGCGACCCACCAGCCCAGCCGGCGGTGGCGCTCGGCCGTCGCCTGCGCGGGCACGAACTGCCACACGGCGTAGGCGAGGAGGCCGACGTAGATGATGCCCCAGATCTGGAACGCGCCGGTGCCGGGTGCGACGAGAGTGGCGTCGGCGGCGAGCGCCCCGCCGGCGGCCTCGGCGATCGGCGTGCCGCCGGCCGCGCCGGAGCCGATGAACGACCCGACGATGGCGAGAACGGCGCACACGGCGACGGTGATGTGGCGGATGCGGTCGAGCGTCGTCATGGGGCCATCTTGCCCGGCTCCGCGGCGTTCGGCGCGCGCACTCCTCCCTGTACCCCTCCACAGCGGCGAGTGAGCAGACTGGAGAGCCGACCCAAGGAGTTCCATGCCCGCCAAGATCGCAGTAGTCACCGGAGGAACCGCAGGCCTCGGCCGCGCCATCGTGCGAGAGCTCGCCGAGCGGGGCTGGGACGTCGCGATCCTGGCCCGGGGCGAGGACGGCCTGCAGGGCGCCGCGGCCGACGTCATGCGCGCTGGCCGGCGGGCCCTGCCCCTCTCGGTCGATGTGGCCGACAACGACGCCGTCGAGGCGGCGGCTGAGCAGATCGAACGCGATCTGGGCGAGATCGACCTCTGGGTCAACGACGCGATGGCCGGCGTGTTCGGCGAGTTCGTCACCACCGAGCCGCGCGACTTCGAGCGCGCCGTTCAGGTCAACTTCTTCGGCTTCGTCAACGGCACCCGCGCGGCCCTGACGCGCATGAAGCCGCGCAACCGCGGCCACATCATCCAGATCGGCTCGGCGCTGGCGCACCGCGGCATCCCGCTCCAGGCGGCCTACTGCGCGTCGAAGCACGCGATCACCGGCTTCACCGAGTCGGTTCTGACCGAGCTGATCCACGACAAGAGCGCCGTGCGCATCTCGCAGGTCGACATGCCGGCGATGAACACCGTCCAGTTCAACTGGGTGAAGTCGCAGCTGCCGCATCACCCGCAGCCGGTGCCCACGATCTTCGAGCCCGAGACGTGCGCCCGCGCCGTCGCCGACGTCGCCGACAGCCCGCGCCGCCGCAGCTGGATCGGCGAGCCGACCGTCATGACCGTGCTGGGCAACCGCTTCGTCGCTCCGTTCCTCGACGTGTACCTGGCGAAGACGGGCTACTCCGGCCAGCAGGCTCCTGATAAGAAGGACCCCATGCTGCCGTCCAACCTCTACGAGCCTGTCGCCGGCGACCACGGGTCGCGCGGCATCTTCAGCGACAAGGCGAAATCGACCAGCCCGCAGATCTGGTACACCCAGCACCGCACCGTGTCGTACGTCGCCGCCATCGGCGCTGCGGCGGCCGGCGTCGGCGCCCTCGTGGCCGGTCTCAAGAAGCGCGCGTGACCGACGACGCGATCGTGGTCGGCGCCGGGCCCAACGGCCTGGCGGCTGCGGTCGTTCTCGCGCGCGCCGGCGTGAAGGTCACCGTCCTCGAGCGGAACGACACGATCGGCGGGGGAGCGCGCACAGCCGAGCTGACCCTGCCCGGGTTCCGGCACGACGTCTGCTCGGCCGTGCACCCGATGGGCGCCGTGTCGGGGTTCTTCCGCCGGTTCGAGCTCGACAAGCGCATCCGGATGATCACGCCGGACGTCAGCTATGCGCACCCCCTCGACGGCGGCCGAGCCGGCATCGCCTACCGCGACCTCGAGCAGACGGTGGCCGGCCTCGGCGTCGACGGCCCCTCGTACCGCCGTCTGCTCGCCGACCTCGTCGACAGGGACGATGCTCTGGCCGAGTTCTCCCTCTCCGCCCTGCTCCAGGTTCCCCGACACCCGGCAACCATCGCCCTGTTCGGACTGTCGATGCTCGATCAAGGCATGCCGTGGTGGAACGAGCGCTGGCGCAGCGACCTGGCACCGTCCATGCTCGCGGGCGTCATGGCGCACGCGATCCGGCCCATGCCCAGCCTCTCGGCGTCGGCGGCAGGCCTCGCGCTGGCTGTGCACGCTCACGCTCGCGGCTGGCCTCTCCCCGAAGGCGGCAGCCAGAGCATCGTCGACGCGATGGCCGCCGACGTCGTCGCCCACGGCGGCACGATCGAGACCGGCGTCGAGGTCGCCTCGCTCGACGAGGTCGGCCACGCCCAGGCAGTCGTGCTCGACGTCAGCGCCCGCTCGCTCGCCGACATCGGCGGCGAACGCCTCCCGGGCTGGTACTCCCGTGCGCTCCGCCGCTTCCGCTACGGCAACGCCGCCTCAAAGGTCGACTTCGCGCTGTCGGAGCCCGTCCCGTGGCTGAACGAGACCGTCCGCCGCTCGCCCACCGTCCACCTCGGCGGAGACCGGGCCGGCGTCGCGCTCTCGGAGCGCCAGGTGGCGCAGGGCCGCCACGCCGACGTGCCGTTCGTCCTGGCCGTCCAACCCGGCACCGTCGACCCGACGCGCGCGCCCGAGGGCAAGGCCGTGCTCTGGACCTACAGCCACGTGCCCCGCGACTCCGACGTCGACCAGACCGAGACGATCACCCGGCAGATCGAGAAGTACGCCCCGGGCTTCCGCGACACGATCCTCGCGTCGGCATCGAAGACGGCGCAGGAACTCGGCAACTACAACCCCAACTACGTCGGCGGCGACATCGCCACCGGCGCACCCAGCGTCCGGCAGCTCATCGCCCGACCGGTCGTCGACGTCGATCCGTGGCGCACGCCCGTCCCCGGCGTCTACCTCGGCTCGTCGTCCGCGCCGCCCGGGCCGAGCGTCCATGGCCTCGGCGGCGCCTACGCGGCGCGGAGCGCTCTCCGCCACGAGTTCGGCATCCACACCCTTCCCGATCTGTCCGTCGGGGCCTGAGAGGAGCACCGTGTCCGTCCGCCACCGCTTCATCGCCGCACCGCCCGAGGCCGTCTTCGAGGTGCTGGCCGACGGCTGGCTCTTCCCGAGCTGGGTCGTCGGGGCCTCGCGGATCCGCGGGGTCGACGACGCCTGGCCCGCCGTGGGCGCCGAGATCCACCACTCCTTCGGCGTGTGGCCCGCCGTCATCGACGACACCACGCACGTGGTCGCGTGGGACGCCCCGCGTCACGCGCACTTCGTCGCTCAGGGCTGGCCGATCGGCGAGGCGACGGTCATCATCGACGCGAAGCCGCGGCCCGGCGGGTGCGTCGTGCGCATGGAGGAGTACGCCTCGAAGGGCCCGGGCCGGCTCGTGCCGGCGCCGCTGATGGCGGCCGCCCTGAACGTCCGGAACGTCGAGGCCCTCCGGCGCCTCGCCTGGCTCGCCGAGGGCCGCGCGGGCGTCTAGACGGGGCAGTTCAGCTGCGACGGACGCGACGCGGTGCCGCGCTGGATGTCGTGCAGGCGGAGCGGAGTGCCGCAGACCGGGCACGACGGATCCGCAGGCGCCCGGTACGGCTCCTCCGGGTGCCCGGCGCCGAGCGAGGCCGGGCCGGCGATCGGGTACAGGAAGCGGTTGAGCCGCCCGATGAGGCCGCGGGAGTGCTCGTACGGGTTCGGTGCTTTCTGCTTGTCCACGAATAGTTAGTGTACGCGCTAATCTAGGTGCATGTCGAAGACCGATCTCGCCGACCCGCTAGCCGACCCGCTCGCCCTCGATCGCCAGGTGTGCTTCGCTCTCGCCGCCACGAGCCGCAGCGTGATCGCGCTCTACCGGCCTGTGCTCGAGCCGCTCGGGCTGACGCACCCGCAGTACCTCGTCATGCTCGCCCTGTGGGAGCGCAGCCCGCTCCGCGTCCGCGACCTGGGCGACGAGCTGTTCCTCGAGCCGGCCACGCTGAGCCCCCTGCTCAAGCGGCTCGAGTCGGCCGGGCTGCTCACGCGCGAGCGCAACCCCGGCGACGAGCGGTCGCTCGATGTCGCGCTGACACCCGCCGGGCACGCGCTCCGCGAGAAGGCGCTGGCCGTGCCCGGCCAGATCGTCGAGCGGCTCGGCGTGCCGCTGGCGCAGCTCGAGCGAGTGCGAGACGAGCTGACGGCGCTGCTCGCCGCCACCCGTTGACCGCCGCCTAGGGCGTCGCCTCGTGGTGCGGCGCCCCGTGGGTGCGCCGGTTCTCTTTCATCTCGGCCTCGTAGAGGTGCCGCCTGCCGTCGGCGAGCTCGTCGCGCGCTCGTGCTTCGAACGCTTTGGCGGAGGCGTAGTAGCCGTCGTCGTAGTCCTCGACGATCTGGAAGGTCCAGCGGCCGCGGATGGCGTTGCGGCCGATGACGTCGTGCTCGAGGGCGTCGGCGAGTTCCTGCGCCCCGGCTTCTCTCAGCAGCTCGGCGGCCTCGCCCAGCGCCAGGTCGCCCATGCCGGTCAGGCGGTGGAAGCCGTAGAGGAGGCCGCGGGCGTGCTCGATCACCTCGAGGCCCTCCGAGAGCTTTCCCAGGGCGGTGACCACCTCGTCGCTGACTCCGTCGGGGCGGGTGTGCTGGGGGTCGGGGTCGTCGTGGGAGGGCGCAGGGCCGTCGGAGGAGGGCACCGGGCCGTCGGAGGAGGGCGCGGGGCCGTCGTGGGTAGTCGCAGTGTCGTCGCTCATGAGTGCAGTGTGCCCGCGGCCCGGGGTGACCGACCGCTCCCTGCGGAAAGCACGGTGCGGATCAGGATCCCGCCGGACGTGCAGCCCGGGTCGCCGTGCCCAGGGGGCGCTCGGGGAGCCCCACCGGCGTCGTGGCGTCGGCGTCGATCGTGACGTCCACGGAGTCGCTCGGCTCGTCGACGACGTACAGGCCGCGTCCCGAGCCGGCGGCTTCGTAGAGCACCTGCAGCCAGGCGGCGCTGATCTCGGGCATGCGGCTGCCGGCGAACTTGAAGTGGAGGCCGCTCGCGGGCGTCACCCAGATGGTCGACCGCCCGTCGCCCGACTCGCGGGAGTCCATCCACGAGAATGCGAAGCTCTCGTTCTTGCGGAGCTTGTTGATGATGACTATCTGGAGGTGGGCCAGGGTGCGGTCCTCGATCTGGAGGTCGAGTCGCTCGCTGTTGTAGACCAGGTAGCCCATGGGTGTCTCCTTCGGAGTGTGCGCCCGACCGGACACTCCGAAGGAGCTGTCGAGCGAAGCCCGTGAGACCCCGCTCGTCTCGCACGCCTGATCCATCTAATCGCGCGAGTGAGAATAATCCTCACTCATCGAGATAAACCGGCATAGGGATGGACATAATCGAGCCTGTCTGTTATGCACCTGTCGAACAGTCGCAGGCGCTCACGCGAGTCGAGTCGCACCCGTTCTCCTCCGGCGATCACGATGGGGGAGTCGGGCAACTAGTGTCGTCTGCATGCGCATCCTGACCGCCGACCACCTCGTCACCATGAACGCCGCCCTCGACGTGATCGTCGGGGGAGCGGTCGCGATCGACGGCGACGCCATCGCCGCGGTCGGCACGATCGACGAGGTCGTGGCGGCGCATCCCGGCGCTGCGCGCGACGACCTGGGCCCCGTCGTGCTGATGCCCGGCCTGATCAACGCGCACCATCACTCGGGCATGCTGCGCGGCACGGCCGAGCACCTGCCGGTGTGGGAGTGGCTGCGGCTGCACATCGACCCGATGCACCGAGTGCTCCGGCCGGAGGAGGCCGAGGCCGCCGCGTGGCTCTGCTACGCCGAGGGCATCCTGTCGGGCACGACGACGGTCGTCGACATGTGGCGCTACCTCGACGGCGCGGCGCGGGCTGCCGAGACGCTCGGCAACCGGCTGGTGACTGTCAACTACACCGGCGCGCACCCCGACTACGACTACTTCGACACGCTCGACGACAACGAGCGCATGCTCCGCGACTGGAGCGGGGCGGCGAACGGCCGCATCGTGCCGTGGGTCGGCCTCGAGCACCCCTTCTACGCCGACGACGCCGGCCGCGAGCGGGCGATCGCGATGGCCCGCCACTACGACACCGGCCTCTACACGCACCTCAGCGAGTCCGAGATCGAGCTGGCCGAGTTCGACGAGCGGTACGGCGCGCGCCCGATCCAGGCTCTCGAGAAGCTCGGCTGGTTCGATGCGCCGCGGGCGTTCTTCGCCCACGCCGTGTGGCTCGACCAGTCCGAGATCGAGGTGCTCGCAGGCCGGGCCGTCGGCATCTCGCACAACCCCGTCAGCAACATGAAGCTCGCGAGCGGCATGGCGCCCGTCGCCGAGTTCCTGGCTGCCGGGATTCCCGTGGGCCTCGGCACCGACGGCGAGAAGGAGAACAACAACCTCGACATGTTCGAGGAGCTCAAGACGGCGTCCCTCCTCGGCAAGCTCCGCACGATGGACGCTGCCGCCATGGACTCGTGGGAGGTCCTCACCATGGCGACGGTCGGCGGTGCGAAGGCACTGGGGCAGGAACTGCGGCTCGGCTCTCTCGAGGTCGGCAAGCAGGCCGACCTCATCGCCGTGCGCTCGGACACGCCCCGCATGACACCGCTGATCGGCGAGGGCCCGTACGCGAACGTGCACCACAACCTCGTGCACGCCGTCCAGGGCTCCGACGTGTCGCTGACCATGGTCGCGGGCGCGGTCGTCGCTCGCGACGGCGTCCTCGTGAACGCCGACCTCGCCGAGCTGATCGCCCGCGTGCGCTCGCTCGTGCCCGGCCTCTTCGCCCGGCGCTCGGCGTACCTCGCGTCGGTGGGCGACCCCGACGGGCTCTTCCCCGCCTAGGCGCCCCGCCGTCGGCGGCCCTACTGCGCCGCCACGAACTCCCGCACCTCGGCGACGTAGGCCGCGACGCGCTCGGCGGGCAGCCAGCTCGCCTCGAACGAGTTGATCGCCAGCTGCGCGAGCGTGTCGCGGCCGAGCGCGTACTGCTCGGCGAGGCGCACGTAGTTATCGGCGACGTAGCCGCCGAAGTACGCGGGGTCGTCGGAGTTCAGCGTCACCCTCGCGCCTCGCGCCAGCAGGTCGACCATCTCGGCTCCCTTCATCGAGGCGGTGACGAACGAGTTCGAGACGGGGCAGCAGGTCAGGCCGATGCCGGAGCCCACCAGGGCCTCGACGAGCGCCGGGTCTTCGACGATGTTGGTGCCGTGGTCGATCCGGTCGACGCGCAGCTCTTCCAGCACCCAGCGGATGCTGTCGATCGAGCCGACCTGGTCGATGTCGCAGTGCATCGTGAGCCGAAGCCCCTCGGCGCGCGCTCGGCGGAAGACGGCCTCGAACTTCGTCGGCGGGTTGTCGCGCTCGTCGGAGTCGAGACCGACGCCGACGATCCAGTCGCGGTAGGGGAGCGCCTCCTCGAGCGTGGCCATCGCGGAGTCGGTCGGCAGGTCACGGAGGAAGCACAGCACGAGCGCGGCGTCGATCCCGAGCTCCGCCTCGGCGCGGACGACGGCCCGCCGCAGGCCCTGGATCACGGTGTCGAAGGCCACGCCGCGGCTGGTGTGCGCCTGCGGATCGAAGAACATCTCGACGTGCCGCACCCCGTTGGCCCGGGCGCGCTCGAGGTAGGCCCAGGCGAGGTCGTCGAAGTCGTCGGCCGTCACCAGGACCGCCATCGCGGGGTAGTAGACGGCGAGGAACGACGTGAGGTCGTCGAACACGTACGTCGCCCGCATCTCGTCGACGGTCTTCTCGGCCAGCTCGATGCCGTTTCGCTCGGCCAGGGCGAACCGCAGCTCGGGCTCGAGAGTCCCTTCGAGGTGCACGTGGAGCTCGGCCTTGGGCAGGCCGTACGCGAAGGCGGCCAGGTCGTCGGAGGTCATGCGCTCAGGCTAGCGACTGCCCGCCACCAGCTCGGCCACCAGCGCCGCGCACGCCTCCGGCGCCTCCGCCACCTGCATGTGCCCGGTCCCGGCCACGACGACGAGCCGGGCGCCGTCGATGGCGGCGTGGATGCTCAGCGTGTGGGCGCGCTCGATCGAGTCGCGCTCCCCGCAGGCCACGAGCACGGGGCAGGTGATGCGCGCCAGGTCGTCGGGGGTGAGGCTCGGCTCGGAGTACCAGAGGGCGACGGCCTTGTCGACGACCACGGCGAGGTGCCCGACGCCGTCGGGCGAGACGGCGGCGTAGTCGGGAGCGACGGCCGCGACGAGGGCCTCGGCGAGCTCCGCGCGGGAGAGGGTGCTCGGCGCCATGCCCGACGGGTCGAGGTTGCCCGAGAAGGCCGCGACCGACGACACGAGCTCGGGCCGCCGGGTGGCCAGCATCAGGCCGAGCGACGCACCGTCGCTGTGCCCGACGACGTGCACGGGCCCGCCGATCGGCCCCTCGATCATGGCCACGGCCTCGGCGAGCATCTGCTCGAAACCCAGGGGGCCGTCGATGTCGGGCGTCCGGCCGTGCGCGCGCCGGTCGTAGGCCCAGAGGTCGTGGTCGACGGCCAGTCTGCGCGCCAGCGGTTCGAAGACCCGCGAGTCGGAGAGCCCGCCGTGCAGCAGCAGGACCTTCGGCGACCCGGCGGGGGCCTCGCTCAGTCGGCGGAACCAGACCGGGAGGCCGCCGACGTCGTGCGTGCTGCCGCGCAGGCTCAGCGGATCGGGGTTCAGCTCGTCACCACCTTCGACTCGGCGAGGTAGCCGGCGAGCTCGGTCATGTAGCCCGCCTGGCCGACGTAGTCGAGGCCGGCCGAGAGCCACCGGTAGACCTGGTCGGAGGTGATGGCCGCCGTCTTCGCCAGCGTCGGCTGCGCGGCGAGCTCCTTCTTCTGGTACCCCGACTGGTTCAGCAGGATGACGTCGCCGCCCGCCTTGCCCGCGTTCTCCCACGAGTAGATGCCCCAGTAGTAGCCCTTGGGCGTCGGCTTCACGAAGTCGACGCCGAGGTCGGCGTAGAGGTCGAGTGCGGGGTCCTCCGCCGCCTTGACGACGTAGTAGCCGTCGGCGTCGGCGTAGACCGTCGCGACCTTCACCTTCGACTCCTCCGCCGCGGACTGGAGCTTCGCGCTCGCCGTGTCGAACGCCTTCTTGGCGGTCGCGATCGTTCCGGCCTCGGCGCCGAGTGCCGACGACAGCTTCACGATGCTCGAGATGACGTCGGCGCCGTCGCCGCCCATGACGATCGTCACGATGGGCGCGATCGCCTCGACCTGCTTCATCTGCGCGAGATCCGAGAAGCCGAAGTCGGGCTGGGCCTTGTCGATCGTGCCCTTCGCGTCGACCGGGTAGACGTCGGCGACGATGAGGTCGGGCTGGAGCGCCGCGAGCTTCTCGAGGTCGAACGAGCCGTACTCGGTGCCGACCTGCGTGATGCCCTTCGTGTCGAGCTTCTCGAAGCGGGCGTCCTTCGTGATGTCGAACGAGCCGAACGTGCCGACCGGCGTGATGCCGTAGTTCATCAGCGAGACCACCGTCTCGCCTTGGCCGACGATCTTCGTCGGCCGGTGGTCGAGCGTGACGGTCTTGCCGAGGTCGTCGGTGAACGACCACGTCGCGGTCGTGGCCGTGCCGGTGCTGTCTCCCGACGTGGCGGAGCAGCCCGACAGGGCGAGGGCGGCCGCGGCGACGACGGCCAGGGCGGTGGCGATTCTCTTCATTCAGGATTCCTTCGGTGGTGGCAGGGGGTCAGTCGTCTTCGGGGACGACCAGGGGCGTCCCGGTGACGGGGTCGGGGATGACGCGGGCGCGCAGGCCGAACGCGAGCTCGAGCGTGGCCGGCGTGATGACCTCGGCGGGCGGGCCGTCGGCCACGACGCCGCCTCCGTGCAGGACGACGAGGCGGTCGGAGTAGCGCGCCGCCAGCGACAGGTCGTGCAGCACCATGACCACAGTGGAGCCGCTCTCGCGGTTGATGCGGCGGACCAGGCGGAGCACGTCGAGCTGGTGGGTCAGGTCGAGGAAGGTCGTCGGCTCGTCGAGCAGGAGGGTCGCGGCCTCCTGGGCCACGACGAGGGCGATCCAGACGCGCTGGCGCTGTCCTCCCGACAAGGCCGCGACATCGCGGTCGGCGACGTCGGTCAGGCCGGTCGCCTCGAGTGCGCGGTCGACGACGGCCGCGTCGTCGGGCGACCAGGGGCGCGCCCAGGTCTGGTGCGGGTTGCGGCCGCGGAGCACGAGGTCGCGCACGCTCATGCCCGGGGGAGCGCTCGGGCTCTGCGGCAGGAGAGCCAGGCGGCGCGCGACCTCCTTGGTGGCGAGGCGCGCGATCGGCTCGCCCTCGAGCAGCACCTCGCCCGCGGAGGGCTTCAGGATGCGCCCGAGCGCCTTCAGCAGCGTCGACTTGCCGCTGCCGTTCGCGCCGACCAGGGTCGTCACCGAGCCCGGCTCGATGCGGAGGTCGAGGCCGGCGAAGACGGTGCGCCCGTCGTAGGCCAGGCGGAGGCCGCGGGCCTCGAGGGCGGGAAGCGTGGTCGTCGTCACGACACGAGCTCCTTTCGGTGGCGGACCAGCAGCCAGATCAGGTACGGAGCCCCGACGACCGTGGTGACGAGGCCGACGGGCACCTCGCCCGGGAAGACTGTCCGCCCCGCCAGGTCGGCGGCCAGGACGAGCGCGGTGCCTACCAGGCCGGAGAGGACGATCGGGGGGCGGGAGGTTGCTGCGACCCGGAGAGCGACCTGGGGCACGACGAACGCGACGAAGCCCACGGGGCCGGCAGCCGCCACGGCCGCGGCCGTCAGCACGACGGCGAGGGCGATCACCGTCAGGCGGTGGCGCTGGATCGACAGGCCGACGCCCACCGCCGTCTCGTCGCCGAGCTGCGACAGCCCCAGCGCCGTGCTCGTCGCGATCGACAGCGGCACGGCCACCGAGGCGACCGCCAGCAGGGGCCAGAGGCTCGGCCACGACGCGCCGCTCAGCGAGCCGACGAGCCACACCGTGGCCTGCTGGGCCTCTGAGATCTGGGCGCGGACGAGCAGGTAGCTGGTGATCGCGGTCAGGACGGAGCCGACGCCGATGCCGACCAGGATGAGGCGGTAGCTCTCGACGCCGCCGCGCCAGCCGAGTCCGTAGACCAGGGCCGCCGCGATGAGGGCGCCGAGGGTCGCTGCGACCGGGATGCCGCCGCCCAGCAGGAGAGTGCTCACCGAGTAGGTTCCGCCGCCCAGCACGATCGCCGCGACGGCGCCCGCCGAAGCGCCCGAGGTGACGCCGATCACGTCGGGCGTCGCCAGCGGGTTGCGCGTGAACGTCTGCGTGAGGGCTCCGGCGATCCCGAGCACGAGGCCGACCAGGGCGCCGGTGAGGGCGCGGGGCAGACGCAGCTGCAGCACGATCAGGCGCTGGAGGTCGGTGCCGCCGCCGGTGAGCGCGCGGACCACGTCGACCGGAGTCAGCGCGACGCTGCCGACGCCGATGCTGACGACGAGCAGCACCAGGGCCGCGGCGAGAGCCACGACCGTCACGGCGATCAGGCGAGGCCGCCAGGCGAGGCCGATCGGGCCGACGACGACGCCTGCTCGCGGGTTCCTGTCCGGCCCGCGCACGGCAACGGGCGACGTCGACACTCGCCCGCTCACAGCGCCACCAGCGACCGGCGCCGCGCCACCGCGACGAAGAACGGCCCGCCGAGCACCGCAAGCACGATGCCGACCTGCACCTCGCCCGAACCGCCGATCAGCCGCCCGACCACGTCGGCCCCGAGCACGAGCGCGATGCCGATGAGCATTGACGCGGGGATCAGGTACCGGTGGCTCCCGCCGACGATCGCCCGCGCGAGGTGCGGCACGACGAGTCCGACGAAGCCCACCGGCCCGGCGGCGGCGGTGGCCGCCGCCGTCAGGAGCGTGATCGACGCGAGGCCGGTGATCCGGGCGACGAGCACGTTCTGGCCGAGGCTGCGGGCCATGTCCGAGCCGAGCCCCAGGTTGTCGAGGGCGCGCGAGTTCAGGAACGCCAGCACCAGGCCGGCCAGCGCGAACGGCACAACCGACGAGATCACGCCGGCATCGCGCCCCGACAGCGATCCGACGACCCAGAGGCGGTACGCGTTCAGGGCGTCCTTGTCGGCGAGAACGATGAACGAGGTGAAGGCGTCGAGCAGCGCCGAGACCGCGGCTCCGGCCAGTGCCAGCGGGACGGGGCTGGCCGTGCCGCTGCCGGCGGCCGTGATCGAGAATACGGCGACGCTCGCGACGAGGGCTCCGGCCAGGGCTAACCAGACGTCGAGCCCGGTGTCGGCGACTCCGAACACGAAGACGCCGATGACGACCGCGAGCCCCGCGCCGGCCGAGACGCCGAACAGCCCGGGGTCGGCGAGCGGGTTGCGCGTCTGCCCCTGCATGACCGCGCCGGCGACGCCGAGGCAGGCGCCCACGACGATGCCGAGAATCGTCCGGGGGATCCGCACGCCCTGGACGATCGTCGTCGCCTCGTCGTCGCCGGGGTGGAGAAGGGCCTCGAACACGCGCAGGAACTGCACGTGGTTGCTCCCGAACGCCACACTCGCCGCCGCCGTGACTGCGACGGCCACGACCAGGCCGAGCAGAATGCCCACGCGCCTGCGCCCGGGGCCGCGCCGCCGGTCCGCGACTGCGGCGCCGTGCGCGGGCGTGGGGGCAGGCGCGGCGGTCTGGGTCACGAGAGGTTAGCTTAGGCTATCCTCACCTACCGCGCGTCGACGTTGCTCGGTGTCGAGTATCGCTCAACGAAGAGACTCCAGCACCTGTCGATCGCGGCTGCGCCGGACCACCAGGTGCTGGAGTCTCGAGTGATCGCTTCTACTTCGAGCGGACGCCGAACGGGTCGCTCAGGATCGAGGCGTCGTCGTAGCCCGTGTTCGAGGCGCGGACGCCGACGGTCAGGCGCTTGCCCACGTCGCCCGAGGTCGACTTGTACGTCTTCTTCGTGGCGCCGATGATCGGCGTGCCGTTGCGGTACCAACGGTACGTCAGCTTCGCCGTCGACGGGGTGAGCGAGTACGCCTTGGCCGTGAGGGTCGAGCCGGCCTTCGACTTGCCCGAGATCTCCGGGTAGAAGTCGATGGTGCCGTTCAGCGGCTTGGCGGTCTCGGCGCTGGTCTGCGTCGCCGGGGTGAACCCGGGGCCGGAGCCCGTGACGCGCACGCTGATCGCGTGGCCGTAGTCGCCGACCGTCACGCGGTGGCGGGCCTTGGTAGCGCCCTTCACGGCCTTGCCGTCGCTCAGCCACTGGTACGAGAGCTTCGCGGTGGCAGTCCAGTCGCCGCCGAGGGCGGTGAGCACCTTGCCCACCGTCGGGGTGCCCGTGATCGTCGGCACGGAGGACTCGACGACGGTCGCGGGATCGCTCGTGGTCGCCTTCGGGTCGTAGATCCAGGTGTCCGTGCCGTCCCATCCGTCCGCGGCGTAGAAGAGCTTCGAGTCGAACTCCTGGAAGACGGCGGAGTCGTAGTCGGTGGTCCCGATCGGGCCGGCGCTCGCCGTGGTCGTCCCGTCGAAGGTGTAGAGCGTCGGCGTCTTGTCGCGCTTCTGGCCGGTGAAGGCCAGGTCGCCGTCGAACGTGCCGACATCGGGCAGGTTGTACGCGCCGGCGAACGAGACGCCGGTCTTCACGAGAGTCGGCGTGGCGGTGCCGTCGAAGCGGTAGATGCCCTCGACCCCCTTGGACGAGACGCCGCCGTAGTAGAATGCGCCGTCCCACTCGACTCCGGAGTAGCCGAAGGGTGCGGTGCTGATGCGTGTGAGGCTGCTGCCGTCGAGGCGGTAGATGGCCGAGTTCACCGTCGATGAGGTGATCGAGATGGCCATGAAGTACTGCGTGTCGCCGATCGCGATGGGCGCATAGAGCACCTTCTTGCTCTCGAACGGCGTCGTGAAGGTGGTGCCGTCGTACTGGGAGACCGTAGCGGTCGGCAGGTTGAACTCGAAGAAGGAGTCTTCCTCGTCGTCGGCGTTGGTGTACTGGAGCAGCGTCAGCTTCGAGCCCGCGGCTGCGAGACCGACCTCTCCGTCGAACTTCTTCAGCGCGCTGAACGTCGTGCCGTCGTAGCTCCAGAGGGTGGCGCTCGCGTTGTAGTTCTTCGAGTAGGTCGTCACCGTGAAGTAGACGGCGTCGCCGACCTTGACGACCTGCGAGTCGATCTCGTGCGGCGAGCCCGCAACCGGCTTCCAGCCGACGTTCGTCCAGTGCTCGAGGTCGGAGGCGTCGGCGTTGTAGCCCTCGCCCGCTCCGTACAGCTCGTCTCCGAGAACGGCCTGGCCGACGACCGCGTCGCGGTTCGCGTTCGGGTCGACCTCGGCCGCGGGACGCACCCCGGCGGGAGCGGGTGTGACGGCCGACGGCGCGACGGTGCGCGACTGCGAAGCCGACGAGGTGATGCCGGAGTCGCTGAGGGCGCGCGCGACGGCTGAGCGGCTGCCCAGGGTTCCGAGGCCCTTCTCGTGCAGAGCCTCGACGATGCGGCTCGACACATCGGAGCTCGTGGTGCTCGTGGACGGCGTGGCGGCGGCCGCCGGACCGACGCCGGCGAGCGCGAGCCCGACGGTGCAGGCGAGAGCGGCGGTGATCGTGAGCGCGCGACGGCGCAGACGTGGTGCTGACATGTGGTGTGTTCCCCCGTGCTGTGGTGATGCGAACGATGTGATCACGGCTCGCTTTTTGAGAATCATAGGGGAGCGGGGTGTCGCATCTCGCCAGGCGTCCGACCCCAGTCCGGGGCGGCGGTCAGCGCTTGGAGCCGGTGCCGTCGACGGCGAGCGGCTCGATGGCGGCGAGCTCGTCGTCGGTGAGGTCGGCGCCGTGCAGCGCGTCGAGGCTGTCGTCGAGCTGGGCGACGCTGGAGGCGCCGATCAGCGCCGAGGTCACGGCCTGCTGGCGCAGCACCCAGAGCAGCGACAGCTGGGCGAGCGACTGCCCTCGGGCCTCGGCGATGGCGTTGAGGCCGCGGGCGCGGGTCAGGTAGTCGTCGTCGAAGGCGTCGGAGGTGAACCAGCGCCCCTCGGCGGCGCGCGATCCGGCCGGCGCGATGCCGTCGAGGTAGCGGCCGGTCAGGAGCCCGCCGGCGAGCGGCGAGAAGACGATCGAGCCGATGCCGTTGGCGAGGAGGGTGTCGAAGAGCCCGCCCTCGGGCCTGCGGTCGAACATGTTGTAGCGGGGCTGGTGGATCAGCAGCGGCACGCCCTCGGCTGCGAGCGCATCGACGGCCGCCTGCGTCTGGGCGGGGTCGTAGTTCGAGATCCCGACGTAGAGCGCCTTGCCCTGGCGGACGGCCGTGGCGAGCGCCCCCATGGTCTCCTCGATCGGCGTCGTCGGGTCGGGTCGGTGCGAGTAGAAGATGTCGACGTAGTCGAGGCCGAGGCGGCCGAGCGACTGGTCGAGCGACGACAGCAGGTACTTGCGCGATCCGCCGTCGCCGTAGGGGCCGGGCCACATGTCGTAGCCGGCCTTCGTCGAGATCAGGATCTCGTCGCGGTAGGAATGTAGATTCGCGTGGAAGACGCGGCCGAACTGCTCCTCGGCCGACCCGTAGGGCGGGCCGTAGTTGTTGGCGAGGTCGAAGTGCGTGACGCCGCGGTCGAACGCCCGCAGCAGGATGTCGCGCTGCGTCTCGAGCGGACGGTCGGAGCCGAAGTTGTTCCAGAGCCCGAGCGAGATCCGGGGCAGGCGCAGGCCGCTGCGGCCGATCCGGTCGTAGGGCAGCTTGGCGTAGCGCTCGTCGTCGGCGACGTACGGCGTGAAGGGCGATCGCACTGGTCAGGCTCCTTGTACTGAGAGGGTGTCGCGGACGACGGGGCCGAGGTCGGCCCGCGGCGCGAACGAGGGCAGGAACTCCGGCCCGGCCAGATCGAGGATCACGAGCTCGTTGGCGCCCGCCCGCGTCGCCGGCCCCGGCACGTACAGCGTGTGCTGCGGGCCGACGCTCCAGTATCGACCGAGCGCGAAGCCGTTGACGAACGCCGCGCCCTTGCCGAGGCCCGACGTGTCGAGCTGGAGGTCGGCCGCTTCGTCGAGGTCGAACTCGAACCGGTGCACGCCGGCGGCGGCGGGGTCGGCATCCGCTGTCACGGGAAGGTCGCCGAGGTGCGCGACGTCGAGGGCGAGCGCCTCCCACTCGGCGTCGTGGCCGTCGAGCTCGACCGGCCCGATCAGGCCCTTGGGCTCGCCGATCCGCCGCTCGTAGTTGACGCGGCCCTGGTCTTCCACGACGACGGTGAGGACGCGACCGGCCGGGAGTTCCTGCGCCCGATCGCCGCTGGCCCGGTCGAGGACGCCGACGAGGACGCCGTCGACGAACAGGGTGGCCCGGTCGCGCACCTCGCCGACCCGCAGCGTCGTGGCGTTGCCAGGGAGGGCGGTGCGAAGCGCCATCAGGCCGCGGAAGTGACCGATCTCGTCGAAGGTGGCCGGCGTCGTGCCGGTGCCGCGCCAGGAGCCGAGGTGCTCGAGCGCCTCGAGGAGGCCGATGGCGCCGATCGAGCGGACGGCCGGGGTCGGCAGGTCGGACTCGCCGCGGTCGAGGCGTCCGGAGGGGACGTCGGTGTACTTCGCCAGGACCTCGCGGAAGGCGAAGTACTTCGGCGTCGGGTTGCCGGCCTCGTCGAGCGGGGCGTCGTAGTCGTAGCTGGTGACGGTCGGCTCGTAGACGCCCTTGTCGTTCGCGCCGTTCGTGAAGCCGAAGTTCGTGCCGCCGTGGAACATGTACAGGTTGACCGAGGCACCGGTCGCGAGGAGCGCATCGAGGTCGCGCGCCTGCGCTTCGGCCGACGTGACATGGTGCTCGCCGCCCCAGAAGTCGAACCAGCCGTTCCAGTACTCCGACGACATGAGGGGGCCGGTCGGCTGATGAGCGCGGAGGGTCGCGAGGCGCTCGGGGCTGCGCGATCCGAACGAGCCGGTCTTCAGGAGGTCGGGGAGGCTGCCGTTCTCGAGCATCTCGGGCTCTGGCTGGTCGACGGTGGTCAGGGGCACGGTGATCCCGGCGTCGCGGGTGATGTCGACGAGAGCGCGGAGATACTGCCTGTCGGAGCCGTAGGCCCCGTACTCGTTCTCGATTTGCACCAGGATCACGGCGCCGCCGGCGTCGATCTGCCGGGGCGCGACGATGTCGTAGACGCGACGGAGGTAGCTCTCGACCGCGGCCATGAAGCGCGGCTCGAACCGGCGGATGCCGACCTCGGGGTCGGTGAAGAGCCAGGCGGGGAGTCCGCCGTTGTCGTACTCGGCGCAGATGTAGGGGCCGGGTCGGACGATCGCGTGCATCCCGGCGGCCTGGACGAGGTCGAGGAAGCGCGCGAGGTCGAGGGCGCCGTCGGCCGTCCAGGCGCCGGGGACGGGCTCGTGGTCGTTCCAGGGCACGTACGTCTCGATGGTGTTGAGGCCGAGCAGGCGGGCCTTCTCGATGCGGTCGGCCCAGTGGTCGGGGTGGACGCGGAAGTAGTGGAGGGCGCCGGAGAGGATCCGGTGCGGTGCGCCGTCGAGCAGGAAGTCGGTCGCGCCGAGCGCGAAGCGGCTGCTGGTCATGGTGGGTCTCGTTCCTGGTGAGATCGACAGAACGGGCGCGGCCCTGCGAGGGCGCCGCGCCCGTTCTGCTGAGGAGTGCTGGTGGTGCTGTGCTGCTACTTGGCGGAGACCGTGAAGCCCTGCTCGTTGCCGTACTTCACGAGCGCCGACTGCCAGGCCTTGAGACCCGTGTTGATGTCGGAGAAGTTCGCGTACGACTGCCCGACGGTGTCGGCGTAGATGCTGTTCGCGTACACCTGGAAGGGCAGGTACTGCCATCCGGAGGCGACCGAGTCGGAGGCACCCTTCAGCACCTCGTTGATCGGCTGCTTCGAGAAGTAGTCCGGCTTGGTGGCGAGGAAGTCGCTCGACGTGAGCGTGGCGGTCGTCGAGGGGAAGCCGCCCGAGGCCAGGAACGTGTTGACGCTGCCGTCCGACGAGTTCAGCCACTTGACGAAGCCGGCCGCAAGAGCCTGGTTCTTCGACTGCTTCATGACGACCTGTGCGCCACCGCCGTTCTCGGCCGTGACGGCGGTCTTGCCGTCGTAGGTCGGGATCGGAGCCACGGCCCAGTCGCCCGAGCCGCCCTTGGCGCCCGACTCGATGACGCCGGGGAACCAGGCGCCCGAGATCTGCGTGGCGATCTCACCGCCGGCGAGCTGCTTGTACCAGTCGTCGGTGAAGCCGGGGGTCTGAGCGAGGAGCTTGTTCTCGACGAGCTCGTTCCAGGTGTCGGCCCACTTCTTGGTGCCCTCGTCCTGGAGGTTGACGGTCACCTTGGTGCCGTCGACCTTGAACGGACGGCCGCCGGCCTGCCAGATCATGCTCGTCGTGAAGCCGGCGTCGCCGGTGTCGGAGTTGATGTAGGCGCTCGGGTCGGCCTTGTGCAGCTTCTTCGCGGCGGCGATGTACTCGTCCCACGTCTTCGGCACGGCGATGCTGTACTTGTCGAACAGCGTCTTGTTGTAGAACATCGCCATGGGGCCGGAGTCCTGCGGGAGGCCGTAGAGCTTGCCGTCGAGGTCGACGGAGCCCCAGGTGCCGGACGTGTACTTGCTCTTCAGGTCGTCGAAGCCGTACTGCGACAGGTCGGTGAGCGAGTCGGCCAGAGCGAACTGCGGAAGCGCGAAGTACTCGACCTGGGCGACGTCGGGCGCGCCCGAGCCGGCCTTCACGGCGTTCTGCAGCTTCGTGTACTCGTCGTTGCCGGTGCCGGCGTTGACGAGCTTGACCTTGACCTTCGGGTAGGCCTTCTCGAACGCGGCGACCTGCGCGGCGCCGGACGGCGTCCACGACCAGTAGGTCAGCGTTCCGCCGGCCTTCAGAGCGGCGTCGACCTGGTCGGCGTTTCCGCCGCCTCCGCCGGTGCCGCCCGTGCTGCTGGAGCAGCCGGCGAGGGCTGCGGTGACTGCGACCGTCGTCAGCGCTGCGCCGACGATCGTCCTCAAGCGCTTGTGCATGAGGGTCCTTTCACTTCGTTGTGTGTGTGGTGTTCAGGAGGGTGGTGCGGGAGGAGAGGAAAAGGGGCTACATCTTGACGCCGCCGGCGCCGAGGCCGGACTGCCAGTAGCGCTGCAGGAGCAGGAAGACCACGACGATCGGCACGATGGTGATGAGCGAGCCGGTGACGACGAGGTTGTAGATCGGGTCGGCGGCCACGCCGTTCGCCTGCTGCGACCACTGGTTGAGGCCGACGGTCAGCGGGTACCACTTCGGGTCGCTCAGCATGATGAGCGGCAGGAAGTAGTTGTTCCAGGTGGCGACCACCGAGAACAGCAGGACGGTGACGATGCCCGGGGTGAGCAGTCGGATCGCGATCGTGAAGAAGATGCGGATCTCGCCGGCCCCGTCGATGCGCGCGGCCTCGAGGAGCTCCTCGGGGATGGCGTCGACCGCGTACGTCCAGACCAGGTAGAGGCCGAACGGGCTGATCAGCGACGGCAGGATGATCGCCCACGGGGTGTTGGTGAGGCCCAGGTGCGAGAACAGCAGGAACGTCGGCACGGCCAGGGCGGTCCCGGGGATCGCGATGGACCCGAGCACGACGGCGAAGACGGCGCGGCGCCCGGTGAAGCGGAACTTCGCGAGCCCGTAGCCCGCCAGCGTGGCGAGGAGGGTGGCGCCGCCGGCGCCGACCACGACGTACAGCAGCGTGTTCCGGAACCAGGTCAGGAAGATGCCGCCGTTGTAGGTGAAGACGTCGTGGATGTTCTGGAACATGTGGAACCCGTCGCCGAACCAGAGGCCGAAGGACGCCAGCAGGGAGTCCTGCGACTTCGTCGAGTTGACGAGCAGGTAGAACAGCGGGACCAGCGAGTAGACCAGGAAGATCACCATGACGGCGGTCAGCCCGAGCGACTTCTTGTCGCGGTAGCCGCTGGGCCCGGGGCGGCGGGCGGCCTTGCGGAGGCTGCGCGATCCTGCGCGCCTCTCTTCGGGGATGACCTCGGGGGTGGTGAGCGCGCTCATCGGTTCTCCTGCCTCGTGCCGCGGACCTGGACGACGTACGCGATCACGGCGGTGATGACGCCCATGACGATCGCGACTGTCGCGGAGTAGTTGAACTGCTGGCCGGCGAACGAGAGGTTGTAGGCGTACATGTTCGGGGTGAAGAAGGTGCCGATGACGTTCGGCGCCAGGGTCTTGAGCAGGTTCGGCTCGTTGAAGAGCTGGAAGCTGCCGATGATCGAGAAGATCGTGGCGATGACGATCGCGCCGCGGAGAGCCGGGAGCTTGATCGAGATGATCGTGCGGAGGCTGCCGGCGCCGTCGAGCGATGCGGCCTCGTAGAGCTCGGTGGGGACGACGCGGAGGGCTGCGAAGAAGATGATCATGTTGTAGCCCAGGAACTCCCAGGTCACGATGTTGCCGATCGACGTCAGGATCCAGGTCGAGGTGAACGGCTTGAGCAGGTCGCTGCCGAGGAGGTCGTTGAACGAGCCGGTCAGGCCGAACTGCGGGCCGTAGATGAAGCCCCAGATCAGGGCCGCAACGACGCCGGGGACGGCGTAGGGCAGGAAGATCGCGATGCGGAAGAAGCCCGCGGCGTGCAGCCTGGCGCTGTCGAGGGCGAGGGCCGCCACCAGCGCGAGGATCAGCATGACCGGCACCTGGATGACCAGGAAGATCAGCACCCGCAGGAAGCTGGACCAGAACTTGCTGTCCTGCACCAGCTGGATGTAGTTGGCGAACCCCACGAAGTGGTTGCCGCCGATCAGCTGGTCGCGGAACAGGCTGAGGTACAGCGCGTAGCCGATCGGGACGATCAGCATGGCGACCAGGACCACCATGAACGGCGCCACGAACAGCCAGCCGGTCTGCTTCCCGCGGCGCGTGCGCCCGGAGCGCGTGGCCTGGATTGCTCTCGAACTCATCGAAACTTCCTTGTCTCACTCGCAGATGTTTACGTCAACATCTCGGAGGGGACCGTATCATGTCAACGTCGCCATCGCCACATCGAAAGGGAAGTCGTGATCACTGAGCCCAGCGCGCGCAAGGCTTCCGCCGCGGACGTCGCGCGCGCCGCCGGCGTGTCGATGCAGACCGTCTCGCGCGTGGCGCGGGGTCTCGACAACGTGCAGCCCGCGACGGCGACCCGCGTCCGCGAGGCGATGGCCGAGCTCGGCTACAGCCCCAATCGCGCCGCCCGCGCGCTCCGCTCCGGCCGGTTCCACACGATCGGCGTGATCATGTTCACGCTGTCCTCGTACGGCAACGCGAAGTTTCTCGAGGCGATCGCCGAGGCGGCCTCCGACGCCGGCTACACGATCACCCTCCTGCCCGTCTCGCACCGCACCCAGGGCGACGTCACCGGTGCGTTCGCACGGCTCTCCGAGCAGGCCGTCGACGGGATCGTCATCGTCATCGAGGCCGACCTGCTCTCGGAGAGCAACGTCGAGCTGCCGGCCGACCTCCCCGTCGTCATCATCGACTCCAGCCGCCAGAGCGAGCGGCCGTTCATCGACACCGACCAGGCGCTCGGCGCCCGGCTCGCGACCGAGCACCTGCTCGACCTCGGCCACGAGACGGTGTGGCACGTCGCCGGGCCGAGCGGCTACTACGCGGCCCGGCGCCGCGAGGCCGCCTGGCGCGAGACGCTCGAGGCGCACGGGCGGGTCGTGCCCGAGCCGTTCCGCGGCGACTGGAGCACGGAGTCCGGGTACGCGGCGGGGCGGGAGATCGCGCGCCGAGCCGACATCACCGCCGTGTTCGCCGGCAACGACGGCATGGCGCTCGGAGTCCTGAGGGCGGCGCACGAGGCCGGGCGGGCAGTTCCTGCGTCCCTGAGCGTGGTCGGGTTCGACGACATGACCGAGGCCGAGTCGTTCTGGCCGCCGCTCACGACCATCCGGCAGAGCTTCGACAGCGTCGGCCGCAGCGCGATCGCCCTGCTGCTCGGCGAGATCGCCCACGCCCCTCGGCCGGAGGACGTCATCGTGCCGACCGAGCTGGTCGTGCGGGGGAGCACGGCGGAGGCGCCGGGGCGGTGACTGGGGCGGGCGCTGTCGAGTCGGGCCCTGCCGGGTACCGGCCACCGGCGTACTGACCCGCCCTCTCAGTCGCACCGCTCCCGGGCATAGCGTCGAGGCATGACAGAGATCCTCACCCTCAACAACGGCGTCACGATGCCCGCACTCGGCCTCGGCGTCTTCCAGAGCGCGCCCGCCGAGACCGTCGACGCGGTCGACGCCGCGCTCCGCGCCGGCTACCGCCACATCGACACCGCCGCCGCCTACCGCAACGAGCGCCAGGTCGGCGAGGGCATTCGCCGGTCGGGCGTGCCCCGCGACGAGGTGTTCATCGAGACGAAGGTCTGGATCAGCCAGTACGGCTACGACGAGACCCTGCACGCCTTCGACATCGCCACGGCGAAGATGGGCGTCGAGCAGATCGACCTGTACATCCTCCACCAGCCTGCGCCGTGGCTGTTCGACAAGACCCTCGAGGCGTACCGCGCGCTCGAGACCCTGCTGGCCGACGGCAGGGTCCGGTCGATCGGCGTCAGCAACTTCACCGGCGAGCACCTCGATCGGCTGATGCAGGATCGCACGGTCGTCCCGGCGGTCAACCAGATCGAGCTGCACCCCTACTTCGCGCAGCACGAGAACGAGGCCGCCGACGCCGCGCTCGGCATCGTCACCCAGGCCTGGTCGCCGATCGGCGGCATCACGTTCTACCCGGGCTTCAACCAGGCCGGCAACAAGAACCCGCTGAGCGACCCGGTGCTCACCGGCATCGGCGAGGCGCACGGCAAGTCGGCCGCCCAGGTCATGCTGCGCTGGCACCTCCAGCAGGGCCGCAGCGCCATCCCGAAGTCGGTGAACCCCGGCCGGATCGCCGAGAACTTCGCGGTGTTCGACTTCGAGCTGACGGCCGCCGAGCTCGCCGCGATCGACGCGCTCGACCTCGGCGTGCGCAGCGGGCCCGACCCCGACGCGGTGCGGCCCGATTCGGCGATCTTCGCGATCGACGACGAGTAGGAGGCCCTAGCGCGGCGGCGTCACGTCGACGACCTTCGAGGTGCGCCGCACGACGAAGCCCATCGCCTCGTACAGGCCCTGCGCGGGGTTGCCGGCTGCCACGTGCAGGAACGCGCGATCCCCGTCAGCCCGGACGCCCCGCGCGACCTCGGTGATGAGCCGCCGGGCCAGCCCCCGGCCGCGTGCCTCCGGGTCGGTGCACACGGCGCTGATCTCGACCCACCCGGGCATGCTGAGGCGCCGCCCGGCCATCGCGACGAGCCGGCCGCCGTCGACGACCCCGACGTATCCGCCGAACGCGATCGTGCGCGGCAGGAACGGGCCCGGCCGGGTCAGCGCCGTGAGCCGCAGCATCTCGGGCACGTCGGCGTCGGCGAGGTCGACGATGTCGTCGCCGCGCGTGCCCGACGTGTCGACGTCGTCGTCCGTGAGCTGCACCAGGCCGAGCTCGAGGTGCGTGCTCCACCCGTCGGCCACGACGAACTCGGTCGGCACGAACATCGCGACGGCGTCGTCGGTCGCGATCTCGGCCAGCGACGCCCAGTCGGCGGGGGTCGGCGAGAGCGGCATCGAGCCGAACGGCGCGACGTCGCCGGGGTAGCGCGCGGCCGTGCCCGAGGTGATCGCCATCGGGGAGTGGCGGCCGGTGAGGGCTGAGCGGATGGGGTCGTCGAGAGGGTGCTGCTGCATGGTCCGACAACCGTATCGCGGGGCGGGCGGCGGCCGTGGCGAGGGGCACAGGTGGTACCCGTCAGGACGTTCCTGCGCCCCGGTCGTGGCGCGCCGCCGGATATCCCGCCGCCGCGGGTGTCAGGCGCCGAGCTGCGCCTGGAACGACCGCAGCAGGCTCTTGAGCACGTCGAGGCGGTAGGCGCCGGCTCCGAGCGGTCGCCCGAGGTCGGCCCGCGGAACCAGCACGATCGGCCGCTTCGCCCCCAGCACCCGCACCCCGTAATCGATCCGCTGCCCGTACACCGGCGCGCGGTCATTGGTCGCGAGCTCGAAGCCCGTGATCGTCTCCCACGGCAGGTCGAGCACCGGCTTCGCCTCCGACGGCGTCCACGCGTGCAGCCCGGCGGCGTCGACGGTCCAGATCGTCGGGCGGGGCGCGGGGAGATCCTCGCTCAGGAACTGGCCCTTCGCCACCACCGGAACGAACAGCACGGGCGCCCCGCTCGTGCCATCAGCGCCCCCTCGGATCCTCGCGATCATGACGCGGTCAGATCTCTGGCGCCACCAGGAGGCGATTGCGAGGGCGGTGCCTCCGACGACCATGCCCGGGGGGCCGATGACGAAGGCGAAGCCGCCGCGGCCGGTCGTCGCCTCGGCGAGGAAGCGCGGGTGCGACCACTCCAGCACGGTGAGCCCGACGCCGGCGACGACGAGCACGATGACGGCGATCGCGACTCCGCGTGCGCGCGGCACGACCCCGGCGCGCAACCGCTCGACCCAGGCTTCCCCCGCGTACTGCATGATCAGTGCCCCCTCGCCGCCAGCTTAGAGCGCGGAGCCAGACTCCCGGCCCGCCGCGGCACCACGATCGGGACAAGGCACCATGAAATCCCGTGGTGCCGAGTCCCGATCGTGGTGCGGTGCTCAGCCGCAGTGGTGCCGAGTCCCGATCGTGGTGCGGTGCTCGCGGCAGGCAGCGACGGCGTCAGACCGCGGCGGCGATGAGCGCGGCGGCCCGCTCGGCGATGGCGATGACCGGCGCCTGCGTGTTGCTCGTCGGGATCACCGGGATCACGCTGGCGTCCGCCACCCACAGCCCGTCGAGCCCGCGCACCCGCAGCGAGGCCGGGTCGACGACGGCGAGCTCGTCGGTGCCCATCCGCGCGGTGCCGCACGAGTGGAAGAACGTGTCGACGCCGTGCCGGATGAAGTCCACGACGGCCGACCGGTCTCCCGGCGCGAAGTCGACCAGTGGCCGGGCGCCGAGCGCCCGGAACGGCGCCGTGCCGAGCAGCTCCAGCACGCCGCCGACCGCTTCGACGAGGCGATCGAGGTCGGCCCCCTCGCGCAGGAAGTTCGGCTGCACCTCGGGTGCTTCGAACGGCGACGCCGACCGCACCCGCACGTGCCCGCGGCTGACCGAGCGCATGAGGCCCGGCGACACGGCGAACACGTCACCGTCGAGGTCCTGGTGGATCCCCGCCGCTGGCCGCGACTCCTGCACGATGAACGCGTGCAGGTCGGGCCCTGCCGAGGCGTGCGACGAGCGCCAGTTCATCATGCTGCCGCCGCCGTTGTCGCGCATCGGCCCGAGGGGCACGCTCGAGGCGACATTCATCCCCGAGACGAGCGGGTGGTCCTGGTAGTTCTCGCCGACTCCGGGCAGGTCGTGCAGCACGTCGATCGACAGCGAGCGCAGGAACTCGGGCCCCCCGACCCCCGATCGCTGCAGCAGCGCGGGCGTGTCGATGGCGCCGAGCGCCAGCACCACGCCGGAGGTCGCGAACGTGGTGGTCGCCTCGCCCGCCGTCGTGTGCACCACGCCGATGCAGCGCCCGCCCTCGAGCACGAGGCGCACCGCCGTCGAGTCGTTGAGCACCGTGAGGTTCGGCCGGTGGCGCACCGGGTCGAGGTAGCCGCGCACGGTGCTCCATCGGCTCATCGTGCCGTCGGCCTCGGTCGTGGCGTTGAAGTTCGCGAGCGTCGCGCCCTCGTTCGAGGCGCCGTTGGGGTCGGCGACGACCGGCACGCCCATCTCGGGCGCTCCGGCGAGCATGGCCTCGGCGATCGGGTGCGGGTCTCTCGACGTCTCGATCCTCATCGGGCCGCCGGCTCCGCGGAAGGCGTCGGCGCCGCCCTCCCAGTCCTCGCTCGCGCGGAACGCGGGGAGCATGGTCGCCCAGCTCCACCCCGTGGCGCCCGACGCCTCCCACGCGTCGTAGTCGTCGGGGTGGCCTCGGTACCAGAGCATCGCGTTGATGCTCGACGAGCCGCCGAGCACGCGCCCGCGTGGGATCGCGATGCTCCGGCCTGCGACGTCGGGGGTCGGCTCGTACTCGTAGCCCCAGTCGTACTCGGAGCCGAGCAGCGACACCCACCGGGAGGCGTCGCGGATCTCCGGCACGCCGGCGTCGGTCGGCCCGGCCTCGATCAGGAGCACGGTCGCCGCCGGGTCGGCGGAGAGCCTGTTCGCCAGCACGCAGCCCGCGGCGCCGCCGCCGACGATCACGAAGTCGTAGCCGACCGCCGCCATCAGTTGTGCTCGCTCGGGCCCATGATGACGATGCCCTCGGTCTCCTCGACGTGGCGGACGAAGATGTACTTGTCTTCCCGGCCGTCGGAGTGCTTGCGCTTGATACCGGGCTCGAGGATGCCGTCGGTCTTGGCGACCAGCAGGTACGGCTCCGTCGCGGCGAGGCCGGCGGCGCAGTGGGCGTCGAACTCGTCCAGGGTGTCGACGGTGAAGGCGTTGGCGATGCCGCAGCCGCGGGCGATCGCCGCGAGGTCGACGCGGCCCGAAGCGGTGTGCGTCTTGGGCCCGCCGATGGACTGGTACTGCTCGTTGTCCCAGACGACGATGAAGAGGTTCGCCGGCTGCTCGTTGGCGACGGTGGCCATGATGCCGAGGTTGAACAGCAGGCCGCCGTCGGTGTCGAGCGACACGATGCGGCGGTGCGGCAGCCCGACGGCCAGGCCGAGGGCCTCGCCGGTGACGCAGCCGAGCTGCTGCTGGAACAGGCTGGCGGCACGCATGTGCGGGGCGGCGCTGTACCACTCGTCGACGGCGCCGCCGAGCGAGAGGATCACGAGGGCGTCGTCGAGGCGCCGGCCCAGGGCCTCCATGGCCGCGTAGCGGCTCATGGTGCCGTGCTCGGGCTTCACGAACGGTGTGGTCTCGGTCATCGGACGATCTCCCCGCTCAGCGCGACTGCGGAATGGTAGTAGGCGGTGTGCGACCAGGTCGACGCGTCGACGATGGCCTGCTCGATCTCGTCGGCGTGGCGGATCACCTGGTAGGGCGTGCGGAGCGCGTCGAGGATCGGCTCCATCGTGATGCCGTGAGGGATGGCCCACCAGTTGTTCTCGCCGAGGTCGCCCCGGTAGCTCATGAGCATGACGACGGGGATGCCGGCGCCGAGGCCCATCCGGGCCAGGTGCTCGACGGCGGCGCGCAGGCCCGAGTTCTCCATGATGAGCACGGCGCGCTTGCCCGACAGGAAGACCCCGCCGGCGATCGCCGCGCCCTCGCCCTCGTTGGTCACCTGGATCGTGCGGATGTCGGGATCGGCGTCGAGCGCCGGGTACAGCTCTTTGAAGAGCGAGTCGGGCAGGTAGCAGACCACGCTGATCCCGGCTCGTTTGAGCCCGCGGATCACCGCGTCGACGGCTTCGGCTTGCATGGGGTGCCTTTCTGGCAGGGGGCGAAGGGGCGATCAGAAGGTGCGGAAGCGCGCGCCCGGGTGGGCGGACGGGAGGTGCGGCGTTCCTGCGCCCGTGACCCTCTCTCGGAGGGTGGGCTCCGAGGCCGAGCGGGTCGCCGGCAGCAGGCCGCGATCGCGCAGGATCGGCTGCACGAGATCGATGAAGGCCTCGAACGCCTCGGGCCCGCCGAACGTCGGCTCGAGCATGATGCCGTCGATGCCGGTGCCCTCGACGATGGCCTGGAGCTCGTCGGCCACCTCGGCGGGGTCGCCGGTGATCTGGAAGCCGCGGTTGGCGCGCAGGCGGAAGTCGCCGAGCACGTCGCCGACGGTGGGGACGGGCTGGCCGGGCCGCACGAAGCGGTCGACGAGGGTCTGGCCCTGGTCGGAGGCGATCGCCGTCAGCGGCTCGGACGGGTCGAACGCCGAGAGGTCGACGCCGGTGAAGCCCGCGAAGATCACGGCTGCGTCTTCGACCGCGTAGAGGCCCTCGAGCTCTGTGCGCAGGGCGACGGCCTCGTCGTGCGTCGGCGCGACGGTGATCGTGACGCCGGTGACGACCTTCACGTCGTCGGGGGAGCGGCCGTGGGCGACGGCCTGGGCTCGGATGTCGTCGACGTGCTCCCGCGCCTTCGGGATGGACTGCCCCTGGATCAGGACGGCCTCGGCGTTGCGGGCGGCGAAGGCGCGGCCGCGGGCGGAAGTGCCGGCCTGGAACAGCACCGGGGAGCGCTGCGGCCCCGGCGGGATCGCGAACACGCCGCTGGATGCGAAGTGCGTGCCGCGGTGCGCGATCGGGTGGAGCTTGGCCGGGTCGACGAACAGGTTGCGCGACGGGTCGCGGACGAGCGCGTCGTCTTCCCAGACGCCTTCCCACAGCTCGAGGCAGACATCGACGAACTCGTCGGCGACGTCGTACCGGGAGTCGTGCGTCCCGCTGTCGGCGACGCCGAACAGGTCGTCGGTGGTGGCCTGCGAGCTGCCGGTGACGACGTTCCAGCCGATGCGGCCGGCGGTGTAGTGATCGAGCGTCGCGAACCGGCGCGCGGTGGCGTATGGCCGCTCGACGGTGGTCGGCGAGGTCAGCACGAAGCCGAGACGGTCGGTCTCGCGGGCGAGCGCCGAGATCAGCAGCATCGGGTCGAAGCCCGGAAACTGGATGCCGTGCGCGGCGACCAGGTCGGGCATGGCGCCGTCGATCGTCGCGTAGCCGTAGGTATCGGCGAAGAACAGGAAGTCGACGTCGGCGGCGTCGAGCATCCGCGCGACCTCGACCCAGTACTCGACGCTGTCGTAGCGGTCGCCCTTGCCGAGCGGGTGCGTCCACGTCGGCATGCCGTTGTTCGGGTTCATCATCTCGAAGACCCCGAGGCTGATCTGCTTCGGCATCAGTAGACCGTGACGACGGTCTTGGTCTCGAGGTAGTTCTCGAGGCCGTTGGCGCCGTTCTCGTAGCCCCAGCCGGACTCCTTGTGGCCGCCCTTCGGCAGCTCGGGGCCGAAGTACGAGTGGCAGTTGATCCACACGGTTCCCGAGTCGATGCCCTCCGAGATCCGGTGCGCGTTCGACAGCCCCTCGGTCCAGACGCTCGCGGCGAGGCCGTACGAGCTGTCGTTCGCCCAGGCGAGCACCTCCTCGGGTTCGTCGAACGGGGTCACCGTGACGACCGGTCCGAAGACCTCCTCGCGCATGATCCGCATGCTCTGCGTCACGCCCGTGAGCACCGTCGGCCGGTAGAACGTGCAGAGGTCGCCCTCCTGCTCTCCGCCCGAGACGACGTCGACGCCGTCGCCCGCGGCCTCGCGCACGAACTGCTCGACGCGGTCGGACTGCGCCCGGCTGACCAGCGGGCCGAGGTCGGTGCCCTCGGCGAGTCCGTGCCCGAGCGTGAGGGTGCGGCTGTGCGCGGCGAGGCGGTCGACGAGCTCCGCGTACACGTCGCGGTGCGCGTAGACGCGGCTGCCGGCGACGCAGACCTGACCGCCGTTGTCGAAGATGCCCGCGGCGACCCCCGGCACGGTGCGGTCGAGGTCGGCGTCGCCCATGACGATGACCGGGCTCTTGCCGCCGAGCTCGAGGGTGAGCCGCTTCAGGTTGCCGCTGGCCGCGGTGACGAGGCGCTTTCCGACGGCGGTCGAGCCGGTGAAGGCGACCTTGTCGACGTCGGGGTGGTCGGCCAGGGCCTGGCCCGCCTCCGGACCGTAGCCGGTGACGACGTTGACGACGCCGTCGGGCACGCCCGCCTCGACCAGCAGCTCGCCGAGGCGGATCGCCGTCAGCGACGTGTTCTCGGCCGGCTTCAGCACGACGGTGCAGCCTGCGGCCAGCGCCGGGGCGACCTTCATCGCGGCCATCAGCAGCGGCGAGTTCCACGGCACGATCGCGGCGACCACTCCGACCGGCTCGCGGGTCGTGTAGGCGAACACCTGCCTGTCGGGGCCCTGCCTGCGCAGCGACGACGGGATCGTGGTGCCCAGGATCTTGGTCGGGTAGCCCGCGTAGTAGCGGAACTGCGCGATCGCCGCGGGGATCTCGCCGAACCGCGCGGTGCCCCAGGCCTTGCCCTGGTCGAGGGTCTCGAGCTGCGCCAGCTGGTCGAGGTTCGCCTCGAGCAGGTCGGCGACGCGCCAGAGCAGCGCGCCGCGGTCGGCGGGCGTCATGCCCTTCCACGCGGGCGACGTGAGGGCCGTGCGCGCGGCGGAGACCGCGGCGTCGACGTCGGCCGAGTCGGCGCGGGCGCAGTCGGCGAGGTGCTCGCCGGTCGCGGGATCGTGGCTGGCGAAGGTGGCGCCCGATGCGGCGGCGACCCAGGTGCCGCCGATGAGCAGCCGCTGGGGCGACGCCGCCAGGAAGGCGTCGATGCGGGAGTCGCGCCGCGTCTGCGGGCCGAGGGAGAGGGTCATGAGCCGGTTCCTGTCGAAGACGGGGTGGAGTCGAGGGCGCCGCGGAGCGCTCGCAGCTGGCGGCGGAAGTCGGCGCGGAGGGCGCGCTTGCGCTCCTCGGGCAGCCAGGTGGCCTCGATCGAGTCGAGCACGATGCCGTCGATCACGTCGGGCCCGAAGCCCATGCCGAGGCCGACGTGCTCGAACTCCTCGCGCAGGGTCGTGCGGAAGAAGACCTGGTCGTCGGTGGCGAGCGTCACCCGGAGGCCGGCGCGGATCATCGCGGCGATGGGGTGCTCGGCGTCGAGCGCCCACCCCGACAGGAACTGCGTCGACCGCGGCGTGCAGGTGAACGGGATCCCGCGCTCGCGGGCCTCGGCGACGCGGGCCCCGTCGTCGGCGACGTGGTAGCCGTGGTCGACGCGGTCGAGCCCCAGGGCGTCCCACGACTCGACGACCGAGGCGGCGTTCGACGACGGGAGCTCTCCGACGTGAGCGGTGAGGCGGACCCCGAGTTCCTGCGCCCGCCGGAACGGCTCGGCCCAGTCGAGCGGCGACTCCTGCCCGTCGGCGCGGAGGTCGTCCTGGCCGAGGCCCAGCACCTCGGGCCGGGGGTTGGCCGCCATCGACTCGACGAGGGCCATCGCGACGTCGATCCCCATCGAGCGGTTGATCGCAGGAACGAGCCCGAAGCCGACCCCGAACTCGTCTTCGGCGCGGCGCAGCCCGTCGATCAGCCCGTCGACGACGTCGGTGTAGCCGAGGCCGAGATGGCTGAAGTTGTCGGGGTTCACGAAGTACTCGCGATAGCAGAGGTTGCCGTCGGCGACCGCGTCGGCCACGCCCTCGTAGGCGAGCGTCGCGAAGTCCTCCCGGGTGCGGAACACCTCGTGCGCGGCGTTGAACACCGCCAGGAAGTCGACGATGTCGTCGTAGTCGAACAGCGCCTCGGCGGTGTCGGCCGGCAGCGCGACGCCCCGCTCGGCGGCCCAGCCGAGCAGCCGCTTGGGCCGGATCGTCGAGACGATGTGGCAGTGCAGCTCGATCTTGGGCACGAGGCGGAGGTAGTCGCGGTACTCCATCGACGGGCCTAGCGGCCGACGCGCAGCGCGTGACCGGGGTGGCTCGGCGGCAGGTGCGCGGATCCTGCGGGGAACAGTCTCTCGCGGAGGGTCGTCGCCTGGGCGGGGCCCTCCATCAGGCCGCGCCGCTTCAGCTCGGGCACGACGAGCTCGAAGAACGACGCCGAGTCGCCGGTCGGGCCGGGCTGCACGAGCACGCCGTCGGCGCCGGTGTGCTCCATCAGCGCGACCGTCTGGTCGACGGCCTCTGCGGGCGTGCCGAGGAACGGACGGCTCATCACGCCGTTCACGCGGAACTCCTCGAGGATCTCGCCGACGGTCGGGGCGTCCTCGCCGGTGAAGCGCTCGATGTTGGTGCGGCCCTGCTCGCTGGCCGTCGACTGCAGGGGCTTCGACGGGTCCATCTTCGTCAGGTCGAGGCCGGTGAAGAACGCGTACTGCACGGCGGCGTCGGCGGTCGTGACGAACGCGGTCACGGTCTCGCGGAGGGCGAGGGCCTCGTCGTGCGTGGGCGCCACGACGTAGGTGCCGGCGATCAGGAACTTGATGGCGTCGGGCTCCCGGCCGGCCGCCACTGCTCGGGCCCGGATGTCGGCGATCTGCTCGCGGACCGCGTCGGGCTCGGCGGCCAGGAAGACCGCCTCGGCGTAGCGGGCGGCGACGTCGCGGCCCTTCGTCGAGGCGCCGGCCTGGAAGAGCAGCGGCGTGCGCTGGGGCGACGGCGGCACGGTGAACACGCCGTCCGAGCGGAAGTGCGTGCCGTCGTAGTGGATCTCGTGGACCATCGCAGCGTCGGCGTAGACCCCGGCTGCGCGGTCGACCTTCAGGGCGCCGTCCTCCCACGACCCCTCCCACAGCGTCATCGCGAGCTTCAGGTAGTCCTCCGCGGCCGCGTAGCGGTCGTCGTGCGCCTTCATCGGCTCGCCGAACAGGCGCGCCGACGCGTTCTGGCCGGCGCCGGTCACGACGTTCCAGCCGATGCGGCCGTTCGTCACGTGGTCGAGCGTCGCCATGCGGCGCGCCAGTGCCGGCGGGCGGTCGGCGCTCGTCGACATCGTGACGACGAGGCCGAGCTTCTCGGTCGCCGCGGCCATCGCCGACATGACCATCGACGGGTCGCCGCGCGGGAAGAGCAGGGCGTGCTCGACGGCGGTCGGAGACACCTCGCCGTCGATCAGCGGGTAGCCGAAGTCGTCGGCGATGAACAGGAAGTCGACGCCGGCCTCCTCGCTGCGCTTGGCGAGCGTCGTCCAGTAGTCGAGGGTCAGGAAGCCCGGCGTCGTGTTGTCGGGCAGACGCCACGAGCCCGAGAGCCCCATCGTCTGGAACATTCCGAAGGTGAGGGGGGCTGTCATGGCGTCTCCGAGGTCAGTGAACCGATGGGTTCACTCTGCCGCACGGATGTGTCGGCTGTGTTACGCCGGTGATACGGGGAGCGACCCGTGCCGGCGGCAGGAACGGCCCACCGCGGCGGCGATCCTCTGCCGCACGCGCGGGTGGCTACGCCCCAGGGACCAGCAGCCCGTTCTCGTATGCGAAGACGACGATCTGCGCCCGGTCGTGCGCGCCGATCTTGGCCATGATCCGGTGCGCGTGCGTCTTCACGGTGTGGGGTGAGAGGTAGAGGTCGGCGGCGATCTCGGCGTTGGTGCGGCCTCGCGCGATCCGCTCGAGCACGTCCGCCTCGCGCTCGGTCAGGTCGTCGAGCTCGCGTGGCCGAGGCCGCACAGGCGGCTCGGCGGGCACGAGCCACCGGTCGATGAGCGCCTTCGTCGCCTTCGGCGAGAGCAGGGCGTCGCCGTCGTGCACCGTCCGGATCGCGGCGACGAGGGCCTCGGGGTCGGTTCCCTTGCCGACGAAGCCGCTCGCGCCGGCGCGGAGGGCGTCGAGCACGTTCTGGTCGTTCTCGAAGGTGGTGAGCACGATCACGCGGGTGCCCGCGAGCGCGGGGTCTCCGCAGATGGCCGAGGTGGCGGCGATGCCGTCGGTGCCGGGCATCCGGATGTCCATCAGGATCACGTCGGGCCGCAGCTCGCGGGCCGTCCGGATCGCCTCCGCGCCGTCGGCCGCCTGCGCCACCACCTCGATGTCGTCCTCCTGCGACACGAGGTCGGCGACGGCCTGGCGGATCAGCGTCTGGTCGTCGGCCAGCATGACGGTGATCGGGCTCACGGGGCGCTCCTTCGAGAGGCGGGGGTCTGCAGCGGCAGCCGCAGCCGGAAGACGAAGCTCCGGCCGATCGTCTCGGCGAGCTCGAGGGTGCCGCCGACGCTGGCCACCCGCTCGCGGACCCCGGCGAGACCGTAGCGGTGCCGGTCGGCGGCGTCGGGCAGCGGTGGGGCATCGGGCGCAGGAGCCGCGGTGCCGTTCTCGACCTCGACCTCGACGGCGCCCTCGCCCCAGTCGAGCCGCAGCACGGCCGTGCCGCCCGCCCCGTGCTTGTGCGCGTTCGTCAGCCCCTCCTGGATGCACCGGTAGGCGACGATGTCGACGGGCTGATCGAGGGCGACACGGGCGCCGGTCTCGACGAGCTCCACGCGGAGCCCGTCGGCGGCGAACACCCGCAGCAGCGCCGGGACCTCCTCGAGGCCGGCGAGGGGTGCCTGGCCTCCGCCCTGGGCGTCGCCCTGCCGCAGCACGTACAGCATGTTGCCCATGTCGGCCAGCACGGTGCGCGCGGCGTCGGTCACGGTGTCAAGCGATCGCGCTGATGCGTCGGCGCCCTCGGGGAGGGCACGCCGCGCGGCCGCCGCCTGGAGGTTGATCACGGCGATGTGGTGCGCCACCGCGTCATGCAGGTCGCGCGCCAGGCGGAGTCGCTCCTCGACGACGCGGCGCTGCGCCTCCGCCTCGAGATTCGCCTCGGCTCGGCGCGCGCGTTCCTGCACCCCTTCGATGTAGGCCGCCCTCGACCGGGCCGCGTCTCCGGTCATCGCCGCGAGCACCGTCAGGACGACCCAGAGGATCACGACGCGCGAGTCGCGGAAGAAGTGGGGGAGCACGCCGGTCGCGACCTCGCCGGCCACGCTCGACGCGATCACCACGGCGACGGCGGTCGTGATGCGGTCGGTGAGCACGGCGGTGGTGAACACGGTCAGGAGCACGGCGGGCAGGAAGGCGAACGTCGGGCCGCCGGTAGCGATGCCGAGCGCCGCCGACACGATGGCGACCACGGTGGCGGTGCGGCAGAAGCGCTCGCGGAAGACGATGGCCGCGAGGGCGGCCCCGACCGTGATCGCCGCGACCGGGTGCGCCGGGATGCCGCTGCCGCCCACGTCGGTCGGCGTGACCGCGAACGCGAGCGTCATCAGGCCGAAGACGACGGTCGTCGGCCAGCCGAGACCGCGCGGTCGGATGTAGCGCGGGGTCGGCGACGCGCGACGGACGACACTCATCGCGGGCTCCTCCCAGCGCCGACGGTCGCAGCGCGGCGCGATCCCATCCTGCCCAAGGCGCATGTGCGTCGCATCACCCGCCCGGGTCGCGACCGCGAGCGTCTCGTACTCCGATCGCAGTACGCGGATCGATTCGCCCGGGGGACGCGCCCGCAGCGTCGGCTGGCGAGAGTGGACGTACCGAATCCGAAGCACCGACCGAAGGGAACGCATCATGGTCACGACCGCAACCGGCGTCGCTCCACAGCAGGGCGACACTCCGACCCGCGAGCCGCAAAGGCCCACCGGCGTCCTGCGGGTCTTCGTGGTCGACGAGGAGGACCCGATCACCCGCCTCCTGTCGATCGCCCTCGGCATGGAGGGGTGGCAGGTCACCCGCTTCCCCGACGGCCTCAGCGTGCTCGAGGCGGCCACGATCGACGCCCCCGACGCGATGCTGCTCGACATGATGCTGCCCGACGTGCTCGGCACCGAGGTGGTGTCGCGGCTGCGGGAGCGCGGCGTCGACACGCCCGTGCTCTTCCTCACCGGCCGGTCGTCGATCGACGACCGGCTCGCCGCGTACGCCGCCGGTGCCGACGACTACATCACCAAGCCGTTCGCGCTCGAGGAGGTCGTCGCCACGCTCGCCGCGCTGTTCCGCAAGCAGGGCAAGCTGCCCACCAGCGTCGTGCGGGGCGACCTCGTGCTCGACACGGCGACGGGCCAGGCCTGGATGGGCGGGCGCCCCCTCCTGCTCGCCCCCCTCGATTTCGCAGTGGTGCAGGAACTCGCGCAGTGGCCGTCGGGCCGGCAGTCGCGGCGCGCCCTCGCCGACCGCCTCACCGACCGGGGGTTCGACTTCGTCGCGCCGAACGCGCTGACGACCATCCCCGCCGTGACGGGGGCCGGCCCCGGCGGCGAGCTCTCGGCCGTCCTCCGCGTGTCGGGCGCCGACCTCGTTCTCGTGGACGTGCTCTGATGGCCGCCGTGAGCACCGCCTCCGCGGCCTCGCAGGTCGTCCAGATCGACGCCGCGGGCGCCGTGTCGCACGGACCGGCCGACCTGCCCGCCGAGACGCTGCCCGACGGGTGGCACTGGGTCGAGATCCCGCTCGACTAGGCAGGGCTGGCGGGGCGGGGAGGGCGCGGCGGGGCGAGGTCAGCCGGCGAGGGCGCCGAGTTCTTCCGCTCGGATCGCGGCCCACACCTCGTCGAGCGAGAGCCCCAGCACGTCGGCCAGCGCGGCGATGGTCGGGAACGACGGCGTCGCCACGCGGCCGGTCTCGATCTTGCGGAGCGTCTCGGGCGACAGCCCGGCGGCGAGGGCGACGTCGAGCATGGAGCGGTCGGCGCGCGCTCGCCGCAGAAGGGCCCCGAGGCGGCGGCCGCGCTCGACATCGGCGGGAGAGAGCGGGAGGCGGACCATGCGCCCAATACTAGTACCGGTATAGTTATTGGAATGATCGAGATCCTCACCCCCTCCGAGCTGGCCAAGGCGCGGGTCACCGGCGCGCTGGTCGGCACGATCCTTCAGACGCTGAAGAGCCGCACGACCGTCGGCACCAACCTGCTCGAGATCGACCGCTGGACCCACGAGATGATCGTCGAGGCCGGCGCCGAGTCGTGCTACGTCGACTACGCGCCGTCGTTCGGGCGCGGTCCGTTCGGCCACTACGTCTGCACCGCGGTGAACGACGCCGTGCTGCACGGGCTGCCGCACGACTACGCGCTCCTCGACGGCGACCTCCTCACCCTCGACCTCGCGGTCCTCACAGACGGAATCGCCGCCGACGCGGCCATCAGCTTCGTGGTCGGGCCGACGCAGCCCGCGTCGAGCCTCGCCCTGATCGAGACCACCGAGCGCGCCCTCGCCGCCGGGATCGCCGCGGCCCGCCCCGGTGCCCGCATCGGCGACCTGTCGTCGGCGATCGGCACCGTGCTCGACGACGCCGGCTACCCGGTCAACGTCGAGTTCGGCGGCCACGGCATCGGCTCGACGATGCACCAGGACCCGCACGTCGCGAACACCGGGCGGCCCGGGCGCGGCTACACGCTGCGGCCGGGCCTCCTGCTGGCGCTCGAGCCGTGGATCATGGCCGACACCGACCTGCTCGTGACCGACCCCGACGGGTGGACGCTCCGCAGCGCGACCGGGTGCCGCACGGCCCACACCGAGCACACGATCGCGATCACCGCCGACGGGGCCGAGATCCTGACGCTGGCGCGCTAGCGCCGAAGGGTGTACTCGCAGGAACTCCCACGCGCCGCCCGTGTGCGCTTGGCTGGGGGCATGAACCGCCGCCTCACCCTCCTCTTCGCCATCGCCGGTGGCGCCGCCGTCGGCAACCTCTACTGGTCGCAGCCCCTCCTCGACTTCATCGCCGACGACCTGAAGACCGACACCTCGTCGGCGGGCCTGCTCGTCACGGCCACCCAGATCGGCTACGCGCTCGGCGTGCTGCTGTTCGTTCCGCTCGGCGACGTCGTGAACCGGCGGATCCTCGTGCCGATCGCGCTGCTGTGCGCGACGGCGGCCCTGCTCGCCAGCGCGCTCGCTCCCACGTTCGCCGTGCTGCTCGTCACGCTGGCGCTCGTCGGGCTCACGACGGTGTCGGGGCAGATACTGGTGCCGCTGGCCGGCGACCTCGCCGACGACTCGAGCCGCGGCCGGGTGGTCGGTGCCGTCGTGTCGGGGATCCTGATCGGCATCCTGGTCTCGCGCACCGTCTCGGGGCTCATCGCCGGGGCGGCCGGATGGCGCGCGATCTACGTGGTGGCGGCGGCGCTCGCCCTCGTGCTCGCCGTGCTGCTGTACTTCGCGATCCCGCGCCTCGAGCCGCGCACGGCGATGCGGTACCCGGCCCTGATCGCCTCGGTGTTCTCGATCGTGCGGCGGGAGCGCGCCGTGCGGTGGCACCTCGTGCTCGGCGGCATCTCGTTCGCCGTCTTCACGATGTTCTGGACGTCGCTGACCTTCTTGCTGAGCGCCCCGCCGTTCTCGTTCGGGGTGACGGCGATCGGGCTGTTCGGCCTCGTCGGGCTCGCCGGAGCCGCCGCCGCCCAGCGCGCCGGACGCCTCAGCGACCGCGGACTCGCGATGCCCACGATCGGCGTGACCTGGGCGCTCGTGCTCGTCTCGTTCGTGGTGGCCGGGCTCGCCGCGGACAGCGTCGTCGGGATCGTCGTCGCGATCGTGGTGCTCGACGTCGCCATCCAGGGGCACAACATCACCGTGCAGTCGCGGATGTTCCTGATCGACCCCGCCGCACGGAGCCGCCTCAACACGGCGTTCGTGACGAACAACTTCATCTGCGGGGCGATCGGCTCGGGGCTGGCGACGCTGCTCTGGGCCCACGGCGGCTGGACGGCGGTCACCCTCGGAGGGGCCGTGCTGTGCGGGGTCGCGCTCACGGTGTGGGCCGTCGGGCGCCGGGGCGGGCTGCTACTGCGGCACGAGGGGGCGGGCGGAGTTCCTGCGCCCGTGGCCTCGGCCTAGGCCGCGCCGGCGCCACGCCCGCGCAGAGGCGTAAACCACCCGTAACGCGCGCGGACCCGCCCGGAAATACGCCGCCCCCACTCTGAGAACGTCGGGGAGCCCGGCGCGAACGGAGCACCGCCATGACCACGATCGACATCGCCGCCGACACCGCGACCCGTTCCCGGGCGGGGCTGGTGCGGCGGATCGTCGTGGTGGCCGTCTTCCTGACCTGGCTCGGCCCGTTCACCATGGACGCCTACAGCCCCGGCTTCCCATCGATCGCCCGCGAGTTCGGGGTCGGCGACTGGGCCGTGCAGCTCACCCTCACCGCCAGCCTCGCCGGGCTGGTGCTCGGCCAGCTGCTCGGCGCGCCGCTCGCCGACCGGTTCGGCCGGCGGGGTCCGCTCATCGGCAGCCTCGTCGTCTTCCTGATCGCGACGCTCGCCTGCGCGCTCGCCCCGCACATCGCCTTCCTGATCGTCGCGCGGCTGTTCCAGGGCGTCGCCGCGGCGATCGGGGTGTCGACGTCGCGCACGCTCGGCCGCGACGTGCTCGAGCGCAGGCGCCTGGCCCCGTTCTTCTCGCAGCTCGCCGCCATCACGAGCATCGCGCCGGTCGTCGGCCCGCTCGTCGGCTCGGCCCTCATGAACGCCGGCGGATCGTGGCGCTGGATCTTCGCCATGATCGGCGCCCTCGGCTTCGTCGTGCTCGTCGTCGTCGTGCTCGCCCTGCCCGAGACCCACCCCGACCGCATCGACCGGTCGCTCGCGCCCGCCGAGCGCGAGGTGCCCTCCGACGTGTCGACGGGAGGCCACGGGAAGGTCCGCACCCTGCTCGGCCAGCGCGCCGTGCTCGCATCGGCCCTCGCGATCGGCCTGTCGTCGGGCGCCCTGCTGTCGTATCTGGCAGGCACGAGCATCCTGCTTCAGGATCGCTACGGACTCTCGGCCACCCAGTACGCCGTCGTCTTCGCCCTCAACGCCGTGGGTCTCCTGATCGCCGCGCAGGTCAACGCCCGTCTCGTGCGCAGGATCCGCCCCGGCGTCGTCGCCACGGCCGCCGCCGGCGCGCTCGCCGCCGACGGCCTCGCCCTCGTCGTCGCCTTCGCCGCCGCCGCGCCCCTCGGCGTGATCCTCGGGATGCTGGCCGTCGTCGTGATGTGCGCCGGCTTCCTGGGCTCGAACGTCATCGCGATCGGCATGAGCGTCGACCGCCACGCGGGGAGCACGGCGTCGGCGATCCTCGGGGTGGCGCAGTACAGCTTCGGCGCGCTCTCGGCCCCGCTCGTCGGGCTCGGGGCGGCGGCGGTGGTTCCGAGTCAGGCGTGGCTGGTCGCCGGGTACGGTGCCGCGACCGTGGTCGCCGTCGTCGTGGTCGGCGGGCGGGCGTTCCGCGATCGACTGGCACCGTCGGGCCGGTAGGCCCCGTGCAGCGGCACTCACTCCACGCCGCGGCCCAGGGCGGGTGCCGGAACGCGGACTCCATCGGACCGCCGCCGCATACCGACCGGCGGTAGGCTCGCCCCGTTGCCAAAGGAGGCCACCATGACTCTCGTTCAGTCCACCGTCGTGACCACCGCGTCGGGCCGGGTCCAGGGCGTCGTGCAGACGCCGCACTCGGTCGCGTTCCTGGGGATCCCGTTCGCGGAGGCCCCCGTCGGCGAGCTGCGGTTCACGGCCCCGCGGCGCCGCGCCTCCTGGGACGGCGTCCGTCCCGCCGTGGAGTACGGCGCCACGGCCCAGCGCGAGCCGTTCGGCCCCTTCGTCACCATCCCCGAGCCGTCGATCCCCGGCGCCGACACGCTGAACGTCAACGTCTTCACGCCCGCACCCGGCGACACCGAGGCGAACCTGCCGGTGTTCGTGTGGATCCACGGCGGCGGCTACTTCGCCGGATCGCCCGCAAGCCCCTGGTACGACGGCCGCTCGTTCAACCGCGACGGCGTCGTCACGGTGACCGTGTCGTACCGCCTGGGCTTCCAGGGCTTCGGCTGTGTCGACGGCGGCGGGTTCAACCGCGGCCTTCTCGACCAGCTGGCAGCACTGGAGTGGGTGCAGGAGAATATCCGCCAGTTCGGCGGCGATCCGGCCAAGGTCACCATCGGCGGTCAGTCGGCCGGCGGCGGCAGTGTCCTCGCCCTGCTGGCGTCGCCGCTGCGGGGCGACCTGTTCCGCGCCGTCATCTCGCACTCGGGCGCCGCCGGAGACCTCTCCGCCGATGCGGCCGAGCCGATCGCCCGGGCCTACGCCGACTCGCTCGGCATCGCGCCGACCCTCGAGGCGTGGAGCACCATCCCCGAAGAGCGCATCACCGCCACCGAGCGCGACTTCAACCACGTCGGAGACACCGTCCTCGAAGCCGACGCACCGCCGGTCTCGGCGGCCGACCTCGTCGCCGGGCTTGCCGACGGCAGCACCTCGGGTCGCACCGGCCTGGCCTGGGCCCCGGTGATCGACGGCGAGGTCCTCGCCGGGCCCATGGACGCGGGACTCGCGCAGAACGCCGCCGTGCCTCTGCTGCTCGGCACCACCCGCAACGAGTTCTCGGCCCCGGGCGGGCGCGTCGACGTCGCCGACGTACGCCGCGACCTCGAGGCCGCCGGGGTCTCCGACGGGGCCATCCGCGCCTTCGAGGCCGAGGTCGCGCGCGTCGGGGCCGACCGCGCCGAGAGCCAGCTCGTGACGTCGGCGCTGTTCCGCACGGCCGTGCCGCGCATCGCCACCGCCCGCCAGACCGCCGACCCCGCCGCGCGCACCTGGGCCTACGACTTCGCCGGCCGCCGCTTCGAGGCCGACCCCAGCGGCCACTGCTCCGACATCCCCTTCGCCTGGGACCTCCTCGACGCCGAGGGCGTGCCCGTCGTGCTCGGCGACACGCCCTCGCAGGCGCTCGCCGACCGCATGCACGCCGACTGGGTCGGGTTCATCGCCGACGGCGCCGCGCCGTGGCACCCCGCCACCGCCGACCGCCTGCCGACGCGCAGCTACGTCAACGAGGGGCACGTCGACTCCGACGAGGTGTACGCCTTCGAGCAGGGGCTGTTCGCCGCCGCGCGTCGGGCCTGAGGCCGCGCACGCTCGTCCCGCCCCGGCCCCGCACCACGATCGGGACTCCGCACCACGACTTCTCGCGGTGCCGAGTCCCGATCGTGGTGCGGAGGCCGCCCCGAGTGCCCTCAGCTAGTCGGATCGGGCGAAAGCGTCGGCGGCGCGGCCGTTCTACCCGATCCGACTAGCTGACGGTGCGGCCCCGACCGCCTAGGCGCGCGGGTAGGTCACGTACGCGAACGCCGAGCCGTCGGGCGCCCAGCTGTTGACGTTGATGGTGCCCTGGCCGCCGTTGAACGTCTCGACGACTCGGCCGGCCGCCCAGTCGCCGTCCGTGACGAGCACGAGCCGCACCTCCTTGTCGGCGGGGTGCCCCTCGGTGCCGCCCGGGAACGAGATGTACACCGCGTCCTCGCCGACCGGAGCCACGTGCGGAAACCAGTTGACCCGCTCGTCGAACGTGAGCTGCGTGAGCTCCCTGCCGTCGGGGCGGATCCGCGCTATCTGCGCCTGACCGCGCGAGAACTGCTCGGTGTTCAGGTAGATCCACTCCCCGTCGGGGCTGTACTCGGAGCCGTCGGCGGGCCCCGGGTCGGTGGTGACGGCCCGGTCGCCCGACCCGTCGAGCCCGACCTCGTGCACGCGCACGTCGCCCCAGCCGTCGAGGCTCACGCGCACGTAGGCGAGGGTCTGCCCGTCGGGCGAGACCCCGTGCAAGAAGTGCAGGGCGTCCGTGTCGAGGGTGACCCGCCGAGCCGGGCCGCCGGCGAGCGGGGCCTGGTAGATGTGGAAGTCGTTCGCCGACACGAACACCGAGTCGTCGACGGGCGAGAGCACGTGGTCGTTGTTGAGGCCGGGTACCCCGGTGATCTCGATGGGCGCAGGAACGGACGACCCGTCGGGGAGCAGCTCGTACAGGCCGCCCTCCGCGTTCACGATCAGCCGGCCGTCGCGTGTCCAGTTCGGCGCCTCGTACAGGGTGTCGGCGCTCTCGTGCACGAGCCGCGACGTTCCGGCCGCGACATCGAACACCCGGATCTCGCAGCGCTGGCCGGGCAGCAGCCGGCGGGGCTCGAGGGCGGCGGGGTCGATGTCGCCGATCACGGCGTCGTGGCCGACCCCCGTGTCGTCATCGGTCACAGTGCGACCGCCGCGACGTCGACGGGCTCGAAGTCGAGCTCCTGGAACGCCGCCACCTCGGTCACCCAGCGCGTCTGCACGAAGTTCTGGTGATCGGGGTGCGAGTCGTAGGCGGCGTAGGCGGCCTGGTCGGCGAACCACATAGTGAAGTGCCAGGTCAGGTCGCTCTTGGCGCTCACCTGGCGGGAGATGCCGAAGTCGGTCACCCCGGCGATGGTCGGCAGGATCGACGCGGCGGTGGCGAGGAAGTCCTTCTCCTCGGCGCTGCCGGCCGGGTGGACGAGGGCGAACGAGACGGTGTGCTGGATCATGACGCGCTTTCTGTAGGGGAGGACGAAGCCGAGGCGAGGTACGCGGCGATGGAGGAGGTGACCAGGTCATGGTCCTCCTCGGAGGTGAGTCCCGAGGCGGTGACGGCGCCGACGACTCCGCTGCCACGCAGCCGGATCGGAAAGGACCCGCCGGTCAGCGCGTAGTCGTACGGATCGAGCCAGCCGAGCGCGGCGAGGTCGACGCCGTCGAAGCGGGCGGCCACCAGGGCGCTCGACGCCTCGAAGCGCTGCACGACGGCGGCTTTCTTGCGGAGCCAGTCCTGCTGGTCGACGGTCGTGCCGGGCAGCGAGGCGCGGAAGAGCACGTGGTCGCCGCGGCGGACGTCGACGGCGACGGCGAGGTCGTCGGCGATCGCTCGCTCGGTGATCAGCGTGCCGAGGCGCCACGCGTCGACGAGGTCGAAGGTGTCGAAGACGAGCTCGTCCTCCTGAAGCTGCAGATGATCGGTCATGGGTGCCTTTCGGGTGGTGGGGCGTCTGTCAGAGGACTTCGAAGGGTGGGGGTCATGGAACACTGAGGACCATGCCCAATCCGCTGCCCACGATGCGCGACGTCGCCGACCACGTCGGCGTGTCGCGCCAGCTCGTGTCGCTCGTGCTCCGCGGTGTGCCCGGCCCGAGCGCCGAGTCGCGTGAGCGCATCCTGGCCGCCGCCGACGAGCTCGGCTACCGTCCGAACGCCTCGGCGCGCCTGCTGCGGCAGAGCCGCACGGGCCTGATCGGCGTGCTGTTCCAGATGCGGAACGCCTTCGAGGTGCGCTTCGTCGAGCGCCTGTTCGTGCGCGCCGCCGAGCAGGGCTTCGGCCTCGTGCTCGGCCCGGAGACCGCGGAGCGCGGCACCGAAGACGTGGTCGCCGAGCTGATGAGCCAGCGCGTCGAGGCGCTCGTCGCCTTCAACCCCGACCCGGCGTCGCCGGCGCTGCAGGACGCCGCGGTGCGCGTGCCGGTCGTCTGGCTGGGTGAGAGCGCACGGCTCGACGGCGTCGACAACGTGCGGGCCGACGAGGAGCGCGGGCTCGAGCTGATCGTGGAGCACCTGGTGTCGCTCGGCCACCGCGACATCGTCTACGCGGGCGGGCTCGGCGGCTTCGTCGGCGAGCAGCGCGCCGCGGCCTACCGGGCGGCGATGGCCGAGGCGGGGCTCTCCGGGCAGGCGGAGGTGCTCCCGGCGGGCTTCGACGAAGAGAGCGGTGCGGCGGCGGCCCGCGAGTTCCTGCGCCGCGAGACTCGGCCGACAGCCCTGGTCTGCTGCAGCGACCACTGCGCTGCGGGAGCGCTGGCGGTCCTGGCTCTGGCCGGCGTGGATGTTCCCGGCGAGGTCTCGGTGACGGGTTTCGACGACAGCTACGTCTCGGCGCTCAGCTACCACGACATGACCAGCCTGCGGCAGGACATCGAGGCGACGGTCGAGGCGACCGTGGCCGCGGTCGTGGCTCGGCTCGAGGCGGACGACGCCGCGGAGGGCCTCGCCGGCCCGGTCCGGACTCCGGCGGCGCTGGTCGTCAGGGGCTCGACGGGGCCGGTCTCAGTCACGCGCCCACTTTAGCGCGTGCCAACGTTCGGGTGGCCATGCGCTGGGTCGCTACTTGGCTCGTGCTAACCACGTTGCTACGGTGTGAGCCGCGGCGCCGTCCTGGTGGCGCGTCGCCGCCGTCGCGCCTGCCTCGCCATGCGAGATGGCCCGCGCCGTCGGGCGCCCGCCCGCGGCCCGACGACGCGGGCCATCTCGCGCGGCGCCAGCCCGGAGGCAGGGCGGCGTGCGGTTGGATGAGTGCATGAGCGACGACGACGAGATGACCTTCACGGCGAGCGGCATGAGCGAAGGTGTCGAGTTGGGTGGGCTGCAGGACCCGACGCGCGTCAGCGTCCACCTGACCGGCTTCACCTACGGGGCCGAGAAGGGCTGGGAGTGGTTCGAAGCCGCGACCGAGCGACACGTCGCGGTGGTCCGGGCCTACGCGAGGATTCTTCGGGAGGCCGGCGGCGACGTGACGCAGAAGCGCGTGCAGCTCGCGGCCAACGCGCTGCACCAGTCCATCGGGGCCTTGCCGATCGGTCACACGGCCTACGCCGGAGTCGGCTTCCCGAGCGCGAGCAACGACGAGGTGGACGACGTCGACATCGCAGACATCGAGGCCATGCCGGCGCCGCCGGTCACGGAGGTGCGCGCGCCGCACCCCTACCTGGCGACGGCGGTGTCGGGCACCCGAATGCAGCGGCTGGAACTGGCCGGCGCCGACGACCTTCCCCTCGAGGTCGAGCTCGTCCTCGCGAAAGACCCGGACGAGTCGGTCCGCGACTCCTTCCTGGGGCGGACGCGCAGTCGCGCCGCCCTGGAGCTGATGGAGCGCGACGAGCCGAGCGGGGACGTGCGGCGGCAGTTCCCGGATCAGCCGAACGCGAGTGTCGATCTCAGGCTCGACGCCAAGCTCGGCGAGCTGGCGCCGCGGATCATCGACAGCACGGCCGCGGGCGTGGGTGCGCCCGAGTCGGCACGCGCCTTCGCCCTCGCCGAGTGGAACGAGTTCCGCGACGAGGCCGATCAGATGACGCTGCGCGAGGCGTTCGCCAAGGGCGGCTGGGTCGTCTGACGCGTGCCTCGCCGGCGGGGTCGGTGCCGGCGTGGGTGGCGCAGTTCCTGCGCCCGGGGGTCGCGAGATGGCCCCCGCCGTCGCTTCGCGCCCGCCGACCCGACGCGGAGGGCCATCTCGAGGCGGGACCAGCCGGCGTCAGGAGCCGTCGCGGAAGTCGGACGGCGGCGTCGACGAGTAGGCGATCTCGTCGAACGTCGCCACGCACGTCGGGCCCATCGGCGCCTGCGACATGAAGCCGACCGACACCGGGCCGTCGAAGTCGAGGCGGAAGACGCGGACGAAGTGCCACTGCACGCCGTCGCCCGACGAGTGGAACGCCCACCCCGGGCCGGAACGCGTGACGCGCAGGTAGACGTGGTCGGCGTCGACGAGGGTGGAGTTGCAGTCGTCCGAGTAGAGGTTGGTGACGACGGAGACGACCATCGGCTGCCCCTGCGGAGAGAACTCGAAGCAGAGCTTGGCCCAGTGGTCGGCGTCTCCCCAGATCGCGAGGACGCCTGCGTCGAACGTGGTGCGCGGAGGCTCGACGCGCACGCGGGCGCTGAGCGAGAAGTCCTCGGTCGGGGTGAAGCCGAGGGAGGAGGACGCGTGCTGCTGCGGGCCGCCGAACGCGTCGTTGGTCCAGTCGGTGCCGGCTGCGGCGGTGAGCACGAGCGCGCCCGGGGTCGGCTGCTCGACGCCGGCGGGAGCGCCGCTCCAGTGCAGCGGGGGGAGAGGGGCGATGACGACGGTGTCCATGCGTTCAGCCTAGGCCGCGCGGTCGTCGGCGCGCAGGCGTCGCGCCGCGACGGTGAGGGGTCGCTCGTTGCTCGCGCGGTGGGGGCGCGATGACAACTAGCGACTCCTCACCGGCCGGGTCGGGGTTGGGCGGGGGCTGCGCCGGGCGCAGGGGCGCCGGGGGCGAGACGGTGCTGGCCCTGCCGCAGGAGGTCGCGCAGCGCGGGGACCCTACGGAACCAGGCGTAGAGGCTCCAGGCCAGGGTCGCGGCGAAGTAGGCGAACGCGACGCCGAAGACGACGACGTCGGTGCGATCCTGCGCCGGGTCAGCCAGGTGGAACGCGAACTGTGCGGCCCAGAGCGCGAACATCACGCCCGATGACCAGAGCGCCGACTTCGCCGAGTCGATGCGTCCGGCGATTCGAGACAGGGTGGCGCCGAGTGGCACGTCGGACGGAAGCCGCCCCGACCTGGCCCACCGGTCGATCTGCTCGACCGATTCGCGGCCGCCCGCCCGCCGCCACGAGACCAGGGTCGATATCACGACGACAGCCCCGACGACGACTGCGGCGCCGACCGCGATGGCGGCGGGGTGCGGCCACGACAGGTGGACGCCGTACGCAGCCACCGTCGCCCCGATCAGGACGCCCAGCAGCATCGTCAGGGCGGCAAGCCGCACGCGCGCGTCGAGAAGGAGATCGCGCTTCGGAGTCGGCGGCGGGTTCACCGTCTCAGGCTAGGCGCGCGAGCACGCGGAGGCCACCTACCGCCGGTCGACGACGGTGAGGCGGAACTCCGACGAGTCGTTCTCGATGGGCGCCGAGGTCCAGGGGTCTTCGAGGTGGCCGTCGTCGTCGTCATCGAAGCCGCACAGAGCCGTGCCACTAGGAAGGCGCAGGATCGGGCTCTCGGACCCGTCCGCGTGCACGATGCTGATCGCCGTGACGCGTCCGCGCACCTTCGTCGTCGTCCGCGTGATGTGGTGCGACTCGACGAGCTGCGCGATGTCGCCCGCGCCCTGCGACCGGATGCAGTCGAGCTCGACCCTGTCGCCGCGCTCGTACGCGCGGCCGCAGCACTCGTGCTCCCACCCGCCGATCTCGACAACGCGCTCCATCACCCCACCCTAGAGCCCCCGCACCAGGGCGGTGAGGAGTCGCTCGTTGCTCGCCGGCGGCACCTGCGCCGACAACGAGCGACCCCTCAGCGGCCGGACGCGAGGGCCTGCTCGTAGACCGACACCACGGCGGCGACGGGCTGGGCGACGCTGGCGCGCGCCGCCGCCATCGCGGCGCTCGCGTCGGCGAGGAGCGCGGGCGTCGTACGCAGACGCCGCACCACGTCTGCCAGCCCGGCCGCGTCGGGCGTCGGCGCCGGGAACCCGCCGCCGCCGGGCACGACCTCGGCCAGGTCGGGGTCGCAGAAGAGCACCGGCAGTCCGGTCGCGATCGCCTCGAGCATCACCATCGGCTGATTGTCGAAGTCGACGGAGCTGGAGACGAGCAGGTGCGCCGAGCGCATGGCGCTCAGGACCTCGGAGTGGGCGACCGCGCCATGGAGCGTGACCGGCGCGCCCACCGCTGCGCGCGCGACTGCACTGCGGGCGACTCCATCGCCGTACACGTCGACGACGACTCCGTCAGGAAAGCCGCGCGCCGCCTCGACCAACACCTCAGGACGCTTCTCGGGCGACAGCCGCCCCACCCAGACGATCCTGAGATCCTGACCGGGGGTGAGCGTCCTGACGACCGGCGTCCCGACCTGAGCCAGTACCCACTCCTCGAGCCCGTTCGACAGGACGGTGATCGGCGTCTCGACGCCCTGATCGACGAGCTTCCGGGCGAAGTGCGCCGACGGCACGATGACGTGGGCGGCGGCACGCGACTGCGCGAGCATCAGCTTCCACATGCGCCGAGCGACGGCGGTGGCGGTGTAGGCGGCGTCGCCCGACACGCGGAGTCCGGCGTGACTGACCTGACAGGCGTGGAGGGCGGCGAGCAGCACCGTCGTGACGGCGGGCACCGGCAGGACGTTGGCCGTGTAGACGTCGATGCGGCCGTGCATGGTGTGGACGACGGGGAGGGCGAGTTCCTGCGCCGCCCGAATCGCACCGAGCGCGGCGAACATCTCGCTGTGCGTATGCACGACCTCGATTCCGCGCCGCAGGAACTCCTGACGGAGCCTCTCGCGCACCTGACGCGGCGACCACGCGAAGGGGTAGCCGTCGGGGCGGAACACGCGCGACACCGGCAGGCCGACGACCGCGGGCGCGCGCGACGGGGCAACGGGTGCCGCCGAGTCGACCGCTGCAGCCCCCGGCGCGAGCGGGCAGAACACCGTGACCTCGTGCCCGGCCGACGACAGCGCCTCGGCCAGAGCCTTCACGGCGGTCTGAACGCCCCCGAGAGTCGGCGGGTAGTAGTCGGTGACGAGGGCGATCCGCACAGAACGGAGTCTAGGCACAGCCCGCCTAGGATCGTCACATGGGGGAGAGGGTGCTTGTCACCGGCGCGAGCGGATTCCTGGGCGGGCACGTGGTGCAGGAACTCCGGGCGCACGGCTACGACGTCACAGCCGCCGGCCGGCGTGCGCCCGCGCTGCCCGCCGGCGGGCCGACGTTCGTGGGCGACCTCGACGATCTCGCGACGGCATCGATTCCGTGCGACGTCGTCGTGCACTGCGCCGCCCTGTCGTCGCCGTGGGGCCGATGGTCGGAGTTCTTCCACGCCAATGTCGTCGGCACCGAGCGCGTCCTGAGCTTCGCGCAGCGGATGGGCGCTCGCCGCATCGTGCACATCTCGTCGCCCGGGATCTACGCGGCACCGCACGACCTCGTGAACCTGCGCGAGAGCGAGGTCGACGCGCGCCACCCGATGAACCACTACATCCGGTCGAAACTGCAGGCCGAGGCGCTGCTTCAGGATTCCGTTACACGATCAGGCGGACCGGAGGTCGTGATCCTGAGACCGCGCGGCATCATCGGCCCAGGCGACCCGAGCCTGGTGCCGCGACTCCTGAGGGTGCACGAGCGCCTGGGCGTGCCGGTGATGCGCGGCGGACGCGGGCTCATCGACCTGACCGCGGTCGAGAACGTCGCGCTCGCGGTGCGGCTCGCCGCCCAGGCGCCGGGAATCGACGGCGAGGTGTTCAACATCACCAACGGCGATCCGCGCCCGTTCATCGAGCTGCTCGACCAGCTGCTCGGCGATCTCGGCCTGCCGCAGAAGCACCGGGCGCTGCCTGCGCGGGGCGTCTATGCCCTGGCCGGAATCCTCGAGGCCGTCTGCGGCATGCTCCCGGGGCGTCCTGAACCGCCGGTCACGCGCTACACGGTCACGACGATCGCCCACTCGCAGACGCTCGACATCTCGAAGGCGCGCGAGCTGCTCGGGTACGCGCCGGTTGTGACGCTCGACGAGAGCCTGGCGAGCTACAGGGGAGCGGGAGCCGCTCGTGGGTAGCCTCGAGTACTTCGCGTGCGGCGAGACGACGCACGGCATGCACCAGCTGCTCCGCGGTGCGCCGCGCGAGCGCCGCGTGTTCCCGGCCGGAGCCTTCCTCTACACGTCGGGCGACCGCCGCGTGCTCTTCGACACCGGGTACGCGCCCGAGCCGTGGCGCGCCGGCCTCGCGGGCTCGATCTACCGGCGGCTGCTCCCGCCGCGCGTACCCGCGGGCGCGACCATCGGCGAGCAGCTCGATCCGTCGACGGTGACGCACGTCGTGCTCTCGCACCTGCATCCCGACCACGTGGGCGGGATTCAGGCATTCCCCGAAGCACATGTGATCCTCACCGAAGGACTCCGCGACACGCTCAGGTCGTCGCACCACGGGTTGTCAGAGCTGCGTGCGGGCCTGCTGCGCGGACTCCTGCCCTCCTGGCTCGACGAGAGGGTGACGGTGGTCGGGAGTTCCTGCTTCGAGCCCTGGGCGCAGGAACTCCGCGCCGCCGACCTCTTCGGCGACGGGAGCTACCGCCTCGTCGACCTCCCCGGCCACTCGCGTGGCCACGTCGGGGCTCTCGTCGAAGGCAGGGTGCTGCTTGCGGCCGACGCTGCCTGGGGCCGCGAGATGCTCGGCCAGGAGCACCGCATCAAGCCGGTGCCGCGAGCCGTCGCCCACTCCTTCGCCATCCAGACCGCCACCGCCCGGTCGCTGCTCGCCGTCGAGCGCACCGGCATCCGTCTGCTGTTCAGCCACGATCGGCACCCGAGCGGCGTCGACCTGCTGGCGCACGCCTGAGAACGAGATCCGAGGGGGATCATGAGGAACTGCACTATCAGCGGGTGGGGGACGTTCCGCCCGACCCAGAGCGTCACGTTCGGCACGCAGACGCGGTATCGGATTCCCGACGACATGTCGCAGCTCGACATGCTCGCGTCGGCGGCGGGGGACGCCATCAGGATGGCCGGCTTCGAGCCCGACGACATCGACTGCGTGATCGCGGCCTGCGCCGCGGGCATCCAGCCGATCCCGTGCACGGCGGCGCTCGTCATGGAGCGTGTCGCGCCGGGCGCCCGCGCCGCGGCGTTCGACGTCAACTCGACCTGCACGAGCTTCATCACGGCTGTCGACATCGCGTCGCGGTACCTGGTGGACGGCGAGTACGAGAGGATCCTGATCGTCTCGGGCGACGTCGGCTCGCGGTTTCTCGACCCGGCGCAGACCGAGAGCTACGAGCTGTTCTCGGACGCCGCCGCGGCCGTCGTGCTGACGCGGTCGGACGACTCGGCCGACGGACCCGGCGTCATCGCGAGCCTCCAGCAGACCTGGCCTGAGCACGCGCACGACACCGAGCTGCGTGGCGGCCTCTCGCTGCACCCGGCTCAGGACTACGCCGACGGCGACCCGGCCGACTACGTCTTCACGATGCACGGACGCCGCGCGCTCATGGGGATGCTGACGGTGCTACCCGGCTTCTTCGAGCGGTTCTTCGTCAAGGCCGGCCTCGGTCTCGACGACATCGACCTCGTCGTGCCGCACCAGGCCAGCGGCGCGATCGGCCTGGCCATGCGCCGCCTCGGGATGCCCGTCGGCTCGTACGTCGACAATGTGACCGAGTACGGGAACATGGTGTCGGCGTCGGTGCCCTACACGCTCGCGCGGTGCCTCGACGAGGGGCGGCTCGGGCGCGGCGATACGGTGCTGCTGTGCGGGACGGCGGCGGGGTTGACGGCGAACGCGCTGGTGCTGCGGTTGTGACGCGCGTGTGGGCCTCGCGTCTCGCGTCCTTAGTTGAGGACTCTGGGGGAGCGCGTCCTTACGAAAGGACGATTTCGCCCCGCCGTTCCTTGTCAGCGCTGCACAAAGCAGCGCCGATCCTCGCGAACACACAGCCGGTCCTTGCCAAAGGCCGCGCCCTCACGGCCGGACGAACAGCAGAAAAGCCCACACGACAGCCGTCCCCGCCCCGACCAACGCAGCCGAAACCACGACGGCCGACACCACGGCGAGCACCGACATCGCGCCCGCGAGACCCGCGGCCTGTCGGGCGTCGTCCGGTGGGACGACGTCGGCAGTTCCTGCGCTGAACAGCTCGCGCATGGGGTCGTCGGCGGTCATGGGCGCGGCTGCTTTCTGCGCCAGAAGGGGTGACGGGCGGGCTTGGCCGACGCGGGTCGGATGATCTCGTCGCCGTCGCTCACGAGGGCCACCGCAACGCCGTGCCTGGCGGCGAGCTGGAGGAAGAGCGCGCGGGCGGCGTCGGCGCGGCTCCACGAGAAGCTGGCGGAGACGAGGCTGCGGCCGATCGAGTAGTCGGTGGCGCGGTGCAGGAGGTCTTCGTCAGCGTCGAGCTCGTCGCTGCTCGGCGAGCCGGGGCCGTTGAGGGGCGGGTAGGTCTGGGTCAGCTCGGCCAGGAACGCCTGGAGGGCCGGCGTCGTGACGCTGGCGTCGTCGTACGAGCGCCCGTCGTCCGACTCGGACTCCTGCTCCCACCACGCGCCGAAGTCCGCGTCGGTCGTCGCATCGGGGTCGAACGCGAGGATGTCGTAGCTCATCGTGCGCCCTCTCTTCCGGTCGTGGCGTGCTGCCTCCACGCTAGGGGACCGAGCCGAGCGCGGAAGTCCCCGTTCGGGTCGAACGCGGCGGGCCTCAGTCGAACTCGGCGGGCCTCCACCGACCGAACTGACGCTTCGGCTCCCGCGGGTGACGCGGATCGTTCGTGCGCACGACCGGGATCCGGAGCGCCGTCCACTCGAGTCCCGCGACCGTGATCGCGATCCGGCTGCCGTCGACGGCTTCGAGCTTCATGCCTCGATGATGGCGCATCGCCGGCTGTCCGCGTGGTTCCCTCACCCCGGCAGCTTGCGCTGCGGTGACCGGACGAGGCGGATCGTATCCTGATCGGGCAGCCCCGTCTTCTCTCGTACGTCCGAGATCCTGAGAAGCGGGCGCGTCTCCTAGAGTGGTGCTCCAAGCGGAGGAGCGCACCATGACGACATCGAGACGGCTCGGGGTAGCCGCGACGATCATCCTGATCGTCGGCATCGCCCTCGCTGCCACCGGGCTCATCGCCAACGCCCAGGACGCCGGCGACGGCGCGAACATCGGCGCCGGCCTGCTGTTTGTCGCGGGTGCCGTGCTCGGGGTGGTCGGCCTGCTCGGTCTTCTCGTCCGGCTCGTCCTCTCGCTGCGCCGGCCCGCTTCGCGCTAGGGCGCAGGAACTGCCCCACCGCCGTCCCCTACCCTGAACCCATGCGCCTCCGCCCCGCCCTCCTCGCCCTCGCAGCCGGTGCCCTCCTCGCCCTCGGCCTCACGGCGTGCTCCTCGAGCGCCGTCACGCAGCAGCCGGCCATCGCGAAGACGAAGCAGGTCACGGAGTACCCCGACGGTCAGCGCGGCACCCCCGTCGACTTCACCACCGACCTCGTCTCAGGAACGACGAAGACCGCGGCCGACTACCGGGGCAAGGTGCTCGTCGTGAACTTCTGGTACGCCTCGTGCCCGCCCTGCCGCGCCGAGGCGAAAGACCTTCAGTCGGTCAGTCAGGACACGAAGGCGAAGGCGACCTTCCTGGGCGTCAACGTCCGCGACGAGGTCGACACGATCACGGCCTACGACCGCACGTTCGGCGTCACCTACGACACGACGTCCGACGTCAGCCGCGCGGCCGTCCAGCTCGCCTTCGCCGGAACCCGCGGCCCCAACGCCACGCCCACCACGCTCGTCGTCGATCCGACCGGCCGGGTCAGCGCACGGATCCTCGGTCAGGCCGACCCGTCGACCCTGCGCGCGCTCATCAGGACGGCCGCCGAGTAGTCGTAGCCGACTCGTCATCAGGATCGCCTGCGGCGGCGGACCACTGGGCTCAGCCAAAGCGTTCCACGGATCTAATCTGTGGCACAACTGTGGTACAGTTGGCCATGCCGCCGATCCACTTTTCTCGCTCGTCTGAGAAGCACGGCATTCCTGAGGCCGACCAACGCCACGCGATCGCCAACCCGACCGTCGTCCAACTGGTCGAGCCCGACGTCCTCCTCATCATCGGTCACCCGCACGGGCAGACCGACCGATTGATTGAGATCCTCGTCCGGGCGCTTCCCTCGGGAGACAAGAACGTGTTCCATGCAATGGAGTTGGGGCCGAAGTTCCGGCCATTCCTAGAGGAGACGCAAGCATGATCGACAAGAACAGCGACGAAGACCTGGCCGACCCAACGATCCCGATCCCGACCTGGGAGAGCCGTCCGGGGCCGGTCACTGGTGACGAAGCCAAGGCGCTAGGACGAATGCTGCTCGACGACGCGGTTCCTGCCGACGACGTCATCACGCGCGCTCGCCGAGGCCCCGCCGCCCTTGGTGGATCGGGCGCTCAATCACCCGTCCTGCGCTTCCGGGTCGCAGAAGAAGAGCAGGCGGAGTTGCAAGAGCTAGCGCGAGTGACGCACCTCAATCAGAGCGCGCTCCTTCGCGAGGGGCTCCGCATGGTGCTCGCTCATTATCGCGACCCAGGCCTGGACTCGGGGAGCCCGGCCGTCCGGCTCGAGGCGACCGTCACGGTGCAGCTGTCGACGGCTGAGGTGAACGCGCTTCGCGCAGTCACGCAACGTGCCGACAATCTCGCCTCGTAAGGAGCAGTCGTAGCCGACTTGTTATCAGGACCGCCTGCCCGGCCACCTAGTCTCGGGGCATGGCGAAGCGACGTTTGCTCAGGCTGGGCGTCGGTCTCGCCGTAGCGGCCGCGGTCGTCGGGCTCCTGGTCTACGCCAACACGCGGCCACAGCAGGTGGCGCGGCTCGAGAGCGGGCAGAGGCAGATGCTGGCGGCGCTTCCCGAAGTTCCTCCGGCCGGAACCCGAGGGAGGACCAACCTCGAGATCCACGTGGTCGAGAAGGGTGGCAGGATCCCGGCCGACCTCGTGCCCGCGACTCTCGAGGCCACCGCGACGACGCCGAGCTCCATGGCGATCGGCGTGCGCTGGAGCTACGGCAACTGCGGCGTGCCGAACCGCGAGACCGACGTCTACCTCGACGAGACCCCCACGGAGGTGGTCGTCGACGTCTGGGACGACGTGCGACACGACCCGAGCATCCGCGCCTGCGGCGGGGTCGGCCTCGAGGGGAGCTGGACGCTCCACCTGAAATCGCCGCTCGGCTCGCGGCTCCTGAGGTATCACGAGGTGGTGCCGCCTCCGGCCTGATCTCCGACCCCGCGTCAGCCTCGCACCGCCGCCACGGCCTCGATCTCGACGAGCTGGTCGTCGTAGCCGAGCACCGTGACGCCGAGCAGCGTGCTGGGCACGTCGTGATCGCCGAAGGTCGTCCTGACGACCTCCCACGCGGTCCTGAGATCGGCGCGATCGGACGACGCGACCAGCACCCGCGTGCTGATGACGTCGTCGATCCCCGCGCCGGCCTCGCGGAGCGCGACGACCATGTTCTCCAGGCACTTCGCTGCCTGCCCGGCGAAGTCGCCGACACTCGCGGTCGAGCCGTCTGCGTTCAGCGGGCACGACCCGGCGAGGAAGACGAGCCGCGCGTCGGCCGGCGCGGTCGCGGCATACGCGTACTGCGCGACGCTCGACAGCTCGGCGGATCGGATCAGAGTGACGATCTTCGGCATGGCGCTCCCTTGCGAGGTCGGTGTGATGGGGGTGCAGTGAGGGGCCGTGCTGGTTGGCTCGCGACTCAGCTCGACCGCAGCGAGCGGATCACGGCGCCGGCGGCCACGCGGACGGCGATGACGACCACACCTGTGCACGCGAGCACCACCGCGACGACGACCGTGGTCCCAGCGAGTGACTGCAGCGGCGCGTAGCCGGCCTCGGTCGCGTGCGGCGTCTGGAACGGGACCGTCACGAGCACGACCGCCGCGACGATCAACGCGGCGCCGAGCCAGCTCAAGGCCCTCAGCGCAGGAACTGGCCCCAGCCCGTCATCAGCCCGAGCCTCGCGCGCTCGTGCCCCCTGCGCCTCGTACCCCTGGATCTGCTCCATCGTCGCTCCTTCCTCCCGTGAGAGTAGCGCCCTCGGTGCCGGGCGGGTGGGAGGCGATCATAGGCGCTCGGCGACCGAGTGGCCGGAGAGGGCGCGGGCGTGCAGTCCGCGCACGTTCTCAGTGATCCACCTCGCAGGACTGGAACCCTGAGGGCATGACGGAGGCGAACGAGAACACCGCTCCCATCCACAGCGCGCGATCGCTGGTCGTCGACTGGCTCGACCGGCCGAAGCTCCGAGCGGCGCGTCTCGCGGACGAGCTGCAGTTCTCGATCGCCTGGTCGGAGCAGTCCCTTCCGCCGGGCGATCAGGAGCTGCGGGCCTCCGCGGCGGCCGGCGAAGGCGGTCTGTCGTGGCTGGGCGGTCCGGCGCTGGGACTCGCCGCCGAGGAGTGGCCCAGACGCCCTGATGGTATTCCGCTCGCCCACGTGGCCACGGTCAACCTGTGGGCCGTGGACCAGTGCCTCGGCGTCGAGACACAAGCGGACTGGCCGAACGCGATCGGCGGACTCCCCGATCACGGGGTGCTGCAGGTGTTCCACGACCTGACTCAGACGCACGGCACGGACGCCGACGATCGGGATTCAGGAGGGTGGAAGGTGCAGTGGATTCCCGACCCCGATTTCACCGTGCTTGCGAATGGCCCCGCTGACCTCGAACTGCCCAGCGACGCGTGTCAGGCGTTTCACCTCTTCGCAACGTGGTCGATCCCAGCTGAGAGTGCCGCGGCCCGCGAATCGACGAAGGCGTTCACGGCCAACCAGAGGGCCCTGCAGGCATATCAGTGGATGTGGTCATGGCAGCGGACCATGATTCGCGGGAGCAGGCCCCTTCCGATCACTCACCTCTACGGCCACAGTCAGGCGGGCGATCTCGAGGCGGTCGAGGCGATCCTGCCAGCGTGCCTGCCGCTGACGGAGCCTGGTGACCGGTACCGGCTCGTGCTCGACATCGAGAGCTGGACGGCCCTCGAGGGCTGGTTCGGTGACGCGTGTCCGCTCGAGGTGTGGATGCGGCAGTCCGAACTCGATGCCCGTGATTTCGATTCCGCCTGGTGCATCGTTCGCGCGGATTGATGTCGGGCTCCCGATCGCAGCCGGGGCGCTTGGATCGGGCCGGTACTGCAACTACGACTTAGTGTCGACATGCCCGATCGGATCGGTGGTGTCCCGGAATGCGGAGCGGGCAGCGGACCAGCTGCTCTCGTCGACTCGCAGAGCCGTCCGAAGGTATGCGGTGCTCATTCGCTGGATGACGGCGACCCGCTGCGGGTTCTCGTCGGTGGTCTCGGCCACTTCGTAGCCGACGATCCCACCGAGGGCGTGCTCAGCGCCGTGGAAGGTGAGGAGGTCGGTGGCGCCGGGGCTGTATGTGTAGGCGTCGGTGAACCAGTCGGGCCCGCGGCTGGACATCCTGGACTGGTCGTGATCGCCGGCGACGACGAGCGTGGGGCCGGTGAGCTCCTGGAACGAGGGTCGCATGAACGGGAAGTTCGCCTGAGCGAACGGATGCAGGTCATCGCCGCCGAGACCGGTTGCTGCGAACAGGATGCCCGCGGTGACGCGGCTGTCGGACATGTCCTCGCCGACTTGGCCGGCGTCGTCGACGATCCGTGCGCCGAGGAGCGACTGCGCTGTCTGCCCGCCCCAGGAGTGTCCGGTGGCGGCGACGCGGCTGCGGTCGATGCGACCGGCAAGCCCGGGGACGGCCGCCTCGAGGGTGTCGAGCTGGTCGAGGGTGCGGGTGAGATCCGCGATCCTCTCTCTCCAGATCGTCGGGAACACCGGGGAGTCGAACCCGAACCCGTTTCGACGCGAGTCGAGGTGGGTGGGCTGGATCACGACGAACCCCTGCGATGCCCAGAACGCTGTGAGCGGTGCGTAGCCATCGAGGTTCCACCCATTGCCGTGCGAGAACACCACCACAGGGAGGTCTGTCCCGGTAGTCGGCGCCGACACGCGCACCTCCAACGGGACCGGTCGTCCGGGGGCAAGCAGCCTGACGGGAGCGACGGAGACTACGGGAGTGCCGGTTCCGATAACGCCGTCCAGCGCTTCGACGAGACTCGAGGTCATGGCTATTCCTCTCTACGGGTGCGCTCTGCGATACTGCTTATCGGAGCGTTGTTCCGCAACATTACGGAACAACGCTCCGAAATACAAGGACGTGCGATCGACGTTGTGAAAGGGGCATATGGCTGAGACTGAGAGCGACCGGTCGCACCCTGCGCAGCCGCAAGTGGGCCGTCCGCGTCGAAGTGAGCAGGCACTTCTCGATGCGGCGGCAGCGGTCTTCGTGATCTCCGGTGTCGACGCGCCGGTGCGGGAGATAGCAGCGAGGGCCGGCGTTGGTGTGGGGACGATCTACCGTCACTTTCCGACGCGTCCGGAACTCGTCGTGGCGGTGTACCGGCACCAGGTCGAGGCGTGTGCCGAGGCCGGTCCACGGCTACTCGCGGAGAGCGCGACGCCTGAGGCGGCCCTGCGGGCATGGGTGGCTCTGTTCGTGGAATTCCTTGTCACGAAACACGGCCTCGCCGATGCACTCCACGGGGACAGCGCCGGATCGGACGCGCTGCATACCTATTTCGTCAGCCGTCTCGTGCCGGTATGCGGTGACCTCCTCGAGGCAGCGCTCACGTCGGTTGACTTAGCTCCCTCGATCGATGCGTACAACGTGCTCAAAGGCATCGGCAACCTCTGCATCGGTGCCGCAAGCGACGCCCAGTACAAGGCCGGCGCCCTCGTGCAGCTACTCATCTCGGGCGTGCTCAGCCCATCTCGTGCCGCGACTGACATCTAAGGGCTGTCGCCCGGGTCGCGCTTATCGACGACTGGATCGAAACGGGGAGCTAGGCAATAGCGACACACGGGCTAGTTCGAGAGTGCGGCGCGCAGCTTCTAGCTATGGCTCCCGTCGACCGGTCGAGAATGGGCATGTCCCGATTTCCGGACGCGCACGAATACGACCATCCCGAGAACGTCGCAACCGAGAAGAGCGGCGAATGCCACGTGCGCGGCGACCCACATGAGTCCACCATGCGGTAGCAACTGCGTAGGGTCGAAGCCACCTCGTGCCTCTGATCTGTCAACGGCCCACTCGTCAGCGTGCGACCAGAGAACGAAGAAGAGCAGGAAGGTCGCGTTCAGGGTGGCTATAGCTGCTCCCAGAGCAATTGCGGTGGCCTTCGACGCTCGCGTCGGAACGGCCGAGGTAGGCGAGGCGATGATCGGCGCAGTCATGGTCACACCGTAAGGGCCAGGCAACCTGGGCGGCGTCCGTCGGGAGAACGAAAAGAGCGGGCTCGCCGTGGCCGACCTCGGGTGGTCTTCATTGGCCCCAGGGTCGCGAATCGCCGGGCCCGGGAGGGTTCATGACGAACGATTCGGCGTCAGCTCGGTCCAGTGTGTAGGGATGGTTGTACCTGCCAAAGGTGCCGTTCTTGTCATAGGGGTCACGGGGCCGGACGATCGACGACCCACGTATGACAGCCAAGAGCACGTCGCGGTGATACGCGTCCAGTACTGGTCCGTCGTGATTTCTCAAGAGCAGCGTCGCCCAGGGCCCATGTCCGGCTCGCAAGCGAATCGCCAACTCGACCCCATCACCCGACATCACCATGACGCCTGCCGCTGTCACGTCAGCAACCCTGCTCGTCTTACCGCGGATCTGCACTTCGAAGTTCTTCTCGTTGGCAGCGAAAGGCCGGTACGTGTAAGCGAATCCGGCCCGCACGAGCAAACTGATCAGGAATCCCAGGAGCATTCCCGCTGGAAGGATGATCCACCACGGTGCATAGGGCGGGAGTGGGCCCGTCCTGGTGACGAAGCCGCACGCGGGCGTAGTGATGATCAGAATGGGCGTCAGCAATTCGAGCCGTTTCGCGTTTGCGGTGCGAAGGGCGTCATCGTCGAAGACGACCCAGTCTTCGGTGTTGACGCCATCGCGTTCCGATTTCATGGTCGGAAGATACCGCCGCAGTAGGAGGACGACTCAATCCTTATCTCGCCGCCGACGAAGAATGAATCTCACGAATAGGGCAATTGCCAAAGCTGGAAGGACAACGATCAGGAAGAATCTGATCGTTTCCAGGACGTACTGGTTGTAGAGATAGTCGCCAGAGACGGACGCCAGCACCATTGCGACTCGCATGCAGCATTCTACCGCCGCCGAGGCTATGACTCCGAGTTACCGTGTCTCGGCACGGCTGCAGACGACTGCGACTCCCTGTCGTCGAGTCGTCACGCTTTCTTGAGCCACTCGACGAACGTGGGACCGACCGTCTCGACGTCACCGGCCGGGAGCAAAGCTCCGTCGCTGATCGCTCTCCACGTCGCACCCGGTAATGCCAGGGGAAGCCGCAGGGATTTGGTCGGCCGGACCCGTCTCACCATCTCACTCAAAGTCATCGACTCCGGGCCCGCGAGGTTGATGACGTCGCCGTGGCGGTGACCCACGGCGACGTCGGCAATGACCTGCGCGACGCCACTCAACGCAACGGGCTGGATGAGCATTCGTGGAACGAGCGCAACGGGCCCCGCGCCCATACGTTCGAGGGTCTGCTGCGCGAATTCAAACCACTGCGTCGTTCGAACAGTTGTGAGGTCCGCGCTCAATTCGTGCGCCAAATGCTCCTGGGCGGCCTTGCCGGCGAGGTACCCGTATCCCTGAACCTCAGGCAGCTCGCAATTCACGATCGACAAGAGCACGTGCTTAGCACCGACCAGTCGTGTGGCTTCCGAGATGGCGCGCGTGGACTTCGTGAAGAACTCGGTCGCCCTCTTCCGGCTCGTGGTGAACCGTCCGATGGCCTCCACGACGGCATCCGCGCCGTTGAGTCGGGAGGCTGCGTCGTCTCGGAGAACATCGAATCCTGTTGATCGCGACAGCAGCTCGACGGTCGCACCGCGCTCTACCAGTGCCCCCTGAATTGCCCTGCCCGAGATTCCTCCACCGATGACGATCGCTTTCACAGCATGCCTCCACAGTAACCAAAGCTCTACAGACGTAGAGACTCTAAGATTGTAGAGGGTGGGAGACGAGGAGCGATATGACGCGGCTAGACGACATCGGGGACGCCGGGGTGCGCCTGATCGCCCGCGGAGGTATCCGCGCGCTCACGCATCGTGCCGTCGACACAGAGGCAGAACTCCCTCCCGGTTCTACGACCTATTACGCCAAGACCCGCCGCGATCTCACGGCCCTCGTCGTCGACCGGCTCGCCGACTACACGCAGCAGGACCTCGATGGTCTCGTGGTGCCGCCGAGCCTCACGCCGGCGCAAGCGGCCGCAGTGGCCGTCGGCTTCCTCGAGCACCTGTCGTTGCGGGAAGATGCTCAGGCCGCGAGGTTCGCGCTCTTGTTCGAGCTGCGACACGACGATGAAATGCGTGGCGCTCTCACCGAGCAGGCCCCGGTGCGGCAGCTTCTGCTTCAAGCGGCAGAGGGCGTACTGCGAGCGTTGCACGTCCTTGACCCGTCTACTCATGCACGAGATCTCGTCGCCGTCGTCGATGCGCTTCTCATGTACGGCGCGGCGCGAGCAGCGACCTTTGACGCCACACGGATTCTCACTCTGTATCTCTCCGGGCTCCCTCGCCAGGCTCAGGACTTCGAGGGCAGCCGGGTACTTCTTTGACCGACCAAGGTCGGCGTTGGCCCAGAGCGCACACTAGGGGTTCGGCTATCGAGACTCCGAACTATGAGAGGCAAGTAGTACCGGTGTTCCCGGTGCACTGAAGTGCGTCAGAGTCGTCTAGCTTTAGCGGTTGCGGTGGAGCCTTCGAGACCGGTGAGAAGCATCAGGAGGCCTGCCTCGAAGGCTTGTTTGTGTGTTGGGGCAACGGGCTGCTCGACTGCGTCTGGCGAGGCCCCGTCCGCGTCGGGGTCTGCCTGTTGCTCGAGGGCGCTGCCGACAGTGAACCTGCTCGCAGCGAGCATCCCCGTGATTGCATCCTGCTCGGCCACGCCGGCCTCGATGAGGAACGCGAACTTCCGCAGGAGCCGTTCCCGGGAGGCGCCGTCGGGGACGGAGCCAGCGTGGAGGCGTGCCCCGTCGCGATGCGCCAGGAGGGCACCGCGGAAACTCCGATAGTTCTCCAGGAACCACGACTTCCAGTCGTCGCCCACCTGCGGTAGCGGAAGCTCCTCGTGCCGCTCAAGCGCGGCCGCGGCCATGGCTGCCAGTAGTTCCTGCTTGTTCTTGAAGTGCCAATACAGAGACGGCTGCTCCACCCCGAGTCGCCGAGCAACCGCACGAGTACTGACCCCATCCAGGCCCACGTCATCGAGCAGCGCCAACGCTTCCCGGACCACTGCCCCTCTATCAATTTTCGCCATGCTTGACAATCTATCACCGATAGGCGCACACTTCGGGCACAGCAACTATCACCGATAGATTAATGGGAGCAATGTCATGGTCGCGGAGAAGAAGAAGTCATTGAGGGTCCTCATTGCAGGCGGTGGAGTCGCCGGTCCTGCACTGGCGTTCTGGTTGGCGCGAGCCGGTCATCGGGTCACGGTGGCGGAGCGGTACCCAGCGCTCCGGGCAACAGGAGCGCAGGTCGACCTGCGCGGGCAGGGCATCGAGGCGATCGTCGCGATGGGCCTGTTGGACGAGGTCCGGGCGCATCTCGTCACCGAGCCCGGTGTCGCATTCGTGAACGGAGCCGGACGACAGCTCGGAGCGATCATGGCGAACACCTCCGGTGAGGGAAAGCAGACCTTCACCTCCGAGTTCGAGATCATGCGCGGCGATCTCGTCCGTATCCTCCACGACGCCACGAAAGACGACGTCGACTATCGCTTCGGGCTGACCGTCGACGGGTTCGACCAGGCTCAGGACCAGGTCACCGCCCACTTCTCCAACGGCTCCGAGGAGACCTTCGATCTGCTCGTGGGAGCTGACGGTCAGGGATCCCGAATCCGACGAGCCATCCTTCCTGAGGGAGCGGACGTCTACTGGCGGACCGGTTTGCACATGGCGTATTGGTTCGTGCCCCGAGTCGCCTCCGACAGCGACATGCGAGAGACCTACGCCGCGCCGGGTGGCCGGCAGATCATGCGGCGCAGCCACAACGCGGCCGAGACGCAGGCGTACTTCATCGTCCGCGACTCGTCGGCTCAGGCCTCGGCAATCCACCGCGCTCCGATCGCGGACCAGCAACGGTTCTGGAGTGACCGGTTCCGGAATGCCGGTTGGCAGACGCAGCGGTTCACCGACGGTATGGAAGAGGCACCGTTCTTTTACTCGCAGGAAGTGTTGCAGGTCCGCACCGGCACCTGGTCGAAGGGCCGCGTCGTCCTGCTCGGAGATGCCGCGCACTGCGCCTCGCCTTATAGCGGTATGGGCATCTCGGGCGGGCTTGTCGGGGCGTACGTCCTCGCTGGTGAGATCAACGCCACGCCCGACGACCTGGAGGGCGCCCTACGCCGGTATGACTTGACCCTTCGCCCCTTCGTTGATGAGATCCAGGCCGTGGTGAAACCTCGTCTGCTGGCGTTCGGGTTCCCGCGGCGGAGACTTGCTGTCGCTGCGCTCCAGGCGGCGTTCTCCGGGGCCTGCGCCCTCCGCATCCCCGAACGCGTTGCAGCACGAGCTACGACGGATCGAGGTGGCGCGTGGGCTCTTCCCCACTATGAGCAAGCATCGGCTGAATCATCGGCGCAACGGATTTCTGCAGACCGCGCCCGGTAGCTGATCGGCTACTGAGACGGTTGATTTTCGTCAACTTGCGTTGTTTGGCATTCCAGGTCATGGAGTCGGACCGGCTGGGGCGCGCCGAGTAGCCGTCGGGTCCAGTCCCCGAGGCCTGCGATGGCGGTCCTGGAGATGGCGGCGTCGGGCATCATGCTGGTGAACCCGTGGAAGGCTCCTGGCCAGACGTGGAGTTCCGCGTCGACCCCGGCAGCCCAGAGGCGGCTGGCGAAGGTGACGTCTTCGTCGCGGAAAACCTCTGCGCTGCCGCAGTCGATGTAGGTTCGCGGCAATCCAGACAAATCCGTGGCGCGGGCTGGTGCGGCGTATGCGGAGACGTTTTCGGTAGCGCGGCGTGATCCGAGGTAGGCGTTCCAGCCGAAGATGGTCATCTGGCGGTCCGCGACCCCGACACCATCCATCTGCATGGTCGACACCGTGTCGTCACGATCGTCAAGCATGGGAGAGACGAGGATCTGGGCCATCAGCTCGGGTCCCTTCCGGTCTCGCGAAAGGAGCGCTGTGCCGGCGGCGAGCCCACCGCCGGCGCTTTGTCCTGCGATCACGATCCGACCCGGATCGATGCCGAGTTTGGGGGCGTTCTCTGCGACCCAGACGAGGCCGGCGTAGCAGTCCTCGACAGGGTAAGGGTCGGGGTGCTCGGGGGCGAGGCGGTAGTCGACGCTGATAAGCACGATGTCGTGGTCGAGCAGCCAGTCGTCGTACGAGTCGAGGTTGCCCAGGTAGTGGCCGAACATCATGCCTCCACCGTGGATGGTATAGACGCCCGTGGTGGTCCCGGCGCGCTCGATGCGGTCGATGATCGCGAGGCTGATGCGACCACCGAGGTGCCCGGGGACGGAGACGGTTCGCCGTTGATATCCGCGGTTCCGCAGGCGTTCGTCGAGGAGGTCCTCGGTGACGTCGAGCTGCCGCATGCGGGGCAGCATCTCGGGCGTAAGAGCGAAGGAGCCGCGAGATTCGAGCGCGGTGAGGAAGGGCGCGAGCTCGGGGTCGAACGGCGGCCGGGCGGTTCGTTCAGACATGGGCACTCCTTTGATGAAGAAGTGACGACTCCCATGAGACGTGTGCGCGGTTCCACTTGCCGGGGCAAAGCAGAGTTTTTTCCCTCTGCAGGAGACTGTAGCGCAACGAAAACCCCAAAAGCGTGCAGAGCATGAATGCTCGGCAGGATCCAGGGGCAACAGGGCGTCACTCGTCCGGTCCCGATCCGCTATCGGACACGTCCCGCGATAGCGATCGTTTCTGGAGGTCGTTGCAGCGCGCTTGGCGAACCGCGAATACTGGGGGCTCTTGATCCAGCGAAACTCATCGTCAAAACCGAAAGCGTCAGAACGCTAAGGTGACCGTTTCTGACGGTTCTCGGCGTCGCGGAAATCGCCCCGATTTGACGGAGTCGTCTGCGGAGCTTGCTTTCGCTCTGGTCTTGGCGCTGTGGTTGCAGTTACCGCCCCGCCACCGTGCACTTCATCGTGCGGGTTATACGCACATCGCGGACGCCGTCTCGTGTTGAAGCGCAAACCTAGAGGGAGAAGAGTGGTGGTCGTCCGGCTCTCGCGCTCGTATAGTCCTCCGTTTCGCCAACAGTCCGAAGAGCGGACCTAGGTAGATCGGGACGTCAGCGTCGCGGCGCTCGAAAGGCAATCACGGTTCCGGCTGCTGCCAGAACGAGAACAGAAAGTCCGCCAAAGAACAGAACGGCCGCATCGTGGTGCGTCGACTGAAGGAGCCACCCGAGCGCAAGCATGATCACTCCCAGCCCCCAAGCACCACGGCGGAGGTCAAGAATTGCCCACGAGTCCGGTTCATGACCCGACCATACAGACAGATAACCGGACCTGCGTAGCGTTCCTCAATCCGAGGGGGTCGAACCGGGGCATTGCTGAAATGCATGCGCCAGACTGACGCTTGCTCCGCGAACGCCGTTGCCGACGAACGGCGAGCGTCCGGCTTGCGCGCGCGATTGGTCAACTGATTTGACAGCAGTCCCGGCCGCTCAATGTGGCGCTGGCCCGCCCCGTTCTGGGGTAAATACGTGCACCAAGAAGGCTATGTAATCTCTGGTCGAAGACTTGAAACGCGCGAAGCCGACGAAGGACTGGGGCTGTGACTGCTGCTGATGCGACGGGTGAACCCGAGGTCAGACGTCGAGGCTTCAGCGTGCTTCGATGGCTTGGGGTTACTGGACTCTTTGCCCTGCAATTCATCGTTTTTTACGCAGCCGTCTTCGAGTCGTTCCGTTCAACTTGGCTCTACACGCAGTCCGGTGCGTGCGCAGACGTCGGAACAGGCGCGGACAACTGCGACTGGACCTTCGGAAACGTCACTGTGCCGTTTGCGTTCCTCTTCGGTTTAGCGACGTTCGTCGGTGCGGCCATCTAGGTCGGGACGCGAAAACGGCGAAGCCACCAGCTGCTTTTCGCGGGCCCGGCCGCTGGCATGCTCCTCATGGTCTTGAACGGCATCGTCTGGCACGTCCTCAATCGCGCAATGGCCTTTTAGAGCGCAAGGAGTCCGATCTAAGGCCAGCAAGTGTCCCTTACGGTGTCGCCGTGGGACGGGGCTACGGACTTTAGTCGTCAGGGACTGTCACGATCGCCCCGGCAACTTTGCCGAGGAAACAGCCGTCAAAGGGCCGCTCGACATCTGCACCTACCGAAGGTACCGCCAGCCTACGAGGACATGGCTTTCTCCCGCGGCGACGAGATTTCCCGCAGGGTTGAGTTTGAAGAACGGCCCGTCCACATCGAAGCGGAGGTACAAAGCGAGGGCGCCATGGTCCGCACCGCAGTGAGAGTGGTGAGCAAATTGGCGGCATCGCGCTGAAGGTCCGTCTTTCGCTCCTATCCGAAAGAGGTCTCGAGGATCATCTGATCGTGGCGATTTCGGAGGAGAGCGATGGCATGGAAAGCGATTTGAAGGTGTCGAGTTCGCGGGCGCGAAGCTCGGCCACCTTCCCTCTTGAGACACCTCGCGAGTCACTGCCCGCATTGATCTCCGAGGTGGTCCGCACATCGAGGCGCTTCAAATTCAAGGAAGCGACCACCGCCGGGGCCATTCTCACCGTGGGGTTCACCTGGCGAGTGTGGGCTGGCGTAATCGAGCTCAGCTTCACACCCGGACAAGGAAGTTGAACCCAAGTTGAAGCAGGTTGGAGACCTACCGTCGCTACGACGGTTATCGACTACGGCCAAGGCGCCAAAGATCGCCGGCGGCTCTACAAGGAACTCCTGGCCGTGAGCGAACGCTAGAGATCCCCGTCACGGTATGGGTGACTTACCGGCTCGAGCTCGCCAGAATCGGTGCCACCGAACGCGAAGACGCACATTCGGTTCCACGAGTTGATGCTCCGTGGGGATTCCCATCGCCTGCTGGTTGGCGCGAATCGTCACCCGCTCCGCGGGCGTCGGCCCCGCGTTCTCCGGGTCGTCATGCACATGCTCAATCGGCTCCGAGCGGTGCCTTCGCCACCACTGTCCGCTCGCGTCGCGGAAGATTACCGTCGTCGCCAGCGCGGGCATTCCGGGATAAACGTCGTTCTCCCACGTGAAGTTGACGACGTAGTCAGTCTCTGGGTCGATGGCGCCGACGCTGATGGAGAAGTCGTCCCAGGTGCGGCCCGTGCCGCCGTTGACTATCTGCACGCGAGCGGGCCCGATCAACTCCTTACTGCCGTTGTGAATGATGACGGTCGTCTGATTCAGCGGCAGGAGCGCCACCCCGAGCATCTTCTCTTCAGAGTCGGGGTCCGGGTTGTTAATGAGTCCCAGGGCGGCGCAGGCGTTGCCGACGCGTGCTCCGTTCGGGAGTAGAGGGACAGTCGAGCCGGGATTGTGATTCTCGACATGTGTGAACTTCGAGAACACCAGGCGAGCCTGTTCTTCCCTCTTGATGCGTCCGTTCCGGAGGTACGTGCTCGTTGCGACGGGCAACGCCAACAGGCCGCCGAGCGTGGTCAGCCAACCTCTCCAGGCGTCCCATTGAGTGGGTGTCAGAAGCCCAAAGAACCAGTCGACCATGACGCGAGCGTACGGTCTGGCTCCATATGGCGGGGCCAACGACACCGGTCAGGTGGGTCAGATGCGCGCCTCTTGCGGCAGAAAGGGTTCCCATGTGAACGCAGGCACGGCCGCACGGGGGCCGTCCCTCTGGACAGGGTATTGGTCAGGTGGAGCTGCCAGAGCCATAATCAGCAGATGACGCGTGGATCGTGGTTGTTTCTTGCCGCCGTAGGGATAGTCCTGCTCGTGACCGGCGGTTCACTGGCGGGTCACGGTCATGGAATCATTGGAACAGCAATTGTGATGCTCGGAGCGGCAACAACGGGCATCGCCATCGGACGCTACCGCTCGATTAAGTCGCCCCTCAAGTGAGCTAGGCCGCACGTAGATGGTCCGGCTTCCGTCCATGGAATGCGACCGCCTTTGGCATCCCCTCTTGAATGATGAAAAGCTAACGCTATGACGAGCAACGACGCCAACCTGTCCTTTCGATCAGCCGCCGAGAGTGCACAGAAGGCCATCGACTTGTACGCAAAGCCCATCGGTCTCGGAGCCTTGCACTCGACTGAGCATCAAGGAATTCAGGCCCTCGCCGAGGCAATTCGAGATCTGGCGGATGGCTTAGCCGCGATGACGGCGAGGGATGAGCGCTGAGGGTTCGGCTTACGCGCTGAATTGGTCAGCCGATTCGTCAGCAACCTCTTCCGCCGGAATGAGCCCCTTTGGCAAACCCTTTCGTAGATTAAAGCAATCAAGTTTTTCCGCCTTGCAGGAAGTCAGGAATTGTTCATGAAAGCATTGCCTTGGCTGATGTCGTTGGCTGGACTCGCCATTGTGGTCCTGACCTATATCGACGGCGCTCAGCTCGGCATCTGGGCCGACGAACACATGACCGTTTCCGAAAGCCTGCCAAATCTAGTAGGTCCGTTTGTTGTCGCGGCCATTGGCTTCGTCTTACTAGCCGGCGGTATAGCCGTCGGCCTCACCAGTCGCCGAACGAAGTCCGATCGGTAGGCCTTCTTCGCTGAACACGCCAACTCGCGTGATGAAGGTTGGCCCACGCTCGGCTACTCCGGTTCTGGCCACGGCACGCTGTGTGCGTTGGGGAGGCGCACGCGGAGCGCCTCCAACTCCTCCGAATTGCTGTAGAGGACAACGTCGACGATGAATCCGCCGAAACCACTCCACTCCCTTCCCCACTGCACCAAGAGGGCCTGCCGATCCTGCCGCCCGCGCCCCATCAGCTCCTTCGTCGAGTAAATGGACCGCGCCGTCGGCGATGAATGTTCGGCCGCACGAGAGACATCCAAGGCCGCTGGGACAGGAAAATCCAGCCACCGAATTCGGGCTACGGTGCCCGTGAGGGCTGTTCGAGCTAAGCCCATGGCTTCGGCGTAGCGATCGAGTTCGAAGTCGACCAACGGTTCTCCGGGCAGTGCCCCGTCGAGAAAGCCCTCATTGAGGGCCGAGACCTGCCAATCGACTTCATCGTGGACGGAGATCGACTCGTCATATTCATCGAGCTGTAGGACTCCGACCCACACGGAGCGGGTGAGTTTCAAGGGAAAGGTCACAAGACCGAAGCTAGGGGCTGCCGGCCATGACCGGAAGTGCCGCTGGTCGTTCCCTCGTGAAGGCGGGCCGAGCCGCACGGTATTTCTTTCGCGGCGCTCGGCCAATCTCGCGAACGGTGGAGGTTCCTGAGTCGGGGGACCTCGGCACACCCAGGGTCGATTTTCTAGAGGTGAATTCGCAGATCGAGTCCTAGCCGACTCAAATCCGCCAGGAGGTTCCCCGGGATGAGAACTTCTTGGCCGAGTCGTTGATTGAACGCGCGAAACTCGAAGTCAATGTCGTAGCGCGCAGATAGCGCTGCAAAATCGCGTTCTTTATTGGCGAGCTGAGAGAGGATCCAGCGAAGTGGGCCCCAAAAGTCATCTCCAAATCGGAGGCGTACGTCGTCCCCGTGATTGAACGACGCGCGATCAAGAGCCCAGGTTCCATCGCGGTACTTCGAATGCTTCAATCGCTGCGATTGGCCGGCTGGTTCGACGACGCGAACGGCATCGTGATCGGCCGAACCTCCGGCGGAAGTCTGGCTGGTCTCACGCAAGAAGAAGCAGTCCGACGCGCGCTGCGTGGTCTCGGGGTACCGGTGATCCTCGACTTCGATACAGGGCACCAGTCACCTCAGATGCCGCTGGTCAACGGCGCACTTGCCGAGATCACGCTTGCCGACGGCTCGGGCACGATCGCGCAGCACCTGATCCCGTGACCGCAGGGTGGAGCCCGGGGAGTGGCCTCTGGTGCGACGACGTTGACTCCGGCAGGGTTGAACGATGAACCCTCTGCCTCCGCTCGCGCTCATCGTGATCGCCGGACCTCAAGCGTCGGGCAAGAGCACGCTGGCAGCCGCGCTGAGCCATGAGCTCAGGCAGGCCGGCGAACGCGTCGCCTTGGTCGAACTCGATCAGATAGCGGCGATGGCTCTGCCCACCCTGCCGGACTGGGAGACCGCGCATCGCATCTTCGAGTCCGTCACGGGTCAGTGGCTGCGCTCCTCACTCACGTGCGTCATAGCTGAGGGATCAGGCAGCTATGAAGAAGTCCTCCGAATCATCGACCAGGCGCCGGCGGGTACCCCCGTCGTCACGGTTGCGCTTACCGCGCCCTTCAGTGTGGCGTTCGAGCGCGCACAGCGAGACCCATCGCGGGGCGTCTCGCGGGAGCGCGTCTTCTTAGAGGGGATCTACCAGCAGTGGCCCGACGAGCTCGCTCGATTCCAGTCGCGCGTGCTCCTGGACACGAACGAACTGGGGCTGCAGCGCAGCGTCGAACTCACCCGGACCGCGATCGCCACCGTCCGACAAGAACACTCCACGACGAATTCACTCCCCAGGTGATCTGAGAGCAACCGCGTGACCAGAGGGACGATGGAGACTCTCCGAGGCGCCTGCCGGCCACGACGCGAAGCCCTGACCAGCCGCGCCAGTGCTCCACGACTTTTCCAAACCAGGCGGCGGTCGACGACGGTCATCCCTCCGTCGCCTCGAATGCATCTTCTGGTCGAGGAGAGCGCCGAGATCTTTCCGTAGCTTGGGGGTATGGCGGATGCTCGATCGCGTGCTCGGGTCGGATCAGGCCGATTATTCTCAACTGCCGCGCTGACGTTCACGGCCGTCACGGTCGCGTTGGTGTGCCTGGGTGCGTTCGCTCACGTCGATCTCTTCTTTCACGGCGCAGCGGGCTGGGACGTCGGAGCGCTCTCGCTGGTGATCGCTGAGGTCGCTGCGTCGGCCCGTGCGTTCCTCTGGCTGCGCTCCAGACTCGACCTGTCCGTTCGCCGGGCTCTTGCTTCAGCGGGAATCCTCGTGGCTGTCGGGTCGGGGGCGACGGGTGTCACCGCCTACGTCGGCCACAGAGCGACTTACACCGACGTCGCCGATTCCTGTCATGGAGAACCCGGAGTCATGGCTCGCGAGACAGACACGCTCCTTCGCGCGCGTGGGGCCCTCTATGTGCGGCACGGCATCGTCTTGGTCCGGGCTCCGCAGTCCGAGTACAGGCCACCACTGGGGACCAAGCCGGCGGCCAGCGGCTCCTTCCTGTCGGTGTGCAACCCTGACGGTTCCATCACCATCGGGTTTCCCACGTACGGATATGCGACTCCGATCCCCCCGATCACGATCCGCGAGAAGTAGGTCGGGCGGGACGCCCGGGCAGCGAGCCGCACCCGGCTCACCCCACCGGCACCGAGAACAGGTTCACCACGTTCCCGTCCGGGTCGCGGAACAGCGCCGAGCGGTTGCCCCACGGCATCGTCGTCGGCTCGAGCACGATGTCGTCGAGGTGGTCGCGCAGGCGCGCGAACTCGGCATCGGCATCGGCCACGCGAAACTCGATGATCACCGACCTGTTCGACGCAGGAACGGGGGCGGCGTCGCCGAGCATCGCGACGGTGGCCGTGCTGCCGATGGCGAGGGTGGCCGTCGGAGTGCGGATCTCGGCGAAGACGGGGGCGGGGCGGGTGGCCGGAGTTCCTGCGACCCTCTCGTAGAAGGCGGTGAGCCGGTCGACGTCGTGCGTGATGATGCGGATGGAGGCGAAGTCCATGGTGGCCTTTCCGGCGGGCCCCGGTGGCCCGACCCGACCAGTCTCGGAGGCGCCGGCGACAGCCCCCTGTCGGTGTTTACGAACCGCGATGCTTACGAACCGCGGTGCTTACGAGGCGCGCCGGGACAGCTCCCCGTTCACGACCCGGCCGCAGTGATATGGCCGTACATCGCGTCGAGGTCGGCGGCGCTGAACGGACGCCTCGGAGGTCTCTCGCCGGTCGGCTCGGCCGCCGCGATCCGGTCGCCGCGGAACGCCCGCACCCCGTCGCGCAGCCGACACCACCCGACCAGGTACCAGCTGCCCTCGCGCCCCACGTAGCCGAGCGGCTCCACATCGCGCCGCGTGGCGACGCCCGCTCTGTCGCGGTACTCCAGGCGCAGGATCTCGCCGCTCCGAAACGCCTCCACCAGCCCGGCGGGTGCTCCGGTCGGGGCCTCGTCGCGCACGAAGAGCACCCGGGAGGCGAGCTCGCCCGTCACCCCCGTCGTCGTGTCGTCCAAGACGGCGACCACCTTCCGCAGGGCCGAGGCCGCGGGCCCCGAGAACGGGCTCGTGCCCAGCATGCCGAGTGCGACGGTCATCGCCAGGGCCTCGTCGACGGTGAAGCCGAGCGGAGCCAGCGTGTGCGACGCGTCGAGGCAGTAGCCACCGGTGCGGCCGGGCTCCGCCCAGATCGGCACGCCGGATTGCTGCAGCGCCGAGAGGTCGCGCTCGATCGTGCGGCCGCTCACCTCGAAGCGCTCGGCGAGCCAGCGGGCACTCCGGGGGCGGGGCGCCACGGCGCGCAGCTCTTCGACGAGGGCGTACAGCCGGTCGGTGCGGTTCACACGTCGACCCTAGTTCGCCGCCGCCGGGCCACCGCCGGGCCGCCACCGGGCTGCCTGCGGGGCGCAGAGCCGGCGCGCGGCGGGCGCCCCGCAGGCGCGGAGCTACGCGTCCAGGAAGACCCGCGCCGGCGGGGTCAGCTCTTCGGCGCGCTCCCAGAACGCGTCCGGCAGCTCGGCGGCGGACGAAGCCAGCAGCCCGTCCAAGCGCGCGGGCTTGCTGATGCCGACGACCGTCGTGTTCACGAGCGGATCGCGCAGAGACCACTGCAGCGCCGCGGTGCCGAGGTCGGTCTCGTACTCGTCGCACAGGTCGGCCAGGGCGGCGACGGCAGCGAGGGTCTCGGGAGCCGCGGGTCGGTAGCCGTAGTTCGTGTTGCCGGAGCGGGGTGCGGCGAGGATCCCGCCGCCGTAGACGGCCGCGTTGATGATGCCGAGTCCGGCGTCGGCGCAGTGCTGCAGGAGGGCGGCCGCGCTGCGGTCGACGATCGTGTACCGGTTGTGCACGAGGATCGCCTCGAAGACGCCGAGGTCGATGTAGCGTCGCATCTCGCCGCTGGGCCCGCCGGCCAGCCCGATGTGGCCGATCTCGCCCTCGTCGCGCAGGGCGACCAGCGTCTCGACCGCGCCGCCGGGGGCCGACATGAACTCGAAGGCCTGGTTCTCGGGGTCGTGCAGGTGCACGAGCGGCAGTGTGTCGAGGCCGAGCCGCGCCTTGCTCTCGGCGACGGAGGCGCGCACCCGCTCGCCCGAGTAGTCGCCGTCGATCGAGTCGACCTTCGTCACGACCAGGAAGTCGTCGGGCAGCCCGCCGTGCGCCGCCAGCCCCAGGCCGATGCGCGTCTCGCTGTCGCCGCCCGAGTACTGGTTCGACGTGTCGATCGAGCGGATCGGGCTGTCGAGAACGGCCTCGACGAGCTCCACCGCCTGGGCCTCGGGGGTGTCGTAGCCGAACAGCAGCGGCTGGCTGCCGAGAGGGCCTCCGCCGATGGTGACGGCGGTGGTGGTGAGGCCGGTCGAGCCGAGTGTGCGGGTCCAGTCGGGCCTGAGTTCGTGCACGGGGTTCTCCTTCGAAACGTGTCGTGGGGTGAGCTTATCTCGTGCCAACGGGCGGGGGCGCGGATGCAGGAACTGCCCCGCCACCGTCGAGTCGACGGTGGACGGGGCAGTTCCTGCGCGTGCCCGAAAGGCAGCGACCTAGGGGCGGACCATCACCTTGAGCGCCGTGCGGTCGGCCATCTGCTGGTAGCCCGCGGGCACCTCGTCGACGCCGATCGTGACGTCGAAGACCTTGCCGGGCTCGATCGAGCCGTCGAGCACGAGCGGCAGCAGGGTCGGGATGTAGTGGCGTGCCGGGGCCACGCCGCCCGTCATCGTGAGGTTGCGCATGAACTCGCTGCGCCCGAATGGGAGCGACTGCTCCTGCGGCACGCCCACGCGGCTGATCACGCCGCCGTCGCGGACGACGGCGATCGCGGTCTCGACGGCGGCGCCGAGGCCGACGGCCTCGAGCACGACGTGCGTGCCGTCGCCGTTCGTGATCTCTTTCACTGCGGCGATGCCGTCGTCGCCGCGCTCGGCGACGACGTGGGTCGCGCCGAACTCGCGACCGAGGTCGGTGCGCGCCGTGTGGCGACCCATCAGGATGATGGTCTCGGCTCCGAGGAGCTTCGCCGACAGGACGGCGCTGAGGCCGACCGCGCCGTCGCCGATCACGGTGACGCTCTGGCCGGGCTGAACGCGGGCCATGATGGCGGCGTGGTACCCCGTCGACATGACGTCCGACAGCGAGAGCAGCGAGGGGATCAGCTTCTCGTCGAATCCGGCCGGCACGACCACGAGGGTGCCGTCGGCGAGCGGCACGCGGACGATCTCGCCCTGCCCGCCGTCGTGCGTCGTTCCGCCCCAGGCCTCACCGTGCCTGCAGGAGGTCTCGAGCCCCTCCTGGCAGAAGTCGCAGGTGCCGTCCGAGATGACGAACGGCGCGATGACGAAGTCGCCGACCTTGACGTGCGCGACGTCGTCGCCGACCTGCTCGACGACGCCGACGAACTCGTGACCCATGCGCGAGCCCGTGTCGCTGTCTTTCTTGGACGCGAACGGCCACAGGTCGGAGCCGCAGATGCAGCCGGCCGTGACGCGCACGATCGCATCGGCGGGGTCGGCGAGCGTCGGGTCATCCACGGTCTCGACGCGGACGTCGCCCGCGCCGTACATCAGAGCCGCCTTCATCAGGCGCCCGCGCCGGTCAGGGTGGCCGTGTCGATGACGAAGCGGTAGCGGACGTCGCTCTTCAGCACGCGCTCCCACGCCTCGTTGATCTGGTCGGCGCCGATCAGCTCGGTCTCGGGGACGATGCCGTGCTCAGCGCAGAAGTCGAGCATCTCCTGGGTCTCGCGGATGCCGCCGATGGACGAGCCCGCGAAGGTGCGGCGGTTGCCGAACAGCGTGAAGACCTGGACGCCGAGCGGCTCGGCCGGAGCGCCGACTGCCACGAGGGCGCCGTCGAGCGTGAGGAGGCTGAGGTAGGCGTTGATGTCGATCGACGCCGACACCGTGTTGATGATGAGGTCGAACTCGTTGGCGAGGTTCTCGAAGGTGGCGGGGTCGCTGGTCGCGTAGTAGTGCGAGGCGCCGAGACGGAGGCCGTCCTCCTGCTTCGAGAGGCTCTGCGAGAGCACGGTGACCTCGGCGCCCATGGCGGCGGCGAGCTTGACGGCCATGTGGCCGAGACCGCCGAGGCCGACGACGGCGACCTTCTTGCCGGGGCCCGCGTTCCAGTGGCGGAGCGGCGAGTAGGTGGTGATTCCGGCGCACAGCAGCGGGGCGACGGCGGCGTAGTCGAGCGACTCGGGGACGTTCAGCACGAAGTCCTGGTCGACGACGACGTGGGTGGAGTAGCCGCCCTGGGTGACGTTGCCGTCTTTCGGGTCGATGCCGCCGAAGGTCTGGATGTTGCCCTTCAGGCAGTACTGCTCTTCGCCGGCCAGGCAGTTGGCGCACTCGCGGCACGAGTTGACCATGCAGCCGACTCCGACGCGGTCGCCGACGGAGAACTTGGTGACATTGGCGCCGGCCTCGACGACCTCGCCGACGATCTCGTGACCCACGACCTGCGGGTAGCTGATGGGACCCCACTCGCCGCGGGCGAAGTGGATGTCGGAGTGGCAGATGCCGGCGTAGGCGATCTTGATCAGGACGTCTTCGGCGCCGACGGGACGACGCTCGATGGTGAGGGGGACAAGGGGCTCGGTGGCGGAGGGGGCTCCGAAAGCATTCACTGTAAGCACGCTTCAAGCGTATCCGCGTCACCTGGGGTCTTGGGGGCACTGCCAGGGCACCCTTCGGAGGGAATACTGCGCACCCCTCGGAGGGAATACCGCGCACCCCTCGGAGGGAGTGCGCGCCCGTCAGCCCGTGACGCTGATTCCGACCGAGCTGCCCGTCCAGGTGGCAGTCAACGACGACATGGTGAGCGTCATGCCGTTGGCGGCGAACGAGCCCGGAGAGGCACACGTCGACGAACCGGCGAGGCCGTTCGACGAGTCGGCTCTCGACGTGATCAGGAGGCAGTAGCCGCCCCCGTCGCCTGCTCGCTCGGCCACCCAGACGCGCATGCCCTGCGCGCTCGTCAGGACGAGGCGGGTGGTCGACGCGGTGAAGTCGGTGTCGCTTCCGGCGTCGGGCGGGAAGGGGTACTTGTCGAGCGTCGTCTGGTCGCCCACGAACAGCGAGTCGGCCTGCGCCTGGGCCGTCGACACGTCGCTCGTGGGCGATGCCGCGGGGGAGTTGAGGGTGTCGTCGTTCGTGAGCGTCGAGTCCATGGCGGGGTCCGATGCGCTCGTCGCGGGATCGCCCGCGGCGAGGCGCGACGTCAGAGCCGAGTCGGGTGTCGCCTCGGCGGTGGGGGCTGTCGCCGTGCGGATCCCGAAGCCGGCCGCGCCGCCCACGACGAGCATGCCGGCGAGCAAGGCCGCCGTCGCGACGATGCGCGACTGCGATCGCGGAGTCGGAGCCGACGTCTCGGCTTCTGCGTGCCCGGGATCCTCCATAGCCTCCGTCGACGACTCGGGCGCAGGAACTGGCCCGGCCTTGACCGGCTTCACGCCGAGGGCCCGCAGGGCGTCGGCGCGCTCCGCCGCCGTCGTGCCCTCGCCGAACGCGATGGCCTCGAGCTCGTGCCGCCGTTCGTCCGCGTTGGTCCCCACGCGTCGATGCTAACCCCGTGCTCGCGCCCCGGTCCGGCTCCCCGCCCACGATCAGGACTCCGCACCACGACCGGGCTCGGTTCCGAGTCCCGATCGTGGTGCGGAGCGGCGAGGGACTGGTGCCGAGTCCCGATCGTGGTGCCGCAGGTCAGGGTGCGGCGGGGCTACGCCTTCTGGCGGCGTCGCACCACGATCGCGCCGGCACCCGCGACCAGCAGGGCCAGGGCCACCGCCAGCGTGCCGATGACGTCCGTGCCGGTGTAGGCCAGGGACGGGTCGGCCGCGGCGACGTCGCCGCGGTTCGCGGCGGTGAGCTGGTCGGGGCTGAGGACGCCCGCGGGATCGGTTCCGCTGTCGCCGCCGCCCGTTCCTGCGCCCGGGGTCGTCGTCGCGGGCTCGCACGGGTAGCTGCCCTCGCGGAACGAGAAGCCGTCGGTGTCGTTGTCGTCGGCATAGAACGTCTCGCGCTCGCCGTCGGTCGTGCACGTGGCGGCCGGAGCGATCGCGAAGCCCTCGTTGGCGAGGGCCGGGTCGGCGTTCGACGGGGCGTCGTAGAGCGAGCTCTGAGTGAACGCACCGGAGTCGTCGATCGAGAACAGTGCCGTCTGGCCCTCGCAGGCGTCGTCGCAGACGACCCAGAGCCGACCGAGGTCGGCGTCGAACTGCACGTCGGCGACGACCGGGAAGGACGTAGCGATCGTGGCGACGCGGTGGAAGCCGCCGTCGCTGAGGAGCGCGTAGGCGTAGACGCTGGCGGTGCCCTCGACTCCGACGAAGAAGAGGCCGTCGCCGTGGCCCGCGTAGTCGGCGGGCTCGTAGGCGGCGTTCGTCGAACCGTCGACGAAGCCGCTCCCGGTCAGGAACGCGTCGGGGATCCAGGTGACGCCCTCGAGGCCCGAGTTCGCGCCGAGGCCGGGGAAGTCGGCCGCGAGGTTCCACTCCTGCTCGGCGTTCAGGACGGTCGCCGGCGACGTGGCGTCGTACTTCAGGACGGCCGGGCGGCTGACCGACGAGACGTCGTTGTCGCGCTCGGACGAGACGTAGATGCCGCCTTCGGAGGAGTCGTCGGCGACCGTCACGCCCTCGGCGTCGACCGTGCCGGTGCCGTCGGCGTAGTGGAGCACCTTGCCGTCGGCCCAGCCGCCGGTGGTGGCCGGCGCCCAGCCGCCGGAGGCGTCGGACACGATCCTGTAGAGCTTGCCGTTGCCGTTCTCGACACCCCACAGGGTGCCGTCCTTCGACGTGCCGGAGGGCTCGTAGTCGAGGCCCGAGAGGTCGCCGGTGTACGTGACCTCGGCGTCGAGCGCCGTCTCGTCGGGGCTGCCGGGCCAGGTCTCGGCGACGGCTGTGCCCTCGAAGCGGTTCGCGGCGCCCTTGGTGGCCTCCGAGGTCTGCTCGAAGTCGCCGGTGCCGTCGGGGTTGCGGCCGTAGGTGGTTCCTGCGTGCGACGTCCAGCTGGACGAGTCGACGAGGGTGCTGCCGTCAGCCAGGAACAGCCGCGCGCTGTCGGCGCCGCCGAGGCCGAAGTCGAAGCCGTCGGGCGTCGAGGCGGTCGTGGTGTCGAGCACGGTGAAGCCGCCTGCGGCCACGGTGGTGCCGGCGGGGATCACGTACGAGTGGGTGTCGTCGCTGTCCTTGAACACGTAGCCCGAGATATCGACGGTCGACGCGCCGATGTTCGTGAGCTCCACCCAGTCGTCGGGCGAGCCGCCGTTCGACTCGACCTCGTTGATGCTGACCGGCGAGGAGCAGTCGTTCGCCTCGCCCTTGGTCGAGACGGTCGTGGTCGTCCAGTCGCCGGTGCCGTCGGGGCAGCGGCCGTAGGTCACCGCGCTGTGGGTGGTCCAGCTGTAGCTGACAGCGAGGGCGCCACCGGTGTCGAACAGGCGGACGGCGTCGTCGGCGCCCAGGCCGAAGTCGAAGCCGTTGTCGGTCGTGGTCTTCTGGTCGATGACGGCGAACGCGCCGGGCTCGACGATCGAGCCCCGGGGCAGCACGTACGAGTGGGTGTCGTCGCTGTCCTTGAAGGTGTAGCCCGAGATGTCGACGGCCTCGGTCGAGGTGTTCGTCACCTCGGCCCAGTCGGTGTCGTCGGCGTTCGACTCGACCTCGTTGAAGGCCAGCCCCGCAGGGGACCCGCCCCCGGGCGTGGGCGTGGCGGTCGGAGTGGGCGTCGGAGTCGGTGTGGGCTCGGGGAACTCGTTGGCGGCGTCCCGGTCGCCCCGGAGGTCGTCCGGAACGAGCCGTCTGCGGTGCGGCCGTACGTCGTGGTCGCGTGGGCGGTCCAGGTGTGCGCGTCGACGAGCGTCGTGCCGTCTGCGTCGTAGAGGCGGACGGAGTCGGCACCGCCGAGGCCGAAGTCGAAGCCCGTCGTCACGCCGGTGCCGCCGAGCTGATCGACCGTGAAGAACGCACCCGGCGCGATCGTCGTGCCGTCGGGAATCACGTACGAGTCGGTGTCGACGTCGTCTCTGACGACCATGCCCGACATGTCGACGGCCGTCGGCGAGAGGTTGGCGAACTCGATCCAGTCGCCCGGGGTTCCGCCCTGCGACTCGATCTCGTTGATGACGATCCCGGAGTCGGGAGCGGCCTGGGCAGTGGTGGTGGCGACGAGGATGCCGGCGAAGGCGAGCGAGCCGGTGAGCGTGATGGCTCCCAGCTTCACGAGGGGCGGGCGCATGCGTGTCCGTTCAGATCGGTGGGCGGGCCCGGCAAGCCTCGCCGACCGGACGAAACGGTTCGTGGCCGGGCGGTGAACGCGAGGTGGGCTTCGCTCGGGGCGTACGGAAGACCCCCGCTCCGGCGTGGCACGTGAGCCGCGACTGTGCGCGGGTGCCGGAGGCGGGGGTCTCTCGCGATGCGCTACTTGGTGACGCGGATCTTCGCGACGGCGTCATGGCCGGTCTGCACGCCGCTCAGCGTGATCGCCACGTCGCCGAGCTTCACGGGAGCCGTGAGCTTCACCGACACCGAGCCGTCGATCACGTCGAACGTGCCGAGATCGGCCGAGCCGACCGTGACGCTCACCTGGCGGTCGCCGGCGAACTTCGTGCCGGTGATCGTCACCTTCTCCGAGGGGCGCGGACGCGAGTCGCTCGCCGAGGCGCGGCCCTTGTCGCTGAGCGACGCCGTGTCGGTGTCGAGCTTCAGAGCGCGGGCCATGGTGAAGAAGGTGTCGGTCTGATCGGTCAGGCCGACGACGTTCGCCGCTCCCGGGCCGTAGGCCGCGATGCGAACCTGGGTTCCGGTGTGCTGCTGCGATCCGCCGGCCGCAGCGGTGCCGTAGGCGACCTTCATCGTGGTGCCGTCGACCGTCGTCAGCGCGGTGCTGAGGGTCGCCGGGGGCGTCGAGTCGACGATCTGGCTCGTGTGGGCGTGGTCGGCGGTAGCGATGACGAGCGTGTTGCCGTCTTTCTTCGCGAAGGCGAGCGCGGACTGGATGGCCTCATCGAAGTCGATCGTCTCGCCGATCTGGCCGCACGCGTTGGCGGCATGATCCTGCTTGTCGATGGATGCGCCCTCGACCTGCAGGAAGAAGCCCTTGCCGTCCTTCGGCTTGTTCAGGAGCGAGATCGCCTTGCTGGTCAGCGTCTTGAGGCTGAGATCGGAGCCGAGGCGCTCCGGGTTCGGCTGGCAGGTGACGGGGGCGAGGCTGGCTCCGCCGACGGTCGCCGTGCTGGGGGCGAATCGGGTGGGGAAGTTGCCCGGGGTGAAGAGGCCGAGGACGGGGTTCTTCTGGTCGGCCTTCTTGACGGCGGCGAGCTCGGCCCCGGTCGAGACGACGTTGTAGCCGCGCTCCTCGGCCTGGTCGAAGAGGGTCTGGCCCTGGTACTTGCCGGCCTTCGCGGTCTGCGTGAAGCTGGTCGAGCCGCCGCCGAGCGTGAGGTCGGGGCGCGTGCCGATCAGCTGTTCGCTGATCGAGCCGAGGCCGCCGTTGACGAGCGAGTCGTCTCCGCACGAGGTCGAGTCGGGGCCGTAGCAGCTGCGCGCGTCGACGTGGGCGACCTGGACGGCCGGGGTGGCGTCCTGGATCTCGGCGGTGGAGACATCGCCGGTCCGGTAGCCGTTCGCTTTGGCGATCTCGGTGATGGTCGCCTGCGGGGCGCCGTCGATGTCGACGGAGATGGCGCCGTCGTAGGTCTTGGTGCCGGTGGCCCAGCCGCTGCCCGAAGCGGCGGAGTCGGTCACGTAGTCGGGCTTGCCCTTGTCCGGGCCGGAGTTGTAGAGGGAGTAGGTCGTGTACGAGCCGGTCAGCGGCAGCGCGTCGAGGCCGGGGAAGCGACCGGCGGCGCCGTACGCGTAGTTGCGCGCGACGGTGATCTCGGAATCGCCCATGCCGTCGCCGATGAGCAGGATGACGTTCTTCGCCTTGGAGCCCTTGATGGCGGCCTTGACGGCCGCGGTCTGGTCGCCGGCCAGGCGCGTGGCGCCGCCGTTCTGCGACAGAGCGGCCTCAGCGCCGGCGAATGCCGCGCTGGGAAGCAGGACAGCGGCGGCGACGACGCCGGCTACGATCGCGACTCTTCTGTGACGGGTGCTGGCTGTTTTTCGCATTGCAGTCTCCTCGTTGACGCCCCCCGAGCGGGGGACTTCCTCTAGGTTGCCTATGAATCTGCAATGAAATGTGAACGGCCGGTGACCGTTGCGCGAACGGCCCTGGGTGTCGGCGGCTGACGCTACGGTCGGAGCATGCGCACCTTCACCGCAGCCGATCGCCGGGCGCTCCTCGTGCGGCGGCACCACCTCACGGGCGACGCCGCGACTCCCGAGCAGGCGACCCGGTCGGTGCTCGCGCTCCACGCCACCGACCCCGCCTCGGTTTATCTGCAGGTGCTCGCGCGCGCCCGCGACCTGACCATCGCCGACGTCCAGGCCGCCATGTACGACCGCCGGGCGCTCGTCCGCTGGATGGCCATGCGCCGCACGCTCTTCGTCTTCCCCCGCGAGATCGTCCCCGTCGTGCAGGCCGCGGCCAGCACGCCCCTCGCCGTGACGCTCCGCAGGCGCCTCGTGCGCATGCTCGAGCTGAACGGCACCGAGCCGTCGATCGCAGGCGATATCGGGGCCTGGGTGTCCGAGGTCGAGCGGGGTGCTCACGCAGGCCTCCTCGCCCGCGGTACGGCCACCGGCGCGCAGCTCAGCACAGACGAGCCGCGGCTCCGCACGGCGATCGTCCCTCGCGTGAAGTCCGACCTCGCTCAGAACGTGACGAGCATCCTGCTGACGCTGATGAGCGCCGAGGGGAGCATCGTCCGCGGCACGGCGGCGGGGGAGTGGACGACCCGCCTGCACCGCTGGGAGCCGCTCGAGCACTGGTGGCCCGACGGGCTGCCGGTCGTCGAGCAGGCCGAGGCGCAGGCGTCGCTCGTCGAGGAGTGGCTGCGCGTGTTCGGTCCGGCACCCGTCTCTGACATCGAGTGGTGGACGGGGTGGACCAAGACCGCCGTGCGGGCCGCCCTCGGGCGCCTGGCGATCGACGAGGTCGACCTCGACGGCGAGCCCGGCGTCGCCCTCGCGGGCGCGGAGCTCGACGTCGAGCCCGCGCCGCCGGCCATCACGCTGCTGCCCGCCCTCGACCCGACGCCGATGGGCTACAAGCAGCGGGGGTGGTTCTTCGGCGTCGACCCCGCCCCGCACTTCGACACCAACGGCAACCTCGGGCCGACCGTGTGGTGGGGTGGGGAGATCGTCGGCGGGTGGGCCGTGGCGGCCGACGGAGAGGTTCGGGTGAAGGTGGTGGCCGATCGGGGCACCGACGTTCCTGCGCTGGCTGCCGCTGCGGGGGCCTCGCTGCAGGAGCGTCTCGGCGGGGCGCTGGTCAAGCCAGTGTTCCGCACCCCGTTCGAGCGGGCGCTGACCGCCTAAGCCGTGGCGCTGTCACCCGCCATGCCGAGGTAGTCGCCGAGGCGCACCAGGAAGTCGTCGGTGGGGCGGTACGCCGGGTCGGCGCTGGCCTTCTCGTACTCGGCCTGCAGCTCGTCGATGACGCCGTCGAACTCGATGACGGCCAGGGCGTCTTTCTCGCTGTCGTCCAACCCGACGAAGTAGCCGATGGCCCGGTCGATGTCGGCGGGGCCCTGGTACGTGAAGTCGCTCATGCCTGCACGCTACCCCCGCCCCGCCTCCGAATTTCACGGAGAAACCGGCGTCGGGCGGCGGCCTCAGTGCGATCCGAGGCCGCCGCGCCACAAATCTCCTTGAATTTTCAGAGGCGGGGTCAGTCGCGCAGGCGCAGGTTCTGCATCCCGCCGTCGACGGCGATCGACGTGCCGGTGGTCGACGATGCGGCGGGGCTGACGAGGTACGCGACGGCGGCGGCCACCTCGGCGGCCGAGACCAGCCGGCCGTGCGGCTGTCGCGCCTCGAGGGCGGCGCGCTCGGCGGCGGGGTCGTCGGCCGAGTCGAGCAGGCGCCCGACCCAGGGCGTATCGGCGGTGCCGGGGTTGACGCAGTTCACGCGGATCCCCTCGCGGAGGTGGTCGGCCGCCATGGCGCGCGTCAGCGCCAGCACGGCCCCCTTCGTCGCCGAGTACAGCGCCCGCTGGGGGAGCCCCGCGGTGGCCGCGATCGAGCAGGTGTTCACGATCGACGCGGCCCCGGCGGCGCGCAGGTGGGGGAGCGCGGCGCGCGAGACACGGACGAGCCCGACGACGTTGACGTCGTAGACGCGGTGCCACTCCTCGTCGTCGTTCGCCTCGACCGTGCCTTGAGCGCCGATGCCCGCGTTGTTCACGAGGGTGTCGATGCCGCCGAGCTCGGCCGCGATGGCGTCGATCGCCGCGCGCACGGAGGCGTCGTCGCCGATGTCGGCCTGCACGGCGAAGGCATCGGGGTGGCTTCCGTCGGTGGCGCGGTCGATGACGGCCACTCGGGCGCCGCCGGCGAGCAGAGCGTCGACGATCGCGGCCCCGATACCCGAGGCGCCGCCGGTGACGACGGCGCGGAGGCCGTCCAGCTGCCCGGTCATGCGCGGGCCGCCCGAGAAGACGCAGCCGATGACGCGACGGCGCCCGTGGTCGCGCGGCGGAACGTCGACCTCTGAGCACCCAGCCCCTCGATCGCGAGGTCGACGACGTCGCCCTCGCGGAGGTACGGGTGGTCGGGCAGGCCGAGCGCGACGCCCGCCGGGGTGCCCGTGTTGACGAGGTCGCCGGGGCGCAGCACCATGAACTGGCTGAGGTACCAGACGACGTAGGGCACGTCGAAGATGAGGTTGGCGGTCGTGCCGTCCTGGCGCGAGATGCCGTTCACGCTGAGCGTCAGCCGGAGGTTCGACGGGTCGACCTCGTCGGCGGTGACGAGCTCCGGGCCGAGCGGGTTGAACGTCTCGCACGACTTGCCCTTGTCCCACTGTCCGCCGCGCTCGAGCTGGTACTCGCGCTCCGAGACGTCGTGCGACACGACGTAGCCGGCGATGCAGGAACTCGCCTCGTCGGGCGAGGCCAGATACCGCGCCTCGGCCCCGATCACGATGCCGAGCTCGACCTCCCAGTCGGTCTTCGTGCTGGTCGGCGGGATGAGCACGTCGTCGTTCGGACCGACGATCGTCGACGGGTCCTTCATGAAGACGATCGGCTCGTCGGGGATCGCCGCGTTCGTCTCGGCGGCGTGGTCTCGGTAGTTGAGGCCGATGCAGACGATCTTGCCGGGGGCCGCAATCGGCGAGCCGATGCGCTCGGCCGGCGTCGTGGCGGGGAGCGCGCCGAGAGAGTTGTGGACGGCGTCGATCCCACCCGCCGCGAAGAACTCCGGCCCGATGTCTCTCACCCCGAGGGAGTCGAGCACCGACGAGATGTCGAACGTGCCGTCGTCGGTCGCCACGGCGGGTCGCTCCGACCCGAGCGGGCCGGTCCTGAGAAATCGCATTGCGCTCCTAATCGTCGAAATCGGCGCAATTCATCAAGTGTCTGCACCTTTGCCCTGCCTAAAGTAGTCCCTCGAGTAGAGAAAATCTCCTCTTGACTCACTAGACATCGGATGTTTAGAGTTGCGGCACATCACGGCACCGCATGCCGTGCCCCACCTCGCGGTGCTCGTCACCGCGGTGTGCCCCCACCTCGTCAAAGGAGTCCAGGTGAGCCGCATCACTTCGCTCGAGAGCCGCGACGTCCGCTTCCCGACATCGCGTGACCTCGACGGATCCGACGCCATGAACGCCGACCCCGACTACTCGGCCGCGTACGTCGTCATCCACACCGACGACGCCGACGGCCTCAGCGGCTCCGGCTTCGTCTTCACCATCGGCCGCGGCAACGACGTCGAGGTCGCCGCCTACAAGGCGCTCGCCCCGTTCCTCGTCGGCCGCGACGTCGACGCGCTCCTCGCCGACATGGGCGGGGTCTGGCGCGAGCTCGTCCACGACTCGCAGCTCCGCTGGCTCGGCCCGGAGAAGGGCGTGATGCACATGGCGGTCGGCGCCGTCGTCAACGCCCTCTGGGACTTGAAGGCCAAGCGCGCGGGCCTGCCGCTCTGGCAGCTGCTCGCCCGGCTGACCCCCGAGCAGATCGTCGACCTCGTCGACTTCCGCTACCTCTCCGACGCGCTGACCCGCGACGAGGCCCTGGCGATCCTGAACGCCTCGAGAGACGGGCGGCGGGAACGCGAGTCCCTCCTCCTCGAGTCCGGGTACCCCGGGTACACCACGACTCCCGGGTGGCTCGGGTACTCCGACGAGAAGCTCGTCCGCCTCAGCAAGGAGGCCGTCCGCGACGGCTTCACCCAGATCAAGCTGAAGGTCGGTGCGAGCGTCGACGAGGACATCAGACGTCTGGGGCTCGCCCGCGAGGCCGTCGGCCCCGACATCCGGATCGCGATCGACGCGAACCAGCGCTGGGACGTCGACGAGGCCGTCGAGTGGATCGGCGCGCTCGCTCAGTTCGACCTGGCCTGGGTCGAGGAGCCGACCAGCCCCGACGACATCCTCGGCCACGCCGAGATCGCCCGCCGGATCGCCCCCGTGCCGGTGGCCACCGGCGAGCACATCGCCAACCGCGTCGTCTTCAAGCAGCTCCTGCAGGCGAAGGCGCTCTCGTACCTCCAGATCGACGCGACCCGCGTGGCCGGGGTGAACGAGAACGTCGCGATCCTGCTGCTGGCCGCCAAGTTCGGCATCCCGGTCTGCCCGCACGCCGGCGGCGTCGGGCTGTGCGAGGCCGTGCAGCACCTCTCGATGTTCGACTTCGTCGCCGTCTCGGGCTCGCTCGACGACCGCCGGATCGAGTTCGTCGACCACCTGCACGAGCACTTCGCGACGCCGGTCGTGATGCGCGACGGCAACTACGTCGCTCCGACGGCTCCCGGCGCGGGCGCCGACATGCTGCCCGAGTCGGCTCAGGCCTACTCGTATCCGCACGGCTCGGTGTGGCGGGAGATCGGCGAGCCGGTCGCCGTCGCCTCCCGCTGAGCCTTCGATGACGCTGACCTCAACTCGGCAACATTCCTGAACTGAACACAGCACCGACACCCTCACAACGAAGTGGAGCCAGTCATGAAACGCCGCCCTCTCCTCGCCGGAGCCGCCATCGCGATGACACTCGCGCTGGCCGCCTGCTCCGGCTCCACATCCGCCGGCGGACAGTCCGCCGACGCCCTCACCTGGGGCATGTGGATCTCCGGCAACGCCGACCAGGCCGCCTGGCAGAAGGTCGCCGACGCGGCCGACGCCGACCAGGACGGCCTCAAGGTGACCATCCAGGGCGCCCCGTTCGCCGACTACTGGACCAAGCTCCAGACGCAGCTGTCGTCGTCGAGCGCGCCGTGCATCGTCACGCTGCAGAGCCTCCGCGCCGCCAACTACACCTCGCAGCTCGTCGACCTCGACTCGCTCGTGAAGAAGAACAGCACCGACCTGTCGGAGTTCGACCAGACGGCTCTCACCGGCATGAAGGTCGACGGCAAGCTCTACGCCCTGCCGTACGACACCGGCCCCTTCCTGATGTTCTACAACCGCGACATGTTCAAGGCGGCCGGTGTCGCCGAGCCGAAGCCGGGTTGGACCACCGCCGACTTCGAGGCGGCGGGCGCCGCTCTCAAGGCCAAGGGCAAGACGCTCTTCGCACCGAACGTCGGCGACATCCCGCTCGAGTCGCTGATCCTCGCCTACAACGGCGGCCGCGTCGTCACGAGCGACGGCACCCTCGACCCGACGAACGCCAAGTTCGCGGCCGGCCTCGACTGGATGGCCACCCTCGTGAAGAAGGGCTACTCGACCGAGGCGTCCAGCGACGCGTCCGCCGACGGCAACGCGTTCGTCAACGGCCAGGTCGCCGCGTACACCGACGGCCCGTGGTCGCTGATCACGCAGAAGGAGAAGGCGAAGTTCGACCTCGGCGTCACGACGCTCCCCGTCGGCGACACGACCGAGACGACGTACTCGGCCGGATCCGGCTTCGGCATCTCGAAGGAGTGCAAGTACCCCGACCAGGCCTACAAGGCGATCGTCTCCATGACGAGCGCCAAGGTGCTCGGCGGGCTCGCCGCCGAGGGCCGCGCGTTCCCCAGCCGCACCTCGGTGCAGCAGGACTGGTTCGACAACGCCAAGATCGAGGGCGCCGACGAGACGTTCGCCGTAGCGCTCAAGGGCGCCGTGCCTCTGCCGGGCAACAAGAACAGCGACCAGCTGAGCCAGCTCTTCACGCAGTACGCCATCCAGGCCGTCAACGGCCAGGAGAGCGGCGCGAAGGTGCTGTCGGACATCGCCGGGCAGCTGCCCCAGTAGTGCATCGGGCGGGCCGCACACCGCGGCCCGCCCTTCGAGGTCCGCAACTGCGCCCTTCGAGGTCCGCAACAGGGAGGCACCCACACCCATGACAACGACATCCGTCGCACCTCCGACCACGCCGGCCATCGCGGCCGTCACGGCCGAGGATCCCCGCGAGACCCCCGGAGCTGCACGGGGGAGGAGATCCTGGTGGGGTCTCGCCTTCGCCAGCCCGCACGTGATCGGCCTCGCGGTCTTCACCCTGGTGCCGATCGTGGCGTCGATGGTGATCAGCCTGAATAACTGGCCGCTCCTCGGCGACAAGCAGTTCATCGGCTTCGACAACTACTCGAAGCTGCTGGGCGACCCGATCTTCCGGACGGCCCTTCTCAACACGCTCCTGTTCACGGTGCTGTACATCCCGCTGAACCTGATCGTGTCGCTCGGCCTCGCTGCGTGGCTGACGCCCAAGATCCGCAACCGCCACGTCTTCCGGGTGCTGTTCTTCATCCCGACCGTGACGCCGATCGTCGCCAACGTCGTCGTCTGGCGCATGCTCTACCAGCCCGGCGGGGCCATCGACGCGTCGGTGCAGACGCTGTTCGGGTTCCACGCGCCGAACTTCCTGGCCAGCACCAGCTGGGCGATGATCGCCGTCGTCATGATGAGCGTCTGGCAGGGCTTCGGCTACAACATGCTGATCTTCTCAGCCGCCCTCGACTCCGTGCCCGAGAACCTCGTCGAAGCGGCCGAGCTCGACGGCGCGGGCGCCTGGCGCACCTTCTGGAGCGTCAAGTTCCCGATGATCTCGCCGTCGGTGTTCTTCGCCACGATGATGACACTCATCACGTCGTTCCAGGTCTTCATCCAGCCGTTCATCCTGACGAAGGGCGGGCCGGGGTCGTCGACCCTGACGCTCGTCCAGTTCATCTACAACCAGGGCTTCCAGTACCAGCAGCTCGGCCTCGCGTCAGCCGGCGCCTGGGTGCTCTTCATCATCATCCTCGGTGTCACCGCCGTGCAGTTCATCGGCCAGAAGAAGTGGGTGCACTATGAGTAGCGGAACGATCGGCCGGGTCCGCCCGGCACCGAAACGGGTCGTGCATCGCGCGACGCGCGACCGGGTCAGGAGCGGCATCGGGTACGCGATCCTGTGCCTGATCGCCCTGGCCTTCATCTCGCCGCTCATCTACATGGTGGCGACCTCGCTCAAGCCAGCCTCCGAGACGTTCACGACTCCGCCGACCCTGTGGGGCTCCGAGCTGCGCTGGCAGAACTACGTCGAGGCGTTCACCTACCTGCCGTTCGCCCGCTTCCTGATCAACGGGATCCTCGTCGCCGCGGCCGGCACGATCATCAACATGGCCGTCTCGGTGCTGAGCGGCTACGCCTTCTCGCGGCTCCGCTGGCGCGGGCGCAACACCGTGTTCATCCTGTTCCTCGCCACGCTGATGATCCCGCAGGATGTCCTGGTCATCCCGATGTACGTCATGATGCAGGGCTTCGGGTGGGTCGACACCTTCCAAGCGCTCATCATCCCGTGGGCGTTCACGGCGCTGGGCGCGTTCCTGCTCAGGCAGTTCTTCCTGACCGTGCCGCAGGAGCTCGACGACGCCGCCCGCGTCGACGGCGCCGGCACGATCCGCACGTTCTTCTTCGTGATGCTGCCGCTGGCCCGCCCCACCCTCGCGGTGCTCGCCGTCTTCTCGTTCATCTCGTACTGGAACTCGTTCCTCTGGCCGCTGATCGTCGTCAACGACGTCAACGCGCACGGCACGATCCCGCTCGGCCTCCAGCAGTTCTTCGGCCAGCAGGGCAGCCAGTGGAACCTCGTCATGGCGGCCAGCGTGATCTCGATGATCCCGACCGTCGCCCTCCTGATCGTCCTCCAGCGCCACCTCGTCAAGGGCATCGTCACCAGCGGCCTCGGCGGCCGCTGACCCCCAATTGGAAAGGCTTCGCATGACCACCACGCTCACACCGACCGACACCGACGTCGACACGGCACCCGAGGGCATCGCGCCCTGGTTCGTCCACGACCGATTCGGCATGTTCGTGCACTGGGGCCTCTATGCCCTGCCCGCCCGCCACGAGTGGGTGATGAACTACGAGAAGATCCCGACCGAGCAGTACGAGAAGTACGCCAAGTACTTCGATCCCGACCTCTACGACCCGCGTGCCTGGGCCCGCGCCGCCAAGGCCGCCGGCATGAAGTACGTGGTCCTGACGACGAAGCACCACGAGGGCTTCTGCCTCTGGGACACCCGTCTCACCGACTACAAGGCCACCAACACCCCGGCCGGCCGCGACCTGGTCCGCGAATTCGTCGACGCCGTCCGCGCCGAGGGCCTCCGCGTCGGCTTCTACCACTCGCTTCTCGACTGGCACCACCCCGACTTCACCATCGACGGCCGCCACCCGCGCCGGGACGACTCGCCCGACGAGATCGCCCGCCTGCAAGAGGGGCGCGACATGGCGAAGTACCGCGAGTACCTCCACGGCCAGGTGCGCGAGCTCCTCACGGACTACGGCCGCATCGACTACCTCTTCTACGACTTCTCGTACGAGGTCGAGCACCACCACCCGGTGTGGGGCGGCAAGGGCAAAGACGACTGGGGATCGCAGGAGCTCCTCGCGCTGACGCGCGAGCTCCAGCCCGGCATCGTGGTCAACGACCGCCTGGCGATCCCCGGCGACATCGTCACGCCCGAGCAGTACCAGCCCTCGGAGCCGATGACGGTCGACGGCGTCGAGGTTCCGTGGGAGGCCTGCCAGACGATCAACGGCAGCTGGGGCTACTTCCGCGACAACCACAACCACAAGGCGCCCGAGCTGATGATCCGCATGCTCATCGACGGCGTCTCCAAGAACGGCAACATGCTGCTGAACGTCGGCCCGACCGCTCGCGGCGAGCTCGACGCCGTCGCCACGCACGCGCTCGACGCCTTCGCCGAGTGGATGCGCCGCCATGACCGCTCGATCCACGGCGCCGGCGCCTCGGCTTTCGAGGCCCCGGTCGACGCCCGATACACGCAGCGCGGCGACCGCCTCTACCTGCACCTCTTCTCCTGGCCGTTCGAGCACATCCACCTGCCCGGCCTCGCCGGCAAGGTCGAGTACGCGCAGCTCCTCAACGACGCATCCGAGCTGAGCTTCCGCGAGATCGACCCGAGCACGCCGGCCCTGACGACCGGCATGGGCGGCCAGCCCGCCGGGACTCTCACCCTGCAGCTGCCGGTCGTCCGGCCCGACGTGGCGATCCCGGTGGTCGAGATCTTCCTCAGGGAGGGCGCCCGGTGACGGAGCGGATCGCCCTCCACACCCGGCTGAAGCCGGGCCGGGAGCCCGACTACGACCGCATCCACGCGGCGATCCCCGACGCGCTCGATCCGAGACTGCGCGCCGCCGGCGTCACGGCCTGGAGCATCTGGCGGAGCGGCCGCGAGCTGTTCCACCTCGTCGAGGTCGACGACTACCGCGCCATGCGGCTCGTACTCGCGGACGACCCCGTCAACGCCGAGTGGCAGGCCCAGATGGCCGAGCTGCTCGAGGTGGAGGACGACTACACGGGCGACGACTCCGGGATCCCGCTGGTCTGGACTCTGCCCGAGACGGTGCCGATCGAGGTCGGCCAGTGACAGCGGTTGCGCCGGCCGTGCTCGGCGTCGGCCGATCGCGGCTCGGCCTCCCACGGCTCGGCTTCGGCGCCGCCGCCCAGGGCAACCTGTTCGCCGAGCTCGACCCCGCCGACGCCCGGGCGGCGGTCGACGCCGCCTGGGACGCCGGAGTGCGGCTCTTCGACACGGCGCCGCACTACGGCCTCGGGCTGTCGGAGCGCCGCTTGGGCGCCGCCCTCGCCGGGCGGCCGCGCGACGAGTACTTCCTGTCGACGAAGGTCGGGAGGCTGCTGCGGCCCTCGCCGTCCACCGCGCACCGGCGGGACGACATGGGCTTCGCCGTCGCCGCCGATGTGGCCCGGGTCTGGGACGCCTCCGACGCCGGGATCCGCACCTCGCTCGCAGAGAGCCTCGAGCGGCTCGGCCACGACCGTGTCGACGCGCTCTACCTCCACGATCCCGAGGAGCACGGGCTCGAGTCGTCGCTTGAGACGGCGCTTCCGGCGATGGCCGCGCTCCGGGCCGAAGGCATCGTGCGGGCGGTCGGCGTCGGCTCCAAGTCGGTCGATGCCCTCCGTGCGGCCGTCGCGACCGGGCTCGTCGACGTCGTCATGCTCGCCGGCCGGTACACGCTGCTCGAGCAGCCCGCGCTCCGTGATCTCCTGCCGGAATGCGTTGCCGCCGGCGTCGAGGTGGTGGCCGTGGGCGTCTACAACTCCGGCGCGCTGTCGTCGCCGGTGCCGCGCGGCGACCTGCCCTACGAGTACGGCGAGATGCCCGAGCTCGTCCTCGACCGCCTGCGCACCCTCGCCGAGGTCTGCTGGGGCCACGGGGTCGAGCTGCCCGCGGCGGCCCTGCAGTACCCGTTGCGGCACGAGGCCGTGACAAGCGTCGTGATCGGCGCGCGCACGGCGGAGCAGATCGCCGAGAACGTCGCACGCTTCACGACCGAGGTGCCCGACGCGCTCTGGAGAGACCTGCAGGATCGCGGCCTCATTCCGTGACGATGATCGATGCGCACCTGCACCTGTGGAGCCTCGCCTCGGGCGACTACGCGTGGAACACCCCCGCTCTCGGGCCCGTCCACGCGTCGTTCGGGCCGGACGACGCGTCGGCCGCTCTCGCTTCGGGCGACGTGACCGGCGCGGTCCTCGTGCAGGCGGCCGACACCGACCGCGACACGCTGGAGCTGCTGCGGGTGGCACGATCCTCCGCCGCGGCCGACGCCTGGGCGCTGGGAGTGGTGGCCTGGGTCCCGCTGGAGTCGCCGGGCGAGGCAGAGCGGCGGCTCGACGGCTGGAGGCTCCTCGGCGAGCCGATCGTCGGCATTCGCCAGCTGATCCACGACGATCCCCGAGACGACGTGCTCGACCGGGCGCCGGTGCGCGAGACGCTCCGGCTGCTCGCGGCGCACCGGCTGCCCCTGGACGTGCCCGACGCCTGGCCGCGCCTGTGGCCGGCGCTGACGCGCCTCGCCGACGCCATGCCGTCGCTCCAGATCGTGGTGGACCACCTGGGCAAGCCGGAGTCGCCTACTCCGTCGTGGCGCGCGGCGGTGGCAGACCTCGCCCGACGGCCGAACGTCTTCGCCAAGATCTCCGGCCTGGGGCAGCACACGCGGGAGGCCGCCGACGTGGCCCTGGAGGCCTTCGGCGCCGACCGCCTGATGTGGGGCGGCGACTGGCCGGTGTCGCTGACGGCCGGGACGTACGCCGACACGGCGGCACGGGGCAGGGCCGTGCTGGCGGCGCTGGCGTCCGACGAGCGCGAGGCGCTCGAGTCGGGCACGGCGTCGCGCGTCTATCACGTCGGCGTGCCCGCCTGACGGCGTCGGGCCGGGCTCGGGCGGTGGCCTCTGACGGTCCGGCTAGTTCCTGCGCCCGGTGGTCGAGGGCGGCCGGACTACTCGAGCGAGCGGCGGAGCCAGTTCTCGACGCCGCTGACGTGCACGGTCACGAGCGCGCGCACGAGGTCGGCGTCGTGGCGGGCCAGGGCGTCGACGATGGCGTGGTGCTCGTCGAGGGTGCGGCTGACGGAGCGCTCTTCGGTGAGGCCGCGCCAGATGCGCGCGCGGACGGTGCGGCTGCTGAGGGCTTCGAGCATGCTCGACAGGTAGGCGTTGCCGGCAGCCTGGATGATCCGGGCGTGGAAGTCGAGGTCGTGCGCCACCAGGTCTTCGACGGTCGTGGTCTCGTCGACCTCGTCGACCAGGGTGCGGAGCTCGTCGATTGCGTCGGCGTCGAGCCTCGTCGCCGCCAGCGCCGCGGCGGCCGGCTCGAGGATGCGCCGCACCTCGAACAGCTCGACGAGGGAGTGGTCCTGGTGCATGTCGACGACGAACGAGACCGCCTCGAGCAGCAGGCCGGGGTCGAGCGTGGTCACGTAGGTGCCGTCGCCGCGGCGGACGTCGAGCACCCGGATGAGCTCGAGGGCCTTGACCGCCTCGCGGAGGGAGCTGCGCGACAGGCCGAGGCTCTCGCTGAGCTCCTTCTCGGGAGGGAGGCGCTGGCCGGGCTTGAGGTCGCCCGCGACGATCATCGCCTGGATCTTCGAGATCGCCTCGTCTGTCACTGCCATGGAGTCACCATACATCCGACCTTTGCTGCGGGGCGGGTGGCGCCGTTCAGCCGTCCGGCCGTGCGGGCCCGTGCCGGTTGCGCGGGGGCTGAGGCGGTGCTGGCGTGTGGCCCCGCCGTTTCGGTTCGTACCCGCCGAACCTTCGGCGGGTTCGTGCCGGTTCGGCGGGGCGCGCGGCCCGGTTCGGCGGGGCGGAGCCGTTTCGATGGGGCCGTGCCGGTCTGGCGGGGCCGAGCCGCTCCCGCGGGGCCGGGCCGGTCTGGCGGGGGTGTGCCGGGTGCGCGGCGGACGGTATCGCGGTTACGCGTGGCCCCGCCGTTTCGGCTCGTACCCGCCGATCTTCCGGCGGGTTCGTGCCGATCCGGCGGGGTGGGCGGCCCGGTTCGGCGGGCCTGAGCCGGTCCCGCGGGGCGTGGCCACCCGGCGCTCAGGCGGAGAGAGGGGGTGCCACGACCGCGGGGCCGACCTCGTCGCGCTCCGGCAGCGTCACCTCGCGGGTCGCGCCGTTCACCTCGAGCGTCACGACCGTGCCGGCCGGCGCATCGACGATCGCGTAGGCGGTGGTGCCGTCGGCGGAGGCCGTCCAGCGCGTCCACGGCGACTCCGACGGCGCGGCGACCGACTCGGGCAGCGCGCGCGAGCCGAAGATCGCGTCGCCGTGGGCGGAGTTCCAGGCGCCGAGCTCGGTCAGCACCCGGCGCTGCAGCGGTGTGACCTCACCCGAGGCGGTGAGCCCGATGTTCAGCAGGAGGTTGCCGCCGCGCGAGACGACGTCGACGAAGTACCTGATGGCTCCGGGGCCGTCCAGCGAGTTCGACTCGTCTTCGAGCCGGTTGTGGCCGAACGAGAAGCCGACGCCGCGATTGTTCTCCCAGGTGCCGTGCTCGGACGAGGCGCCCAGCTCGTACTCCGAGGTGCCGTAGTCCCAGTGCGTCTCGCCCCAGCGGTCGTTGGCCACGCCCTCGGGCCGCGAGGCGTAGAAGCGCCGGAACAGCTCGGCCATGCTCTTCGGCCCGTCGGGCTTCCCGGCGTCGGGCCACTCGATGTCGCCCCAGAGCACCTCGGGGTCGTACTTCTCGATGAGGTCGGCGACGTGGTCGAACGCGTAGTCGGCGTAGTCCTTGCCGACGGGGCGGCTCACCATGATGTCGTCGTCCTTGCCGGTGATGGGCGGCAGGTCGCTGAAATGCCAGTCGAGGCCGCCCGAGTAGTAGACGCCGAACCGGACGCCGGCGCGCTCGGCCGCGTCGTGGAACTCGCCGACCAGGTCGCGCTTCGGCCCGCGGGCCACGGTGTTGCGGCCGTCGGTGCCCGGGGCGTCCCACAGGGTCACGCCGTCGTGGTGCTTGGTCGTCGGCACGAAGTAGCCCGCCCCGGTCTGCTTCACGAGGGCCATGACGGCGTCGGCGTCGAAGTTCTCGGCCTTCCACAGGTCGATGAACTCGTCGTAGTCGGCGCCGCCGAACGCCTCCTGCTGGTGCTGGTGGGCCGGGCTCCCCTCGATCCGGACGGTGTTGTAGTACCACTCCGCGTACGGGTTGTGGATGTTCCAGTACTCGGGGTCGATCGTGCCGAGGGCGCCGATCGGCTCAGCCCAGGCCGGGACCGAGTACGGCCCCCAGTGCACGAAGATGCCGAGCTTCGCGTCTTCGAACCAGGCCGGCGTCGGCTTCTCGAAACCGGCGTAGGCGGGCGGGCGGACAGGGTCGGTCTTGAACATCGCCACGGTGCGAGGTCCTTTCGGTGGAGGTCGTACGACCATCCAATCATCCGATGTCTGTGCGCGTCAACGGCTCGAAGAATCCCGAAAACGCCGATGATAGACGAAGAGGTCAGATGTCAAGCGCGACGCGCACAGCCTCGACGATCCCCTGATCGGTCACGAAGTGCGTGTCGGCGCCTTCCCCCGAGACCCCGGCCCCGAGCGGGATCCACGCGCCGCCGCGGCGCGGTGCGGCCCGCTTGGCCGACACGTGCACGGCCGTGATCCCCGCGCGCAGGAACTCGGCCACGTCGCCCACCCGCACGCCGCCCCCGGCCACGTCGCCCACCCGCACGCCGCCCCCGGCCATCACCGTCGGCGCGCCCGGCTCCGCCGCCATCCGCCGCAGCACGGCCACTCCGTCGCCCGCCCGGGCCGCGCCTCCGGAGCTCAGGATCCGGTCGATCCCGCGCCCGGCGAGCGAGGCCGCCGCGGCCACCGGGTCGGCGGACTGGTCGATCGCCCGGTGCACGGTGACCTCCACGTCGTCGCGCGCGTGGCGCGCCGCGCGCGCGAGCCGGTCGACCACGTCGAGATCGAGCGCTCCGGCCTCGGTCAGTGCTCCGATCACGACGCCGGCCGCGCCGGACGACACCGCGGCGCGCAGCTCGCGCTCCATCAGCCGCACCTCGTCGTCGTCGACGACGAAGTCGCCGGGCCGCGACCGGATCAGCACCTGCACCGGCAGCCCGACCTCGACCACGGCCTCGACCAGGCCCTGCGACGGCGTCAGGCCGCCGAGCTCGAGCGCGGAGCAGAGCTCGACGCGGTCGGCGCCGCCGGCGACGGCCGCACGAGCGCCCGCCGGCGTCGAGACGGCGACCTCCAGGGCGGGTCGGGCGGTCTCTCGTGGAGCCCCGGCGCTCATTCGTCGATCCCGTCGAGCGGCTCGGTCGACGCGGGGATGAAGCGCGCCGAGAGGTCGGGCTCGCCGCCGTCGGCGTCGAACGGGAACATCGGCCGGCGGATGCGCCGGTGGCCGAGCCGCACCAGGTCTTGATCGACGCCGCCGGGCGTGAGCGCGAGGATCCAGTCGGCGGCCAGATCGAACAGCTCCGGCTCGAGGTAGCCGATCTTGACGATGACGACCGCAGCGTCGCGAGGCGCCAGGTCGAGGTCGGTGAAGTCGTGCTCGTGGTGGTAGGGCTTTCTCCTGCGGGTCAGGATCGCGAACACCGAGCCGACCCGCACGACGACCTCGGTCTCGGCGTCGCGGTCGCCGTGGCGGATGCTGTGGACGACGCCGGTGAGCGTGACCGGCCCGGCGTGCGCGAAGTCGACCTCGGCGCCCGCGGTGACTGCGACTGTCGCTCCGACGCCGGCCTCGACGGCCGTCGCCACGGCCGCGGCGCCCGGCACCGACGCGTAGATCACGACGGGGGAGTCGTCAGAGCGGAACTCGGGTCGCGCGAGCAGCCGGGTCAGGCCCCAGCTCATGTCGCCCGACCCGCCCGCGGTCGGGTTGTCGCCGGAGTCGCTGATGACGAAGGGGCGGGCGGCCGAGGCCAGCGCCCGGTCGAGCGCGCCGTCGAGGGTGTCGGCGGGGGCGACGAAGGCGAAGCGGTCGCGGGCGGCCCAGAACCCGGCGGCGAGTTCCTGCGCCGCCTGGGCCACCGCTGCCTCGTCGGTGCCCGTGACCATCGCGACGGCCCGGTTGCGCGGCTCGTCGGCCCACGCGTAGCCGACCCAGATCGCGGCGTCGAGCACACCCGGGCGCGCCTCGACCTCGGCCACGCGCGCGTAGACGGAGGCAGCCGGCTCGAGGCGCGTCGACGTCTTCTCGCCCGGCAGCAGCACCGGAATCGGCACCCAGGCCTTGAACGGGCGCGGTCGTCCTGAGGCGAGATGCTCGATGAGATTGCGGACGGCCCGCTCGCGCGTCTCCTCGGCGTCTTCGTGCGGGGCCAGGCGGTAGCAGGTGATCAGGTCGGTCTGGTGGGCGAGCTCGCGAGAGACGTTGCCGTGGAGGTCCATCGACGTCGAGACGATCGGGCGCGCGCCGATGACGGCCCGGATGCGGCGCAGCAGGTCGGCCTCGACGTCGTCGAGCCCCTCGACGCTCATCGCGCCGTGGATGTCGAAGTAGAGGCCGTCGAGTGGCGGCAGCTCGGCGAGCCGGGCGGTGAGCTCGTCGGCGAGACGCTCGTAGTCGGCGCGCGGCACGGCACCGCCGGGGAGGGCCTTGCCGCGCAGGGCGCCGTGCCACTCGGCCGCCTCACGCAGGGGCTGCCCCTCGGCCAGGAAGGCGCACGAGTCGACGACCTCGTGGCCGCGCTGCGCGTGGAAGTCCTCGGCCGTGGTGCGGCCCGGCGAGAACGTCGACGACTCGGTCGCGAGGCCGGCGATGGCGATGACGGGGCGTGAGCTCACGCCTCCGACCCTAGCGGGGGCGCGAGAGGGCTACGCGATCGTGAAGGTCGAGAACGAGTCGGCCGGCAGCAGGGCCTCGAACACCTGGCCGTCGAGGCCGACCTTGTAGGGCAGGGGTTCGCCGAGGTCGTTCTGCACGACGACCACGACGCTGCCGTCGGGGTTCTGGAAGGCCAGCTGGTTCTCGTAGCCCGACCAGCTGAACGCCTCGATGCGCACGGCGCCGGGCTTCACGAACCCGCTGAGGTGCTTCATCAGCCAGTACTCGTGGGTGTACCGGAACGTGCTGGTCGCGGGATCGACGACGACGAGCGAGTTCTGCGCCCAGCCCCAGCGGCTGACGCCGCCCTCGTCGAGCGCGAGGTTCCAGTACGTGTAGGCGCTGGCGCCGTTGCTCAGGAAGTGCTTCATCAGCGACCAGGTGTGGCGGGCGAAGCGCCAGTCGTTGAGGCCGTCGCCGCACTCCTGCTCGGTCTGGTAGAGGGCGAGCTCCGGACGGGTGCGGTGGATCTCGGCGATGGCGCCCTTGCCCGCCCACTGGAACCCCGCACCCCTGACCCAGCGCGACGCCTCGGGGTCGGCCAGGACGTCGGTGAGCAGGTGGGTGGCCGCGCGTTCCTGCGTCCCGAAGAAGACGTCGACCCCGAGCTCGGCCATCGCCGGCCCGAGCACGCGGATGAACCGCGTGAGGCCGTCGGGGGTCCACGTGCAGCTCGGGAACACCTGCGCGGAGTTGAACTCGTTCTGCGGCATCACCATCTCGATCGCGATGCCCTCGGCGGCGTAGGCCGTGACGAACCGGGCGAAGTAGCGGGCGTACGCGTCGAGGTACTCCGGCTCGAGGCGGAACATGTCGGTGCCCTCGGCGCCCACCTGCTCGTCGCCGATGCCGTTCTCGACGCCCGAGCCGGGGAACGGCTTCGCGCCGGCGTAGTGGCCCGTCGACTTCATCCAGGTCGGCGGACTCCACGGCGACGCCCACAGCCGGAGCGCCGGCTGCTCGACCTGAGCGGCCTGGATGAACGGCACGAGCGTCGACCGGTCGTGGTCGATGCTGAAGTCGGCGAGCTCGAGGTCGCCGGGGGTCTCGTCGTACGAGTACCAGTCGGTCGAGAAGTCGTTCGCGCCGATGGGCATGCGGCAGATCGTGAATCCGGCGGAGTCGCTGTCGGCGTCGCCGGAGAACATCTGGCGCAGGATCCCGCCGCGCTCCTCGGGGGTCAGCCGCGCGAGGGCGGTCCACCCCAGCTCGTTGAAGCAGACGCCGAAGCCCTCCATCGTCTGGTCGGTGTGCTCCCGGTTCAGGATCACGTTCGGGAAGTCGGTCATCGCCGTGATCACCATCGGCGTCGATGCCGGGGCCGGCTGGGTCTGCCACGGGAGATCCTGCGTCGTGACGGTCCAGGTGATGTCGGGCATGGGGCTCCTGCGGGTCGTGCTGGCCGCCTGGTGCTGCCCGGGGCCGAGCATTTGCTGTCGTTCGCAACAAACCTACCGGTGTTCGGTGTTCGGCGCGACCGGCACCGCGCCGAGTCTGGTGCGCCTCGGCGGCTGGTACCGTCGTCGCAGATCGCACCATCACACCGGGGGAACCATGAACAACGCACGCCCGCGCGCAGCCGCCGCGCTCCTTCTCGCTGCCGTCGTGACCGGGGGCCTCGTCGGCTGCTCGCCGGTCGCCGCGGTCAAGGCCGTCTCGAAGGGGGCGGAGTGCCAGTCGATCAAGCGGCACGTGCAGGCATCCGAGGTCGAGGTGAAGGCGCACACCGCCGACACGAAGACCGATCCCGCAGCCTACGAGACGGCCATGAAGCACCTCAGCGTCGACATCGCCGATGCGGCGAAGTCGGTCGGCGACGCCGAGGTGAAGTCGTCGGCTCAGGATGTCGCAGAGTCGCTCGATGTGCTGGTGACCGACTACACGACGTTCTCCGACAGCGGGTTCACCGAGGGCGCGGCCCAGGTCGTCGCCGACAGCAAAGACGTCAAGACCGCCGACGCCGCCTTCGAGAAGGTGTGCGGCTACCAGCTCTGACCGGCGGATCGGCCGCTTTCGGGGCCGGGCGTGCGACGATAACCGGGTGCTCGTTCTCGCCTGCGTCGTCGTCGCGCTCGTCATCGCCGTAATGATCCGGCGCTGGTGGGCGATGTCGCGGGCGCCGAAGCCGGCGCGGCAGGAGGCTCCGACGGCGGGGGCGGGAGTTCCTGCGCCCGGAGCCGAGGTCGTTCTCGGCGCGCCCAACGCCACCGACGTGGCGGGCGCCGACGCGGCCTGGTCAGAGGCCAGGAGGCTGCGGGCCGCGTTGCTCGATCAGGAGGTTCCGCCGACGATCTCCGCGTGGGAGATCGTGCCGGAGGCCGGCGAGGTCTTCTTCTACGACCTGAAAGCCGTGCACGAGCGCTTCTACGGGCAGGACGCCGGCTACCAGCCGACAGGGAGCTTCCTGCTCGGCAGCCCCGCGTTCATCCTCGCGGGCCTCGTCGTCACGGGCGCGGTCAACGCCTCGCGCCAGCGCGCCGCCCAGGCTCTGGCTGCGACGCAGTGGCGCGACCGCGAGGGCATCCGGGTGCTCGTCACCAACCACCGTCTGCTCTGCCTGGTGCGGGGGCAGTGGCTGAGCTTCCACTACGGCGCGATGACGGCCGTATACCCCGAGGTCGCCGAGCGCACTCTGGTCTGCGGTTTCGAGAGCATCCCGCCGCTGCGCCTGTCGGGCATCGACGCGCCGATCCTGGCGGTCATGACGCTGTTCATGACGCACGGCGCCGACGCGCTCGCCCAGCACCCGGCGCTGCGCCCCCTCGACTAGCGGCTGCCCGGCTCGGCGCGACACCACAATCGGGACTCCCCACCGCGACCACACCGCCCGACACCACGATCGGGACTGCGCACCACGAGATTTCGTGGTGCCCAGTCCCGATCGTGGGTTGAAGCGGGGGAGCAGGCGCAGGAACCGCACCCACCCCCGCCGGGCCTACTGCGCGGGGTGCGAGCGCTCGAGCTTCGCGCCCTCCACGTCGACGTCGGGCACGATCCGGTCGAGCCACTTCGGGAACCACCAGGCCGTCTTGCCGAGCAGGTGCATCGCGGCCGGGATCAGCAGCATGCGCACCACGAACGCGTCGAGCAGCACGCCGAACGCCAAGCCGAAGCCGATGGGGCGGATGGTCGACGACTCCGAGAAGATGAAGCCCGAGAACACCGAGATCATGATGATCGCGGCTGCCGTGACAACCGCTCGCCCGGCGGAGAGGCCGCGCTGGACGGCGATCTTCGCGGGTGCCCCGTGGGCGTACGCCTCGCGCATGCCGGAGACCAGGAAGAGCTGGTAGTCCATCGCGAGACCGAACAGCACTCCGACCTCGATGACCGGCAGGAAGCTCAGGATCGGGGCGGGGTCGTGCACGCCGAACAGGGCGCTGGCCCAGCCGAACTGGTACACCGCCGTCAGGGCGCCGAAGGTCGCGAGCAGCGACAGCACGAAGCCGGCGGTCGCGGTCAGCGGCACGAGGATCGACCGGAACACCAGGATCAGGATCAGCAGCGACAGCCCGACGACCAGCACGAGGTAGATCGGCAGCGCGTTGGCGAGCTTCTCCGACACGTCGATGTTGGCGCTGGCGTTGCCGGCGACGCCGAGGGTGATGTCTCCGGCGTCCGACGTGAGCGGCGAGAGGTCGCGCAGCGAGTGCACGAGCGTCTCGGTCGACTCGCTCGACGGGCCGCCCTCGGGGACGACCTGGAACGCCACGACGGTTCCGTCTGACGAGGCGCCGATGGGGGCGACGGCCGCCACGTCGGAGTTCGAGGTCAGGGCCTTGCCAATCGTGATCTCCTGCTTCAGGAGGTCGTCGTCGGTCGCCTTGGCGGGCAGGTCGGCCACGACGACGAGCGGGCTGTTCTGCCCCGCGCCGAACTCGCGCTCGAGGGTCTTGTAGGCCTTGTACTGGCTGGAGTCGGTGGCCTCCGACGAGCCGTCGGGCAGCCCGAGGCGCATCTGCATGGCGGGCAGGGCGATGACGCCGAGGATCACGACGCCGAGCACGAGGGTGGCGACGGCGCGCCAGCTCTTCATCGGCGCGTTCGGCACCCGGGTGGAGGCCGTGTTGCCGATGGCGGCACGCTCCTTCTTGCGGAGGATGCGCATGCCGACGAGCGACAGCATCGCCGGAGTGAACGAGATCGCGACGAGGATCGCGACGGCGACCGCGACGGCTCCGACGGTGCCCATCAGGCCGAGGAAGGGGATGCCGGTGACGTTCAGAGCCAGGAGGGCGACGATGACGGTCGAGCCGGCGAAGACGACGGCGTTGCCGGAGGTGCCGTTCGCGAGTCCGATCGACTCGTGGACGTCCATGCCCTGCTTCAGCTGCTTTCGATGCCGGTTCAGGATGAACAGCGAGTAGTCGATGCCGACCGCGAGGCCCAGCATGATGCCGAGGACGGTGGTGACCGAGTTGAACTCGACCAGGCCGGAGAAAGCCATGGCACCGAGAACAGAAGCGGCCAGGCCGACGATGGCGCTGAGCAGGGGCAGCACGGCGCCGATGATGGTCGACAGCATGATCAGCAGGACGATGGCGGCGACGATCACGCCGACGACCTCGCCCGGCCCGACGATGCTCGGCACGCCCTGGGCGATGTCGCTCGTCGGGTAGATGCGGACCCCGTCGACGCCCTTGGCGGACTTGTCGACGATCGCGGTCTTCAGATCGGGGTCGACCTCGTACGTGCCGGTGGTGAACTGGATGGAGCCGACGGCGCTTGTTCCGTCTTTCGAGACGAAGCGGATGTTCGACGAGAGGTCGAGCAGCTGCGAGTTGAGCTCGAGCGTGGTGCTCTGGGCCTCGAGCTTCTTCTTGCTGGCGTCGAGCTTGGCCTGGTTCGCGTCGATCGTCTTCTGCTGGCCGTCCAGGATCGCCTGCTGGCCGTCGAGCTGGGCCTTGGCGACGGAGTAGCTGCCGCTCGCCTTCGCCGCGGCGACCGCGCCGTCGAGCTGCTTCTGAGCGGCTTCGAGCTGCGGCTCGGCCGCGTCGATCTGGTCCTGCGCGTCGGCGAGCTGCGTCCGCCCGTCGTCGATGGCCGTGCGCCCGTCGACGATCTTCTGCTTGCCGTCCTCGAGCTGCGCCTGCGTCGTGAAGGGGCTCGTCGCCGACTTCACGCCCTTCATGTCGGCGACCTCGCCGAGCCACGACTTGATGTCGGACTTCTCGGCCGAGGTGAAGGCCTTGCCCGATGTCGTCTCGAAGACGATGCTGCCGCTGCCGCCCGAGGCCTTCGGGAACTTGTCCGAGAGCTCGTTCTGCACCTGCTCGGTGGCCGTGCCGGGAATGCTGATCGCCGACGAGATCGTGCCCTTGAACAGCGAGAAGCCGACGCCGGCCAGCGCGATGATCACCACCCAGGCGACGATGACGGTCCAGTGGCGGCGGGCGGAGAAGCGCCCGAGACGGTAGAGGAGTCCGGCCATGCTGCTGATCTCGGCTTTCTGCGTTGATGTGGTGGAGGTGTGCGGGTGGGGTGCGCCGGTGAACCCCGGGTGAGACGTCTAGTGGTGGTAGCCCGTGCGGACCGTGTCGATGAGGCGGCCGAGCAGCTCGCTCCACTGTGCTCGCGTGCCGTCGTCGAGGCGCACGTCGGTCATGACGACCCAGTGCTTGGCGATGACGATGACGCCGCCCATCAGCGAGCTCACGAGCAGCTCGGCGTCGAGCGAGTCGGCGCCCGGGTTGCGGCGGGCCACCTCGGGCAGCAGCCGCTCGGCAGCGCGCGCGAAGGCGGCGTCGCTGAGGGCGCGGCCGCGGGAGTCGATCGGGTCGAGGGGGCCCAGGATCCGCCCGATCGACGCGATGGCCGACGGCAGGTCGGCGGTGCGCAGCATCTGCGCCACCTCGTCGAACATGGCGGAGCGGCTGCCGTCGCCGACCGGGGTGGCCCGGGCGACCGCGAGGAAGTCCTCGATGATGACCTCGAGCGCGTCGTCGCAGAGGGTGAGCAGGATCTCGTCGAGCGAGGCGAAGTGGTTGAACACCGTGCGACGGGCGACGTCGGCGCGCTCGGCCAGCTCGTCGACGCTGAACCGCGGGCCGCCCTTCTCGTCGACCAGCTCGCGCGCGGCGCCGAGGATGGCGGCGCGGTGGCGCGCCTTCAGAGCGGCGCGACGGTCGGGTGCCTCGGTGATCACGAGATCACACTAGGTGCATCCATGCACTCGGTGCATGCACGCACACGCGATTCGCAGGCATCGGCTTCGAGGGAACGCGCTCGTCCATAGCGTTCCCTTACGTTCTCTTGGCGGTTCCTGTGGAGGCTGAGGGCGGGCCGGCAGGGCGCCTTCCTAGCGTGAGCGAGTCCGACAGTCAGGACCCCCGACCACAGGAGCCCGCATGTTCTTCACCTACCTCCGCCGAGAGCTCGGCAACCGCAAGAAGCAGAGCATCATCATCGCGATGGGCATGGCCCTGGCCATCGCGCTCGTCATCATCGTCAACGGCGTCTCGGCCGGGGTGAAGAGCGCGCAGTCGACGGCGCTCTCGTCGGTCTACGGCGTCGGCACCGACATCACCGTGACGAAGACCGCCACGGCCGGGGGCGCGGGAGCGGGTGGCCAGCAGTTCGCATTCGGCTCCGGCGACTCCGCCAGCGGCTCGTCGAGCAGCAAGACCAAGCTGTCGCAGTCGACCCTGCAGCTCGCGATGGGCACGTCGAGCCTCAAGGAGTCGTCGCTCGCCACGGTCGAGGCCGTCGAGGGAGTGAAGGCGGCCACCGCGACCCTGAGCCTCACGAACAGCTCGTTCTCGGGCTCGATCGGAGCGGCGCCGTCGAGCGGCGGCACGAGCGGCTCCGGCACCACCGGCAAGGCTCCGACCACCGGAAGCGGCACGGACTCGAGCAGCAGCACGAGCACCGGCACGGGCCCCAGCAGCTTCAGCGTCGACTCGTTCACCGTCACCGGCATCTCGACGACCGACACGAGCGTGGGGCCGATGTCGGCGACCACGCTCGACTCCGGCCGCTACCTGAAGGCCAGCGACGACGGCACGAAGAACGTCGTGCTCGACAGCACCTACGCGACCACCGAGAAGAAGACCGTCGGCGACACCCTCACCATCGGCGGCAAGAAGTTCATCGTCGTCGGGATCGTCTCGTCGTCGTCGTCGAGCTCGGCCACCGCCTCTGACACGTACATCCCCCTCGACACCGCGCAGTCGCTCGCCGACCTCGACGGCAAGGTCACCGACATCTCCGTCTCGGCCGACTCGGCCTCCGACGTCACGAGCATCCAGACCGCCATCGAGAAGGCCCTCCCCAGCGCGACGGTCTCGACCGAGGCCGATCTGGCCTCGAGCATCTCGGGCTCGCTCTCGACCGTCTCGAACCTGGTGTCGAACCTCGGCAAGTGGCTGTCGCTGATCGTCCTGGCCGCCGCCTTCGCCATCGCCGTGCTGTTCACGGTCTCGGGCGTCAGCCGCCGCACCCGCGAGTTCGGCACTCTCAAGGCGATCGGCTGGTCGAACGGCCGGATCGTGCGCCAGGTCGCCGGGGAGTCGGTGGTCAACGGCCTCATCGGCGGGGCCATCGGCGCCGCGGTCGGCGTCGCCGGGATCATCATCGTCAACGTCATCGCCCCGACCCTGTCGACCGCCGCCGCGGCGTCGACCTCCGGCCCCGGCGCCGGCGGCCCCGGGGGAGCGTCCACCGCGAGCACGACGACCGACATCGCGCTCCAGATCCCGCTGACGGCGGGCATCATCCTCATCGCGGCAGGCTTGGCCGTGCTCGGCGGACTCCTCGCCGGCGCCTTCGGCGGATGGCGGGCCTCGCGCCTGCGACCGGCCGAGGCGCTGCGGAGCGTCGCGTGAGACGCACGTCGCGCCGGGCCGGGCCCGCTCCGGCCGAGGGCCGCGGGAGCGTCTCGCCCAGCCCGACCACGATGGCCCGCCCCGCCTTCGCACCCCGATTCGCCGCAGCCCGAACCGCCGCAGCCCGTTTCGCCGCTTCCCGTACCGCCGCACCCCTTGCCGCCGCACCCCAGGAGACCTCATGACCACGACCATCCCGACCCCACTCGCCACGACCACCGGCGGCCCCGATGCCGCATTCACGCTCACCGGCGTGACCAAGACGTACCGGCAGAAGAAGCGCACCGTCGAGGCGCTGCGCGGCGTCGACCTGGTGATCCCGCGCGGTCAGCTCGTCGCCGTGCAGGGCCCGACCGGCGGCGGCAAGTCGACGCTGCTGCAGATGCTGGGCGCGCTCGACCGGCCGACCTCGGGCTCGGTGAAGCTGGGGGCGCAGGAACTCGCGACGGCCTCCGACGGGGCCCTCGCCCGGGCGCGCGCCACCGAGATCGGATTCGTCTTCCAGGGGTTCAACCTGATCCCGACGCTGTCGGCGGCCGAGAACGTCGAGACCGCGTTCGCCGACAGCTCCCTGCCGCGAGACGCGCGCCGCACCCGGGTGGCCGCCGCGCTCGAGTCGGTCGGCCTGGCGGAGCGGGCCGAGCATCTGCCGTCGGAGCTCTCCGGCGGCCAGCAGCAGCGTGTCGCGATCGCCCGAGCCCTCGTGAAGGAGCCGCGCGTGCTCCTCGCCGACGAGCCGACTGGAGCCCTCGACGAGGTGACCCGCGACGAGATCATGACGCTGCTGGAGGGGGTGTGGCGGGAGCGCGGCCTGACGCTGGTGATCGTCACGCACGACTCGGCGGTGGCTCGCCGCGCCGAGCGCCGCCTCTACATCAAGGCCGGCCAGGTCTCCGAGCGCTAGACGCCGGCGATCGGGCGATCGAAGCGATGCCCCTTCGGCACGAGGCGGACATCGGCCTTCGATCGCGCGAAGCGCGCCCCCCACTCCGTGTGGCCGACGCGGAGATCCTCAGAAGATCTGCCCGACGGGCTCGCGCTTCTCGGCCTGGAAGCGGTCTTCCGCGCGGCCGAGCGCCCAGTACGCCGAGAGCGACAGGTCGGCCCGGTCGAGGCCCCAGCCGTCGGTGAGCACCCGGCGCACCTGCTTGATGGCCGTGCGCTCGCCGTGCACGAACGCCTGCACCACGCCCTCGGGCCGCGCGAGCTCCTCGGCGGCGGCGACGAGCAGGCTGCCGGGGGCGGCGCCAGCGCGGTGCAGCCAGCGGAGCTCGACACCGGTCGGCGCCGTGAGCGGCAGCTGATCGGCGGCCGACTCGACCTCGAGCAGCGCGACGCCGCGGGCGTCGGTGCCGAGCGCTTCGATGGCCGCGGCGAGGGCGGGCAGCGCGGCGTCGTCGCCGACGAGCAGATGGAAGACCGCGGGGTCGGCCGACGGCGCATAGCCGCCGCCAGGCCCCGACAGCGCGAGCAGGTCGCCCGGCTGGGCCGCGGCGGCCCACGGCCCTGCGAGGCCCTCGTCGCCGTGCACCACGAAGTCGACGGCGATGGTCTTCGCGGCCTCGTCGACCGAGCGGACCGTGTAGGTGCGGCGCACCGGGACGTCCTCCGGCGCGAGGGTCTCGCGCAGCGCGTCGAGGTCGTACGGCGGAACGAGCCCGAGGTGCGGCTTCGCCAGCAGCAGCTTGACGTACTTGTCGGTCGCGGCGAGGCGCTCGGGGTCGGCCCCGGCGAGGAACGCGTCGAACGCGTCGCCGCCGAGGTGGACGCGCACCAGGTGGGGCGTGAGCCGCTCCACGCGGTCGACGACGAAGACGGACTGGGGGCGGGCGGGGCGATCTCCGGGCATCCAGCCATTCTGCCCGGGGACGACGCGGCGAACCGCCCCGTTCGGGGGATCCATAGAGTGCACACTCTGCAGATACTGTGAATTCACCAAGACTTTTATGGTCCAGGGGGACCCCACGATGCAGGAGACGCTGTGACCATCTCGCCCGCCCGCCCGCCACTCCGATTCCAGACGCCGCAGGGGTGGCCGCAGCCGCCCGCCGACTGGGTCGTCCGCAACCAGGGCTGGCAGCCGCCCGCGGGCTGGACCCCGCCGACCAGCGGACAGTACCCGCTCGCCCCGGCTCCGCAGGGCTGGCGGTTCTGGGCTCCGAACGGCGCCGCCTGGGACGACTACCGTCAGCCCTTCGCCAAGCACGCGCACCGCGCCATCCTGGTCGGCGGCATCATGCTCGGTGTCGCGATCGCGATCACCCTCGCCGGCATGCTGGGCGAGTTCGGCCGCTCGTACTACCTCCTCTACGGAACCCTGATCTTCGGCGCGATCCGCCTGATCACCGGTCTGGCGGCGCTCCGCAAGGTCGACCCCGCGGCCCGCGCCGCCATCGGCCCCGACTCGATCGAGGTGCGCCGTCAGCTCGACTCCGAGGGCTACCGCGCCTACCTCGACCGGACGGCTCGCGAGCGTGCCGAGACAGGTGCCCCGGCGCAGACGTTCGACGAGTTCGGCTTCGGCCGCGACGCGCAGCCGTGGGACGGAGCCGCAGTTCCTGCGCCCCAGCTGCCCGAGGGTGCGCCGTCGCCGACCATGGCCCTCTGGGCGTCCGCCGCACCCGCCGCCTCCGCCGCCGCGGCGTTCACCGACGCCGACACGGGCCGACGCTCGCGACGCGGCCTCTGGATGGGGCTCGGCGCCGCGGCCGCGATCGTGATCGGCATCGCGATCCCGCTGGCGATACCGCACGGCTCCACCTCGACGGCTCTCTCGTCGCTGTCGAACTCGAACTCCGCTGCCGACTCGACGGTCTACGTGCCCGCCGACGGCTGGACGGTGCTCGACACGAACACCTGCACGACCGGCACCGACTGCCTGAACATCGACGTGCAGCCGGTCGCGAGCTGCCCGGCGGCGACGATCGACTGGGGCTTCGCCGACTCGAAGACCGGCAGCGACAAGGCGACCCGGACGACCCCGGTGGCGCTCGTCGCCGGCCAGACCGCCCACGTGTCGATGCCGATCGGCGACGACATGGCCGGTGCGAAGTACATCTTCCTCGAGGCCGTGCACTGCTAGCGGCGCAGGATCCGCGACGACGCCGATGACGTACACCCCCGACCGCCCGCCGCTCCGCTTCGTGCCCCCGCCCGGCTGGCCGACGCCGACACCCGAGTGGGTCGCCCGCAACCAGGGCTGGCAGCCACCCGCGGGGTGGACGCCGCCGCTTCGGCGTCCCGTGTACGCCGCCCCGCCGGAGTGGCAGTTCTGGGCGCCCGAGCCGGCTCACTGGACGCCGTTCCGGGCCACCTTCACCTCGGGAATCACCAGCGCGCTCACGTGGGGCTCGATCATCCTGGCGATCGGCGTGCTCTTCGGGGTGACGGCGATCGCGTCGGGCGACCACAGCTTCTTCGGCATGACGGCGCTGTTCTTCGTCTTCGGCGGCATCCGCCTGGCGACCGGACTCAGCGCGCGGGCGACCGTCGAGCGGCGCGTGCGCGAGGCGATCCGCACGGCGGCGCCCGTGGTGCGCCACGACGTCGACTCGTGGGCGTACCGCGCCTACCTCGACGCCACGGCGGGCGAGCGCGCGCAGACCGGCCGGCCGCCCATGCACTTCGACGAGTTCGGCTTCGCGCGCGACGCCGCCGGGTGGGGTGCCGGGGCCGAGTCGGCCATCCTGGCGCCGATGCGCTGGACGGCGCCGGTCGTCACGCCGAAGCCGCCGATGATCCGCACGAGCCTGCGGATCGCGCTGCTGGTGATGATCGGGCTGATCCTGCTCGTCGCCCTCCCCGGCCTCGTCCAGTCGGCGCTCGGCGGCTGACCCGCTCCCTCGCTAGTAGCGCAGGCCGTGCCCGAACCGGAACAGCGGATCGACGGTGTCGAACGCGACGTCCTCGCGCGACGCCTCGACGGCGGCCATCGAGCGGGGCAGGTCGAACGGCAGAGCCCCCTGCGGAGACTCGTCGCCGAACAGCACGGCCACGAGGTTCTCGTCCGAGCACCCGTAATCGGCCACCAGCGCGCCGACCTCGCCCGCGAAGGGCGTGAGGATCGCCGGGCGGTCGAGGTAGACGTCGAGCACCGTGGGCACGGTCGCCGCGATCGCGGTGATGCGGTCGATCTCGGCCTGGGCGAAGTCCAGCGACCCGGCGTGGAAGTGCGCCTCGAAGCCCTCGCCCCGGGCCTCGAACGGAGCCTTGACGCGCAGGATCGCGACGTCGGCCTCGGCCGGGTCGTCGACGGCCGTGCCGTGCCCCTCGAGCGCCGTGGCGGGGAGACCGTAGACCTTGGCGCCCGCGGCGAGCGGCAGGAGGCCGTCGTTCACCAGCAGCGTCAGCGACGCGCGCTGCGCCGCCGCACCGGCCGCGACGAACTCGTCGTTGCCGACGACGACGGCGGCGCGCTCCTCGTCGACGAACGGGTTCTCGAAGAGGCCGAGCCGGAACTTCTCGCGCAGCAGGCGCCGCACCGAGACGTCGAGGCGGGCTTCGGGCAGGCGTCCGCTCGTGGCGAGGCCGAGCACCACGTCGGTGCAGAGCTCGCCGCCGAACTGGTCGACGCCCGCCTCGAGCGCCTTGAGCGCCCGCTCCTCGCGGCTGAGGTCTTCGACGCCCCAGGCCCGGGCCGGGTACATCGTGCCCATGATGTCGGCGTCGGTGAGGAGGCCCCAGTCGGTGCAGACCACGCCGTCGAAGCCGTAGCGCTCGCGCAGGAGCCCGGTGATGACCTGCTTGTTGAACGAGAAGCCGACCTCCTCGTACTGGGTGCCGACCGGCATGCCGTAGTAGGGCATGATCTGCGATCCGCCGGCGGCGAAAGCCGCCTCGAACGGCTTGAGGTGCTGCTCGAACATGCCGCCCGGGTAGACCTGCTCGCGGCCGTAGGCGAAGTGCGGGTCTTCACCGTCTTTCTGAGGCCCGCCGCCGGGGAAGTGCTTGGTCATCGTCGACACCGACTCGGGCCCGACCGACTCGCCCTGGAAGCCCCGGATGTAGGCGACCACCAGCTCCGACGTGAGGTCGGCGTCCTCGCCGAAGGTGCCGTTCGCCCGCGACCATCGCGGCTCGGTCGCCAGGTCGATCTGCGGATGCAGGGCGACGCGCAGGCCGACCGCGAGGTACTCCCGGCGCGCCATGTCGGCGAACCGCTCGACCAGCTCGGGGGAGCGGATCGCCGCGAGGCCCAGCGTCTCGGGCCACTGCGAGAACGGGCCCGCCATCATGGCCGTGCCCGGGTTGTCGGTGAACGCGTGCCGCGGGTCGGTCGAGAACGAGATCGGGATTCCCAGCGGAGTCGAGACCGCGAGCCGCTGGGCGACGTTCAGCCACTGGGCGAACTCGCGCCCCGACCCGGGCGCGCCCAGCAGGTTGAAGTGGTTCATCCGCTGGTCGACGACCATCGTCTGAAGCGACGGGAGGCCGAAGGCCGGGTTCGCCACCGTCGGGTCGCCGAGCGCCGCCATGCTGTGGAACAGCAGGCCCACCTTGTCGGCTGTGTCGAGCCGAGAGAGCAGATCGTCGACGCGCTGGTCGATGTCGACCGAGGCGTCCTGATACGGGTGGGCGATGGCGGCGTCGGTCATGGGGTGATCAGCTCCGGTCTCGGGCGAAGGCCGCGTCGAACGCCGACGACGGCTGCGGGAACGACAGGCCGCGCACGAACTGCAGCGCCTCGGGGGCGCCGACGAGGCGGTCCATCCCGGCATCCTCCCACTCGACCGAGAGCGGGCCCTCGTAGCCGATGGCGTTGAGCATGCGCACGGCGTCCTCCCACGGCACGTCGCCGCGCCCGGTCGAGATGAAGTCCCAGCCGCGTCGGGGGTCGGCCCAGGGCAGGTGCGACGAGAGACGCCCGTTCCTGCCGTTGAGCCGCTTCTTCGTGTCTTTGCAGTGCACGTTGAAGATGTGCTCCTGGAAGTCCCAGAGGAAGCCGACGGAGTCGAGGTCTTGCCAGACCATGTGCGAAGGGTCCCAGTTGATGCCGAACGAGGCGCGGTGGCCGATCGCCTTGAGCGTCTTCTTCGTGGTCCAGAAGTCGTAGGCGATCTCGGACGGGTGCGGCTCGAGGGCGAAGCGGACGCCGACCTCCTCGAAGACGTCGAGGATGGGGTTCCAGCGATCGGCGAAGTCCTGGTAGCCGGCCTCGACGAGCTCGTCGCGCACCGGCGGGAACATGGCGACGTACTTCCAGATCGACGAGCCCGTGAACCCGGTGACCGTCTTCGCGCCCAGGCGGGCGGCCGTGCGGGCGGTGTTCTTCATCTCGGCGGCGGCGCGCTGGCGGACGCCCTCGGGGTCGCCGTCGCCCCAGACCGAGTCGGGGAGCATGTCGCGGTGGCGCTGGTCGATCGGGTCGTCGCACACGGCCTGGCCCTTGAGGTGGTTCGAGATCGCGAAGACCTGGAGGCCGTTCTTCTCGAGGATCGCCTTGCGATCGGCGATGTAGGCGTCGTCGGTGGCGCCGCGGTCGGGGTCGAGGTGGTCGCCCCAGCAGGCGATCTCGAGGCCGTCGTAGCCCCACTCGCCGGCGAGGCGGCAGACCTCCTCGAAGGGCAGGTCGGCCCACTGGCCGGTGAACAGGGTGATCGGTCGCTGGATGCTCATCGGGTCTCTCCGTTCGCGGTGGCGGTGGCTCGGGTGGTCGTCCACGCGCTCCCGGCCTCGCTCGACCGGTCGACGGCGTCGAGGACGCGCTGCACCTGCAGGCCGTCCTCGAATGACGGGGTGGGCTGGGTTCGTGCGTCGATGGAGGTCAGGAGGTCGACGAGCTGGTGCGAGAACGCGTGCTCGTAGCCGATGGTGTGCCCGGTCGGCCACCAGGCGGCGAAGTAGGGGTGCTCGGGCTCGGTGACGAGGATCCTCTTGAAGCCGAGCTCGGTGGCCGGTGCCGTCGCGTCGTAGAACTCCAGCTCGTTCTCGCGCTCGAGGTCGAACGAGAGGGCGCCCAGGCTGCCGGCGATCTCGATGCGGAAGGCGTTCTTGCGGCCCGTCGCGAAGCGCGTCGCCTCGAACGAGCCGATGGCGCCGCCCGAGAGCTTGGCGGTGAAGAGCGCGAGGTCGTCGACGGTGACCTGGCCGCGCTCGGTCGACGCGGCGCCGCCGAGGCTGGTCTGCGCGACGCTCTCGTCGAGCAGCGGTCGCTCGGTGACGAACGTGTGCAGCAGGCCCGAGACGTCGTCGAGCATCTGCCCCGTGATGAACTGCACGGCGTCGATGGCGTGCGCTCCGATGTCGCCGAGAGCGCCGGAGCCGGCCTTGGCCTTGTCGAGGCGCCAGGTCATCGGGCCGTCCTCGTCGACGAGCCAGTCCTGGAGGTACTGGGCCCGGACCTGCCGGATCGTGCCGAGCCGCCCCTCGGCGACCAGCTGCTTGGCGAAGGTGAGCGCAGGAACTCGGCGGTAGCTGAACCCGACCATCGCGTACACGCCGCGCTCGGCCGCCGCCGCAGCTGCCGCCGCCATCGTCTCGGCCTCCTCGACCGTGTTGGCCAGCGGCTTCTCGCACAGCACGTGCTTGCCGGCCTCGAGCGCGGCCACGGCGATCTCGACGTGGGTCGAGCCGGGCGAGGAGATGTCGATGAGGCCGATGTCGGGGTCGTTCACGACGTCGTGCCAGTCGTTGGCCGTCTTCTCCCAGCCCCACTTCTCGGCCGCGGCGGTGGTCGCCGACGCGTTGCGGCCGACCAGCGTCGACATGACCGGGGTGAGCGGCAGGTCGAAGAAGCGCGGCGCGACACGGAAGGCCTGCGAGTGCGCGGCTCCCATGAAGCCGTGGCCGACCATGGCGACGTTGATGTGTTGGGGCATTCGGCGACTCCTTTGTCGTGCACTTTGTTTCGGTACGCTACAAACTACCGGGTCGGCGCGCTGGCCCGCCAGCGTCTTTCGTGCGACGTATTGCACAACCGGTTGACCGCTTCTAGAGTGAGCGCGGGCCACCGCATCCCGGGGATGGGGGTTATGCGCCCTCGGTCCCGTTTCGAAGGAGAGACATGCTCGAACACGTCCGGCCCCGCGCCCGCGTCATCGTCGACAACGACTTCTCGGGCGACCTCGACGACCTCTGGCAGCTCGCTCACCACGTGCTCTCGCCCTCCGTCGAGATCCCCTTCGTCATCGGCTCGCACCTGGCGCCGAACGACGGCTTCGACTCGAGCGATCACCAGGCCGCCAACGCGGTGACGGTCGCGACCGACCTGCTCGAGCGCGTCGGCCGCGCCGACATCCCCGTGGTCCAGGGCGCCGAGCTGGCGCTGGTCTCGCCGACCGAGCCGCGCGACTCGGCCGCCGCCCGCGCGATCATCGCCGAGGCCCTCCGCGACGACACCGACCTGCCCCTCTACTTCGCGGCCGGCGCCGGAATGACCGACCTCGCCAGCGCGCTGCTGCTCGAGCCGTCGATCGCGGCGAGGATCACGCTGGTCTGGATCGGCGGCAACGAGCACCCGGGCATCGGCACCCCGCCTCCCGGCGCCTCGGCCGTCGAGTACAACCTCAACATCGACGTGCAGGGTGCCCGGACCGTCTTCGCGACACCCGACCTCGCCATCTGGCAGGTGCCCCGCGACGCGTACCGCCGGGTGCTGATGTCGTTCGCCGAGATCGACGCGCGCGTGCGCCCGCTGGGCCCGCTGGGGGAGTACCTCGCGTCGTCGCTCGACGCCGTGGCCTCGCGGGTGCTGGAGTTCGGCCTCAACATCGGCGAGACGTACGTGCTCGGCGACAGCCCGCTGGTCTTGCTCACCGCTCTTCAGTCGTCGTTCGAGGCCGACCCGTCGTCGAGCGACTACGTGCTCGTGCCGCGCCCGCAGCTCGGCGACGACGGGCAGTACCGGCCGCCGCTCGAGGGGGCCGGCACGATCCGCGTCTACACGCACCTCGACCTCCGCCTGCTGATCGACGACCTCGTGGCCAAGCTGCAGTTGCACGCCCTGGCGCACCCCGCGACCTCCACCGAAGACAGGAAAGCCGATCGATGACGCTCCGCCTGACCACCAAGACCGCCCTCGTCACGGGTGCCGCCTCCGGCATCGGCCGGGCGATCGCTGACGCGTTCGTGCGGGAAGGCGCGACCGTCGTCTACGCGGACCGCGACGGCGCGGCGGCTCTCGAGGCCGCTGCCGCGGCAACCTCCGACGCCGCCGCGTCGGCGTCGGCCGACGGCGCGTCCGGCGGTCGCGGCGTCGCCGTGACGATGGACATCTCGGACGAGGCCTCGGTCGAGGCGGCCTTCGCCGCTCTCGACGCCGACGGCGTCGTTCCGAACGTCGTCGTCGCCAACGCGGGCGTGCAGCTCTTCGGCCACGACGCCAAGATCGCGGACGTCTCCCTCGAGACGTGGAACCGCACCGTCGGCATCAACCTCACCGGCACGTTCCTGACCGTCAAGCACGCGGTCCGCTCCATGCTCGCCAACGGCGGCGGCTCCATCATCGCGACCGGCAGCCCGACCGGCCTGAACGGCGAGGGCTCCGAGTTCGCGGCCTACTCGTCGACCAAGGGCGGCATCCACTCGATGGTGCGTGCCACCGCCATGGCGTACTCGCGAGACGGCATCCGCGTGAACACGGTCGTCCCCGGCTACACCGAGACCCCGCTCGTCTCGGCCATCTCGGGCGATGCCGAGTCGCGCGCCGCCATCACCTCGCGCGTCCCGCTCGGCCGACCCGGAACCCCCGCCGACGTCACCGGCATCATGGTCTACCTCGCCAGCGACGAGTCGTCGTACGCGACCGGCGCGATCTTCACGGTCGACGGCGGGATGACGTCGCTGTAGGCCTGCCGTAGCCGTAGCCGTAGCCGTAGCCGTAGCCGTAGCCGTAGCCGTAGCCGTAGCCGTCGCTGTCGCCGGCTCCGCCCGCCGGATCGGCAGGCCCCCGTCGGGTCGGTCGGCCGGGCCCGCCGAATCGGCACGTCCCCGACGATGCCACGGCGGGAGCGAGCCGATCTGGCGGGGCGGCCGCCCGATACGGATCTTGCTTTGTCGGTCCAGTGACTGGAACGACGAAACCCTCCGAATCGGCCTGCATACGTGTCCACGGACAGGTACGGGGGCCGATTCGGAGGGACTGCGCCGATTCAGAGGGTCTGCGCCGATTCAGAGGGTCTGCGCCCATTCGGAGGGTCTGAGTCGGTTCGGAGGGTCTGAGTCGGTTCGGAGGTTCTGAGCCGTCACCGGCGGCGCTAGACCAGGTACGCCCCCGCCGCCGCGTCATACTGCTCGCGGATCACCGGCTGCGCGTCGCCCGGCACGACGACGGCGTCGCCGCCGGCCCACGCCGCAGCCGAGCCGGTCACGAGCCGCGCGGCCTGCGCCGCCGCCCCGAGCGCGACGTACTCGCCGGGCGTCGGCACGGTTACGTCGCGCCCGAACACCTGCGCGGCGATGGCCTGCACGGCGGCATTCTGCGCCGCCCCGCCGATGAGCAGCAGGCGCTCCACCGTCACGCCCGACGCGACGACCGCGTCCACGCCGGCCGCGAGCGAGCAGAGCATGCCCTCGATGGCGGCGCGCGCGAGGTGCGCGGGGGTCATCGTGGCGGAGGTCAGCCCTGTCAGCGTCCCGGTGGCGTCGGGCAGGTTGGGGGTGCGCTCGCCCGCGAGGTAGGGCACGAAGACGAGCCCGCCCGTTCCTGCGCCCACGGTCAGGGCAGCCTCGCCGAACGCCTCGTAGTCGAGACCGAGCAGCGCGCTCGTCGCATCGAGCACGCGGGCGGCGTTGAGCGTGGTGACGATCGGCAGCCGCTGGTCGGTGGCGTCGGCGAATCCGGCGACTGTTCCCGACTCGTCGGACGTGACGCTGGGCGCCACGCCGAAGACCGTGCCGCTGGTGCCGAGCGAGATCACGACGTCGCCCGCCCCGGCCCCGAGGCCGAGCGCGGCCGCGGCGTTGTCGCCCGCACCCGCCCCGATTCTCAGGCCCGCAGGAACGCGCGCCCCCGCCGGCAGCTCCACCGCGCCGTCGACGGCGCCCATCACCTCGTCGTGCGCGACCACGCGCGGGACGACGACGCCGTCGGCGTCGCCCTCCGCCCCGGCCACGCGCAGCGGGCGCCCGAACGCACGCGCGAACAGCTCGTCGTCGTAGGCGTCGCGGGCCGGGTCGTAGTAGGCGGTGCCGCTGGCGTCGGAGCGATCCGTCGCCAGAGCGTCGAGGTCGGGGCCCAGCGGCGAGTCGTCGGCCGGGCCGTAGCCGCGGAGCCGCCACGACAGCCAGTCGTGGGGGAGCGCCACCGCCGCGACGCGGGCGGCGTTCTCGGGCTCCGCGTCACGGAGCCAGCGCAGCTTCGTCGCGGTGAACGAGGCGACGGGGACGAGCCCGGTGCGCGCCGCGTAGGCGGCGGCACCGAGCTCGTCGGTCAGGTCGCGGGCGGCCTGGGCGCTGCGGGTGTCGTTCCAGAGGAGGGCGTCGCGGACGACGCGCCCCTCCGAGTCCAGCGCCACGAGACCGTGCTGCTGGCCGCCGACCGACAGGGCCGACACGTCGTCGAGCCCGCCCGCCGCGGTGATCGCCTCGCCGAGGGCGCGCCACCACTCCGACGGGTTCACCGAGGTGCCGTCGGGGTGGGAGGCGCGACCCTCGCGGACGATTGCCCCGGTGGCGGCGTCGACGATGACGACCTTGCAGCTCTGCGTCGAGGAGTCGACGCCGGCTACGAGTTCTGCCATGGTCTAGCGCGCGCCCATGAGGTGCTCGAGCGCCAGCTGCTGCAGGCGCACGAAGCCGAAGCCCTTGGCGCCGAAGTAGGAGTCGGCGTCGAAGTCCTCGTAGGCGGAGGTGTCGGCCAGGATCTGGTCGTAGGTCTCGCCGTCGTTCAGGGTCGGCGTGCGCAGCTCGTCGACCTTCGATGCGGCGAGGGCCGCCTGCACCTCGGGGTCGGCGCGGAACGCCGCGGCGCGCTCCTTGAGCAGCAGGTACATGCGCATGTTGGCTGCGGCCGAGTCCCAGACGCCCGAGATGTCTTCGGTGCGGCTCGGCTTGTAGTCGAAGTGGCGGGGGCCGGTGTAGGCCGGGACGCCGCCGGGGCCGCCGTTCTCGAGCAGGTCGACGAGCGAGAACGCGTTCTGCAGGTCGCCGTGGCCGAAGACGAGGTCCTGGTCGTACTTGATGCCGCGCTGGCCGTTGAGGTCGATGTGGAAGAGCTTGCCGCAGTAGAGCGCCTGGGCGATGCCGGCGGTGAAGTTCAGGCCCGCCATCTGCTCGTGGCCGACCTCGGGGTTGACGCCGAAGAGCTCGGGCTTCTCGAGGGTGTCGATGAAGGCGATCGCGTGGCCGAGGGTCGGCAGCAGGATGTCGCCGCGAGGTTCGTTCGGCTTGGGCTCGATGGCGAACTTGATGCCGTAGCCCTTGTCCTCGGTGTACTGGGCGAGCATGTTGACGGCCTCGCGGTAGCGCTCGAGAGCAGCCTGCACGTCTTTGGCGGCGTCGTACTCGGCGCCCTCGCGGCCGCCCCACATGACGAAGGTCTCGGCGCCGAGCTCGGCGGCGAGGTCGACGTTGCGCATCACCTTGCGGAGGGCGAAGCGGCGCACCTGGCGGTCGTTCGACGTGAAGCCGCCGTCCTTGAAGACGGGGGCCGAGAACAGGTTCGTCGTGATCATCGGGACCTTAACGCCCGTGGCCGAGAGAGCGCCCTTGAGACGGTCGATCTGGGTCTGGCGCTCGGCGTCGGTCGAGCCGAACGCGAAGAGGTCGTCGTCGTGGAAGGTGAGGCCGTAGGCGCCGAGCTCGTCGAGCTTCTCGACGGCCTCCACGACGTCGAGCGGCGGGCGCGTGGGGCCGCCGAACGGGTCGGACCCGTTGTAGCCGATGGTCCAGAGACCGAAGGAGAACTTGTCGTCGCGCGTGGGCTTCGTTGCCATGGGGGGTCACCGTTCTGAGAGGTAGACGGCACGGGGATTGTTGTGCCAAACACCAAACTAGGTGCGCGCTGGCGTCAGGTCAAGGAGCGCCGCGCCGGAACCTGTCTCGGACGGCCGAGGCGGCCCGGATCCACAGGGGCTTCGCCCGCAGCGCCCGGAGCTCGATCTCGCGGCGACGCGCGGCGGCCTCGCGCTCCCGCTCGAGGCGCAGCTCCTCCTGCAGCCGCTCGACGCGCGCCTTCTCGGCGACGGGGTCGGCCAGCACTCCGTCTCTCGCCATCATCAGCGCTATCCACGACGCCACGATCAGCAGCACCTGGCAGACCAGGTTCAGGAAGATGAGCAGACCGACGATGACGGCGAACGACGCGAGGAGCGGATTGGTCGTGCCGCGCCCGAGCAGCGATCCTGCGACCGTTTTCAGCACGCCGAGCGCCAGCGCGCCGAGCAGAGCGCCCTGGAGGAGGCGCCGCCGGGGGATGTGCAGGCCGGCGAGCACGATGAAGAGCCCCATCAGCACGGCCGTGTCGAAGACGAAGACCACGGCGAGGCCGACCAGCCGCAGCAGCAGGGTGGCGGCCGGGTTCGACTGCGAGATGTCGAGCATCCCGAGCAGGAACCGCACCGACGAGGTGCTCACCAGCGACAGCACGCTCGAGGCCAGCACCGCCACGCCGAACAGCAGCCCGATCAGGAGGTCTTTCGCCTTGAGCAGCAGGAAGGGCTCCGTCGGCTGCGGCACGTCGAAGATCGTGCGCACCGATCCGCGCGCCGAGCCGAGGAACCCGATGGCCGTGAACACCAGCACGACGACGGCGATCGCGCCGGTGAGGCTGAACACGCTGGCGTGCAGCAGCGAGGTCGGGTCGATCGCGCCCTTGCCGCCTCCGCCGGGCGACGAGATGAGGCCCGGGACCGACGCGTCGATGATATCGAACAGGGAGTCCTGCAGCGACGGGCTCTGCGACAGCACGATTCCGGCGACCGCGAAGCCCGACCACAGCGCCGCGAACAGGGCGAACAGCGCCTGGTAGGCCAGGCCGGCGGCGAGCACGAACCCGTTCTTGCCGCCGAACAGCAGCATCACGCGGATCGGGAAGAATGCGAACACGCGGTCGAAGAGGCGGTCGACGGCGTTCTTCTCGGGCGCGGTCGTCATGCTCCGACCGTATCGTGCCTGCCCCGCGCCGGTATCGGCGGGGGCCGCCGCTGCGGGCGGGTCTCTCGTCACGGGGCCGAAGCCGACGGAGACCCGCCTTGTCGGTCAGGCGACGCGGGAGCCGACGGCGGCGAGAGCGGAGCGGACCGAGCCCCACGACGTCAGGCGCTCGCGCACGTCGTCGCGCGTCTCGGCGGCGATCGCCTCGGTCAGCGCGCCCTCGAGCACCTCGTCGATCAGGATGCGGCGGCGCTGGTTCTTGGATGCGATCGCGGCCTCCACCATCGCCAGGCTCATGATGTTTCCGTGCACCTCGCCGTCGGGGGCCTCGCCCGTCCGGAGCGCGCGGGTGAAAGCCGTCAGCGAGCCGGCGATCCCGTCGCCGAGCGAGGCAGCGGGCGCAGGAACTCCCAGCCCGCCGTCGACCTCGCTCGTGGGGGAGTCGTCGCCGTTCCACAGCGCCGAGCCGTGCTCGCCGCTGACCCGCCACGATCCGTTCCACGACGTCTCGAACCCGGGGCTGCACCACGAGCCGTCGTACTCGTAGCGGACGCCGCCCTCGAACTCGAACAGCGCGGTCGCCGCCGCGTCGCCGGAGTACCACGACCACGACGGGTTGTACGACTCGCAGTAGACCGAGACCGGCTCGGTTCCGAGGAGGTAGCGCACCGAGTCGAACGGGTGGATGGCCATGTCGAGAAGGAGGACGTCGTCCATCTCCTCGCGGAACCCGCCGAAGTGCGGCGCCTTGTAGAACTCGGTCGTGACGATGCCGACGTCGCCGAGCAGGGCGGCGTGCTGCCTCAGGTCGACGAGCTGGTCGTTGCGGCGCCGCGACTGCGACACCATGAACAGCTCGCCCGAGACCTCCGCCGCGGCCGCCAGCGACAGCGACTGCGCGATCGTCGGCGCCACCGGCTTCTCGCCGAGCACTGGAAGGCCGAGGAAGAGCGCCTGGGTCGTCACCGGGTGGTGGGCCACGGGGACCGTGATGTCGAGGATGGCATCCGGGCGGGTCTGCTCGACGAGTGCCGCGAGGTCGGTGCCGACGGCCAGTTCCTGCGCCCCGGGTGCACCTGAACCCAGCGCCTGCGCGGAGGCCTTCGCCGCGTCGAGGTTGAGGTCGACGATCCCGACGAGCTCGACGTCGGGATCGGCCGCGACGGTGCCGAGCCAGGCCTGGCCCATGCCGCCCGCGCCGACCTGGATCACCCGGAGCGGACGATCCGACGGCGCCTCGGCGCGGAACCCGGTCATGCGCCGACCGATTCGGCCGGGGCCTCCAGCGGGTGGTCGAACGGACCGGCGTAGTGCTGGCCGTCGAAGTACTCGCCGAGGTCGTAGCGGTTGAGCGTCGGAATGGCGCGCTCGCGCTCGGGGCGCGCCCACTCGACGCCGTTCGCGATCACGCGTCGAACGTCTTTGTGGTGGTAGACGGGGAAGTCCTGGTCGCCGGGCGAGAAGAAGAAGATCTTGCCGAGCCCGCGACGGTAGGTCATGCCCGAGCGGAAGACCTCGCCGCCGGTGAACCCCGAGATGAAGACGAGCTCGTCGGGGGTGGGCACGTCGAAGTACTCGCCGTACATCTCCTGCTCGGGGATGACGATCGGGTTCGGCACGCCGCGGGTGATCGGGTGCTGCGGGTTGACGGTCCAGACGAGCTCCTGGTCGTGCTCGCTGCGCCAGCGGAGGGTGCAGGTCGTGCCCATGAGCTTGCCGAAGATCTTCGACCAGTGGCCGGAGTGCAGCACGAGCAGGCCCATGCCGCTCAGGACGTGGCGGTGGACGCGGTCGACGATGAGGTCGTCGACGTCGCCGTGTGCGGCGTGGCCCCACCAGGTGAGCACGTCGGTGTCGGCGAGGAGCTCGTCGGTGAGGCCGTGCTCGGGCATGTCCATGGTGACGACGGTGATCACGGCGTCGGGGAGGTTCTCCTGGATGCCGGCGGCGATCGCGCCGTGCATGCCGTCGGGATAGCGCTCGGCGACGTGGCGCTCGACCTTCTCGTGGACGTTCTCGCCCCAGACGGTGACGCGGAGAGGTGTTGACATGGTGAGCCCTTCTGTACTGGCTTGTCGGTGTGTGGCTTGTCGGTGTTCGGCTGGTCGGCGGAGCTGCGGGTCAGGCGTCGACGGGGTGAAAGAGGTGGAGGCCGACCGACGCGGAGCCCCAGGCGAGGAGCGCGTCGTGGACGGCGGGGGGAGCGGGGAGGTCGAGGGCGGTCGCGTAGGCGTCGTCGAGCACGTCCGCGATGCGCACGCGGACCCCCGTGTCGGCCGACCTCACGGCGGCCTCGACCATGGCGAGGCTCAGGACATTCGCGTGGACCTCGCTCTCGGGCGTGCGCCCCGTGCGGACGGCGTCGACGAAGTCGGCCAGCGCCCCGGCGACCTCCTCGGGTGCGTCGTCGCGGATCGGCTCCAAGAGACCCGAGCTCGTGACGACGCTCGCTCCGGTGCCGGGCACGGATGCCGAGGGGTCGGCGCGCTCGATGTCGACGCCGCGCTCGCCGTCCCAGGTCGCCGTGCCGTGCGAGCCGCCGGCCCGCCAGACGCCGTTCCAGGAGGTGTCCATGCCGCGGGTCGTCCACGAGCCCGTGTAGCGGTAGCGGGTACCGCCCTCGAACTCGAAGGTCGCGGTCGCGACCGAGTCGCCGTCGAACCAGCTCCACGCCGGGTTGTACGTCTCGCACCACACCGACACCGGGTTCGACCGGAGCAGGTAGCGCGCGACGTCGAAGGCGTGGATCGCCATGTCGACGAGGAGCGGGTGCGCCATCGTCTCCCGGAAGCCCGGAAAATGGGCCTCCTTGGCGTACTCGGTGGTGAGCAGGGCCGTCTCGCCGATCTCGTCGATCGCGCCCCGGAAGGCGGCGAGCGAGTTGTAATAGCGGCGGTTCTGGCTCGTCATGACCAGCCGGCCCGACGCCTCGGCGGCGGCTGCCGTGAGCAGCGCCTCCGCCACCGTGGGAGCGATCGGCTTCTCGCAGAGCACCGGGAGCCCGGCATCGAGAGCCTCGGTGGTGACCGGCAGGTGGGCCCGGGGCACCGTGACGTTGATCACGGCCTCGGCGCTCGCCGCGGCGGCGACGTCGGCGACGCTCGTCCCGACGACGTCGACGCCGTACTCGCCAGCCGCCGATCGCGCGAGGTCGAGGTCGAGGTCGACGATCCCGACGACACGGGCATCGGCCGAGTGCCGGAGCGCCTCGAGCCAGTTGCGGCCCATGAGGCCCGCGCCCACGAGGACGACCCGGAGCGGGGTGCCGCGATCGACGGGCACCCCTTCCGAGGCCGTGGTCACTTCACGGCCCCGCCGAGCGCGCCGGCCGCGATGTACTTCTGCGCGAAGAGGAGGAGCACCGCGGCAGGCAGCGACGCGAGCACCGAGGTGGCCATGACGGGACCCCAGTCGGTCACGTTCGACCCGATGTAGTTGTAGATGCCGAGGGTGATCGGCCTCACCGCGTCGGTCGACGTCAGCGTCAGCGCGATCAGGAAGTCGCCCCAGGCCCCGAGGAAGGTGAACAGGGCCGCCGTCACGATGGCGTTGCGGCTGATCGGGATGACGATCGACACGAATGCGCGGAAGTCGCCCGCGCCGTCGACCAGCGCCGCCTCGACCAGGCTCGGCGGCAGCGATTCCATGAACGCCCGCATCAGCAGGATCGCGAACGGCACCTGCACCGCGCTGTCGGCGAGGATCAGGCCGACGTACGAGTTGAGCAGCCCGACGTCGTTGAACAGCGTGTAGAGCGCGTTCGCCACGACGATCGTCGGCACCATCTGCGTGATCAGGAGGATCAGCAGAAGCGGTCGGGTGCCCCGCATCTTGAACCGCGCCAGGCCGTAGGCCGCCGGGGTCGCGATCGCCAGCGTGACGACGACCGTGCTGAGCGCGATGATCATGCTCGACAGGAAGTTCTGGCCCTGCTGCGAGAACGCGGCCTGATAGCCGGCGAACGTCGGCGAGAACGGGAACCAGGTGGCCGTGGCCGCCCCCGCAGTCGCCTGCAGGCTCGTGTTGACCATCCAGTAGACCGGGAAGACCATAATCGCCAGGATGATGATCCCGACGATGGTCAGCGGGATCGAGCGGGCCTTGCTCTTCGGCTTGCGGGGGTTCGTCGTCGTCGCGGCACGGACTCGCGCCTGCGCACGGGGGATGCTGACGGTCATTCGTCGACCGCCTTCCGCGAGATGGCCAGGTAGATCATGGCGAACACGAACGACACGACGATGAGGACGTTGCTCACGGCGGCTCCGATTCCGAACTGGAAGTTGATGAACGACTGGTGGTACGCGTTCGTCGCAAGGGTCTGCGTCGAGTTCGCGGGACCGCCGCCGGTGAGGCCGAGGATCAGATCGACCACCTTCAGCGTGTAGACCACCCCGAGGATTATCACGACGCTCACGACCGAGCGGATGCTGGGCCAGGTGATGTGCCAGAAGGCCTTCCACCCGGTTGCGCCGTCGAGCGACGCCGCCTCGTAGAGCTCGGTCGGGACGGCCTGCAGGCCGCTGTAGAGGATGGTCGTGTTGAACGGGATGCCGAGCCAGATGTTCACGCCGATGACGGCGATCAGAGCGAGGTTCGGGCTGACGAGCCAGGGGACGGCAGGAACTCCGAAGATGCCGAGGAACTGGTTGAGCGCCCCGCTGTCCTGGTCGAGCAGCCACTTCCACACCGCGCTGGACGCGATCAGAGGCAGCAGCCACGGGAGCAGGAGGAGTCCGCGGAGGAAGGCCGACAGCGGGAAGTTGCGCTTGAAGAACAGCGCCAGGCCCAGGCCGATCACGAACTGCATCACGATCGACCCGATGGTGAACAGGCCGGTGTTGATGAGGCTGGTCGTGAAGACCGAGCTGGTGAAGATGCTGACGTAGTTCGCGAAGCCCACCCACGGGGCCTCGCCCGTGAAGAAGGTCTTCGTCGTGTAGTCCTGGAACGACATGATGACGTTCTTGACGACGGGGTACCCGAAGAACACGGCCACGAAGATCGCGGCCGGCGTGACGAACAGCCACCGCGTCGCTCCGCTGAGCATCTGCGCTCGCCGTCGTCCCGGGCGGACCGGCGGCGTCGTGACGACGTCGCGGCCCAATCTCACTTGCGTTGACACGCTCATATCTGCCTTCCCTGTGCTCTGTAAAGGAAGGGGAGCCGGCCCGGCCGGGCTGGCTCCCCGACGACCTACTGGTTCTGCGTCTGCGCCTGCTTGAGCGCGTCTGCGGGGGTCGCCTTTCCGGTCAGGGCCAGCTGGACGGCGGTGTAGATCTTCGTGGCGGCCTTGGGCCAGTCCTCGCCGAGCTCGCCGGTGCGGGCGCGAGCGGTCTTCACCGTGGTGACGAACGAGGCGACCTGCGGGTGGTCCTTCGCCCAGGCGTCGGCCGCGTCGATGTTCGTCGGGACGTTGCCGGTGATGCCGGCGATGGTCGCCTGCATCTTGGCCTCGTTGAGGCAGCCGACGAACTTGCCGGCGAGCTTCATCTTCGCGGAGTCCTTCGTCACGGGGACGGTGAACGCCTCGCCGCCGAGCGGGGCCACCGTGGCGGCGCCGTCCTTCGTCGGGATCGGCACGCTGTCGAAGGAGAGGCCCTTCGCGGCGTTGAGGGCGGGCAGCTGCCACGGGCCGTTGATCATCATGGCGGCCTTGCCGGCGATGAACTGGTTGTTCACGTCGGCCTGGGCCCAGTTGATCGAGCTCTTCGACATCGAGCCGTCGCTCTGGAGGGCGAGGTCGAACTGCAGGGCCTCGGTGGCCGCGGTGGTGTCGATGTTCTTCTCGTCGCCGCCGTTCGACCAGAAGAAGGGCAGGAACTGCCAGGTGCCCTCGTACGTGTTGATGTTGCTCATCGCGAAGCCGTAGGTCTTGCCCGTGGTCAGCTTCTTCGCTGCCGCACGGAGCTCGTCCCAGGTCTTCGGCGGGGTGACGCCGGCGGCCTTGAGGAGCTTGGTGTTGTAGTAGAGCGCGATCGAGTTGGTGACCGGCTGAAGGCCGTACAGCTTGCCCTTGTAGGTGTTGGCCTTCTCGACGGCCGGCACGAGGCCGTCGGCGCTGAGGCCGTAGTCGTCGAGCGGCGAGAGGGCGCCCGAGGCGGCGATCTGCTGCACGTCGGGGTTGTCGAGCATGAGGACGTCGGGCAGGGTGCGCGACGACGCCTGCTGCAGCACCTTCGCGATCAGGCCGGCGCCGGCGACGTGGTTGATCTTGACCTTGGCGCCGACCGTCTTGGCGCACTGGTTGTAGATGGGGTTGAAGCTCGCCGCGTAGTAGTCCTCGATGGTGAGGGTCTTCGAGTCGGCCGACGACGAGCCGCCGCCTCCGGCCGAGCAGCCGGTCAGGACCAGCGGCACGGTGGCCGCCATGGCGACGGCGCCGATGATAGTTCGACGGAGCCTCGTGGCACGGCGCAGTTCGGGGAATCTAGGCTTCATTGCTTAGCTCTTCTCGTGGTGTGTGCATCTCGTGGGGTGGGGGTGCGGCGGTGATCGCCGCGCTCGGGGGTGCACGAGGCAGGGAGCGCTTCGTTGCGTTCTCGAGTGGCATGAACGTAGCAGTAAAGCGCTTAGCTAGTAAAGCGCTTAACGCAACAAATTCCTCTGGTCGGTTTCCCGCTACAGTGAATCCACCCGATTCAGGCAGGAGGCCCGATGGCGACAATGCAAGATGTCGCGACTCGCGCGGGGGTCTCGATCGCCACGGTCTCGTTCGTCGTCAACGGCACCAAGAACGTCTCGCCATCGACCCGCGACCGCGTCACCTCGGCCATGGCCGAGCTGGGCTTCCGCAACAACGTCGTCGCCCGAGCGCTGGCCAGCCGCCGCACGCGGATCATGGCTCTGCTCTTCCCGTCGGTCGAGCACCGGATGGGCCCGACGGCGACCAGCTTCTTCACCAGCGCAGCGGGTCGCGCCTCCGACCTCGGGTACCACCTCGTGCTCTGGCCGAGCGAGGCGAACGGCGAAGACGTCGACGACCTCATCTCGGGCGGGCTCATCGACGGCGTCATCGTCATGGAGATCAAGATGGAGGATCACCGCATCAACCTCCTCCTCGAGCGCGGCGTCCCGTTCACGGCGATCGGCCGCACCCGGCATCCCGAGGCCCTCTCGTACGTCGACATCGACTTCGAGACGACGATCGAGGACAGCCTCGACTACCTCCAGAGCCTCGGGCACGAGCGGGTCGGCCTGGTGACCGAAGACATGGAGGGCAGCCCGATGGCCGGGTACGCCCCGCACATCCGCACCGAGTCGACATTCCTCGGCTCGGCCGAGCGCCGCGGGATGCACGCGATCGTCGTGCACTGCGGCGAGTCGACGGCCGGAGGCAACGCCGCGGCTCACGACCTCATCGCGGCCGATCCCGAGGTGACGGCGGTGCTCATCATGAAAGACGACTCGACCTTCGGCCTCATGCGCGGCCTCGCCGAGCAGGGGCTGAACGTGCCCGGCGACGTCTCGGTCATGTCGATCGCGTCGTCGACTGCGGCGGGCGCCCTGCACGAGCCGCCGCTCACGACGATGGACTCGCCCGGCCGGCAGCTGGGCCGCATCGCCGCCGAGTCGCTCGTGAACCAGCTCGACGGCCCGGCGGCCGAGCCCCTGCACCTGCTGCTGCCGTGCACGCTGCACGTCGCCGGCTCGACGGCCGTCGCGCGCCCCCGCCCTCGCCGCCGCTAGCCGCAGCCTCGAGATGCCCCGATCCGGGCAGACGGCCGGGAGCTCTAGAGGCCCGCGATCAGCGCCTCGATCGGCAGCTGCGCGGCCCCGATCGTCAGGAGGTCCGAGCCGAGCTGCGACCGGCGGATGTCGACGCCGTCCCAGAGCGGATCGAGCGAGTGGGCGGCGACGCCGTCGCGGATCCTGCGCAGGTCGACCGCTGCAAGCGACCCCAGGAACCCGCCCAGCACGATCCGCGACGGGTTGAGCAGGTTGACCGCGGTGGCGAGAGCGACGACGAGGCTGTCGATCTGGCGGTGCACCTCGCTCGTCACGGCCCCCGCTTTCGAGGCGAGCAGGATCCGCTCGAACTCGTCGGGGCTCGCCGTCGGAAGGCCCAGGGCCCTGAGCAGCCCCGCCCGGTGCACCTCCGATTCGAGAGTGCCCTGCTGGCCGGCGCTGTCGAGCGAGCCGCCGCGCCGCACCGTCACGTGGCCGATCTCGCCGGCGTGGCCGCTCGCCCCGCGGAGGGGCGCGCCGCCCGAGACGATGCCGCCGCCGATGCCGCTGGCGCCGCCGTTGACGTAGAGAAGGTCGTCCGAGCCGCGGCCGGCGCCGAAGATCCACTCGGCCTGGGCGCCGAGGATCGCGTCGTTCGCGGCCTGGACCGGGAGGCCGGTGGCGGCCTGCAGCTGCTCGCCGAACGCCACGTCGCGCCAGCCGAGGTGGGGTGCGATCCGGACGAAGCCGTCGGGCATCCGCACGATGCCGGGCACGGCCGCGCCGAGCCCGACGACGTCGTGGTCACCCGCCAGGTCGGCGCTGATCCGCGCGACGGCCTCGGCGGTGACCGCGACGGCCTCGGCCACCGACGGCCGGTGCGACACCTCGATGCGGTCCTTCCGCAGCACGCGGCCGCCGAGCTGCACCACGCCGACGGTGATGGCGTCGATCTCGGGGTTGACGGTCATCGCGACGGGTCTGTCGCTCGGACGCACCAGGGGGCTGGGGCGCCCGATCTGCCCGGCGGAGCTCGCGTCGTCCTCGATGGCGAGGCCGCGCTCGGTCAGGTCGGCCACGAGCGTGCCGATGGTGGAGCGGTTGAGGCCGGTGAGCCGCGTCAGGTCGCTGCGGGTCGCAGGCGCGACGTGGATGCGGCGCAGGATGCGCGACAGATTCCGCTGTCGCGAGGCGTCGGGTCGGCGAGGGATCGGATCGGCCACGCACCCAGTATGTCGTGCCGCGCAACGAAGGCGCGGCAGAGCGGAGTTCCTGCGCCCGAAGTCGGCTAGTTCTGGTCGTGCAGAGCGATGAACGACGCGACCGTCATGCCGCCACCGAGCACGACGACGGCCCCAATGAAGATCCAGAAGAATTCGACCACGGTGTCCTCCTCGCGGGCCGCGACGTCGCGACCTCTGGCACCTGACTACACCGCCGGGCACCCGTGTGTCCACCCGTTAGCCTGATCGCATGGCGCACCCCAGGACAGACCGCGGCCTCGACCGGCTCGTGAACTTCTCCGACGCCACCGTCGCGATCGCCATCACCCTGCTGATCCTGCCGCTGGTCGACATCGCGGGGGAGTCCTCGGGGCGCGACCTCGGCGGGCTGCTCGCCGACAACATCGGCGCCGTCGTCAGCTTCGCGATCACGTTCGCCGTCATCGGCCGCTTCTGGTCGGTGCACCACACGGTCTTCGAGTACGCCGTCTCGTACAACCGCCGACTCGTCAACGCGAACCTCGTCTGGCTCGCGTCGATCGTGTTCCTGCCCTTCGCAGCGAACGTCATCAGCCGCTCCAGCGGAGAGCGCGCCAACTCGGCGCTCTACATCGGCACGATGGTGGTCACCAGCGGATCCGCCGCGGTCATCGACTGGCTGCTCACCCACGAGCCCGGCCTCGGCGATCCCGCCACGATCGGCCGCCTCCGGGTGACGCCCGCCGTGATCTCGACGGCCCTGTTCGCGCTCGCGCTCGTGGTGGCCGTCGTGTTCCCCGTCGTGAACCTCTACGCGCTCCTGCTCCTCCTGCTCGGCCGTCCCATCGGGGCGCTCGTCTCGAATCGAAAGAAAGCCTCCGAATGAGCACCGCCACCACTGCCACGACCGCCCTCGTCTTCGTCGCCATGGAAGAGGAGGCGGCCCCGTACCTCGCCCACGCCACGTCGGTCGGCGCGCCGGTCGCCATCGGCCGCTCGGTGCAGCGCGACCTCACCGTGCCCGGCGGCGGCGCCCTCACCCTGGTGCTGACCGGCATCGGCCTGGTCAACGCCGCCGCCGCCGCCACAGCGGCCATCGTCTCGGCGCACGCGCGCGGTGCGACGGTGCGGGGGGCGGTGTCGGCCGGCTCCGCCGGTGCCCTGTCGCAGGAACTCCGCGTCGGCGACGTCGTGGTCGGCGCCGAGTGCGCGAACCTCGACGCCGACGCCCGCGCCTTCGGCTACGCCCTCGGCCAGACCCCCGGCATGCCCGCCCGCTACGCCGGCGACCCCGCCCTGCTGGCCGCCGCGCTCGACCAGCACGAGGCCGACTGGGCCGTGCACTCCGGCCTCGTCGCCTCGAGCGACCGCTTCATGACGGCCGAGACGCTCGGCACGGTCGCCGTCGACTTCCCGGGGCTGGCCGCCGTCGACATGGAGACGCTCGCCCTGGCGCAGACGTGCTTCGCGTTCGACGTGCCGTTCCTCGCCGTCCGCGGCATCTCGGACTTCGCCGACGAGGACGCCGCCGCCCACAACGACGCCAACGCGACGTCGTCGTCGGCGCGGTCGCTGACCGTGACCCTCCGCGCGCTCGGCCTCTAGCGCCGCCCCCCGCCGCCCCTGCCCCCCGTCGCCCCGCGTTCGCCCGCCGCCGCCCCGCACTCGTCGTCGAGACTCCAGCGTTGGCCCCTCAATCGCCGCCGTAAGGGGCTAACGCGCTGGAGTTTCGCGCGGCTCGGACGACGCCGGCGCGCGAAGCGCGCCCTGCGGCGGCGCATGCCGCCGTGGCGAACGCCGGGCACACCGTCAGGTACCGGCCCCCATCCTCGGATCGTATTGCGCTTGCGCGGCGCAATCATCGCGAAACCGGAGGGGTGGGCCGTCCGAAACACCCGTTGTCCATCCTGGAGTGACCCATCCACGATCGCACGGGAGATTCACGATGTTCCACATGGCCTGGTTCCTCACCACCGGCTTCGGCGCCTACGGCTGGAACGGCCAGTGGTCGGGCAACGTCCCGAAAGACGTCGGCAACCCGCAGCTCTTCGTCGACCTGGCGACCAGCCTCGAGCGCGCCGGCTTCGACTACATGATGCTCGAAGACTCGTCCGTCCTGCCCGACGTCTTCGAAGGCACTCCGCGCCAGGCCCTCGAGACCGGCGTCATCCGCTTCGACCCGATGCCGCTCGTGCCGCTCCTCGCCGGCGCCACCAAGAAGCTCGGCATCGTCGCGACCGCCTCGACGAGCTTCTACCCGCCCTTCCTCGCCGCCCGCCTGATGACGACGCTCGACCACCTGACGCAGGGGCGGGTCGGCATCAACCTGGTGACGTCGAGCCCGCACGCGGCCGCCCAGAACTACGGCTACGACGAGCACTTCGAGCACGACCTCCGGTACCAGATGGCCGACGAGTGGGTCGACGCCGTCACGGCACTCTGGGACGGCTGGGAGGAGGGCGCGCTCACGTTCGACGAGCAGGCCGGTGTCTTCGCCGACCACACCAAGGTGCACCGCGCCGACTTCGACGGCGAGTTCTACAAGACGCGCGGGCCGCTCAACGTGCCGCCGGGGCCGCAGCGCCACCCGGTCATCTGCCAGGCCGGCGGCAGCCCCGCCGGCATGGAGTTCGGCGCCCGCCACGCCGACACCATCGTCGCCCAGGTGCGCACGACGGAGGCCGCCAAGGCGTACCGCGACGACATCTCGGCGCGCATGATCGCGAACGGCCGCGACCCGAGAGACGTGAAGGTGCTGTTCCTGTACCAGCCGGTCCTGGCCGACACCGACGCCGAGGCTCAGGCCAAGGCCGACCGCATGGACGCGGCCGCCGCAGCCAACCTCGACGGAGCCCTCGCCGGCATGTCGTACGTCTCGGGCATCGACTTCTCGAAGTACGACCTCGATGCGCCCATCGAGGACCTCACGGGCAAGAGCAACGGCCACCAGTCGTCGGTCGACGAGTTCGCCCGCACCTCGAAGGGCAAGACGCTCCGCGAGACGCTCGCCCTCCGCACCACGGTCGGGACCCGCCATATCGGCTCGCCCGACAGCGTCGCCTCGCAGATGGAGGAGATGATGCAGGAGTGCGGCGGCGACGGCTTCCTGGTCGCCCTGCCGGTCACCCGCAAGAACATCACCGAGGTGTGCGACGGGCTCGCGCCGGCCCTCCGTCGCCGCGGCCTGATCCGCGACTCGTACGACGGTGCCACCTTCCGCGAGAACCTCCTGGCCTTCTGAGTGACATCGTGAGGGGATGACTGCCATCTCCTTCGGGGGCCGAGCGCCCCGAGTTCCTGCGTCCGCCTTCATCGCACCCGGTGCCGTGCTCGTCGGCGGGGTGAGTCTCGGCGAGAACGCGAGCGTGTTCTACGGCGCCGTCGTACGGGCCGACGTCGACGACATCACCGTCGGCGCCGGCTCGAACCTGCAGGACAACGTGTCGGTCCACTGCGACGCAGGAACTCCCACCGTCATCGGATCAGGCGTCAGCGTGGGGCACGGCGCCGTCGTCCACGGCTGCACCATCGAGGACGACTGCCTCATCGGCATGAACGCCACCGTCCTCAACCGCTCGGTCATCGGCGCGGGGTCGCTCGTCGCGGCCGGCTCCGTCGTGCTCGAGGGGACCGTCGTGCCGCCGCGGTCGCTCGTCGCCGGGGTGCCGGCCAAGGTGCGCCGCCCGCTGAGCGACGACGAGGTCACCGGCCTGCGCGACAACGCCGCCCGCTATGTCGAGCTGGCGCGGCTGCACGCCGCCGCCCTCGCCTGACAGACGACCGGGCCCGCTGAAACCACGATCGGGACTGTGCACCACACAATGCCGTGGTGGGCAGTCCCGATCGTGGGTTGCACCGGGTGCGGTGCGATGCAGCTCTACTTGTCGTCGCGGGGCACCTGCTGGTCGGCGTCTCGACCGGTGACGGGGAACGGACCCGTGACGCCCTCGCGGATGGCCGCGATCTGCAGGATCCGGTCGCGCTGCAGGAACCAGCCCAGGATCAGCAGCGGGATGATGATGATCAGCGACGCCACGGTGAAGGTGCCGATCGGCGAGTCGAAGGCCATCAGCACGAGAACCGCGACCAGGAACGCCAGGGTCGCCCACGAGGTGACGGGGGCACCGGGCATGCGGAACGTCGGCGCCTTCGCCTTGCCCTCCTTGACGAACTTCCGGAACCTCATCTGGCACAGGATGATCGTCGCCCACGCCGTGACGATGCCGAGCGCCGAGATGTTGAGCACGATCTCGAACGCCTGGTCGGGCACGACCGCGTTGAGTGCGACGCCGAGGAGGGTGATGCCGGCGGTCAGCAGGATCCCGCCGAATGGGACGCCGCCCTTCGACATGACCGTGGTGAACTTCGGCGCCGAGCCGTTCATGCCCATCGAGTGGAGCACCCGGCCGGTCGAGTACAGGCCGGCGTTGAGGCTCGACAGGGCCGCCGTCAGGACGACGAAGTTCATGATCGACCCCGCGATCTGACCGACCTGGGGGTTGCCGATGCTCGAGAAGAACGTGACGAACGGACTCTCGCCCGCCTTGTACGCCGTGTAGGGGAGCAGGAGGGCGAGGAGCACGAGCGAGCCGACGTAGAAGACGGCGATGCGGATGATGACGGTGTTGATCGCGCGGGGCACGACCTTCTCGGGGTTCTGCGTCTCGCCCGACGCCGTTCCGACGAGCTCGATGGCCGCGTAGGCGAAGACGACGCCCTGCACGATGAGGACGGCCGGGAGCAGACCCTGCGGCAGGATGCCGCCGTTGTCGCGGAGGACCGCCAGCCCCGTGTCGATCGACGACCCGTCGTGCGTCACCGGGAAGGCCGCCGCCAGCCAGATCACGCCGATCACGAGGAAGATCACGAGCGCCGTCACCTTGATGAGCGCGAACCAGAACTCCATCTCGCCGAAGACCTTGACGGCCACGAGGTTGAGGCTGAGCACGACGGCGAGGGCGATGAGGGCGAGGAGCCACTGCGGCGCCGAGGTGAACGCCTTCCAGTACTGCAGGTAGAGCGCAACGGCCGTGGTGTCGACGATCGCGGTCATCGCCCAGTTCAGGAAGTACATCCAGCCGGCCGCGTACGCGAACTTCTCGCCGAAGAACTCCCGAGCGTACGAGATGAACGAGCCCGACGACGGACGGTGGAGCACGAGCTCGCCGAGAGCGCGGAGGATGAAGAACGCGAACAGGCCGCAGATGGCGAAGACGATGGCGAGCGCAGGCCCGGCGGTGGCGAGACGCCCGCCCGCGCCGAGGAACAGGCCCGTTCCGATTGCCCCGCCGATCGCTATCATCTGCAGCTGGCGAGGCTTCAGCCCCTGATGGAATCCCTCTTGCTCGTGCGAGAAGTCCTGTGCGACGAACTCGTCAGCGGGCTTGCCATCGGGGGCGCTCGGCCCCCCCTTTATGGGGGTACTCATTGCGGCACGCTACTGGCGCATTCACCGGCGGGCCAGTCGGCGTTAAGGAGGACTTTGGGGTACAAACAGCGAAACGACAGCGAAGTCCCAGGGCTCCGCGAGGGCCGCCCGGATAACTTGGGCGTCGTGACACTCGAACGACTAGATTTTCCTCGCCGCCCAGTCCGGGTGACGACTCGCGCACTCACCGACCACCTGGTGCAGGTCTCCAGCGACGAGGCCATCCTGGGCTTCGTCCGCAGCGACTGGAACGGCTACTCCGCCCTCCGCGGCTCGCACCTCGCGTCGGCGACGCTGCTCGGCACCTACGCGACCCGGGGTCTCGCGCAGGAGGCGCTGCGCCAGCGCCCCCGCAGTATCTGAATCGACGCGCTTCCGCTCTGGACCTCATGGCTGACCGTTCCGGGTTGAGCGTCGCGATCTGATCACGGCGCCGACGTATGCCAGGCTCGCAGCAAGTAGGAGGCCCTGAATGAGTCGTGTCCATAGCCCGGCATCGCCACAGGTAGCAACCACGGCACTTAGAACGACGAGCGCGGCGCTGATCGCAGTCGCTACGGGAATGCGCGTGAACAGCTGGATCATCAGTCGCGGCATCACGCGCACCGGGGCTTGTGGCTGGCGAACGGGTACACGCGGAGCGACTTCGTGCCGCAACGGATTGCTCCGTTGCCCGTGATAGCAACAGTTGCGGCAGTGATGATGGCGCCGGCGACGACGCAGAAGATGCCTGCGCTGACCACGCACAGACCTGCGCCGAGTCCGAAGGCCAGCGAGGCCGCTACAAGCGACACGACTGCAATAGACGAGAGTGCAAGCCTGGCCAGGAGAGTCATTGATAATCCTTTGGTAGAACGAATTGTGCACTCAAGGTAGCTAGTTAATATTTCCAATGTCAATGGGGTCGGGGCGGGCTGGCAATGAACTGGCCATCCCGAGTTCCTGCGCCCTGAATCGCGCGACAGGCGTCGTTCGCTGACAGGCTTGGACGATGACCTGGTTGCAACCCGTTCTGGCCGTCGCTGCGGCCGTCCTCATCGCCTTCATCGTCTCGGCGGTGGTGTCGCTGATCTTCCGGCTGATCGCCAAGCGGGAGGCGTGGGCGTCACGCCTCGTGATCCGCGTGCGGCGGCCGTTCCGGACGACACTGCTGATCGCGCTCGTCTGGATCGCGTTCTCGTCGTCGATGCAGAACGTGCTGCCGAAGGGATACACGGGCGACTCGCTCGTCGGGCAGGTGTTCCGCTGTGCCCTGATCGTCGCGATGGCGTGGCTCATCGCGTCGCTCGCGATCTACTTCGAAGACCTGGGCCTCGCTCGGTACCGCCTCGATCAGCCCGACAACCGGGTGGCGCGGCGGCTACGCACGCAGGTGCTGCTGATCCGGCGGCTCACCGTGGCGGCGATCGTGATCATCGCGGCCGGCGCGATCCTGCTGGGGTTCCCGGGTGTGGAGGCCGTCGGCGCGAGCGTGCTGGCCAGCGCCGGGCTCGTCTCGGTCATCGCCGGTCTCGCCGCGCAGTCGACGCTGTCGAACGTGTTCGCCGGGATCCAGCTCGCCTTCAGCGACGCCCTCCGCGTCGACGACGTAGTGATCGTCGAGACGCAGTGGGGTCGCATCGAAGAGATCACCCTGACCTACGTCGTGGTGCACATCTGGGACGACCGGCGGATGGTGCTGCCGTCGACCTACTTCACGACGACGCCGTTCGAGAGCTGGACACGGCGCAACTCGGAGCTGCTCGGCCAGGTCGACTTCGACCTCGACTGGCGCATCGCCCCGGGGGCCATGCGCGAGGAGCTCGACCGGATCCTGGCCGCAACCGACCTGTGGGACAAACGGGTCAAGGTGCTTCAGGTCACCGACGCGGTCGGCGGATTCGTGCACGTGCGCATCCTGGTGTCGGCCGTCGATGCGGCCGTTCTCTTCGACCTCCGCTGCCTGGTGCGCGAGGAGCTCGTCACGTGGATGCACGAGAAGAGCCCGCAGTCGATGCCGCGCACGCGTGTCGAGCAGGTGGCCACGGAGGCCCCGTCGCGGCGCGCGACGAAGTCCACGGCCGCCGAGGGCGGGCTGTTCACCGGCGAGCACGCCGACACGGAGAGGGCGGCGCTGTTCACGTCGGCCATCCCGATCGTCGAGCGGAGTGCGATCGTCGAGCGGGACGCCCCGGGGAACGACTAGGCGTCGTCGTCGGCGTGGTTCGCCGCGTCGACCACGTTGCCGATGGCGATGGCGGTCGACGCGGCCCAGCTCACCCAGAGGAGCAGGAGGCGCCAATCGCGGGGGCCGCTCGCCGTGGCCTTGAGGGCGCTGAAGCCCGAGAAGGCCGCACTGATGATGGCACCGTTGAAGAGGAACTTGCGCAACTTTGACTCCTAGACGTCGTTGACGTCAAACCTACCCGGACACACGCCGGTAACGACCGCTCGCTACTGTGTCCGGATGCGACCACGAGCCAGGGCTCTTGTCGGTCTCGCCGCGGCCGCAGCCGTCGTCGGGGGGTTCGTCTCAGCCGGGAGCCCCGATCAGACCGCCGGTGCCGCGACGGCCTCCACCGCCATGCCCACCGGCCCGGTCGTGTCGAACGGCACGACGTGGACCCCGTCGTACTCCCAGAACTTCACCACGGACGCCGCGCGCGACCGGGTCGCCGGGTACAAGCTCGCCTTCCTGCTCTGGCCGACCTCCGACGACTGGAGCGACGGCGAGATCGACTGGCCCGACGGCAACCTGGCGGGCGCCATCTACCCGGCCTCCAAGGTCGTGGGCTCGTCGACGAACGCCTTCGACGGTCCCTCGCACGACGTCACCTCCAACATGGGCACCGGGTGGCACACGGCCGTGACCGAGCGGACCAAAGGCACGGTGCGCTGGTACCTCGACGGCAAGCTCGTCGGGCAGACCACGAACGCGGCCGGGGTGCCGACGAAGCCGATGCGCTGGACCCTACAGGTCGAGACGAACACCGACGGCAAGGCCGTGTCGGCGTCGGCTCAGGGGTACGTCCAGGTCGCCTGGTTCGTCCAATACAGATGACGACCTCTGGGCATGGCACACTGACGCAGTGAAAACTGCCCTCATCGGTGCGGGCCTCGCTGTGATCGGCGCCGTCGCCGCCCTCACCGGTGTGCTCTCGCCCGACGCCCTCCTCGCCCTCCTCGACCGGGTCGCCCCCGTCCTCGGCTTCGTCATCGGCCTCACGATCGTCGCCGACCTCGCAGCCGAAGCCGGCCTGTTCGCCGGCCTCGCCGACGTCGCCGCCCGAGTGGCCGGCGGCCGCGTCTGGGTGCTCTGGCTCCTGGTCGTGCTGCTCGCCGTGCTGTGCACCGTCTTCCTGTCGCTCGACACGACGGCCGTGCTGCTCACGCCGGTCGTGGTCCTCGTGGCCCGGAAGGTCGGCGCCTCACCGCTCCCGTTCGCCTTCACCACCGTCTGGATCGCGAACTGCGGCTCGCTCCTGCTGCCGGTGTCGAACCTGACCAACCTGCTCGCCGTGCACGCGCTCGGCAACCCCGCCCCGCTCGCGTACGCGGCGCTGGTCGCCCCGGCGGCGGCCGTCGGGATCCTGGTGCCGGTCGTCGCCGTGGGCGTGCGCTACCGCCGCGAGCTCGGCGCACGGTTCGAGAGGGTCGCAGGAACTCCGGCTCCCGACCGCGGGCTCTTCGTCATCGCCGCGGTGGTGGTCGTGCTGCTCGTCCCCGCGCTCGTCTCCGGTGTCGCCGTCTGGATCCCCGCGGCGGCGGCCGCCCTCGTGCTCGTCGTGGCCTTCGCCGTGCGGAAGCCCTCCGCCCTGCGCCTCACCCTCGTGCCGTGGGGCACCCTCCTGTTCGCGTCGGGGCTCTTCGTCGTCGTCGCCGCGGCGCAGGCGCTCGGCCTCGCCACCCTGCTCGGCGACATCGTCGGCACCGGCACGTCGTTCCCCGACCTGCTCCGTCTCGCCGGGGGCGCGGCCCTGTCGGCGAACACGGCTAACAACCTGCCGGCCTACCTCGCGCTCGAGCCGGTCGGCGGCAGCGAGCTCCGCCTCGTCGCGATCCTGATCGGCGTGAACCTGGGGTGCATCGTGACTCCGTGGGCGTCCTTGGCGACCCTGCTGTGGCATGGGCGCCTGGTCTCGCTCGGCGTGGAGGTGCCGTGGAAGCGGTTCCTGCTCGCCGGGCTCGGCCTGACGGTCGTCATGCTTCCGCTCGCGGTGCTGGCGCTGGTGCGGCTCTAGGCGCTGTCGACGGCCGCCGCGATCGCGGCGCCGAGGTCGTCGGGCCGTGTGAACTGCGGCCAGTGGCCGGTCGGCAGGTCGACGAACGTGCGGCGGTGGATCCGGCCGAGCTCGGAGACGAACGGCTGGCCGCTCTCGACCCACTCGCGGATCAGGGCGGAGCCGAACTCGCAGGCGATGACCGTGATCGGCACGTCGTAGCGGCGCACGTCGCCGAGCTCGAGCGCGTCGTACGCCGGGCCCCTCGGCTCGGGGACGGCCCGCGCCCGGAACTCGGCGCGCAGCCCCTCGTCCAGGCCGACGAGGTCGGGCTCGTCGAAGGCCGACCACGCCGGCAGCGGGATCTCGCCGCCCACGACGGGCAGGTCGCGGTTCACCGCCGCGCCGTGCCCGATCGGCACGCAGTCCACGTAGACGGCGCGCACCACCGCCTTGGGACGGGCGTCGACGGCGCCGTGCACGGGTGCCGCGCCGCCGGAGTGCGCGACGAGCGCCACAGGCCCGTCAGCCGCGTCGACCGCAGCGACCACGGCTGCGACGTGATCGGCCAGCGAGACCTCGGAGCGGTCGGCGTCGACCGACTCGAGCCCGGGCAGGGTCAGGGCGTTCACGCGGTGGCCGGCTGCCGTCAGCGCCGGGGTCACGGCGTCCCACGAGGCGCCGTCGAGCCAGAATCCGGGTACGAGCACGATGTCCATGGCCGCGACCCTACCGCCGGTGCCACGCGCAGGCCCACGATCGGGACTGGGCACCACGGGCTTCAGTGGTGCCCAGTCCCGATCGTGGTGCGGAGCGACGGGGCCGGGGCCGACGGCGCGACGCGGGGCACGGCGAGAGCGGAGCGCGCGAAGTCGACTGTCTCCTGCAGCATGGCGAGGCGGAGTTCCTGCGACCCGGCCTTCTTGGTGTTGACCTCGGCGATGACCGAGCCCGACCAGTCGCGCGAGGCGAGCTCGCGCAGCACGGCCGCCACCGGCTCGACGCCGCGGCCAGGCACGAGGTGCTCGTCGAAGATGCCCCCGTCGTCCGAGGCCCGCGACCCGTCGCACAGGTGCACGTGGCGGAGGCGCGAGTCGAGGGCGCGCGCCAGCTCGAGCGAGTCGCGACCCGAGAGCGAGGCGTGCGAGAAGTCGAGGGTCGCGGCGTCGACGTCCATGGTGCTCGGGTCCCAGCCCGGGGCGTAGGCCTTCATCGAGCGGCCCGCGATCTTCCACGGGAACATGTTCTCGACGGCGACCGTGACCTCGTAGGCGGCCGAGACCTCTCGCACGATATCGAGGAACTGCTCGGCATAGCCCTGCTGCCAGCGGAACGGCGGGTGCGCGACGACGGTGCCCGCGCCGACCTCGCGGGCCAGCTCGGCGCTTCGCTCGAGCTTCGTGCGCTGGTCGCGGCCCCAGACGAAGTGCGTGAGCAGCAGCACGGGGGAGTGCACCGACAGGATCGGCTGGCCGTGCTCGCGCGCCAGCTCGATCAGGCGCGGCGCCCGGTGCGTGGCCGGGTCGTTGGTCACCATGATCTCGACTCCGTCGAAGCCGACCTCGGCTGAGATCGCGAAGGCCTGCTCGAGGCCGAGCGGATAGACGCAGGAGGTGCTCATGCCGACCGTGATCATGCGGCTCACGCTAGGCGCCGACTGTGGCCGCCCCGTGAACACGGTGTTAAGAAGTGCGGTATTTCAGGATCGCAGGAGGTGGTGCGTCACAGCCAGTCGCGCTTCTTGAACGACGCGTACAGCACCACCGAGATCGCCACGATCGACACCGACGACAGGGCGAAGCCCCACTCGTGCGAGTAGCCGGGAAACGGCACGTTCTGCCCGAAGAACCCGGTGATCGCCGTCGGCACGGCGATGATTCCAGCCCACGACGTGACCTTCTTCATGACGAGGTTCATCCGGTTGCTCTGGATGCTGAGGTTCGTGTCGAGGATCGTCGACACCAGGTCGCGGAGGCTGTCGGTCTGCTCGATCACCCGCAGCACGTGGTCGTAGACGTCTTGGAAGTACGGCCCCATGTCGGGCGCGAACTGGGTGTCGTCGCGCCGGAGCAGCGTGTTCAGGATCTCGCGCATCGGGTTCACGACGCGCCGCAGCGTGACGAGGCTCTTGCGGAGCGCGAACGAGCGGCGCTGGATCTCCATCGTCTGCTGCTTCAGGTCGAACAGGTTCTCCTCCAAGCCGTCGATCGCGTCGTCGAGGGCGTCGGCGGTGTCGTAGTGCCGGTCGACGATGCGGTCGAGGAGGCCCCAGACGAGAAAGGCGACGCCCTTCTGGGCGAGGTCGCGGTTGTCGTCCCACGTCTTCGTGACGAGCGAGATGTCGAACGACTCGTCGTGGATCGTCACCATCGCGCGCCGAGTGATGAACGCCTTGACCTCGCGGGTGGCCAGGTCGCCCGACTCCGGGTCGAAGTCGACGTCGTACATCACGGCGAACAGGAACTTCTCGTACCGGTCGAGCTTCGGCCGCTGCCCGTGCTCGAGGGCGTCCTCGATGGCGAGCTCGTGCAGGTTCATCTCCTCGCCGACCTTGTCGAGGTCGGCCTGGGTGGGCGAGACGAAGTCGACCCAGATCATGCAGTCGTCGGATTCGAGGTAGTCGCTGACGTCGTCGAGAGCGAAGTCCTCGCCGACGAGCGATCCGTCGCGGTAGGCGCGGGTGCGGTGCATGCTCGCGATTTTAGGCGGCGGCGCCCGGCGACGGATGCGGGGTACGCGTGTGTCCGCCGAGATGCCGACTCGCGTCGCTGAAGTATTACCGAGACATTTCATGTGTATGTTCGTCCAGAAAGGAAACGCGTGAAGAAAGTCAATCGTGTCTCAGTCGCTGCAGGCATCGTGCTCGGGAGCCTCTCGATCGGTCTCGGAGCGACGCCAGTCGTTGCGGCGCCTGCTCCCAGCACCACCACGGCGGTTGTCTCGACCGCAAGCTCCGTCACGCCAATCGGATCCCCGTCGGGCATCGCTGCCGACCTTCGAATCCCGGCGGATACTCCGGAGCCGTCGAAGTCGTCGAGGGGCAGGATCCCGATCGGTCCGATCATCTCGTTCATCAAAAAAGCCGGCGTCGCAATCTGGAAGGCCTGCGTCAAAGCGGCCAAGGCCGGTTGGAGCAAGACGGTGGCTTGGTGGAACAGTCTGGCCTCGTGGGTCCGCTCGGGTATCAAGTTCCTCGCCAACGCTTCTGCGACTGAGATTCTCAGCCGGATCGTCGACTGGGTTCTCACCCACTAACCCGTGCGGCGGGCGAAATCTTCGCATTTCGCCCGCCGCGACCATTCTCGAAGGAGTCCTATGGTGCATCTCGTATGCAGAGACGTCACTAGGCGGTACGGAAAACGAGACGCTCTCAGCGGTATCTCTTTCGATGTGCGGGCCGGGACCGTGGTGGGACTTGCCGGGCCCAACGGTTCGGGGAAGACCACGCTTTTCCGGCTCCTGTCGGGCCTTGGTCAGCCGTCGAGCGGGACGATCACGATTGATGGTGGATCTCCGGAGCTGACCCGAATTGGCGACTCCGGTACTGGCGTGTTCTTGGGAGTGGACAACCTCCATCCTGGTCGAACGGTCCGAGAGACCCTGCGGTTGGTGGCCTTTCTTTCTGGACAGAGTCGGTCCAGAGCTGATGATCGATTGGAGTGGTCCGGTCTTTCCGCGGTTGGTAGTCGTCTTGTCAAGACTCTGTCTCTCGGGATGAAGGTACGACTGGGGTTGGCACTCGCCACTCTTCGGCCGACAGCGATTCTCCTTCTCGACGAGCCGATGAACGGCCTCGACGCCGAGGCGATCACCTGGGTGAAGTCGGTCATGCGGCAGTTCGCCGAATCCGGCGGGATCGTAGTCGTCTCAAGTCACCTCTTGAACGAGCTCGAAGCGGTGGCGGATCGCGTCTTGATCCTGAGCCGCGGGATGCTTGTGCATGATGTAAGTTGTGGCTCAGCCGTCGAGCACACGCGAACTCTCCTTCGAGTCGACGATGATGCGCGACTCGCTGATGCCCTCTCGGAGACCGGCTGGGCGCATCGATACTCGGCGGGAAGCTGGGCGATCGATGGTCCGCTTGAGGCGGTTGGCCTCTGTGCATTCCGGGCTGGCATCGCCGTACTCGAACTCCGCGACGATCGAGGCGAATCACTCGAGAAGACGTTCGCTGCTGTCGCCTCAGGTGAATATCGACCTCCCCTACGCGGAGGTGCCAAATGAGCCGCCTCATTGCCTATGAGTTGAGGAAGCTTTTTGACACGCGATCGTCCATCGTCACGATGCTCGTCTGCATCGTCGCTGCCGTAGGGCTCGGCGCTCTCGGGCTGCTTGTCCAAGAAGGGGGAGTCCTCGACCTGAGTCAGACGGCGGCGGCTGCTGTTTTGCCGTTCGCAATTATCGCTCCCGTCCTGTCGGCCATCGCCGCTGCATCAGACTGGCGCACGCAGGCGATACAGCAGACGCTTTTCGTGGAGTCGCGGCGTGATCGCATCTTTCGAGCGAAGATCGCCGCATCCCTCATCGGAGTCCTCGGAATCAGCGGTGTTGCCATCGTGCTAGCCGTTGCTGCGGGACTGACCGTGGGACTCAGCCGCGAACAACCGATGGTCCTCGGTGGGTTCTGGGCGATGGTGTGGGGTGTCGTAGCTCTTGTGGTGCCGGGATGTCTGTTCGGGTTCGCAATCGGCGCGGTTGCGTTGTCTCCACCAGTGGCGGTCGCAGTGGTCCTCTTCGTCGAGCTTGTTTTCGATCTCGCGCTCGCGGTCGTTCCTGACGGCGGCGGCAGGTATTTCGCATCCGCGAGTTTCCCGAACTGGATGGCATCAGGAGCTGATCCCTTGGCCGCGGTGACATCCGCCGCTCTCTGGATTGTTGTCCCTGGTGCCGTCGGGTTCCTTCGATATCTTCGAAAGGAGTCGTCTTGACCAACGAACCACACCCTGTCGTGGAGAAGCGCGTCTACGAGACGCGCTGGTGGCTCTGGTGTGTCGCCGTGGCAACGTTCGTCGGGACGGCCGACGTTCGCCGGAGACTTGATCGAGATTGGGATGGCGTCCTCCTTCTCGAGGCATTCGCCACCCTGGTGGCTCTTGTTGTCACATGCTCCCTGTGGCGAGGCAAAGTCGTTTCCGGATTTCTGGTCATTGCCGTCGGTCTTTGTTTCTACAAAGCCCTTCAGGTGGTCCTCGATCACTGGTGACGGGCAGGATTCAGGGGTGACCTCGCATGTGAAGACCCGGCCCGATGCTCCCGCAGGCTTCTTCCAGGCCGAAGCCCGCGGCCTCCGCTGGCTGGCCGAAGCCCAGGCGGCGGGCGGCGCCCGGGTCGCCGAGGTGATCGCCGTGGCGACCGGCCGCATCGAGCTGGAAGCCGTCGCCGAGGTCCGCCCCGCGACCGCCGCGGCCCGCGCCTTCGGCCGTGCGCTCGCCGTCACCCACGGCGCCGGCGCCGCCGACTTCGGGGCCCCGCCCGACGGCTGGACCGGCCCCAGCTTCATCGGCAGCCGCGAGCAGGCGTGCCGCCCCCGCGACTCGTGGGGCGTCTTCTACGCCGAGCAGCGCGTGCGGCCGTTCGCCGACATCGCCGTAGCGGCGGGCAGCCTCGCGCCAGACGAGGCGGCCGTCGTCGGGCGCGCCTGCGATGCCGTCGCGGCGGGGGAGTTCGACGACGATGCGGCGCCCGCGCGCCTCCACGGGGACCTCTGGAACGGCAACGTGCTCTTCGGCGCCGACGGCGTCGTGCTGATCGACCCGGCGGCGCACGGCGGGCACCCCGAGACCGACCTCGCCATGCTCGCGCTCTTCGGCTGCCCGTACCTCGACGACGTGCTGGCCGCGTACGACGCGGCAGCGCCGCTGCGCCCGGGCTGGGAGGCGCGGGTGCCCCTGCACCAGCTGCACCCGCTTGCGGTGCACGCGGCAGGGCACGGCCGGAGCTACGGCGTAGCCCTGGCCCGTGCGGCGGAGGCGACCCTGCGCCTGCTGGACTGATCTGCCGGGGCCGGCCGCCCCGGGTTCCTGCGCCCGGGCCTCTGAACCGCCCGGTTCGGCGCGCTGGTAGCCTCGGAACCCCGGGGGAATGCGTCCCGGGTCAGCGAGCGGAGCACCTACACCCGATGTCCGAACACCCCGATCACACCCCTCCCGCCACCGAGCACGAGACCTACGGCTTCGTCGTGGTCTCGAACCGCCTGCCGGTCGACCACACCGTCGACGAGAACGGCGACGTCAAGTGGGAGCACTCGCCCGGCGGCCTCGTCACGGCCCTCGAGCCCGTGATGCGCGCGAACGACGGCGCCTGGGTGGGCTGGGCCGGCAAGCCCGACCTCGAGTTCGAGCCGTTCGAGAACGACGGCATCAACGTCGTGCCCGTGCCGCTCAGCGAAGAAGAGGTGCAGCGCTACTACGAAGGCTTCAGCAACGACACGCTCTGGCCGCTGTACCACGACGTCATCTCGGCCCCGACCTACCACCGCGTGTGGTGGGACAGCTACGTGCTGGTGAACCGCCGGTTCGCCCAGCGCGCCGCCGAGGTCGCCGAGCAGGACGGCGTCGTGTGGGTGCAGGACTACCAGATGCAGCTGGTGCCGCAGTTCCTCCGCGAGCTCCGCCCCGACCTGACCATCGGGTTCTTCAACCACATCCCGTTCCCGCCGCTCGGCATCTTCTCGCAGCTGCCGTGGCGCGAGAAGATCCTCGAGGGTCTGCTCGGCGCCGACGTCATCGGGTTCCAGCGCGCCGACGACGCCTCCAACTTCTCGCGCTCGGTGCGCCATCTGCTCGGCTACGCCACGACGCGCCCCTACATCGACGTGCCGGTGGACGACGAGTCGGCCCCGCTGTCGCGCCGCGGTCGCAAGGTGCGCCGCGTCGTCGCGAAGCACTTCCCGATCTCGATCGACTCCGCCGGCTTCGAGGCCTTGGCCCGCAAGCCCGAGATCCAGGCCCGCGCCCGCGAGATCCGCGAGGGGCTCGGCAACCCGAAGACGGTGATCCTCGGCGTCGACCGCCTCGACTACACCAAGGGCATCCGCCACCGCATGAAGGCGTTCGGCGAGCTGCTCTCCGACGGCCGTCTCAGCGTCGAGGACGCGACTCTCGTGCAGGTCGCGTCGCCGAGCCGCGAGCGCGTCGAGGCGTACATGGCCCTGCGCGACGAGATCGAGCTGACGGTCGGCCGCATCAACGGCGACTACGCCACCATGAGCCACACCGCGATCAGCTACCACCACCACGGCTACCCGCGCGAGGAGATGGTCGCGCTCTACCTCGCCGCCGACATCATGCTCGTGACGGCCCTGCGCGACGGCATGAACCTCGTCGCCAAGGAGTACATCGCCGTCCGCTTCGACAGCGACGGCGTGCTCATCCTGAGCGAGTTCGCCGGTGCCGCGGACGAGCTCCGCAGCGCCCTCCTGGTCAACCCGCACGACATCGGCGGCCTCAAGAACACGATCATGCGCGCGATCGAGATGCCGCGCCGCGACCGCGTCACGCGCATGCGCGCCCTGCGCCGACGCGTGCTCGACAACGACGTGGCGAAGTGGTCGGCGTCGTTCCTGGCCGCGCTCTCCGACGTCCGGCCGGGCCACCGCATCGCGGCACCGCCGAAGAAGACCGTCGAGGAGGCGCTGGCCGAGTCGTCGGGATCCGAGCCCGCAGACGACGGCGCAGGAACCCCGGAGACCGCCGCATGACCACCCCCGCCCCCGTGCCCGGCGCCGCCGAGGAACCCGACGCCGCAGCCGAGACCGCCATGGCCGACGCGCTCGGCCGCCTCGCGACCACCGCCGTGCTGCTCGTCGCGCTCGACTTCGACGGCACCCTCTCGCCGACCGTCGACCAGCCGATGGGCGCGCGCATGCTCCCCGAGGCGCGCGAGGCCCTGCTCCGTCTCGTCGAGCTCCCCGACACCACGGTGGCCCTCGTCTCGGGCCGCGCCATCGCCAGCCTGGCGGAGGTGTCCGAGATGCCCGACGACGTGCTGCTCGTGGGGTCGCACGGCGTCGAGTACCGGATCGACGGCTCGGCCGATGTCGGCCTCACGCCCGAGGAGTCGGCGCTGCGGACCACGATCCACACCGTCCTCGACGAGGTCGCGGCCGGCTACGAGAACGTCATCGTCGAGGAGAAGCCGGCCGGCTTCGCCCTCCACACGCGCAATGCGACCGACGCCGATACCGAGGCGGCCGATGCGGAGGCCGCTCGCCGCATCGAGGCCGAGGCGCCCGGCGCCTTCTCGCGCACCGGCAAGGACGTCCTGGAGTTCGCTGTCCGCAGCGCATCGAAGGGCGACGGGCTGGAACGCCTGCGTGCCATGACCGGTGCGACCGCCGTTCTCTTCGCCGGCGACGACGTGACCGACGAGGACGGCTTCGCCGTGCTCGGCCCTGACGACTTCGGCCTCAAGTGCGGCTCGGGCGTCACCGCGGCGGCCTACCGCGTCGCCGATCCCGCCGCGGTCGCGCACCTGCTGGCTGATCTGGCCGACCTCCGCGCCCACCTCGGCCAGAGCTAGGCCGAGTCGCTCGGGGGCGCACCCTCCGGTGTTGTCGCACCGGCGACATGGCTCCGCCATAGTCGCCGGTGCTCCGCCTTGGAGTGCACGCCTCCGAGCGACTCGCGGGGGTCGGCCGGGGGCGCACCCTCCGGCGTTGTCGCTTCGGCGACATGGCTCCGCCATAGTCGCCGGTGCTCCGCCTTGGAGTGCACGCCTCCGAGCGACTCGCGGGGGTCGGCCGGGGGCGCACCCTCCGGCGTTGTCGCTCCGGCGACATGGCTCCGCCATAGTCGCCGGTGCTCCGCCTTGGAGTGCACGCCTCCGAGCGACTCGCTGGGGTCGGCCGGGGGCGCACCTTCCGGCGTTGTCGCTCCGGCGACATGGCTCCGCCGTAGTCGCCGGTGCTCCGCCTTGGAGTGCACGCCTCCGAGCGACTCGCTGGAGCTAGCGGTGGCCGGCCTCGCGGGCGGCGGCCTCGATCCTCGCCCGGAAGGCCGCCCACTCGTCGGGCGACTTGCCGGGCACGTTTGGGTCGGCCGGGCCGTTGCCGACCGACCCGTCGATCGTCTCTCGCAGGATGTCGGCGTGCCCCGCATGCCGCGCCGTCTCGGACAGCATGTGCACGAGGATCCACTGCAGCGTCACGGCCTTGCGGTCGTCCGGCCACCACGGCACGACGCCGGCCGCATCGAGGGGGAGCGCCTCGACGGTCGCGTCGGCGTGCGCGGCCGAGTAGTGGTGGAACTCGACGACGTCGGCGATCGACTCGCCGGCCGGCGACCACATGTCGTCGTCTTCGGCCGCACCGGGCAGCTCGAACGCCACCCGCCGCTCGGCGGGCCGCCCGAACACCTCGCCCAGGTAGCCGAGCTGCACGCTGGCGGTGTGCTTGACGAGCCCGATCAGGTTCGTGCCCGTCGGCGTCATCGGCCGGTGCGCGTCGTACTCGCCGAGCCCCTCGAGCTTGTGCAGCAGGTCGTCGCGCCGCTGCCTCAGGTAGAGGTGGAGTCGCTCTTTCTCATCCATGCGCCCACCCTGCCCGCCCCCACCGACATTCGGCCGGCCGACCGCGACCCCGGCGAACTACCATCGAGCCATGAGCCCCGAGGAGCGCCGAAGCGAACTCGAAGCCCGGGTCTACGGCGCCGAGGCGCCCGACCCGCGCGACGTGGCCGAGCTGCGAGCCCTCCTGCATCCGCTCGTGCACGGCAGGCAGAGCCATGAGTCGCAGGAACTGCCCGCCGCAGCCCCCGCCGCCGCCGACGCCACCCCGCCGCCGAGGTCCCGTCCGGCCCGCAGCTGGGTCGCGGGCGCGGGCGTCGCCGTCCTCGTCGCCGGCCTGGCGGGAGCCGGCGTCGCCCAGGCGCTCCACGCCGACCCGCCGGGCGACGCCCCCGGGGCCGCTCCGGCCGCCGTCGCCACCTACGGGCTCAGCGCCGTCGACCCGGGAGCCGCCGTCGCCCAGGGCCTCGGCTCGGAGTACTTCGACCAGAAGCAGGTGGCCGCCGACATCCCGGCGGTCGTCCCGACGCGCGTCGACCCGGCGACCACCCGGCGCGTCCTCGCCCAGTTCACCGACGGTCGCGTGAAGGGCGGCATCTGGGTGGCGCGGGGGATCGACGACTCGTTCTGCCTGATCATGGCGGCGGGCTCGGACCGGGCGGCGAGTTCCTGCACCCCGGAGAAAGACGCCGCGGCGGCGGGCGTGCGCCTCGATCTGGTGGTGTCGGCGACGCGCTCGTACTCGGCCCGGTGGAACATCTCGGCCGGAATCCTGGAGGTGTCGCCGATGGACCTCACGGTCAGCCGGACGGCGCGGCCGACGCCGACCGGGCAGCCGGGGCTCCACCCGTCCGACGCGGCCACTCCGACGCCCTAAACTGAGCGGCATGCCTGAGAAATTGAACGAGCACGGCGTCGACTGGAAGCCTCGGAGCAGAGACGTCACCGACGGAGTCGAAGCCACCACCTCGCGAGGAATGCTCCGCGCCGTCGGAATGGGCGACGCCGACTGGGAGAAGCCGCAGATCGGCATCGCCTCGTCGTGGAACGAGATCACCCCCTGCAACCTGTCGCTGAACAGGCTCGCCCAGGGCGCCAAAGAGGGCGTCCACTCGGGTGGCGGCTACCCGCTGCAGTTCGGCACCGTCTCGGTGTCCGACGGCATCGCGATGGGCCACGAGGGCATGCACTTCTCGCTCGTCTCGCGCGAGGTCATCGCCGACAGCGTCGAGACCGTCATGATGGCCGAGCGCCTGGACGGCTCCGTGCTGCTCGCCGGCTGCGACAAGTCGCTGCCGGGCATGCTGATGGCCGCCGCGCGCCTCGACCTGGCCAGCGTCTTCCTCTACGCCGGATCGATCGCTCCCGGCTGGGTCAAGCTGTCGGACGGCACCGAGAAGGACGTCACGATCATCGACTCGTTCGAGGCCGTCGGTGCCGCCAAGGCCGGCACGATCTCGGACGAAGACCTGTACGCCATCGAGTGCGCCATCGCCCCGGGCGAGGGCGCCTGCGGCGGCATGTACACCGCCAACACGATGGCCTCGGTCGCCGAGGCGCTCGGCATGAGCCTCCCCGGCTCGGCCTCGCCGCCCTCGGCCGACCGTCGCCGCGACTACTTCGCCCACCGCTCGGGCGAGGCCGTCGTGAACATGCTGAGGCTGGGCATCACTGCGCGCGACATCCTGACCAAGGAGGCGTTCGAGAACGCCATCGCCGTCGCCATGGCCTTTGGCGGCTCGACTAACGTCGTGCTGCACCTGCTCGCCATCGCCTACGAGGCCGAGGTCGACCTGACCATCGACGACTTCAACCGCATCGGCGACAAGGTGCCTCACATCGGCGACCTCAAGCCGTTCGGCAAGTACGTCATGAACGACGTCGACCGACACGGCGGCGTGCCCGTCGTCATGAAGGCCCTGCTCGATGCCGGATTGATCCACGGCGAGTGCCTCACCGTCACCGGCAAGACCGTCGCCGAGAACCTCGCCGACATCAAGCCGAAGCCGCTCGACGGCGAGGTGCTGCGCACGCTCGACAACCCGATCCACCCGACCGGCGGGCTCACCGTCCTCAGCGGCTCGTTCGCTCCCGAGGGCGCCGTCGTGAAGACCGCCGGCTTTGACGCGGACGTGTTCGAGGGTCCTGCCCGGGTGTTCGAGCGCGAACGTGCCGCCATGGACGCCCTCACGGAGGGGCGCATCGACAAGGGCGACGTCGTCATCATCCGCTACGAGGGCCCGAAGGGCGGCCCGGGCATGCGCGAGATGCTCGCCATCACGGCGGCCATCAAGGGCGCGGGCCTCGGCAAGGATGTACTACTGTTGACGGACGGACGATTCTCAGGCGGCACAACCGGCCTGTGCATCGGCCACATAGCACCCGAAGCGGTCGACGCAGGTCCGATCGCATTCGTGCGCGATGGTGATCTGATTCGGGTCGATATCGCTGCTCGCTCGCTCGACCTACTCGTCGATCCGGCTGAGCTTGACGCCCGCCGTGACGGCTGGGCACCTCTGCCTCCCGTGTACACGCGCGGAGTCCTGGCCAAGTACGCCCGCCAGGTGAAGTCCGCCGCAGAGGGCGCTGTCACCTACTAGGGCTTTCACCCATTCGCCACCACCCCCAGAGGGAATCGTCACCGATGACTCCAGATGCAAGTCCCCTGCCCACCGCACCCGCGCGCCCACGCCAGGCCAGCCCCGAGATCCTGACGGGTTCCGGCGCCATCCTCCGGTCGCTCGAGAAGCTCGGCGTCACCGACGTCTTCGGCCTTCCCGGCGGCGCGATCATCCCGTTCTACGACGAGCTCATGTCGTCGACGGCGATCCGCCACATCCTGGTCCGCCACGAGCAGGGTGCCGGTCACGCCGCCGAGGGGTACGCCGCCGCCTCCGGGCGGGTCGGCGTCGCCATCGCGACGTCCGGTCCCGGCGCGACGAACCTCGTGACCGCGATCGCCGACGCCTACATGGACTCCGTGCCGCTCCTGGCCATTACCGGCCAGGTGTTCTCGACCCTGATGGGAACCGACGCGTTCCAGGAGGCCGACATCGTGGGCATCACGATGCCGATCACGAAGCACTCGTTCCTCGTGACGAAGCCGGAGGACATCCCGGCGACCCTCGCGGCGGCGTACCAGATCGCCTCGACCGGCCGCCCCGGCCCCGTGCTCGTCGACATCACCAAAGACGCGCAGCAGATGTCCGCGCCCTTCGTCTGGCCCGAGACGGTCGACCTGCCCGGCTACCGTCCGATCACCAAGGCGCACGGGAAGCAGATCACTGCCGCGGCCCAGCTCATCGCCGAGTCGCGCAAGCCGGTCTTCTACGTCGGCGGCGGCGTGATCCGCTCCGGTGCGTCGGCCGAGCTGCTCGAGCTCGTCGAGGCCACGGGGGCACCCGTGGTGACCACGCTGATGGCTAGGGGCGCGTTCCCTGACTCGCACCGGCAGCACCTCGGGATGCCGGGCATGCACGGCACCGTCCCAGCCGTCCTCGGCCTGCAGGAGAGCGATCTCATCATCGCCCTCGGCGCCCGCTTCGACGACCGGGTGACCGGCAAGGCGGAGCTCTTCGCCCCGAACGCCAAAGTCGTGCACGTCGACATCGACCCCGCCGAGATCTCGAAGATCCGCCTGGCGGACGTGCCGATCGTGGGCGACGCGCGCGAGGTCATCATCGACCTCACGGCCGCCTACGCCGACATCACGGGCGGTTCGCAGCCCGATCTGTCGGCGTGGTGGGAGCGTCTGAACGGTCTCCGCGAGCAGTTCCCGCTCGGCTTCACCGAGCCCGACGACGGCCTGCTGTCACCGCAGAAGGTCATCCAGCGCATCGGCCAGCTCTCCGGGCCGGAGGCCGTCTACGCCTCGGGTGTCGGCCAGCACCAGATGTGGTCGGCCCAGTTCATCCAGTACGAGCGTCCGCACGCCTGGCTGAACTCCGGCGGCGCCGGCACCATGGGCTACTCGGTCCCCGCCGCCATGGGCGCCAAGGTCGGCCAGCCCGACCGCGTCGTCTGGGCGATCGACGGAGACGGCTGCTTCCAGATGACCAACCAGGAGCTCGCCACCTGCGTCATCAACGACATCCCGATCAAGGTCGCGATCATCAACAACTCGTCGCTCGGCATGGTGCGCCAGTGGCAGACCCTGTTCTACGAGGGCCGCCACTCGTTCACCGACCTGAACACCGGCCACACCGGCGGCGGCACCGTCACTCGCATGGTCCCCGACTTCGTCAAGCTCGCCGACGCCTACGGCGCGCTGGGCATCCGGGTCACCCGCGAAGACGAGATCGACGCCGCGATCCAGCTGGCCCTCGCGACCAACGACCGTCCCGTCGTCATCGACTTCGTGGTCAGCCGCGACGCGATGGTGTGGCCCATGGTGCCGCAGGGCGTGTCGAACTCCGAGATCCAGCACGCTCGCGCCCTCGCCCCCGAGTGGGACGACGAGGCGCCCGGCACGAGCGCGACCGACACCACCCGCGACGGCGACATGACCGGAGAACACGCATGAGCCACGTCCTCTCCCTCCTCGTCGAAGACAAACCCGGTCTGCTGACCCGCGTCGCCGGCCTCTTCGCCCGCCGCGGCTTCAACATCGAGAGCCTCGCCGTCGGCAAGAGCGAGATCCCCGGCCTCAGCCGCATCACCGTCGTCGTCGACGTCGAGGAGCTCCCGCTCGAGCAGGTGACGAAGCAGCTCAACAAGCTGATCAACGTCATCAAGATCGTCGAGCTCGACTACTCGCAGTCGGTCCAGCGCGAGCACATGCTCATCAAGGTCCGCGTCGACAACACGTCCCGGTCGCAGGTGCTCGAGGCCGTCAACCTCTTCCGTGCCAGCGTGGTCGACGTGTCGACCGATGCGCTCGTGATCGAGGTCACGGGCGACACCGGCAAGACGACGGCTCTTCTGAGGGTGCTCGAGCCCTACGGCATCAAGGAGATCTCGCAATCCGGGCTCCTCGCGATCGGCCGCGGTGCCAAGAGCATCACCGACCGCGTCTTCAAGAACTGACAGTGTCAAGAACTGACAGCGTCACGAACTGACAGCGTCACGATCTAGCAGCTTCACGAACTGACCCGCACCACCAACAAGGAGAACCACCACTGTGACTGAAATCTTCTACGACAAAGACGCCGACCTGTCGCTCATCCAGGGCAAGAAGGTCGCCGTCATCGGCTACGGCTCGCAGGGTCACGCCCACGCGCTGAACCTCCGCGACTCCGGAGTCGAGGTCGTCGTCGGCCTCAAGGAGGGCTCCAAGAGCCGCCCGAAGGCCGAGGAGGCCGGCTTCCAGGTGCTCACGCCGGCCGAGGCCGCGAAGTGGGGCGACGTCATCGTGATCCTCGCGCCCGACCAGGTACAGCGCCACGTCTACAAAGACGACATCGCCCCGAACATCGAGGCCGGCAACGCCCTCGTCTTCGGACACGGCTTCAACATCCGCTTCGGCTACATCGAGGCCCCCGAGGGCATCGACGTCGTCCTCGTCGCGCCCAAGGGCCCGGGCCACACCGTGCGCCGCGAGTTCGAGGCCGGCCGAGGCGTCCCCGTCATCGTGGCCGTCGAGGTCGACGCCACGGGCTCGGCGTGGGACCTCGCCTGGTCGTACTCCAAGGGCATCGGCGGCCTCCGCGCCGGCGGCATCAAGACGACCTTCACAGAAGAGACCGAGACCGACCTGTTCGGCGAGCAGGCCGTCCTCTGCGGCGGCACCTCGCAGCTGATCCAGTACGGCTTCGAGACCCTCACCGAGGCGGGCTACCAGCCGCAGATCGCCTACTTCGAGGTGCTCCACGAGCTCAAGCTGATCGTCGACCTCATCTGGGAGGGCGGCCTCGCCAAGCAGCGCTGGTCGGTCTCCGACACTGCCGAGTACGGCGACTACGTCTCCGGCCCGCGCGTCATCTCGCCCGACGTCAAGGAGAACATGAAGGCCGTCCTCGCGGACATCCAGTCGGGTGCCTTCGCCGAGCGCTTCATCAACGACCAGGACGCCGGCGCTCCGGAGTTCCTGGCCCTCCGCAAGAAGGGCGAGGAGCACCCCATCGAGGCCACCGGCCACGAGCTCCGCGCGCTCTTCGCCTGGAAGCAGCAGGACGCCGACTACGTAGACGGCAACGCCGCCCGCTAGCCGTTTCGTGACCTTTTCGACACCGCTTTCGCCCGGAAGCACCGGTCATCTCCGGTATCTTCGGGCGGAAGCGGTGTTGTCGTCCTGCACGGAACGACGTGCGATGATCGAAGGATGGTTGTGATCAAGAAGGCCGTCCATTTCGGCGCCGGAAACATCGGGCGAGGCTTCGTCGGTCAGTACCTCCACGCCTCGGGCTACGAGGTCGTGTTCTGCGATGTGAACTCCGAACTGGTCCGGGAGCTCGAAGCAGCCGCGTCGTACGAGGTCCACGAGGTCGGCGGCGATGGCCGCACCACCTCGGTCGACGGCTTCCGCGCCGTCGACAGCCGACTCGACGAGGCGCGCGCCGTCTACGAGATCTCCACCGCCGACATCGTCACCACCTCCGTCGGCCCGCGCGTCCTCCCATCGCTCGCACCCCTCATCGCCCGCGGCCTGATCGAGCGCGACGCCGACCTGGCTCCGCTCGTCGTCATCGCCTGCGAGACCGCCATCGGCGCGTCCACGACGCTCGCCGCCTCCGTCGCCCGCTCCGTCGAGTCGCTGGGCGGCTGCGCGCCGATCGCCGCCGACTCCGCCGTCTTCGCCAACTGCGAGATCGACCGCATCGTGCCGGAGCAGACGCCCGGCCTCGACGTGATCATCGAGTCGTTCGCCGAGTGGGCCATCGAGATCGGTCCGTTCGCGGGCCGCGTCGACGCACCCGGCATCGACGGCGTCACCTGGGTCGACGACCTGGCGCCGTTCATCGAGCGCAAGCTCTTCACCGTCAACACCGCGCACGCCGCCGCCGCCTACTACGGCTGGGCCCGGGGGATCGGCAGCGTCCGCGAGGCCCTCGAGGTTCCCGAGATCCACGCCCAGGTGCTCGAGGTTCTGCTCGAGACGAAGGCCCTCCTGATCGAGAAGCACGGATTCGACGCCGCCGAGCAGCAGGTCTACATCGACCGCAACCTCGAGCGCATCTCGAACCCGCACCTCCCCGACACCACCGGCCGCGTGGGTCGCAACCCGCTCAGCAAGCTGAGCCGCCACGAACGCCTCGTCGGACCGGCCGCGCAGCTCGCCGAGCGCGGTCTGGCCTTCGACGGCCTCGTCCGCGTCGTCCGCGCGGCTCTCGACTTCGACGTGCCCGACGACGTCGAGAGTCGCGAGCTGCAGTCTCTGCTGCGCACGAGCGCCGGCTCCGGCGTGAGTCCCGAGCTGCTCGCCGAGACGCTCACGGGAGTGTTTCCCGGCCACCCCCTGTTTCCGTCGCTGGCGGCCGTGGTCGCTGACAAGATCTCGTCGCGGGTCGCCGCGTGAGCCCCGAGAAGAATCCCGTCGACCACGAGCTCGACGACGATGAGGCCCTGAGCTGGGGCGAGTCGGCCGACAGCAGCTACGTCGAGGGCCCCGCCCGCGGGCACCGGGGCGACGAGACCGCCGACGACGCGGACGGCGACGAAGACGAGTTGCCCGAGGGCGTGCTCAGTTCGGGCATGCTCGTCGCCCACGGCGTCTTCGCCGCGATCCTCCTGCTCTACACGGTCGCCTGGCTCTTGGCCGTCACCCGTGCGACGGCACCGGGGCTCGCCGGCGCCTCATTGACACTGTGGCATCTCGGGCAATGGCTGGCCGTCTTCGCCCCGGCACTGTGGTTCGCCGCGACTCTCTCCCTGACGCCTGCCTCGTCGGCACGTCGTCGTGTCGTCTGGCTGCTGGTGGGAGTCATCGTGCTGATCCCGTGGCAGTTCGTCTATGGAGGAACCTCGTGAGCGACCTGGCGTCGGCAGAATCGACGAGCGGTGACGAGGCCGGTGAGAACGGCATCATGTCGGACCGCTCGTCCACCTTCGTCGGATGGATCACGGCGCTGGCTGTCTTCGGCTTGCTGGCGGCGTACTTCACCTGGATCGGGTTGCAGAACGTGATCACCGTTCCTCCCCTCATCAGCAAGAACTATTCCTTCTACAGGGCAAACGGCCTCGACGGACTCGTCAAGCCGCTTCCCTGGGTTCAGCTGATCGTCGCCCTCGTCGCGCCGGCCGTCGCCTATCTGGGCGCGGTGCTCATCGGTCGGCGCCGCTCGTTGGGGCGTCGAATCGTCCTGCTCCTGGCGGCCGCCTGCGCTGCGTCGGCCATCTCGGCGTCGGTCTCGGCGTACGTTACGAGTACCTACCAGCTCTGACCGCGCCACACGATCCGTCCGCAAGGAACGCTTTCGTGCAGTCGAGGATTCGGGCATCGTCGCGCATCGCCAGCAAGGATTTCTGCGCGCGAATGCCAGTGCCGCAAGGACCGCCATCGGGTTGTCCTTGCCAGAGGAACGCGGGCCGCGCAATTAGGTCCGGGTCGCCTGGGCATGCTCTGCGGATTCTCAGGTTCGACCCGCGAGGGCAGTTCCTGCGCCCGAAAAGGGCCGAGGGCCTGGCTACTGTGGACGAGTCCCCGCGCACGAACCATCGTTAGGAATCCCGTGGCCAAGCCCATCGTGTTGATCGCCGAAGAACTCTCGCCCGCGACCGTCGACGCCCTCGGGCCCGACTTCGACGTCCGCACCGTCGACGGCACCGACCGCCCCGCCCTCCTCTCCGCCCTGGCGGATGCGAACGCGATCCTGGTGCGCTCGGCCACGAAGGTCGACGCCGAGGCGATCGCCGCGGCTCCTCACCTGCAGGTCATCGCCCGCGCGGGCGTCGGCCTCGACAACGTCGACATCAAGGCCGCGACCAACGCCGGCGTCATGGTCGTGAACGCCCCGACCTCCAACATCATCTCGGCGGCCGAGCTGACCGTCGGCCACATCCTGAGCCTCGCCCGCCACATCCCCGCCGCCCACGCGGCACTCGCGCAGGGTCAGTGGAAGCGCTCGAAGTACACCGGCGTCGAGCTCTTCGAGAAGACCGTCGGCATCATCGGACTCGGCCGCATCGGCGCACTCATCACCGCCCGCCTCCAGGCGTTCGGCATGAACATCGTCGCGTTCGACCCCTACGTCACCCCGGCTCGCGCTCAGCAGCTCGGCGTCACCCTGCTCACGCTCGACGAGCTGCTCGAGCAGAGCGACTTCATCACCATCCACATGCCGAAGACGCCCGAGACCACGGGGATGATCTCGACGGCTCAGCTCGCGAAGATGAAGCCGACCGCCTTCATCGTCAACGTGGCCCGCGGCGGACTCATCGACGAGGAGGCGCTGTTCGAGGCCCTCCGCAGCGACACCATCGCCGGCGCCGGCCTCGACGTGTTCGTCTCCGAGCCGCCCGCGAACACCGACCTCCTCGCCCTCGAGAACGTCGTCGTCACCCCGCACCTCGGCGCGTCGACCGACGAGGCGCAGGAGAAGGCCGGCGTCTCGGTCGCGAAGTCGGTGCGCCTCGCGCTCGGCGGCGAGCTCGTTCCCGATGCCGTGAACGTCGCCGGCGGTGTCATCGACGAGTACGTCCGCCCCGGCATCCCGCTGGTCGAGAGGCTCGGCCAGGTCTTCTCCGGCCTCGCCGACAGCCCGCTCACGTCGATCGACGTCGAGGTGCACGGCGACCTCACCGAGTACGACGTCAGCGTCTACAAGCTCGCGGCGCTCAAGGGCGTGTTCTCGGACGCCGTGCAAGAGACGGTCAGCTACGTCAACGCGCCTCTGCTCGCCGAGCAGCGAGGAGTCACCGTGCGCCTGCTCACCGACGCCGTGTCGGAGGAGTACCGCAACATCATCACCCTGCGCGGCGCCCTCGCCGACGGTCGTCAGATCTCGGTCTCGGGAACGCTGACCGGCACGAAGCAGGTCGAGAAGATCGTCGAGATCAACGGATACGACGTCGAGGTCCCGCTCGCGAAGCACCACATCGTGATGCTCTACACCGACCGCCCCGGCATCGTCGCGGTCTACGGCAAGGAGTTCGGCGAGGCCGGGATCAACATCGCCGGAATGCAGATCGCGCGCACCACGGCGGGCGGCACCGCTCTGTCGGTCCTGACCATCGACTCCCCGGCTCCCGAGGGGCTGCTCGAGAAGGTGCGCCGCGCGATCGACGCCGACGTGCTGCAGGAGATCGACGTCACGCTGTAGGCCTTCTTCCGAGGGGCGCAGGAACTCCTTCGCGCCCCCGCCCCCTCGGTAAGCTTGACGCAGCAGCCCCGAAGCGAGGAGAACGCATGAGCCGCACCGTCCGACTGGCCAGCATCCCGGGCGACGGGATCGGACCCGAGGTCGTTGCCGAGGCCGTCAAGGTGCTTCGCGCGGTCACCGACGGCAGCGACACCGCGTTCGACGTCACCGAGTTCTCACTCGGCGCCGCCCGCTTCAAGGCCACCGGCGACATCCTCACCGACGCCGACCTCGACGCCATCAGGCAGCACGATGCGATCCTGCTGGGCGCCGTCGGGGGCGACCCGCGCGACCCGGACCTGCGCGGCGGCATCATCGAGCGGGGTCTGCTGCTCAAGCTCCGCTTCGCGCTCGACCACTACGTGAACCTTCGCCCGACGAAGGTCTATCCTGGCGTCCCGTCGCCGCTGTCCAGCCCCGGCGACGTCGACTTCGTCGTCGTCCGCGAGGGCACCGAGGGTCCGTACGTCGGCAACGGCGGCTCGCTGCGCACCGGCACGCCGCACGAGATCGCCAACGAGGTCAGCGTCAACACGGCCTACGGTGTCGAGCGCGTCGTCCGGTACGCCTTCGAGCTCGCGCAGAAGCGCCCCGCACACCGTCTGACGCTGGTGCACAAGACCAACGTGCTCGTCTTCTCGGGCTCTCTCTGGCAGCGCACCGTCGACGCGGTCGCAGCCGAGTACCCCGACGTCGCCGTCGACTACCAGCACGTCGACGCGGCCACGATCCACCTGGTCGCCGACCCTGCTAGATTCGACGTCATCGTCACGGACAACCTCTTCGGCGACATCCTCACCGATCTGGCTGGCGCAATCAGCGGCGGCATCGGCCTGGCAGCCTCGGGCAACATCAACCCCGAGGGCGCCTTCCCCAGCATGTTCGAACCGGTGCACGGCTCCGCTCCCGACATCGCCGGCCAGCAGAAGGCCGACCCCACGGCCGCCATCCTCTCGACGGCTCTTCTCCTCGACCACCTCGGTCTGGCCGAAGAGTCCGCCCGGGTGACGGCGGCTGTCGAGGCCGACATCGGCGGCCGCACCGCTGGGTCCTCCCGAACCACGGCGCAGATCGGCGACGCGATCGCCGCCGCCGTGGCACTCGTCCCCACTTCCCGATAGGCGCGCTCATGACCACGACCCACGACACCTACCCCCTGAACTTCCAGCTGACGCCGTCGCCGGCTGCCCGCGCCGACGCCGAGCGCGAGGCCATGCTCGCCGACCCCGGCTTCGGCAAGTACTTCACCGACCACATGGTCGCCATCGAGTGGACGGCCGACGACGGCTGGCACGACGCCACCGTCAGCCCGTACGGCCCGCTGATGCTCGACCCCTCCGCAGCCGTCCTCCACTACGGGCAGGAAATCTTCGAGGGCATCAAGGCCTACCGCCATGCCGACGGCTCGGTCTGGACGTTCCGGCCCGACGCCAACGGCCGGCGCCTGCAGCGATCCGCCAAGCGCCTCGCGCTGCCCGAGCTGGCGATCGACGACTTCGTCGAGTCGCTCAAGCAGCTCGTCCAGGTCGACGAGAAGTGGGTCCCGTCGGCCGACGAGACCAGCCTCTACCTGCGTCCGTTCATGATCGCGACCGAGAGCTTCCTCGGCGTCCGGGCGGCGCACAAGGTCGGCTACTACGTGATCGCGAGCCCGGCCGGCGCCTACTTCACCGGCGGCGTCGCCCCGGTGTCGATCTGGCTGTCGACGAACTTCTCCCGTGCGGGCAAGGGCGGCACCGGCGCGGCGAAGACCGGCGGCAACTACGCCGCATCGCTCCTCCCGCAGGAGGAGGCGTACGCCAACGGCTGCTCGCAGGTGCTGTTCCTCGACTCCGTCGACACGACCTACATCGAAGAGCTCGGCGGCATGAACGTGGTGCTCGTCTACAGAGACGGAACCATCGTCACCCCCGACTCCGACTCGATCCTCGAGGGCATCACGCGCGACTCGATCCTGCAGCTCGCCGAAGACCGCGGCCACACGGTCGAGCGTCGCCGCGTGTCGCTCGACGAGTGGCGCGACGGCGTCGCCTCGGGCGACATCGTCGAGGTGTTCGCCTGCGGAACCGCCGCGGTGGTCGTGCCGATCGGCGAGCTGAAAGGCGAGGGCGTGTCGATCGTGTCGCCCGTCGCCGGCCCCGACTCGCTCACGCTGTCGCTCCGCGCCGAGCTGACCGACATCCAGTACGGCCGTCGCGAAGACCGCCACGGCTGGCTGACGCGCCTCGACGCCTAGCTTTCGGCCCTGGAACGCCCCGCCGCCTCGTGCGACGGGGCGTTTCGCGTCACGGCGGTGCGCGAGATGGCCCCCGTCGTCGCACCGCTGGAGGCGCGGCGACGACGGGGGCCACCTCGCGAGCCCGGGGCGCAGGAACTAGAGCTCGAGCGACTCTCCGGGCGCCAGCACGACGACGTCGCCTCCGGCTGCCTCGACGACCGCGCGGATCCGGTCGACGTGCATCCCCAGCCCCGTCTCCGAGAGGGTCTTCTCATGGATCGGGAAGGCCCGCCCCGGCTTCACGGCGGCCGCGTAGTCCATCGCCTCGCCGATCTTGAGCCACGGGGCGCCGATCGGAGCAGCGAGCACAGGAACGTCGAACGGGGGGACGGTGTACGAGTCGCCGGGGTGGAAGAGCGTGTCGTTGACCAGCACGCCGGTGTTGTCGACGCGGGGGAGGGTCTCGTGGATCACAGCGTGGTCGGTGCCGGCGAAGCGGAGGGTGAACGGGCCGACCTCGACGACGTCGCCGTCGCTGACCGTCTCCACGGCGAACCCCACCTCGCCGAGAGCGTGCGCGACGCCTTCGGGGCCGAGGATGCGCGCGCCGGGGTTGGCCTCGAGCAGGCCCTCGATCTGGCCGGGGGTCCAGTGGTCGGGGTGCTGGTGGGTGATGACGATGCCCTCGACGTCGGTCACATCCGTGAGCGGGCGCGTGAATCCGCCCGGATCGATGACGAGCCGCTGCCCGTCCACTTCGACGACAAGGGCTGCGTGCTCGTACTTGGTAACCAACATGTCCCCACGCTACTGCGCACGAGGCTCAAGCTCCCGGCCGACAGCCCCGGAAGGAAAGGGAGCGAAGCGACCCTTCAGCTGTTCTGACAAGCGCATCTGTTCTGACAGGCACATCTGTTCTGACAGGCACAGATGCAAAATGCCCTCCCGCAGGGGAGGGCATTTTGCATCGTGACCCCAACCGGATTCGAACCGGTGTTACCGCCGTGAGAGGGCAGCGTACTAGGCCGCTATACGATGGGGCCGTATTTGCAACTCGTCGAGTATGCCATACGGCTCGGCGTGGAAACAAATTGAGCGAAGCTCACTGCGCTGGCGAGCCCGCCGACCCTCTCACAGCCGCGGATCCACCGCCTCCGACTCCATCGCCAGCACCGCGAACACGGCCTCGTGGATCCGCCACAGCGGCTCCCGCGCGACGACCCGGTCCAGCGCCTCCACTCCGAGGGCGTACTCGCGCAGCGCGAGCGATCGCTTGAGCCCGAGCCCGCGGTCTTTGAGACGCCGGAGGTTCTCCGGCCTCGTGTAGTCGGGGCCGTAGATGATCCGCAGGTACTCGCGCCCGCGCACCTTGATGCCGGGCTGCACGAGCCCGTTCTTCGTGCGGCGCAGGCCCTCGGCCGGCTTGACGACCATGCCCTCCCCGCCCGCCTCGGTCAGGTCGACCCACCAGGCGGTGGCGGCGGCAACCGAGTCGTCGGAGCCGAGGTCGACCATCGTGCGACGGGTGCGGCGGAACAGCACCGGGTCGGCGTCGGCCAGCCGGTCGGCGAGGTCGAGGTGCCACTCGTGCGGGCGATCGACGTGGGTGCGACCCTCGGTCGCGAGCAGCTGGAACGGCGCGAGCTGCACGCCGTCGAGTCCCGACGACTGCGCGGCATAGCGGCGGTAGGCGGCGACGTACTTCACGGCGTCGTCCGATCGGAGCCGGGTGCGCTCGGCGAGCTCGCCGACGTCCACCCCGGAGGCGGCTGCCGCCTCGAGTGCGGCGACCGCCGCGGGCAGCGCCGTGGTCGCCGCGGCGCCCACCGACGCGTACTGGTCTCGGATGAGGTCGCCCGCCTTGAACGACCACGGCAGCAGCTCGGCGTCGAGGAGGAGCCAGTCGGTGTCGAGCTCGCCCCACAGGCCCGCGCCGTCGACGGCCGTGTCGATCCTGCGCAGGAACTCGGCACCGGTCGCCTCATCGAAGAACGGTCGCCCGGTGCGGGTGTGCACGACGCCGCGCCACCCGGGCTTCGCTCCGAACCGCGCGGGGTCGCGCGTGAGCAGCACGACGGCGCGGGACCCCATGTGCTTCTCTTCGGCGATGACGCTCTCGACGCCGTCTCGGCGGAAGGCGGCGAAGGCCTCGGCGGGGTGCTCGAGGTAGTCGTCGAGCTTCGAGGTCGCGGGCGGGCTCATGGTCGGCGGCAGGTAGAGCAGGTGGTTCGGGTCGAGGGCGAACCGGCTCATGACCTCGAGGGCGCCGGCGGCGTTCTCCTCGCGGACGCCGATGCGGCCGTGGTGCCTGGTCTCGATGATGTGCCGGCCGAGGACGTCCTGGACGGAGAGCACCCCCGGAGGGCGTTCCTGCGACAGGGCCGCCTGCTCGGGCGTCTGCAGGGGCTTGACCGGCGCGTACCACTCGCGCTCGGCGGGCACCGAGACGATCTCGCGCTCGGGGTAGCGCAATGCCGTCAGGGCGCCGCCGAAGACGCACCCGGTGTCGAGGCACAGCGTGTTGTTGACCCACTCGGCGACCGGGGTCGGCGTGTGGCCGTAGAGCACGACGGCGTCGCCGCGGTAGTCGTTCGCCCACGGGTAGCGGACGGGCAGGCCGAACTCGTCGGTCTCGCCCGTGGTGTCGCCGTAGAGCGCGAACGAGCGGACGCGCCCGGACGCCCGGCCGTGGTACGCCTCGGGGAGTCCCGCGTGGCAGACGACCAGCTTTCCGTCGTCGAGGACGAGGTGCGAGACGAGGTCGTGGCAGAAGCGCTCGACGTCGCGCCGGAACTCGGGCGTCTCGCCGGCGAGCTGCGTCAGCGTCTCGGCGAGCCCGTGCGAGGTCTGGACGTTCTTGCCCTGAAGCGCCCGCACCAGCTTGTGCTCGTGGTTGCCGGGGACGGCGAGGGCGTTGCCGGAGGCCACCATGCCCATCGCCAGCCGCAGCACTCCGACCACGTCGGGCCCGCGGTCGACCAGGTCGCCGAGGAAGACCGCGCGCCGCCCCTCGGGGTGGGCTGCGTCGACGGGGCGACCCTGCTCGTCGCGGGTCAGCTCGTAGCCGAGCTCGCCGAGCAGCGACTCGAGCTCGGAGCGGCAGCCGTGCACGTCGCCGATGGCGTCGAACGGGCCGTGCTCGGTGCGCAGGTCGTTCAGGAGCGGCTCGCGGCGGATGGTCGCCTGGTCGATCTCGTCGACGCTCGACAGCACGTGCACGCGCCGGAAGCCCTCCTTGCCGAGGAACTTCAGCGACCGTCGCAGCTGGTCGTGCTGTCGGCGGATGACGGAGGCGGGGAAGTCGCGGTCGGTGCGCTCGGCGTTGCGGGCGACGGCCACGGACTCCGCCACGTCGAGGACGATCGCCACCGGCAGGACGTCGTTCGAGCGGGCGAGCTCGACGAACGACGCCCGGGCGTCCTTCTGGACGTTCGTCGCGTCGACGACGGTGAGGAGGCCGCGACGCAGCCGCTGGCCCGCGACGTGGCGCAGCGCCTCGAACGCGGCGGCCGTGGCCGACTGGTCGTTCTCGTCGTTCGACACCAGGCCGCGGAACACGTCGCTCGAGAGCGTCTCGAACGGCTCGAAGGCGCGCGCGGCGAAGGTCGACTTGCCGGAGCCGCTCGTGCCGACGAGCACGACCAGCGACATGGCGGGAACAGTGATCTCAGCCATGGTCAGGCCTTCCGGAAGAGCGCGAGCTGGGTGGGGGAGCCGTGAGTCTCGTCGGCGTCGCCGACGGGCCGGTACTCCACGGAGTAGCCGTGGGAGGCCGCGACGCGGTCGGCCCAGGCGGCGAAGTCGACGCGCGACCACTCGAAGCGGTGGTCGGGGTGCCGGAACCGGCCGGCCGGCAAGGACGGGTACAGGGCGTTGTAGTCGGAGTTCGGCGTGGTCACGATCACCGCGCCCGGAGCCGCGCTGCCGAAGATCGACGACTCGAGGGCGTCGAGGCGCTCCAGCTCGATGTGCTCGACGACCTCCATCAGGACGATCGCATCGAGATGCGCCAGCCGGTCGTCCTGGTAGGTGACCGACGACTGGAGCAGCCGGATGCGGTCGCGCTGCCGGTCGCTCAGGTCACGGATGTGCAGGCGGCGCTCGGCGACGTCGAGAGCGCGGTGCGAGACGTCGGTGCCGATGATGTCGGTGAACGCGGAGTCGGCGAGCAGGTGCGTGAGCAGCGCGCCCGGACCGCAGCCCACGTCGGCCACCCGGTGGGCGCCCACGTCTCGGAGCGCGGTCAGGACGGCCTCGGCGCGGTGCACGCGCAGCGGCGTCGCGATCTCGGCGTCGTCGAGCCCCTCGCGCACCGGCGATCCGTCGAGGACCTCCAGCTGCGCCGTCGCGTCGCGGACCAGGCCGCGCTGGTGCGCCAGGTACCGCCGGGTGATGAGCTCCCGCTCGGGGTGCGCCGGCAGCCAGCCCTCGCCCGCGCGCAGCAGCTTGCCGATCTCGTCGTCGCCCACCCAGTAGTGCTTCGAGTCGTCGAGAACCGGGAGCATCACGTAGAGCTGGTGCAGCGCGTCGGCGAGACGGAGGGTGCCCGTCAGCGTCAGGTCGGAGTACCGGGAGTCGCCCCACTCCGGGAACTCCGGGTCGAGCGGAACCGCGGCATCGACGACGGTCCAGCCGAGCGGCTCGAACAGGCGGCTCGCCAGACCCGGCTCGCCGCGCGACGGCACGGCCGCCAGGGTGATGGTCAGGGGGAGGGGGCTCGCCGCGAGCTCAGGGCACGCGTCGCAGCGGCCGGTCATCGCCGTGCGGAACACCTGAGCGAGCGCGCCGGCGAGCATCGACGACGACGCGTAGGGGCGGTCGTTGACGTAGTGGCCGAGCTCGGAGGAGTCGCCTCCTGAGAAGCGCTTGCTGCGGACCAGGTCGATCGCGTCGACCTCGAGCATCAGCGCCGCAGTGCAGGTCTCGTCGGTCTGCTCCGGGTAGAACACATGGGCGCGGCCGACTGCGAGATCGAACGACTGCAGGCGGCCGGGGTGCTTGTGGAGGAGGAAGCCGAGATCGGTGGCATCGGGGCCGGTGTACGTAATCGTTGCGAGCACCCGGCTCACCCTACGCGAGGCGCGGGGCACGACCGGGGCCGTCCGCTACCCCAGTCGACGTGCCAGTCCGTCGAGCCCGACGTCGATGACGTGCCCTCCCCAGACCCCCAGCTGCAGCTGCGAGGTGTGCGCCCACAGCCTCCGGCCGCTCGACAGGTCGAACGCCACGACGGTCGTCCTCGCTCCGGTGGCCCCGTAGGTGAGGGCGTAGCCGACCGTGTGGCCGGCGGCGACCACGTACGAACCGGCGGGCACGTCGGCGTGGAACCGGACGCGTCCGGTGCCTCCGTCGAGCGCGACCACCTGCGGTTCGTCGTTCGTCGACACCGTGTAGACGTCGTCCGTCCGCTGGCCGACGGCGCTGCCGGCGTAGCTGTACGACTCGGTGTCGCGACTCCAGCGGACCGCGCCCGTGCGGTAGTCGAGGCAGGTCAGCCGATCGCCGCGCAGGTTGGTGACGACGAGGCAGTCGCGGCCGACCGAGAAGCTGCCGCGCAGGTCGAGGTCGGACGACCAGAGCACCCTGCCGGTCTTGTCGACGGCCGAGAAGCCGCCCGCGGCGCTCGTCGTCACGCCGGAGCCGCGGGTACGGGCGGCGAAGACCACGTCGCCCCGCAGCGCGTAGCCGAGCGCCGTGTTCACCGGTCCGCTCCACGGACGGGGCGTGCCGGTGGCCAGCGGGATCTGCAGTGTCCCCCGGTCGCCCAGCAGCAGCCGGTCGTCGAGGGCGATCAGGGTCGCCGTCTCGTTCGCGGTGCCCTGCCACACCACCCTCGACAGCGCACGCGAATCACGGAGCTCGTAGATGTACTCGAGGCCGTCGCCCGTGCGGCGGCCCATGGCCACGACATCGCCGTTCGCCGTGAACCGGTCGTCGCCGCTCCACGACTGCGTGCCGGTCGAGCCGAGCACCTGGCCCGTGATCGTCGACAGCGTCTCGACGACGGAGGAGGTGTCCGTGCCCGAGCGCACCAGGAGGCGCGTGCCGGAGCCCGTCGTGGAGACCCACGAGATGGCCACGCCCGACCGCGCATCCACGTCGTTGGCGGTGTCGTGCACCCACCGGACCGCGCCGGTCGCCGTGTCGAGGAGCGCCACGCGCGACTTGTAGCCCGAGGGGACGATGGAGCACGAGGCGTCGTCCGAGAAGCCGGAGTTCCACGCCGAGTCGGCGCGCACCGCGGCGAGGTCCTGGCTGACGTCGACGGCCGTGAACCGGAGGCACTCGGCGGGCGCACCGGGAGCGAGCGTCGAGGCGAGGTCGACGGCCCAGGCGCGCGGGGTCGGCGAGGCGCGGACGTCGTCGACGCGCACGCCCGACCACGGCGAGAGGGTGCCGTACGACGGCTGGACCACGACGCCCACGCCGACGACCGCGGCGATGACGGCGGCCAGAGCGACATAGGAGAGCAGGATCCGCCGCGGCAGCGACGTTCGGGACCACAGACCGGCGATCCGCCCGCGGCGCGGTGCTCGACGACCCGGGCGGCGCGGGGGCGCCGACGGCGGGGTGGCGAGGCGGGGTGCGGGCAGTTCCTGCGCCCCGGTGCTCGGCTGCGCGGTCGGGAGGGGCGGACTCCACGGCGAGGCGGGCCCCGGAGGACGCGGCGGAGTCCAGGGGCGGTGGTCGATCTGCGACATGACGACGCTTCCTCGCGCGACGCTGCGCGATCGTGTTGCGGCCGGAATCACCGACCGCCCCGGAGCCTAGTCTTCGCGCCTACGTTCCGAGCACCGTGCCCGGAGGATTCGTCAGCTCTCTCACGATGCCGTCGCTGGAGAGCTCGACCAGCCGCCCGCCCCACATCTCGGTGTCGCCGTCGTCGAGCACGTTCCGCTGCCAGAGGATCCGCCCCGACTCGGTATCGAACGCGATCAGGCCGATCGGCGTGCCGCTGAGGCTCGACGACACCAGGTAGCCGGTCGTGCGCGAGACGGCGGCGATCGTCGTCGTCGGCAGGAGGTCGACCGAGAACTTCGGCCTGCCGCTGCCGCCGGCGAGCATCACGAGCTCGGAGTGGTTGCCGAAGCTCCGGAAGACCGCGACGTCGTCGGTCGTCTGCCCGATCATGCCGGTGGGCGAGCCCTGCGAGGCCAGGTCGCGAGTCCAGCGGCTCGCGCCGGTCGCTCGATCGACGCACCGCAGCGACGTGGTTCCGGGCAGGGAGGTCAGCAGGCAGCTGCGGCTGAGCCCGGCGAAGTCGCCGAGGCCGCCGCGCGTCCACAGGCGCCTGCCCTCCGGGCTCCACGCCGTGATCGCGACGCCGCTCGCCAGCGTGTCGCTCGTGAACAGGTCGACGCCGTCCTCCTCGACCGAGCCGAAGCCCACGGTGCCGTCGCCGACCTGGTTCGCCTCGCCGGTGGCGCCGTCGATGCGGACCGACCGGCCGTCGACCTCGGTGAAGAGGCCGCTCCGCAGCAGCACGACCGGGGTCGAGTCGGGCAGGAGGTCGGTCCAGACCGGGTCGCCGAGGGTGCGGATGTCCGTGAGGGTCCACAGGCTCGAGCCCTCGCGCGACGTGCTGACGCTGTAGGCGACCAGGCTGCCCTCGACCAGCGGGCCCGAGCCGATGTCGCCGCGCGGCACCTGGATGCTGCTCAGCAGCGTCCCGTCGCCGAGCGAGAGCACCGCGAGAGTGAACCGGCCGTCGGTCGTGAACGCCACGAGCACGCGCCCCACGTCGGCGCGAATCCAGGTCTGCTGCACCGTGAACGTCCCGGTCGTCGCCGGGAACTCGCGGCTCAGGTCGTGACGCCATCGCACGTCGCCGGTGACGGGGTCGAAGAGGGCGACGGTGGCGTCGACCTGCTGGATCGTCGACACCGAGCAGTTCGCCGTCGATCCGAGCGAGGGCGAGTCGGCCGTGATCATCACGAGCGGGTCGGTGGCCGACGAGGCCCGGAACTCCGCACACCGCGACGGCACGCCGGGCAGTATCGCGCGCGACAGGTTCGTCGTCCAGCCGGTGGGCTCGGGGCTCTGGCGCACGTCGGCGATCGCCGCGTCACGCCACGGAGCGAGATCGCCGTACGACGGAGTGAGGGCCGTGCCCACGCCCGTGACCGCCCCGATCACGAGGGCCAGCAGCGCGAAGCCGGCGATCACCCTCTTGGCGGGCGAGAGCGGCAGCCGTCGTCGACGGCGTCGGGAGGCGACGGGCGCAGGAACTCGGCGCTCGCCGACGGGCGCGACCGGCAGGCCCGCGATCGCCGTCGGCGTGCCGAGCGCGGCGCCGTGCGGTGCGGCGGGGGCGGGGCGCTCGGGGCGCGCCGGGGTCCAACCCGTCATCCCAGCACCGCCTTCGCTCGGCCCCCTCGTCAGCCGCACTCTATCCGTCCGGGAAGAACGCGGCGCGGGGGCGCGTTGGCCTCCGGGCTGTTGCCCCTGGTTCCCCTCCGGGCTGTTGCCCCTGGTTCCCCTCCGGGGAAACACAGCCGTAACACGGCTAGACTCGTCCGATCCGAAGCCAACCGATGGAGGGCACACCCTTGGGTAGAACGCTCGCAGAAAAAGTGTGGGACGACCACGTCGTCGTCAAAGGCGCCGACGGCGCTCCCGACCTTCTCTACATCGACCTCCACCTCGTGCACGAGGTCACGAGCCCCCAGGCGTTCGACGGCCTCCGCCAGGCCGACCGCCCAGTCCGCCGCCTCGACCTCACGATCGCGACCGAGGACCACAACACGCCGACGCTCGCCATCGACCGTCCCATCGCCGACCTGACGAGCCGCACCCAGATCGAGACGCTGCGCAGCAACGCCGCCGAGTTCGGCGTCCGCCTGCACTCGCTGGGCGACGCCGAGCAGGGCATCGTGCACGTCGTCGGCCCGCAGCTCGGCCTCACCATGCCGGGCGTCACGGTCGTCTGCGGCGACTCGCACACGTCGACGCACGGCGCCTTCGGCGCCATGGCGTTCGGCATCGGCACCAGCGAGGTCGAGCACGTCCTCGCCACGCAGACGCTGCCGCTCAAGCCGTTCAAGACGATGGCCATCACGGTCGAGGGCGAGCTGCGCCCCGGCGTCACGGCGAAAGACATCATCCTGGCCGTCATCGCCAAGATCGGCACCGGCGGCGGCCAGGGCTACGTGCTCGAGTACCGCGGCAGCGCCATCCGCTCCCTCTCGATGGAGGGGCGCATGACCATCTGCAACATGTCGATCGAGGCCGGCGCCCGAGCCGGCATGGTCGCGCCCGACCAGATCACCTACGACTACCTGCAGGGCCGTCCGCACGCCCCGGAGGGCGAAGACTGGCGCGACGCTGTCGCCTACTGGAACACTCTGCCCACCGACGACGACGCCGTGTTCGACGCCGAGGTCTTCCTCGACGCGGGCGAGCTCGAGCCGTTCGTGACGTGGGGCACCAACCCGGGCCAGGGCGTGTCGCTCTCGGAGTCCGTCCCCGATCCTGCCGCCATCAGCGACCCGAACGAGAAGGCCGCCGCGTCGCGCGCCCTCGAGTACATGGACCTCGCCGCCGGCACTCCGATGAAGGAGATCGCCGTCGACGCGGTCTTCATGGGCTCCTGCACCAACAGCCGCATCGAAGACCTGCGGGCCTTCGCGTCGATCGTCCGGGGCCAGAAGAAGGCCGAGGGCGTCCGGGTCATGGTCGTCCCGGGCTCGGCGCGCGTCCGCATCGAAGCCGAGGCCGAGGGCCTCGACAAGGTGTTCACCGACTTCGGCGCCGAGTGGCGCTTCGCCGGCTGCTCGATGTGCCTCGGCATGAACCCCGACCAGCTCGCACCGGGCGAGCGCTGCGCCTCCACGTCGAACCGCAACTTCGAGGGCCGCCAGGGCAAGGGCGGGCGCACGCACCTCGTGTCGCCGCTCGTCGCAGCCGCCACGGCCATCCGCGGCACGCTCTCGAGCCCGTGGGACCTCGCGGCCGACTCCTCCACCGCCGCCGCCTCGAACTCTGCCGCCTCCGAGCTGGAAGGGGCCCTGTAATGCACAAGACCACCGTGGTCACGGGCACGCCCGCGCCCCTCAAGCGATCGAACGTCGACACCGACCAGATCATCCCGGCCGTCTTCCTCAAGCGCGTCACCAAGACCGGCTTCGAGGACGCCCTGTTCTACTCGTGGCGCCAGGACCCCGAGTTCGTGATCAACCGCCCCGAGTTCCAGGGCGCAAAGGTGCTCGTCGCCGGGCCCGACTTCGGCACCGGATCGAGCCGCGAGCACGCCGTCTGGGCGCTTCGCGACTTCGGCTTCGAGGTCGTCCTCAGCCCGCGCTTCGCCGACATCTTCCGCGGCAACTCGGGCAAGCAGGGCCTGCTCGCCGCCGTCGTGGCCGAACCCGAGATCGAGAAGATCTGGGCCATCATCGACGCGGCCGTGGAGGCCGGCGAGCCGGTCCCCGAGATCACGGTCGACCTGGCCGAGCAAACCGCCACGATCGCGGGCTACACGGTTTCGTTCGAGGTCGATGCTTACACTAAGTGGCGTCTCCTCGAGGGGCTGGACGACATCGCCCTGACTCTCCGCGACGAGGCGGCAATCACAGAATTCGAATCACGCCGCGCCACCTGGCGGCCCAAGACATTGCCGGTGAAGTAGTGAACTCCCTTGTTCAGGATGCAGCAGCAGCAGGCGCCCGCGTGGGCCTGAAGTCCGACGAGATCGTCATCCGCGGCGGCAAGCCGCTGATCGGACGCATCGAGGTCCGCGGCGCCAAGAACCTGGCGACGAAGGCCATGGTCGCCTCGCTCCTCGGCGACACGCCCTCGATCCTGAAGGACGTGCCCGACATCAGCGACGTCAACGTCGTCCGCGGGCTCCTCTCGATCCACGGCGTCCGTATCACCGACCCGGCTCGCGGCGAGATGATCCTCGACCCGTCGAACGTCGAGGGCGCGCACTTCGCCGAGATCGACGCGCACGCGGGCTCCTCGCGCATCCCGATCCTGTTCTGCGGCCCGCTCCTGCACCGGCTGGGCGAGGCGTTCATCCCCGACCTCGGCGGCTGCCGCATCGGCGACCGACCGATCGACTTCCACATGGACGCCCTCCGCGCGTTCGGCGCCGTCGTCGACAAGTCGTACAACGGCATCCACCTGACTGCCCCGAACGGCCTCAAGGGCGCCAATATCGAGCTCCCGTACCCGAGCGTCGGCGCGACGGAGCAGGTGCTGCTGACGGCGGTCCTCGCCGAGGGCGTGACGGAGCTGCGCAACGCCGCCATCGAGCCCGAGATCATGGACCTCATCGCGATCCTGCAGAAGATGGGCGCGATCGTGAACGTCGAGCCGAACCGCGTCATCTTCATCGAGGGCCAGAAGTCGCTCCGCGGCTACACCCACCGTGCAATCAACGACCGCAACGAGGCGGCCTCCTGGGCCGCCGCGGCTCTGGCCACCAAGGGCGACATCTTCGTCGAGGGCGCCAAGCAGCAAGACCTCATGACCTTCCTCAATGTCTTCCGCAAGGTCGGCGGCGAGTTCGACGTCCACGAGGACGGCATCCGCTTCTACCACCCGGGCGGCGAGCTCAAGCCCGTCGTCATCGAGACCGACGTGCACCCCGGCTTCATGACGGACTGGCAGCAGCCGCTCGTCGTGGCCCTCACTCAGGCTCATGGCGTCTCCGTCGTCCACGAGACCGTCTACGAGAACCGCTTCCAGTTCACCGAGGCGCTCAACGACATGGGTGCGCAGATCGTCGTTCACAAGGACGGCCTCAAGCACGCCGACCGCCGCGTCGCCCGTCGCGACTTCGAGCAGGCCGCCGTCATCACCGGCCCGACTCCGCTTCACGGCGCCGACATCCGCGTGCCCGACCTGCGCGGCGGCTTCAGCCACCTGATCGCGGCGCTGACCGCGGAGGGCGAGTCGAAGATCACGAACGTCGGGATCATCGCGCGCGGCTACGAGCACTTCGTGGCGAAGCTGCGGAAGCTCGGTGCGGACTTCGACTTCGCGGGATAGACGGCCATCGTCGCAATGAACCCCGACGCGCCCCTGCCCCCGCAGAAGCGCACACGCGAACCCAACGCCGTCTTCGCCGTGGCAGGACGCATCGCCTATGTGCCGCTGCTGGCCCTCGCGAGCTACCGGCTGAAGAACCCCGAGAAGCTCCCGGCCGACGGCGCTTTCGTGCTCACACCCAACCACTACAGCAACTTCGACCCGCTCGCCGTGGCGTTCGCCCTGTGGCGGCGGGGGCGGATCACGCGGTTCCTCGCGAAGGAGTCGCTCTTCCGGGTGCCCGTGCTCGGGTGGATCCTGCGCCAGACGAAGATGGTGCCGGTGGATCGCTCCGGGCGCACCCGGGGGTCCGACCCCGTCGCGGCCGGCGTCGCCTCGCTCGCCACGGGAGCCTGCGTGGTCGTCTACCCCGAGGGCTCGCTCACGCGTCAGCCCGACCTCTGGCCGATGCGGGGCAAGGGCGGCGCCGTCCGCATGGCGATCGACGCCGGCGTGCCGCTGATCCCGATGGCCAGCTGGGGCGTGCAGGAGCTCCTGCCGCCGTCGAACAAACTCCGCCTCTTTCCGCGCAAGCGGTTCACCTTCGTCATCGGCGACCCGGTCGACCTCTCGGCCTACCGGGGGCGCCACCTCGACCAACACGAGGTCGCCGAGGCCACCGAGCTCGTCATGAGCCGCATCGACGCGCTCGTCGCCGAGCTCCGGGGCGGGCAGCCGCCGGCCGTCCGGTACGACCCCGCGCACCACAACCAATCCGAGATCGGGCGTTTCGACCGTGGCACCTCCTAGCTCCTCCGGCCCTCAGGAGGGCCTCGACCGACTCAGCAAGGGATTCGTGACGACCGAGGCGATCTCGATCGTCCGGGCCGCGTCGATGGAGCGCCGCGTGGCCGTGCTCGGCGCCGGCAGCTGGGGCACGACGTTCGCGAAGGTGCTCGCCGAGGGCGGCGCCGAGGTGCAGATGTGGGCCCGCCGGCCCGAGATCGCCCGCGAGGTCACCGAGACCCACCGCAATAGCGACTACCTGCCCGGCATCAACCTGCCGATCACCCTGACGGCGTCGCCGAGCATCCCCGCGGTGCTCGACCGGGCCGAGCAGATCTACGTGTCGGTGCCCTCGCAGACGCTCCGCCAGAACCTCTCCGAGATCCGCGACCTGATCCCCGACGGCGTGCCGGTCATCAGCCTGATGAAGGGCGTCGAGAAGTCGACGGGCCTGCGAATGAGCGAGGTCATCATCCAGGCCCTCGGCATCGACCCGTCGCTGGTCGCCGTCGCCTCCGGGCCGAACCTCGCCCTCGAGATCGCCAAGCGCCAGCCGACCGCGGCCGTCATCTCGTCCCAGAGCCTCGAGACCGCGACGCTGGTAGCCGCGACCGCCACGAACCCGTACTTCCGCTCGTTCGTCAACACCGACGTGATCGGCACGGAGTTCGGCGGCGTCCTGAAGAACCTCATCGCCGTCGCGATCGGGATCGTCGACGGAGTCGGCTACGGCGAGAACACGAAGGCGTCGATCATCACGCGCGGCCTCGCCGAGATGACCAGCTTCGCCGTCTCGTTCGGCGCCAAGCCGGAGACGCTCGCCGGTCTCGCGGGCCTCGGCGACTTGATCGCCACCTGCCAGTCCCCGCTCTCGCGCAACAACACGGCGGGGCGCCTGCTCGGCCAGGGCTACCGGTACGACGACGTGATCCGCCAGATGAACCAGACGGCCGAGGGCCTCGCGTCGGTCGCCCCCATCCTCGAGCTGGCCCGGTCGCGCGGCGTCGACATGCCCATCGTCCAGCAGGTCGCCGAGGTCCTCGCCGGTACTCTGGACCCGCGCAACATCGCGCCGCACCTCACCGAGACCGACGAGCCGCAGGGCGAGTAGGGCTCGCACCGCATCGTCGAAAGGCGCCCCGTGACCGACACCACTCCTGCCTCCCGTCTTCGCGTGGTCCTCCTGTTCGGCGGCCGCTCCAGCGAGCACTCGATCAGCTGCGCCACAGCGGGCGGAGTGCTCGCGGCGCTCGACCGCGACCGCTACGACGTGATCCCGGTGGGCATCACCCGTGACGGCGCCTTCACGCTCCAACCCGACGACGCGGCGCACTTCGCCCTCGACGCCGAGAAGCTGCCCTCCGTCGAGGCCAACGGCACGCAGGTGCGCTGGCCCGAGTCGTCCGCGACGCGCGAGATGACCGTCGTCGAAGACGGGGTCGAGCGGTCGCTGGGCGAGGTCGACGTCGTGTTCCCCATCCTGCACGGCCCCTTCGGCGAGGACGGCTCCGTCCAGGGCATGCTCGAGCTGCTCGGCCTGCCGTACGTCGGCGCGGGCATCCTCGCCTCAGCCGTCGGCATGGACAAGCACTTCGCCAAGACGGTGCTCCAGGCCGCCGGCATCGACGTCGCGCCGTGGATCACGGTCCCCGCCCGCGACTGGGCCGACCGTCGCGCCGTCGTCGAGGAGCACGTCGAAGAGCTCGGCTGGCCCGTCTTCGTCAAGCCGGCCCGTGCCGGCTCCAGCGTCGGCGTCTCGAAGGCGACCTCGCTCGCCTCGCTCGCCACCGCCATGGAGATCGCGTTGGCCGAAGACTCGAAGGTGCTCGTCGAGGCGGCCGTCGTCGGCCGCGAGCTCGAGATGGCCGTGCTCGGCGGCCGCGGCGGCGGAGCGCCCCGCACATCCGTCGCGGGCGAGATCGTGCTCGCTGACGACAAGTTCTACGACTTCGAGTCGAAGTACCTCGGCGCCCCCGGGGCCGACCTGGTCTGCCCGGCCGCTCTGTCGGGCGCCGAGTTCGAGCAGTTCTCCGAACTCGCCGCCCGTGCCTTCGACGCCATCGGCGGGGCCGGCCTCGCCCGCGTCGACGTGTTCCTCACCGACGAGGGGTTCATCGTCAACGAGCTGAACACGATGCCGGGCTTCACGCCGATCTCCATGTTCCCGGCGTGCTGGCTGGCCTCCGGCCTCAGCTACCCCGCGCTGCTCGACGAGCTGATCGCGCTCGGCCTCGAGACGATCCGCTAGGGCGAGTTCCTGCGCCGGCCCGTCTGTGCCGGCCCGTCTGCACCTGCCCGCCTGCGCCTGCCCGCCTGTGCCTGCCCGCCTGTGCCTGCCCGCCTGGGCGGGCTACGGGGCGGGGGTCGCGTCGGACGGCGACTGGCACGCCCGGTTCTGCGGCAGCGTGCCGACGGCGCTCGACACGTCGTGCAGGACGTTCGTCGGGGCCTCGACGGCCTTCGTGTCGACGACGACCTGCACGCCGGGGCTACGGCCGTACGTGGTGAAGGTGGCCTTCGAGGTGCCGATGTCGGCGAGCCAGTCGACGCCCTCGATCGTGTAGCACGAGAGGTCTGACACCTCGGGCGTCGTGATGCCGCACGTCAGCACGATCGACGTCGGTGAGCCCCACGCGCTCGTGCCCTGCGCGTTCGTCTCGCGGACGGTCTCGGACTCCACCGAGGTCGGCAGGTGCACGACGACGTCGGCGCACGCGACGGTGTCGGCCCGCGCCGCGGGCTGCAGATGCACGCTCGTGACCTGCACGGCGGCACACCCGGCGAGCACGGGCACGGCGGCCAGGGCGGCGGCGAGGGCGAGGGCCGCGCGGCGGCGGCGACGGGGAGGCATCGACGTCCACGCTACCGTGAGTGCATGAGTGAGAGTGCCGCGACCAGCGCGCCCGAGACCGTCGAGAGCCTCGGCGAGGTCGCCACCCTCGGCCGCATCCTGCCGCGCCTGCCGAAGGGCGACCGCACGCTGCTCGGGCCCGGCGACGACGCGGCGGTGGTGGCCGCGGCCGACGGGCGCTTCGTGGTCACGACCGACCTGATGGTGCACGGCCCCGACTTCCGGCTCGCCTGGTCGACGCCCTACGACCTGGGCTGGAAGGCCGCCGCCTCCAACTTCACCGACGTGGCCGCGATGGGGGCGGCTCCGACGGCGCTGGTCGTCGCGCTGGCGGTGCCGGGCGATACCGAGGCGGCCTTCCTCGAGCGGTTCGCCGACGGCCTCGCCGACGGCTGCGCGGTGATGGCGCCGGGCTGCGGCGTGGTCGGCGGCGACATGTCGGTCTCGCGCACGATGACCATCGCCGTCACCGCGTTCGGCGACCTCGACGGGCGTGCTCCCGTGCGGCGCGACGGCGCTCGTCCGGGCGACCTCGTAGCCGTGTCGGGGGTTCTCGGCGACTCGGGGTCGGGCCTCGAGCGGCTCTTCGCCGAGGCGGTCGACGGCGCAGGAACTCCCGATCGCCGAGCCGCCGACGCTCTCCGCCTGAGCGACCCCCGTGTCGCGTGGCACCTCGCGCCGACGCCGCCGGTCGCCGACGGTGTGCTGGCCGCCGTCGCCGGGGCCACCGCCATGCTCGATCTCTCTGACGGACTCGCCCTCGACGCGGGCCGCGTCGCCCGGGCCTCCGGCGTCACGCTCGACCTCGTCGGGTCGGCGCTCGGGCCCGACCCGCTCGCGGCCCTCCGCGGGGGAGAGGACCACTCGCTCCTGGCGACGTTCCCCGCCGACGCCGTCCTGCCCGGCGGCTTCCGCCCGGTGGGCGTCGTGCGCGCGGGGGAGCACGTCGTGCTCCTCGACGGAGCGCCCCTCGCGGATGCGACGGGGTGGGACCCGTACGCGCGGTGGTCGGGCGGGGTGGGCTGAGTTCCTGCGCCCGATGCTCTCGGGAGGCCGCTAGGCGCGAGCCCACCAGAGCACGGTGTCGCCGTACGACTTCTTCGTCTCGAGGGCGAGGCCGTCCGGCCAGATCGGCTCGCCGCTGCGGGCGCGGCGCTCGACGACGACGAGCGCGTCGGCCTCGAGGGCCGGCACGAGGGCCACGAGGTCGAGGCGGAGGTCGTCGTCGCCGAGCTCGTAGGGCGGGTCGATGAGTACCAGGTCGAACGCCTTCTGCGGGGCGTGCTGCAGGTAGGCGCGCACAGTCTGGGTCGCGACGTCGATCGAGGGGGCCGACCCGCGGGGCGCGCGGCCGGCCACGAGCGTGCCGTTGGCGCGGCAGAGGCGGGCGGCCTGCGGGCCCTTCTCGACGAGGGTGACCGTCGCGGCGCCGCGGGAGGCGGCCTCGAGGCCGAGAGCCCCCGTGCCCGCATAGAGGTCGAGCACGCGGAGGCCGCGGACCTCGTCGCGCGCCTCCAGCGCCGAGAACAGCGCCTCGCGGACGCGGTCGCTGGTGGGCCGGGTGCCGGTCTTCGGGACGCGGAGGGCGGTGGAGCCGGCGAAGCCGCTGATGATGCGAGTCACGGCACCATCATCGCAGGCGGTGTCGGCGGCGCCGGGTAGCGTTGAGCCGTGCCCACCTCTCCGCTCGACACGACGCTGTCCAACGCGCTCGGCGGGCGCACGGCCGGTGCCCTCAAGCGCGCGTTCGGGTACGAGACGGTCGGCGACCTGCTCAGCCACTATCCGCGGCGCTATGCGCGGCGCGGCGAGCTCACCGCCCTCAGCGAGCTGGCCATCGGCGAGAGCGTCACGATCGTGGCCGAGGTGCTCGACGTGCGCGAGCGCACGATGCGCGCGCGACGCGGGTCGATCCTCGAGGTGCGGATCGGCGACGGCCAGGGGATCCTGACCCTGACCTTCTTCAACCAGGCCTGGCGGGCGAAAGACCTGGTCCCGGGCATCCGCGGCATCTTCGCGGGCAAGGTCGGCGACTACCGGGGCAACCGCCAGCTGGCGCATCCCGACTACGAGCTGTTCGAGCAGGGCGACGAGCGGAACGCCGAGGCCGGCGATGCCACGGCGCAGAGATGGGCGAAGCAGCCCATCCCGATCTACCCGGCCAGCGCGTCGGTGGCCTCGTGGCAGGTGCAGAAGTCGATCGAGGTCGCCCTCGACACCCTGCCGCCGCTGCCCGACTCCGTGCCCGAGACGGTACGTGCCGAGCTGCAGCTGATGCCGCTGCGCGAAGCGCTCGAGAAGGTGCACCGGCCCGAGCGCGACCGCGACTGGAAGGCCGCGCGCGAGACGCTGAAGTTCGACGAGGCGTTCGTGCTGCAGGCGGCACTGCTGCAGCAGCGCGCCGAGCTGAGGGTGTCGGCGGCGGTGGCGCGAGTTCCTGCGCCCGCTGGTCTTCTGGCCCGGTTCGACGAGGCCCTGCCCTTCGACCTGACCGGCGACCAGTCGCTCGTCGGTGCCGAGATCGCACGCGACCTGGCGGCCGACGTGCCGATGAACCGTCTCGTGCAGGGCGAGGTCGGCTCGGGCAAGACGCTGGTCGCCCTGCGCGCGATGCTCGCGGTCGCCGAGTCGGGCGGGCAGTCGGCGCTGCTCGCGCCCACCGAGGTGCTCGCGGCGCAGCACCTCCGATCCATCGTGACGACCCTCGGTCCTGATCTCGCGGCCACGCTGCGGCCGGTCCTCCTGACCGGGCAGATGCCGGTCGCCGAGCGCCGCAAGGCCACGCTCGCGATGGTGAGCGGACAGGCGCAGATCGTCGTCGGCACGCACGCCCTCATCTCGGACCGCGTCGAGTTCTACGACCTCGGGCTCGTGGTCGTCGACGAGCAGCACCGGTTCGGCGTCGAGCAGCGGGAGGCGCTGCGGCGCAAGGGGCAGACCCCTCCGCACGTGCTCGTGCTGACGGCGACGCCGATCCCGCGCACGGTGGCCATGACGGTGTTCGGCGACCTCGACGTGTCGACCATCGCGGAGCTGCCGAAGGGACGGCAGCCGATCGAGTCGTTCGTCGTGCCGCTCGTCGACCACCCGGGTTGGATCTCGCGGGTGTGGGAGCGGTCGTCCGAGGAGATCGCGCGAGGCCGCCAGGTGTTCGTGGTGTGTCCGGCCATCGACGCCGCGACGCCCGAGGTCGCCGACGAGCTCGCCGAAGACGCGGAGGCCGCCGAGGCGCCGGTGGCCATAGCCAGCGTCGACGGCGTCCTGGCCGCCCTGCGCGACGCGCCCGCTCTCGCCGGGCGGCGCATCGAGCCGCTTCACGGCCGGATGAGCGCCGTCGAGAAAGACGCCGTGATGCAGGAGTACGCCGCCGGACGCATCGACGTGCTCGTCGCGACCACCGTGATCGAGGTGGGCGTCGACGTGCCGAACGCCTCGACGATGGTGGTGCTCGATGCCGAGCGGTTCGGCGTCTCGCAGCTCCACCAGCTCCGCGGCCGGGTCGGCCGGGGCGGGCACCCGGGGCTCTGCCTGCTCGTCACGAACGCGGAGGAGGGGACGACCGCGCGAGAGCGGGTCGCCGCCGTGGCCTCCACGACCGACGGCTTCGAGCTCGCCCAGATCGACCTCGACCTGCGGAGGGAGGGCGATGTGCTCGGCAGCCTGCAGTCGGGCGGACGCTCGTCGCTGCGGCTGCTGCGGGTCGCGCACGACGGCGACGTGATCGCGCTGGCGCGCGAGCACGCCGCCGAGGTGATCGAGGCCGACCCGACGCTCGCCGGGCACCCGGCCCTCGCCGCGGCGCTGGCCCGCCGACTCGACGACGCCAGCCGCGACGCGCTCGCCAAGAACTGACACCCGTGCGCGTCACCGCGAGTTCACCGAGACCGTCAGTGACGCGTCACGGAAGTGTTCAGCCAGGTGTCGCCTTCGACTACTAGGGTGGCCGAATGAGCACGATTGCCGTCGTCCCGGGGTCCTTCGATCCGGTGACGCTCGGGCACCTCGACGTGATCGTCCGGGCCGCGGGCCTGTTCGACGAGCTCCACGTCCTGGTCGTGCACAACCCCGACAAGGCGGCCTTGATCCCCATCGAGAAGCGCGTCGAGTTCATCAGCGATGCGGTCGCTGCCGCAGGCGCGCCCGACAAGGTGACGGTCACCAGCTGGAGCGAGGGGCTGCTCGTCGACTACTGCGTGCGCGTCGGAGCGAAGGTGCTGGTCAAGGGCATCCGCTCGCAGGTCGACGTCGCCTACGAGACGCCGATGGCGATCATGAACCGCAGCCTCGCCGGCGTCGAGACGGTGTTCCTGCTTCCCGACCCGGCGCACGCGCTCGTGTCGTCGTCGCTCGTGCGTCAGGTGGCCGCGCTGGGCGGCGACATCTCGCCCTACGTCCCCGCCGACGTGGCCGCCTACCTCGCGACCGGGCCCGGCGCGCCCGCCGCAGCCGGCACGACCCCGCCCGAGCTCCCCTCGGCTCCGAACAACGGATCAGCATGACGACGACGACGCAGAACGCCCAGAACCCCTCCCTCTCATCCGGCGGCGAGGCCCCGATGGAGCTCGACGAGGTGCAGTACCTCGCGCGCACCATCCTCGAGGCAGTCGGCACCGTCATCGACGGCAAGGCCGGCGCGATCTCGACCGCCCTGACCGTCATGCTCGCCGAGGGCCACCTCCTGATCGAAGACGTGCCGGGTGTGGGCAAGACCCAGCTCGCACGCGCCCTCGCCAAGGCCGTCGACGCGTCGGTCAGCCGCATCCAGTTCACGCCCGATCTGCTGCCGAGCGACATCACCGGCGTCTCGATCTTCGACCGCCAGGCCAACGCGTTCGAGTTCAAGCCCGGCCCGGTCTTCGCCAACATCGTCATCGGCGACGAGATCAACCGGGCCTCGCCCAAGACGCAGTCCGCCCTCCTCGAGAGCCTCGAGGAGCGCCAGGTGACCGTCGACGGCTTCTCGCACCCGCTGCCCGACCCGTTCCTCGTGGTCGCGACTCAGAACCCGGTCGAGATGGAGGGGACGTACTCGCTCCCCGAGGCCCAGCGCGACCGCTTCATGGCCCGGATCTCGCTCGGCTACCCCGACGCCGCCAGCGAGCTGCGCATGCTCAGCCAGCGCGAGACGGCGAGCCCCCTCGACGCGCTCCGGCCCCTCGTCACGCTCGCGCAGCTGCGCCGGATGATCGCCGCCGTGCGCCGCGTGTACGCCGCCCGCACTGTCGAGCGCTACACCGTCGACATCGTGCAGGCCACGCGCGTCCACCCCGACCTCCGCCTCGGGGCGAGCCCGCGTGCCACCCTGCAGCTCATGCGCGCCGCCAAGGCGTGGGCCGCGCTCAACGGCCGCCGCTTCGTCATCCCCGACGACGTCGACGCCCTGAGCGGGCCAGTGCTCGGCCACCGGCTGATCCTCGCCGGCCGCTCCGGCGCCGGCGCGGTGTCGGCCGCCTACGACATCGTCGAGCAGGTGGTGCGCACGACGCCCGTGCCGCTCGACGAGCCCGCCGTCTGAGCGTGCGGCGCGCACTCGCCGAGCGAGCGAGGGGCTGGCCGAGGCCGACCCCGCGCGGCCTCGGCGCGGCCGTCGCGGGCCTGGCAGCAGCCGTCGTCGGCTATCTGCTGAGCTCCATGCCGCTCGTCTTCGCGGGCGTCGCCCTCATCGCCGTGGTCGTCGCCGCTCTGGTCTCCGTCGGGATAACGATGCCCGAGCTCGTCATCGCTCGCCGCTTCTCGCCCGACCGGGCCGTCGCCGGCTGGTCGGTCGTCGAGACGCTGAGCGTGTCGTCGCCGTCGTCGACCGGGCACGTGGCGCTGCGGGTGCGCGAGAGCGTTCCGTGGCGCAGCATGCACGCCGACGAGGCGATGGTGGCCGAGATCGAGCCCGGCCGGGTGGTCCGCCTGACGTTCGAGCACGACGACCTGCCCCGAGGCCGGCACCGCGTCGGTCCTGCCCGCATCGACGTCATCGAGTCGTTCGGCCTTGCTCGGCGCCACGTCGAGATCGTCGGCCGCGGCGAGCTGGTCGTGTTCCCCGAGATCGTCGGCACCGGTGGCGGCCGCGAGTCGGGTGCCCTCGGCGAGGGGGCGCGCCAGCGCCGCGACCACAGCCTCGCCGGCGGGCAGGACGATCCCATCACACGCGAGTACCGTCGCGGCGACCCCATGCGCCGCGTGCACTGGCGCGCGACCGCCCGGCAGGGCGAGCTCATGGTGCGGCAGGAGGAGCAGCACGCGCTTCCCAGCGTCCGCGTCGTCCTGCCCGTCGCCAAGGAGAACTGGCGCGACTGGCATCCGGCCCTCGGCTCGGGCGATCCGGTCAGCGACGGCTTCGAGTGGGCGGTGTCTCTGACGGCATCGCTCGCGCTCGAGTACGGCATGGCCGGCTCGCAGACCCGCGTAGTGACGCTAGAGGGCAGCTCGGTGGGTGTCCACGACCCCTCGACGACGCCGCTCTTCTTGGAGCGCCTCGCCGACATCGCCCTCGACGACCCGGTCGACGACCGCAGCCCGGACGCCGCACCGCGCGAGCCCGTCATCGCCATCGTCTCGAGCCTCACGCCCGGCGACCTGGTGCGCCTCGGCCACGCGCGCGGCCCCGGCGTCGGGGGAGTGGCGATCGTCGTTCATCTCGACGGCGACCCGCTGACGCCCGACGACACCGACCGCGATGCGCCGCGCCACGTGGCCGCGACCCTCCGCCAGACCGGCTGGCGGGTCGTCGAGACCGACTCGGCGGGCGACCGCGAGGCCGTCCTGCACGCACCGGGGGTGCTCGGTGGCTGAGCGCGTGCCCGACCGGTTCGCGCCCGGGAATGCGCGCTGGGGGCTGACCCTCGTGCTCTGGCTGACCCTTCTCACGTCGCTGGCGAGCCTGCACCCGCTCTTCCAGGGCTCCTCCTGGTGGTTCGTCCCGGCAGTGGTGTCGGGCCTCGTCTTCGCCGCGTCGGCTGCCGCCCGCGCGGCCCACTGGCCGTCGGCGGTCGCCTCGCTGGCCGGCCTGGTCGTGGGGCTCGTCGCGTCGACGGTGATCGTCCAGGGCGGCACGGCGATCGCCGGCATCATCCCGACCAGCGACACCGTGGACCGCATCCGGCTGCTCGTTCAGCAGGCGGAGGACGCCATCGTCAGCGACCAGGCGCCCGTGGTCGTCGGCGACGCTCTGCTCGCCGTGATCGTGGTGTCGGTCGCCGCGGCGTCCGTGCTGCTCGACGTGCTCGCGCGGGTGAGCCGCATCCCGGGGCTGACCGGCGTCGTGTTCGCCGTCGTCATCCTCGTCCCGGCGCTGATCCCGAACATCGACCCGGCGTGGGTGTGGGTCGTCGCGACCGTCCTCGGCTACATCGCGATCCTGCTGATCTCGACCGGCCGGAGGCCGTCGAAGGCCAGCTTCGTCACCGGTCTCGCAGGCATCGTGGTCGCGGGCATCATCACCGCTCTCCTCCCGGCGTCGCTGGCGTCGCCGCTGACCGGCATCGGCACCGGGACAGGCATCTCGACGGGTGTCAACCCGGTCATCAACCTCGGCAAAGACCTCCGGCGCGGCGACCCGGTCACCGTCCTCACCTACAGCACGTCGGCCTCGACCGGGCAGTACCTCAAGCTCGTCGACCTCGTGGACTTCTCGGGCACCCGCTGGAGTCCCTCGGCTGTGACGCTCGACTCCGCCGACAGCGTCGACAAGCTCCCGGCTCCCTCCGGCGTCTCGGCGGGCACGACGAAAGACACCGTCGACACCGACGTCTCGGTCACTCTGCTCCGCAGCCCGTATCTGCCGATCCCCGTACCGGCCACCAAGATCAGCGGGATCGGCGACGCCTGGAAGTACGTGAACGAGTCGGGCGTCACCATCCGCAGCGCGACGCAGGGCTCCCAGGGCCTCGACTACTCGGTGACGTCCAAGCCGGTCGACCCGACGACGCAGCAGATCATCGACGCGCTCGGCGAGCAGTCCGCCGACATGTCGAAGTACCTCGACGTCGACGGAGTTCCTGCGTCCATCACCCGCCTGGCGAAGCGCGAGACCTCGGGCGCGGCGAACAAGTTCGATGCCGCCGTCGCCCTGCAGGACTACTTCCGCAACGGCGACTTCACGTACTCCGAAGACACGCCGGTGCGCGAGGGCTACGACGGGTCGGGCCTCGACATGGTCGAGACGTTCCTGCAGCGCAAGAGCGGCTACTGCGTGCACTTCGCCTCGGCGATGGCCGTCATGGCGCGCACCCTCGGCATCCCGTCGCGCATCGCGGTCGGCTTCCTGCCCGGCACGCAGGTCGGCGGCAGCGACGACTGGACCGTCACGAGCAACGATCTGCACACCTGGCCCGAGCTGTACTTCCAAGGCCTCGGCTGGATCCCCTTCGAGCCGACGGTCGGCCAGGGCACGACCGCCAGCTACCTGACGCAGACGGGCACCGACACGAGCCCGTCGGCGTCCGCATCGGCGACGACCGAGCCCAGCGACACCGCCTCGGCCGAGGCCACGCCGACCAGCACGGCCGCGAGCAACGCCGCCACGGCGACCTCGACGAGCTCTGCCGACGCGCAGTCGGCCGGCAGCGGCACGACCGTCGGGGGAGTGCCGCTGACCGTCGGAGCCATCGCCATCGTGATCCTGCTCGGGATGCTGCCGTGGTGGCTGCGGACGTCACGCCGACGCCGCCGCCTCACTCAGAGACCACCCGACTCCGCCCTCGCCGCCTGGCGCGAGATCGTCGACACGGCTCGCGACCTCGGGCTGCCCGTCGATCCGGCGGCGACCCCGCAGCAGACCTCTGCCACCCTCGCGAAGGCCGTCGCGCCTGACGACCTCGCGCTGGCGGCGGTCGACGCGGTGCGGCGCGCCGTCGAGGAGGAGCGGTTCGGCTTCGCCGATCAGCGCGCCGGAACTGAGGCGCAGGACGCCGCCCGCGAGGCCATCCGGGGCCTGCACCGCACCAGCGCGCCGCTCGCCCGGGTGCGCGCCACGGTGGTTCCCATCAGTCTCTTCGTCGAGGCTCGCCCGAGGGCGGCGCAGGGAGCGTAGACTCGATCTTCGTGCCTCATTCCACTTCCTCCCCGTACGACGTCACCGTCTACGACCTCATGCGCAGCCCCGGCTCCATGCGCGAGGCCGATGTCGAGGTGACCGTGCCCTCCAAGCTCGGCGAGGGCGTCATCGCCGTCGCCGAAGGGGCGACGATCGATCTGGGCCTCCGTCTCGAGAGCCTGCACGACGGCATCCTGGTCACCGGCCACGTGTCCGGAGACGCTGACGGCGAGTGCAGCCGGTGCCTGAAACCGATCACCGAGAGTGTCGAGGTCGATTTCGCCGAGCTTTTCGCGTATTCTGACGACGAAGCCTTTGACTATCGGGTTCAAGACGATCACGTGGATCTTGAACCAGTCGTCAGAGACGCAGTGGTCCTGTCACTGCCCTTCCAACCGGTTTGCCGGCCTGATTGCCCAGGTCTCGACCCCGAAACGGGCGAGCGGGTAGAAGACCTGGTCGACTACCAGCCCCGCGAAGTGCTCGACCCCCGGTGGTCAGCTCTCAATCAGCTCGTCGCTGACGCGGACTCCAAGCCCACCGAATAGCGTGCGCCCGGCACAATCCTGTGCCACGGCGAACCACATCCGACCAACACAGAGAAGAGACAGTCATGGCAGTTCCCAAGAGGAAGCAGTCGCGCGCCAACACGCACGCCCGCCGTTCGCAGTGGAAGGCCACGCCCGCCACTCTCGTGAAGACCATCGAAGGCGGCAAGACCGTCTACAGCCTCCCGCACCGCGCGAAGGTTGTCGAAGACTCCGCCGGCACCGCCCTGTACATGGAGTACAAGGGCCGCAAGGTCGCCGACATCTGAGTTCTTCTCAGACAATTCGAGTCGACTAAGCTTGGCTTCCATGAGTCAGCCCGATCACGCACCAGTGCCTGATCGGGCTGATCTGGTTAACTTCCTCGACGTCGCCGTCACCCCCGAGCTGCTCGAGCTCGCGCTGACCCACCGCTCGTACGCGTACGAACACGGCGGGATCGGCAACAACGAGCGCCTCGAGTTCCTCGGCGACTCGATCCTCGGGCAGGCCGTCACGGTGATGCTGTTCCGCGAGAACCCCCACCTCGACGAGGGCGACCTCGCTAAGCGCCGCGCGAGCCTGGTCTCGACGGTGGCGCTGGCCGAGGTGGCTGCGCACATCGGCCTCGGCCGGTACCTCCTGCTCGGCCGCGGCGAAGAGATGACCGGCGGGCGCGAGAAGCACTCGATCCTCGCCGACACCGTCGAGGCCATCATCGGCGCCACCTACCTCGACGCCGGGGCCGCCGCCGCGACCGGCCTCGTGATGCGCCTCATCGCCCCGCTGCTGGCCGACCCCGACCGCTTCGGCGCCGCGATGGACCCGAAGACGAGCCTGCAGGAGCTCGCCTCCGCCCAGGGTCGCGGCATGCCCAACTACCTCATCACCGACTCCGGTCCCGACCACGACAAGCGGTTCCACGCGATCGTGCGCCTCGGCAAAGACGAGATCGCCGCCGGTACCGGGAGCAGCAAGAAGATGGCCGAGATGGCAGCGGCTCTCGAGGCGTGGACTCAGCTCAGCGTCCCGCCGGTCGCGCCCGACCAGATCTGACCCGCGTGCCCGAGCTCCCCGAGGTCGAGGTCGTCCGTGCCGGCCTCCAGCCCGCCGTCGCGGGTGCGGTCGTCGAGCGCGTCGAGGTGCTCGAGCCGCGCAGCCTGCGCCGCCACGAGGGCCCCGCCGACGACTTCGTCGCACGGCTCGAGGGGGCCGAGCTGCGGGGTGCGGTGCGGCGCGGCAAGTTCCTGTGGCTCCCGTTCGAGTCGGCCACGGGCGACGACAGCCATGCGCTCGTCGCCCACCTCGGAATGAGCGGGCAGGTCCTGCTCCGCGACCGCGACGCGCCCGACGACCGTCTGCTGCGGATCCGCCTCGATCTCGACCACCCCTCGCTCGGGCCGCAGCGCCTGGCGTTCGTCGACCAGAGGATCTTCGGCTCCATGGCGCTCGACGAGCTCGTCCCGACCGCCGACGGGCGGGCTTCCGGGTTCGCGGGGGCGTCCCTGCTGGGGGCCTCCGCCTCGGAGTCACCGGCGCAGGATCCGCCCTGGCTCTCCGTCATCCCGCGCCAGGTGGCCCACATCGCCCGCGACCCCCTCGACCCGGCGTTCGACGAGGGCCTCTTCTTCACGCGGCTCGCCGCCCGCGCCTCGGGGATCAAGCGCGCCCTGCTCGACCAGACCCTGGTCTCCGGCATCGGCAACATCTATGCCGACGAGTCGCTGTGGGCCGCCAAGCTCCACTTCGATCAGCCGGCGTCGTCGCTGTCGCGCGGCAAGGCGAAGCTGCTGCTCGTCGAGATCCGCGACGTGCTGTTCAAGGCCCTCGCCGAGGGAGGCACGAGCTTCGACGCCCAGTACGTCAACGTCAACGGGCAGTCGGGCTACTTCTCGCACAGCCTCAACGCCTACGGGCAGCAGGGCAAGCCGTGCCCCCGCTGCGGCACCCCCATCCGGCGCGTCTCCTTCATGAACCGCGGCAGCCACTTCTGCCCGCGCTGTCAGCGCCGGCGGTACTAGCCCGCGGCGGCGGTAGAGAATCCCCGCCGGAGCTGCAGGTTCCCGCCGCCGCGGCGGGTCAGCAAGCAGGACGAACCGCGCCACGCCGCTACCCTAGGGGGATCGCACGGCGCAGGGCCGCGCGGGCGCCGACCAGAGGGGAGCCCCGGTGTACCTCAAGAGCCTCACCCTCAAGGGCTTCAAGTCGTTCGCCCAGCCGACCACCTTCGCGTTCGAGCCCGGGGTCACCTGCGTCGTGGGGCCGAACGGCTCGGGCAAGAGCAACGTCGTCGATGCGCTCGCCTGGGTGATGGGGGAGCAGGGCGTCAAGACCCTCCGCGGCGGCAAGATGGAGGACGTCATCTTCGCCGGCACCTCCACCCGCGGGCCGTTGGGCCGCGCGCAGGTGATCCTGACCATCGACAACAGCGACGGCGCGCTCCCCATCGACTACACCGAGGTGACGATCAGCCGCACGCTCTTCCGCAACGGCGGCAGCGAGTACGCGATCAACGGCGACAACTGTCGACTGCTCGATGTGCAGGAACTCCTGAGCGACTCCGGCCTGGGTCGCGAGATGCACGTCATCGTCGGGCAGGGCCAGCTCGACGCCGTGCTGCGCGCCACCCCCGAGGAGCGCCGCGGCTTCATCGAGGAGGCTGCCGGCATCCTGAAGCACCGTCGCCGCAAAGAGAAGACGATCCGCAAGCTCGAGGCGATGCAGACCAACCTCACGCGTCTGAGCGACCTCGCCGGCGAGATCCGGCGCCAGCTGAAGCCGTTGGGTCGCCAGGCCGAGATCGCCCGCGAGGCGCAGGGGATCGCCTCGATCGTCCGCGACGCCCGCGCCCGTCTGCTGGCCGACGAGGTCGTCGGCCTCCGCACCGTCCTGACGACGCAGTCGGCGAGCGAGAACGAGCGCAAGAGCGAGCGCATCGTGCTGCAGGAGCAGCTCGACCAGAACAAGATCCGCGAGCAGCGCCTCGAGCAGGCGATGGTGGGCGACGCGGTCGACGAGGCCCGCCGGGTGGCGTTCGGCCTCGAGTCGGTGCAGGAGCGCCTCCGCAGCCTGTCGAGCCTCGCCAACCAGAAGCTGACGATGCTCGCCCAGCAGGCCGACTCTCCGGGTGTGGCCACGACGGTGTCCGCAGGCATGGTCGCCGACGCGCGCGATGAGTCGGAGCACCTGCAGGCGGGTGTCGCGGAGGCCGAGCTCGCCGTGGCTAGGGCCGCGGCGGATGTCGCGACGACGCGGGCCTCGCTCGACTCGCTCGACGACGAGATCGCCGCCCAGAGCGCTCTGGTGTCCGAGCACGACCTCGAGGTCTCTCGCCTCGGTGCGGCCGTCGAGGTCGCGCGCTCGAAGCTGGCCGCCGTGCGCGGCGAGCAGCTCCGCCAGACGAACGCGCTCGAGGCGTCCGAGGCCCGCCGCGAGACCTCCCGCGCCGAGTTCGCCGCTCTCGAGAAGGAGTCGCCCGAGGCCAGCGGCGACGACGTCGACCATGCCGCGCTCCAGGCCGTAGCCGACGAGCGGGTGTCCACCGCGCAATCCCTGGTCGACGAGCTCCGCGAGGTCCTCCACGGCGCGGAGCGCGAGCGCGACTCCCTCGCCGCCCGCACCAGCGCCCTGTCTCTGGCGCTCGATCAGAACGACGCGTCCAGCGCTCTCGTGGCGGCGGCCCGCCCCGGCGTGACCGGTCTGGTCGCCGAGCACGTGCAGGTCGAGCCCGGCTTCGAGGTCGCCGTGGCCGCGGCCCTCGGGTCGGTCGCCGACGCGGTGCTGGCCGAGACGCTCGACGACGCCGTGGCGGCCGTCCGCCACGTCACGGACGAAGAGCTGGGCCGGGTCGAGGTCGTCGTCGCGACGCCGTCGCGCGAGACCGACGGTCTCCACCTCGACCTGCCGTCCGGCGCGGTCGCCGCCACCTCCGTCGTGGCCGGTCCGGCCGGTATCGCGGCGATCCTGGCGACCACGGTGATCGCCGACGACCTCGCAGTCGCGGCCGCCGTGCTCGCACTCGGCGGCGACGCGCCGTCGACCGTCATCACCCGCGCCGGCGAGGTGCTCACCGACTTCGTGGTCCGCGGCGGGTCGGCAGGAGGACGCTCGCGACTGGAGCTCATCGCCGACCGCGACGCCGCAGCCGAGGCGCTCACCGGCGTGAGCGTGACGATCGAGAAGTCGGCCGCGCAGCTCGACGACGCCCGCCGCGAGCTCGCCGAGGCCCGGACCGCCGCCAAGGAGATCCAGGCGGCCGCTCGCGAGCACGAGAGCCGCCTCGCGGCCCACGGCCAGCGCGCCGGGCGTCTCCGCGCTCGACTCGAGGCGGCCGAGGCCGAGGCCGAGCGTCTCTCGGCGGCGCTTGCGACGTCGGCCGAGGCGGTGCACCAGGCCGAGCGCGTCGTGGCCCAGGCGACGAGCGCGCTCGAGGAGTACGGCTCGAGGCCGCGCCCGATCCTCGACGTCTCGGCGCGCGACGGGGTCCTCGCCGAGGTCGAGAACGCGCGCGGCGTCGAGATCGAGAAGCGGATCCAGCTCGAGACCATCCGCGAGCGTGTCCGTGCCGAGGTGTCACGCGCGAACGAGCTGCAGCGCCAGCTCGAAGAGCAGCGGGCCGCCGCCGAGGAGCACGCCCGCCAGACGGTGGTGCGCCAGCGTCAGATGGCCGCGACGACGGCCGTGCTCGACGCGCTGCCCGCCGTGCTCGACGCCGTCGACCGCTCCGTCGCCGAGGCTCGTCGGGTGCTGGCGCTGCGCGAGGCCGAGCGGTCGGGGCAGAACGACGAGCTCGCGGCCCTGCGCCGCGACGAGCGCGCCCTCCGTGACCGCCTCCACACTGTCACCGAGAGCGTGCACGGGCTCGAGATGGAGATCTACGAGAAGAAGCTGCACCTGTCGAGCCTGCTCGAGCGCGCCGGCTCCGAGCTCGGCCTCGTGGAGTCGGTCCTGATCGACGAGTATGGCCCCGAGGTGCCGGTGCCGGGCACTGCCGAGGGCGACGAGCCGGTCGCGTACGTCCGCGACGAGCAGAAGAAGCGCCTGGCGGCGGCCGAGCGGACCCTGGCTCAGCTCGGACGCGTCAACCCCTTGGCGCTCGAGGAGTTCGCCGCTCTCGAGCAGCGCCACAAGTTTCTGACGGATCAGCTCACCGACCTCACCTCGACCAGGAAGGACCTCCTGACGATCATCGACGAGATCGACGAGAAGATGCAGGTGATCTTCGGCAGCGCCTTCGACGACACGCGCGAGGCGTTCAACCGGGTGTTCCCGATCCTCTTCCCGGGCGGCAGCGGCTCGATCCACCTCACCGACCCCGAGAACCTCCTCGAGACCGGCATCGAGGTCACGGTCAAGCCCGCCGGCAAGAAGATCGAGCGGCTCTCGCTGCTCTCGGGCGGCGAGCGGTCGCTTGCCGCGGTCGCGCTGCTCATCGCCATCTTCAAGGCGCGCCCGTCGCCGTTCTACATCATGGACGAGGTCGAGGCGGCGCTCGACGACGCCAACCTCGGCCGTCTGCTCACCATCTTCCGCGACCTGCGCGAATCGTCGCAGCTCATCGTGATCACGCACCAGAAGCGCACGATGGAGATTGCCGACGCCCTCTACGGCGTCTCGATGCGCCAGGACGGCGTCTCGGCGGTGATCGGCCAGCGCGTGGTCAATCCTCATGAGCGCGGCGCCGAGGCCGAAGCCCAGACCGCCTAGCCCCGAACCGGGTCAGGGCGCCCAGCCCCGAACTGGGTCAGGCCTGCCCGACGAGCCCCGCGTAGCCTCGGAGGATGCGCGCGAACTGGCCCCCGCCCCTCTGGCTTGAGTCGGAGATCCCGGCGAAGAAGTGGCTCGGCCGCTGGGGAGGCCTGTGGATCGCCGCGGGCGGCACCGTGTTCTTCCTCTTCCTGATCCTGGTCGGCGGCCTCCTGCTCGAGAACGGCGCCGCGATCACGGTCGGCCTCCTGGTCGGCTCTGTCACCGTCGCGGCCGCGTTCATCTACACGATGGCGTACCGCTTCGTGCCGCGCGACACCATCGGGATGCCGCGCCTGCTGCTCGCCTTCGGCCTCGGCGGCCTCATCGCCGTCGCCCTCGGATCCTCGTTCGACTCGCTCCTGAACAAGGCGACCGGCGGGGGAGCCCACCCCGGCCTCACCGTCCTCTGGCTCGCCGGCATCTCCGAGGAGCTCGCGAAGATCCTCGCCGTCATGGCGGTGTCGTGGAAGCTCCGCGACAAGAGCATGCGCAACGGCCTCTTCCTCGGCGGCGCGGTCGGCCTCGGCTTCGCCGCGCTCGAAGACCTCGCCTACGCCGTGAGCTTCTATCAGAGCCCGCCCGCGCAGCTGCACCTCACCCCGATCCTGGCGGCACTGGTGCTCGTGCCGACCCGCGGCATCCTGACGCCCTTCCTGCACCCGCTCTACACGGCGCTGTTCGCGGCGGCCCTGTTCTCAGCGTCGAGGGGCGGGAGGTTCTGCTTCCGCCCGATCGTGCTGGTCGCCTACCTCGGCGTCTCGCTCGCCCACGGCCTCTGGGACGGCGCCGCCGGCACCCTCCAGGTCGTCACCGGCCCGGCGCAGTACCTCCTGGCGATCGTCGTCGTCCTGCTGGTGTATCCCGGCGTGATCGTCGGCACGGGCCTCGTCTGGATTAAGGTGGCTCGCCGGGCTCGTCACGCGTTCCACCTCCGCGTCGTCTGGTGGCTCGCGCCGCCGCCCTCCGGCGGCTCGCCCCTGCCGCCCGGTCCGCCTCCGGGCCGCCACGCGGGCCCGCCGACCGCTCCGCCGCTTCCGGTATCGGCCCCGTCGGCGGTCCCGGCAGCCTGGGCGCCGCCCGCCCCGCACACGCGCGCGTAGACGCGGAAGCGCCCCCGACTCGTCAGAATCGAGGGCGCAGGAACTCGCCGACCTCTACGCGGCCACCCCGACCGGCTCGCCGTTCACCGTCAGCACGCGCCACTCGCCGTCGGCCCACTCGACCGTGTTCGCCGCGGCGTTGTGGATGTGGCCGACCTCATAGCCGAGGATCGCCGACAGGGTGAACCGGATGATCGTTCCGTGGCACACGACGACGATGTTGCTGTCGTCGCCGTCGAGGGGGAGGCGCGTGTCGCGGATGTCCTCGAGGGCGCCGAGGCCGCGCCGCGCGACCGACTCGCGCGGCTCGATGTCGGGGAAGTCGGCGTTGGGCTCGTCCGGGATCTTCGTCTCGGTGATGGTGCCCTCGCGCGAGGCGTAGTCGCGCTCGATCAGCTCCGGGTAGGCGTCGCCGAGCTCGATGCCGAGGTCGCCGGCGATGATCCGCGCGGTCTCCCGGGCGCGCCCGAGGGGCGATGACACGATGGCGGCCCAGTCGTAGGGGGCCAGGAGCTCGGCCGCTGCGTGCGCCTGGGCGCGACCCGTCTCGTTCAGGGGGATGTCGCTGGAGCCCTGCAGCTGGTCGTTGAGGTTCCAGTCGGTCTGTCCGTGGCGGATCAGTTCGAGGCGCATGTCTTCTTCAGTCTTCTTCTCGTCGATGCGCGCGGAGCGCGCGGGGGACGAGGGCCGGGCCGGCCCTCGACACCATCGCTGGTACTCCAACGCTGGATGCGGGGCCGGCCCTCAGGGTGCGTCGACTAGGACGCAGCGACCTCGTCTTTCTTCTTCGCGTCCGCAGCCGACTTGCGCAGGCTGAGGACGGTAGCGACGAGGATCGTGAGCAGGATGAACCCGAGCGAGAACCAGATGGGGATCTCGGGGGCCCATTCGACGGACCGACCGCCATTGATAAAGGGTACTTCGTTCACGTGCAGAGCGTGCAGGAGGAGCTTCACGCCGATGAAGGCGAGGATCACGCCGAGACCCTGGGCCAGGTAGACGAGCTTCTCGAGCAGGCCCGAGATGAGGAAGTACAGCTGGCGCAGGCCCAGCAGCGAGAACGCGTTCGCGGTGAACACGATGTACGGGTCCTGCGTCAGGCCGAAGATCGCGGGGATCGAGTCGAGCGCGAACAGCACGTCGGTGAGGCCGATCGCGACCATCACCAGGAAGAGCGGGGTGAAGAGGCGCTTTCCGTCCACCTTCGTGGTGAGGCGGTCCTCGACGTAGTCCTTGCTGGTCGGGATGATGCGGCGGAGGGTGCGGATCAGGCGGCTGTCGGCGTCACCGGAGTGGTCTTCCTCGCCGGGCTTGACCTGGCTCCAGGCCAGCCAGAACAGCAGGATGCCGAACAGGTAGAAGACCCACGAGAAGTTCTCGATGATGACGACGCCCAGCGCGATGAACACGCCGCGCGAGAGCAGGGCGATCGCGATGCCGACGAGCAGCACCTTCTGCTGGTAGATCCGCGGGACCGCGAACGCGGTCATGATGATCAGGAAGACGAACAGGTTGTCGACGCTGAGCGCCTTCTCGGTGATCCAGCCGGCGAAGTACTCGCCGCCCGGCTCCCAGCCAGCGATGACGCCGATGCCGACGCCGAACAGGATCGCGATCGAGATGTAGACGACCGACCAGAACGCCGACTCCTTGATGGTCGGCTCGTGCGGCGTCTTGACGTGACTGTAGAAGTCGAAGACCAGGAGGCCGAGGATGCCGGCGATGGTGATCGCCCAGACGAGGAATGAGGTTTCCACGATGTTCCTTCAGTGTTGGGCCCTGCACGCCGTTTCACCGGTCGCTTTATGGCAGGGCTGTTCACTGAAGGTCTCTAACGCCCCTACACAAGTGCCAGGACCAGCGGTACGGAACCAGGTCTTTCTGGAACGTATTGACGACACCGCTGCGTTGGGAATACTCCCCTTCAATGACGACAACGCTACGCGACGGCGAAAGCCGTTCGCAAGCTCCCGGCTAATGTTGCAGGCATGGCAAATCCCTGGTCCCTCTCCGGTGCCCTCCGCGGCGTCTTCAGTCGCAAGACGATCGACGACACGACGTGGGACGACCTCGAGACCTCCCTCATCGGCGCCGACTTCGGCCCCGACGTCACCGAGCAGATCACCGAGCACCTCCGCGAGCAGGTGGCCCGGTACAACACGACCGACCCCGCCGACCTCCGGCGCATGCTGCGCGAGAACCTCGAGGAGCGCCTGTCGAAGCTCGACTCCACGCTGAAGCTCTCGAACCGCCCGGCGGTGGTGCTGGTGGTCGGCGTCAACGGCGTCGGCAAGACCACCACGATCGGCAAGTTCGCCAAGTTCCTGCGCAATTTCGACCGCACCGTCGTCGTCGGGGCGGCCGACACCTTCCGTGCGGCGGCGGTCGAGCAGCTCGGCACCTGGGCCGAGCGCGCCGGCGTGCAGATCGTGAAGCCCCAGCAGCAGGGGCAGGATCCCGCGTCCGTCGCGTTCCAGACGGTCGAGAAGGCCATGCGCGAGAGCATCGAGATCGTCATCATCGACACGGCCGGTCGCCTCCAGACCAAGGCGGGGCTCATGGACGAGCTCGGCAAGATCAAGCGCGTCGTCGAGAAGCAGACCGAGATCGCCGAGGTGCTGCTCGTGCTCGACGCGACGACCGGGCAGAACGGCCTGGCGCAGGCCGAGGCGTTCATCCAGCACGCCGGCGTGACCGGGCTCGTGCTCACCAAGCTCGACGGCTCGGCGCGCGGCGGGTTCGTGCTGGCGGTGCAGGAGCAGACGGGCATCCCGATCAAGCTCGTCGGGCAGGGGGAGGGGATCAACGACCTGACCGGTTTCACGCCCCACGTGTTCGTCCAGAACCTCATCGGCTGAGTCTGAGTTAAGATCGATCCACAATGGCAACCTTTGGATCACTCTCCGACCGCCTCGCGGAAACCCTCAAGAACCTCCGCGGCAAGGGCAAGCTCAGCCCCGCCGACGTCGACGGGACCGTCCGCGAGATCCGCCGCGCCCTGCTCGACGCCGACGTCGCGCTCGACGTCGTCAAGTCGTTCACGGCCGCGATCCGCGAGCGCGCCCTCGGCGACGAGGTCAACAAGGCGCTGAACCCGGCGCAGCAGGTCGTCCAGATCGTTAACGAGGAGCTCGTCGAGATCCTCGGCGGCCAGCAGCGACGCCTCGAGTTCGCGAAGAAGCCGCCGACGGTCATCATGCTCGCCGGCCTCCAGGGCGCGGGCAAGACGACCCTCGCGGGCAAGCTGGCGAAGTGGTTGAAGAAGGAGGGCCACACGCCCGTCCTCGTCGCCTCCGACCTCCAGCGCCCCAACGCCGTCACGCAGCTCCAGGTCGTGGGCGAGCAGGCTGGCGTCCCGGTCTTCGCCCCCGAGCCCGGCAACGGCGTCGGCGACCCGGTCAAGGTCGCGAAGAACGGTGTGAGGTTCGCCGCCGACAAGCTCTACGACGTGGTCATCGTCGACACCGCCGGCCGTCTCGGCGTCGACGCCGACATGATGAAGCAGGCCGCCAACATCCGGAAGGCCGTCGACCCCGACGAGGTGCTGTTCGTCATCGACGCGATGATCGGCCAGGACGCCGTCGTCACGGCGAAGGCGTTCCAGGACGGCGTCGACTTCACCGGCGTCGTGCTGACCAAGCTCGACGGCGACGCGCGCGGCGGTGCCGCGCTCAGCGTCGCCCACGTCACGGGTCGCCCGATCATGTTCGCGTCGACCGGCGAGGGCCTCGACGACTTCGAGCCGTTCCACCCCGACCGCATGGCGTCGCGGATCCTCGACCTCGGCGACATCCTCACCCTCATCGAGCAGGCGCAGGGCGCCTTCGACGAGGCCGAGGCGCTCGAGATGGCCGAGAAGTTCGCCACCGACAGCTTCACGCTCGACGACTTCCTCAAGCAGATGCAGCAGCTGCGCAACATGGGCTCGATCAAGGGCATGCTGAGCATGCTCCCCGGCGCCAAGGGCATGCGGGAGCAGCTCGACAACTTCGACGAGCGCGAGATCGTGCGCACCGAGGCGATCATCCAGTCGATGACCAAGGCCGAGCGGGCCAACTCCAAGCTGCTCAACGGGTCTCGCCGCCTGCGCATCGCCCGCGGTGCCGGATCGACGGTCACCGAGGTGAACCAGCTCGTCAACCGCTTCGAGCAGGCCGCGAAGATGATGAAGACCGTGGCCAAGGGCGGGGTGCCGCAGGTTCCGGGCATGGGCCCGATCCCCGGCGCCGGCTTCGGCGGCGGCCGCAAGCAGGTCGCGAAGAAGAAGGGCTCGAAGGCGGGCAACCCCGCCAAGCGGGCCGCCGAGAACGCCCGACTCGCCAATGGCGAGAAGGCGGCTCCGGCTGCTCCGACCGGCGGGGGCTTCGGCCTCGGCGGCAAGAAGGGCGACAAGGCCCCCACGCAGGAGGAGCTCGCCAGCCTGCAGAAGTTCCTCGGCCGCTAGGCCGGGGCTCCGGGCGGCGCTAGGCGCCCGGCAGGCCGTCGCGGAGCTCGGCGACGAGCGAGGCCACCACCTCGCGCAGGGAGCCGTCGTGCCGGGAGGCGACCTGGAGCTGGCGCTGGTATGACGCGCCGTTCTCGATGATCGCTCGGACGCCGGCGAGTTCCTGCGCGCAGTCGAGCTTGTCGGCCGTCGGCGCTAGTCGCTCCAGCACGTCGAGGGTGTCGTCGGTGACCAGCCGCTCGTCGCCGTCGGCGTTCTGGATGATGATCGCCTCCATGCCGTAGCGGGCCGCGCGCCACTTGTTCTCGCGCACGAACCACGGCTGCAGGCGCGGGAGCTCCTCGCCGCGGTCGAGCCGGGCCGCGAAGTCGTCGACCAGGCACTGGGCCAGGGCTGCCACGGCGCCGACCTCGGCCACCGTCGAGATGCCGTCGAAGACGCGGATCTCGAGCGTGCCCCACTTCGGCGACGGGCGGAGGTCCCAGCGCAGCTCGGAGTTGTCGTCGATCACGCCGGTGTGCACCAGATCGCCGACCATAGCCTCGTACTCGGCCCAGGTCTCGAACTGCGGCGGGAGGCCCGCCGTCGGCAGCTGCTGGAACATCATCGCCCGGTTCGAGGCGTACCCGGTCGCGTCGCCGGCCCAGAACGGGCTCGACGCCGTCAGCACCTGGAAGTGCGGCAGGTAGGCCAGCAGCGCGTTCATGATCGGCAGCACCTTGCGCTGGTCGGCGATCCCGACGTGCGCGTGCACGCCCCAGATCATCATCTGGCGTCCCCACCAGCGCGTGCGGTCGATGAGCGTCTCGTACCGCTCGCTGTCGGGGGTGATCTGCTGCTGGTACCACTGGCTGTAGGGGTGCGTCCCAGCGCACATCAGGTCGGCGCCGAGGATCGCGGCCCGCTCGCGCACGAGGTCGATGGTGCCGGACAGGTCGGCGAGTGCGTCGGCGACGCGGTGGTGCACGCCGGTGACCACCTCGACCGTGTTCGTCAGGAGCTCCTTGGTGACCCTGTCGCCGTCGGCGTTCAGGTACTCGAGCGACGGCAGGATCGCCGGAGCGTGCGGCGCCAGCTCGCCCGTCGCGGAGTCGACCAGCGCCAGCTCCCACTCGAGGCCCAGCGTCGACTGCTCGCTCGACGCGAACGGGATGGGCTGCGGTCCATTCATGCGCCAATCCTGCCAGCCCGAGAGCGGGCGCGGAGTCGGCAAGTGGGCATCCTCCGAAGTTCACGCCCAAATCTTGCAGGGTGTGTAACGACTTTTGACGACGCATGCGGTGAGGGCCGCCGGTGACCCTCTGCTGGCGCGTGGAAGGTCTAACGTTGTGGGTTGGGACCGACACTGGGTAGAGGTTCTCTCCAACGACGCGTCCCGACTCACGCAGCAGAAGGAGTACAGCGATGCAGTTGGTCGTGCGCGGAACCACCACACGTCTCGAAGGGGAACTCGAGGTGCCCGTGTCGAAGTATCACGCGCACCGCGCGCTCGTGCTCGCCTCGCTCGCCCCGGGCCGCAGCGTCATCACCGGCGTGTCGACCACCCGCCAGGTCGAGTGGACCGTCGGCACGCTGCGTGCCCTCGGCACGACGATCACGATCACGGGCAACACCTACGTCGTCGAGGGCGGCCCGTACCGGGCCACCGACGTGGTCGACCACGGCTCCAAGGGCGCCGAGGGCCTGCTCAACATGGGCTCCTCGGGCACGACGCTCTACTTCATGGTCGGCCTCGCGTCGCTCGCCGACCAGCCGATGACCCTCACGGGAATGAAGTACTTCCGGCGCCGCCCGATCAAGGCGCTTCTCGACTCGCTCCAGCAGATGGGGGTGCGGCTCGAGGCCGACCAGGACCGCCCGCCGGTCCACGTGGAGCCCGTGCGCCCCGGCGGCGGCGAGGTCTCGATCGCCGGCACGCTGAGCCAGTGGATCTCGGGGCTCCTGCTCCTCGCGCCGTTCGCCGAGGACGACACCGTCATCCACGTCACCGGCGGCACGCTCAACGAGCAGCCCTACGTCGACCTGACCATCCGCATGATGCGGCTCTGGGGCTTGGAGGTCGAGCACGACGACGACTGGCTGACCTTCCGCATCAGGGGCAACCAGACGGCGACGCCGCACGACTACACGATCCCCGCCGACATCGGCTCGGCCGCCTTCGGCATCGCCGCCGCAGCGATCCACCCCTCCGACGTCCTGTTCCGCGGTCTTACCGCGACGACCACGGCCGAGACCGACCACCCCGAGTCGGAGTTCTTGGACATCGCCGCCTCGATGGGCGTGCCGTTCACGATCGACGAGGCCACCGGGTTCGTGCGGATCACCAGCGACGGCTCGCCGCTGAAGGCCATCGACATCGACTGCCAGCCGATCCCCGACCTGCTGCCGATCCTGTCGACGATGGCCACCTTCGCCGACGGCACCTCGACGTTCCGCAACGTGGGTCACATCCGCCTCAAGGAGAGCGACCGCGTCTCGGCCATGCTGCAGCTGAACACGCTGGGCGGCACCGCCGACCAGACGCACGACGAGCTGCGCGTCACTGGGGCGACCAAGCCGCTCGTCGGCGCTCCGCTCTCGTCGTTCAACGACCACCGCGTGCTCATGTCGCTGGCGATCGCAGCGACCCGCGCCGCCGGTCCGTCGACCCTCACCTATCCGCGCGCCTACCGCATCTCGTATCCGACCTTCCTCGAGGCCATGACGTCGATCGGCCTCGACCTCGACATGGGCGACCCGAAGAGCCTCGAGACCAGCGAGAACGTCGATTTCGAGCGCGACAGCCTGACCGAGGAGGCCGCGCTCCAGGAGGCCCCGCTCGAGCTGCAGGGCGTCGACGCCGACCCGCTGGTGCTCAGCGAGAAGGTCCGCCGTCTTGCCGAGACGCACCCGGACGAGGCCGCGGTGATCGAGGTCGGCGGCGTCGCCCCGGTCACGACCACCTGGCGCGAGCTGCAAGACGAGGCCGACAAGGTCTCGCAGCTGCTGATCGAGCTGGGCGTCGAGAAGGGCGAGTCGGTCGCGATGCAGCTGCCGAACTGGAAGGAGTTCGTCGCGATCACGCTGGGCACGGTGCAGATCGGCGCCGTTGCCACGCCGATCATGCCGGTCTTCGGCCCGCGTGAGACCACGATGACCCTGGCCCGCTCCAGGGCCCGCGTCGTCTTCCTGCCCAACCTGTTCCGTCGTCGTCGCCCGGCCATCGAGCTGCTCGAGGTCGTCGACGAGGCCCGCGCTCAGAAGCGCCGCCTGTCGGTCGAGCACGTCGTCGTGATCCGCTCCGAGTTCCGAGGCCACGGCGGCGGGCGCAGCGAGTTCACGCCCATCCCCGCGGCGGCGGCCGCCGCGGTGCAGGCCTCCGAGTGGAACTGGCGCTACTACGACATCGCCCTCGGCGCCGTCACCGCCGACGTCGACCGCATTCGCCAGCTCGCACCGAGCCCCGACGACACCTGCCAGCTCCTGTTCACCTCCGGCACGACCGGCGAGCCGAAGGGCGTCCAGCACCCGCACCGCACTCTGGGCCTCGCGACCGCGATGGAGGTCGCGCACCTCGGGCTGAACGAGAGCGACCGCATCTACATCCCGTCGCCGCTCGCTCACCAGACCGGCTTCCTGTACGGCATGCTGCTCTCCTGGCGCCTCGGAGTCGCGAGCGTCATCCAGCCCGTCTGGGACGCCCAGGTCGCCCTCGACCAGGCCTTCCACGCGTCGAGGGCCTCCTTCGTGCAGTGCGCCACGCCGTTCCTCACCGACCTCGTGGCCGCCGTCGAGGGCGGGGTCGCCCAGCCCGAGAGCCTGCGCATCTTCGTGGCGACCGGCGCCGCAGTGCCTCGCGCCCTCGCCGAGAAGGCCACGACCGTCCTCGAGACGAGCGTGCTCGGCGCCTTCGGAACCTCCGAGACCTGCCTGGGCGCGCTGTCGACACCGTTCGACGCGCCGGCCGACGCGTGGGGGAGCGACGGCAAGCCGCTGCCCGGCATCCGCCTCCGCATCGTCGACGACGAGGGCGTCGAGCTCCCGAACGGCTCGGAGGGCAACTACGAGCTGCACTCGCCGACGATGTTCGGCGGCTACCTCGACCGCCCCGACCTCACCGACGACGTCTTCACGTCCGACGGCTGGTACCGCACCGGCGATCTCGCGAAGATCGACGACAAGGGCTTCCTCCACATCACCGGCCGCGTGAAAGACGTGATCAACCGCGGTGGCGAGAAGATCCCGGTCGTCGAGATCGAGAATCTGCTGTACCAGCACCCGATGGTGTCCGACGCCGCGATCGTGGCCATGCCCGACCCGCGTCTCGGCGAGCGCGCGTGCGCCTTCGTGGTCCCCGCCAGATCGGGGCAGGAACTCCCGTTCGACACGATGCAGAAGTACCTCGGCGACGCCGGCGTCTCGAAGTACTACTGGCCGGAGCGCCTCGAGTTCATCGACGAGATACCTCGCAACGCCGTCGGCAAGGTTCAGAAGAACATCCTCCGCGAGCGGGCTGCCGACCTGGTCGCCGCGGAAACGCCCCTCAAGGAGAACAGCTAATGACCATGACCATCACGACGCCTGCCGCCTTCGACGAGGCCGAGTTCCAGGCGATCAAAGCCGACATCACCGCCTGGGTGGAGGGGCCGGGCGAAGACTTCGCCGACGAGATCGAGGCCACCGGCCAGGTGCCGGACCGCCTGCTGCCCGAGCTCCGCGACCGCGGGTACCTCAGCCTCGCGGCGCCGGTCGAGCTGGGCGGACGCGGCATCCCGTTCTCGCGCTACCTCGAGCTGATGGAGATCGTGTCGCGGTCGCACGCGTCGATCCGCATGCTCGTCCACGTCATCAACGGCACCTGGCGCGCCATGGTCCCGTTCGCGACCCCGGAGCAGATGGAGGAGGTCGTCAAGCCCTCGATCGCCGGCACCAAGCTCGTCGCGTTCACCCTGACCGAGGCCACCGCCGGCACCGGCCAGGATCTCCGCACCACGGCCCGCCTCGAGGGCGACACCTGGTACCTCAACGGCGAGAAGCACCTCATCACCTTCGGCGTGAAATGCGACTACTGGCTCATCGCCGCGCGCATCGAGGGGTCGTCCGAGAAAGACGGCTTCGTCGCCTTCCTCATGCCCAACACGGGTCTCGCCGGCGCCGAGGTCATCGACGACTCCGAGACCATGGGCATCCGCGGCACCGACCACGCGATCCTCCGCTTCACCGAGACGCCGGTCCCGGCCGGAGCGCTCCTCGGCGAGCAGGGCGACGGCCTCAAGGTCGCCCTCGGCGGCTTCCTCCTGCCCAGCCGCGTGTCCGTGGCGATGAGCGCAGTCGGCCTCGCCGAGCGCGCCCAGCAGCTCGCCGTCGAGTACGCCGACCGGCGAGAGACGTTCGGCAAGAAGCTGTCGAGCCGCCAGGCGATCCAGTTCTACCTCGCCGAGAACTACGCCGACATCGCCGCCGCCCGCGCTCTCGTCATCGAGGCGGCGAAGGCCTACGAAGACGGCCGTCCCGACGCCGGAGTCCTGTCGAGCGCATCGAAGATGGTCGCGGTCGACATGCTCGCGCGCGTCACCGACAAGGCGCTGCAGGTCCACGGCGGGCAGGGCTACTGGAAGCGCAACAAGATCGAGCGCGTGTACCGCGACGCTCGCGCGCAGCGCTTCGAGGAGGGCACCAACGAGATCCAGAAGCTCATCGTGGGGCGCGCCGTCGTGACCGGCGCCGTCTCGTACTGATCACCATCCAGAGTTCCTACGAAAGGCCGAAGTTGGCTTCCGAAACCCCCACCCGTCCTGTCGCTCTGATCACCGGGGCCTCGCGCGGCATCGGCAAGGTGCTCGCCCTCAAGCTGGCGAGCCGCGGCGTCGACGTCGTCGTGACCTACAAGAAGAACGCCGAGATGGCCGAGGGCACGCTCGCGGAGATCCGCGCGCTCGGTGCCGACGGCATCACGGCGCAGCTGGACGTCGAGCAGCCCGAGTCGATCGAGGCGGTCTTCGAGCTCGTCGAGACGACCTACGGCAAGCTCGACATGTTCATCGCCAGCGCGGCGGCGTCGGCCTTCAAGCCGGTCTCCGAGCTGAAGCTGCACCACCTCGACCGCAACTACGCGACGAACATCCGCTCGTTCGTCCTGGGTGCGCAGGCGGCCGAGGCCCTGATGCCGAACGGCGGCCGCATCGTGGCCATCACGAGCTACGGATCGCTCCGCGCGTTCCCGACCTACGCGTCCCTCGGCGCTGCCAAGGCCGCGGTCGAGGCGTACGTGAAGTTCATGGCGACAGAGTTCGGCCCTCGCGGCATCACGGTCAACGCCGTCAACGGCGGGCTCATCGACACCGACTCGCTCGACTACTTCTACAACTCGGTGCCCGGCATGGCGCCGATCGAGAGCGTGGTCGAGAAGATCCCGCTGCAGCGCAAGGGCACTGCCGACGATGTCGCCGACGCGGTCGACTTCCTGCTCTCCGAGAAGGCCGGCTACATCACGGGCCAGACCCTGTCGGTCGACGGCGGCCTGACCGTGATCGCCCCGCCGTTCTGGGTCGACACGACGAGTCCGCTACGGGACGCGGTGCTGGGTGCCTCCGACGTCTCCTAACGCGCAGACGCTCCCGCTGACCATGCGGCCGTGGCGCCTCGGACCGCTCGAGGTGCCGCACCGCGTCGTCATGGGCAGCATGCACACCGGCCTCGAGGTCCGCGACGACGGGGGAGCGGCGCTCGCGCAGTTCTACCGGGAGCGCGTCGAAGGCGGTGCGGGCCTCATCATCACCGGCGGCCTGGCCGTCGATCATGCGGGCCGCGGCGGCGACGACTACGCGATGCTCGGCGACCCGGCCGCCGACGAGCGGCTCCGCACGGCGGTGGCCGCCGTCCACGACGCTGGCGGACTCGTCGCCGCGCAGCTGTTCCACGCCGGCCGCTACGCGCTCACGCATGGCCTCCTCGACGAGTCGGGCCGCCCCCAGCAGGCCGTCGCGCCCTCGGCCGTAGCGTGGCGCGGCGCCCGCGGAGCCGTTCCGCTCGAGCTCGACGAGGCCGGCGTCCTCGCGACCATTGCCTCGTTCGGCCGTGCCGCGTCCTCCGCCGCCGCCGCTGGATTCGACGCCGTCGAGATCATGGCCTCCGAGGGCTACCTGATCAACCAGTTCTGCTCGCCGCTCACCAACCTGCGCGACGACGCGTGGGGCGGAGACGCCCAGCGCCGGCGTCGATTCGCCGTCGAGGTTCTGCGCGCGGTCCGCCAGGCGGGGATCCCCGTCAGCGTCCGCGTCTCAGGCGACGACCTGATGCCCGGCTCGTCGACTCCCGGCGACGTCGACGCCCTGGTCCGCGACCTCGTCGAGTCCGGTGCCGACGCGATCAGCATCGGCGTCGGCTGGCACGAGTCGCGCGTCCCCACCGTCCAGTCCGCCGTGCCGCACGGCGTCTGGGTGCCCTTCGCCCGGCGGATCGCCGGCGTCGTCCGCGCCTCGACCCGCCCCGACGTCGCCGTCATCGCGAGCAACCGCCTCACCGACCTCCGCGACGCCGAAGACGTCCTCGCCGGCGGGCTCATCGACGCCGTCGCGATGGCCCGCCCGTTCCTGGCCGACCCCGACATCGTCGCCAAGAGCACGGCGGGAGACTTCGCGGCGGTCACGACCTGCATCGGCTGCAACCAGGCCTGCATCGACCGCTCCCTCTTCGGCAGGCCGGTCTCCTGCCTCGTCAACCCGCGCGCCGCCCGCGAGCTCGAGTTCCCGACCGTGCCCTCGGCAGTCCGCCGCAGCGTCGCCGTCGTCGGAGCCGGCCCCGCCGGCCTCGCCGCCGCCGTAGACCTGGCCAAGCGCGGCAATCCGGTCACCGTCTTCGAGGCCCGCGACGCGCTCGGCGGTCAGTTCGACCTCGCCGCGACCATCCCCGGCAAGGAGGACTACGCCGGCCCCGTCCAGGCCTGGCACTCCGCCCTCCTGGCCCTCGGCGCGGCTGTCCACGTCGGACGCCGCGTCACCGCCGCCGATCTTGCGGGCTTCGACCATGTCGTCGTCGCCACCGGCGTCGAGCCGCGCCGCATCGACGTGCCCGGAGTCGACCTGCCGCACGTCCTCACCTACGAGCAGGCGCTCCGCCACGGCGTGCCCGGCGGCACCGTCGCGCTCATCGGCTCCGGAGGCATCGGCGTCGACACAGCCGCCTTCCTCGTCGAGTCCGGCCGCGAGGCCGACCGCGCGGCGTCGTTCGTGGCCGACCACGGCCTACCCCGCGCAGGATCCGCGGAGTCCGACCGCCCGCAGCGCCGCCCCGCGCTCCGCCCGCACCCGCCCCGCCCCGGCGCCGACGTGACCCTCGTGTCGCGCTCCGGCAGATTCGGCAGCGGCATCGGCGTCACCTCCCGCTGGGTCGCCGTCGGCCGCCTCCGCTCCGCCGGCGTGCGCTTCGTCGACCACGTCGACTACCGCGAGATCCGCCCGGGCTTCCTCGACGTCGTCGACGACGCCGGCCGGGTCACCGCCATCCCGGCCGACACGGTGATCGTCTGCGCCGGCCAAGAATCCGTCTCGTCCCTGGCGCAGGAACTCGCGGCGGCCGCCATCGAGCACACCGTCATCGGCGGCGCCCTCGACGCCCGCGCCGTCGACGCCGTCAGGGCGACCTCCGAGGGGCTGTCCGCGTCGCGCGCCATCGCCCCCTGACGCGGGCTCCCCAGCCGCCCGCCTACCCCCCGGGGTTTCCTTTTCGACCGCTTTCCCTGGGCGTGAATTCACGCGCGGGGAAAGTCTTCCGGAGGGGAACCGGCAGGGCCGGGCGATGCGTGTGCGAGCGGCGACGGTTCTCCACAGGGGCTTCGGGGGGCTGGATTCGTGTGGACAGCCGTCGGGCAGAGTCACCTCGAGGAAGAATCGACGCATGCCGCTCACTCCTGCGACTCCTGAGGCGCCGCCCGCGCCGTGGCTCGTCGATGCCGCGAACGCATTCGACGTCATGGGGCACCCGGTTCGCCGGTATCTGCTCGCTGTCCTGGCATCGGAGGAGTGCGCGTCGTTGTACCTCGCCGAGAGGGTGCAGCACGTGTTCGGAGTCGGGTGGCCCGCGGTCAGCAAGCACCTCAAGATCTTGCACGGCGCCGGATTCGTTCGAGTCCGCGACGCCTGGCCGCAGCGCCTCTACCGCCTGGACGACGACGCCATCGGCCGCCTCGAGGCGGCCGTGGCCGGACTCCGCGCCGCTTGGGCGAGACGAGAGGGCGGAGGATACACGGGAGCATTCGAACCGGCGGAGGCGCTGTGGCCACGGCGGCGTGCGAGCCGGAGGCCGGCGGACGCAGCGGACGCGATCGACCGGATCTTGAGGGACGAGGGCATCGATCCCGACACGGGCCAGCGGATGATTGGCTGAATGGGCACCGGTCTGCAACAATGAGAGGTCGAGTCAGCGGCCACCCGACCCTCTAATCAGGTGGCACGCATGACCCCTTAGAGCTTTCGAGCCGAGTGTGCCCCCACGCTCACGGCTAGCAACTCGCCTCAAATCACTGCCACAGGAGAATTGTGTCCGTCAAGATCCGCCTCAAGCGTCTCGGTAAGATTCGCGCCCCGTACTACCGCATCGTCGTCGCCGACTCGCGCACCAAGCGCGACGGCCGCGTGATCGAAGAGATCGGCAAGTACCACCCCACCGAAGAGCCCTCGGTCATCGAGGTCGACTCGGCTCGCGCCCAGTACTGGCTCGGCGTCGGCGCTCAGCCGACCGAGCAGGTCGCCGCCCTCCTGAAGCTGACCGGCGACTGGGGTCAGTTCAAGGGCGACAAGGACGCCGTCTCGACCGTCAAGACCAAGGCCCCCAAGGAGGCCTTCGTCGCCGACGAGAAGAAGAAGCCCGTCCTCAAGCCCAAGACGGAGAAGGTCGCCGAGGCGCCCGCTGCCGAGGCTCCCGCTGCCGACGACGCCGCTGCCGACGAGTCGACCGAGGCGTAGTCAGTGCTCGCACCTGCACTCGAACACCTCGTCCGGGGGATCGTCGATCACCCGGACGAGGTGCAGGTGGTCTCGAAGACCTCGCAGCGCGGCGACGTGCTCGAGGTCCGGGTCCACCCTGAAGACCTCGGACGCGTCATCGGACGCTCCGGGCGCACCGCCAAGGCGCTGCGCACCCTTGTCACGGCGATCGCCGACGGCAAGCGTGTCCGCGTCGATGTCGTCGACACCGATTTCTGATTCGGTGTCCGACAGCTCCACTCCTGGCGACGGCCAGACGCGGCTCCGCGTCGGCCGTCTGACCAAGGCCCACGGCCTCAAAGGCGCTCTCAAGGTCGAGCTCTACACCGACGCTCCCAAGAAGCGATTCGTCCCCGGGGCCGTCTTCGCCCTGCAGGTGCCGAACGACTCACCCTGGCACGGCAAGACCCTCGAGCTCGTCGAACTCCGCTGGTACAACTCGCACCCTGTCGGCTTCTTCGTCGGCGTCGACGACCGCACCGCGGCCGAGACGCTCGTGAAGGCGATCCTCTGGGTCGAGCACGAGGGCGTCGAGGTCAGCGACGAGCCCGATGCGTGGTTCGACCACCAGCTGATCGGCCTCTCCGTCGTCCGCGACGGATCCGAGGTCGGCACCATCGCCCGCGTCGACCACCTCCCGGCCCAGGACCTCCTGGCCGTCGACACACCTTCGGGCGAGGTGCTCGTGCCGTTCGTCTCCGCGATCGTCCCGAGCGTCGATCTCGCGGCGGGCACGGTCACCGTGACGCCTCCGCTCGGCCTGTTCGAGAGCCTCGACGACGACGAGCCTGCCGATGCAGAGGTGCCCGCGACGGCAGTTCCTGCGCCCGCGGCTCGTGACCCGAAGCCTGACGAGACGTCCGAGTAGGCCTTCGGTGCGCATCGACATCGTCTCGATCTTCCCCGAGTTCTTCGGCGTGCTCGACGTCTCGCTGCTCGGCAGGGCCCGGCAGCAGAGGCTCCTCGACGTGCAGGTCCACGATCTGCGCGACCACACTCACGACCGGCATCGCACCGTCGACGACACGCCCTACGGCGGCGGTGCCGGCATGGTGATGAAGCCGGAGCCCTGGGGCGAGGCGCTCGACGCGATCCTCGACGGAACGCCCGAGGGCACCGTGGTGGTCGTGCCGTCGCCGGCGGGCACGCCGTTCACGCAGGCGCAGGCCCGCGAGCTCGCGCTCGCGCCTCGTCTCGTCTTCACGTGCGGGCGCTACGAGGGCATCGACCAGCGCGTCATCGACCACGCGGCGACCAGGCCGGGTGTGACGGTCCGCGAGGTCAGCCTCGGCGACTACGTTCTGAACGGCGGCGAGGTCGCGGCCATGGCAATGATCGAGGCCATCGGGCGACTCGTGCCGGGTGTCGTCGGCAACCCGGAGAGCCTCACGGAGGAGAGCCACGAGGGCGGCCTGCTCGAGTACCCGAGCTACACCAAGCCGGCCGTCTGGCGGGGGCACGAGGTTCCGCTGATCCTGCTCAGCGGGAATCACGGGGCTATCGCGACGTGGCGCCACGAGCAGCAGGTGGAGCGCACGCGCCGGGTGCGGCCCGACCTGCTTCCCGACGCCGAGGCGTGACCTCGGAGCGACGGATTCGCCGGTCGCCTGGCGGCGCCGCCTCCTAGCGGGCAGTCAGCACCAGGGGACCGTCGGCGGTGATGGCCACGGTGTGCTCGACGTGCGCCGTGCGCGAGCCGTCGACGCTGCGGAGCGTCCAGCCGTCGGCGTCGGTGTAGATCTCGTCGGTCGACTGCATCAGCCACGGCTCGATCGCGATGACCAGGCCCGGGCGGAGCGGGAAGCCACGGCCGGCTCGACCGTCGTTGGGCACGTGCGGGTCTCCGTGCATCTCGGTCCCGACTCCGTGGCCGCCGAACTGCAGGTTGACCGAGTAACCCGCGGCGTGGGCGACCTCGCCGATCGCGGCGCTGATGTCGCCGAGCCGGCCGCCGGGCTGGGCGGCGGCGACCCCTCGGACCAGCGCCTCCTCGACCGTCGCGATGAGCGCGGCATCCTCGGGTGAACCCTCACCGCCCACCACGAGGCTCACGGCGCTGTCCGAGACCCAGCCGTCGACTCTGGCGGCGAAGTCGAGGCTGAGGAGGTCGCCCGTCTGCAGGGCGTAGTCATGGGGGAGCCCGTGCAGCACGGCGTCGTTGACGGAGGTGCAGATGACCTTGCCGAACGGGCTGGCGCCGAACGACGGGTGATAGTCGACATAGCAGCTCTCCGCCCCGGCGTCCCGGATCATGCGGTGCGCGAGAGCGTCAATCTCGAGGAGATTGGCTCCGGGGACAGCTGCCACCCGGGTGGCCTCCAGAACGGACGCGACGAACCGCCCGGCGGGCCTCATCGCTTCGATTTCTCCCGGGGTGCGTAGATCGATCATGCAGTCATTCTTCACCGTCGGTGCCTAGGCTCCACTGCATGAGGCTTCGCAGAGTGCTGTATCGCGTGTCGTGGATCGCGGCTTTCGCGTTGCCGCTGTGGGTGCTGTTCGGGCGCGGCTTCTTCGGGGCGCCCCTCGGCTTCCAGTTCTTCGCCCAGCTCCTGTTCGTGCCCGTCCTGTTCGTCGGCCAGGCCGTCGCGACGGCTCTGGTCACCCTTCGCGGCACCAATCGCCGCACCCGCTCTGTCTCCTGGAGCGATTCCGGGCTGCTCGCCGTGGCCTGGATCGGTCAGCTCGCCGCCGGTTTCTTCCTCGTCGACTCCGCGGCCGGGCGCACCGCCGCTTCGGCGTTCACCGTCTTCGCCGGCGCCGGGGCGTCGCCGCTGTCGAGCGTGCTGGCGGCCGCGGCGATCATGCTCACCGTGGTCGCCCTCGCCGTCCTGATCGCCGTCAGCGTGCGTCGCTCCGTGCGCGCGCTCCGTCAGGGGTTCGTCTCGACCACCGCAGCGCTCGACCCCGACCGCACGGTGACGGTCGGCCCGCACTCCTGAGGCATCGGCGTCCCTGGGGCGGCGGCGACCTCGAGGCCACGGTGTCACCTGGCGCCGGGACCGCGGTCTGTGGCACAATAGGCGTTTGTGCCCGCGCACGACTCTGCCACAGGGGAGTCGGCCATCACGAGGCACGATCCTCCACGAAGCGTTCCCGCACGATCACCGTGCGCCGGGACCCTAAACCGCGGTCGACCTGTGGCGGCCCGAGAGAGCGAACCATCATGAGCCACATCCTCCAGAGTCTGGATGCAGCGTCGCTTCGCAGCGATGTCCCCGACTTCCGTGCCGGCGACACCGTCAAGGTCCACGTGAACATCATCGAGGGCACGCGCTCGCGTGTCCAGGTGTTCCAGGGCGTCGTCATCGGCCGCCAGGGCGACAGCGTCCGCGAGACCTTCACGGTCCGCAAGGTCAGCTTCCAGGTCGGCGTCGAGCGCACCTTCCCCGTGCACTCCCCGGTCATCGACCACATCGAGCTCGTCAGCCGTGGTGCCGTGCGCCGCGCGAAGCTCTACTACCTGCGCGAGCTGCGCGGCAAGAAGGCCAAGATCAAGGAGAAGCGCGACAACTAGTCGTTCAGCGCTTTGCCGAACTTCGAGCTCCCCGTCCAGTACATTTGGGCGGGGAGTTCGGTGATTTATGACAGATAACAGCACGTTCATGCGCAGCCTGCGGCGGGGGCTGCAGATGCAGACCGCCGACGGATCGTCGCCCGTCCGCGGGCGACGCCGTGCTCCCGACGGCGAGGGCGGCGAGACCGTCAGGCGTCCGGGCGGCATGGGCCGCTTCCTTCGCGACATCGTCATCATCTTTCTCGCGGCCCTCCTGATCTCGTTCCTGATCAAGACCTTCCTGGTCCGCTCGTTCTACATCCCGTCGGCGTCCATGGAGAACACGCTCCAGATCAACGACCGCATCATCGTCAACGAGCTCGTCCCGAACGTCGTCCCGCTGAAGCGCGGCGACATCATCGTCTTCAAAGACCCGGGCGGGTGGCTCTCGACGAGCGACCAGGTCTCGTCGACGACCGGCAACCCCGTGGTCGACGGCTTCCAGTGGTTCCTGACCCAGGTCGGCCTCGGCACGCAGGACAGCGACGACCACCTCGTCAAGCGCGTCATCGGCCTGCCCGGCGACAAGGTGGCCTGCTGCAACGACTTCGGTCAGATGACCGTCAACGGCGTGCCCCTCGACGAGCCGTACACGAAGCTCCCCGCCGGCATCTCCCGCGAGTCCGAGAAGGACTTCTCGGTGACCGTCCCCGCCGGCTCGCTCTGGGTCGAGGGCGACAACCGCTACAACTCGGCCGACAGCCGCCTTCAGACGAACACGCCGTCCAAGGGCTTCGTGCCGGAGTCCGACGTCGTCGGCCGCGCCTTCATCATCACGTGGCCCCTGAGCCGCTGGACCTGGCTCGACGACTACCCCGACGTGTTCCGCGGAACGGACTCGAGCACCAAGTGACCCCGGTCGCCGATCCGACGCTCGACTTCGAGCGCGAGCTGCACGACGACGGCGCCGTCTGGGTGCTCGGCTGCGACGAGGTGGGTCGCGGGGCCATCGCCGGTCCGGTCGCCGTCGGCATCAGCGCTGTGCGCATCACCTGCGGGCCGCACCCCGAGGGCCTGCGCGACAGCAAGATGCTCAGCGAGAAGCGCCGGGAGGCGATGGCGCCCCTCGCCGCCCAGTGGTGCGAGGCGTCGGCGGTCGGCCTGGCCGAGGCGGCCGAGGTCGACTCCGTCGGCATCATCGCCGCCCTCGGTCTGGCGGGCAGGCGGGCTCTGGCGCAGCTCCACGGGCTCGGCGTCGGGATCCTCGACTCGGTCGTCGTGCTGGACGGGAGCCACGACTACCTCACGCCGGCGCTCCTGACGCCGCCGCGCATCGTCACTCGCATCAAAGCCGACCGCGACTGCGCGTCCGTCGCCGCCGCGTCGGTGATCGCCAAGGTGCACCGCGACCGGCTCATGATCGGCTACGACGACGTCCACCCGGGCTACTCGTGGACGGCGAACAAGGGCTACGGCTCGGCGGCCCACTACGCCGGTCTCGAGGCGCACGGCCCCTCGCCGCTGCACCGCCTCTCCTGGCTGCATTGACGTAAGATAGCCGCTCGATGGACGACGACGATTTCGACGACTACGACCGCGAGGTCGAGCTTGCCCTCTACCGCGAGTACCGCGACGTCGTGTCGCAGTTCCGCTACGTGATCGAGACCGAGCGACGCTTCTACCTGGCCAACGAGGTCGACCTCGTCCGCCGCGACACCGAGCACGACTTCTACTTCGAGCTCACGATGACCGACGTCTGGGTGTGGGACGTCTACCGGTCCGACCGCTTCGTCAAATCGGTGCGCGTGCTCACCTTCAAAGACGTCAACGTCGAAGAGCTGACCACGCGCGACCTGGAGCTTCCGAAAGAGCTCGCGCTCGACGAGTAGGGCGACCACCTGCGGGGTGTTCTCCACAGGCGGGCCCTGGCCGATGGTCTGTCCACAGATGTGACCGGCGGCCGCGGGGAGTTCCTGCGATTCACGATCCTCGTACGAGGAGGTCGTGATGACAGAAGACAGAACACACAGCAGTCCCGACAGGGGCAGCAGTCCCGACAGGGGCAGCAGGCTCGAACTGGGCGCTGCCGGCGAGGAGATCGCCGCCGAGTACCTGCGCGAGTGCGGCTACCGGGTGCTGGCGCGCAACTGGCGGTGCCCCGAGGGCGAGATCGACATCGTCGTCGCCGACGACGACTGGGTGGTCGTCGTCGAGGTGAAGACGCGGTCGAGCCATGCGGCTGGGCATCCGTTCGAGTCGGTGACGCCGACGAAGCTGGCGCGGCTGCGGCGCCTCACGGGGGCCTGGGCGCGCGAGAACCCGCGCGAGGGCTCGCGTCTGCGCGTGGACGCGGTGGCAGTGACGGTCGCAGGAACCGCCCCGCCCACCGTCGAGCACCTCGAGAACGTCGCATGAGCGTGGCACGCACCCAGGCCATCGCCCTCCAGGGGCTCCACGGTGCGATCGTCGAGGTCGAGGCCGACATCAGCGACGGCCTGCCGGGGTTCCTGCTGATCGGGCTGCCGGACGCATCGCTCGGCGAGGCCCGCGACCGGGTCCGGGCGGCCGCTGCCAACTCGGGATGCCCGCTGCCGTCGCGCAAGCTGACCGTGAACATGTCGCCCGCGTCGCTCCGCAAGCACGGATCGTCGTTCGACCTGTCGATCGCCGTGGCAGCCCTCGCGGCCGGCGACCTCGTGAGCGCCGCGTCGATCCGGTCGGTGGTCCACATCGGCGAGCTCGGCCTCGACGGACGGCTTCGGCCGGTCGACGGCATCCTGCCGAGCGTGCTCGGCGCCGCCCGGGCCGGGGCGACGACCGTCATGGTGCCGTCCGCGAACGTCGACGAGGCGTCACTGGTGCCCGACGTCCGCGTGGTCGGGGTCGCGAGCCTCCGCGACGCCGCGATCTGGCACGGCGGCGACTTCGAGCCTGAAGCCGTCGAGGCGCTGACCCGGCCCGCGACCGAGGCCGTCGACGAGGCCGACCTCGACCTGGCCGACGTGATCGGCAACCGGGCGGCCGTCGAGGGCATGATCGTGGCGGCATCGGGCGGCCACCACATGCTCATGGTCGGGCCGCCGGGCGCGGGCAAGACGATGCTCGCGGCACGGCTGCCGGGACTCCTGCCCGACCTCGACATCGATCAGGCCCTCGAGGTCTCGTCGGTGCGATCGCTGAGCGGTCTCCCGGTGCAGGCGCTCCTGTCGCGGCGCCCGCCGTTCGAGAGCCCGCACCACTCGTGCTCGGCCGCGGCCCTCGTCGGCGGCGGGCACGCCATCATGCGGCCCGGCGCCGTGACGCGTGCTTCCGGCGGGGTGCTCTTCCTCGACGAGGCGCCGGAATTCGCGGCCGCCGTGCTCGACGGGCTGCGCCAGCCCCTCGAGAGCGGGTCGATCGTGATCCAACGGACCCACGGCTCGGCCACGTGGCCGGCCCGGTGCCAGCTGGTGCTCGCCGCCAACCCGTGCCCGTGCGGCGAGTACGGGTCGCGCGACGTCGCCTGCTCCTGCTCGCCGTTTCAGCGACGGCGCTACCTCGGCAAGCTGTCGGGGCCGCTCATCGACCGGATCGACATCCAGCTGCGGGTGTCGCGGATCGACTCGGCGCAGTTCCGGCAGGCGACCGAGCCGCTCGGCGGGCAGATCACGACCGCCGAGGCGCGATCACGGGTGGTCGCCGCCCGCGATCGGCAGAGACGCCGGTGGGAGGGCACGCCGTGGCGGCTCAACTCCGAGGTGCCGGGCAGCCGGCTCCGGTCGGGCGACCTGCGCCTCGCGACCGCCGACACCGAGGTGCTCGACCGGGCGCTCGAGGGCGGGGCGCTGACGATGCGCGGCTACGACCGCGTGCTTCGGCTCGCATGGACGGTCGCCGACCTCGATGCCGCCGAGCGGCCGACCCGCGAGCACGTGGGAGCCGCCCTGGCCCTCCGGAGGGCATTGTGAATGCGGCGGAGGGCGCTGTGAGCGCAGCAGAGGGCACTGCAGGTTCGGCGCGGGACACCCTCGGTGCCGGCACGCTCAGTGCAGGCACGATCGGCGGCATCCTGTCGCCGGGCGACGCGCAAGCCGCTGCCCGGGTGCTCGGTCGCGTCGACGGCTGCGCGGTCGAGCCGACCGCGGCGATATCCGGAGCGATCTGGTCGTGCCTGGCCGAACCGGGCGACGGCGTCGCGGGGCTGTTCCGCACGGTGTTCGGCGCCGAAAGAGCGCTGGGGCTCCTGACGCTCTCGGCCGATCAGATCCGGTCCCGGCTGCGTGACGCTCACGTGGCCGAGGCCGCGAACGTCGACGTCGACGCGGCGCTGCGACGCTGGGTCGGGCGCCTGACCGAGGCGCGCGTCCGGGCCGCGATCCGTGCGGCGCGCTCGGTCGGGGCGCAGCTGCTCGTGCCGGGCGACGAGTCGTGGCCCGCCGGGTACGCCGATCTCGGCCCGCACGCGCCGGCGGCGCTCTGGGTGCGGGGTGACCCGGCGCGGCTGACCGCGGAGCCCGGGGTGGCCATCGTCGGCTCGCGGGCCTCGTCGGGCTACGGCGAGCAGGTTGCGCTGGAGCTGGGCGACGGGCTGGCCTCGCGCGGCATCGCCGTCCACTCGGGCGGCGCCTACGGGATCGACGGGAGCGCGCATCGCGCTGCCCTCGCCGCCGAGGGGTCGACCGTCGCGGTGATGGCTGGCGGGGTCGACCGCTTCTACCCGGCCGGGCACTCCGAGCTGCTGGCCCGTGTCGTCGACCGCGGAGCCGTGGTGGCGGAGGTGCCGTGCGGCACGAGTCCGTCGCGCTGGCGGTTCCTGCAACGGAACAGGCTTCTGGCGGCAGGAACGGGCGCCACGGTCGTCGTCGAGGCCGGCGAGCGGTCGGGCGCGTTGAACACGGCGACCCACGCTCGCGGGCTGGGGCGTCCGCTCGGCGCGGTGCCGGGGCCCATCACGTCGCCGTCGTCGGCGGGGTGCCACCGTCTGCTGGGCGAGCCCGAGGTCCGGCTGATCGGGGGAGTGCACGACGTCGTCGGGCTCCTGCGCCCGGCCCTCGACACCGGCGGGGCCGACCACCTGGGCACCGGCGAGGGGCGACTGCACCCCGTCGAGGTGCGGGTGCTCGACGCGCTGAGTCCGCGGCGGCCGCGCACCGAGGCCGAAGTCGCCCTGTCGGCGGGTCTCGGCGAGAGCGAGGCCCGCGCCACCCTGGCGGTCCTCGAGCTGACGGGCCGCGCCCGCGAGCGCGATCGGGGGTGGGTCGCCGTCGTGTGAGTCGACGGCGCGCCGGGGCCGCAGCGCGTCGGGCTCGGCGCCGCGGCGCGCGGCGGGGACCGCCCCGGTGCGCCCGCGGCCGTGGCGCGCCGCGCCGCGCCCGGCCGCCGCCGTGCCTACCCTTGACCGTGCCCGCCACCCTCGTCCGCGACATCGACGCCTTCCTCGCCTGGCTCCGCCACGGCCGCGGGCTGAGCGAGCACACCGTCCGCGCGTACGGCTCCGACCTCGAGTCGCTCCTGGCATTCGTCCGCGGCCGCGTCGACGGCGAGCCCGAGACGTCCGGGCTCGACCTCGACACGCTCCGCGACTGGCTGTGGCAGTCGACGCAGCAGGGGCTGGCGCGCGCGACGATCTCCCGCCGGTCGGCGTCGGCGCGCGCGTTCACGCGGCGGCTGCACGAGTCGGGTGCGACCCCGACCGATGTCGGAGTACGGCTTCGCGCTCCCAAGGCCGAGAGCCACCTGCCGCGTGTCCTCACCCGCGAGCAGATGGACGGCATCCTGACCTCGCTGGCGACTCTCGCCGATACCGGAGACCCTGGCGCTGTTCGCGACCTCGCCGTCATCGAGCTGCTGTACGGCGCAGGGCTGCGCGTGGCCGAGCTGGTCGGCACCGACCTCGGCGACATCGACCTCGAGCGGCTCACGGTGCGGGTCGTCGGCAAGGGGTCGAAGCAGCGGGTGGTCCCGTTCGGAGTGCCGGCAGCGGCGGCGCTGGGGGAGTACGTCGACCGCGCCCGGCCGAAGCTGGTGGGCGGCGGTGGCGGAGTTCCTGCGCCCTTCTTCGTCGGGAGGTCGGGCCGACGGCTCGGCACCCGCGCCGTCTACTCGCTGGTGGCCCGGCTGCTCGAGCCGCTGCCGGGGTCGGGCCCCGCGGGTCCGCACGCGCTCCGGCACACCGCCGCGACCCACCTGCTCGACGGGGGAGCCGACCTGAGGGCGGTGCAGGAACTCCTCGGCCACGCCAGCCTGGGCACCACGCAGATCTACACGCACGTCTCCACGGAGCGGCTGCGCGAGAGCTACCGGACGGCTCACCCGCGCGCCTGACCGCATGCCCGAGCTTCGCAAGGACAGTCAGCCCGGGCGTCCTCGTGGCGCTCGCAGCTCGAGCCCGAAATCCTTCTTGGGCTTGCGCGTCGCGACGGATCTCCTTGCGGGTCGCCCACGCGTCCTTGTCGAAGGACCCGTCTCCGCGCCGGCCAGCGGCCGCGTCGGCAGCAGCACGGCGCGCGGCACCCCGCCGAGGAACACCAGCGGCGACACGTACGCCCCGTCGACCCGTGCGCCTACGTGCACGCACGGGATCGCGTCGGCGCAGTGCCCGGCCTCGACCACGCCCACCGGCTGACCTCGTTGCACGGAGTCGCCGCGGGCCACGGTCGCGGCGACCGGCTCGAAGCTCGACAGCACGCCGCCCGGATGCTCGATCGACAGGACCGGACGGTCGACGACCACCCCGGCGTAGTGCACGACGCCCGACTCGGGCGCGAGCACGACGGCGCCGATCGCGGCCCCGACGTCGATGCCGCGGTGCCCGGGCGACCAGACCTCGGTCGGCGCCTCGAACCCCGCCAGGACCGGATGGGGCGCAGGAACGGGCCACGACCACGGCGACCCCGCCTCCTCGCGCGCCGCGGCGGCGCCCGGCGCCCCCACGAGCAGCACTCCGGCCAGCAACGCCCCCACTGGCAGCGCCCCGGCCGGCAGCGCGGCGACGAGCAGCGCCGCAGCACGCGGCACGACGAGGATCGATCTCACACGCCCAGGATCGCGTGGCGATGCACTCTGCAACGGGCGTAGGGTCGATCTGTGCACAACGACTCGTGCATGCCGCACCTGGGGAGGCGGCGATCATGAGTCGCTGCCTTCCTCACAGAGGGTCGACGACAAAGCATGTCGCCGCCGATGGAAAGTAGAAGAACAGTGTCAGACAAGACGACAGAACCGAAGACCGACGAAGCCAGACGGCTCGACCGGAGGGTCACCGCTCTCGCGGTCGTAGCGGCCATCGGCGGGTTCCTGTTCGGATTCGACTCGTCGGTCATCAACGGCGCGGTCAACTCCATCACCAAGGAGTTCGACATCCCCGAGGCCGCCTCGGGCATCACGGTCGCGTCAGCGCTGATCGGCTGCGCGGTCGGCGCCTACCTGGGCGGCCGCTTCGCCGACCGCTGGGGCCGCATCCGCGTCATGCTCATCGCCTCGGGCCTCTTCCTGATCAGCTCGATCTTCGCCGGACTCGCCTTCGCCACGTGGGACTTCATCATCTGGCGCCTGGTCGGCGGTCTCGGCATCGGCATCGCGTCGGTCATCGCGCCGGCATACATCTCGGAGGTCTCGCCCAAGAGCATCCGCGGCCGCCTGGGCTCGTTCCAGCAGCTCGCCATCACGCTTGGCATCTTCGCCGCTCTGCTCTCCGACCAGCTCTTCGCCGTCACCGCCGGCTCAGCCGACGCCATGATCGGCCCGTTCCCCGCCTGGCGCTGGATGTTCCTCGTCGGCGTCGTCCCGTCGGTGGTCTACGGCATTCTCGCACTCCGCCTGCCCGAGTCGCCGCGCTACCTCGCGGGCGAGGGCCGTCGCGACGAGGCGCGCGACGTGCTGAAGCAGATCGTCCCGACCGAGACGATCGAGACGAACCTCCACGACATCGAGGACGCCATCAAGAAGGAGGCCCAGCTCACCAAGAAGTCGAGCGTGCGCGGACCGGTCTTCGGCCTGCAGGGCATCGTCTGGGTCGGCATCATCCTCGCGATCCTGCAGCAGTTCGTCGGCATCAACGTGATCTTCTACTACTCGACCACGCTCTGGCAGGCCGTGGGCTTCAAGGAAGACCAGTCGTTCCTCATCTCGACGATCACCGCCGTGGTCAACGTGGCCGTCACCTTCATCGCGATCGCGCTCGTCGACAAGGTCGGCCGCCGCCCCATGCTCCTGGTCGGATCGATCGGCATGACGGTGAGCCTGGCGTTCATGGCCATCTCGTTCAGCCAGTCCAACGTCGTCGACGGCAACCCGCAGCTGCCCGGCGCCTGGGGCCCTATCGCCCTCGTCGCGGCGAACCTCTTCGTCATCTCGTTCGGCGCCACCTGGGGCCCGCTCATGTGGGTCCTGCTCGGCGAGATGTTCCCGTCGAACATCCGCGCGGCCGCCCTCGGCATCGGCTCCAGCTTCAACTGGATCGCGAACTTCGTCGTGACCGTCGCGTTCCCGGCGCTGGCCGCACTGAGCCTCACGCTCTCGTACGGGATCTTCGCCTTCTTCGCCTTCCTGTCGATCCTCTTCGTGTTCTTCAAGATCAAGGAGACGAAGGGCCGCTCGCTCGAGGAGATGGGCTCCGAGGCGGTGGGTGCTTCCGCCTAGCGAGTGCTATTGTTGGCACGCACTCCGTTCGCGGGGTGACTTCGCATGCCCGAGCGGTCCTCGACCGCGGTGACTCCACCCATTCGGTCCTTGCCACGCAAGGCGGGTACGAGCCCGGGCATCAGGCAGAGGCGACCGACCGGTCGTCCATCCAACCGAGAAGACGTGCGCGTTCGCGTGCGTAGAACAGGAGAACGGCCATGGCCGTCGTCACCATTCGCCAGCTGCTCGACAGCGGCGTCCACTTCGGACACCAGACCCGTCGCTGGAATCCGAAGGTCAAGCGCTTCATCCTCGCCGAGCGCTCCGGCATCCACATCATCGACCTGCAGCAGTCGCTCGGCTACATCGACCAGGCCTACGACTTCGTCAAGGAGACCGTCGCCCACGGCGGCACCATCCTCTTCGTCGGCACCAAGAAGCAGGCTCAGGGCTCGATCTCCGAGCAGGCCATCCGCGTCGGCCAGCCGTTCGTCAACCAGCGCTGGCTCGGCGGCCTCCTCACCAACTTCCAGACCGTCTCCAAGCGACTCGCTCGCATGAAGGAGCTGGAAGAGATCGACTTCGACGACACGACTCAGGGCTTCACCAAGAAAGAGCTCCTGATCAAGAAGCGCGAGCTCGACAAGCTGCACAAGACGCTCGGCGGTATCCGCAACCTCACGAAGACCCCTTCGGCTCTCTGGGTTGTCGACACCAAGAAGGAGCACCTCGCGATCGACGAGGCCAAGAAGCTGGGCATCCCGGTCATCGGCATCCTCGACACGAACTGCGACCCCGACGAGATCCAGTTCCCGATCCCGGGCAACGACGACGCGATCCGCTCCGTCGGCCTGCTGACGCGCATCGTCGCCGACGCCGCCGCGGAGGGCCTCATCCAGCGCCACCAGAAGCCCGAAGAGGGCGCTGCGCCCGTCGAGCCGCTGGCCGAGTGGGAGGCCGAGCTCCTCGCTCAGTCGACCGAGGCTCCCGCTGCTGCTGAGACCGCTGCTGCCGAGACCCCTGCTGCTGAGACCCCTTCGGCCGAGCCCGCCGCTGCCGAGGCGCCCGCCGCCGAGGCCGCTCCCGAGCCGACCGAGGAGAACGACGCCGACGCTCAGGTCGCCGACAAGGCACTGGGCGAGCCCGTCGCCAACCCGGTCGCCGAGGCCGACCCCGAGGTCGCCAACGCCGTTGACGCCGACGCTGCCGCTGTCGACGCCGCCGCCGCCAAGAAGTAACCTCTCCACCTTTTCAGCACGCCTGATTCACGAAAGGGCACATCAATGGCCAACTACTCACTCGCCGACGTCAAGGTCCTCCGCGACCGTCTCGGCGCGGGCATGCTCGACTCCAAGAACGCGCTCGTCGAAGCCGAGGGCGACCTCGAGAAGGCGATCGAGATCCTGCGCGTCAAGGGTCTGAAGGGCGTCGCCAAGCGCGAGGGTCGCACGACCACCGCCGGCCTCGTCACCGCGAAGGTCGGCGCGGACACCGCGACGATCATCGAACTCGCCAGCGAGACCGACTTCGTCGCGAAGAACGACAAGTTCGTCGCGCTGGCCGAGACCGTCCTCGACACCGTCGCCGCCTCGGGCGCCGACGACGCCGAGACCGGCAATGCCGCGATCGTCTCGGGCGACCAGACGGTCGCCGCCTTCGTCGACCAGGAGGCCGCTCTTCTCGGCGAGAAGGTCGAGCTCCGCACGGTGGCAACGGTCCCGGGCTCCGAGTTCGCCGTCTACCTGCACAAGACCTCCAAAGACCTGCCCCCGCAGGTCGGCGTGGTCGTGGGCTACACCGGCGGCGACGCCGAGACGGCTCGCTCGATCGCTCAGCACATCGCGTTCGCCGACCCGAAGTACCTGAGCCGCGACGAGGTCCCGGCCGAGGAGGTCGCCCGCGAGCGCGCCATCGTCGAGGAGACCGCGAAGAACGAGGGCAAGCCCGAAGCGGCTCTGCCCAAGATCATCGAGGGACGCCTCACGGGCTTCTTCAAAGAAATCGCCCTGCTCGACCAGGCCTACGCGAAGGACAGCAAGCTGTCCGTCGAGAAGGTCCTCGCCGAGGCCGGCATGACCGTCCAGGGCTTCGCCCGGATCAAGGTCGGCGCGTAGCACCACCCGATGGGGCCCGAGACGAGCGATCGTCTCGGGCCCCATCTGCGCGCGCGCAGACGATTCGCCGCACGGCGAAGGGCGCTTCGTTCCTGCGCCCGCCCGCACTCTGATTTCTGGCTACGCTGACATGAGCCATCACCGAGGGAGAACACGATGAAGACACCGAAGACCGCCCGCCGCCGAGTTCTCCTGAAGCTGTCGGGCGAAGCGTTCGGGGGCGGATCCCTGGGTGTCAACCCCGACGTCGTCAGCGCGCTGGCCAGCGAGATCGCCGAGGCCTCGGCCGACGTCGAGGTCGCGATCGTGGTCGGCGGCGGCAACTTCTTCCGCGGCGCGGAGCTCAGCCAGCGCGGCATGGACCGAGGCCGCGCCGACTACATGGGCATGCTGGGCACCGTCATGAACGCCCTCGCCCTGCAGGACTTCCTCGAGCAGACCGGCGCCTCCACCCGCGTGCAGTCGGCCATCGCGATGACCCAGGTCGCCGAGCCGTACATTCCGCGCCGCGCCGGCCGCCACCTCGAGAAGGGCCGCATCGTCATCTTCGGCGCCGGCGCGGGCCTGCCCTACTTCTCGACCGACACCGTCTCGGCGCAGCGGGCGCTCGAGATCGGCGCCACCGAGGTGCTCGTCGCGAAGAACGGCGTCGACGGCGTCTACTCGGCCGACCCGCGCACCGATCCGACGGCCATGAAGTACGACACCCTCACCTACCAGGACGCCCTCGTGAAGGGCCTCAAGGTCGTCGACTCGACCGCCTTCAGCCTCTGCATGGACAACGGCATGCCCATGCGCGTGTTCGGCATGGAGGGCGACAACAACGTGGCCCGCGCCATCCGCGGCGAGGCCATCGGCACCCTCGTCAGCAACTGAGGGGCCACGGGGCGCGAACTCCCCGACCGGCGGCGGGGCGCAGGTCGAGCATCGGCCCCCCGAGTAAGCTGACGACGAACTAAGGAGCAATGTGGCGATCGCAGATGTACTGACCGAGACCAAAGACAAGATGGGCAAGGCCGTCGAGGTCGCGAAAGACGACTTCAACACGGTGCGCACGGGCCGCATCAACCCGGCGCTGTTCCAGAAGATCCCGGTCGACTACTACGGCACCCCGACTCCGCTCGCTCAGCTGGCGTCGCTTCAGGCGCCCGAGGCGCGCACGCTGATCGTGACGCCCTACGACAAGACGGCGCTCAAAGAGATCGAGAAGGCCATCGCGACCTTCCCCAACCTCGGTGCCAGCCCGACGAACGACGGCACGATCGTGCGCGTGACGATCCCCGAGCTGACGCAGGACCGCCGCAAGGAGTTCGTCAAGATCGTCAAGACCAAGGGCGAAGACGCCAAGGTCGCGATCCGCAACATCCGCCGCAAGGCGAAAGACGACCTCGACTCGCAGCCCGAGGTCGGCGAAGACGAGATCTCGCGCGCCGAGAAGGAGCTCGAGTCCATCACGAAGGGCTTCGTCGACCAGATCGACGACGCGCTGAAGAAAAAAGAGGCGGAGCTCCTCGAGGTCTGATGGGAACCGTTCCTGACGATCCGGAGCGCGGCACCACTCCGACCAGACCCGACGTCGACGCGCGGGCCCACTCGGCGCGCCACGAGATCGAAGACCAGCTCCGCGCCCAGCGTGCACGCCTCGAGGCCAGCAACGCGAAGCTGACCGAGCGCACCGGCCGCAACCTGCCCGCGGCGATCGGCATCGGCGTCGGCCTCGGGGGCTCCGTGCTGGTCAGCCTGATCCTCGTCAAGGCCCTGTTCATGGTCGTCGCGGCCGTGCTGATCCTCTTCATGGTGATCGAGCTGACCAACGCGGTGCGAGTCGCCGGGCGCAACGTGCCTCGCGTCCCCAGCGTCCTGACGGCGCTGGCCGTAGTTCCAGCCGCCTACTACTGGCGCGCCGAGGGCCAGTGGCTCGTGCTGCTGGGCGGAATCCTCTTCATCTCGCTGTGGCGCGTGGCCGAGATCGCCGTGCCCTCGCGAAAGGCCACGGGTGCCGACCTGGTCCGAGACCTCGGCACGGGCGCGTTCGTGCAGATCTACACGACCTTCCTCGGCTCGTTCCTGGTGCTTCTCACGGCCCAGGACGGCGGTCAGTGGTGGGCGCTCGGCACGCTGATCATCGTGATCTCGGTCGACACCGGCGCCTACGCTGCCGGCCTCAACTTCGGCAAGCACAAGATGGCGCCGCGCATCAGCCCCAAGAAGACCTGGGAGGGGTTCGCAGGATCAGCGGCGGCCGCCATGATCGCGGGCGTTCTGATCGCGCTGTTCATGATCCACGAGGCCTGGTGGCTGGGCGTGCTGATGGGCGCCGTGCTGACGCTGACCGCCACGGTCGGCGACCTGACGGAGTCGCTCATCAAGCGCGATCTCGGCATCAAGGACATCTCGACGTGGCTGCCCGGGCACGGCGGCTTCCTCGACCGGCTCGACTCGACGCTGCCGTCAGCGGTCGTCGCGTACGCCCTCTACCTCATCTTCGCGTAGGCCCGCGGCACCCCCGCGGCGGCGGAGAAGCCCCGCGCGGCGGCGGAGAAGCCCGCCGCGGCGGCGGGTTCCTGCCGCTGGTGCGGGTCGCGCGACCGCTTCCACGGGATCGTGCGGCACAATGTCACCGTGAGCGCGACATTCCCCAAGGTGACCGGCTCGACCCGCGGCTACGACATCGAGCAGGTCGAAGACTTCCTCAAGGAAGCCCGTGCGGCCTACTCGGGCGACGCGGAGTCCCCGGAGGTGTCGGCGGAGTCCATTCGCCGCACGGCCTTCTCGATGGTCAAGCACGGCTACGTGCCCGACCACGTCGATTCGGCCCTCGAGCGCCTCGAAGACGCCTTCGCCATGCGCGAGCGCGAGCGGTACCTCCGTTCGACGGGCGACGAGACCTGGTTCGCCGAGGCGAAGGCGACGGCCGAGGCTGTAGTCGCGCGCCTGGAGCGACCAGAGGGTCACCGATTCGACCGTGTCAGCGTGCTGTCGTCCGGCTACCACCCGAAAGACGTCGACCGCCTCGCGACGCGTCTTCGCGGCTACTTCTCTGAGGGGCGGGCGCTCAGCATCGAAGAGGTCCGCACGAGCGTGTTCCGCTCGAAGCGCGGCGGCTACCGCGAGGCCCAGGTCGACCTCGTGCTCGATTCCGTGGTCGACGTCATGCTGGCCGTTCGCTGACGATTCACTCCGCATGTCCTCCGGGATACATCTCACGGATGATGGCGCGCCGCCATCGAAGGCTGTACGGCTCGTGATCCATCCGTTATAGTTGACGGACTTATGGGTAGGCACTCCGCAGTACACGCATCCGGTCCGTCGCGATCCGTGGTCTCACGACCGCGCGCCAGCGCACCGGCAGTCCGTCAGACCGCTCTGGTCCTCGCCCCGGCAGCTGCTTCATCGGGTTTCCGCGCTCCTCAGAAGCGCGTCATCCTTCCGCTTGTCGGGTTCGCGGCCACGTTCGCCTTCGTCTCCGCCTCGCTCGTGAACCCGCTCTCCGGTGCCTATGCGTCGACGACGACGCCCAGCACCGACACGGCCATCTCGAGTGGATACACCGTGGGCGGCCAGAGCTACACCGTGGCCGACGGGGCGTCCATCTCGACGAGCCGCGACGCCTACACCGTCAACTACACGGCCCCGGTGGTCGTCGAGAAGGCCAAGACCACGGCCACCGCCGAGTCCACGGCGACCGACACGGCCACGGCCGACACGACGGCTGCCGATGCTGCCCCGACGACGACCACCACGACGGTCACGGCGGCACCGGCCGCCGCAGCCGCTACCCCGGGCAGCGCCCAGGCCATCGGCGCGCAGCTCGTTGCCGCTCGGGGCTGGGACACCTCGCAGTACAACTGCCTCGTCTCGCTCTGGAACAAAGAGTCGGGCTGGAACGTCTACGCAGCCAACCCGTCGGGCGCCTACGGCATCCCGCAGGCACTGCCCGGCAGCAAGATGGCCTCCGTCGGTGCCGACTGGCAGACCAGCGCGTCCACTCAGATCACCTGGGGCCTCAACTACATCCAGGGCCGCTACGGCAACCCCTGCGGTGCCTGGGCCCACTCGGTCGCCAACAACTGGTACTAGGCCTCACCTCCGCCGCAGCCGACGCATCGGCGGCGGCGCGGTTGACGATGGATTCTCTGTGCCGTCACGGTAGCCAGGGGCAAACGAGCAGGAACTCCGGCGCCCCGCCGGTTCGACCACCGCCCCGCCACCCCCTTCGCTAGGCTGGAGGGCATGCCGCGCAGCAACCGACCTCGACGCGCCCCCGGCGGCCGTCCGGGCCAGGTGCCCGCGCACGACGACGGCGGCGACCTCAGTCGCATCCTCTACGGCGGCCAGCGAACAGAGACCCGACGAGGGCGCGAGTGGGTCGTCCAGGCCATCTCGGGTGCGTCGTCGACGAAGCCCTACGTCTGCCCCGGCTGCACGCTCCCCGTCGAGCCCGGAACGCCGCACGTCGTCGCATGGCGCGCCGACGGCCTGTTCGGCGAAGACTCCGACCTGGCGGCTCGCCGCCATTGGCACACCCACTGCTGGAAGATCTCATGACTGATGCGCACGCCGATGAAGCCGCACGCGAGCCCCTCCAGGTGCGAGGGGGCGTCGAGCTCCCGGCGCGGCGGAGCGACATCGAGCTGCACACCGCCGACGGGCTGACACTGGTCGGCGAGTGGGCAGTTCCTGCGTCCCGGCCCCCGGCTGCGACCCTGCTGACGCTGCACCCGCTGCCGACCGCAGGCGGCTTCATGGACTCGCACGTGATCCGCAAGGCGGCGGCGCGGCTTCCGGCACAGGCCGACCTGTCCGTGCTGCGGTTCAACTTCCGGAGCGCCTCGTCGCCCCGCGGGACGTCCGAGGGGGAGTTCGGCGACGGCGTCACCGAGCGCTTCGACCTCGCGGCCGCCATCGAGTTCGTTGCGGCCCAGGGGCTGCCGGCGCCGTGGCTGGTCGGCTGGTCGTTCGGCACCGAGGTCGTGCTGAAGCACGGCCTCGAGCACGACATCGCGGGGGCGATCCTGCTGTCGCCGCCCCTGTCGCGCACGAGCGAAGCCGAACTGGCTCGCTGGGCCGGGTCGGGCAGGCCCCTGGTGGCCATCGTGCCGGAGTTCGACGACTTCCTCCGACCCGCCGAGGCGCGCGAGCGATTCGCTGTCGTGCCCGAGACCGAGCTGGTCGAGGTCGAGGGCGGCAAGCACCTGTGGGTCGGCGAGAATCAGACCCGTCGGGTGCTGAGCGAGATCGTCCGGGTGGTCAATCCGGGGGCGCTGCCGATGTCTGAGTCCTGGCCCGAGCCGGCGCGGGTGTAACGACCGCGCGTGGCGACTGTGCCTGCTGGCGATGGGCCGCGGTCCCCGCAAGCGGAGGCGGCACAGCCCATCGCGTCGAGCTCGGCTCGACGCCGCCACCGCTCACCCGATCGCGTCGAGTTCGGCCACCGCGTCGGCGGGCAGCTCGAGCTCGGCCGCGGCGACGTTCTCGCGCAGGTGCGCCTCTTTCGAGGTCCCGGGAATCAGGAGGACGTTCGGCGACCGCTGCAGCAGCCAGGTGAGCGCCACCGCGTTGGGAGTCTGACCGAGTCGAGCCGCCACCGCGTCGAGTACCCCCGACTGCAGCGGGCTGAAGCCGCCCAGGGGCCAGAACGGCACGTACGAGATACCCTGCTCGGCCAGCGACGCGATCAGCTCCTCGTCGCCGCGGTGGGCGACGTTGTACCAGTTCTGCACTGTCACGATGGGGGCGATGGCCCGCGCCTCTGCGACCTGCTCGGCGTCGACGACGCTGACGCCGAGATGCCGAATCAGCCCCTCGGCCCGCATCTCGGCCAGCGCGCCGAACGGCTCGGCGATCGAGCCGGGCACCGTCGAGTGCCCGTCGGCCCCGCCGCCCACGCGGAGGTTGACGACGTCGAGAGCATCGACGCCGAGCGTCCGCAGGTTCGAGTGCACCTGGTCGCGCAGCTGCTCGGGGGAGCGCGCGTGCGGCCAGCCGCCGTTCTCGTCGCGCACCGAGCCCACCTTCGTGACGATCGTCAGGTCGCCTGAGAAGGGTGCGAGGGCTTCGCGCAGGATCTCGTTCACGACGTGCGGCCCGTAGAAATCGGCGGTGTCGATGTGGTCGACGCCCAGCTCGACGGCCGTCCGGAGCACTGCGATCGCCTCGCCGCGGTCGGCCGGCGGGCCCCAGACCCGCGGGCCTGCCAGCTGCATCGCGCCGTAGCCCATCCGCGCGACCGTGGGGCCGCCTGTCATCGTGTACGTGGAGTTCGTCATGCCCCGAGTCTGCATCGGGCGCAGGAACCGCGGCAGTGCCGCCCCGCTCCTGGTAGCGCCGCGCCCAGCCTCCTGCCCCGACGGGCCCCCGCCTCAGGTCGGCTCAGCGCTCGTTCTGCCGCGGGATCACGACCTCGCGCACCACGAGCAGCACGGCCGCTGCCACGGGCACCGCGATGAGGGCGCCGAGCACGCCGAGCAGCGTGCCGCCGACCAGAGCGGAGATGATCACGATGACGCCCGGGACCTTGACCGCCTGGCGCATGACGCGCGGGGCGAGGATGTACGCCTCGACCTGCATGTAGACGAGGTAGTAGATGCCGAGGAAGATCCAGGTCGCGGGGGAGAGGGGCAGCAGCGCCACCTGCGCCAGCACGACCACCGCGGCCGCGCTCACCGTGCCCACGAGCGGGATCAGCGCGCCGATGAAGGCGATGAAGGCGAAGAAGGCCGGCAGCTGGGCGCCCGCGATCGACAGCACGATGAAGCTCAGGATGCCGTTGAGCAGCGCCAGCGACACCTGGCCGATCACGTAGCGCCCGACGGACGAGCTGATCCCCTCGGTGAGGCGCAGGAACTCGAGGCGACTCGACTTCGGCACGAGCTGCGAGAGGCCGCCCTTGATGCTGTCGAGCGACGCCATGAAGTAGAGGGTGAGGATCAGCACGATCAGCACCCCGGCGAGGCCGTTCGAGATCGCGACGCCGACGGCCAGGACGCCGCCGCCGATCGTGACGACGTTCTTCGGGTCGGTCAGGAAGTCGATCACGGTGTTCAGGGTGTCTTGCACGTCGAAGACGTCTTTCGGCACCAGGGACTGCAGATTGTCGGTGAACTGCTTGGCCGTGACGCTCTGCAGGTACGTGCTGAGGTTGTTCACGAGCACCGAGGTCTGCTGCACGATCGTCGGCACGATGGCGAAGACGACGCCGACGAATGCGGCGAGCACGGCGACCATGACGATGACGATCGCCAGCCAGCGCGGCACCCGGCGCTTCTCGAGGAAGCGGACGACGGGGTCGAGGCCGAGGGCCAGGAAGATGGCGACGCCGACGTAGGTCAGGATCGTCGAGAGCTCGCCGAGCGCGGTGCCGATCAGGACGGCGGTCAGGACGCCCAGGCCGCCGAAGAGGCCGAGGCGGTAGGGGTTGGCTATTCTCACGGGGCGGTCACTCGGCCGCGACCTGCTCGACCTGCTCGCCGTCGCCGATCATGCCGCGGAGGTTGCCGAAGTACGCGGCCACCTCGTCGCGGCGAGCGTTGATCTCGGAGAGGCGCTCCTCGGCGTCGCCGATGATGTCGCGAGCCTGGCGCTCGGCGTCGGAGACCAGGAAGCCGGCGCGCGACTGCGCGTTGCTCAGCGTCTCGGACGCCACGCGCTCGGACTCGGAGCGCACCTTGCGGGCTGTCGAGTACGCCGTCTCCTCCGCCTTGCGCGACTCCCGGCGCTTGGCCTCGGCGCGGGCCGTGACCTCGGCGAGCTGCGCGTTGGCGTCGTCGAGGAAGGTCTGCGTCTGCGTGACGGCGTCGTGGTGGCGCTCGACGTACTCCTTCTCTGCCTCGTCGCGGCGAGTGGCCAGCTCGGCGTCGAGGTCGACGCGGGCCTGCTCGGCCTCCTTGTCGAGGACCTCCTGCACCTCCTGGGCGCGAGCCTTCGTCTGCGCCTCGAAGTTCTCGAGCTCGTTCTTCAGACGTGCGCGCTGCGCCTCGTCGTCGTGGGCCAGGCGCGCACGAGTCTCGGCGAGGTCGGCGTCGAGCTCGGAGCGGGCGCGGGCGGCCTCGTCGGCGATGCGGGCATCGTGCTCGGCCAGCTCGCGGGCGATCCGCTCGCGGGTCTGCTCGAGGTCGCGTTCGATCTGCTCGGCGGTCTCGCGGGTGCTGCGCGCGATGGCCTCGGTGCTGGCGGCGCGGGCGGCCTCGATGTCGGCGTGGGCCTCGCCGACCTCGCGGTCGAGCTCGGCGCGCGTGACCTCGGCCTCGCGGGCGAGCGCCTGCCGCGTCGTGGACGCCTCGTTCTCGAGGGCGGCGCGGGCGGCGGTCGTCTCGCGGTCGAGCTCGGCGCGGCCGCCCATGACCTCGCGGTCGAGAGCGTCGCGGCGGGTGACGACCTCGTGCTCGAGGTCGGTACGCGTGGTCTCGCTGAGACGCAGGAGCTCGTCGCGGACGGTCATGCCCTCGAGCTCGAGCTCGGCGCGCTGACGCTCGGAGTCGCTCTCGAACGCGGCACGGCCCTCTTCGGTGTCGCGGGCGAGCGTCGCGGCGGCGTCGCGCGCGGCAGACACCTCGGCGGCGACGGTCTGGCGCAGCTCGGCGGCCTCCCGCTCGGCCTCGGCGCGAAGCGCGGCGGCCTCGCGGTGGGCGGTGGTCAGCGCCTCGGCGGCCTCGGTCGCGGCCGCGGTGCGGGTGGCGGACGCGTCGCGCTCGGCATCGGCGATCATGGCGCTCGCGTCGTCGCGGGCGCGAGCCACGAGGCGGTCGGCCTCGCCGGTCGACTCCTCGATCTGGGCGGCGGCGCGGCCTCGGGCGTCGTCGAGGATGTCGGCGGCGCGCTCTCGGGATTCGTCGGTGACGCGCCCGGCCTCCTCGGCCGCTGACGAGCGGAGCTCCGACGCCTCGCGCTCCGTCTTCGAGATGAGGTCGTTCGACTGCTCCTCCGCCAGGCGGAGGGTGCTCTCGAGCTTCGCACCCAGGCCCTTGTAGGTCGGCTCGCCGACCTCCTGCAGGTCGTCCTCGAGCGACTCGACGCGCTGGTTCAGGGCCTTGACGGACTCGGCCTGCTCGGCACGGTCGCTGTTGGCCTTGATCAGCTCTCGCCGGAGGTCGCCGAGAGCCTTCTCGACCTCCTCCTTCTTGTAGCCGCGGAGCTCGGTTCCGAATTCAGCCTCATCAGTGGCCACGAATGTCTCCCTGTGGTTGGGGTGCCCGAAAGGAAGGGGCGCGAGAACGATGAACACGTTGGAACCCGCTGCGACGGCCAACCTCCGTATTTTAGCGGGATACGGAGGATGTGATGCGGGCTAGGTCTCTCCCAGAGAGGTCGGCTATCCTGAACCGTCTTAAATTCGCTGCCGCCAGAAAGTCGGATGGTGGCACGAAGGGAGAAAAACTCGTGCGTTTCGTCTTGGCCGTCGTCACCCTGGTGATCGCGGCTCTGCTGGTCCTTCTCGGTCTGGCCCAACGGACGGTGTTCGCACCGGCCGACTCCGTCACCGCGACGTCCCAGTCGTCGTCGTCGGCACCGCTCACGCTGCTGCCCGCGTCGGCGCTCAAGGCCTACGAGGGGCGCGAGAGCATCCACATCGCCGGTGCGAAGGACTCCTTCGCCGCCTACGGCCGCACCGCCGACATCGTCGGCTGGATCGGCGACACGACCTACAACCGCGTGTCGTACGACAAGGCCACCGGCGACTTCACGACCAAGACGGTCGACGGCACCAGCAGCACCGCGCCCGACCCGCGCGACTCCGACCTCTGGACGGCCGAGTACTCCGGGTCAGACCTCCGGTTCTCGCTCGTCGGCGACACCGACATCTCGGTGCTCGTGGCCACCGACGGCAGCGCGGCCGTCCCCAAGACGGTGTCCGTGACCTGGCCGCTGTCGACGGCGACCCCGTTGGTCGGCCCTCTGATCAGCGCCGGTCTGCTCGTCTTCGTGATCGGCGTCCTGCTCTTCGCGTGGGCCGTCGCCCACCACCGTCGCACGCGCGGCCCGCGACGCTCGGGCGGCGGCAAGCCCCCGCGCCTCAAGCGCTCCGAGCGCCGCGGCTCCGTCCGCTCCTCCCGCAAGGCCGCCCTCGGCCTCACCTCAGGCCGCGGCCCGCGCGGCCGCCGCATGGTCGCCGTCGTGCCGGTGGTGCTCGTGACGGCGCTCGGCCTGTCTGCGTGTTCCTCGGACTACTGGCCGCAGCCCGCGACCGGCGACTCCACGAGCGCGGCGACGCCGTCGGCGACGGCGACCGCCGCGCCGGGCGACGACCTCCAGCCCCCGGCGGTGACCGTGCCGCAGGCGAAGCGCGTCATCGCCCGGATCACGGCCGTCCAGACCAGCGCCGACAAAGACCTCGACCCGAAGCTGGCGGCGACGCGCTTCACTGGTCCGGCTCTGCAGCAGCGCACAGCGAGCTACACCATCCGCAAGGCCGACAAGACGGCCGCCCTTCCGGTGTCGATCCCGAGCGGCTCCGTCAGCCTCACGCTCCCGCAGCAGACCGACTCGTGGCCGCGCACCGTCTTCGCGCTCGTCCAGAGCACCACGTCGACGAAGGTCGCGCCCGTCGGCGTGATGCTCGTGCAGGAGAGCGCCCGCGACCCCTACAAGGTCGACTACCTCGTCGGCCTCGAGGCGGGCGCGCAGATTCCGAAGGTGGCGCCGGCGACGATCGGCGCCGCGCGACTCGCTCCCGACGTGAAGCTCCTCGCGCTGGAGCCCGACAAGGTCGCCGCGGCCTACGCCGCCATCCTCAAGAACGGCGACACGGCCTCGTCGGCCTCGGCCTTCCAGGCCGACGGCGACACGCTCCGCGACAAGATCGGCAAGCCCTACAAAGACGCCAAGGCGAAGAAGCTCCCGTCGACGGCGTCCATCGCCTACTCGAGCAAGGTGGGCACCGAGCCGAGCATCGCCTTCGCGACCAACGACGCCGGCGCGATCGTCTCGGTGTCGCTCGACGAGATCGAGACCGTCAAGCCCACGAAAGACGGCGCCGAGGTCAACACCGAGGGCGAGGTGAAGTCGCTCAGCGGCGTCTCCAAGTCCACCAAGGGCATCGTCGCCACGTACGGCGTCCAGCTCCTGTTCTCCGTCCCCCCGGTCGGCAGCTCCGACAAGATCGTGCTGCTCGGCTTCAGTCAGGCCCTGATCTCCGCGAAAGAGGCGTCATGAGCAATGTCCCCCCGAGCGCCGCGAGCCTTCGCGGCGCGGTCGACCTGTCGTCCCTCGTCAACCGTCCCGATCCCGCCGCGCCGGCACCGGCCGCGGAGCAGGCGGGCCCCGGCCCGGGAGGCGTCTCGTCGCTCGTGGTCGACATCACCGACGAGACCTTCTCGGCCGTCCTCGAGCTGAGCAACACCGTTCCGGTCATCGTCGACATCTGGGCCGAGTGGTGCGGGCCGTGCAAGCAGCTCTCGCCGATCCTCGAGAAGATCACGAACGAGTACGCCGGCCGCGTGGTCCTCGCCAAGGTCGACGCCGACACGAACCCGCAGCTCACTCAGGCCTTCCAGGCGCAGTCCATCCCGACCGTCGCCGCCGTGATCGGCGGGCGTCCGATGGGGCTGTTCGTCGGCGCGCTGCCCGAGGCCCAGGTGCGCGACGTGTTCGAGCAGGTGCTGGAGTTCGCCGCGCAGAACGGCGTCACGGGGTCGGTGCCCGTCGAGGGCGCCGCGGATCCTGCGGTCGAACCCGAGCCGGAGCCGCTGCCGCCGCACCACCAGGACGCCTATGACGCCATCGAACGCGGTGACTACGAGGCGGCGAAGCAGGCCTACACGACCGCGATCGCCCAGGACCCTCGCGACCAGCTCGCTGTCGCCGGCCTCGCGCAGGTCTCGCTGCTCGCTCGCCTGCAGGGCGTGTCGATGGCCGAGGTCCGTGACGCCGCGGCCGCAGCTCCCGGCGACGTCGACGCGCAGCTCGCCGTCGCCGACCTCGACGTCAGCGGCGGGCACGTCGTCGACGCGTTCGACCGCGTGCTCACGCTCTTCCCGTCACTCGACCAGGAGGGCAGAGACGCCGTGCGCACCCGCCTCCTCGAGTACTTCGAGATCGTCGGGCTGGACGCACCCGAGGTCGTCGCGGCCCGCCGTCGTCTGACGATGCTCCTGTACTAGCCGCGCACAGAGATGCCGGCCCCGACCAGTCCTTGCGGATCGGTCGGGGCCGGCGTGTCTCTGCCAGGCTTCCGGCAACGCGGCGCAGGATCAGCGCGCGAGCTTGAGCCAGATCACGCCGAGCGGCGGCAGCACGACCTCGGCCGATGCCGGTCGACCGGACCACGGGTCGGAGGTCGCCGTGACGCTGCCGAAGTTGCCCACGCCGGATCCGCCGTACTCGCCGGCGTCGGTGTTGAGGATCTCGTGCCAGACGCCGGCCTCGGGGAGCCCCATGCGCATGGCGACGGGCTGCCCCGAGAAGTTGGCGAAGACGGCGACGCGGTCGCCGTCGGAGGACTTCCGCAGGAACGCCACGACGCTGTCGGACGCCGCTCCGCCGTCGATCCACTCGAAGCCGTCGGTGTCGAAGTCGTGCTCCCACATCGACTTCTCGCCCTGGTACACGAGATTGAGCGTCCGGACGAGCGAGTGCAGGCCCTCGTGCATGGGCTGATCGAGCACCCACCAGTCGAGGCCGCGCTCCTCGCTCCACTCGGACGGCTGGCCGAACTCGGACCCCATGAACAGCAGCTGCTTGCCGGGGTGAGCCCACATGAAGGCGAGGTAGGCGCGCAGGTTGGCGAGCTTTTGCCACTCGTCGCCGGGCATCTTGCCGTACAGAGAGCCCTTGCCGTGCACGACCTCGTCGTGGCTGATCGGCAGCATGAAGTTCTCGCTGAACGCGTAGACGAACGAGAACGTGATCTCGCCGTGGTGGTAGCTGCGGTACATCGGGTCGCGCTCGATGTACTCGAGCGAGTCGTGCATCCAGCCCATGTTCCACTTCAGGCCGAAGCCGAGGCCGCCGTCGCTGGTCGGGCGCGTCACCCCGGGCCACGACGTGCTCTCCTCGGCGATCATGACGATGCCCGGGTTGCGCTTGTAGGCGGTCGCGTTGACCTCCTGCAGGAAGGCGATCGCCTCGAGGTTCTCGCGCCCGCCGAACTTGTTCGGCACCCACTCGCCGTCGTTGCGGCTGTAGTCGAGGTACAGCATCGAGGCCACGGCGTCGACGCGGAGGCCGTCGATGTGGAACTCCTCGAGCCAGTAGAGGGCGTTGGCGACCAGGAAGTTCCTGACCTGCGAATCACCGAAGTTGAAGACGTGAGTGCCCCAGTCGGGCTGGTCGCCGAGCCGCGGATCGGAGTGCTCGTAGACGGCGACTCCGTCGAACTTCGCCAGCGCCCACTCGTCTTTGGGGAAGTGGCCGGGCACCCAGTCCATGATCACGCCGATGTCGGCCTGGTGGAGGCGGTCGATGAGGTACTTGAGATCGTCGGGCGTTCCGAAGCGCGAGGTGGGCGCGTAGTAGCCCGTGACCTGGTAGCCCCACGAGCCGCCGAACGGGTGCTCGGAGAGGGGCAGGAACTCTACGTGGGTGAACCCCAGGTCGGTCACGTACCCGATGAGGTGGTCGGCGACCTCGCGATAGGAGAGTCCGGGGCGCCAGGAGCCCAGGTGCAGCTCGTAGACGCTCATCGGGCGCCTGGAGTGGTCGGCGCGATCGCGCGACTCGAGCCAGTCGGAGTCGGCCCACTCGTGGCTGCTCTGAGTGATGACGGAGCCCGTCGCGGGCGGCACCTCGGAGTACCGGGCCATGGGGTCGGCGCGGTCGACCCAGCGGCCGTCGGGCGTCAGGATCTCGAACTTGTAGGTGCCGGAGGTGACGCCCGGCACGAAGAGCTCCCAGATGCCGTTGCCGTCGAGGCGGCGCATGGCATGCGCGACGCCGTACCAGCCGTTGAAGTCGGCCTTGACCCGGACGGCCTGCGCGTGCGGCGCCCAGACCGAGAAGGCGGTGCCGAGCGTGCCCTGGTGCTCGCGCACGTGCGACCCGAGCACGTTCCAGAGCTCTTCGTGGCGACCCTCGCCGAAGAGGTAGAGGTCGACCTCGCCGACCGTCGGCCAGAAGCGGTACGGGTCGTCGGCGAGCCAGGGCGCGTCGGCACCGTCGTAGGTGGCCTCGATCCGGTAGGCGCCGGGCTCGATGATGGCGAGGGCCTCCCACACCCCGTCGGAGACGTGGCTCATGGAGAGGCGGGCACCGGTCTCGATCACCAGCGACACCGAGGTCGCCAGAGGCCGGAGGGCGCGGACCAGGACACCGGCGTCGACGTGGTGCGGTCCGAGGACACGGTGAGGGTGCGGGTGCGACCCGACGGAGACGAGATGGGCCTCGTTCGGGTCGAGTGCGGGGATGACGAGGTTCTGAGTGGTCATGGTGCCTCCTACGGGGCGCGGGTGTAGTCGACGGCCAGGATGTGGGCGGGTTCGACGAAGGCGTCGAGGCGGACGTAGTTGTCGTCGCCCCAGGTCCAGATCTGGCCGGTGATGAGGTCGCGCACGGTGAACTGCGTTCCGGGCTCGACGCCGAAGGCGCTCGGATCGAGCCGCACGATCGTCTCTCGGGCGGAGTGCGGATCGGTGTTCGCGACGACGATGATGCCGTCGGTACGGCCGGACCGCGTGTGGCGGCCGTCGAGGTACTTCGAGAAGACGAGGATCGCGTCGTCGTCGCACGAGTGCACGTGCACGTTGCGGAGCTGCCGGAGCGCCGGGTGCTGCGAGCGGATCCGGTTCAGCAGCGTCAGGTACGGCGCGATCGAGGCGCCGGCAGCCTCTTCGGCGGCCCAGTCGCGCGGTTTGAACTCGTACTTCTCGTTGTCGATGTTCTCTTCGGAGCCCGGACGCGCCACGTTCTCGATGAGCTCGTAGCCCGAGTAGACGCCCCACGTCGGGGAGCTGGTCGCGGCGATCGCCGCCCTCACCTTGTAGGCGGGCACTCCGCCGTACTGGAGGTACGGCGTGAGGATGTCGTGGGTGTTGACGAAGAAGTTCGGGCGGAACCAGGGGCTGGTCTCGTGTGAGACCTCGTTCAGGTACTCCTCGAGCTCCCACTTCTCGTTGCGCCAGGTGAAGTAGGTGTACGACTGCTGGAACCCGACCTGGGCGAGCGCCTGCATCATCGCCGGCTTGGTGAACGCCTCGGCCAGGAACACCACCTCGGGGTGGTCCTCGCGGATGTCGGCGAGCAGCCACTCCCAGAAGTGGACCGGCTTGGTGTGCGGGTTGTCGACGCGGAAGATCGTGACGCCCCGGTCGATCCAGAGGCGGACGATGCGCAGGATCTCGGCGCTCAGACCCTCGTAGTCGACGTCGAAGTTGAGCGGGTAGATGTCCTGGTACTTCTTCGGCGGGTTCTCCGCATAGGCGATGGTGCCGTCGGGCAGCTTCGTGAACCACTCCGGGTGCTCCTCGACCCACGGGTGGTCGGGCGAGCACTGCAGCGCCAGGTCGAGCGCGAGCTCGAGGCCCACGTTCTTCGCGGCGCCGACGAACCACTCGAAGTCGGCGACGGTGCCGAGCTCGGGATGGACGGCGTCGTGGCCGCCGTCGGGGGAGCCGATGGCGTACGGCGAGCCGGGGTCGTCCGGGCCGGCCTCGAGCGTGTTGTTCGGCCCCTTGCGGAAGGTCGTGCCGATCGGGTGCACCGGCGGGATGTAGACGACGTCGAAGCCCATGCGCGCGATCGCCGGCAGTCGCCGGGCGGCCGTACGGAAGGTGCCGCTCTGCCACGAGCCGTCGTCGCGTCGCTTGGCGCCCTCGCTGCGCGGGAAGAACTCGTACCAGCTGCCGACGCCCGCACGGGTGCGCTCGACGCGCACGTGCTTGCGGTCGCTCTGCGTCACCAGGCTCGCAAGCGGCTGGGCGGCGAGTGCGGCGGCGATGCGGGAGTCCGTCGCCACGCGCAGGCGGGCCGCAGATGAGAGGTTCGTGTTGCCGATCGCCTTGGCGCCGTCGCGGAAGAGGGCGGATGCGGGGTCGCGCTCGGCGGCCTTGCGGAGGAGGTCGGTGCCCTGGGCGAGCACGTTCTCGACATCCTGCTCAGCGGGCACCTTGATCTCGGCCACGTGAAGCCAGGTCGCCCAGTCGTCGTTCCACGACTCGACCCACCAGGTGTGCAGGCCCTCGGACTCGAACAGCCACTCGGCGCTCCAGCGGTCGGTGCCCGGGATTCCCGGGGTCATCCGGCTGCGGCCGACGCTGCCGTCCGGGCCCAGCACGACGAGCGCTGCGTCGATGATGTCGTGCCCCTCGCGGAACACGGTGGCGCTGAAGGGCACGACCTCGCCGACGAAGGCCTTGGTATCGAACACGTCGTCCGGCGTCCGTGGCTGCAACCCCATGACGGGGATGCGGCCGACTCGGGTTCCGACTCTGGATTCTGTAGGGATCGCCACGCTTCGACCGTACCCGGTCAGGGTGACGCCGCGTCCATGCCGTACCCGGCCGAGCACGTTCGGGGTACAGGTGAGTGTCCACGCTGCGGGGGATAGACCGAATGCCCCCCGTACTGGGTGCACGACACTTGTCCACGCGTGTTGTCCGCACTATGGGGGACCAGTAATGTCGTCATCACACCGCAGGCCAGGGTCCCGAAAGCCCGGGCCGGCGGAGGACGAACCGTCGATGTCGACCGGCCGGCGATCGAGGCATTCCCGCCCCGATCTCTCAGGACCCCACCCGAATGGGCCCTGCACCGGCCGACGACTGCACTCGCATGCCCGAATCATGCGAGCCGCGCCCGAAACGCGGACGACGAGTCGTTCTCCCCGGTGCACGACACGAAGTGCCGCTCCGGACTACCCGCCGGGGCGGCACTCGTCGTCTGGCGGCAGGTTCGGCTACGCGCCGCGTCCGGTCTCCTGCTGGAGCCGGTCGATGTGCTCGCTCGCCTCGGCCTTCGTCAGGTCGGCCGACAGCTCCTCGCCGGCCTGGCGAGCGAGCGTGTCGAGGTAGCTGCGCTGAGCGGGTGTCATGGGCTCGTCGCCGGTCACCCACTCCTCCGGGTCTTTCGATGCGGGATTGGACGGGTCGGGCCGGGTGCCGCCGAGAGTGTCTCCCTGGTCGGCCGCCTGGTCGCCCAGAGGGTCGTCACCGAGCCCGGCGGTGGCCATGGGCTCGACATCGTCGTCGTTCGTCGGCTGGTTGTTCGCGGAAGAGGGTGCTGTCTGGTCGCTCATGGCCGAAACGGTACGCCGAGCCGCCGACATCGCCGCGACGGGATGTACCCCGAACTCCGAAGCCGCAAGCGCAGGGGGCGCAGGAACTCAGCCGCGCGCCACCGGGGCGAACGCCGCCCCGGTCACGCGCGCAAGGTCGGCGGGCGCGAGCTCGATGTCGAAGCCCCGGCGCCCGCCCGACACGAACACCGTGTCGTACAGCTCGGCGGTCTCGTCGATCACCGTGCGCAGCCGGGCCTTCTGCCCGACCGGGCTGATGCCGCCGACGACGTAGCCCGTCCGCCTCGACGCCAGAGCGGGATCGGCCATGGCCGCCTTCTTCGCGCCGACTGCCGCCGCGAGCTTCTTGAGGTCGAGCGTGCCCGAGACCGGAACGACCGCGACGACCAGGGCGTCGTCGGCCTGGACGACCAGCGTCTTGAACACCTGGCCCTCGTCGAGGCCGAGCAGTGCCGCGGCCTCTTCGCCGAAGCTGGAGGCCGTGTCGGCGTGGGCGTAGGTGTGCGGGGTGAAGGGGACCCCGGCGGCGTCGAGGGCGACGGTGGCGGGAGTTCCTGGTGCCGAGCTCATCCGAGGTGGCCCCTCACGAGTCAGGACACCCGCCAGAGCGTCACCGTCGGCCCCACGATCTCGTGAGCGTCGCCCGGCTTCCGGGGCTGGGGGTCGAAGGCATCGCCGCTGGTCCAGAGCACCTCGTACGAGGCGACGCCCTCGTGCGACGGCAGCGTGACCGTGATCGGGCTCTCCGAGCCGTGGACGACCACGAGCACGCGGTTGAACTCCTCGACCTCGGGGGTGGAGGCCGCGAGGTACTGCAGGGTGCGGCAGCCGGGGTCGTTCCACGCCTCCGGGAGCACCTCCCGGCCGTCGGGGCCGTACCAGCTCATGTCGGTGGCCGAGAGCGTGACCTTGCCGGTCTCGCCGAACCGCACCGGCCGCAGCGCGGGGTTCTCGCGGCGGTGCCGGATCAGGGCCTTGGCGTCGGCGAGCAGCGCTTCGCGCTCGTCGTCGAGCTGCCAGTCGACCCACGAGATCTCGTCGTCGCTGCAGTACCCGTTGTTGTTGCCGCGCTGCGTGCGGCCGATCTCGTCTCCCGCGGTGAGCAGGGGGATGCCCGCCGACAGGAAGAGCGTCGCCAGCAGGTTGCGCGACGCCCGCCGACGCGCGTCGAGCACCCACGGGTTCTCGGTCGGGCCCTCGGCGCCGTGGTTGAACGACTTGTTGTCGTCCGTGCCGTCGCGGTTGCCCTCGCCGTTCCGGAGGTTGTGCTTGGAGTCGTAGGCGACGACGTCCGCCAGGGTGAAGCCGTCGTGGGCCGTGATGAAGTTGACGCCGGCGAGCGGGCCGCGGTCGTGCGCGTAGATGTTGCTCGACCCCGACAGCTTGGAGGCGAACGACCCGAGGCCGTTCGAGGCGATGCCGTGCACGCGGGCGTCGGCGATGTCGCGCAGCCAGAAGTCGCGGGCCCGATTGCGGAAGCGGTCGTTCCACTCGCTCCAGCCGTCCGGGAAGTTGCCGGTCTGCCACCCGCCCAGCCCCACGTCCCACGGCTCAGCGACGAGCTTCACGCCTTCGAGCGCCGGGTCGGAGGCGATGGCCTCCAGCAGCGGGGCGTTGCGCGAGTAGACGGCGTCGGCGCCGCGGCCGAGCGTGGCCGCCAGGTCGAACCGGAAGCCGTCGATCTGCAGGTCGTTCGCCCAGTACCGCAGGCTGTCGAGCACCAGGCGCGCCGCCGCGGGGAGGCTCGTGTCGAGGGTGTTGCCGCAGCCGGTGACGTCGATGGGACGGGCGTCCTCGTCGTGGCGGTAGTAGTGATTGTCGAGGCCGCGCAGGCTCGTCACCGGGCCGCCCTCGCCCTCCTCGGCGGTGTGGTTGTAGACGACGTCGAGCCAGACCTCGATGCCGGCGGCATGCAGCAGCCGCACCATGCCCTTGAACTCGCGCAGCACCGCCGACGGCCCGCCGAGCTGGGCGTCGCGCGACGCGTAGGCCGGATGCGGTGCGAAGTACGACAGCGTGTTGTAGCCCCAGTAGTTCTGGAAGCCCTGCGCGACGAGGCGCTGCTCGTCGACGTGGTGGTGCACCGGGAGGAGCTCGACGGCGGTGACGCCCAGCTCTCTCAGGTAGGCGATGGTGTTCTCGTGGGCGAGGCCCGCGTAGGTGCCGCGGAGGTCTTCGGGAACGAAGGGCGCCAGGCGGGTGAACCCGCGCACGTGCGCCTCGTAGACGACGGTGTGATCGAGCGGCGTGCGGGGCTTGCCCACCCCGCCCCAGTCGAACGACTCGTCGACCACGACTCCGCGCCAGTCTCCGCGACCCGTGCGGGCGAGGCCGCGCGCGTACGGGTCGAGCAGGTTGACCGTCGGGTCGAACGGCGTCACGACGTCGTCGACCCCGGTCGGCTCGCCGTCGGCGCGCAGCCAGTAGCGCCGCCCGGGAACGAGCCGCGGGTCGGAGCCGGTCCACACGCCGGACGCATCGCGCATCAGGGGCACGACCCGCTCGGACGGCGCGTCGTCGATCACCAGGTCGATGCTCGACGCGGCTCCCGACCAGACGCGCAGCGTCGGCCCGTCGGGGCCCGGCCTCACGCCGAGATCGCGCAGGGAATCGACGAGAGCGGGATCGCCCTGGAGGAGCTCGATGTCAGACACGCGTCTTAGAGTACTTAAGAGGGCCCACCGGCACAGAACCGGCGAACACGCCCTGAGAGGAGCACCCATGGCCGTCTACCTCGACCACGCGGCGACCACGCCGATGCTCCCCGCGGCCATCGACGCGTACACCGACGCGCTCCATGCCGTCGGCAACCCCTCGTCCATCCACAGCGCCGGCCAGAACGCCAAGCGCGTGCTCGAAGAGGCCCGCGAGCGCGTCGCCGACTCGCTCGGCTGCGACCCCATCGAAGTCGTCTTCACGTCCGGTGGCACCGAGTCGGTGAACCTCGCCGTCAAGGGCCTGTGGTGGGCGCGGCAGGCCGACCGCCCCCGCCCCCGGATCCTCGTGCCCGGCGGCGAGCACCACGCCACGGTCGACACTGTCGAATGGCTCGAGCGGTACGAGGGCGCCGTGATCGAGTGGATTCCGCTCGATGCGCTGGGTCGCGTGAGCCTCGAGTTCCTGCGCCGCGCCCTCGCCGAGCACGACGACGTCGCTCTCGTGACGCTGCTGTGGGCCAACAACGAGGTCGGCACCCTGCAGCCCGTCGACCAGGTGGTCGCGCTCGCGGCCGAGTACGGCGTGCCCGTGCACTCCGACGCCGTGGCCGCGTACGGGCAGGTGCCCATCGACTTCCGGGCCTCGGGCCTCGATGCTCTCAGCGTCTCGGCGCACAAGATCGGCGGGCCGATCGGCATCGGCGCGCTCGTGCTGTCGCGCACGGCGACGGTCGTGCCCCTGATCCACGGCGGCGGGCAGCAGCGTCAGGTGAGGAGCGGAACGCAGGATGCCCCGGCCGCCGTCGCCTTCGCCGTCGCCGCGCGTGCGCCCCATCAGCCCTACGACGCCCTGCGCGACCGCGTCATCGCCGGCGTCCGCGCGGCCGTGCCGTCGGCCGTCCTCCAAGGCGACCCCGTCGACCGGCTGCCCGGCAACGCGCACTTCACGTTCCCGGGGTGCGAGGGCGACTCGCTGCTCTTCCTGCTCGATGCGGCCGGGGTGTCGGTGTCGACCGGGTCGGCCTGCCAGGCGGGGATCCCCGAGGCGTCGCACGTGCTGCTCGCCATGGGGCTCAGCGACGACGAGGCGCGCGGGGCGCTGCGGATCACCGTCGGCCACACCACGACCGAGGCCGACGTCGATGCGCTGCTCGCGGCGCTGCCCGACGCCGTCGCGCGGGCGACCCGGGCCGGCTACGCCGACCGGGCGCCGCTCCTGGGGCGCTAGTCGCGCGCAGCCGCTCGGGTGGCTCGCCCCGATCCGGGGTTCTCGCCGTCGACTGGACCCGATCCGGGCGTCTCGACGGGCGCGGCCGCACAGGCGCAGAATCGGCCCATGCAGATCTACTCGGGCGACGCCGCCCACCGCGCCCGCCAGACGCTCGCCGACGTGACCGCTCTCGCAGGGATCGTCGCCTTCGCCGTTCTGGGCGCCGTGGTCGCGGGTCTCGTCGCCACTCTCGCGCAGGTCGGCCGCAGCATCGAGACGGCGGGGTCGGACTTCCGCAGCCGGCTGGCCGACGCCGCGGACACGCTCGGGGGAGTGCCCCTGATCGGGCCGACCGCGAGCGCACCCCTGCAGCGGGCGAGCGACGCCGGCTCGACGCTGGTCGACGCGGGTCAGCGCCAGCAGGAGATCGTCGGGCAGCTCAGCCTGATCGCCGGGCTGGTCGTCGCACTCGTGCCGATCGGCATCATCCTGCTCGCGTGGCTCCGACCCCGCCTCGCCTTCGTCCGCCGGGCGCGCGTCACCCGGAAGCTCGCGCAGACCGACGGCGGCCTGGAGCTCCTCGCCTTCCGGGCGCTGGCTTCCGGCGACGTCGACGCGCTCCTGCGCATCAACCCGAATCCCGTGGCCGCCTGGAGCGCGGGCGACGCGCTCGAGCAGCGGCAGCTCGCCGAGCTCGCTCTGCACGAGGCGGGCGTGGTCCGCTGAGCCGCGCCCGGTAGGCTGGACCACCATGATCGAGCTCGACTTCTCCGACCGGATCGCCGCCCTGCGATCCACCTTCGCCGACATCTCCGCCGTCATCGGCGTCGAGCGGCTCGAGACCGAGATCGCCGAACTCGAGCAGCAGGCGTCCGACCCCGACCTCTGGAACGACACCGAGAACGCCCAGCGCGTCACCAGCGACCTCAGCCACCGCAAGTCGGAGCTCGACAAGATCACGACGACCGGCCAGCGGCTCGACGACCTCGAGGTGCTCGTCGAGATGGCCAACGAGGGCGACGACCAGGAGAGCGCCGACGAGGCCCAGGTCGAGCTGAAGGCCATCCAGTCGATGATGGACACCCTCGAGATCCAGACCCTCCTCGACGGCGAGTACGACCCGCGCCCGGCCGTCATCACCATCCGCGCCGGGGCCGGCGGCGTCGACGCCGCCGACTTCGCCGAGATGCTCCTGCGCATGTACCTCCGGTACGCCGAGAAGCACGGCTTCAAGGTCAGCGTGATGGACACCAGCTACGCCGAAGAAGCGGGCATCAAGTCGGCCACCTTCGAGGTCGACGCGCCCTACGCCTTCGGCACGCTCAGCGTCGAGGCCGGCACGCACCGGCTCGTCCGCATGTCGCCGTTCGGCGCGGCGGGCAAGCGCCAGACGAGCTTCGCGGCCGTCGAGGTCATCCCGCTGATGGAAGAGACCGAGGCCATCGAGATCCCCGAGAACGACATCCGCGTCGACGTGTTCCGCTCGTCGGGCCCCGGCGGCCAGTCGGTCAACACCACCGACTCGGCGGTGCGCATCACCCACATCCCGACCGGCGTCGTCGTCTCGATGCAGAACGAGAAGAGCCAGATCCAGAACCGCGCGGCCGCCATGCGCGTGCTCCAGTCGCGACTGCTGATCCTCAAGCGCGAAGAGGAGAACGCCAAGAAGAAGGAGCTCGCGGGCAACATCACCGCGAGCTGGGGCGACCAGATCCGCTCGTACGTGCTGGCCCCCTACCAGATGGTCAAAGACCTCCGGAGCGAGTTCGAGGTCAACAACCCGTCGAACGTCTTCGACGGCGACCTCGACGGCTTCCTCTCGGCGGGCATCCGCTGGCGCAAGCGCTCGGACGACGAATAGGGTTTTCACAGCCTTCGTATTAGAGGCGCGCCTGCCTCGAATTGTCGGCCGTCGTGCCTAGTCTTGCCCCCGTCATGATTCGCTTTGATGAGGTCTCCAAGTTCTACGCCGGCAACCCCCGCCCGGCGCTCAACGGCATCTCCCTTGAGATTCTCAAGGGCGAGTTCGTCTTCCTCGTGGGTGCTTCCGGTTCCGGCAAGTCCAGCTTCCTCCGCCTCGTGCTGAAAGAGGAGAAGCCGTCGAAGGGCCAGATCCACGTGCTCGGGCAGCGGCTGGGCACGCTGTCGAGCCGCAAGGTGCCGTACTTCCGCCGCAACCTCGGCGTCGTCTTCCAGGACTTCCGGCTCCTGCCGCAGAAGTCGGTGTTCGACAACGTCGCCTTCACGCTCCAGGTGATCGGCAAGAGCCGCGGCTACATCCAGGAGGCCGTGCCCGACGTGCTCAAGATGGTCGGCCTGGCAGGCAAGGCCCAGCGGCTTCCTCACGAGCTCTCCGGCGGCGAGCAGCAGCGCGTCGCGATCGCCCGCGCCATCGTCAACCGCCCGGCGATCCTCCTCGCCGACGAGCCCACCGGCAACCTCGACCCCAGCACCAGCGCAGGCATCATGACTCTCCTCGACCGGATCAACGCCTCCGGCACCACCGTTCTCATGGCCACGCACGACGCCGGCATCGTCGACCAGATGCAGCGCCGCGTCATCGAGCTCTCGGGTGGCAACGTGATCCGCGACGAGCGCTCCGGCGGGTACCAGACGCAGGCGGTCCCGATCCAGGCTGTCGGCATCGACCGTCTCGGGGTCGACGCCGACTCCCCGGGCGCAGGAACTCCCTCCGGCATCCCCACGCCGCCCGAGCCCCGCCTCGATCCCGACTCCGTCGCCACGCACAGCGTGCCCACCTGGGGAGCCGACAAATGAGGCTCGGGCTCGTCTTCAGCGAGGTCGGCTCCGGCCTCAAGCGCAACCTCTCGATGGTCGTCTCCGTCGTGCTGGTCACCTTCATCTCGCTGACCTTCGTCGGCACCGCGGTGCTGCTCCAGATGCAGATCAACCAGATGAAGGGCTACTGGTACGACCGGGCCCAGGTCGCGGTCTACCTCTGCACCGACACCGACACGACCGGCAACTGCACGGGCGCGAAGGCGACTACCGGTCAGAAAGACCAGATCGAGGCTCAGCTGCAGTCCTCGACCCTCAAGCCCTACATCCAGCGCTCGTACTTCGAGACGCAGCAGCAGGCCTACGAGCGCTTCAAGAAGCAGTTCGCCGACAGCCCCGCCACCGAGTTTGTGCAGCCGTCGTACCTCAACGAGACGTTCTGGGTGAACCTGAAAGACCCGTCTCAGGCCGACGTGCTGAAGGAGAGCCTGTCGAACCAGGCCGGCGTCCAGAGCGTGGTCGACCAGCGAGGCTACCTGCAGCCCATCTTCTCGGTGTTGAACGCCGCGTCGTACACGGCGATCGGCATCGCCGTGCTCATGCTGATCGCCGCCGTCCTGCTGATCGCCACGACCATCCGGCTCTCTGCCTTCAGCCGCCGAAGAGAGCTCGGCATCATGAGACTCGTCGGTGCGTCGAACCGGTTCATCCAGACGCCGTTCATCCTCGAGGGCGTGATCGCCGCGCTCGTCGGGTCGGTGCTGGCCGGCGGCGCGATCGTGCTGATCGTCAAGGTCTTCGTGCGCGGCTACCTCGCCGAGAACTTCGCGTCGACGCCGTTCGTCGGGATGTCCGAGACGTACTTCGTCGTGCCGCTCCTGATCGTGATCGGCGCCGTGCTCGCCGCCCTGTCGGCGAACGTCGCGATCCGCCGCTACCTCAAGGTCTAGCCCGGCCGGTCGTCGCATTTGGAGTGCCAGGCGTACGTGGCATAGACTGCAGGGCTGTGCTCGACCGGGTACGCACCCCCTCGGCCTCGTCACGAAGGAGACACCATGGCAACCGTGACATCGGAAAAGCGCAAGGTCTCCGACCGCGACAAGGGCGAGAAGGTCGTCGCCACGAATCGTCGTGCGCGCCACGACTACCTCATCGACGACACCTACGAGGCGGGCATCGTGCTCTGGGGTACCGAGGTCAAGGCTCTCCGCCAGGGCCGCGCGTCGCTCGTCGACGGGTACGCGTTCGTCGACGGCGGCGAGATCTGGCTCGATGCGGTGCACATCCCCGAGTACACCGAGGGCACCTGGAACAACCACGCACCCCGGCGCAAGCGCAAGCTGCTTCTCCACAAGCAGCAGATCATCAAGATCAGCCACAAGACCAAGGAGGGCGGATACACGCTCGTCCCTCTGCGGATCTACTTCTCGGACGGCCGGGCCAAGGTCGAGATCGCCGTAGCGAAGGGCAAGCGCGAGTACGACAAGCGCCAGACCCTGCGCGAGCGCACCGACCGCCGCGAGGCCGACCGTGCGATGAGCGCGCGACGCAACCTCGGCGACTAGCGGTACAGTAGAAGACCGCGCAAGCGGCAGCAGCACCAGGTTGACAACTCCACAGAGCACGACAGAGACCCACTCGAGGGGATGATCGGTTTCGACATCGCCTGTTTGCGAACGAGAAGCGGGTCGAGGATCCAGGGTTATCTCGTAAACGATCTCTGGAAAACAATAAGTGCCAATAAATCGCGCACTGACTTCGCTCTCGCTGCGTAAGCAGTAGAGCCACATAAGTCCGTCAGACCGGAGACTGCTCTCTATCCGGAGCCTGACGTCATCTAGAGGGCTTGCTGGACGACTGCGCCACAGGGTCGTCTGGGACTTTCACTGTGACTGGGCTCGTCCACCTAGATGCCGGTAGCAAAGGTGGGGGCCGAGTAGAACGACTCATCCGGCTACACCCGTAGAAGGCGTTCAACTTCAGCGATGGACGGGGGTTCAATTCCCCCCATCTCCACCACTGGTCTCTGTCGTGCTCCGTGTTCTCCCCGTGATACCTGCGCTCTGCGCACGTTCTACGGGGTTTCCGAGAGTTCGCTGTCACACTCGTCGCATGCTTCTCGACCCTCAGGCCCTGCTCGAAAACCTCGGCCCCTGGGGACTCGTCGGCCTCTCGATCATCATCTTCATCGAATCCGGCGTGCTCTTCCCCTTCCTGCCGGGCGACTCCCTGCTCGTCACGGCGGGGCTCCTGCACGACAAGCTCGGCCTCGCCGTCGCCACCATCGCCATCTGCGCGTTCGTCGCGGCCTTCCTGGGCGACCAGGTCGGCTACTTCCTCGGCAACCGCTTCGGACGACGCCTCTTCAAGCCCGACGCGCGCATCCTGAAGACCGAGTACCTCGAACGCGCCGAGGCGTTCTTCGCCCGGTACGGCGGCCCCGCGCTCATCCTCGGACGCTTCGTCCCGATCGTCCGGACGTACGTGCCGCTCGCGGCGGGGGCGAGCGGGTACACGTACCGCAAGTTCCTGCTGTGGAACGTCACGGGAGCCGCGCTCTGGGCCGGCGGGCTCACGGTGATCGGGTCGCTGCTGAGCGGCTTCCCGTTCATCACCGAGCACATCGACGTGCTGGCCATCGTCATCGTGCTCATCTCGGTCGGGCCGATCGTCGTGCACGGCCTGCTCGAGCGGCGCAAGGCGAAGCGCGCGGCCGCTGCTGACGCTGCCGCCGCCACCGCCGCTGCGCCGACGGGAAAGTAGGGGCGTTCGGCCGGCCAGCGTCGGGGCTGGACCCCCGCGTTCGGCCTGGGTGCCGGCCCGCGGGCTGGCGCTGGGGCCGTTTCGGCGGGGCTGACCCCGAGTCCGTGTGTGAACGGGGCTCCGTGGTTGTGGTGCTCTGCCGCACCCGCCGATTCGGCGCGAACCCGCCTGCGCGTCGGCGGGGTCGTGCCGCTTCGGAGGGGCGCCGTGGCCGATGTGGCGGGGCTGGGCCGATGTGGTGGGGTGCGGCCGTTCTGGCGGGGCTGGGTCGATCGGGTCAGCCGCACCCGCCGATTCGGCGCGAACCCGCCTGCGCGTCGGCGGGGTCGTGCCGCTTCGGAGGGGCGCCGCGGCCGACGTGGCGGGGCTGGGCCGATGTGGCGGGGTGCGGCCGTTCTGGCGGGGCTGGGTCGATCGGGTCTGCCGCACCCGCCGATTCGGCGCGAACCCGCCTGCGCGTCGGCGGGGTCGTGCCGCTTCGGAGGGGCGCCGTCGCCGATGTGGCGGGGCGGAGCCGATCCGGCAGGGTGGGGCCGATCCGGCGGGGCGGGGCCGATCCGCCGGGGCGGGTCGGCCGCACGGGTCACGCGAGCGGCGCGGGCTCGACGGGCAGCCGGCGGGGCGCACCGAACCGCCAGGTCATGAGGGCGACGGCGAGGGCGCCGGCCGCCAGGAGCGCGGCGAGCACGACGACCTGGAACTGCGCGGCGGCGAGCGGCGACGCCCCGCCGAACACGGCGCCGACGAACGCCCCGGGGAGCGTCACCAGCCCGGTGGTGCGGGTCTGGTCCGTCGCCGGGATGATGGCCGACGACGCGGCCGTCCGGGTCACGTGCGCTGCCGCCTGGCGCGGGGTGGCACCGAGGGCGAGCCAGCCCTCCACCTCGTCGCGCGCCGCCAGGAGGCCCGATGCGAGCAGGCGGCCCATCAGCGTCAGCACGCCCATGACTCCGCCGACGATGATCCCGCCCACGGCCAGGAGGTAGCGGGGCGTGGCATCGACGGCTCCGACGGCGAAGACGAGCGTCACGGGAACCGCCGCCGCGACGGCCACGCTCGCCAGCACGAACCAGGCGTGCCGCCGGAGAAGGCGAAGGCGGCTCTGCACCGTCCAGGCCGCCGCGATCACCATCACCGTCAGGAACGCGGCGACGAGCCGAACATCATCGATGATCCCGTGCAGGATCAGGCTGAGGACTCCGAGCTGAACGACCGCCCGCAGAATCGCCCACGGCTGCAGCCACGGCTTCTCGAGCCGGAGCCCGAAGACGACGGCGGCGGTGACCGCAGTCAGCACGGCGACCGCGATCGCGGTGGTGGCGAGCGTCACTCGACGGTCTCGCGCCCCGCCGGGGAGGTGGGCGCAGCCGGCAGCAGCAGCCGGAACGTCGTCCCTGCGCTCGAGGTGTCGACCACCTCGACGGAGCCGCCGTACCGGGTAGCGATGTCGCGCACCAGGGCGAGCCCGAGGCCGAAGCTCGCGCGCACCGGCGCCGCCGCTGCAGAGCCCGGCGCCGCCGCCCCAGCACCCAGCGCAGCCGAGCCAGCGCCACCCGGCGCCGCCACCCCGTGCCCATCCGCCGCCGCCGCAGCCACCGGCCCCGAGTGTGCGAACCGCTCGAACACGCGCGACGGGTCGATGCCGACGATGCCCGGCCCGTCGTCTGAGACGGTGAGCTCGACACGCTTTCCGCGGGGGGCGAGGGCGACGCGGACCGTGCCGCCCGCGGGGGAGTGCGCGACGGCGTTGTCGACGAGGGCGACCACGGAGCGGCGGAAGCTGGTGGGCGGGATTCTGACCGCCAGGAGTTCCTGCGCCCGGGGCGTCGACGCGTGCAGCGAGAGGGTCACATCGCGCTCGGTCGCCAGGATCCGGAGGGAGTCCACGGCCTCGGCGGCCACTGCTGCGGCGTCGATCGGCGGGCCGGATCGAGGCGTGCCCTCGCCGCCGGCCGCCAAGAGCAGGTCGTCGACGATCTCGATGAGCGAGCGGGAGTCGGCCCTCAGCTCGGCCAGCGCTTCGTGGCTGACCGGAGTCCCTGCGCCGAGCCGCCGCTCCACGACCTGGAGCCGCGCGTCGAGGACGGCCAGCGGCGTGCGGAGCTCGTGCCCGGCGTCGGCGACGAACTGCCGCTGCAGGCGCAGAGCCTCGCCGAGCGGCTTGACGGCGCGCCGGGCGATGACGAGGCTGACGAGTCCGGCGAAGACGATGGCGCCGGCGCCGATCAGCGCGATGCCCTGCACCGTGTCGGTGAGATCGACGTAGACGTGGGGCGTCGCCGACGACGACTGCTCGAGCTGCTCGCTGGGCCGCGCCTGGTGCGTGAGGGAGACGATGGCGACCAGGATGATCCCGATCACGATGACGGCGCTGGCCAGCATGATCTGCCAGCCGATCGAATAGGCCGCCCGTCCGGTGGATTGATCCTGCGCGGTCACAGTGCGCCCAGGCGGTAGCCGCGGCCGCGTACGGTGAGCACGACGTCGCGCTCGGTCTTTCGGCGCAGGTAGTGCACGTAGGTGTCGACGGTGCCGGGCATCTCGCCGGACGGGAACACGACCCGCAGCAGGTGCTCGCGCGAGAACGTCGTATCGGGTGCGGCCGCGAGAACCCGCAGCAGCCCGGACTCGCGCTCCGACAGCACGACACGGTCGCCGTACGGCGACGAGAGCAGGCGATCGTCGGGCAGGAACTCCCACTCGCCGACCGGCAGCCGGGGCCCGGACGACGCGAACGTCCGGGTCAGCGCCCGCAGCCGCGCGAGCAGCTCGTCGAACTCGAACGGCTTCACCAGGTAGTCGTCGGCGCCGGCGTCGAGACCGTCGACCCTGTCGGCGACGGTGCCGAGGGCGGTCAGCATCAGCACGGGCGTCGTGACACGGCTGCGGCGCAGCGCCGTGACGATGTCGGCGCCCTCGATCGACGGCAGCCGGCGGTCGACGACCATCGCGTCGAAGTCGCCGTCGAGCCCGGCGATCAGCCCGGCACGGCCGTCTGCGTGCCGCACGACGTCGTAGACCTCGGCCAGCACCTCCTCGATGAGCGGGCCGAGGGCCGGGTCGTCCTCGATGAGGAGCACCCGGAGGCGCGCGGTGCGATCCATGCGTCGAGGGTACTGCGCGGGTCTCCCAGAAAGTCCCCAGGAGGGACGAGAGCCTGAGAGGCGCAGGGCGCAGGAACTGCCAGCCGGGGCCTACGGCGCGACGGCCCGCACCGCGGCGTCGTGCAGCAGCCCGTTCGTCGCCAGCGCGCTTCCGTGCCAGATACCGTCGCCGCCGTCGATCCCGCCGAAGCGCCCGCCGGCCTCGGTCACGATCGGATAGAGCGCCGCCATGTCGTACGGCTGCAGGTCGAACTCGCCCGAGATGTCGACGGCTCCTTCGGCGACGAGCATGTACGACCAGAAGTCGCCGTACGCGCGCGTGCGCCAGACCTGCTCGGCGAGGACGAGGAGCTGCTCGACCCGGCCGGCCTTCATCCAGTACTGCAGGCCGTTGTAGCTGAGCGACGCCTTGTCGAGCGTCGCGACGTCCGAGACCCGCACGGGCCCGGCGTCGCTGAATGCGCCCCGCCCCTGGGACGCCCACCAGCGCCGTCCGAGCGCGGGAGCGCTCACGACGCCGACGACCGGCGTGCCGTCGACGACGAGCGAGATCAGCGTCGCCCAGACGGGAACCCCGCGCAGGAAGTTGGCGGTGCCGTCGATCGGGTCGACGATCCACTGGCGGGAGCTCTCGCCGGTCGTGCCGCCCTCCTCGCCGTAGAACGAATCGCCGGGGCGCTCCTTCGCGAGTCGATCGCGGAGGGTCGCCTCGACGGCCCGGTCGGCGTCGGTGACGTGCGTGTGGTCGGCCTTGAGCGACACGTCGAGGTCGGCGGCCCGGTAGCGGGCGAGGCTGATGGCGTCGGCGGCGTCGGCGAGCCGGCGGGCGAGGTCGAGGTCGGCTGCGTAGTCGGTCACCTCCCCAGCGTATCGGCGGGGGGTCAGCCGACCGACGAGCCCCGGTTTCCGAGCAGCGTCTGCAGCGACTCCATGCGCTCGCGCCCGACCTGGCCGAGCTCGCCCGCCGCCACGCGGTCGACGATCTCCCAGTCGTGCGCCTGATCGAGGGGGATGCCGTCGCGGGGCCGGTAGCCGTCGGGGAAGACGGCGTGCGACGCGAACGACTGGAGGATGTTCTCGGGGTTCACGTGGCCGAGGCCGAACGACCGGACGCCCGGCGTGTCGATGATCCAGCCGCCCGACGGCACCTTGAACGACACGGTGGACGACGAGGTGTGGCGGCCACGGCCGGTGACCGTGTTCACGACGCCGACGGCGCGGTTCGAGCCGGTGAGCGCGTTGACGAGGGTCGACTTGCCGACGCCGGAGTGACCGACGGTCACGGTGACGTGGCCGTCGAGGATCGAACGCAGCTCGGCGAGTTCCTGCTCGGTGAACTTCGTGGAGGAGGTCGTCACGACGCGGAGGTCGAGGCAGGAGAAGTGGGCGGCAAAGGGCTCGGGGTCGGCGAGGTCGGTCTTCGTGATGCAGAGGATCGGCTGCACTCCGGCGTCGAACGCCGCCACGAGGTAGCGGTCGACCAGGCGCGGCCGTGGTTCCGGATCAGCAGCCGCCACCACGATGAGCATCTGGTCGGCGTTGGCGACGATCACGCGCTCCACGGCATCGGTGTCGTCCGCGCTGCGGCGGAGGAGGGTGGTGCGCTCGTGCACGCGGACGATGCGGGCCAGCGAGCCCTCGGCGCCGGTCGTGTCGCCGACGACGTCGACGCGGTCGCCGGTCACGACCGACTTCTTGCCGAGCTCTCGGGCGCGCGCCGTCGTGATCTCGCGCTCCTCGGGCGTTCCGGCGTCCATCAGCACGCCGTAACGGCCTCGGTCGACCGTCCAGACGACGCCCTCCTCGGCCTCGGCGTAGGCGGGGCGCTGCTTGGTGCGGGGCCGGTTGGCCTTGGGGTTGGGGCGCACCCGGACGGACGACTCGTCGTACTCGGAGTACTCCTCGTCGTCGGCCTCGTCGCCGTCCGACCACCAGCTCATCGGAGACCCGCTCCGGCCGTGCCGCGACAGATCACAGGAAGCCCAGCAGATCGGAGGCCGGAGACACCGACACGCTGCGGCCGAGGAGGTCGTTCCACAGCTTGACGAACTGGGGGAGCGTCTTCGACACGACGCGGACGTCGTCGAGCTCGATGTCGGGCACGGCGAGGCCGATCACCGCGGCGGCGTGCGCCATGCGGTGGTCGCCGTACGTCTTCCACTTGCCGGCGTGGAGCGGTGCGGGCTCGAGGTGGATGCCGTCGGGCAGCTCGGTCGCGCGGCCGCCGAGCCCGTTGATCTCGGCGACGAGGGCCGCGAGACGGTCGGTCTCGTGACCGCGGAGGTGGCCGATGCCGATGAGGGTGCTGGGGCCGGAGGCGAGTGCCGCGAGGGCGACGAGCGCCGGGGCCAGCTCGCCGCCGCGCGAGAGGTCGATGTCGACGCCGGGGAGCGCGCTGCCGCCGACGAGGCCGTCGCCGCCGTCGACGGTGAGCACGTCGCCGTCGCGCGTGACGGTGGCACCCCAGAGCGGGAGCAGCGTCTCGAGGTCGGCGCCGACCTGGGTCGTCTCGGTCGGCCAGTGGCGGATCGAGACGCTGCCGCCGGCGACGAGTGCCGCGATCAGGAAGGGCGCCGCGTTCGACAGGTCGGGCTCGATCGTGACGTCGCGCCCGGCGATCGGCCGCGCGGGCACGACCCACGTGCCGACCTCGGGAGTCTCGACGGTCACGCCGCGCTCGGCCAGGGCGTCGATGGTCATCTCGATGTGGGGGAGGCTCGGGAGTGTCTCCCCGGTGTGGTGGAGGGTCAGCCCGTCGGCGAACCGCGGGGCGGAGAGCAGGAGACCGGACACGAACTGGCTCGAGGAGGAGGCGTCGATGGCGACTGTGGCCGCTGCGACCTCGCCGGTGCCCTGGACCACGAAGGGCAGGGTGCCGCGGCCCTCGTCGCTGACCTCGACGCCGAGGCCGCGGAGCGAGTCGATCGTCGTGCGCATCGGGCGGCGCCGGGCCGCCTCGTCGCCGTCGAACGTGACCGGGCCGGTCGCGAGGCCCGAGAGAGGGGGCAGGAAGCGCATGACGGTGCCAGCGAGGCCGCAGTCGACGGAGACGCCGCCGGTGAACGCGGCGGGGACGATCTCGAGGTCGGGGCCGAACGGCTCGCCGTTCTCGACCTCGGTGATCGAGGTGCCCAGGGCGCGCAGGGCCTCGACCATGAGGGAGGTGTCGCGCGAATGCAGCGGCAGGCGCAGCCGCGACGGCTCGGACGCGAGAGCCGACAGCACCAGCTCGCGGTTGGTCAGCGACTTCGAGCCGGGGAGCGAGAGCGTCGCCCGCACCGGGCCGGTGACCGTGGGCGCGACCCAGAACCCCTCGTCGACGGTCGAGCCGTCTTCGGACTCGCGTGCGCCATCGCCGTAGGGGTTGAACTCGGGACCGGAATACCTGAATACCTGCATCGGTTGTCAAGGGTAATGCAAGCATCGACACGCACCCCGGGAGGTCGCGGCATGGCAACGACCACTTTCGCTGACGCCCCCGTCATGGTCGACCTAGAATTGGCCCTGATGAGCACCTCCGACGGCGCAGCCGCGAATTCCACCCCCACCGCTCCTGCCGAGCGCAGCGTCGACGAGACGCGCGCTCTCTTCGAGGAGCAGGCTCTGCCGTTCATGGACCAGCTGTACGCCGCCGGCATGCGCATGACGCGCAATCCCGCCGATGCCGCCGACCTGGTCCAGGAGACCTACGTCAAGGCGTTCGCGGCGTTCGGCCAGTTCACCCAGGGCACCAACCTGAAGGCCTGGCTGTACCGGATCCTGACGAACACGTTCATCAACACGTACCGCAAGAAGCAGCGCGACCCCTACCAGGGCACCATCGACGAGCTCGAGGACTGGCAGATGGGCGGCGCCACCTCGGCGACTCTGACCACGACGTCGCGCTCGGCCGAGGCCGAGGCCATCGACCACCTGCCCGACAGCGCCGTCAAAGAGGCTCTCCAGAAGGTGCCGGAGGACTTCCGACTGGCCGTGTACCTGGCCGACGTCGAGGGATTCTCGTACCAGGAGATCGCCGACATCATGAAGACGCCGGTCGGCACCGTGATGAGCCGACTGCACCGCGGGCGCCGACTGCTTCGCGATCTGCTGGGCGACTACGCCCGCGACCGCGGCATCGTCGTGCCCGAGAAGACGACCCGTGCATCATCCACGAAGGGGAAGAAGAAATGACCGACTGCGGCTGCGACAAAGCCAAGGCCGAGCTCGAAGAGTACCTGCACAACGAGCTGGCCCGTGACGACGCGAAGGACATACGCGAGCACATGGACGGCTGCGCCGACTGCTCGAGCGAGTTCCACGTCAACGTCGTCATGACGGAGGCCGTCCAGCGCGCCTGCCGCGAGACGGCACCCGAAGACCTGCGTCTGCAGGTGCTGACGAAGATCAGGGATCTCCAGGCGCACTGACGCTCCTGCGGGTTGCGAAGCGACCGTTCGTCACACCGTGCGCGTGTCCTGTAGCTTCGCTTCATGACCGCCACCGTGGAGCCCCTGGGCGCACCCACCCCTGACGACCTCGACGACGTAGTCGACCTCATCCGCACCCTGGGCTACTCGCTCGATCGAGACGATCTGTCGTCCCGGCTGGCCCGGCTGACCCCCGAGGCCGGCCACGAGACCTGGGTGGTCCGCGACTCCGCCGGTCGCGTCAGCGCCGTCGCCGGCGCCCATGTCATGTGGGCCTACAACGCCGACCGGCCGACCGCGCAGCTCCTGCTGCTCGTGGTCCGCACCGACGTCCGCCGCGATGGGCTCGGGTCGCAGCTCCTCACCCACTTCGAGGAGTGGGCGCACGGACACGGCGCCCTCGCGCTCTCCGCCGTCTCAGCCGCGGCGACCGACAGCGCGCACCGCTTCTACCAGAAGCGCGGGTACCACGAGAGCGGCACCCGCTACACCAAGCTCGGCTAGCCGGCTCGGCGGCGGCCCCCTCGAATACCAGGGGCCGCAGCCGTCGCACCGCCGCCGCGCTCCCGCGTCGTTGCCGCTCGTCAGGCTCCCTGCCGTCTGCGCCGCGGTGTGGTCTTCGTCGACTACAGCGTGAGTGCGCGGTTCACCAGATCGGCGAGCTCCGCGGCGCTGCGCTTGGGCGAGCCCGTCGCCGGCGCCGCGGACGCAGGGCGCGACGCGACCGTGATCGTACGGCCGAGCTTCGGAGCGAGCTCCAGCGCGATGAACGGCCACGCGCCCTGGTTCTCGGGCTCCTCCTGAGCCCAGACGAGCTCGGCGTTCGGATAGGCGTCCAGCACACCGCGCATCTCATCGAGGGGGAGCGGGTAGAGCTGCTCGAGGCGCACCAGGGCGATCTCGTCGCCGATCTCGCGCTTGTCGAGCTCGGCGAGCAGGTCGTAGTGCACCTTGCCCGAATGCAGCACGACCCGCTTGGTGGCCGACCTGTCGCCGACGCGGGTGCAGTCGAGCACGGGTTCGAACCGGCCGCTCGTGAACGCCTCGACGTCGCTGGTCGCCCCGCGCAGTCGCAGCATCGCCTTCGGGGTGAAGACGACCAGGGGGCGGCGGGGGCGCGCGTAGGCCTGGCGGCGCAGCAGGTGGAAGTGCGACGCCGGCGTCGACGGGCGCGCGATCGTCATGTTGTCCTCGGCGCAGAGCTGCAGGTACCGCTCGATGCGGGCCGACGAGTGGTCGGGGCCCTGGCCCTCGTAGCCGTGCGGCAGCAGGAGCACGACGCTGGAGCGCTGCCCCCACTTCTGCTCGGCGCTCGAGATGAACTCGTCGATGATCGTCTGGGCGCCGTTCGCGAAGTCGCCGAACTGGGCCTCCCAGAGCACGAGGGCGTCGGCGCGCTCGACCGAGTAGCCGTACTCGAATCCCATGGCGGCGTACTCCGAGAGCAGGGAGTCGTAGATCCAGAGCTTCGCCTGGTTGTCGGCGATGTTCTGGAGCGGGATCCACTCCTGGTCGTTCTCACGGTCGTGCAGCACGGCGTGGCGCTGGACGAAGGTGCCGCGACGGGTGTCCTGGCCGGCCATGCGGACGGGCGTTCCCTCGGTCAGCACGGAGCCCAGGGCGAGGAGCTCGCCGAACGCCCAGTCGATCTGGCCCGAGCGGGTCATCTCGACGCGCTTCTTCAGCAGCTGCGTGAGCTTCGGGTGCACGGTGAATCCGGCCGGAGGGTTGTCGAACGCGTCGCCGATGGCCCGCACCAGGTCGTCGGGGATGGCCGTCGCGAACGACTCGCCGGTGACGCCGGTGTCGTCCTGCTGGGCCTTGGGGCGCTCGAGGTCGGCCACGGCGCTGCCGTCGGTGATGACCGGGATGGAGCCGGTCTGGGCGGCGTGGGTCTCGCCGAACGCGCGCTCGAGGCGGTCCTGGAAGTCGCGGTGCGCGCCCTCGTACTCCTCCTGCGTGATGTCGCCGCGACCGACGAGGGCCTCGGTGTAGAGGGTTCGGACGGACCGCTTCGCCTCGATGAGGCTGTACATGAGCGGCTGGGTCATCGAGGGGTCGTCGCCCTCGTTGTGCCCGCGGCGGCGGTAGCAGATCAGGTCGATCACGACGTCGCGCTTGAACTCCTGGCGGTAGGCGAACGCGAGCTCGGCGACACGGGCGACGGCCTCGGGGTCGTCGCCGTTCACGTGGAAGATCGGCGCCTGTATGGTCTTGGCGACGTCGGTCGAGTAGATCGACGAGCGCCCCTCGGACGGCGACGTCGTGAAGCCCACCTGGTTGTTGATGACGATGTGGATCGTGCCGCCGACGCGGTAGCCGCGCAGCTGCGACATCTGCATCGTCTCGACGACGATTCCCTGGCCGGCCATGGCCGCGTCGCCGTGGACCAGGATCGGGAGCACGGCGAAGGCGAGCGGGGCGCCGCGATCCTGCTTCGCCCGCACGATGCCTTCGAGGACGCCGTCGCCGGCCTCCAGGTGCGACGGGTTGGCGGCGATGTACACGGGGATCGTCTTGCCCGACGCGCTCGTGAACTCGCCCTCGGTGCCGAGGTGGTACTTGACGTCGCCCGAGCCCTGCACGGTCCTGGGGTCTTGCGTGCCCTCGAACTCTCGGAAGATCTGGCCGTAGGTCTTTCCGGCGATGTTGGTCAGGACGTTGAGGCGGCCGCGGTGCGCCATCCCGATCGCGACCTCCTGGAGGCCGGCCGACGCCGCCTCCTGGATGACGGTGTCGAGCAGCGAGATCGCCGACTCGCCGCCCTCGAGGCTGAAGCGCTTCTGCCCGACGTACTTCGTCTGCAGGAAGGTCTCGAACGCCTCGGCCTCGTTGAGCTTGCCCATGATGCGCATCTGCTCGTCGTGGGTCGGCTTCGTGTAGGGCACCTCGACGTGCTGCTGGACCCAGCGGCGCTGCTCGGGGTCCTGGATGTGCATGTACTCGATGCCGATCGTGCGGCAGTACGAGTCGCGCAGGACGCCGAGCACGTCGCGGAGCAGCATCGACGCGCGACCGCCGAAGCCGCCCGTGACGAACTCGCGGTCGAGGTCCCAGAAGGTGAGCCCGTGGCTCTCGATCTCGAGGTCGGGGTGGGTGCGCTGGCGGTACTCGAGCGGGTCGATGTCGGCCATCAGGTGTCCGCGCACGCGGAAGCTGTTGATGAGCTCCTGCACGCGCGCCGTCTTGCCGACGCGCTCGGCGAGGTTGACGTTGATGTCGGGGTTCCACTTGATCGGCGCGTAGGGGATGCGCAGGGCGCGGAAGATCTCGTCGTAGAAGTCCCGCTGGCCGATGAGCATCTCGTGCACGATCTTGAGGAACTCGCCCGATCCGGCGCCCTGGATGACGCGGTGGTCGTAGGTCGACGTGAGGGTGATCGTCTTGCCGATGCCGAGCTCGACGAGCGTCTTCGGCGACGAGCCCTGGAACTCGGCGGGGTACTCGAGCGCGCCGGCGCCGATGATCGCGCCTGCGCCCTTCATCAGGCGGGGCACGCTGTGCACGGTGCCGATGCCGCCCGGGTTGGTCAGCGAGATCGTGTTGCCGGCGAAGTCGTCGGCCGTGAGCTTGTTGGCCCGCGCCTTCTTGACGATGTCTTCATAGGCGCTCAGGAACTGGGCGAACGTGAGCGTCTCGGCCTTCTTGATGCCCGGCACCAGCAGTGCGCGCGTGCCGTCGGGCTTCGGGATGTCGATGGCGAGCCCGAGGTTGATGTGCGCCGGCGTCACGACCGACGGCTTGCCGTCGACGACGTCGTAGAAGACGTTCTGGCTCGGGAACTCCTTGAGCGCCTGCACCAGCGCCCAGCCGATGAGGTGGGTGAACGAGATCTTGCCGCCGCGGGCGCGCTTGAGGTGGTTGTTGATGACGATGCGGTTGTCGATCATCAGCTTCGCCGGGATCGTGCGGACGCTCGTCGCGGTCGGCACGGTGAGGCTGGCGTCCATGTTGGTCGCGAGGCTCTTCGACATGCCGCGGAGGGGCTGGACCACGTTCTCGGGTTCGGCGGCGGGCTCCTCGCCCTGCGGCTTCTTAGCGGACGACGGAGCGGGCGCGTCGGCGGGAACCGGCTTCTGACGCGGGGCGACCGAGGTGGTGCGGGCCGAGACGACCGGCGAGGTTCCCGTGGCCGGCGCCGGTGCGGCCGCGGACACGGGTGCCGATGCGGGTGCGGGTGCGGCCGACGAAGCGGGTGCGGCCGCCGCCGCCGGTGCGGCCGCCGCTGCCTCCCCGGGAGCGCTCGGCTGGGCGACCTGGCCCTGCTTGTAGCTCTCCAGGACCGGCCACCACGACTTGTCGACCGAGTTCTTGTCGGCCACCCACTGCTCGTAGAGCTCGTCCACGAGCCACTCGTTGGCTCCCCACACCTCGTCGGCACTGCCTGCGGAAGTACCCTCGTCGGTCGTTCCGGTCACGTGGCTAGACACAGCCGATCGCCCACTCTCCGTTGATTGTTGATCCGTCACGGTCTTGCGACCGGTGCCTGTCAAGACTAATCGCTCGACCTCGGGAGAGTGGGAGGGAAGTGCAGGGAATAGGTTGAGTGTCATGAGGTACTACGAGACGACTCCGACGCACGACCTGACGTACTCCGACGTGTTCCTCGTCCCGAGCCGATCCGGCGTGACCAGCCGTCTCGACGTGTCGCTCGAGACCGGCGACGGGACGGGTCAGACGATCCCCATCGTGTCGGCCAACATGAACTCGGTGACCGGCCCGCGGCTGGCAGCGACGCTGGCCCGCCGGGGTGGCCTGGGCGTGCTGCCGCAGGACATGCACCTGCAGGATCTCGACGCCGCCATCCGCTGGGTCAAGGCGCAGCCCGTCGTGTTCGACACCCCGTACGCGATGGCGCCGGGCGACACGGTCGAGGCCGCGCTGCGCAAGCTGCCGTCGGTCGAGGGCCAGGGCATCGTGCTGCATGAGGCCGACGGCGGCTACGTCGGGTGCATCGCGGCTTCCAGCCTCGCGAAGGCGTCCAGCGACGCCGTCCTCGGCGACCTGCTGCACGGCTCGCTCACCTCGCTCGACGCCGACGACATCGACGGGCCGCGCGCGGCCTTCGACCTGCTGGTGGCGGCCGACCTCGACTTCGCGCCGGTGCTCCACCAGGGGCACGTGATCGGCACGCTCAGCCGCCGCAGCGCGCTCCGCTCGACGCTCTACAAGCCCGCGCTCGATGCGTCGGGACGCCTCCGCGTCGCGGCTGCCGTCGGCGTCAACGGCGACGTCGCGACGAAGGCCAGGGCCCTGGCCGCGGCCGGAGTAGACGTGCTCGTGCTCGACACCGCCCACGGCCATCAGGAGGCGATGATCGCGGCCCTGAAGGCCGTGTCGGCGCTCGACCTCGGCCTGCCCATCGTGGCCGGCAACGTCGTGACCTCCGAGGCCGTGCGGCACCTGGTCGCGGCCGGTGCCTCGATCATCAAGGTCGGCGTCGGGCCGGGTGCGATGTGCACGACGCGCATGATGACCGCGGTCGGCCGGCCCCAGTTCTCGGCCGTGCTCGAGACGGCCGAGGCCGCGCGGGCGCTGGGCGCCCACGTCTGGGCCGACGGCGGCGTGCGGTATCCGCGCGACGTCGCGCTCGCCCTGGCAGCAGGCGCCTCCAGCGTGATGATCGGCTCGTGGTTCGCCGGCACCATCGAGGCGCCGGGCGAGCTCGTGACCGACGCCGAGGGAAAGGTCTTCAAGGAGAGCTGGGGGATGGCATCGACCAAGGCCGTCCAGGGGCGCTTCGAGAGGCTCGACCCCTACGAGCTGGCTCGCAAGACCCTGTTCGCCGAAGGCATCTCGTCGTCGCGCATCTACCTCGATCCGCTGCGCCCGTCGGTGGAGGACCTCCTCGACATGATCACGTCGGGCGTCCGGTCGTCGTTCACCTACGCGGGTGCGCGCACGCTGCCGGAGTTCGCCGAGAGGGCTCTCGTCGGAATCCAGTCGGCCGCGGGGTACGAAGAAGGAAAGGCGCTGCCCGTCTCGTGGTGAACTCTCGGCTCTCGGGTCCTGGCGCCGGGGCACGAGGCCGGTAAACTGCTCGGACAATGGACGACGATCATAGACAGCCGCCCTTCCTTCCCCTCTCGACCGGCACCGAGCGGAGGTCGCACTCGTGAACGAGTGGATCCTGCTCGCCATCGGCCTCGTGCTCACCGTCGGCACCGGCCTCTTCGTGGCCAGCGAGTTCTCGCTGGTCAACCTCGACCGCGCTGACCTCGAGGCACGCGAGGCCCGCGGCGAGAAGCGGCTGGGCACGACGATCGGCGCTCTCAAGGTCACGTCGACGCACCTCTCGAGCGCGCAGCTCGGCATCACGCTGACGACGCTGCTCACCGGCTTCACGATGGAGCCGGCGATCTCGACGCTTCTCGAAGACCCGTTCCACCAGTTCGGCGGGCCCGTCGAGATCGTGGACGTCATCGCGCCCATCGTGTCGATCGTCATCGCGACGCTCATCTCGATGCTGATCGGCGAACTGGTCCCGAAGAACTTCGCGCTGGCCCTGCCGCTCAAGACGGCCCAGCTGGTCATGCCCTTCCAGGTCGGCTTCACGATGGTCTTCCGCCCCGCGGTCGCGCTCCTCAACGGCACGGCGAACGCGATCCTGCGCGGCATCGGCATCGAGCCCAAGGAGGAGCTCTCGGGCGCCCGCACGGCCGAGGAGCTGTCGTCGCTGGTCCGGCGTTCGGCGTTCGAGGGCAGCCTCGACCTCGACACGGCGACCCTGCTCGCCCGCACGCTCGTCTTCAGCGAGCACACGGCGTCCGACGTCATGACTCCGCGCCCGCGCCTCAGCAGCGTCTCGCGCACCGACAGCGCCGAGACGGTGCTGGCGCGTGCCCGCAGCACCGGCTACTCGCGCTTCCCTGTCACCGACGACGACATCGACGACATCGTCGGCCTCGTCCACGTCAAGCAGGCCGTCTCCGTGCCGCGTGAGAAGCGCGCCGACGTGCCGGTCAGCGCCCTGCAGACCGAGGCGATCCGGGTTCCCGAGACGATGAAGCTCGACAGCCTGCTGTCCGAGGTCCGCGGCAAGGGCTACCAGATGGCCGTGGTCGTCGACGAGTACGGCGGCACGGCCGGCGTCGTCACGCTCGAAGACCTGATCGAGGAGCTCGTCGGGGAGGTCTCGGACGAGCACGACCGTTCGCGGGTCGACGTCGTGCGCTCGCGGGACTGGCTGACCTTCCCCGGCCTGCTCCGCCCCGACGAGCTGCTCGAGCGCGCCGGTGTCAGGGTGCCCGAGGAGGGCCCCTACGAGACCGTCGGCGGCTGGGTGATGAGCGAGCTCGGCCGGCTTCCGTCCATCGGCGACGCCGTCGAGACGGAGGACGGCCAGTTCCGGGTCGAGCGCCTGGAAGGCCGCCGGATCGACCGCATCCGCTTCACCCCGACGTCCGAGCCCGAGGTCGTGACCGACTCGGTCGCCGCCGAAGACGTGCAGGCCGCGATGGCCGAGCGCACGCTGGAGCGCCGCCGTCACGCCGACTCGCCCAATGCCGACTCGACGAGAGCCGACGCCCCGAAGGAGGCCCGCCGATGAGCGACTGGTGGGGCATCGTCTGGCTCGTCGTGCTGCTGCTCGGCAACGCCTTCTTCGTCGGCGCCGAGTTCGCCGTCATCTCGGCGCGCCGCTCGTCGATCGAGCCGAAGGCCGAGGCGGGCAATCGCGCGGCCAAGACCACTCTCTGGGCCATGGAGCACGCGACTCTCATGCTCGCGACCAGCCAGCTCGGCATCACGGTCTGCTCGCTGCTGATCCTGAACGTCTCCGAGCCGTCGATCCACCACCTGCTCGAGGGGCCGCTGCATCTGACCGGCATCTCGGACGGCGCCGTCGACACCGTCGGCTTCATCATCACGCTGGTGCTGGTGTCGTTCCTGCACGTGGTCTTCGGCGAGATGGTGCCGAAGAACCTCTCGTTCTCGGTGCCCGACCGCGCCGCCCTGCTGCTCGCGCCGCCGCTGGTGTTCGTCGGCCGCATCTTCGGCGTGGTGATCCGCACCCTGAACTGGCTGACCAACCACATCATCCGGGCGTTCGGCGTCGAGCCGAAAGACGAGGCGACGAGCGCGTTCACCGTCGAGGAGGTCCAGACGATCGTCGCGCAGTCGCAGCGGGAGGGCGTCCTCCGTGACACGACCGGAGCTCTGACCGCCGCGTTCGAGTTCACCGAGAAAAAGGTTTCCGACGTGGCCGTGTCGATGGTCGACCTCGTCACGCTGAGCGAGGCCGCCACTCCGGCCGACGTCGAGCGCGCGGTCGCCCAGCGCGGCTTCTCGCGCTACGTGCTCGTCGACGACCTGGGGCAGCCCACCGGCTACCTCCACCTCAAAGACGTGATCGACCTCGACGACGGCGAGTTCTCCGAGCCGGTGCCGCCGAAGCGGATCCGCCAGCTCATCTCGATCTACGAGGGAACCGAGCTCGAGGACGCCCTGGCGACCATGCGTCGCGTCGGCGTGCACGTGGCCCGCTCGTTCGATGCCGAGGGGACCACGCGGGGCGTGCTCTTCTTGGAGGACATCATCGAGGAGCTGATCGGCGAGGTCCAGGACGCCACCCGGAGGAGCTAGTCGGCCGAGTGCAGACAGAATGCCCCCGCGGAGTCTTCCGTGGGGGCATCTTCACGCACTCGGCGGGCGAGGTCTCAGGCGCGGGCCTCGACGAGAGGGCTGCGTTCCTCCGTCACGCCGGACGCCCCGGAGCCTGTCGAAGGGGCCGGCGCGGCGGCGGGACGCTGCTGGGGATGAAAAGGCGCGCGGTGGTACTGCTGCGGGTAGTACGGCAGCTCCTCGCCGAGCTCCGACGCGGCGCGAAGCGCGAAGTGCGGATCGCGCAGGAACTCGCGCCCGACGAAGACGACATCCGACTGGCCCGAGGCGACGATCTGCTCGGCCTGCTCGGCCGTGAGGATGAGCCCGACGGCCCCGGTCTCGACGCCCCCGTCGGCCTTGACCGACGCGGCCAGCGGCACCTGGTAGCCGAGGCCGACCGGGATGACGGCGTTCGCCGCGATTCCGCCTGACGAGATGTCGAAGAGGTCGGCGCCGGCGGCGCGGGCCCAGTCGGCGACGGTCGCGGTCTCGTGCTCGTTCCAGCCGCCCTCGACCCAGTCGGTGGCTGAGAAGCGGACGAGGATCGGGAAGGCCTCGCCGGTGGCGGCCCGGATGCCGCGGACGGCGTCGATCACGATGCGGGCGCGGTTCTCGAGCGATCCGCCGTACTGGTCGGTGCGCGTGTTGCTGAGCGGCGACAGGAACTGGTGCATGAGGTAGCCGTGGGCGGCATGCAGCTCGACGAAGTCGAACCCGGCCTGCTGCGAGCGGACGGCGGCGGCGACGAAGGCGTCGACGACGCCCTGCACCTCGTCGGCACTGAGCTCGCGGGGCACGTCGTAGCCGTCGAACGCGATGGCGGACGGCCCGACGACGGGCCAGCCGTGCTCGGCCTCCGAGAGGGTGCCGTTCTGCGGCTCCCAGGTGCGCGGAGTCGACGCCTTGCGGCCGGCGTGGGCGAGCTGCACGCCGATGGCGGAGCCCTGCGAGTGCACGAAGTCGACGATGGGGCGGTAGGCCTCGCGCTGCTCGTCGTTCCAGATACCCAGGTCCTGCGGCGAGATGCGGCCCTCCGGGACGACGGCGGCGGCCTCGGTGACGATCGCGCCGGCACCGCCGCGCGCGAAGGAGCCCAGGTGGACGAGGTGCCAGGTCGACGGCATGCCGTCGAAGTTCTCGGCCGAGTACTGGCACATCGCCGGTACCCAGAGACGGTTGCGGAAGGTGGTGCCACGGAGGGTGATGGGGGCGAAGAGTTCGGATGCCATACGGAAGTCAACCGCCCGCCCGCGGGATCATTCCGCCTGGAGGGCCACCAGGAACTCGCGCAGGGCCGGCGGGGTGGTGAACACGTGGCCGGTGATGCCGAGTTCCTGCGCCCCGTCGATGTTGACCGCCTTGTTGTCGATGAAGACCATCTGCTCGGGCGTGATGCCGAGCTCGTCGAGGACGGTCCGGTAGATCGACGCGCTCGGCTTGAGGTCGTGCATCTCGGCGCTGACGAAGACGCGGTCGAAGAGCGTGCCGACGGGCGAGAACCGCAGGGGCGAGCCGAAGTCGAAGCCGGCGTTCGAGAGCACGCAGACAGGCGTGCCGCCGTCGCGGAGCTCTTCGATGATGTCGATGGTGCCGGGCTCGGGGCTGATCCAGGCGGGGAAGTCGAGGGCCCAGAGCTCGTGGATGCGCGACAGGCTCCACTCCGTGCCGGTCGCGCGGGCGAGTGCCCGCCAGTACTCGACGACGGACATCTCGCCCGAGTCGAGGGAGTCGCGGTTGGCGTCGTAGGCGGCCCAGAACGGCTCCGGCTCGACGTCGGCGAGTGCGACGATGGCCTCGCGGACGGACGCGTGAGGCGTCTTCGAGATCACCTCGCCGTAGTCGAAGACGACGGTGCGGCCGGGGAGGGAGATGCTCATGCAGTCCACGCTAGCGGGGCGCGCCTATCGTGGGCGGGTGACCCCGTATCAGGACTGGACCCCCGCCGACGCCGCCGACTGGATCGCCGTGCCGCAGGCCGACGACGACAAGTACAGCCGGGGGGTGCTCGGAGTCGTGACCGGCTCGGACCAGTATCCGGGCGCCGCAGTGCTCGGCGTCGAGGCGGCGCTGCACACGGGTGTCGGCATGCTGCGCTACCTCGGGCCGTCGCGAGCGTCGGACTTCGTCCTGCATCGCCGGCCGGAGTCGGTGACCAGCGCCGGGCGCGTGCAGGCGTGGCTGCTCGGGTCGGGCATCGACCCGTCGACCGCCGACGGCCTGACCCGGTCGCGATTCGCCGAGGCCACCGCGTCAGGGCTGCCGCTCGTGCTCGACGCCGGCGCGCTGGCGGTCCGGGCCGAGGCCACGGGGCCGATGGTGGTGACGCCGCACTTCCGCGAGCTCTCGAAGGCGTCGGGCATGGACCTCCACGCGGTCCGCGACGATCCCGCGACCGCCGCCGCGCGCACCGCCGACGAGTGGGGCGCGACCGTCCTGCTCAAGGGGCACCGCACCTACGTGGCCGCGCCCGGGGGAGTGCGCCTCGTCGCCTCGAGCGCGCCCGCGTGGCTGGCGACGGCCGGGGCGGGCGACGCGCTCGGCGGAATCCTCGGCGCGCTCGTGGCGACGCACCACGACGAGATCGCCGCCGACGAGTCGGCGCTGGCGCGGCTGGCTGCCACCGCCAGCGTCGTGCACGGGCTGGCGGCGTCGCGTGCATCGGGCGGCGGACCCCTCACCGTTCTCGGGCTGGTGGACGCGCTGCCGGCGACGATCGCGGAGCTGCTCCGCCGCTAGCTGGCAGGCGCCGCCTTCAGCAGGAACTCCACCGACCCGGTCTTCTCGACGGTGACGAACCCGAGGCTCGGTGCCGTGACGTCGTAGTCCGAGAACGTGATCGGCACCGACCCGCTCACCTCGGCGCCGGAGCCCGACAGGGCGGCCTCCATCGGCACCGACACGGTCTTCGTGACGCCATGCAGTGTGAGCGCCCCGGTCGCCGTGAACGTGGCGACCTCGCCCGACGACAGGTCGCCGGTGTCGACCGGCGTGGTCAGCGCGAACGTGGCGTCGGGGTGGATGTCGGTCTCGAGCGCCGACGTGCGGAAGTACTCGTCGCGGCTCCCGGAGTCGGTGGCGATCGTGCCGGCCTCGACGGTGATCTGCGCCCTCGTGATCGAGTCGGAGTCGAAGGTGACGGTGCCGCTCACGTCGCTCGTCTTGCCGACGACCGTCACGTCCGTGCCCCTGAGGACCTCCTTGACGCGGTAGCCGGCAGTGCTGCCCGAGCCGATCGTCCAGGCGCCGGTGAGGTCGGAGCCCGCGAGGTCGGAGCTCCCCGGCGTCACCGACACGGTCGGCGCGGCCTCCGGCTCGCCCACGATCACGTCTCGGTAGAACGCGGGGCCGGCGATCGCGGCGACGGTGGCGACGACGACGACAGCCGCGCCGACGCCGATCAGGACTTTGCTTCGAGTTCTCACGGGATCTCCTCTGGGGGGTCGGGTGTCCCTGAACGATGACGTGTCACCCTAGGCATGGCCTGAGAAACTCCCGGGCGCCCGCTGGCACGACCCGGTTCGCTACCCTCGGGGCATGGCCCGACACCGCTCTCCCCTCGGCCTCGCGGCCCTGTGGATCGGCTTCGTCGCCGTCCACCTCTGGCTCTCGTACACCGTCCTGAACGGTCCGCACACGCCACTCAACGACGTGACCACCGTCTACCGCGACTGGACGCTCGACGGCGCGCGCGGCCTCGGCTGGGTGGGGCTCGACGTCGCCTGGGTCTATCCGCCTGCCGCGCTGGCGCCGATGCTGCTGTCGGCCTCATTCGGCTTCGCTCACTACTCGGGCACCTGGCTCGTCCTCGTGGCGGCGCTCGATGCGGTCGCTCTCGCGGTCGTCGCCCGGCGCTCGCCGGCAGCCGGCGCATGGTGGCTCGTGTTCCTGGTCGCGCTCGGCCCGATCGCCGTCGGCCGCATCGACAGCATCACCGTTCCGCTCGCCATCGTCGCGCTCCTGATCGCGGCCCGGCGTCCGGCCGTGGCGAGCGCCCTGCTCGCCCTCGCCACCTGGATCAAGGTCTGGCCGTTCGGCCTCGTCGCAGCCGTCCTGATCGCCGGTCGCCGCCGTCTCGTCGTGCTCATCTCGGCGGCCGCCACCAGCGTCGTCGTGGTGCTCGCGGCCCTCCTCGCCGGCGGGACCGCCACCGGAATCCTCGGCTTCGTCGGCAAGCAGACCGGCCGCGGCCTGCAGCTCGAGGCGCCCGTCACGACGATCTGGCTGTGGCTCGAGGCCTCGGGGGTGCCCGGCGTGCGCACCTACTTCGACCACGAGATCATCACCTACCAGGTCGCAGGAACGGGCACCTCCCTCGCGGCCGCCCTCATGACGCCGCTGATGGTCGTCGTGCTGGCCGGCGTCGCCGGGCTCGGTCTCGTGGCCGCTCGTCGTGGCGCCGATCCCGCCCGCCTGCTGGCGCCGCTCTCGCTCGCGCTGGCGACGGCGTTCATCGTGACCAACAAGGTCGGCTCGCCGCAGTACGAGACGTGGCTGGCGGCGCCCGTGCTGCTGGGGCTCGTGGTGGTGGGGCGCGAGTTCCTGCGGCCGGCGATCCTGACGGTGGTCGTCGCGGCGCTGACCCAGGTCGTCTACCCGTGGCAGTACGACGCGCTGGTCTTCGCGCTGCCGTGGATGGTGGTCGTGATCACGCTGCGGAACCTGCTGCTCGTCGTGCTCCTCGCGGATGCCCTGCGGCGGATCTGGCTGGCCGGGCGCGCCGTGCCGTCGGGCGTGGTGCCGGGTCGAGCGCCGGTGTCGGGGGTCGGTGCCAGGATGGACGCATGATCGTCGCATTCAGTGTCTCCCCGTCCGGTGGCTCCGCCTCGTCTGGCGCGCCCTCGTCGGGCTCCCAGCCCGACTCGGTGCACAGCGCCGTGGCCGCCGCCGTGAAGGTCGTGCGCGACTCGGGGCTGCCCAACCGCACGTCGTCGATGTTCACCGAGATCGAGGGGGAGTGGGACGAAGTGATGGCCGTGGTCAAGGCCGCCACCGAGGCCGTGGCGCCGTTCGGGCGCCGGGTGTCGCTCGTGCTGAAGGCCGACATCCGCCCGGGGCACACCGGCGAGCTCGACGGCAAGGTCGAACGGCTCGAGGCGGCGCTCGACACGCTCTGACGTGCCCGCTGAGGCTTGCGGGCTGCCCCGACCGGCGTGGGCGTGACCCGCGTCGGCATGGGGCGGCCCTACGATTGCAGGGGAGCCTCACCTGCTCCATCCTGCGACTCGACGAAGAGCCGTCACCTCTCTTCTCGTAGAAACGGCAGTCGCTCGTGTCCCAGATCACCACGCCCACGATCTCGTCGCGCCGTCGGCGGATCGCCCTGATCTCTCTGGCGCTGGGCGGGTTCTCGATCGGGTCGACGGAGTTCGTCGCGATGGGGCTGCTGCCGAACATCGCGCGCGACCTCCTGCCGACCGTGTACCAGGCGTCGGTCGACAACGCGACGGCGCAGGCCGGAATCCTGATCAGCGCCTACGCGCTCGGCGTGGTCGTCGGCGCCCCGACGATCGCCGCCACGACGTCGCATATGCCGCGCAAGAAGCTCCTGCTCATCCTGCTCACGGCGTTCGTCGTCGGCACGGTCGCGTCGGCGGTGCTGCCGAGCTTCGGGCTGGTTGTGCTCGCCAGGTTCGCCGCCGGGTTGCCGCACGGCGCCTACTTCGGCATCGCGTCGCTGGCGGCCGCCGAGCTGATGGGGCCGGGCAACCGCGGCAAGGGCGTCGCGTTCGTCCTCGCCGGCCTCACGATCTCGAACATCGTCGGCGTGCCTCTCATCACGGCGCTCGGCCAGGCAGCCGGGTGGCGCGCCGCCTACGCCGTCGTCGCGGCGCTGTTCGCCTTGACCTTCCTCGCGGTGGCACTGGCGCTGCCGAAGACGCCGGCGCCGCACGGGGCGTCGATCAGGCGCGAGCTGAGCGCGTTCCGGCAGCCGCAGCTCTGGCTCGTCATGGGCGTCGGGGCGATCGGCTTCGGCGGCTTCTTCGCCGTCTACAGCTACGTGGCGACGGCCGTGACCGAGGGCGCCCATCAGCCCGAGTCGGTCGTGCCGCTCGTGCTCGTCGGGGTCGGCGTGGGCATGACGATCGGCAACCTGCTCGGCGGCTGGGGTGCCGACAAGAACCTCCGGCGCACGATCTACATCGGCTTCGCCGGCCTGATGCTCTCGCTCGTCGGCTACGCCGTGACGTCGCACCACCTGGTCGGCATCTTCGTCTTCGCCTTCACGCTCGGGCTCACGAGCTCGGTGATCAGCCCGGCCATCCAGACCCGCCTGATGGAGGTCGCCGGCGACTCGCAGGTGATCGCGGCGGCGCTCAACCACTCCGCGTTCAACCTCGGCAACTCGCTCGGCGCGTACCTGGGTGGCGTCGTCATCGCCGCCGGGCTCGGGGCCGGGGCTCCGGCGTGGGTGGGGCTGGGACTCGCCGTGCTGGGCCTGATCCTCGTGACGGTGAGCTTCGCGACCGAGCGGCACGGCAGGGCGCGCAAGGCGCTGACGGGCCCGACGCCGGAGACGCAGCCGATCCCGATCGGCGGGCTCTGAGCCTGGGGCGTCCAGCGCGGGGCTAGGCCCCGCCGTATCGGGACGTTCCCTCGTGCGCGACGGCGGGGCCGTGCCGAGTCGGCGGGGGGCTGTGCCGGTCAGGCGGAGCCGTGCCGGTCAGGCGGGGCTGTGCCGGTGCGGCGAGGGCGCGCCGGGTCGGCGGAGCGGGCGGCGGGCGGGCAGTTCCTGCGCCCGGGGGGTTAACGGCCGAGAGCGCAGGAGCGGCCGGGCGAACCCGACCACTGCTGCACTCTCGGCGACGCGGCTAGAAGCCCGACGGAGCGGCGTCGTCGGTCTGGAGCAGGATGCCGTCCTGGATGGCGCGCTTCCGCAGGGCGACCTTGGTGCCCACGTCGAAGCCGGCGACGCGGTACTTCTCGCGGATGCGCTTGAGGTACGACTTGGCGGTCTCCTCGGAGATGCCGAGCTGGTAGGCGACGGCCTTGACGGGCTCGCCACCGCCGTAGAGGGCCATGACGCGGCGCTCCTGGGCGGAGAGCTTCGGCACTCCGCCGACCTCGGCCGCATTGAGGGCCAGATCGAGCTCGGCCGAGATGTACGACTCGCCGACGGACGCATTGCGGATCGCCTCGACGATCATCTCGGCGTCTTCGCTCTTGACCAGGTAGCCGAGCGCGCCGGCGGCCAGCGCCTCGCGCACGACGTTCGGCTCGGAGTACGTGCTCATCAGCACCGTCTTCACGCCCGCCGTCTTCAGCGTCGAGATCTTCAGCGAGATCGGCAGGTTGTCTTTGAGGTCGAGGTCGAGCAGGACCACGTCGACGGGGAACTCGGGGTGCGTGAGCAGCTCGGGCCACGAGGCGACGGCGCACACCATGCTGATGTCGTCGGCGGCGCTGCGGATCCACTCGCTGAGCGCGCCGAGGAGCATCTTGTGATCGTCGACGAGGGCGAGGCGGATGCGTCCTTCGGAGTCAGGCACTGGTTTCTCTCTTTCGATGAGCTTCGATGAGCCGCTGGGTTTCGATGAGCCGCTGCTGGGAGGAGCTCAGGCGACCGGCGACAGCGGAGATGGGGCTTATGTTAGGCGTCTGCGGGGTTCTCGACCGAACAGCGGATGGCGAGCCGCAGACTGCCCTGGTGGGTGGAGGTCTGGAAGTCGCCGACTCGCTCGAGGGCGTTCCAGGTGGCGGGCACGACGCGGTTGCGTCGGATGCCGGTCGACGTGACGTCGATCGGCACCTCGATGGTGCGACCCGCCATCGACGCGATGGTCGTCGGAGTCTGGATGGGGCCGAGCGTCAGCGTGATGCTCGTGCCGGCGGCGCGGGTGCGGCGATCTCCCAGAAGGAGCCACACGGCCTGCAGGAGGCCGTCGCGCTGCTCGGGGGTGAGGAGGCCCGCGAGCGACGACGGGTCGGCGAGCTTGACGGCGCGGCCGAGGTACTCCGACTCGGTGACGGCGTGGTAGAGCCAGGTCTCGCGGCGGCCCTCGATGAGATGCAGGCAGAGCTCGGTGGCGAGCGTCGACGCCGTGGAGGCCACGTGCGGCTCGAGCGGCAGAGCGATCTCGCCGATGGCGACGCCGTCGAGGAGCTTCTCGGCGGCGAGGTCGAGGCGGGCCAGCTCGTCGCTGGCGAGCATGCCGACGGCGAAGCGGGGTTGGGTGACCGTCGACTGGACGAGGACGCGGTCGAGCTCGATCTGGATCATGCGGCGGAACCGCTGCACGGCGTAGATGGCGATCGACGGCGGCAGGATCGCGATCGCGACGACCGTTACCTGCTGCGGGAAGGTGATGCGGTCGATCGGCGTCGTCAGGACGACCGCGGCGACGAGCAGGACGAACAGGGCGGCGGTGGCGATGACGAGCTCGCGAGCCGGACGGAGCGTGACCAGCGGCAGGAGGCCGAACCCGACGGCGACGCTGGCGGTGGCGTACGCGCCCACGTTGTGGAGCTTCCAGATGGCGACGAAATCGAGGATCACGACGACGAGCAGGGCCGCGCAGATGATCACCATGACGGGGCCGGTGAGGCGCTCGCCCTGGATGGCGACCAGGGTGACGCTGCCGATGAAGGCGGCGAGGTAGATGAGCCAGGCGACGATCGCGGGGGCGGCGACCGGGTACTGGGAGAGGTGCACCAGGAAGAAGATGAGTCCGTAGATCGCCTGGACGGCGGCGACGGCGGCAGCGCCCATGCCGAGGTAGCCGGTGCCGAGGGTCGCTCCGGCCTGCTGGGCCTGGCGGAGCGAGCGGGCTCCGGTGGACGACGTGGGGAGGCCCCGCGGTGCGCGACGGTGTCGGGGGACGCCGAGTGTGTTCTCGTCGATGCTCATCGGGTGACCCCCTTCCGGGAGGGACTGTCGTCCGTCACCGGACATTCGTTAGAAGAAAGCTCAGTTCTCATCGCGGTGCCTCGAGCACGACAGTGGTGCCGGCACCCGGCGCGGAGAAGAGGCGGGCGGTTCCGCCGACCTCGCGGAGGCGGTTGACCACGCTCTCCTTGAAGCCAAGGCGCTCTTCCGACACGCCCTCGAGGTCGAAGCCGACGCCGGCGTCGGTGACCATGGCGCGGACCATCTCGTTGTCGTGGATGATCGTGACGTGCGCCTCGGCGACCCCGGCGTGCCGGCGGACGTTCTCGAGGCACTCGGCGAGGGCGAGCAGGAACGCGTCGAGCACGTTGGTGGGGAGCAGGACCTGGCCGGTGCCGTGCCAGCTGACCTCGAGGCCCATCCGGCCGAAGCGCTGCTTGACCGACTCGAGAGTCTGTCCGAGGGGGCTCTCTTCGGACGTGTTGAGGTTGTAGTCGCCGGAGGCCTGCGGCTGGGGCGTCGAGCCGAGACGGAGGTGGCGGAGCAGCCGGGCGTCCTCGGCGGCCTGGGCCTGCAGTGCGGCGGGCGTGACGCCGAACCCGGAGTGCGCGAGGAGGGTGAGGGTGGCCAGCACGGTGTCGTGCAGAAGGCGGGCGCCCTGGCGTCGCTGGGCCTCGGTCTCGCTGGCCTGGCGCTCGGCGCGGTGCGCGTTGCCGATCGAGTAGATGCGGCGGGCGGCCCGGGGGACGCTGTTGCCGATCCAGAAGCCGGCGACGAAGCAGAGCACCCAGCCGAGCAGGACGGCGGCGACCTGCACCGAGAGGACGGAGTGGGTGCCGACGACGACCTCGGCGACGACCAGGACGGCGGCGACCGCCCCGAGCACGACGCGGCGGGTGGACGACGAGAGCAGGAGGGCGAACGAGGCGACCGCGCCGCCGACCAGCGGGATGACCGCCGTCGCGAGGGGACCGTCGATGCCGCCGGGGATCAGGGCGACGCCGCCGGCGGCGAGCCCCGCGGCCATTCCGAGGATGACCCACAGCAGATTGCGGGAACGGCCGACCATGATGAGGAAGACGACCATGGCGGCGGAGCAGAGGGCGATCAGCGCGAGCCGCGGGTAGTCGATGACGCCGGGGTAGCTCAACGCCACGAGCGACACCACGGTGCACGCGATTCCTAGGAACCGGGTCGTGGTTCGGAGGAGCCGATCACGCTCCTGGGCGAAGAGATCCATTCGAGTCCAACGGTCATGGTGGGAAGCGGCCTGTGGGGGCGCCTAGACACATCGTTCCACAATTTGTCCCCCGAGGCGGGGCACGGCGCGCAGTCCTGTGGGCCTCTGCGCTCAAGCGAGACGGGTGTCCGTGCGGGATCCGGATGGTTCCCGAGCGAGTCTCATTGTGGCCTGTGCGGCGTCATCCTTCAAGCAAGGCTCGAAGGTGTGTCCCGACGAGCTCGTTCTCGATGAGGAATCCGTCGTGCCCGAACTCGCTGGGCAGGATCACGGCGTCTGTCGCCGCCGTCTGCCGCAGGCCCGCCGCGATGAGCTCCTGGTCGTGCGGCGGGAAGAGGCGGTCGGTGTCGATCCCCAGCACGAGCGACGTCGCGGTGACCCGGGCGAGGGCGGCCGTCACGCCCCCGCGGTCGCGACCCAGGTCGTGCGAGTTCATGGCGCGCGCGAGCGTCACGTAGCTATTCGCGTCGAAGCGCCTCGTGAACTTGTTGCCGTGGAAGTCCAGGTAGCTGGACACGGCGAACCGACCCTGCCCGACCAGGGGGGAGAGGTCGCTCTGCCAGCCGCGCCCGAAGCGCTTGTTGAGCTCATCGGGCGAGCGGTAGTTGAGGAGCGCCATGCGGCGGGCCAGGGCCAGACCCCGATACGGGCCCTCGCCTTCGGGCGACTCGTAGTAGTCACCGCCGGCGAAGCCCGGATCCATGTGGATGGCCTCGACCTGCACCGTGTTGAGAGCGATCTGGTCGGCGCTCGAGAACGCCGTGGTCGAGAGGACGCCCAGACGCTCGACGCGGTCGGGCGAGCCCACGGCCCACTCGAGGGCGTGCATGCCGCCCATGGAGCCGCCGATGACGGCCTTCCAGCGGTCGATCCCGAGGGCATCCGAGAAGGCGACCTGAGCTGCGACCTGGTCGCGGATGGTCAGGCGCGGGAAGCGCGAGCCCCATTCGACGCCGTCGGGGGCGAGCGACGAGGGGCCGGTCGAGCCCTGGCAGCCGCCGAGCATGTTGGGCGCGACGACGAACCAGCGGTCGGTGTCGATGGCGAGACCCGGGCCGACGACGCCGGGCCACCAGCCGGCCGTGGTGTGGCCCAGGGAGGCGGGCCCGGTGAGGTGGCTGTCGCCGGTGAGGGCGTGCAGCACGAGCACGACGTTGGAGTCGTCGGCGGCGCGCGTGCCGAACGTCTCGTACGCGATGCGCGGACGGGGGAGCACCTCGCCGGTCTCGAGGAGCAGGTCGTCGATCGACTCGAACCGGCGGTCGCCGACCGGGTCGCCGTCGCGCCAGGCCCCGGTGACCGGAGGCTTGCCCAGCATCGTCCGGCGGGTGCGCTCGGTGACGACGCTCGACGGGACCGTGTCTTCGGGTGTCGTCTGCCAGTCCATTTGACTCCAGCATGTCAACAAAGAGCGGCGGCTGCCGGAACATTACGTCCGGGAGCCGCCGCTTCGGGGTGGAACGTCAGTTGCTCTTGAGGAGGCCCGCCGTCACGTCGGCGGCCGCGGCGAAGCCCGCCGCCAGGTCGGCCTTGAGATCGGCGACGTTCTCGAGCCCGATGGAGAGCCTGACGAGGCCGGGGGTGACTCCGGTCGTGAGCTGCTGCTCGGGGGTGAGCTGCGAGTGCGTCGTCGATGCCGGGTGGATCACGAGCGAGCGCACGTCGCCGATGTTGGCCAGGTGGCTGAACAGCGACAGGCCGTCGACGAGCGCCTTGCCCGCGTCGACGCCGCCCTTGAGCTCGAAGCTCAGCACGGCTCCGACGCCCTTGGGAGCGTACTTGTTGGCGGCGGCGTACCAGGGGCTGGTGGGGAGGCCGGCATAGAAGACGTTGGCGACGTCGTCGCGGGCGTCGAGCCACTCGGCGATCTCCTGGGCGTTCTGCACGTGGCGCTCGATGCGGAGGCTCAGAGTCTCGATGCCCTGGATCAATGCGAAGGCGGTGTCGGCCGAGTTCGACGAGCCGAGGTCGCGGAGCAGCTGCACGCGCGCCTTGATGATGTACGCGAGCGAGTCGCCCACTGCTGTCGTGTAGCTGGCGCCGTGGTACGAGGGATCCGGGACGGTGAGCTCCGGGAACTTCTCGACGTTCTTCGACCACTCGAACTTTCCGCCGTCGACGATGAGACCGCCGATGACCGTGCCGTGGCCGCCGAGGAACTTCGTCGCCGAGTGCACGACGATGTCGGCGCCGTGCTCGAACGGGCGGATCAGGTAGGGCGTCGCGATCGTGTTGTCGACGATCAGCGGCACGCCGGCCTCGTGGGCGACGCTCGACACCAGCGAGATGTCGAGGATGTTGATCTTCGGGTTGCCGATCGTCTCGGCGAAGAACAGCTTCGTGTTCGGGCGCACGGCGCGGTGCCACTCGTCGGCGTCGTCCTGGTTCTCGACGAACGTGGTCTCGATGCCGAGCTTCGCGAGCGTGTACTTGAACAGGTTGTAGGTGCCGCCGTAGATCGACGACGACGAGACGATGTGGTCGCCCGCCTGGGCGATGTTCAAGATCGCGAGGGTCTCGGCCGCCTGGCCCGACGAGACGAGCAGCGCGCCGGAGCCGCCCTCGAGCGTCGCGATGCGCTGCTCCACGACGTCGTGGGTGGGGTTCATGATGCGCGAGTAGATGTTGCCGAACTCGGCGAGCGCGAACAGGTTCTTCGCCTGCTCGGCGCTCTCGAACACGTACGAGGTCGTCTTGTAGATCGGCGTCGCGCGAGCGTGCGTCGTGGGGTCGGGCTGGGCGCCCGCGTGGATCTGCTGGGTCTCGAACTGCCAGTCGCTCATGATGCTCTCCTGAAGTCGTGCGGGTGTCTGACGGGCCCGTCGACGGTGATCGGACCCCGGTTGAGGCCGAGCCTAGGAGCGCGGGCCTCTGGCCGGCAACGGAGCGGACACGCGGCGTAACCTCGGCCCGCGGGCACGATCATCGCAGCGGGGATCGTCTCCCTCGACGGCTTCATCGTCGACGCCGGCGGCACGATGCACGCGCGGTGCGCCGCGAGCGCCGGCGGCTGCCTGCCCGCCGCGAGCAGTAGCGTTGCGGGAACGCACGCAACCTAGGGAAGGCGCACACGCATGGCGAAGAGAGCACTGGTCACCGGATCGAGCTCGGGCATCGGAGAGGCCACCGTGCGCCTGTTCCGCTCTCACGGCTGGGACGTCCTCGCCGTCGCCCGCCGCGAGGACCGCCTCGCGGCGCTCGCCGACGAGACCGGCGCCACCTGGTTCCGCGCCGACGTCACCAGCGACGACGACATGGCCGCCCTGCGCGCGCACGTCGAGTCCACCGGACCGCTGCACGCCCTCGTGAACAACGCCGGCGGCGCCTTCGGCCTCGACAGCGTCGAGACGGGCTCGATCGACGACTGGCAGCGCATGTTCGACGTCAACGTGCTCGGCACCAAGCGCGCGCTCAGCGCCCTGCTCCCGTCGCTCCGCCGCGGCGCCGACGAGGCGGGCTCGGGCGACATCGTCACGATCACCTCGATCGCCGGGCACATCGCCTACGAGAACGGCGGCGGCTACAACGCCGCGAAGTTCGCCCAGCACGCCGTCGTCGCGGCGCTCCGCCTCGAGCTCAACGGCGAGCCCCTCCGGGTCATCGAGATCGCCCCCGGCATGGTCAAGACCGACTTCTCGCTCGTGCGCTTCGCCGGCGACCAGGAACGCGCCGACGCCGTCTACGCCGGCGTCGAAGCTCCGCTCACCGCCGACGACATCGCCGAGGCCGTCGTCCACGCGGTCGAGCTGCCGCCGCACGTCAACCTCGACCTCGTCACAGTCAAGCCCGTCGCGCAGGCGCAGCCCTACAAGCTCGCGCGCGGTCCGCTCTCCACCCGCTGAGCCGGGTCCGCGCAGGGAGCCGCTAGCCGATCGAGACGAAGTCCGAGACGGTGTCGCGCGGCAGCACGTCGGCGGTCGCCATGACCTCCATCTCGAGCAGCTTCACCCAGCCGCCCGACGACGACAGGAACGCGGTGTCGGACGCGTCGCGCCCCGTGGCGATCCGCACCAGGCTCTGCCGGGGAGCCAGCCCCGTCGCGTCGATCGCGTACCAGACGCCGTCGACCAGGGCCTCCGCGACCGCGTGGAAGTCCATCGGCCACAGCCCCGGCGCGTAGACCGACACCAGCCTCGCCGGCACGTCCCGCGCTCGCAGCAGGGCCACCACGAGGTGCGCGTAGTCGCGGCACACGCCCCGACGGTCGAGGAACGTCTGCACCGCGCCGTCCGTCGGCGAGCTTGACCCCGGCACGTACGACAGGTGCCCGTTGACCCACGTCCCGATGGCCGACACGAGCTGCTGCCCCCGCAGGCCGCCGAACTCGCTCTTCGCCATCGGAAAGAGCGTGTCGGACTCGCAGTACCGGCTCGGCCGCAGGTACTGGATCGTGTCGAGCGCCCCCAGCTCGATCGGCTCCGTGCGCCCCGACACCTCGACGCGGTACTCCATCTCGAGGACGCCCGGCTGCATCGTCGCCACCTGCAGCCGCGTGCCCCGATCGTCGACGACCTCGCGCACCGGCACGTCGACCCCACCCTGCCGCACCGACAGCGACTCGACGACCGACTGCCCCTCGGCGGCGGCGACGGACAGCACCAGCTCCGCGGGCTCGGTCGCTGACAGGACGAGCCGGGACGATGCGTTGCGCTTCATCCGACGAGCATCCCACGCCCCCGGGGATCCCCGTCGCCGCCATCCCGACGACGTAGGGTCGTCGGGTGACCTCGATCGACCGCCGCACGTTCCTGACGGGAGCCTCCGTCGCCGGAGTGGCAGCCGTCAGCGCCGTCGCGCTCGCCGCCTGCACCAGCCCGAGACCGTCGCCCACCGCGACCACCACCGTCACCGAGACGCCGACCGCCGCCGGCCCCTCGACGTGGCAGGCGCTCGCCGCCGCCGTGTCGGGAACGCTCCTGCGCCCGTCGAGCGTCGGCTACGGCTCCGCCAAGCAGACCGAGAACCCGCGCTTCGACGACGCCGCGCCGCTCGGCATCCTCCGGGCGGCCTCGACCTCCGACGTCATCGCCGGGCTGGCCTTCTGCAGGAACTCGGCCACCCCTCTCGCGGTCCGATCGGGCGGGCACAGCTACGCCGGCTGGTCCGCCGGGGGTGCCGCAGGAACGGACGTCGACCCGTCCCTCGTCATCAGCACGGCCGCTCTCGACACCGTCGAGCTCTCGGGCGACGGAGCCTCGGTCACCGTCGGGCCGGGCGCTCCGCTGGCCGCCGTCTACGAGAAGCTCGCCGCCGCCGGCCGCGCGATCGGCGCGGGCTCGTGCGGCACCGTCGCCATCGGCGGCCTGACGCTCGGCGGGGGAGTCGGAGTGCTCTCGCGCTCGTTCGGCCTGACCTGCGACCAGCTCGCCGCCGTCGAGATCGTGACCGCCGACGGTGTCGTCCATCACGCATCGGCGACCGAGGACGCGGACCTGTTCTGGGCCTGCCGCGGCGGCGGCGGCGGCCTCGTCGGCATCGTCACGTCGATGACCTTCACCACCCGGCCCGCCCCGACGGTGACCATGTGGTCGATCGAGTGGGACTGGCGATGGGCGGTGCGGGTCCTGAACGTGTGGCAGGGCTGGGCCCCCGGGGCGTCCGACCAGCTGTGGTCGACGCTGAAGCTGCTGGCGGGGTCGACGCACGGCAGCACGCCGTCGCTGACCGTCTCGGGCACCTGGACCGGGAGCACGCCGCTCGAGGACGAGCTCGCGCCGTTCCTGGCCGCGGTCAAGGCGACGCCCTCGTCGCAGACGGCGGTCGCCCACGAGTACGGCGACGCGATGCTCCGGTACGCGGGCTGCGCAGGCGAGCCGGCGTCGGCCTGCACGACCGGTGAGGGCGGTGTCCTGAAGCGCGTCTCCGAGTCGGGCACGTCCAGCATGCCGACCGTGACGCTCGACGGCGACGCGATCCGTCGGCTCGTGGCCAAGGTCGAGGCCGCGGGCGGCATCGTCGGCCTCACCGAAGGCGGGATCTCGCTCGACGCCCTGGGCGGCGCAGTCGGCCGCGTCGCCGCCGCCGACACGGCCTTCCCGCACCGGACCGCTCTCTTCAGCGTCCAGTACACGGCCACCTTCGCGGACGGCGCCGACCCCCGGGCCTACGACGAGTACGTGCAAGACTTCCGTCGCTCGCTCTCGACGCCGTGGGGTGACGCGGCCTACGTCAACTACGCCGACCCCTCGCTCACCTCACCCGGGCAGAGCTACTTCGGCGAGAACCTGGCGCGCCTGACGAAGATCAAGACGACCGTCGATCCGAAGAAGCTCTTCGATCAGCCGCACCTGCTCTCGTGACGGCACATCATTCGAACACATGTTCGAGTGATCGGCTAGGCTGAGGCTATGTCCCTCTCGTTCCAGACGTCGCTCTTCGACGATCCAGCCCTCCTCGACGACCCGGTCCTGGGTGCGACGCCGGTCCTCGGCCCGCTGGGCGCGTCCGTGCAGCGGATCGAGCTCGGCGAGGGCGCCTGGCTCGACCTCCGGCCCGGCTGGGTCGGCCACTCCGACGACCTCTTCGAGCGGCTCGTCGACCGCGTGCCGTGGCAGGCCGATCGCCGCGAGATGTACGACCGCGTGGTCGACGTGCCGCGCCTCGTGTCGTGGTTCGGGCCGCGAGCCGTGCTGCCCGACCCGGTCCTCGCGGAGGCCCAGTCCGCCCTCAACGACCACTACCGCCGACCACCCGGTCAGGTCTTCGAGACGGCTGGCCTGTGCTTCTACCGCACAGGAGACGACAGCATCGCCTGGCACGGCGACAAGGTCGGCAAGGCCATCGACCGCGACACGATGGTCGCGATCGTGTCCGTCGGCGCCGAGCGGACCCTGGCGGTGCGGTCGAGGTCCGGCGGCGAGGTGCGGCGGTTCCCCCTCGGGCACGGCGACCTGCTCGTGATGGGCGGCAGCATGCAGCGCACGCACGAGCACTCGATCGCCAAGACCAAGCGGGCCGTCGGGCCGCGGATCAGCGTGCAGTTCCGGCCCGACTGGTCGAGGTCGGCGTAGCGGCCGTCCGGCCGTCCGGGCCGGCACGCCGGCACGCCGGTCGAGCCGCCTCGAACGGGTCGCACCGCGGGGCCGCTCGGCACTACGGTTGATCCATGGTTGCCCTCCCCGAAGACGCGCCGGTCGCGTCCCCCGACGTCGACACGGCCGAAGCGGCCACAGGCCCGGCGCGCGACGCCAGCCGCGAGATCCTTGGCTGGCTCGAGTTCGGCGAGGCATCGCGCGAGCTCGCCCAGGACGTTCTCGCATCGGGCTTCCGCCCCGACGTCGTGGTGGCGATCGCCCGCGGCGGGCTCCTGCTCGCCGGCGCGATCTCGTACGCGCTCGACACGAAGATGTGCGGCTCGATCAACGTCGAGTTCTACACGGGCATCAACTCGGTGCTCGAGAAGCCCGTCATCCTCCCTCCGGCGCTCGACGCCCCGGCGCTCAGCGGCAAGCGCGTCCTGCTCGTCGACGACGTCTCCGACTCGGGCCGCACGCTCGAGCTCGTCCGCGACATCCTCCGCGGCCACGGCGCCGACGTGCACACGGTCTGCCTCTACGCGAAGCCGCGCACGATCCTCGAGCCCGACCACGTCTGGCGCCACACCGCCGACTGGATCACCTTCCCCTGGAGCGCGCTGCCTCCGGTGACGGTGAGCACGTGAGCATCCACCTCGTCGGCGGCGGCTGGGCGTCGGACTCCACGGAGGTCTACGAGCTCTTCGTCGCCGAGGCGTCGACCCGCGCCGCCCGGATCGGCCGCGACGTGCCGCGCATCGCGGTGCTCGTCGTCGTCGAGGACGACGTCCCGTCGGCCGACTTCCGCACCGGGTTCCCCGAGATGCTGGCCTCGATCGGGCCGTGCGAGCCGCTCGTCACCGAGGTGATCTCGAGCGACGTCTTCGATACGACCGTTCTCTCCGACATCGACGGCCTGCTCATCGCCGGCGGCATGACTCCCGCGTACTTCGAGGCGGTCGTGCCCCTCGTCGACCAGGTGCGGCTGCTCGTCAGCGACGGCCTGCCCTACCTCGGCTTCTCGGCCGGAGCGATGATCGCGGCCGACACGGCCATCCTCGGCGGATACCGCATCGGCGGCGTCGAGGTGTGCCCGCAGGACAGCTCCGAAGACCTCGACGAGGTCACCCTCGTGCAGGGGCTGGGCCTGGTCGACCTCGCCGTCGACGTGCACGCGGCCCAGTGGGGAACCCTCACCCGGCTCATCGCCGCGACCGAGGCCGGCATGGTCACGGGTGGCGTCGCCATCGACGAGAACACCGCGCTGATCGTCGGCGAGGGCGCCCTGGCGGTCATCGGCCAGGGCAGCGTCTGGCGGGTCGAGCCTCAGCTCGACGACGACGGCGAGATCGTCGGCGTCTCGGTCGGGACGCTGGCGGTCGAGCAGTGAGCGGCCTTCAGTGAGCAGCCTTCAGTGAGCAGTGAGCAGCGAGCAGTGAGCGGCACGCCGTGAGCGTCCATCCGCTCCACGAGCTCGTGGAACCCGGATGGGCACGGGCTCTGGAGCCCGTCGCCGGCCGGGTGGCCGAGATGGGGCAGTTCCTGCGCCAGGAGACCGAGGCCGGGCGCGGCTACCTGCCGCACGGCGACGACGTGCTGCGCGCGTTCACATACCCGTTCGACGACGTCCGGGTGCTGATCGTGGGGCAGGATCCCTACCCCACGCCCGGCCACCCGATCGGGCTGTCGTTCGCCGTCGACCCGCACGTGCGGCCCGTGCCGCGGAGTCTGGCCAACATCTACCGCGAGCTCGACGACGACCTGGGGATCGCGCCGGTCGCGCACGGCGACCTGACGCCGTGGGCGCGGAACGGCGTGATGCTGCTCAACCGGGTGCTGACCGTGCAGCCGGGGCTCGCCGCCTCGCACCGGCGCAAGGGCTGGGAGCAGGTCACCGACCGGGCCATCGAGGCGCTGGTCGCCCGCGATCGGCCGCTCGTCGCGATCCTCTGGGGGCGCGACGCGCAGGCGCTGAAGCCGCTCCTCGGCGACACCCCCCGCATCGAGTCGGCGCATCCGTCGCCGCTGTCGGCGTCGCGCGGGTTCTTCGGCTCGAAGCCGTTCAGCCGCGCGAACGCGCTGATCCGCGAAGCGGGTGGCGAGCCCGTCGACTGGCGGCTGCCGGCCTGACGCGAGCGACGGCCGTGGGCCTGAGCCCCTGCGTGGGGGCGTGCGCCCGCGGCCCGGTCGTGCAAGGGTTGGCGGGTGCTCGAAGAGGAATACCAGCCGCGTCGCGTCCTGCCGCGCCACCTGCGGCCCGAGCCTGTGCCCGAGGCTCCGTTCTCGTACGAGATCCGCACGGCCGTCGCCGCCGACCTGCCGGCGGTTCGCGACGTCTACAACCTGTACGTCGCCAACTCGACGGTGACCTTCGACACGAAGCAGAAGTCGCTGCACGAGTGGCGCGCCGTCTTCAGCCGATCAGAGCGGCTGGAACTGCCCTTCCTCGTCGCAGTCTCTCCCGCCGGCACGCTCCTCGGCTACGCGCACGTCGTGCCGTGGGGCAACCGCGCCATCAATCGCACGGTCGTCGAGACCTCTATCTACCTGGGGCCGGCGTCGACCGGGAAGGGCCTCGGCAAGGCGCTTCTGGCCGCGCTGCTGGACGCCTGCCAGCAGGCCGGGGTGCGCCAGGTGATCGCCATCATCGGCGACCAGGGCGCCGATGCATCGATCCGGCTGCACGCGTCGTTCGGGTTCAAGGAGATCGGCCGCATGGGCCGTGTCGGCTTCAAGTTCGACCGCTGGCTCGGCACGGTGACGATGCAGAAGAACCTCAAGAAGCTCAAGAGGCGCTAGGTTTTCGGCATGCCTTTCGAGCAGTGGTACGACGACGAGACCCGCGAGGCCGCGACGGCACGAGTGCTGCAGCGACTCGCCACGAACCCCGGCGACCGGCACGTGTTCACCGTCGTGGCCGACGAGTTCACCGTCGACCAGCCGTCGCTGCGGGCCTGGGTGGAGGCGGCGTCGCCGGAGTCGGTCGCACCCGCGCGTGCATCGCGCCGGCCCAAGTTCTCGCCGGTGGTGCGGACTCGGATCGCGCCCGCCGCCCGCGCCTCGGCGGACGAAGCGCCCGATCCTGCGCCGGGATCAGCACCGGAAGCTCCCGGAGAGGTCGAGCCTGCGGACGCCACGTCGCCCAGGCCTGACGCTGTCGCGGACGAGCCGTCGATCGAACCGGCCCGCGAGCCGACTCCCGTGAGCGACCGCGTGACGGCACTCGAGGCCGAAGCGGCGGCGCTCCGTCGGGACAACGCGGCACTCACGGACGCGATGCGGGTCGTCCTGGGCGCCTGACCGAGAGTTCGACCCAGTCGGCCGCCCGAGGGCTCAGTCGGTCACCGACGCGTCGACCGCTTCCGTCATCTCGGCGAGGAACGCGACGATGCCTCTGGCGGCCTCGGGGCTCAGTCGCTCGGCCGCGAGGATCATGCGCGCGTGCATGCCGGCCATGGTCGCTCGCACCTCGTCGTCGCTGTTGCCGGTCGCCGTGAGGAAGATGCTCCGCTTGTCGGACGGGTTCTTGCTCCGGACGATGTGACCGGAGGCCTCGAGCCGGTTGATGAGGACCGCCGTCGAGGCGGAGGTGATACCGAGGTGCTCGGTGAGTCGAGAGGCGGTCACGCTCCGATCGGCTCGCTGCTCGCGGAGGAGGAAGCGGATGGCGGCCAGATCGGTCTCGCCCATCTTCATCGAGAGCCGGGTGCGTGCGCGCATCTCCTTCTCGGCTTGGCGATAGCGCCGGAGCGCATTCAGAACCGCCGCACCTCTCTCGGCGCCGTCCTGGGCATACCAGTAGCCCGACTCGTCGAATGTCGCCGCCGCCGCTGAGTGGTGTGTTCCCGCCATGACTAGAGACTATTGCCTAGACGGTGTAGGTAGGCCTTGCGATGGCTTCCGGGGGTCTTCGGATCGGGGATTATCCGAATAGCGCAGACTTCGGACGAAATAGGTAGTCCGTCTAGGCAACTGAGTCATACTGAGGATGTGCCACCGGTTCACGGCGGGGGCACGTCCCGATTCACGGCGGGACTATCCGCACCACCGTTTACCTCAGGCTGCAGGGCCGGAAATGAGTTGAACCAATGTCCATTCATCGCGCCGAAAACGCATCTTCCCCGTTCTCCGAGGTCCGGCAGATCCATCGGGATCGCACCTGGGCCGTCATCGCGGTCGCCACGCTGTCGGCGAGCAGCTTCGTCATCGCTGGCGCTCTGACCGCACTGGGGGTCCTGGCATGAATCCCGAGTACGACCTCGACGAGACCCAGCCGCTCGACCTCGCCGAGCTGAGGGACCTCATGGCGGCGGACGCCGCATGAGCGCCTACCTCCGCGAGAGGGGTATCGCGCCGGCTCGAATCGGCGTCTACCCCAAGCGATATGGACGCAGCTCGTTCCCGCGCACGGCCCAGCGGATCACCCAGAGCGACGTGCTCCAGGAGGAGCTTCGGCGCGGACCCGTTTCGGCTCCGGACCTCTGCTATGCCGACTTCTTCGTCTCGGCAGCCGCGGCGCCGACCCGGCTCGGCACCTCCAAGGTCGCCTGAGGCCTCCCTCCGCGCGGCCCGGCCGCGGTGCATCGAATACCTCTTGCCCATCCTGATCGACGACGACCAGGACTACGAGAAAGAACTCCCATGTCGAAGAACTCCATCCCCAGCCTGTCGCAGCTCGTCCACGAGGACCTCGTCGGCTACGTGTCCCAGCAGTTCGGCGAGATCACGAGCTGGACTGACGAAGACTGATTCGTCTCGTCCGGACTCCGCCCAGGTGTCTCATGCTCGTCTGGGCCGATCGGGCTCAGCGGACCCGGCTGTCTTGGGCCTCGCGCCAGATCGCCTCGGCCTGGGGGCGATCCAGGCGCATGCCGCGGGACATCAGATCGTGGACGACGTCGCCCTTGGTCACGCCGCACCAGGCGGGACTGCGGCAGGTGCACCGCTCGTCGTCGCCGGGTGAGAAGTCGTCGTCCGGCTGGCGTTCGACTCCCGGGTGCGGCGGGGTCGACTTCGCCGTGGTGACGACCGGGGGATTGGCGGCGGCCTCGGTGACGGCAGCCCGAGCGACCCGGCGGAGGAACAAGAGATTCTCCCGGACCTGCTTGCCGATCGGGGTGAGGGAGGCCGCGCGCACGGTGCGGGCGGAGATCCGTGCGGCAGCGTCGAGTCGTTCTCCCACGGGCTTCCCTTCCGTCCGGTCCGTCCAGACTACGGGCCCGGAAGCCTGATCGACCAGCCTCTTCCCGGTGCTGGAGCACGACTCGATACAGCCGTCGGCGAACATGGTCGGAGCACGGGCGACTACCCCTTATAGTTGCGGCGGGCAACAGGCCTGACGGGCGTTCCGCCCCCCGCACGACTTCGCAGGAGAACAGCATGGCAGCCGATTACGACGCACCCCGCAACGCCCCCGAGGGCGACAGCGACGACACTGTCCGCTCGCTGGCCGCGCGTGGTCCGCAGGCGACCGGTCTGGTCGCCGACCTCGACGACGGCGACGCCTCGGGCGGGTTCCAGCTCGACGCCACCGACGTCGACGAGGCGCTCGACGTCGTCGTGCTCCCGATGCAGGAGAACGAGTTCACCTGCGTCGAGTGCTTCCTGGTGCGCCCGCGCATCCAGCTCGACCACGAGTCGAAGCTGGGCCCGGTCTGCATCGAGTGCGCCTCCTAGCCTTCCGGCTCTCGTCACCGGGCGCGCGCCCTACTGGTGCGTGCCGCCCAGCTCCAGCAGACCGACTCCCGCGATGACGAGCACGATCCCGCCGATCTGCGTCAGGGTGAGCGGCTCATGGAACACCAGCCAGCTGATGGCTGCGACGAGCACGACCCCGACCCCCGCCCAGACGGCGTAGGCGACGCCGAGCGGCACGTCGGCGCGCAGGGTCTGCGACAGGAAGAAGAACGACGCCACGTAGCCCACGACGACCACGATGTACGGCCACCACGGGGCGTTCGGAAAGCTGACGACACGGAGGAACGTGGTCGCGACGACCTCGCTGACGATCGCGAGGGCCAAGAACAGGTAGCCCACGGTCACTCTCCCGTCACGCCGTCGAGCTGCTCGCGCAGGATGTCGACGTGACCCGCGTGGCGCGCCGTCTCCTCGATCAGGTGCAGCAGCACCCACCGGAGCGTGAACCGACCGTCGCGGGTCAGCGTGTCGAGCGGCACGTCGCGGATCGCATCGGAGGCCTCGTTGCACGCGGCCTCGTACTCGGCGAGGGCCGTCGCAAGCGTGGTTCCGGGCTCGATGCGGAACTCGCCGTCGGGGTCGGCCGAGTTCCAGCGCGTCTCGAACGGAAAGCCGAGCAGGTCGTCGAGGATCCAGCTGCGCTCGACGTCGGCCAGGTGCTGCAGCAGCCCGATGACGGTGGTGAGCGACGGCAGGGGGCGGGTCGCGGCGAGGGCGTCGGTGAGCCCCTCGGACTTCAGGGCGACGGTGGAGCGCTGGAACTGGAGGAACCCCTCGAGCATCGCGCGCTCGTCACCTGTCTCAGGAGCGTCGAGCCGGGGCAGAAGTGCAGTCATGGCGTCCACGGTATCGGCGGCGGGTGAAGCGCCGGTGCCGCCGGCATCCGGTATTCGTTTCTGGCCACTTTCCCTGGGCGTGAATTCACGCACGGGGAAAGTAGCCGGAGACGAACTCCCCTGGGTGCTCGGGCGCGTCTGTCGGCGCCTGCCGGATGCTCGTCGGGATCCGTGGCTAGGCTCGGACCGATGTTCGAACTCCACCACCTGAGCGCACAGGAGCAGTACGACTGGCTGCGACGCCGCGAGGTCACCCCGCGCGAGCTCGTCGACCACTACCTCGAGCGCATTGAGCGCATCGATCCCGGTGTCGGCGCGTTCGTCACCGTGACGGCCGACGCCGCACGCGAACGCGCCGACGCCCTGGGCGCCGCGGGTTCGACGACGGCGCCTCTGTGGGGTCTCCCGCTCGCCGACAAAGACCTGACCGACCGGGCCGGCGTCCCGACCTGGTCGGGGTCGCGGTTCTCGCGCGGCCGCATCCCGGCGCACTCGGCCGGCGTGGTCGAGGCGGTCGACGAGGCGGGCGCCATCAGCCTCGGCAAGACCGCGACCCCGGAGTTCGGCATGACCTCGTACACCGAGACGCTCATCGGCCCGCCGACGCGGAACCCCTACGACGTCGCGGCGAACGCAGGCGGCTCGAGCGGGGGCGCCGCGGCGGCCGTCGCGGCCGGTCTCCTGCCGTTCGCCCCGGGGTCGGACGGCGGCGGATCGATCCGGATCCCCGCCGCGGCGACAGGCCTCGTCGGCCTCAAGCCCTCGCGCGGGCGGGTGCCGTCGCAGTCGGGCATCACCAGCCTCGGCGGGCTCGCCGTCGGGGGCCCGATCAGCAGGAACTGCGCTGACGCGGGCATGCTCCTGGACGCACTCGTCGCTCCCGACTCCGCCGCCCCCCGCGACCAGTACGCGCTCCGGGCGCCCTCCGGCGACTCGTTCTCGTTCCTGGCGGCGGCCGTGCGCGGCGAGGGACGCTTCCGGATCGCCACCACGACCACGTCGCCGTGGGACGACGCCTACGACGTGCGCGTCGACCCCGCCGTGCTCGCCGCCCTCGACCTCGCGATGGACCACCTGGCGGCCGTCGGGCACGAGGTCGAGCCGGACGCCGTGCGCGTTCCGGTCGGGGAGTACGCGACCCACTTCCGCACGCTCTGGCAGGCCGGCGCCGCGACGATCCCGGCCGAGGGCGACGATCTCGACCTGCTCGAGCCCCTGACGCGCTGGCTCGTCGAGCGGGGGCGGGCGCTCTCGGCCCGCGACCTCGCGACGGCCCTCGCCGGGCTGACCGCCTACGAGCGCACGGTGATCGCCGACTTCGCGCCGTACGACGCCGTCCTGACTCCCACTGTCGCGCTCCTGCCGCGCCCGAACGGCTGGTACGACGCCGTCGATGGGGAGCGCAACTTCGAGCAGCAGTGCCTCTACGCGCCGTTCACCTCGTTCGTCAACGTCGCAGGCCTGCCCGCCATCACGCTGCCGGTGGCCGAGCACGACGGCGTGCCCGTAGGCGTCCAGCTCGTCGGGCGACCGGGCCGCGAGGACGTCCTGCTCGCGATCGGCGCGCAGCTGGAGCGCCGCCTGAAGTGGCAGCGCCGGCACCCGCCGCAGTGGTAGCAGCTGGATCGCAACCGCCGTTCAGTCGAGCGTCGGCACCGCCGCGATGAGCTTCTGCGTGTAGGGGTCCTGCGGCGACCGCAGGACGTCCGACGTCGCCCCCTGCTCGACGATCCGCCCGCCGTTCATCACGGCGACGCGGTCGGCGAGGTGGTCCACGAGGCCGAGGTCGTGCGAGACGATCAGCAGGGCCAGGCCCATCTCGTCGCGGAGCTCGGCGAGCAGCTCCAGGATCTGCGCCCGCACCGTCACGTCGAGCGCGCTGAGCGGCTCGTCGCCGACGAGCAGCCGTGGGCCGTGCACGAGCGCCCGGGCCAATGCGATGCGCTGCCGCTGGCCGCCGCTGAACTCGTACGGGTAGCGGTCGAGGACGGCCATCGTCAGCCCGACCCGGTCGAGCGTCTCGATGACGGTCGCCGTGTGGTTGCCGGGGATGTCGAGGGCGCGCAGCGGCTCGGAGACGATGTCGAGCACGCGCATGCGGGGGTCGAGCGACGCGTACGGGTCCTGCAGCACGACGCCGGTCTGGCGACGGAACCACCGCAGCGACGACGCCGTGCCGGGCGCGATCGGCCGGCCGTCGAACTCGACGGTGCCGGCAGTCGCCCGATCCAGCGCCAGCAGGATCCTCACGAGCGTCGACTTGCCTGAGCCGGATTCCCCGATCAGCCCGACGCTCTCGCCGACCCCGACCGACAGCGATGCGTCGACGACGGCGTGCCGCACGACGCCGGGGGTGAAGAGGGTCTGGCGGGGGAGCACGAAGTCGCGGCCGATGCCGATGCCGACGAGGAGCGGGGTCACGATGCCCTCCACGTGGTGGCGCGGGCGGCTGCGACGAGGCCCTGCGTCACCGGGTGCTCGGCACCACGCAGGATGCCGTCGACTGTTCCGCGCTCGACGGCGCGCCCGTGCGAGAGCACGACGACGTCGGAGGTGATCCTCGCGAGCACGGCGAGGTCGTGCGTCACGAACACGAGAGAGGCTCCGCGCTCGTCCACCAGCCGCTGGAAGAGGTCGAGGATCGCCGCCTGGGTGGTGACGTCGAGCGCCGTGGTGGGCTCGTCGGCGAGGATCAGCGCCGGCCGGCAGGCGAGCGCGATGGCGATGCCGACCCGCTGCCGCTGGCCGCCCGAGAGCTGGTGCGGGTAGAGGCGCGTGATCTGCGCAGGATCGGGCAGCCCGACCTCGGCCGCCGCGTCGACGGCCCGCTCCAGTGCGTCCCTCCGCGACAGGCCCTCGTGCAGCCGGAGCGGCTCGCCGATCTGGCGGCCGATCGTGTGGAGCGGGTTCAGCGCGGCGAGCGGGTCTTGGAACACCATGCCGATCTGGCGGCCCCGTACGCGCGCGAGCTCGCGCTCGGACAGCCCGACGAGCTCGCGGCCGTCGAGCCGGACGCTGCCGGCGACCACGGCGTCGGCGGGGGCCAGGCCGACGAGCGACAGGATGCTCAGCGACTTGCCCGAGCCGGACTCGCCGATGAGGCCGAGTCGCTCGCCGGTGGCGACGGAGAACGAGAGGTCGTCGACGACGCGGCGTCCGCCGATGTCGATCGAGAGTCCAGAGACCTCCAGGCCTGCTGCTTCCGGGCTCATGCGATCGCCTCCGAGGTCGCTCGCCGGGCGCGCAGCCGCGGATCGGTGGCGTCGCGCAGCGCGTCGCCGAGCAGGTTGAAGGCGAGCACCGTGAGCGTGATGGCGGCGCCGGGCCAGACGACGCTGCCGGGATGGATCGCGATGTAGACCTGCAGGTCGTTGAGCAGCCGGCCCCACGACGCCGTCGACGCGGAGGCTCCGTAGCCGAGGTACGACAGGCCCGCCTCGGCGAGGATCGACGTCGCCATGGCCAGCGACAGCTGCACGACGAAGACCGGCGCGACGTTCGGCAGGATGTGGCGGCCGAGCACGCCGGCCGAGCCGACACCGCTCGCGCGGGCCGCGAGCACGTAGTCGGTCCGGCCCACGCGGCGGATCTCGCCGCGCGATACCCGAGCGATGTTCACGCCGTAGCCGATCCCGACCGCCGTGATCACGACGCCGAGCGACCCGCCGAGGATCGACGACAGCAGCATCGCGATCAGGATCGTCGGGAACGCGATGAGGATGTCGATCAGCACCGCGGTCGACTCGCGCACCCACCGTGCCGTGAGCGACCCGAGCGCGGCCAGGCCGATCCCGACGAGCGACGCGAGCACTCCGGCCAGCGCAGCGACGACGACCGTGGTGCGGGTGGCGGCGAACACGTAGCTGAAGATGTCGCGGCCGATGCCGTCGGTGCCGAACAGGTGGTTCAGGGACGGCGTCTGCCACGCCGAGTACGGGTCGGTGTCGAACGGGTCGTGGGGAGTCCACACGCTCGACACGACGGCCGCGACGACGAGGAGCACGATCCAGGCGGCCGCGGCGACGCCGGCGGGGCGCCGGAGGAGTTCCTGCGCCCAGGAATGCTTGGTCACTCGCCCGGCTCCCTCAGTCGCGGGTCGACCGCGCGGTGCACGAGGTCGACGATGAATCCGAGAATCAGCACGAGGCCGGTCAGAGCGAGCAGCTCGCCCTGCACCTTCGTCAGGTCGCGGACGCCGACGTCGGCGACGAGCATGCGGCCGACGCCCGGAAGCGCGAACAGCTGCTCGACCAGCACGGCGCCCACCAGCAGCGCGGCCATCTGCACGCCCAGCACCGACACGACGCTCAGCAGCACGTTCGGCAGCCCGTGCGTCAGGACCGCGCGGGTGCGGGTCATGCCCTTGGCGGCCGCGGTGCGCACGTAGTCCTCGTCGAGGGCGCCGAGCGTCGCCGACCGCGTGAAGCGCAGGATCACCGCGCCCTCGATGATCCCGATCGTCAGAGCCGGCAGCAGCAGGCTCCGGAGCGCCCTGCCGGGCTCGGCCCAGCCGTCGCTCGGGTAGCCCTGCGTGGGCAGGAGCTTGAGTGCGACGGCGAACACCGCGATGAGGATCATGCCACCCCAGACGGCAGGAACTGCGGCCAGTGCCTGCGCCACCACCGACAGGGCCGTGCCCTCGGGCCGCCGGTTCCTCACCGCCGCCACCACGCCGAGCGGAATGCCGACGAGCAGGCCGATCACCAGCGACATCCCCGCGAGCGGCAGCGTCACGGTCAGCTTCTGCAGCAGCTGCGACGACACCGACGAGCCGGTGACGAGCGACGTGCCGAGGTCGCCGTGCAGCATCCCGGCCAGCCAGTCCAGGTACTGCACCGGCAGCGGGCGGTCGAGGCCGAGCTGCGTCCGGATCGCGGCGACCTGCGCGGCGGTGCCCTGGGTGCCGGCGATCACCTGGGCGACATCGCCGGTCAGGAGCCGCAGGGTGAAGAAGATCAGGGCGCTGGCGACGACCAGGCCGATGACCAGCAGCACCAGCCGCGACAGGACGAAGCGGAACACTTACGACTTCGCGAGATTGGCCAGGTCGAGGCGCGCCGAGGTCGATGACGTCGGGAAGCCGGTCACGCCGTCGTGGATCGCGGTCAGGGTGGTCGCCGTGTACAGCCAGTCGGCCGCCGCGTCGTCCGAGACGATCTTGGCGGCCTCGGCGAGCTTCTCGTCGACGACGGTCTGATCGGTGGCCGCGAGCGACTCTGCGTACAGCTCCTGCACCTTCGTGTTGTCGTAGCCGAAGTAGTACTTCGGGTTCGCCCAGTTGCCGAAGTCATGCGACTCGGCGTGGTTTACGATGCTCAGCTGGTAGTCGTGCTTCACCAGGACGTTGTTGATCCAGGTCGTGAAGTCGGTCTGCTTGACGGTCAGCGTGATGCCGACCTTCTTGAGCTGCGACGTCAGCACGTCGCCGAGCGAGGCCGGGTAGAAGTTCGCGTACGTGAGGCTGAGCTTCAGGTTCGTCGCACCCGCCGCCTTCAGGAGCTTCCTCGCGTCGTCGGGGTCGTACGAGTCGACGCTCGTGAGGTCGTCGTAGCCGGGGTCGAGCTCGGGGATGGGCCCGCCCTGCTCGACGCCGGAGCCGCCGACTGCCGTGATGATGGCCTTGCTGTCGATGGCCTCGCGGATCGCCTTCCGCACCCGGATGTCGGTGAACGGCGCCTCGGCGTTGTTGAAGGCGAGCGTGTACTTGTCGGTGGTCTTGCCCGACTTCAGCGAGATGCCGTCGACGCCGGTCAGCTGCGACTTCAGCGTCGCGTCGACGGCGGTCTGCACGTCGACGTCGCCCGAGATGACGGCGTTGATGGCGGCGGACGCCTGCGTGTAGTACCTGAAGGTCACGCCGGCGACCTTGGCCTTCGTGCCCCAGTAGTCCGAGAACCGCTTCAGCTGGATGTTGTCACCCTGCTTCCAGCTCGCGAGCGTGTAGGGGCCGGTGCCGTTGGCCGTCGTCTTCAGGTCGTTGGTCGCGGCCTCCTCGAGCACGAGCCCGGCGCGCCCGCTCAGTGCCCACAGCAGGTTGGAGTCGGGCTCGGAGAGCTTTAGGACGACCGTGTCGGCGTCGGGGGAGCTGATCGACTTGACGGCGGCGAGGTCGGCCGTGTTCTGGAACGTCGCAGTGTCCTTGACCTGCTGGAGCGACCAGACCACGTCGGCGGCCGTCAGGTCGGCGCCGTCGTGGAACCTCACGCCCTGGTGGAGGGTGAACGTGTAGGTGAGGCCGTCGCTCGAGACCGTGTGCTTCGTGGCGAGGACGTCGACGATGTCGTTGGTCGAGGTGCGGCCGACGAGACCCTGGTAGACGTTGTCGATCAGGACCTGGTCGAGGGCGATGCCGGCGGTGGTGCGGATGTCGAGGTCGGTGGGCTCGAGCACGAGGCCGACGTTCACGACGGCGGCGGCGTCGGGCTTGCCGGTCTCGCCGGTCGTGCCGCCGGACGAGCAGCCCGCCACGACGAGGGCGGTGGCGACAGCGAGCGAGGCGGCCGCGAGAAGCCGCTTGGGGAGAGGGAAGCGAGCAGAGCTCATCAGTGAAGCAGACCTTTCGGGACGGGTGTGGACGCCGGGAGACCCGTGTCGCTTGTGAACACCGGGTCGCTGCGGACCATTCCGTCGCTGCTGAACGGATGATCGCCCCCGCCGATGATCACTGCTGAACCGTCGGCCTTGGAGAAATTACCACGGTGTCGAGAGATCGTCCGTGAGTTTGCCCCGACAAGTCGGCCAGTGACTGGCGCAATAGGTAAGGCTTACCTATTCTTGGAGCACAATGTTCCTCGCCAGTCGCACCCCCGAGCTCCAGCCGTCGGCCACCCGCATCTTCTTCGCCGGCGACACGTCGTCCATCGACGACATCCAGACGATGCTCGAGGTCCTCCCCATCTGCGCTCGAGGCCAGGTCTTCATCGAGGTCGCCGACGCCGGCGAGATCGTGCCCGTCACGGCACCCGGCCGCGTGTCGATCACCTGGCTCGATCGGTCGCGTCGCTCCGGCCGTCCCGGCACGGGCGAGCGCTGCCTCCCCGGCGTCGCCCTCGACCGAGCCGTGCGCGCGTGGATCGGCGAGTTCTTCGTCGAGCGGGCCGACCTCGTCGACAGCGACTACGTCTTCTGGCTCGGCGGCCCGACGTCGTTCGCCTACGACCTGCGCCACGACCTCGGCGAGCTCTTCGACGCGGCCCCGGCCCTCTAGGTCGGGTCGGGCGGGGGCGCGCCAGTTCCTGCGCCCTGGCTGGTGTGCGACGTGGTCTTTTCGGCTCGGCCCCGCCCAATCGGCTCAGCCCTGCCGAAGAGTCGGCGGGGCTGAGCCGTTTCAGCGGGCCTGGGCCGTGGGAGCCGCCAGCGGCACCACCATCGGCGTGTGGGTCTGCGGGTCGTCGATGATCTCGCACGGCAGGCCGAAGACGTCCTCGACGAGCGGTGCTGTGAGCACCTCGCCCGGGGTGCCCGACGCCACGATCACGCCGGCCTTCATCACGACGAGGTGCGTGGCGTAGCGCGCCGCCTGGTTGAGGTCGTGCAGCACGGCGACGAGGGTGCGCCCCTCTCGGTGGAGGCGCGCGCACAGCTCGAGCACCTCGTACTGGTGCGCGATGTCGAGGAACGTCGTCGGCTCGTCGAGAAGCAGCAGCTCCGTCTCCTGCGCAAGGGCCATGGCGATCCACGCGCGCTGGCGCTGGCCGCCCGACAGCTCCGAGACGTGGCGGTCGGCGAGCTCGGCCACGCCGGTTGCGACCAGAGCCGCCTCGACGGCCTGCTCGTCGGCGTGCGACCACTGCCGGAACACGCCCTGGTGCGGGAAGCGCCCTCGGCCGACAAGGTCGCGCACCGTGATCGATTCGGGCGCGATCGGGCTCTGCGGCAGCATGCCGACGCGCTTGGCGACGTCTTTGCTGCGATACGACGACAGCGGCCGGCCGTCCAGCGTGACCGTGCCGGCCTGCGGCTTCAGCGTCCGCGCGAGCGCCTTGAGCAGCGTCGACTTGCCGCACGCGTTGGGCCCGATGATCACGGTGAGCTCGCCGTCGGGGACGTCGAACGACAGGTCCTCCGCGACGACGCGCTCGTCGTACCCCAGTCGGAGTCCTGCGGCAGAGAGAATTGCCATCAGACGGTGCCTTTCTTCCATTCGCGAACGAGCAGGTAGCCCAGGTAGACGCCGCCGACGAGGGCCGTGAGCAGGCCGACCGGCAGCTGCACGCCGAACGGCGACTGCTGCACGAGGAGGTCGGCGGCCGTCATGATGACGGCGCCCATGAGGCCTGAGAGGAGGATCCCGGCGCCGGGAGCCTTGGCGAGACGGCGAGCGACCTGCGGGGCGGTCAGCGCGACGAACGCGATCGGCCCGGTGGCCGAGACGGCGCCCGTGGCCAGGCCGATCGCGACGAGCACGACGAGCGACCGGGTGAGCGTGGTGCGGCCGCCGAGGGAATCGGCCAGCTCGTCGCCCATCTCGACCAGGTCGAGGCGGCGGCTCAGCAGCAGCGCGCACGGCACCAGCACCGCGACCGTGAGGCCCGAGATCGCGACGTCGCTCCACTGCCGGTCGGCGAACGTGCCGCTGATGTAGGTGGCGAGCGTCGTCGCCTCCTGCTGGCCGGCGCGCGTCAGCACGAACTGCACGAACGCGACGGCCATCGCCGACACCCCGATGCCGACGAGGATCATCCGCCCGGGCGACGAGAACCCGCGTCCGGTGCCGAGCCAGACCAGGCCCATGGCGGCGAGCGCGCCGACGAGCGCGCCGGCCGGTACCGGGATCAGTCCGGGGATCAGAAGCCCGAAGCAGGCCGCCCCCGCACTCGCGCCCGCGCCGAGCCCGATCACGTCGGGGGAGCCGAGCGGGTTGCGCGTCACCGTCTGGAACAGGGCGCCGGCGACTCCGAGGGCGGCACCCGTCGCGATGGCGGTGATCAGTCGAGGCCCGCGCAGCACGTTCAGCACGAACTCGGTGCGTCCCGGGGCCGGGTCGACGATCGCGCGGGGCAGCTCGGCGAGCGGCACGCCGAGGGTGCCGAGAGTCAGCGTCAGGAGCGTCAGCACCAGCAGCCCGAGCGCGAGGATCGCACCGACGACCACCGAGCGGCGGCGCACCGGCAGGCTGAGCCACGTTCCCATGCGCAGCACGGGTCGCGGTGAGACGGGGCCCTGGCGCAGGAACTGGCCCGACCCCGTGCAGCGCGAGCTCGGCGCGCTCATTCGCGCCCCCGCATCCGCCGCACGGCCCAGAGCAGCACGGGCGCGCCGAGGAAGGCCGTCACCACCCCCACCTCCAGCTCTTGCGGGCTCGCCACGACGCGGCCGATCACGTCGGCGAGCAGCAGCAGCGCCGGCCCGAGCAGAGCGCTGAACGGCAGCAGCCAGCGGTGGTCGCCGCCGGCGAAGCTGCGGATGATGTGCGGGACGGCGAGCCCGATGAACGCGATGGGTCCGACGGCGGCCGTCGAGCCGGCGCAGAGCAGTGCGGCGGCGAGCCCGCCGATGATGCGGGTGCGGCCGATCTTGGCGCCGAGGGCCGTGGCCGTGTCGTCGCCGAGGGCGAGCGCGTTCAGGGAGCCGGGCAGGGTCAGCGTCAGCAGGAACCCCGCCACGAGGTAGGGGAGCACCTCGAGGATCACACCGGGGTCGCGCCCGGCGAGCGAGCCGAGGACCCAGAAGCGGTAGCTGTTGAACGCCGCCGGGTGGGTGAGGGTGACCGCCTGGATGTAGGCGGAGAGTACGGCGCTGATCACGGCGCCGGCCAGCACGAGCTTCACGGGCGTCGCCCCGCGGCGGCTGGAGCCCAGGGCGTACACGGCGACGACCGCGACGAGAGCGCCCGGCAGGGCGAGAAGGATGCGCGTCGACCCGTTGCCGATGCCGAAGAACGCGAGGCCGGTGACGATGGCCGCGGCGGCGCCGACGTTGACGCCCAGCAGACCGGGGTCGCCGAGCGGGTTGCGGGTGAGACCCTGCACGATCACCCCGGAGACGGCGAGGGCCGCGCCGACCAGCAGGCCGAGTACCGTGCGGGGGATGCGGCTCTGAACGACGGTGTCGTCGTAGGTCGTGCCGGGGTGGAGCAGGGCGTTCCACACCGTCGGCAGGGGCACGTAGTGCGTGCCGACCGCGACGCTGAGAAGCGTCGCGAGGGCGAGCACGCCGGCCGCCAGGAACAGGGCCGGGACGAGCGTGCGGGCGGCGGGCCCCGACGCCCGGCGAGGGCCCGGCGACGTGCGCCGGGCCCTCGGGGTGGTCGTCGAGAGGGTGTCAGCCAACCTTCGAGGCCGCCTCGGTGATCAGCGGCACGTACTCGTCGATCGCATACGGCACGCTGAGCGGGGTGATGAAGGTGGTGCCCATGACGAACTGCGGGTCCGTCGACGACACGACCGAGCCGCGCTTGATCGCGGGGATCGACGCGATGAGCGGCTGCTCGTCGATCTCGGCCTTGTTCGCCTTGTCGTAGTACCAGGTGAAGACGATGTCGGTCGAGTCGAGCAGGTCGGACTTCTCCAGGCCCAGCGTCGCGAGATAGGAGCCCGATCCCGAGTCGGCCTTCGCCGACTTCATCACGCTGCTCTCGGTGAGTCCCATCGCCTTGATCAGGGCCACGCGGGGGTCGCCGTCGAGATAGACGGCCAGACGGCCGGGCTCGCCCATCGACGCGTACGTGAAGGTCAGCTTCGAGAAGTCGGGGTGGTCGGCCTTGACGGCGGCCAGGCGGGTCGTTATCTCGTCGACCTTCTCGGCGGCGAGCTTCGGCTTGCCGAGCGCCTTGCCGATGGTCTCGATCTGGGTGTCCCACGGGGTGAGCCAGGCCTTGCCCGGGTACGCGACGGTCGGCGCGAGGGCGCTGAGCGTCTTGTACTGCTTGTCGGTGATGCCCGACTGCACGGCGATGATGAGGCCGGGGTTCAGCTCGGCCAGCTTCGTCATGTCGATGTCGGGGTAGACGTCGAAGGTCTCGGGCTGCGTGCCGCCCATCTTCGTGATCGCCTTCGAGACCCAGGGGTAGTCGTCGTTGGAGTCCTGCCCGTAGGTCACCTTCTCGATGCCGACGGGGACGACCCCGAGCGAGACGACCGTGTCGGCCGAGCCCCAGCCGATCGTGACGACGCGCTTCGGTGCGGACTCGATGGTCGTGCTGCCGAGAGTCGAGTCGAGCGTGACCGGGAAGGCTCCGGCCTCGGCCCCGGCGCTCGAGCTGCTCTCGGTGGAGGACGGCGACGCGGACGTGCTGCAGCCGGCCAGGGCCAGGGCGAGCCCTGCGGCGACGGCGACCGCGGCGGCGAGGCGGCGGGGGAGGGAGGTGTGCATGCTGTTCTCTCGGGTGGTGGGGAGCAGGTCGGGAATCAGAGCGCGTCGATGGCGCGGTGGATCATGCCGACGTAGTCGTCGACGACGTACGGAACGGTCAGCGGGGTGATCAGGCTCGACGCCGTCACGAACGACTGGTCGCTCGTCGAGACCAGCGAGCCGCGCTCGACGGCCGGGATCGCCCCGTATAGCGGCTGCGCCTCGATCTGCTTCTTCGACGCCGCGTCGCTGTAGAACGTGAAGATGAGGTCGGTGTCGTCGAACAGGTCGGCCTTCTCGAGGCCCAGCACGGACGAGGCCGTGCCCTCGGTGACCGGCTGCTCGGCGACGACGGGATCGATTCGCAGGCCCATCTTCGACAGGATCGCCGCGCGCGGCTCGTTCTCCTGGAAGACGCCGAGCGCTCCGACCTCGCCCGTGTAGAGGTACGCGAAGCTGTGATCGGCGAACTCGGGATTCTCGGTCGCGACCGCCGCCAGCCGTGCGTCGATGTCGTCGACGAGGTCGTCGGCGTCGTCGCTCTGGCCGAGCGCCTGGCCGATGATCTCGATCTGGTCGTCCCACGCGGTGCTCCAGGCGTCGCCCGGGTACGCCACGGTCGGCGCGAGGGCGCTCAGGGTGTCGAACTGCTTCTGCGACAGGCCCGACTGCGGTGCGAGGATCACGTCGGGGTCGAGCTCGACGATCGACTCGACGTCGATCTCGGGCGTCGACGTGATCAGCTCGGGCAGGTCGTCGCCGGCTTTCTCGACGGCGGTGCGGAACCAGGGCTGGTAGCCGTCGGAGTCGCCTCCCCAGGTGTCGATCTCGACGCCGACGGGTGTCGTTCCGAGGGCGAAGACCGTGTCGGCGGAACCCTGGCCGAGCGTGACGACACGCTTCGGCTTCTCCGGGATGACGGCGTCGCCCAACGACGACTCGATGGTGACGGGGAAGCTGCCGCAGGCAGTTCCTGCGCCCTCTGTGGTGTCGTCGGGGGCGCAGCCCGTCAGGGCGGCGGCCAGCAGCGCGATGCCTGCGACGAGCGCGCCCTTCTTCACATCCGTGCTCGTCCTCACATCCGTGCTCGTCCTCACATCTCCGCCTTTCCGACGCGCCAGTAGCCCATGAAGGCCACCTGCGAGCGGTCGATGCCGACCTCGGAGACCAGGAATCGCCGCAGCGTCTTGATCGCCTGCGCCTCGCCGGCCAGCCAGGCGTAGAACTCCCCGGTCAGGTCGCGGCCCTGGGGCACCTCCCACAGGATGTCGTGGTCGACGTCGACGTCGGCCAATGTGGCGGAGTCGATCGGCTTGCCGTGGTGCGTCGCCGTCAGGTACCGGCTCGTCCAGTCGCGGACGGCGTCGATGAGGGGAGCTCCGTACGACGCCTCGTCGCGAGCCAGCCAGTGCACGTCGACACCCGCCGGCTTCGTCAGGTCGAGGATGTCGGCCGCCGTCGGGACCTCCAGGAACGCGCAGCCCCGGGCGTCGTCCGGCAGCTGCTCGAGAATCGCCGAGATCGCAGGAACTGCTGTCTCGTCTCCGGCCAGCAGCGTCGTCGCGGCGCCCGCCGGCTTCCACTCGATGCCGCTGCCCGTCCACCCGCTCGTGCCGTCGGGCCCGATCAGCATCATGTCGTCGCCGACCCCGGCGTGGTTCGCCCAGGCCGAGGCGGGCCCGGTGTCGCCGTGCGAGACGAAGTCGACGTCGACCTCGCGCTCGGCCCGGCGGATACGGCGGGCCGTGTAGGTGCGGAACGAGTTGCGCTCGTGGTCGGGCAGCTGGCGCCATTCGCCGTACCAGTCGTCGCTCGTCGGGAACGAGTCGTACCCGGTCGCCTCGGTGGGCAGGACGATCTTGATGCGTTGATCCAGGCCCTCGTCGCCGAAGTCGACGAGGTCGTCTCCGTGGAAGGTGATGCGGACGAAGCTCGGGCTGAGTCGCTGGACTCGCTTGACCGAGACTCGGAAGGCGCGGTGCGCCGGACGGGTCGGGGTGGAAGTTAGCACACCCTAACTATGGCATGCCTTACCTAACCGCCTCGACCCGGGTCTCTCGATGTGGAGGCTCTTCGGAGGGTGTCGCGCTCGGCCGCGTCGCCGCTCGCCCCGCCGAAGCGGCTTGTCCCCGCCGTCGCGCAGGCGGGCGCGTGCCGATTCGGCAGGGCGCCGTACCGGAGCGGAGGGGGTGAGCCGTTCCAGCGGCGCCAAGCTCAGGTCAGACGGCCGCCGGCAGCCCCACCAGCTCGGACGACTTGTTCCAGACGACCTCGGCGAGCTCGACGTTGCGCGCCTGCGGCGACTGAAGGCCCCCGGGCTTGAGCTGATCGAAGTAGGTGCCGCTCGCGACGCCGATCGTGGTGGGTCCGGCCAGCTGGATCAGCGGCACGGCTCCGGCGTCGGCCGAGATGCCGTAGTTGCCGTTCGTCAGGAGGTTGACCATGCGCATCGACCGCGAATCGCGACCGAACCCCGTCGACACGAACCCGGGGTGAAACGCGAACGCCTTGACGGGGGAGCGGCGCGCCAGCTGCGAGATGAACATGTTCGTGAGCAGCTTGCTGGTGCCGTACGCACCCCAGCCGCCGAGCCAGGGGCGCTTGGCCCAGTTCAGGTCGTCGAGCCGCACCTGGCCGAAGAAGTTCGCCGTGCTCGAGGTCGACACGACGCGCCCGCCCGATTCGACGATCCGGTCGAGAAGCAGACGGGTGAGCAGGAACGGCGCGAGGTGGTTCGACTGGAGTGTCCGCTCGAAGCCGTCCGCCGTCGTCGAGCGCTGGCTCACGAGGCCGCCCGCGTTGTTGGCGAGCACGTCGATGCGGGGGTGGGCCGCCAGGAGTTCCTGCGCCAGCGACCTCACATCGTCGAGCCGGTCGAAGTCGCACACGTGCGCCTCGCCGCCCACGTCGCGGGCCACCTGCTCGGTGCGCTGCCGGTCGCGGCCGACCACGACGAGCTCGGCACCGCCTTCGGCGAGGGCGATCGCAGCCTTGCGGCCGATGCCGCTCGAGGCTCCGGTCACGACGATGGTGCGGGGTGCGGTCATCGGTAGCCGCCCTTCTCGAGGCCTGCCTCGATCTCAAAGCGATTGTTCAGAGGGTCCTGGCCGGCGATGCCGTAGAGCAGAGGCATGAGCAGGCCGTAGCGCTGCCACTGGCGCACGTGCACGGCCTCGTGCTCGAGGACTTCCGGCCCGAAGTTGCTTCGAGTCAGGTAGACGCGGCCGACGCAGGTGCCGCCGCGCCGGAACACCCCCCTCGGCAGGCCGCTGCAGACGATGAGGTCGCCGACGAAGCGCACACGGCCGGTGCTCAGGGGCACGCCGATCGCCAGGCCGATGACCGTGGCGATGGCGCAGCCCGCCCGGGAGACCGGGGAGTCGAGGAGGGGGTTCTTCACTCCGGACGGCCGTAGGCGTCGAGCAGGCGGAGCCAGATCTCGCTGACGGTCGGGTACGAGGGAACAGCGTGCCAGAGGCGGTCGATCGGGACTTCGGCGACGACGGCGACGGTGGCGGCGTGCAGCAGATCGGACACCTCGGGGCCGACGAACGTCGCTCCGACGAGGACCTTGCGCGACTCGTCGACGACGATGCGCGCCTGGCCCTTGTACGTGTCGGACTTCAGCGACGACCCGGCCAACGCGGCGAGGTCGTAGTCGACGACCTTGAGGTCGATGCCCTGCTTAGCGGCGGCGTCGGCGGTGAGCCCGATGCTCGCGACCTCGGGGCTGGTGAAGGTGACCTGGGGCACGGCGGCGTGGTCGGCGGTCGCCACATGGGCGCCCCACGGCTCGGCCTGGACGGGCTTGCCGAGGGCCCTCGCGGCGATGACCTCGCCGGCGGCGCGCGCCTGGTACTTGCCCTGATGGGTCAGGAGGGCGCGGTGGTTGACGTCGCCGACGGCGTAAAGCCAGTCGGTGCCGTGCACGAGCAGGGTGTCGTCGACCTCGAGCCACTCTCCCGGAGTGAGGCCGACGTTCTCCACGCCGAGGTCGCCCGTGCGGGGCACTCGGCCGGTCGCGACGAGGATCTCGTCGGTGACGACCACGGAGCCGTCGTCGAGCGTCGTCTCGACGAGCCCGTGCTCGGTGCGGAGCACGGAGGTCGGCGACTGGCCGAGGCGGAGGTCGACGCCGAGCTCGCCGAGCGACTCGCCGACGAGCTCGCCGGCGAAGGGCTCCTGCCCGCCGAGCAGGCCGCTGCGGGCGACGAGCGTGACCTTGGCGCCGAGCTGCTGGTAGGCCGTCGCCATCTCGGCCGCGACGACGCCGCCGCCGACGATGAGGATGCTCGAGGGGACGACCTTGACGCTCGTGGCCTCGCGGCTGGTCCACGGCTTCGCGTCGAGCAGCCCGGGGATGTCGGGGAGGAGCGCAGCGGAGCCGGTGACGGCCGCGACAGCGTGGGTCGCCGTGTAGACGGTGCCGTCGATGGTGACCTCCTTGACCCCGGTGATGACCGCGTGGCCGCGGATGAGGTCGATGCCGGCGCTCGAGACCCAGTCGGCCTGCGACGAGTCGTCCCAGTTGCTGGTGAACGAGTCGCGGCGGTTCAGGACCGCCTGCACGTCGAGCTCGCCGGTGACGGCCTCGCGTGCGCCGCCCACGGCCTTGGCCGCGTCGAGCGCGGTGCTGCTCATCAGGAGCGCCTTCGAGGGCATGCAGGCCCAGTAGGAGCACTCGCCGCCGACCAGCTCCGCCTCGACGAGGGCGACCTTGAGGCCGCTGCGGGTGGCGTAGTCGGCCACGTTCTCTCCGACGGCGCCGGCGCCGATCACGATCAGGTCATAGGTAGTCGTCATGTAGTGACCGTATCGCCCGCGTGATTGCGGCGCCCTGCCAAATCCTGAGAGCGAGGGGGACACTCCGGGGTAACGTCCACGGCATCGATGACGACCGTCATCACCCGCAGCGCAATTGGAGGATCGCATGGCACTCGGAGACAAGATCCAGAACGCAGCCCAGGACGTCGCCGGCAAGGCCAAAGAGGCCGTCGGCAAGGCCACGGACAACCCCGACCTCGAGGCCGAGGGACACTCCGACCAGGCCAAGTCATCCGTCAAGCAGGCCGGCGAAGACGTCAAGGACGCATTCAAGTCCTGATTCGTCCGCACTGCACTACCGCGAAGCCCGTCCCGTCCTGGGGCGGGCTTCGCCGTGTCAGCGCCCGATGAAGGTCGCGTCGCCGCGAGCCTGGAACGACTTCATGCCGATGGCGGCGTCCTCCGTGGCGAGCAGGCGAACGAGCTCCGACTGCAGGATCGCGTGCGCCGCCGCCTCGCCCGACGACTCGGCGAGATGCGCGTTCGCGAGCACGGCCTGGACGGCCAGCGGCGCGGCCATCCTGGCGATCCGATGGGCGATGTCGTAGGCGCGGTTGTAGATCTGATCGTTCAGCACGACCTCCTGCACGAGGCCGATCCGCAGTGCCTCGCGCGCGTCGAAGAGGTCTCCGGTGAGCATCCACCGCATGGCGTTGCCCCAGCCGACTCGGGCCGGGAAGCGCGTGGTGGCTCCGCCGAAGGGCAGGATCCCGCGCCGCACCTCCATCTGGCCGAACCTCGCGTTCTTGCCGGCGACCACGATGTCGCTGACCAGCGCGAGCTCGACACCGAGGGTGAGGCAGGTGCCCTGCACCGCGAGGACGACGGGCTTCGTGAGCTGCACCCCGTCGACCTGCCACGGGTTGATGCCGCCCTCGGGCACCGCGTCGAGGCCCTCGGGGGTGATCGCTGCCGCGACATTGCCGAGGTCGAGGCCGGCGGTGAAGTGCTCGCCCCGCGCAGACACAAGTCCGCACCACAGGTCGGGGTCGGACTCGAGGCGACCGTAGGCGAGCGCGAGCTCGTGCAGCATCCGGAGGTCGGCCGCGTTGCGTTTCTCCTCGCGGTCGAGTCCGATCAGCAGGACGTGGCCGTCGACCTCGACGGTCACGCGGGGACGGTCGTCGTCGAGCGCGGCGAGCTGGGACTTGGTGCGGGGCGCGTGGGCGCCGGGAGGCGGGGCGGGGCTCATGGGTCGATGCTACGGCCGCTCGGCGCGCAGGACTCGGGCCGAACCAGCCCGAGCAGGGATCCGCGGGGCGAAGACGGGCGAGATCGCCACGCGAGCCAGGACGAGATGCGCCTAGCGGGCCAGGGCGCCGATGACCCGCAGGATGGTCCCGAGGTCGTCCGCCGCAGACTCGGCCGTGGCCGGCGCGAACGAGCAGATGCCGGCCCCCACGAGCTCGAAGCGCTCGCGCAGGGCTCCGATGGTCGCGACGAGAGTCGCCGGCTCCAGCCCGAACGGCTGCGGGTCGAGCAAGCCGCCGAAGGAGCTGGGATCGAGCACGTCGAGATCGATATGGATGTAGACCGACGTGGCGCCGCTCGCGGCGACGGCGTCGACGACGTCGGCCGGGTCGAGCTCGAAGGCGCTGACGCTGCGGATTCCCTGCTCGTCGGCCCAGGTGTCCTCGGCATCGTCGTAGCTGCGGGTGCCGGCGAGCACGACGCGTCCTGGTGCGAGGGGAACCGCCGCCGGCTCGAAGCCGCCCGAGCTGAGCTCGGCGTCGGCGCGCCCGAGCAGCGCGCCGACCACCATGCCGCTGAACGCCCCGCTCTCGCTCGAGTCGGGGGAGTGCAGGTCGGGGTGCGCGTCGAACCACACGACGCAGGTGTCGTCGCGGAGCGCGTGGCGTACCGCCGCGAACTCGACACCGCAGTCGCCGCCGACCACCAAAGCGGTCTCGGGCGATCGCTGAAGCTCGTCGGTGAGAGCATGTGCCACGGACGCCACCGCCGAGAGGCGATGGATCGTGGTGCCGAGGGCGTCCCCGGCACCGACGGGCACCTCGACCATCGCGCTGGCCTTCGACGGAAGGTCGCCGAAGATGGCACCCGCGCCGTCGGACAGCCTCATGGCACGCGGCGAGGGCGACCCCTGCCACTGCGGAACTGCGACGAACCTCACGATCGACAGTCTGGCACGCCGGAGCGCCGCGGTGGCAGAGGCTCTACGAGCCGAGCGGCTTCGAGTCCCAGTGCTCGACGGGTGCGGCGCCGCCGCCCAGTTTTAGCTGAGCCAGCCGCGCCTCGACCTCGGTCTGCGCGTCGAGGTTCTCGAGGCTCTCGAACTGCGCGTCGAGGCTCGACGACTGGAGCTCCTGCTGGCCCATGACCTTCGCCTCCTCGCGTCGGATCTTGTCCTCGAAGCGGCCCAGGTCGCTCGTGGGGTCCATCACGTTGATGCTGCCGATGGCGTCGTTCACCTTCGACTGGGCGTCGGCCATCTTGGAGCGGGCGACGAGCTCGTTGCGCTTGCTGCTGAGCTCGGTGAGCTTCTGCTCCATGTTCGTCAGGCCGGCCTTGAGCTTGTCGACGACCTGATTCTGCTGGGCGATGGTCGGCTCGGCGTCCTTCGCCTCCTTCTCGGACGACATCTGGCGGCCGATCGCGACCTTGGCGAGCGCGTCGAACTTGTCGGCCTCCGCAGCCTGGCCGCCGGTGCGGAGCTCGTCGGCCTTCTTGCTGGCGGCCAGGGCCTTGGTGCCCCAGTCGGCCGCGGCGTCGACATCCTCCTTGTGGTCCTGCTCGAGCAGGCGGAGGTTGCCGATCGTCTCGGCGACGGCGCTCTTGGCGTCGGCGATGTTGTTCGTGTAGTCGCGGACCAGCTGGTCGAGCATGAGCTGGGGGTCTTCCGCCTGATCGATCAGGTTGTTGATGTTGGCCTTCGTGAGCTGCGCGATGCGCCCGAAGATCGACTGCTTTGCCATCGGTGTTCCCTTTCGTCTGTGTCCGGTTATCTGTAGGTGAATCTCGGGTCAGAAGCGTCCACCGCTGGAACTGCGGCCGCCGCCGCCGCCCCCGCCGCCCCCGCCGAAGCCGCCCCCTCCGCCGAAGCCGCCGCCCCCGCCGCCTCCGTTGAGGAGCCCGCCGATGATGACGCCCGTCAGGATGCCGCCCAGGTTCGCTCCGCCTGTTCCGCGGCCCGCGCCGCCGCCGAGGAGCCCACCGCCTCCGCCGAACATGCCCTGCTGCTGATAGCTGCCCACCTCGGAGTCGGCGTCGCGCAGGGCGGCATCGGCCATGGCCGCGGCCTGCTGGGCCTCGGCGACCGCCGTCTGCGGATCGGTCGTCGCGAGGCTGACGGCCGCGCCGAGGTGGCGCTCGGCCTCCGACAGGCGGGTCCGGGGCCCTGCGCTGATCGCGCCGCGGCGCGTCTCGATGAAGTCGCGCGCCTGGCTGATCTGCCCGCGCGCCGCGAGGAGCGCCTGGTCGAGTGCCTGCTGCGCGCGCTTCTGCGAGACCTGGGCGTCGCGGACCTTCGTCATCGCGGCGTCGATCTTCGTGTTGGCGGTGGTCAGGCGGTCGAGCACGGTCAGCGGATCGTCGGGCGTCGCTTCGGCGAATGCGAGAGCGGCGCGGACGACCGAGACGGCTCCCGGCAGGTCGGTCCCGGCGGTGGCTGACTGCGGAGCCGATCCGGCGGTCTGGAGGTCGGACTGCAGGTCGGCGACCGCCGCGCTGATCGTGCTCTGTGCCGTGCGCAGCGACTCGCCGGCCGTGTCGACGGCGCCGAGAAGCTGCTCGACCTGAGTCAGGGCCTGACGGCCCTGAGCGACAGAGCCGACGGCCTCGCCCCGCTTGTCCGCGCTGATCTGGCCGTCCGCCTGCGCCGCGGCCTGGTCGGCGAAGTCGAGCAGACGGTCGGCCTGGTCGGGATTGCCGGCGATGCTGCTGACCGCCTTCGCGGAGTACGTGCTGGTCAGGGAGGCGACGGCGGTGTCGGCGTCCGCGGCGCGCTGCCGGAGGGCGGCGGTGTCGGTGCGGAGCGCGGCCGCATCCTTCTCGACCGTTGCCTCGGACGCCCGGAGCTTGTCGTAGGCCTCGGACTGGGCGGCGATGTCGGCGTGCGCCCCCTCGCAGAGCGCGATGATGCGCTCGGTCCACTCCCGCTTCTGCTGCGGCGTCTCGGGGACGGAGTCGTCGAGCTTCTGGCGAAGCTCGAAGGCCTCCCTCGCCTTTGCCTTAGCCGCCTCGACGGCCGCGGCGAACGGAGCCGCGGCGGCGTCTCCGAACTGGGCGGAGGCGAAGCCGACCTCCTGGGAGGCCTGGGTGATCTGGTCGTCGATGCCGACGAGCAGCTCGCCGGCCCTGCGGTCGAGGCCCTGCTGCGACTCCGCTGCCGAGGCGGCCGCGGCCCTCCGGGAGCGGCTCCGCCTGACGACGACCAGCACGACGATCAACGCGACCACGATGACGACGACCAGGAGGACGATCGGGACCCAGCTGAGGTCGGCCGGACCCTTCGCGTCGTCGATTCCGCTGGTGAAGGCCGTGGCGGCGGCCGCCCAGTCTCCGGCCTGGAGCTGGGGAACGAGGTCGTCCTTCTCGATCGAGGCGAGCTGGGAGTCCGACAGGGAGGCGCCGGAGTCCTTCGAGACGTCGTAGAGCTTGCTCTGAACCGCGACCGAAAGGAGGATGTCCTCCTGACCGAGCGAGTTGACGCTCGCGGTCTCGGCTCCCCACGCCGCGCGGTCGCTCGGATCCGTGAAGGTCGGCACGAACGCCACGAGCACCGTGATGCCGGTGTCGGTCTGCGTCTTCTTGATCGCCGCGGTCAGCGACGCCTCGTCAGAGGCGCTCAGCGCATTGGCGGAGTCGACGACGTACGCGCCCTGGAAGTCGACCGGAGCGGTGGCGTGCGCCGCCGACGCGGGCAGCACGATCGCGGCGAGGGCCGCGCCGACCAGTGCGGCGAGGACCGCCAGCCGGGTCGTGACGCGAGGCGCCCGGTCGTCTCGAAGCGCCTTGCCGATCACGTGTCTCCCCAGATTCGAACAGCTCGGCGGGCCGACGTCGCCGCCGGATCCCGCCCTTGCCCCGGATTCTAGCCACGCGGGGTGTCGCGGGTGTGGGTTAATTGGCAGGTGCTCCGCATCCCCGCCCCGCTCCTCGCCGTGGCGGCGATCCTCTCGGTCCAGTTCGGCAGTGCCTGGGCCCGCACGCACTTCGATGCCGTGGGCCCGACGGGTGCGGCGACCCTGCGGCTGGTGTTCGCGGCGGTCATCCTGCTGGCCGTCGTCCGGCCGAAGGTGCGCTCGTGGAAGCGGCAGCAGTGGCTTGCGGCCGTCGTGCTCGGCCTCGCTCTCGCCGGCATGAACTCGCTCATCTACCTCGCGCTCGCCCGCATTCCGCTCGGCGTGGCCGTGACGCTCGAGTTCACCGGCCCGCTCGTGCTCGCTCTGGTGCAGACGCGGCGAATCCGCGACGCGCTCTGGGCGGCGCTGGCCTTCGCCGGCGTCGTGCTGCTCGGCGTCGGATCGACCGGGCAGGTCGCTCTCGCGGGAGTCCTGCTCGCATTCGGCGCCGCGGCGTTCTGGGCGACGTACATCATCGCGAACTCGCGGGCCGGCAGGGCCATCGAGGGGATCGACGGCCTGGCGGTGGCGGCGACGGTCGCCGCTGTCGTCGTTGCCCCCTTCGGAGCCGGGCAGGCCGCCGACGCCATCGTCGGCGAGCCGTCCCTCGTGCTCGTCTTCGTCGTCGTGGCGGTCCTGACCTCGGCGCTGCCGTACGCCCTCGAGATGGTCGCCCTCCGGCGGCTCAGCACCCGCGTCTTCGGCGTGCTCTCGAGTCTGGGCCCGGGCGTCGCCGCCCTCGCCGGCTTCCTCGTCGTCGGCCAGGCCCTCGATGTCCGGGAGATCGTCGCGCTCGCTCTCGTGACAGCGGCGAGCGTCGGCGTGACACTCGGAAGCGGTCGAGAGCCGCCGGCACCCCACCCCGTTGCCGGATGACCACGTTGTCGTGAGCGCTCACCTGAGCGTCCCCCGGAAATACGGGGCACGACGGGGGTTTTTGCGCGCGGACCCAGTGCTTTGTACCCCGGTGTCGGGGTACTCTTCGACATAGACCACCTCGGATTGTCCCGGGGCGACAACGATGTTGACGGAGAAGACAATGGGAGCAGTATTGGAGCGCACGTCCCGAGCGGAGATCGTGCCCCTGGGAGACGGCTACAGCCGGGTCTCGACGCCCACGGCGGGCGTGATCGGATTCATCCGCGAGAACGAGGGCCGATTCGAGGTCCTCCGAGGCCGCGTTCGCAGTGCGACACGCGCCGAGGGTGCCTACGGCTCGCTCGACGTCGCCGTGATCGCTCTGACCTACAGCTGAAAGATCACCACCGGGCTTCGCCCACGGCCTGGCACGCGAGTGTCAGGCCGTTTTGCGTGGGTGCGGGGGACCGACGTCGACCGGGAGCTGACTCCGCACGTGGGCGAGCAGGCGGCGGGCGGCCCTGGTCCGGAGCAGCGGCCGCGAGGAGTCGGGGTTCGTCGGCGTCGCGGCGAGTTCCTGCGCCAGAGCCCTGAAGGCGGGCGCGACGTCGTCGAGGGTCGACGAGCCCAGAAGGCGCAGGATCAGCTCCACTCCGTCGAACCGCCCCCACACGTAGTCGTTCTCGCGTCGCGCCCGCGACAGGAAGCCGCCGAAGTTCCGCACCGCCGTGCCCTGCAGCTTCGCGCGTCCCGGCATCGGCGCCAGCAGGGCGGCGTCGACCGGGCTGAATCGGCTGAGCCCGATCGGCGTCAGCTGCGGCAGCTTGGCGAGGGCGATGGTCGGGAAGACGGCGGCGTCCCACACCGGAAACCAGAGGAAGTCGCGGATGATGCCCTCGAACAGCGCGTTCGGCTCGCGGTGCTCGAAGAACTCTGTAAGGTGCGCGAGGCCGTCCCAGTGCTCCCAGAGCGCGTCGGAGTAGTCGGCGATCAGGGTCGTCAGGTCGGCGTCGTGCGCGCTGGCGAACGCCCGCGGCATCGCGACGTCGTCGGGCGTGAGCGACGGTGTCGCGAGGAACGCCGCCGACGACGCGACGAGTCGCTCCGCCACGTCGGCGCGAGCGCGGACCAGGTCGACCTGCGCCGCCCAGAGCGCGCCCTTCAGGTCGTCGAGGTGCCCGCGGTCGTCGAGGTGCCTGCGGTCGTCGAGCAGCCGGCGGTCGTCGCTGCTGGTCGCGGTCGCGTACAGATCGTTGACCCGGGAGATCAGGAACCGCAGGCGGCGCTCCTGGAACGGCAGGTCGGCCCGGCGCAGGAACGGCGTCGGGTCGTCGCCCTCGGATGAGAACGCGCCAGACGACCACGTGCTGAGCAGGTGCTCGACGCAGACCAGGTGCTGCGTGCCGGCCGGGTAGCCGAGTGCCGTCGCGAGATCCGAGCTCATCATCGCGCCGATGGCGTCGACCTTGAGGCGCTGGTAGGTGTCGCGGTTCCAGCCGTCGGCCGAGGCGCTGTCGTACACGTGCGGCGCCCACGCGGTCGCGGCGCGCCAGTAGTCGGGGCCGCTCGGAGCGGCGAACGCCGCCAGGGACGCATCGGCCGTGTCGTGGAGCTGCGCGGTCAGGGCGCCCACCCGATCGATCTCGGCGTTCATGGTTTGGACGTCGGCGAGGTCGCCGAGGGTCGACCGCGACTTCATCAGGCCGAGCGCCGACTGCAGCGCCGAGACGAACCGTATGTCGGCAATGGTGCCGACGGCTCCTCCCAGGTCGCCGGATCCGGGTCGATGTGCACGATCCGGCGGTCGACCCGGGTCTGCGCGCTCTTCGACGCGATGGCGCCGATCATGACGTCGAACGGCCGGTTGTCGAGCACGCCGCCGTCGACGAACAGGCGCGTGCCGCCGTCGGCGCCGATGAGCCCGTACTGGGCGAGGTGCTCCCTCTCGAAGTCGGCCCTCACGAGCGGCACCGCCGCCGGAACCCGCCGCACCGCCTCCTCGAAATGGGCGACGCTCACCGGGGCGAAGGCGCCCGGGAAGCACGACGTCGCACGGGCGGCGAACGCGAGCCCGCCGTTCGCGCGGGGTCCGAAGCCGGAGTCGCGCGACGTCGGCGCGAAGTGGAACACCGTGCGGTTCTGCCGGTCGACGTCTCCCTTGCCGCCGTCGTGCGACGGCACCCGTCTGAAGTAGCCGTGGAGGTCCGTCGCGGTGACGAACAGGTCGAGCTCCTGCCCGGTGCGCAGAAGGGACGCAGGATCCGCGGAGCCGGGCGTCGCCAGCCCTGTCGTCGCGTCCATCGCCTCCAGGGCCTCCAGCACCCAGCGCCCCATGGCATCGCCGTTGAACGGCGACCACGCCGGCTTCGGCGCGCGTGCCGCATCGGCGCGTCCCCGCCGCCGCGCGGGGCCCGAGGGCAGCAGCAGCCTCAGGATGCTCGCCTTGTCGAGCCACAGCGACGTGAGCGCGTCGGTGGCGTGATTGCCGCTGAGCGCCTTGGCGAGGAACACCCCGTTGATCCCGCCCGCCGACGACCCGGCGACGACGTCGACCACGACGGTGCGCAGGGCGCCGGCGTCGCGGGGATGCCGCAGGGCGTCGAGGTAGGCGGCCTGCACCGGGGTCAGGCTCGCGACCAGCTCGGCGTGCGGGCCACCGGGGTCGTCGCTCGTCTGGACGAGATCGAAGCCCCGCGACGCGATGACGACGTTGTCGAGCTCGCGGGCGATGCCGTGCTCGTAGATGGCGAGGGAGACGCCGCCGTCGCAGACCAGGGCGAGGCGGAGCTCGTCGACGGGAGGGGGAGTTCCTGCGCCCCGAGTCGGCTGGCCCTCGGGTTCGGGCTCCTGCTCCGACGTCGGTGTCATCAGGACCATGTCGGTGTCGCGATCGGTGAGAGGGAGGAACTGAGGGGTGGCGCGCTATCGAAGACGGGTGAATGAAAGCACCGTCGATCGTCGCCCGTCAAGGGTCTCTCGTGGTCGGCCGGGGTCAGTCGGCTCTGCGGCGGAGGCGGATGAGCAGGGCGCGCAGGGCGCCGAGCACGACGAAGAAGGCGACGGAGGAGAGCGCGTCGCCGATGCTGCGCTCGTGCCACACGCGCAGGACGAAGTAGTCGACGCCGACGAACATGCCCGTCGCCAGGGCCGTCATGACGACGCCGTCGCCCGGCATGGTCGCGTTCTCGTCGTCCAGGTGCACGAAGAGGAAGTCGAAGAGCGCCACGCAGAGCCCCGAGCCGATCAGGCCTGCGTGAGCGAGAACCTCGCCGTCGTTCGCGAGGCCGATGCTCCCGGCCGCGATCAGCACGGCGCTCCAGACTCCGAGCAGGAGAGCGATGAGGCTCGAGAACGGGAAGCTCGACTGCCTCTCGCCGCTGTCGACGTCCGTCACGCTGTCCCCCCTGCGTCGCGCCTCGTGCGCGTCAGCCGATGGTATCCGCTGTCGGGCCATGGCAGGACTGCGGGGAGCTCTCGCGGTAGGCGCAAGAGGATGAACAGCGGGCGACGGGTGACACGCGAACGGGCCGACGGCAATAGAGTTGGACGCGGTCCGCCAGGCAACGCTGCGTGAGTCGCGGGCCTCGCACTGTTCAGGCGTTCTGGAGGACCCCTTGACCGATTCCGCTCCCGTAGACCCCACTTCGACGACTGGCTGGCAGACCCTCGCCGGCATCGCCGACGGCTTCACGCCCGACCTTCGCGGTTGGTTCGACGCCGAACCCGGCCGTGCCGACAAGTACACGTTCCAGGCCGCCGACCTCACCGTCGACCTGTCGAAGAACCTGCTGACCGACGACATCCTCGCCGCCCTCCTCGAGGTCGCGAAGAGCGCCGACGTCGCCGGCCGCTACCAGGCCATGATCTCGGGTGAGCACATCAACGTCACCGAAGACCGCGCCGTGCTCCATACCGCGCTCCGCCGCCCGAAGAACGGCGAGGGCCTCGTGCCCCCGGCCGGCTTCACGGTCGACGGCCAGGACGTCGACGCCGACGTCCACGCCACCCTCGACAAGGTCTACGCGTTCGCGGAGAAGGTCCGCTCGGGCGAGTGGACCGGCGTCACCGGCAAGCGCATCGAGACCGTGGTCAACATCGGCATCGGCGGCTCGGACCTCGGCCCCGTAATGGTCTACGAGGCTCTCAAGCCCTACGTGCAGGAGGGCATCGAGGCGCGCTTCGTCTCGAACATCGACCCTAACGACGTCTACGAGAAGACCGCCGGTCTCGACCCCGAGACGACCCTCTTCATCGTCGCCTCGAAGACCTTCGGCACGCTCGAGACCCTGACCAACGCCCGCCTCGCCCGCGAGTGGCTCTGGGACTCGCTGACCGCCGCCGGAGCCATCGACGCCTCTGACGAGGCCCGCACCGGCGCCGTGGCCAAGCACTTCGTCGCCGTGTCGACCGCCCTCGACAAGGTCGCCGCCTTCGGCATCGACCCCGAGAACGCCTTCGGCTTCTGGGACTGGGTGGGCGGCCGCTACTCCGTCGACTCCGCGATCGGCACCTCGGTCGTCATCGCGATCGGCCCCGACAACTGGCGCGAGTTCCTCGCCGGCTTCCACGCCGTCGACGAGCACATGCGCACCACCCCGCTCGAGCAGAACGTGCCCGTGCTGATGGGCCTGCTGAACGTCTGGTACTCGAACTTCCTCGGCGCGCAGAGCCACGCCGTGCTGCCCTACGCGCAGTACCTCCACCGCTTCGCCGCCTACCTCCAGCAGCTCACCATGGAGTCGAACGGCAAGAGCGTCCGCTGGGACGGCACGCCCGTCACCGTCGACACCGGCGAGGTCTTCTGGGGCGAGCCCGGCACCAACGGCCAGCACGCGTTCTACCAGCTGATCCACCAGGGCACGCGCATCATCCCCGCCGACTTCATCGCCGTCGCCAACCCGGGCCACCCGCTGAAGGACGCCACCGGAGACGGAGCCGGCGTGGCCCCCGGCACCGACGTGCACACCCTCTTCATGGCGAACTACTTCGCCCAGACGAAGGCGCTCGCGTTCGGCAAGACCGCCGACGAGGTCCGCGCCGAGGGCACGAAGGAGTCGGTCGTCCCGGCCCGCGTCTTCAGCGGCAACCGCCCGACCACGTCGATCCTCGCCCCGGCCCTCACGCCGAGCGTCGTCGGCCAGCTGATCGCCCTGTACGAGCACATCGTGTTCGTCGAGGGCACCATCTGGGGCATCGACTCGTTCGACCAGTGGGGCGTGGAGCTCGGCAAGCAGCTCGCCCTCCAGGTGACGCCCGCCGTCGGCGGCGACGCCGAGGCGCTCGACGCGCAGGACGCGTCGACCAAGTCGCTCATCCAGAAGTACCTCGAGCTGCGCGACTAGCAGCGTCGTCGAATAGCACCGTGGTGTTGAACCCTCCCTTTCGGCCAGAACCCTCGTCCTCGGACGACGGCTCGGGCCGGACGGGAGGGTTTCGCCGTGGCGGGACGGCTCCCGCGGCGGGGGTGTGGCCGGCGACGGGTGCGGAGTTCCTGCGCTCGGAGATCTCGGCCGTGATCGGATCGGGCGATGGCGCATTCGAGCAAGCGGCCGACGAGGTGCTGCGCTGGGTGGTGAAGACCCGGAGCGGCTTTCGGGTCGACGACGACTCCGTCGTGGTGCCGGGTCGGCGGATGACGGTGACGGCGCGCGTGCTGGGAGTGACCGTGATCGAGCCGGTGGAGGTGGTCGATGTCGTGCAGACCGGCGACCGGGTCGGCTTCAGCTACCGGACGCTTGCCGGGCACCCGGTCGACGGTGAGGAGGCGTTCGTCGTGCACCGGTCCGGCGCCGTCGTGCGGCTGACGATCCGGTCGCTGACGCGGCCCTCGGGGACGCAGCCGTGGCGGGCGCTGTTCCCCGTGCTGCGGGTGGCGCAGGTGGTGGCTCGGCGGCGGTACCTGCGCGCTCTGTCGACGCCCTAGCGGGAGGGACTAGTCGGCGGGGCGGTCGGTGTAGGCCGGGTTCGCAGCGCTCGCCTGGACGGTGACGTCGGCTGCGGTGCGGGCCGCGCGCCAGCGGTCGAACCGGCGGCGGGCGAAGCGGAAGAGGACGGCGACGACGATCGCGGATGCCAGCGCGATGGCCGTCGACCACAGGAAGCCGAGCGAATCGGCGAGCGACTGGTACACGACGACGAACGTGGCACCGGGCACGGCCTGCTGGACGAACTCCCGAAGCGTTCGGCCCTTCTCGACGGGGACGTCCTCGACGCGCACCGGGCGCATGGGCTTCACGCCGTCGATGGTCTCCATGCCGAGAGTGTGACACGAGGCGAGCGAGGTGTCCATGGCGGCCCCGCTGGACTGCTAACGTGGATACCGCTCCTGGCCCCCATAGCTCAGGGGATAGAGCACTGCCCTCCGGAGGCAGGGGCGTAGGTTCGAATCCTACTGGGGGCACCGACTAGGGCTCTGCGTGTTCGTCGGCTTCGCCAGGCTTCCCGCGGCCCATTTGGTGCGTGTCTGTGCTCGCGAGTCGTTCCGCCTCGCGCGGGGCGCACGGCGACGGGCGCGATGCGGGGGACCGGTGCAAGGTGGTGGAGTGACCTCCGAGATCCGACAGCTGCTGCGCAGCGCCAAAGTCTTCCACCCCGACCTTCCCGACTTCGACACCGACGCCGCTCCCGACGAGCCGATGACCCTCTTCGTCGAGTGGCTGACCGCCGCGATCGACGGCGGAGTGGGCCAGCCCCACGCCATGACCCTGTCGACATCCGACCGAGCCGGCGCGGTGACCGCCCGCACGCTCCTCCTCAAAGACGTCGACGACGCCTTCTGGTTCGCGACCTCCTCGCTCAGTCCCAAGGGCCGGCAGCTCCGCGAGAACCCGCGGGTCGCGCTGACCCTCTTCTGGCGCGAGCAGGGGCGCCAGATCCGCATCTGCGGCGAGGCGAGCCCCGGGCCCCGCGACGTCTCGACCGCCGACTTCACGGCGCGGCACCCTGACTCGCGGGCCGTGGCGATCGCGATGCCGCAGAGCAGCCCCGTCGACGACCCGGCCGCGGCCGACGCCGCACTCGACGCGGCGAAGACGCGGATCGCCGACGACGACGAGTTCGCGCCGGATGACTGGACCGCCTTCCGGGTTGCCCCGATGCAGGTCGAGTTCTGGCAAGCCACCACCGGGCGCGACCAGGTGCGGCTGCGGTACGACCGGACCGACCCGAGTTCCTGGGCGAAATCGGTCCTCTGGCCGTAACGAGGTCCGGGCGGGCGTAACAGGGCGACACCTTCGCGACAGGGGCGCGCGCGGCGAGGCACAGTGGGGGCATGTCCCGCACCCGCCGCAGCCTCGCCGTGATCGAGGTGACCCGTTTCCGCCCGCACGCCGCTGAGTACCACGCCTACGTCGACACGTTGAACGGCCGCGTGCAGGGCATGGCCGAGGCCACCGGCTGGGAGGCGAGCCGCTACGGCGCCGCCGATCTGGGCGAGGCCGCGCTGCTTCAGCTGACGGACGCCGCCGACGCCGTCGTCCTGATGGGCGGCGAAGACCTGGCGCCGGAGTGGTACGGCGGCGAGTCCGGCTACACCCGAGAGGGCCGGCACTACGAGGAGGCCGACGCGGCGCAGATCGCCGTGCTCCACCGTGCGCTCGACCGGGGAACCCCGCTGCTCGGCGTCTGCCGCGGCCACCAGCTGATCAACGTCGCGCTCGGCGGAGGGCTGATCCAGCACCTCGAGGGCGACACGGTGCACCTCAACGCCGGTGCATCGATCGACGCCCTGATGCAGCGGCACGCCGTCGACGTCAGCGAAGGCAGCCGTCTGGCCGCGATCCTAGGCGGCCACGCGTCCGTGCAGAGCGCCCACCACCAGGCGATCGGCCGGGTCGCGAGCGGCCTGCGGGTCGTGGCGCGGGCCGAAGACGGCGTCATCGAGGCCGTGGAGCACGACCTCGCCCCGATCACCGGAGTGCAGTGGCACCCCGAAGACCGGAAGGCCGAGCCGGCGCAGCTGCTGTCGCTGCTCGACGGGCTGGCCGGGCAGGTCGCCCTCGCCGCCTGAGTCCGCGGGAGTCCGTGGCGAGGGGCGCAGGAACTCGAGGCGGTCGCCTCAGCAGGCAGCCTCGCCTCAGCCGCCGGCCTGGAGCGCTGTGATGGCGGCATCGACGAGGGGCTCGGCGCCCCCTGGCTCGCCGAACACGGGGTCGTCCGACACGGCGACGACCCAGTACGACCCGGTGAACGCCTCGGCGGTGCCCGTGGTGCCGACGAGGTCGAAGTAGCCCTCGCCGTCGTAGGTGGGCACCGCGTTGCTGGTGCGGATGAGGCTGTTCTTGAGACGCGTGAGGCTGTCGTCGTCGAACCGGCCCACGGCGAGCGTCATGACGGCGGTGTCGCTCTTCCACTGGCAGACCGTGCCCTGGTAGGCGCCGATGACGGCAGCGTCGGTCTTCGCCGGAACGTCCGGCTCGGTCACGGGCGCCATGCCGGCGTAGGCGGCGGTGACCGCGGCGTCGGGCGCTAGCGTGTCGCAGGCCACCGACAGGGGCGTCGCCGTGAGGGCTCCTGCGCCGCCGGTCGGGCTCGGCGAGGGCGTGGCCGGGTCGGAGGACCGGGACGTCGCGCCGCCCTGGCCGACCCCCGCGGCGGACGACGCCGTCGGGCCCGCACCGGTGCCGCCCGAGGTGCAGGCGGCGAGCACCACGCTCGCGGCCGCCGCGGTGAGAGCGAGCGAGAGGGCACGGACGGTTCGGGTTCGACAAGCCGTGGGCATGCCTCAATCTTGGCGGATCGACCCTGTGGAGAACGAGATCGCCGCACCATCGTGACCGGTAGGATTGACGACCGTGACTCCAGCCGAACTCTCCGCCACCCTGCTCGCCGTCGTCCAGGGAATCGCCGAGCGCCGACGCGAGTCCGACCCGTCGCTGGAGGCCCTCCAGGCGACCGTGGCCGACACCGTTCTCGAGCGGCCGAAGAATCGCGATCACGGCGACTGGGCGTCCAACGTCGCCATGAGGTTCGCGAAGCGCCTCGGCACGAACCCGCGCGAGCTGGCCACGGCCATCGCCGGCGAGCTCGCCGAGACCGACGGTGTCGCGGGCGTCGACGTGGCAGGCCCCGGCTTCATCAACATCACTCTCGAGGCGGCCGCCGCTGGCGCTCTCGCGAAGACCATCGTCGAGCAGGGCGAGGCCTTCGGCCGCGGCACCTACTACGACGGCGTGACGATCAACCTCGAGTTCGTCTCGGCCAACCCGACGGGGCCGATCCACATCGGCGGCGTCCGCTGGGCGGCGGTGGGCGACAGCCTCGCCCGCATTTTCCAGGCGGTCGGCGGCATCGTCACTCGCGAGTACTACTTCAACGACCACGGGGCTCAGATCGACCGCTTCGCGCGCAGCCTACTCGCGAGCGCGCTGAGCGAGCCCACGCCCGACGACGGGTACGGCGGGGTCTACATCAGCGAGATCGCCGCCCGCGTCATCGAGACGTACGACGGCGACGTGACTCAGATCCCGCGCGACGAGGCCCAGGAGCTCTTCCGCGCCGTGGGCGTCGAGTTCATGTTCGGCGACATCAAAGAATCTCTGCACGACTTCGGCGTCGACTTCGACGTGTACTTCCACGAGAACTCGCTGCACGAGTCGCACGCCGTCGAGCGCGCCATCGAGCGCCTGCGCGAGCTCGGCCACGTCTACGAGGCCGACGGGGCGACCTGGCTGCGCACGACCGACTTCGGCGACGATCGCGACCGCGTCATCATCAAGAGCGACGGGGAGGCCGCGTACATCGCGGGCGACCTCGCCTACTACCTCGACAAGCGCGAGCGCGGCTTCGAGCGCAACATCATCATGCTCGGCGCCGACCACCACGGCTACATCGGCCGCATGATGGCCATGTGCGCCGCCTTCGGCGACACTCCCGGCGTCAACCTCGAGATCCTGATCGGCCAGCTGGTCAACCTCGTCCGCGACGGCGAGCCGATGCGCATGTCGAAGCGCAACGGCACGGTCGTCTCGATGGAAGACCTCGTCGAGGCCGTCGGCGTCGACGCCGGCCGCTATTCGCTCGTGCGGTTCTCGGCCGACTCGATGATCGACATCGACCTCGATCTGCTGACCAAGCGCAGCAACGACAACCCGGTCTTCTACGTGCAGTACGCCCACGCTCGCACGCAGGCCGTCGGCCGCAACGCGGCGGCGTCCGGCGTCGACCGCAGCGTGTTCGACGCCTCGCTGCTCACCGACCCGACGGAGGCGTCGCTGCTCGGTGCGCTGTCCGAGCTTCCCCGCGTGGTGCAGCAGGCCGCCGAGCTTCGCGAGCCGCACCGCATCGCCCGCTACATCGAAGAGGTGGCCGGCACCTATCACCGCTGGTACGACGCCTGCCGCGTCACGCCGCTCGGCGACGAAGGGGTCACCGACCTCCACCGCACGCGACTGTGGCTCAACGACGCCGCGGGGCAGGTGATTCGCAACGGCCTCGGCCTCCTGGGCGTGTCGGCTCCTGACAGGATGTAGCTCATGAGCTCGCAGACCCCAGCGCCGAACGGCTCGACCTCGTCGCCGAAGAGCTCGACCTCGGCGATAGGGCGGCGACGTGGGCATCCCCTCGTCGTCCTCGTCATCGTCGTCGTCCTTCTCGCCGCTCTCGTCGTGGCCGCGGACTTCGTCGTGCGCTCGTACGCCGAGGGCCAGGTATCGAAGCAGATTCAGTCGTCGCTCCCGGCCGGCTCGACGGGCTCGGTCGACGCCACCATCGGGGGATTCTCCGCGATCGCGCAGCTCGCGAAGGGTCGGTTCGACGAGCTCGACCTCCGGTCGCACGACCTCGTCGTGGGCGGCACCCCGCTCTCGGCGACCGCTCGCATCGCCGACGTCCCTCTGAGCGAGGGCGGCACGACCGGAGACGTCGACGCGACGATCACCGTCGACCAGTCGGCCATCAACGACCTCGACGCCGTGAAGCGCCTCGGCACCCTGCGCCTCGGCGACGACCGGGTGTCGCTCGACAAGACGCTGACCGTGCTCGGCCTGAAGGTGTCCGACACGATCACCGGCTCGGTTGCGCCCTCCGGCTCCGGCACGAAGGTGGCGTTCACGCCGACCGAGACCGACCTGAAGTCCGGACTGATCCAGCTGTCGCCGTCGGCGATCCTGCAGTACGCCAAGACGCTCGACCTGAGCGTCTGCGCGGCCCAGTACCTGCCGAAGGGGGCGACGGTCTCGAAGATCGTCGTCGCGCCGAAGACGGCGAGGATCTCGGTGCACACCGACTCGCTGGCGCTGACCGACTCCACCTTCGAGACGACCGGGAGCTGCTCGTGACCGCGAACCCCCTCGCCCCCGACTGGCTCCTCGAGCCCGCCGACCCGAACGACCTCGCCGCCGGCGTCTGGTCGACGTCCGCGGTGCGCGGAGACGACGGCGTGCTGTCGCTCGGGGGAGTGACGGCGACCGAGCTCGCGGAGACCTTCGGCACGCCGTTGTACGTGGTCGACGAGGCCGACTTCCGTGCTCGGGCATCCGAGGCGAAGCAGGTCTTCGACGCCGAGATCGGCCGAATCGGGTCGACGGCGAAGGTCTACTACGCCGCCAAGGCGTTCCTGTCGGGCGCCGTGGTCCGCTGGGTCACCGAGGCCGGCCTCGCCATCGACGTCTGCACCGGCGGCGAGCTCGCAGTCGCGATGGCGGCCGGGGCCGATCCCGCCCGCATCGGGTTCCACGGCAACAACAAGTCTCCCGTCGAGATCGACCGCGCCGTCTCCGCCGGCGTCGGCGCCATCGTCATCGACAGCCTGATCGAGATCGAGCGCATCGCGGCTACGGCCGAGCGCCACGGCGTCGTGCAGCCGGTGCGGCTGCGCGTGAACAGCGGGGTCCACGCGTCCACGCACGAGTACCTCGCGACGGCCCGCGAAGACCAGAAGTTCGGCATCACCCTCGCCGACACCCCGGCCACCGTCGCCGCCATCCGCTCGCACGCGTCGCTGCGGTTCCTGGGCCTGCACTCGCACATCGGCTCGCAGATCTTCGGCACCGACGGCTTCGGCGAGGCCGCACGCCGCCTTCTCGAGGTGCACGCCGCGCTCCTCGCCGACGGCGACCTGCCCGAACTCAACCTCGGCGGCGGATTCGGCGTCAACTACACGCGCGTCGACGACGCGGCTCCGATCGCCGACCTCGCGCGAGGCATCGCCGAGGTCGTCGCGGCCGAGTGCGCGCGGCTCGGAATCCCCGTGCCGGTGATCGCCGTCGAGCCCGGGCGCGTGATCGCCGGACCAGCGGGCACGACGCTGTACACCGTGGGCACCATCAAAGACGTCGAGGTCTCAGGCACGGAGGTCGACGACGGCACCGCCGTCCGCCGCTACGTCAGCGTCGACGGAGGCATGAGCGACAACGCCCGCACCGCGCTCTACCGCGCCGACTACTCGGTGCGCATCGCCAGCCGCACCTCGTCGGCCGCGCCCGCGCTCGTCCGCATCGCGGGCAAGCACTGCGAGTCGGGCGACCTGGTGGTGCTTGCCGACTACCTGCCCGGCGACGTCGCCCCCGACGACCTCGTGGCAGTTCCTGTGACCGGAGCCTACTGCTGGAGCCTCGCGAGCAACTACAACCACGTGGGGCGACCCCCGGTCGTCGCCGTCTCGGACGGCAGCGCCCGCATCATCGTCCGCGGGGAGACCGAGGCCCACCTGCTGGCGCGCGACCTCGAGCTCGACGACATCGTCGCGCGACCCGCAGCCTCTTCACGATCCGCACTCTGAACGGAAAGCACCACATGATCGAATACCGCAACGTCCGGGTCGCCCTCCTCGGCGCCGGCTCCGTCGGAAGCCAGGTCGCGCGGCTCCTGCTCGAGCAGTCCGACGAGCTCGCGGGCCGTGCCGGCGCGGGCCTCGAGCTCACGGGCATCGCCGTCCGCGACCTCGACGCCACGCGCGACGTCGACCTGCCGCGCGAGCTGCTCACCACCGACGCCGAGTCGCTGATCCTGGGAGCCGACATCGTCGTCGAGCTGATCGGGGGCATCGAGCCCGCGCGCAGCCTCGTGCTCAAGGCCCTCAACTCGGGTGCCGACGTCATCACGGGCAACAAGGCGCTCCTGGCCAGCCACGGCCCCGAGCTGTTCCGAGCCGCGGAGCAGGTCGGCGCTCAGCTGTACTACGAGGCCGCCGTCGCCGGTGCGATCCCGATCATCCGCCCCCTGCGCGAGAGCCTCGCCGGCGACACCGTCGAGCGCGTCATGGGCATCGTCAACGGCACGACGAACTTCATCCTCGACCGCATGGACACCCTGGGAGAGTCGCTCGACGACGCCCTCGCCTACGCCACCGAGCTGGGCTACGCCGAGGCCGACCCCACAGCCGACATCGAGGGCTACGACGCGGCGCAGAAGGCCACCATCCTCGCGAGCCTGGCCTTCCACACGAGCGTCCCGCTCGTCGCCGTCCACCGCGAGGGCATCACCGGCGTCACACACGAGCAGGTCGTCGCGGCGCGCAAGGCCGGCTACGTCGTCAAGCTCCTCGCGATCTGCGAGCGCCTCGTCGACGACGAGGGCGTGGCGGGCGTCTCGGCGCGCGTGCATCCCTCACTGGTTCCGCTGGGCCACCCCCTGGCCGCCGTCCACGGCGCCAAGAACGCCGTCTTCGTCGAGGCGCAGGCCGCCGGCGACCTGATGTTCTACGGCGCGGGCGCGGGCGGCGTCGAGACGGCCTCGGCCGTGCTCGGCGACCTCGTGTCGGCGGCGCGACGCCACGTCATCGGCGGCCCGGGCCTCGCCGAGTCGAACCACGCCGACCTGCGGATCCTGCCCATCGGCACCGTCACGACCCGCTATCAGATCACGCTCGACGTGACCGATCAGCCGGGCGTCCTCGCGACGGTGGCCGGCATCCTGTCGCACCACGGCGTCAGTGTCGAGACGGTCCAGCAGACCTCGGGGTCGCAGAGCGTCACGGGGCCGGGCGAGGCCCCGGCCACCGCTACGCTGATCATCGGAACGCACCGCGCGCGCGAAGCCTCGCTCGCGGCCACGGTCGCCGACCTCACCACCGCACCCGTCGTGAACTCCGTCACGAGCGTGCTTCGAGTTGAAGGAGCCTGATGGCCCACCAGTGGCAGGGTGTCCTGCGCGAATACGCCGACCGTCTCGACGTCACGGAGGCGACCCCCATCGTCACGCTGGGCGAGGGCGGCACTCCGCTCATCCCGGCGCGCGCCCTCAGCGAGCGCACCGGCGCGAAGGTCTACGTCAAGTACGAGGGCATCAACCCGACCGGCTCGTTCAAAGACCGCGGCATGACGATGGCCATCTCGAAGGCCGTCGAGCACGGCGCCAAGGCCGTCATCTGCGCCTCGACCGGCAACACGTCGGCCTCGGCGGCCGCCTACGCGGCGCACGCCGGCATCACCGCCGCGGTGCTCGTGCCCGAGGGCAAGATCGCCATGGGCAAGCTCAGCCAGGCCGTGGCGCACAACGGCCAGCTGCTGCAAATCCAGGGCAACTTCGACGACTGCCTCGACATCGCTCGCGACCTCGCTGCGAACTACCCCGTGCACCTGGTCAACTCCGTCAACAACGACCGCATCGAGGGCCAGAAGACCGCCGCGTTCGAAGTCGTCGACGTGCTCGGCGACGCGCCCGACTTCCACTACCTCCCGGTCGGCAACGCGGGCAACTACACGGCGTACACCCGCGGCTACCGCGAAGACCTCGCTGCGAACCGCACGACGAAGATGCCCCGCATGTTCGGCTTCCAGGCCGCCGGCTCCGCCCCGATCGTGGGCGGCTCGGTCGTCAAGCACCCCGAGACGATCGCCAGCGCCATCCGCATCGGCAATCCGGCGTCGTGGCAGTTCGCCCTCGAGGCGCGCGAGCTCACCGACGGCTACTTCGGCGCGATCACCGACGACAAGATCCTCGAGGCGCAGCGCATCCTGTCGCAAGAGGTCGGCGTCTTCGTCGAGCCCGCCTCGGCGATCAGCGTCGCCGGCCTGCTCGAGCGCGCCGAGGCCGGGCACGTTCCTGCGGGTGCGACGATCGTCCTCACGGTGACCGGCCACGGCCTCAAAGACCCGCAGTGGGCTCTGAAGACGGCCGATGGCGGCGAAGTGACGCCCACCGTCGTGTCCGTCGACACCGCCGAGGTCGCCGACGTGCTCGGCCTGGTGCGAGCGTCGGCGTGACCCACGCTCCCGTCGGGGCGACTAGCCCGGTCGGCCGATCGGTGCTCGTGCGAGTGCCCGCCACCTCGGCGAATCTCGGCCCCGGCTTCGACACGCTGGGCATCGCGCTGTCGCTGTACGACGAGCTCGTCGTCACGGCCACCGCGACGCCCGGCGTCTCGGTCCACGTGACCGGGGTGGGGGAGGGCGAGGTCCCCGTCGACGACACGAATCTCGTCGTGCGGTCCATCGCACACGCCTTCAGAGCACTGGGGCAGGAACTCCCCGGCCTCGAGCTGCACGCCGTCAACGCGATCCCCCACGGTCGCGGCCTCGGCTCGAGCGCTGCCGCCATCGTCTCCGGGATCATGGCCGCGAAGGGCCTCCTCGAGGGGATCGTCGAGGTCGACTCCACCACCCTGCTGGCTCTCGCCACCGAGCTCGAGGGGCACCCCGACAACGTCGCGCCGGCGCTGTTCGGCGGCCTGACCATCGCGTGGACCACCTCCGAGGGTCCGTCGCACAAGCGGCTGCTCGTGCACCGCGGCGTCTCGCCGGTCGTGTTCGTGCCCGAGACCACGCTCTCGACGAAGCTGGCGCGCAGCCTGCAGCCGGCGTCCGTGCCCCACGAGGACGCCACGTTCAACGTGTCGCGTTCGGCCCTGCTGGTCGCCGCTCTCATCCAGAGCCCCGAGCTGCTGCTCGCAGCGACGGAGGACCGCCTGCACCAGAGCTACCGCGCGAGCGCCATGCCCGAGACGGACACTCTCATCCGCATGCTGCGCGACGCCGGCCTCGCCGCCGTCGTCTCGGGCGCAGGGCCATCGCTCCTCGTGCTCGGAAGTGACCCGGCCCAGCGCCTCTTCGCCGCCCGGCTGGTCGACGAGCACTCCATCTCGACATGGCGCGCGCTCATGCTGGCCGTCGATCTCAAGGGTGCTACAGTGGTGCCGCACCCGGTAGAAAGCGCCGTTCACTAGTTCCATCTCTTGAGCGGCCGCGAATCCCGGGGCAGAACACAACGAAATCCCGTGTTCCTGCGCCGCACACCCATTGCGCTGATCTCTCGAACTGTGCATCCGTACACGTTCGGGTGAGTCGTCTGCGCGGCCGTTGCCCAAGGCACGGCAAGCTCACCCCCGCCTATCTGTGCCGGGGAGCGAAAGGAAACCATCTCCGTGACTGACACGACCACCGCTGAACTCACAGCTCAGCGTCTGCCGGCGCTCCAGGCTCTCGCCTCGTCGCTCGGCATCTCCGGCATCTCCAAGCTCCGCAAGGGCGATCTCATCGCGGCGATCGAGGCCGCTCAGGCCGGTGCGGGCGCTGTCGCCCCCGCCGCCGCGGTGTCGGCCGACGCCCAGCCCGAGCTGACGTTCGAGGCGCCGGCCGAGGTCGAGGCTCCCGCAGCCGAAGCCGCCGTCGAGGCTTCCGCGGCCGAGACCGCCGTCGAGGCTCCCGCCGCGCCGGCCAAGGCCAAGCGCGCCCCGCGCCGCGCCACCACCGCCACCGCGACGGCTCCCAAGTCGGCCGTCGAGCACGCCAACCAGGGCGAGTCGGGCGTTCTCGAGATCCCCACCGAGACGCCCGTCGCCGTCGAGGCGCCCGCGGCCGCCGTCGCGCCCGTCGTCGACGCGACCGCTGACGAGGCGGCTCCGGCCGAGCCTCGTGAGGGCGGCAACCGCCGTCGTCGCGGTTCGCGCCGTGCCGGCGACTCCGGCCAGACGGCCGAGGCGCCCGCCACCGCCGAGCCCAAGACCACCGACGACATCGTCCTCGACCTCCCGCCCCGCCAGTCGCGCGCCGACCGCACCCGTGCCGAGCAGGCCCGCCTGCGCGAGCAGCGCGAAGCCGAGGCCGCTGCCGAGGGCGGCTCGAACGGGGTCGAGGCCGACACCTCGACGGCCGAGCAGGGCGGCGCTTCTCAGCAGGCCCCCGCCGCCGACCAGGCGTCGTCTGATCAGGGCGGCAAGTCCGACTCGAACTCCGACCAGCAGCCGCAGCAGGGAGGCGGCCGTCGCAGCCGCAACCGCAACCGCGGCGACCGCCAGAACAACCAGAACGGCGACCGTCAGAACGGCGGCAACCAGGGTGGCGACCGCCAGAACGGCGGCAACCAGAATGTCGACCGTCAGAACAACGACCGCCAGAACAACGACCGCCAGAACGGCCAGGCCCCGCAGTCCGCTCCGACCGTCGGCAACCAGGGCGGTCAGAACGACCAGCGCTCGGCCCAGAACGGCCAGCAGAACCAGCAGGGCGGCCAGAACGGGCCCGTCGACGACGAGAACGAGGGCGGCCGCAGCCGCAACCGTCAGCGCGACCGCAAGCGCGGCCGCTCCAACCAGAACGACGACTTCGAGCCCGAGATCACCGAAGACGACGTGCTCATCCCCGTCGCGGGCATCCTCGACGTGCTCGACAACTACGCGTTCGTCCGTACCACCGGCTACCTCCCCGGCGCCAGCGACGTGTACGTGTCGCTCGGCCAGGTGAAGAAGTACCACCTCCGCAAGGGCGACGCCGTCGTCGGCGCGATCCGTCAGCCGCGCGAGGGCGACAACCAGCAGGGCCGCCAGAAGTACAACGCGATCGTGCGCATCGACTCGATCAATGGCCAGAACATCGACGACGCCGCCAAGCGCGTCGAGTTCTCGAAGCTGACGCCCCTCTACCCGCAGGAGCGCCTCCGCCTCGAGACCGAGCCCGGCAAGCTGTCGACGCGCATCATCGACCTCGTGTCGCCGATCGGCAAGGGCCAGCGCGGCCTGATCGTCTCGCCGCCCAAGGCCGGCAAGACCCTCGTGCTGCAGGCCATCGCGAACTCGATCGCCAAGAACAACCCCGAGGTCCACCTCATGGTCGTCCTGGTCGACGAGCGTCCCGAAGAGGTCACCGACATGCAGCGCACGGTGAAGGGCGAGGTCATCGCCTCGACCTTCGACCGTCCCGCCGAAGACCACACCACGGTCGCCGAGCTGGCCATCGAGCGCGCCAAGCGCCTCGTCGAGCTGGGCCACGACGTCGTCGTGCTGCTCGACTCGATCACCCGCCTGGGCCGCGCCTACAACCTCTCGACCCCGGCCTCGGGCCGCATCCTCTCCGGCGGCGTCGACTCGTCGGCTCTCTACCCGCCGAAGCGCTTCTTCGGCGCCGCGCGCAACATCGAGAACGGCGGCTCGCTGACCATCCTCGCCACCGCGCTCGTCGAGACCGGCTCGAAGATGGACGAAGTGATCTTCGAGGAGTTCAAGGGCACCGGCAACATGGAGCTCCGCCTGTCGCGCCACCTGGCCGACAAGCGCATCTTCCCGGCCGTCGACGTCAACGCGTCGGGAACCCGCCGCGAAGAGATGCTCCTCAGCCCCGACGAGGTCACGATCACGTGGCGCCTGCGCCGCGCTCTCGCCGGCCTCGACCAGCAGCAGGCGCTCGAGATCGTCCTCCGCAACCTAAAAGAGACTCAGTCGAACGTCGAGTTCCTGGTCCAGGTGCAGAAGTCGGTCCCGGCGGCGGCCGGCCACAAAGAGGACTGAGCGTGTTCGAGTCGGTAGCAGTGCTGCTGGCCGAGCATGAGGATCTCCAGCACCAGCTGTCAGACCCCGCCGTTCACGCGGATGCGGCCAGAGCCAAGAAGATCAACCGCCGGTACGCCGAGCTCAGCCGCATCGTCGCTGCGCACACGGCGTGGCTGCAGGCTGGCGAAGACCTCGACGCCGCGCGCGAGCTCGCGCGCGAAGACGAGGCCTTCGCGGCCGAGGTGCCCGCGATGGAGGACACCCTGGCCGAGACGCAGGAGAAGCTCCGGCGACTCCTGATCCCGCGCGACCCCGACGACGGCCGCGACGTCATCATGGAGATCAAGGGCGGCGAGGGCGGTGCCGAGAGCGCGCTGTTCGCAGCCGACCTCCTCCGCATGTACTCGCACTACGCCGAGTCCAAGGGCTGGAAGACCGAGCTCCTCGAGCGCGACGAGTCCGACCTGGGCGGCTACAAGAACGTCCAGGTGGCCATCAAGTCGAACTCGTCGGATCCCGCGCAGGGCGTCTGGGCCCACCTCAAGTACGAGGGCGGCGTGCACCGCGTCCAGCGCGTGCCGGCGACCGAGTCGCAGGGGCGCATCCACACGTCGACCACCGGCGTGCTGGTGTTCCCCGAGGTCGACGAGCCCGAAGAGGTCGAGATCAACCAGAACGACCTCAAGATCGACGTGTACCGGTCGTCAGGCCCCGGCGGCCAGTCGGTCAACACGACCGACTCCGCTGTGCGGATCACGCACCTCCCGACCGGCATCGTCGTGGCCATGCAGAACGAGAAGTCGCAGCTGCAGAACCGCGAGGCCGGAATGCGCGTGCTCCGTGCCCGCATCCTCGCCCGTCAGGCGGAGGAGCAGGCGGCTGTCGACTCCATCGCCCGCAAGAGCCAGATCCGGGGGATGGACCGCTCCGAGCGCATCCGCACCTACAACTTCCCCGAGAACCGCATCGCCGACCACCGCACCGGCTACAAGGCCTACAACCTCGACGCCGTCATGGACGGCGCGCTCGAGCCGGTCATCGAGTCGTGCATCCAGGCCGACGAAGAGGCGCGTCTGGCCGACATCGGCGACCAGGGCGAGTGACCCTCGGCGTCGGCGACGCGCTCCAGCAGGGGCGCGCCGCCCTCGATCAGGTCGGCATCCCGTCCGCGGGCGCGGATGCCGAGCTGCTCCTCGCGCACGTCCTCGAGGTGGGCCGGGGTGAGATTGCGGTCAAGGCGATCGTCGGCACGGTCCTGACCGAGGCGCAGGAACTCGCCTTCGAGTCCGTCCTCGCCCGTCGAGCGACTCGAGAGCCGCTCCAGCACATCACCGGTCTGGCACCGTTCCGCCACCTCGTGCTCCATGTCGGGCCCGGCGTCTTCGTCCCGCGCCCCGAGACCGAGGGGGTCGCGCAGATCGCCATCGACGCGCTCTCGGCGCGTGCTGAGCCGCAGCCCGTGGCCGTCGACCTCGGCACCGGGAGCGGCGCCCTCGCGCTGGCGATGGCCACCGAGGTTTCCCGCGCCCGCGTGTACGCCGTCGAGCTGTCGCCCGCGGCCGCCGTGTGGACGCGCCGCAACATCGCGTCGACCGGGGCCGACGTCACCCTCGTCGAGGGCGACATGGCGTCGGCCCTGCCCGAACTCGACGGAGCCGTGCAGGTGGTCGTCTCGAACCCGCCGTACATCCCGCTCGGGATGGTGCCGCGCGACCCCGAGGTGCGGCTGTTCGACCCCGAGCTGGCGCTGTACGGGGGAGTGGACGGCCTCGACCTCGTCCGCGCGCTCTCGCAGCGCGCGCTCGCGCTCCTGGTGCCCGGAGGGACGCTCGTCATCGAGCACGGCGAAGAGCAGGGCCCCGCGATCCGCGAGCTGCTGTCTCGCGACGGATGGCGCGGCGCGGCCACCCACGAAGACCTGACGCGGCGCGATCGGGCGACCACGGCGGTGCGCTGAGGGCGGCAGTTCCTGCCCTCTCATGCGAGCCGTGGGCGGGACGTCAGGATCAGCGCACTACAATCGTCGAGTCATGGCCTCCCTCTACGACTGCGCGGTCGACGCAGAACTCCTCACCGGCATGCGCCTCGCGCGTGCCGCCATCGGGCGCGGCGAACTCGTCGTCGTCCCTACCGACACCGTCTACGGCATCGCCGCCGACGCCTTCGACCCGGAGGCCGTCGAGCGGCTTCTCGCGGCCAAGGGGCGTACCCGCCAGTCGCCGCCGCCCGTGCTGGTCAAGGGGCAGGACACCCTCGCCGCTCTGGCCGAGTCGGTGCCGTCGCTGATCCAGCCGCTGCTCGACGAGTTCTGGCCGGGTGGGCTGACCGTGATCCTCACGGCGCAGCCGTCGCTTGCCTGGGACCTCGGCGAGACCCGGGGCACCGTCGCCCTGCGTCAGCCAGACAACAAGCTCCTGCTGGAGCTCCTCGAAGAGACCGGCCCTCTGGCCGTGTCGAGCGCCAACCTCACCGGCAAGCCAGCCGCGCTCACCGCGCACGAGGCGATGGCGATGCTCGGCGACGACGTCGAGATCTACCTCGACGGCGGCCAGGCAGGCACCGGCTACGAGCAGCGCCCCGGCGCCAACTCCGGCTCCACGATCGTCGACGCGACGGGCGCTGCCGACGGCGTGCTGCGCATCGTGCGCCACGGCGTCATCAGCGACGACGACATCCGCCGGGTGGCGGGCAGCGACGTCGTCGTATGAGGCCGACGCGATGAGGGCCGAGTCGTGAGGGCCGCGAGGTGAGGTACTACCTCCTCGCGGCGGCGATCTCGGCGATCGTCAGCTTCGCCCTCTCGGTCCTGGCCTGGCGGCTCGGCACGAAGTACCGCATCGCCCCGAAGATCCGCGAGCGCGACGTCCACGTCAACCCGACGCCGCGGCTCGGCGGAATCGCCATGTTCGGCGGCATCGTCGTCGCCCTGCTGTCGGCGTGGTTCGTCTTTCCGCTGATATCGAAGGCCGACTACTTCCGCCTGGTCTTCGCCGAGCCCGGCCACATCCTGGCGATCCTCGCCGCCGCGCTGATCATCGTCGCGGTGGGCGTGATCGACGACCTCTACGACCTCGACTGGATGACCAAGCTCGCCGCGCAGATCATCGCGGCCGGCGTGCTGGCCTGGCAGGGCGTGCAGCTGCTGTCGCTGCCGATCGGCGGCCTCACCATCGGGTCGAGCTACATGTCGCTGATCCTGACGGTGCTCGTCGTGGTGCTCGTGATGAACGCGGTCAACTTCATCGACGGCCTCGACGGCCTTGTCGCCGGCGTGACGATAATCGCGAACGGCGTGTTCTTCATCTACAGCTTCATCCTGACGAACGCGAACCAGGGCGTCGAGTACTTCAACCTCGCCGCCCTGCTCACCGCCGTGCTGATCGGCGCGGCGGTCGGCTTCCTGCCCCTCAACTGGCACCCGGCGCGCATGTTCATGGGCGACGCGGGCGCGCTGCTGACCGGCCTCCTCATGGCGACCAGCGCGGTCTCGGTCACCGGCAACCTCAACCCGGGCTCGGTCGACAAGACGACGCTGCTGCCGGTCTTCATCCCGATCCTGCTGCCCTTCGCAGTCCTGATCGTGCCGTTGCTCGACTTCGGCCTCGCAGTGCTGCGCCGCGTCAGTGCCGGCAAGTCGCCCTTCAGCGCCGACCGCAAGCACCTCCACCACCGGCTGCTCGACATGGGCCACTCTCACTTCCACGCCGTCCTGATCTTCTACGGCTGGACCGCCCTGGTCTCGGTCGGCTGTCTCCTGTTCTTCTTCCTGCCCGTGCACTGGGTGGTGATGTTCCTCGCCGCCGGCCTGGTCGTCTGCGCGGCCATCACCCTCGCGCCGCTGAGCCGCCGCAAGCGCGTCGAGATCGCCGTGCAGAGCGCACGGCCGACCGCGGCCGCCGAGACCGGGGCCGACCGGTTCGACGCGCTCGACCAGGCCGGTGCCGCTCGTGCCAAGAGCGTTCCTGGCGCAGGAACTCCGAAGCCCACGGCCGACGACGAGCGCGTCGCGGTCACGGCCCTCCGCGGCACCACGGGCCCTGCCCCGCAGCTCCCGTCGGCGGCCGAGTCCGCGACCGCGCGGCCCGAGCCCGGCCGTCCGGCTCCCTCGTCACGTCCCGAACCCGGCCGCCCCGGCACCACCGGCTCGACCACCGCACGCTCCGAATCAGGAAGATCCGCATGAACCCCGCCGGCAATCGCCTCTACGTCACCATCGTCCGGTACGGAGCCCTGCTCGCCCTCGTCATCGCCGTCGTCGGCTCGGTCATCGGCGGCATCGCCGCGGGCAGTCACGGCGTGGCCGGCGCCCTCATCGGCACGGCCCTCGCGCTCGTCTTCACGGGCCTGACGGCGGTGAGCATCCTGCTCGGTCTCAGGGCATCGGGCGGCAGCCTCATCAGCGGCGCCTTCTTCGGCATCGTGCTCGGCGGCTGGCTGCTCAAGTTCATCATCTTCCTGGTGCTGGTGGTCCTGCTCAAAGACCAGACGTGGGTCAACACGGTCGTCCTGTTCGTCTGCATCGTCGCCGGGGTGCTCGGGTCGCTCGTGGTCGACGTCGTCGTCGTGATGCGCTCGCGCGTGCCCTACGTCGACTCGTCCGTGCTCGACTCGGCTGCATCGGGTGCAGACGGCGCAATATCAGACCAATAGGCCCGCCACCGGCCCGATTGGTTCGTCTCCGGGCCAATCTGTTGATAGGCTGAACTCGTTCGTGTCCCCGGCCTGTTCACTGCCGAAGGGTCGCTTCCCCACAGATCATCGCCGCATCTCGCGGAGGTGAAACCAGGCTAGAAAAACCGCACGTGTTGCAGTTGGTCTTCCCGGCTTCATCACTGAGAGCTGCGTCCCGAATCAGGAGATAGCGCTGTTAGCTAACGCCATCACCCTGGTGCATCCTCTCGCCGCAGCGAGCGACAGCACCGGCGGTTTCCAGGGCCCATCGATCGACGAGTTCTTCCCGTCGGTCCTCCTCTTCGACGGCACCCCCTTCGAGATCAACCGAATCATGCTGGCGCGCTTCTTCGCCGTCATCGTGCTCTTCCTGGTCTTCTGGCTCGGTACCCGCAAGATGAAGCTCGTCCCCGGTCGCTTCCAGAGCATCGTCGAGATGGGCCTGGACCTCGTCCGCGTCAACATCGCCGAAGACCTGCTCGGCAAGAAAGACGGCAAGCGCTTCCTGCCGATCCTGACGACCGTCTTCTTCATGGTCCTCTTCATGAACCTGACCGGCATCATCCCGGGCTTCAACATCGCCGGCACCTCGCTGATCGGCATCCCGTTGATCCTGGCCGCCGTCGCCTACGTCGTGTTCATCTACGCCGGCATCCGGAAGCACCCGGGCGCGTTCTTCAAGAACGCCCTCGTGCCTCCGGGCGTGCCATGGCCGCTGTACATCATCGTGACGCCGATCGAGCTCGTCTCGACGTTCGTGCTCCGACCGGTCACGCTGACCCTGCGACTCCTCATGAACATGATCGTCGGGCACCTCCTGCTGGTGCTGTTCTTCACGGCGACCTCGTTCTTCCTCTTCGAGTCGGGCAACCTCTTCGCCCTGTTCGGAATCGGCACGATCGCCTTCGGCTTCGTGTTCACCCTGTTCGAGATTCTGGTGGCTGTCCTCCAGGCTTACGTCTTCTCGCTGCTCACTGCTGTTTACGCTCAGCTCGCGCTGAACGACGAACACTAACAACGGTCCGGGCGCCTGCCCGAACCGCCATCACGGAAGGAAACACACGTGGACGCATCAACCGTTCTCGCTGCAATCGACGGAAACATCGCGACGGTCGGTTACGGCCTCGCGGCAATCGGCCCGGCCATCGGCGTGGGCATCGTGGTCGGCAAGACCATCGAGTCCGTCGCCCGCCAGCCCGAGCTCCAGGGCCGCCTCACGGTCCTCATGTACATCGGTATCGCCTTCACCGAGGCCCTGGCCTTCATCGGCATCGCCACGTACTTCATCTTCGTCTAAGAGAGGCTGACGAATGCTCAGCACTACTTCCACCGTGGTTGCGGCGGGTGAGTCACACAACCCGTTGCTGCCCGCGACGCCGGACCTCGTTTGGGGTGCTGTGTGCTTCGTCGCGATCCTGCTCATCTTCTGGCGCCTGGTCCTCCCGCGCATGAAGACGATGCTCGACGAGCGCGCCGAGGTCATCGAGGGCGGCATCAAGAAGGCCGAGAACGCTCAGGCCGAAGCGGCTGCCGCGCTCGAGGAGTACAACAAGCAGCTGGCCGACGCTCGTGCCGAGGCAGCCAAGATTCGCGAGCAGGCTCGTACGGATGCGACTCGCATCGCCAACGACGTCAAGGCGCAGGCTCAGGCCGACGCCGACCGCATCACGGCGAACGCGACCGCCCAGATCGAGGCGGAGCGCCAGAGCGCCCTCGTCTCGCTCCGCGGCGAGGTCGGCTCGCTGGCGATCGATCTCGCGTCGGGCGTCATCGGCGAGAGCCTCACCGACGACAGGAAGGCATCGGCCATCGTCGACCGCTTCCTGTCCGAGCTCGAGGCCGACGAAGCGTCGAAGGCAGGCAAGTAACCATGGGATCCATGACCAGAGAAGCACTCGCGTCCGCGCGGGGCGTGCTCGCCGATCTCGGCGACGCGGCTGACCTGGCCACGGGAGAACAGCTCCTCAACGCGGGTCGAGTCATCGGATCGTCGTCGAAGCTGCTGGCCTACCTGGCCGACCCTGCCGAAGACGTCACCGGCAAGAAGGCGTTCATCGACCGCGTCTTCGCCTCATTCACCGAGTCCGCTCGTGCCCTGCTGACCTCCGTGGTCGGCAGCCGCTGGTCGTCTCACAGCGACCTCCTCGCGGGTGTGGAAGAGATCGGCATCCGCACGATCGCGAAGTCGGCTCCGGCCGATCTGTCGATCGAGGGCGAGCTGTTCTCGTTCGGCGAGGTCGTCTCCTCCGACGCCTCGCTCGAGCTGGCGGTCGGCACGAAGCTCAGCGACGGGCCAGCGAAAGCCGGCCTCGTCGAGAAGCTCCTCGCCGGCAAGGCGTCGCAGCAGACGATCTCCATCGTCTCGCAGCTCGTGCAGCAGCCCCGTGGCCGCCGAATCGGCGAGCTCCTGCGGAATGCCGCCGCCATCGTCGCCGACCAGTCCGACGAGCTCGTCGCAGTGGTCACGACCGCCGCGCCGATCGCCGCCGAGCAGGTGACGCGTCTCGAGCGCGGCCTCGCGAAGCAGTTCGGTCGTAGCCTGCGAGTGAACCTGGTGATCGATCCGTCGATCCTGGGCGGGCTCCGGGTCCAGGTGGGCGACGAGGTCATCGACGGCACGGTGTCGACGAGACTCACCGATCTGCGCCTTCAGCTCGCCGGCTGATCGCACCCACACGCACCAAGGCTCGCTGACGCGGGCTCACCCGACCACGCGGGGCATACGCCTCGCACGGTTATCGTCACAGACACAACGACAAAGGAATCCCAATGGCAGACATCAAGATCAGCCCTGATGAGATTCGCGACGCCCTCAAAGACTTCGTCTCGGCGTACGAGCCCTCGCAGACGTCCACGACCGAGGTCGGTCACGTCATCGATGCCGCTGACGGCATCGCGCACGTCGAGGGTCTCCCCGGCGTCATGGCCAACGAGCTCATCCGCTTCGCCGACGGCACCCTGGGCCTCGCCCAGAACCTCGACGAAGACGAGATCGGTGTCATCGTCCTGGGTGAGTTCAGCGGCATCGACGAGGGCCTCGAGGTCACCCGCACCGGCGAGGTCCTCTCCGTCCCCGTCGGCGAGGGCTACCTCGGCCGCGTCGTCGACCCTCTCGGCAACGCGATCGACGGCCTCGGCGACATCGAGACCTCCGGCCGCCGCGCTCTCGAGCTCCAGGCTCCCGGCGTCATGCAGCGCAAGTCGGTGCACGAGCCCATGCAGACGGGCATCAAGGCGATCGACGCCATGATCCCGATCGGCCGCGGCCAGCGTCAGCTCATCATCGGCGACCGCCAGACCGGCAAGACGGCCATCGCGATCGACACGATCATCAACCAGAAGGCCAACTGGGACTCGGGCGACATCAACAAGCAGGTCCGCTGCATCTACGTCGCCATCGGCCAGAAGGGCTCGACCATCGCCTCGGTGAAGGGCGCGCTCGAGGACGCCGGAGCGATGGAGTACACCACCATCGTCGCGTCGCCCGCGTCCGACCCCGCCGGCTTCAAGTACCTCGCCCCGTACACCGGCTCGGCCATCGGCCAGCAGTGGATGTACGAGGGCAAGCACGTCCTCATCGTGTTCGACGACCTGTCGAAGCAGGCCGAGGCCTACCGTGCCGTCTCGCTGCTGCTCCGTCGTCCGCCGGGACGCGAGGCCTACCCCGGCGACGTGTTCTACCTGCACTCGCGTCTCCTCGAGCGCTGCGCGAAGCTGTCCGACGAGCTCGGCGCCGGCTCGATGACGGGTCTGCCCATCATCGAGACCAAGGCGAACGACGTCTCGGCGTACATCCCGACCAACGTGATCTCGATCACCGACGGCCAGATCTTCCTCCAGTCCGACCTCTTCAACGCCAACCAGCGTCCTGCGGTCGACGTCGGGATCTCGGTCTCGCGAGTGGGCGGCGACGCTCAGGTGAAGTCGATCAAGAAGGTCTCGGGCACGCTGAAGCTCGAGCTCGCCCAGTACCGCTCGCTCGAGGCCTTCGCGATGTTCGCGTCCGACCTCGACCAGGCCAGCCGCCGTCAGCTCGCCCGTGGCGCCCGCCTGACCGAGCTGCTCAAGCAGCCGCAGTACTCGCCGTTCCCGGTCGAGAAGCAGGTCGTCTCGATCTGGGCCGGCACCAACGGCAAGCTCGACGAGGTCCCCGTGGCCGACATCCTGCGCTTCGAGGCCGAGCTGCACGACTATCTCTCGCGCACCGGTGACGTCCTCACGACGCTCGCCGAGACCAACGTGCTCTCGGACGACCTCGTGGCTCAGCTCGACTCGTCGATCGAGGAGTTCAAGAAGGAGTTCCAGACGGGCGAGGGCAAGCCGCTGGCTTCCGTCGGCCGCGAGGAGTTCACCGCCACGGACGCCGAAGACGTCAACCAGGAGAAGATCGTCAAGTCGCGATAGCGACTGCCGACCTTCGCCCGCACCGATACCAACAGGAGACACATGGGAGCGCAACTTCGGGTCTACCGACAGCGCATTCGCTCTGCCCAGACGACCAAGAAGGTCACCCGGGCCATGGAGCTCATCTCGGCTTCTCGGATCCAGAAGGCCCAGGCGCGCATGGCCGCGTCCGGTCCGTACTCGCGCGCTGTGACGCGGGCCGTCTCGGCCGTGGCGACGTTCTCGAACGTCGACCACGTGCTGACGACGGAGCCCGAGTCGATCGATCGCGCGGCGATCGTCCTCTTCACGTCCGACCGGGGCCTCAACGGCGCCTTCTCGTCGAACGTGCTGAAGGCGGGCGAAGAGCTGGCGACGCTTCTGCGCAGCCAGGGCAAGGAGGTGGTCTACTACCTCGTCGGTCGCAAGGCCGCCGCCTACTTCACCTTTCGTCAACGGGGTTCCGAGCAGAGCTGGACGGGCAACACCGACCAGCCCGAGTTCGCCACGGCGAAAGAGATCGGCGATGCGGTCGTATCGAAGTTCCTGACCGATTCGGCCGAGGGCGGAGTCGACGAGATCCACGTCGTCTACAACCGCTTCATCAGCATGGTCACGCAGACCCCCGAGGTCGTGCGTCTCCTGCCGCTGGAGGTCGTCGAAGGCATCGAGCAGCCCGAGGAGAACGCGATCCTGCCTCTCTACGAGTTCGAGCCCGACCCTGAGAACGTCCTCGACGCGCTGCTCCCCGTCTACATCGAGAGCCGCCTGTTCAACGCCATGCTGCAGTCGGCCGCTTCCGAGCACGCCGCCCGTCAGAAGGCCATGAAGGCGGCGAGCGACAACGCCGACACCCTGATCCGCGACTACACGCGCCTTGCCAACAACGCGCGCCAGAGTGAGATCACCCAGCAGATTTCCGAGATCGTTGGCGGCGCAGACGCCCTCAGCTCGGCCAAGAAGCACTGAGCTCGCAGAGCTAGAGAAGAGAGAGAAATGACTGACATCGCCACCGCGCCAGTCGCGACCGAGAAGGCACCGGGCGTCGGCCGCATCGCGCGCGTCACCGGTCCCGTCGTCGACATCGAGTTCCCGCACGATGCGATCCCCGGCGTCTACAACGCGCTGAAGACGACCATCGTCATCGGCGACCAGACGATCGAGCTGGTCCTCGAGGTCGCTCAGCACCTCGGCGACGACCTCGTCCGTGCCATCGCCCTCAAGCCCACCGACGGCCTCGTCCGGGGCCAGGAGGTCACCGACACCGGTTCGCCCATCTCGGTGCCCGTCGGCGACATCACCAAGGGCAAGGTCTTCAACGTCACCGGCGACGTGCTCAACGGCGCGCCCGGCGAGACGATCGAGATCACCGAGCGCTGGCCCATCCACCGCAAGCCCCCGGCATTCGACCAGCTCGAGTCGAAGACCGAGCTCTTCGAGACCGGCATCAAGGTCATCGACCTGCTCACCCCGTATGTCCAGGGTGGCAAGATCGGTCTCTTCGGCGGTGCGGGCGTCGGCAAGACCGTCCTCATCCAGGAGATGATCCAGCGCGTCGCGCAGGACCACGGCGGCGTGTCGGTGTTCGCCGGTGTCGGCGAGCGCACTCGTGAGGGCAACGACCTCATCATGGAGATGGAAGAGGCCGGTGTCTTCGACAAGACGGCCCTCGTCTTCGGCCAGATGGACGAGCCGCCGGGAACGCGCCTCCGCGTGGCCCTGTCGGCGCTGACGATGGCGGAGTACTTCCGCGACGTGCAGAAGCAGGACGTCCTGCTCTTCATCGACAACATCTTCCGCTTCACGCAGGCCGGCTCCGAGGTCTCCACGCTGCTCGGCCGCATGCCGTCCGCCGTGGGATACCAGCCGAACCTCGCCGACGAGATGGGTGTGCTCCAGGAGCGCATCACCTCGACCCGCGGTCACTCGATCACGTCGCTCCAGGCGATCTACGTCCCTGCCGACGACTACACCGACCCCGCGCCGGCGACCACCTTCGCGCACCTCGACGCCACGACCGAGCTCTCTCGCGAGATCGCGTCGCAGGGTCTGTACCCGGCCGTCGACCCGCTGACGTCCACCAGCCGCATCCTCGACCCCCGCTACCTGGGCCAGGACCACTACAACACGGCCATCCGCGTCAAGGCGATCCTTCAGAAGAACAAGGAGCTCCAGGAGATCATCGCGATCCTCGGTGTCGACGAGCTCTCCGAAGAAGACAAGATCACCGTCTCGCGTGCTCGCCGTATTCAGCAGTTCCTCTCGCAGAACACCTACATGGCGAAGAAGTTCACCGGTGTCGAGGGCTCGACTGTTCCGCTGAAGGACACCATCGAGTCGTTCACCGCGATCGCCAATGGCGACTTCGACCACGTCGCCACGCAGGCGTTCTTCAACGTCGGCAGCATCTCCGACGTCGAAGAGAAGTGGGCTCAGATCCAGAAGGAGAACAGCTGATCGTGGCTGCTCTCACTGTGAACGTCGTGTCGGCCGACCAGCAGGTCTGGTCGGGCGAGGCGGCGCAGGTCACGGCTCGCACCGTCGAGGGCGAGATCGGAATCCTGCCGGGGCATGAGCCCCTGCTGGCGGTTCTCGCCTCCGGGCAGGTCCGCGTTCGTCAGGCTGGCGGTGCCGTCGTCGAGGCCACGGCCGAAGACGGGTTCCTGTCGGTCGAGAACGACACGGTCACCATCGTCGCCCGTAACGCGGCACTGGTCTGATCTCTCCGGCCCGGGTGGAAGGCGCTTCGAGCGCCGTCCACCCGGGCCTCTTCCGTTAACGCCCTCCTCCTCAATGAGCTCAATCAGTCGATGACATCCCTGCTCTTCGTCATGCCTCCGTCCGAGACCAAGCGGTCGGGTGGTGAGCCCGAGTCGACGCTCGATTTCGACGCGCTGTCGTTCCCGACGCTGGGGCGAGTCCGGCGCAGTGTCGCGGCGACGGTGGTGCGCCTCAGCCGAGACGCCGACGAGGCGGCCCGGCTGCTCAAGATCAGCCCGGCGCTGGCCGTCACCGAGGTCGCCCGCAACCGCACGCTGAAGATCTCGCCCACGATGCCGGCTCTCGAGCGCTACACCGGCGTGGCCTTCGATCCGATCGACGCGCCGTCGCTCGCGGTCGAGGCTCGCGACTGGGCGAGGGAGCACGTCGCCGTGCACTCGGCCCTCTTCGGCCTCGTCCGCGCCGCGGATCCGATCCCGGCCTACCGGCTCTCGCATGACACGAGGCTGCCCGAGAAGTCGCTCAAGTCGCTCTGGGCGGGTCCGGTCGCCCGGGCGCTGGCCTCCAGCGGCCAGACCGTCATCGATCTGCGCAGCGAGGGGTACTCCGAGCTGGGGCCGGCGCCTCTGGGGAGCGCCTACGTGCGCGTGGTGTCCGACGAGGGAGGCCGCCGACGCGCGCTCAACCACTTCAACAAGAAGACGAAGGGCACGCTGATCGCCCGCCTGCTGGCCGCGCGGCCCGACCTGGCGACCGTGGAGGACTTCGTGGGATGGGCACGAGGCGAGGGGATGGTCGTCGAGCCCCACGGCGGGGAGCTCGTCGTCGTGGCGGAGAGCGTGCTCCGAAGCTGAGCTGTCGAGTTCCTGCAGTCGTGCCGGTCACGCCGGCGCCGAGGCGTCGACACTGCTCGCTCTCAGCTCCCTGCGAAGTCGATGCCCTCGTGCTCGAGAAGCCACTTCTTCGTCGCCACCCCGTCGCCGGGGCTATAGCCCGTGACTCTCCGCCCCGCACCGAGGACCCGGTGGCACGGCACCAGGATCGCGAGCCGATTGGCCCGGATCGCGCCGCCGACGGCACGGGCGCCGGTCGGCCGCCCCGACAGCTCCGCGAGGTCGCCGTAGGTCGTCGTCGTGCCGAACGGGACCTCGTCGAGGAGCTCCCACACGGTCTCCTGGAAGGGCGTGCCCCAGTACTCCAGGGGAAGGTCGAAGCGGTCACGGCGATTGGCGAAGTAGTCGTCGAACTGCCGCCGGGCCTCATCGTGGAGAGGGGTGGGCGTGCAGTCGAGCGCGGTGTCGCCGAGCGCCGTCTCAGTGGCCGCCACGATGAGCGCGGCCGTCTGGATGTCGACCCGGGTGATGCGATCGGCCGCGACATGGATGGCCAGTCGGCCGACGGGGGAGTCGTGGTGGACGAGGGACGAGGTGAGGAATGTCGTGGTCATGGCGTCGACCGTAGGAGCGCGGTGACCGGCCGAACGAGGATGCCCCTCGCCTGTGGAGAACCCGGGGTCTGTGGAGGAGGCATCTGCGCAGGACCACGGGGTGACCTGTTGGTAGCGTGTTCCCACCGGGCGACAGGGCACGGCCGGAGATCGAGCGAGGAGGCGGCGTGACCACGACCGATCCGTCGAACCGCTACCACCGGATCCTGGTCGGCTCGTCGACCGAGACGCTGGACGCCGCGCTCATCATCGGACGCCGCCCCTCCTCCCACCGCATCGAGCGACGGGGCGATCCTCGCCTGGTCACGGTCCGGTCCCCGCGCAACGAGGTGTCGGCGACGCACGTCGAGATCCGTCAGGAGGGCACGGCCGTCGTCGTGACCGACCTGAAGTCGACGAATGGCACGAGGGTCACGATTCCGGGCCGGCTTCCCGTGGCACTCCGGCAAGGCGAGTCGATCGTCGTGCTCGTGGGCACCATAGTGGACATCGGCGACGGGAACCGACTCGAGGTCCTGCCCACTACACGCTCCATTCCCCAGGAAGAATCCATCCCGTGACAGAGATTGGTCGTCCGACGACCGCACACACCGTCCGACTCGGCGACGAGGGCTCCGTCCTCCTCGACTGGGCCGGCGTCACCGATGTCGGCAAGCGCCGCGCCCACAACGAGGACAGCTTCATCGCGAAGTCGCCGCTGTTCGTGGTCGCGGACGGCATGGGCGGCCACAGCGCCGGCGACGTGGCGAGCGATGCCGTCGTGACGCGCCTCGACGCCGCGGCATCCGGCGACTTCTTCGACACCGACTCGCTCGAGAAGGCTCTGCGACTGGCGACGGACGACATCGAGGTGGCGGCCGTCGGCACCGAGCTCGGCGTCGGCACGACGGTGACCGGGGCGATCCTGACGAAAGACGGTGACGCCCCGTACTTCACGATCTTCAACGTCGGCGACTCGCGTGTCTACATGCTGGACTCCGACGTGCTGCGCCAGGTCACCGTCGACCACTCGGTCGTCCAGGAGATGGTCCAGGCGGGCATGCTCCACCCCGACGACGCCGAGAGCCACCCCGACAGCAACGTCATCACCAAGGCCATCGGCTTCGGCGCCGAGCCCAGCCCGGACTACTGGCGGGTTCCGGCACGACCGGGCCTCCGACTGCTCATCTGCTCAGACGGCCTCACGAAGGAGCTCAATCCCCGCGCGATCGCGACGCTCCTCGGTGCGAACGCGTCCTCCGAGGCGGCGGCGCAGGCGCTCGTGACAGCAGCCGTGGCCGCGGGCGGCCGCGATAACGTCACCGCTGTGGTCGTCGACGTGCGCGGCGCGCGGCGCGCTCACGAGGCCGACGCGACTCTTCCGACCGACCAGGTCCCGCGCCTCTAGGCTGCTGGACCGTCGCCCCACGACGGCGGAGGTCGATTTTCCCCACCCCCGAAGTGGGGCCGAGACTATCCACAGATGCGCCGTGCCCCGCCTCGTCGGCGCGAGGGGGCCATTTACAATTGCGAAGATCGGCAAATCGACGGGGCGCTCCGAAAGCGTTTCCCATGCAAGCTTCTAAGGGGGCGAAATGGCCAGGCGCCTTCCTTCGCAGCCCCCTGTGCTGCCGGGCTTCTCGCACCTCCACGTGCTCGGCTCGGGCGGCTTCGCCGACGTCTTCCTGTACGAGCAGAACATGCCCCGACGCCAGGTGGCCGTCAAGGTCATGCTCAGCGAGGTCGTGAACGACCAGGTGCGGCAGATGTTCCAGGCCGAGGCCAACCTGATGGCGCAGCTCAGCGCCCACCCGTCGATCCTCACCGTCTACCAGGCGAGCGTGTCGGCCGACGGCCGCCCCTACCTCGTCATGGAGCTGTGCTCCGCCTCGCTGAGCGAGCGCTACCGCCGCGAGCGGATCCCGGTCGCCGACGTCCTCCGCATCGCCGTCAAGATCGGCAGCGCCATCGAGACGGCGCACCGCCAGGGCGTCCTGCACCGCGACATCAAGCCGTCGAACATCCTCATGACGGCGTACGGGCACCCCGTGCTGTCCGACTTCGGCATCGCGTCGTCGCTGGGCGAGAGCGAGCCGAACGAGGTCGTGGGTCTGTCGATCCCGTGGTCGGCCCCGGAGGTGCTCCGCGATGACACCTCCGGCACCATCGCCTCCGAGGTCTGGTCGCTCGGCGCGACCGTCTACTCCCTGCTCGCCGGCCGCAGCCCGTTCGAGGTGCTCGGCGGCTCGAACTCGTCGAGCGACCTCATGGCCCGCATCGAGAAGGGCAAGCTGCAGCCGATCGGGCGCACCGACATCCCGGCGGGTCTCGAGGCGACGCTCACGCGCGCCATGTCGCACAAGCCCGAGAACCGGCACGAGAGCATCCTCGAGCTGATCCGCGAGTTCCAGCAGGTCGAGTCCGAGATCGGCGTCGCGCAGACGCCGATCGAGGTGGCTGTCGACGACTGGGCGCTGGCCACGGTCGCGGATCTCGAGGAGCGCACCCGCCTCCGCGGCTCCGACGGCTCCGCCGTCGGCGTCCCGAACCGCCGTCGCCGCCGTCGGTCGGCCGCGACGACCTCGACGAGCATCGTCGCGACGCTCGACCCCGCGGTCCGCAACTCGAACGCGATCCCTCGATCGACCGGGACGCGTCCGGCCAGAGCTCCGAAGAAGGTCCAGTACCTGGCGTGGGCGCTGATAGCGGCGTCGGTCGTCGTCATCGTGCTCGGCGGCATCGCAGTGCTGTTCCTGGTGCGGTCGACGTCGAGCGACATCCCGCGGGTGAGCGACATCTCCGCGACGACGACCGGCAGCTCCGTCGAGTTCCAGTGGGCCGACCCCGGCCTCCGCAGCGGAGACACCTACGTCGTCACGACCGGCACCGACAGCAGCACGCAGACGGCGACGACGTTCACGGCCACCGGCACGAGCGGTCAGCAGGTGTGCATCACGGTGACCGTCACGCGCGCCGGCAAGGCAGGGCCGGTGAGCGCCCAGAAGTGCGCCGCCCCGGGAGTGGGGCAGTGAAGAGGCTCGTGCAGTTCCTGCGCTCGCGTCGCTCGTTCACGGCGACCGCGGTCGCGACCATCGCCATCGCGGCGGTGGCCGCGACGATCGGGCTCACGAGTCCCGGGTACCAGGCTCAGCGACTCGACCTGAACGACGGCACCGTCTGGGTGGCGAATCAGTCGAAGTCGGCGATCGGCCGCGCGAACCCCGCCGTGCTCGAGCTGAACTCGGCCGTGCGCAGCAGCGGGACGGATGTCTCCGTCGTGCAGGACGCCTCGCACGTGCTGCTGGTCGACCGCAGCAACGCGACGGTCGGCGCGGTCGACCCCGCCACGGCGGAGGTGTCGCAGACCGTGCCGTTGCCACCCGACAAGCCGGCAGTGCTGCTGGCCGGTGGGACGGCGGTGATCGTCTCGGGCGAGACGGGCGAGTTCTGGTCGACGCCCGTGTCGGCGCTCGGGGCATTCGACGCCTCGGCGCAGGCCGATCTCAGCCTCGGGTCGTCGGTCGTCACCGGCATGACGCCCTCGGGCACGATGATCGCCTACTCGCCCGACAGCGCCGAGGTCTCGCGCATCGACAGCCTCAGCGAATTCGGGGTGTCGAGCCATGCCAAGCTCCGGCTGCCGAAGCGCGACGCCTACCAGGTAGCCACGATCGGGTCGCACTGGGCCGTGCTCGACACCGACACGAACAGGCTGGTCATCGACGGCGACCCGGTCGACCTGTCGCCGGAGGTCACCGGCACGGTGGCGCTGCAGGAGTCGTCCGACATCGGATCGGGGGTGACCGTGGCGTCGGAGGAGGGCCTCCTCGACGTCTCGTTCGGCGGCAGCGTGTCGAAGGTCGTCACCGGCCGCGCCGGCGATCCCGCTCGCCCGGTCGTCGCGGGCGGCTGCACGTACGCGGCCTGGGCCGACGGAACCGGCTGGAACGACTGCTCCTCGGCGGCGGGGTCCGACACCGTGCTCAGGTCGATGGCGGCGTCGGCGTCTCTGGCCTTCGCGGTCAACGGATCGAAGGTCGTGCTCAACGACGAGGCCAGCGGCGACTCGTGGGCGGTTCAGCGGGGCGGCCAGCTGATCGACAACTGGTCCGACCTCATCAACGACGAGACCGACACGACCGATCCGAATCAGAAGCCGAGCGACGACCCCGACAAGCTCGAGGTCCAGCAGAAGCCGCCGGTCGCCAAAGACGACCTGCTCGGCGCCCGGCCCTCACGGGCGACTCTCCTGCCGGTGCTGCTGAACGACTACGACCCGAACGGCGACCCGATCGTCATCACGGACGTGTCGACGCCGTCGCCGAGCTCGGCCAAGGTCGAGATCGTCGCGAACCGGCAGCAGATCCTCCTGACGCTCCCGGCGACCGCCGCCGGGTCGGTCACCTTCGACTACTCGATCTCGGACGGCCGCGGCGGCTCCGACTCCGCTCACGTCACCGTGGGGGTCCACCAGCTCGGCACGAACAGCCCTCCGCAGCAGGTGCGGGTCGAGAGCGCCGACGTCTCGTCGTCCGGACGCGTCACCCTGAACACGCTGGGATCGTGGGTCGATCCGGACGGCGATCCGTTCTACCTGACCGGAGCGTCGGGTGCCTCCGGGGGCACGGTCACGTTCAAGCCCACCGGCGAGGTCGTCTACCAGGACTCGGGCGAGGGCCCGTCCACGCAGGAGATCGTGCTGTCGATGTCCGACGGCACGGCGGTCGGCCGCGGCACTCTGTCGATCAAGGTCTCGGCGGGCGGCGACGTCCCCCTCACGGCGAGCTCGTTCTCGGTCGAGACCGACAAAGACAAGGTCACGACCATCAACCCGATGCCGTACGCGTCGGGCGGCACCGGTTCACTCAAGCTGAACAGCGTCCCGGCCAAGTCGGGCGCGACGATCACGCCGAGCTACTCGGCAGGCACGTTCACCTTCACGTCGTCCGTCGGCGGGCCGCACCTGCTCGAGTACACGGTGACGGACGGCGACAAGACCGCCACAGGCACCATCCGCGTCGACGTCGTCGATCCGCCCGAGCCGAACACCGCGCCGATCACGATCCCGAAGACGGTCTTCGTCCAGACTCTGAGCACGCAGACCGTCGATATCACGGCGAGCGACTTCGACCCGGCGGGCAACGTCCTCATGGTCACGAAGACCGCGACTCCGTCGATCGACTCCGGGGTGCAGGTGCAGACGCTCGAGCAGCGCGACCTCCGGATCACCCTGACCAGGGTGCTCGAGGCTCCCGTCACCTTCACGTACACGGTCTCGAACGGCCTGGCGTCGGCACCCGGCTCGGTGACCGTCGTGCAGATCCCGAAGCCCGACCGCCTCCAGCCCCCGATCGCGACGAACGACCAGGTCACGGCGCGAGTCGGAGCGGCGGTCGACATCGACGTGCTGGCGAACGACGAGCAACCCGACGGCGAGGACATCGCCCTCGAGCCGAAGCTGGTGAAGAACGTCACCTCCGGCGGCGGGCTGCTGTTCGTGTCGGGCACCAAGCTCCGCTACCTGGCGCCCAAGACGCCAGGCAACTTCACCGCCGAGTACGCAATCGAAGGACCCGACGGTCAGCGGGCGACCGCTCAGGTGAGCATCGCGGTCCGCGAGTCCGACGCGTCGACCAACACGGCCCCCGTGCCCGAGACCCTGACCGGCCGGGTCGTCGCGGGACAGAGCGTCCGGGTCCAGGTGCCGCTCGACGACATCGACCCCGACGGCGACAGCGTGCAGCTGCTCGGCGTCGACACGAACCCCGAGAAGGGCAATGTCGCGTCGGTCGGCTCCGACTACATCGACTACGACGCGGGCAGCTACTCGGCCGGCACCGACACCTTCACCTACACGGTCGTCGACGGGCTCGGTGCTCGCGCGACCGGCACGATCCGGATCGGCATCGCTCCCAAGGCGCAGGGGTCGAGCAACCCGATCGCCGTCGCCGACTCCGTCACGATGCGCCCCGGCGGCAGCATCCTGGTGAGGGTCCTCGCGAACGACTCCGACCCCGACGGCGGCTCCCTCCGCGTCACCGGCGTGAAGCCCAACGACGCCGACGTGACGGCGACGATCCTCGCCGGCGGCGTGGTCCGGGTCACGCCGCCTCGTGCGGCCAAGACCTACGGGCTCGTCTACACGGTCGCCAACGACTCCGGCGGAACCAGCTCGACCTTCATCTCGGTCAAGGTCGACCCGAACTCCGAGCTCAACTACCCCGAGGCTCAAGACAGCGTCCTGTCGCTCACCGACGTGCTCAACCGCAAGACCGTCGACGTGAACGTGCTCGCGAACGTCTTCTTCGCCGACGGCAACGTCTCGACCCTCGGCCTCGGCCTCGTGCCGGGCTACGGCGACACGGCCCAGGTGACGGCGAACCACCGGATCCGCGTCACGATCACCGACACCAGCCAGATCATCCCGTTCTGGGTGTCGCACCCCGACGACCCGTCCATCAAGGCCTACGCCTTCATCCGAGTGCCCGGCTTCGACGACGCTCTCCCGCAGATCAACGAGACCGCCCCCGCGCTGTCCGTGGTCAGCGAGAAGGCGCTCACGATCGACCTCAACCGCTACGTGATCTCGACCGGCAGCAACGGCGTCCGTCTCACCGACAGCTCGACGGTCCGCGCGACGCACGCCGACGGTGCCGACCTCGTTCAGAACGCGACGACCCTCGTCTTCACCTCCGAGAAGGGGTTCTTCGGCCAGGCGTCGATCTCGTTCCAGGTGACCGACGGCTCTTCCGCGGCCGATCCCGACGGCCACACCGCGACGCTGGTGCTCCCCATCACGGTCACGGCGCGGCAGAACCAGCCGCCGGTGCTCGAGGCGTCCGCTCTCGACCTCGAGCCGAACGAGTCGCGCACCCTCGATCTCACGCGCCTGACGACCTACAACTACCCGAACGACATCGGCGAGCTGAGGTATGCCGTCACGACTACGTCGGTGCCGGGGTTCAGCGTCCGGCTCTCGGGCACCCAGCTCACGGTCACGGCGAGCTCGTCGGCGACCAAGGGCACCACGGCTAGGATCGGCCTCACCGTGCGCGACACCACCTCGGCTCCGCAATCGGGCACCATCGGCCTGACCGTCGTGGGTTCGACGCGTCCGCTGGCGATAGCGGCGTCCGACGAGGCCGTCGCCAGGCGCGGCTCGACGACCGTTGTCGACGTGCTCGCCAACGACCAGGCCACGAACCCCTTCCCGGGCCAGCCCCTCCGCGTGATCGCGATCCGCGGCCTCGAGGGCGCGTCGCTCCCGGCCGGCGTCGCGGTCAAGCCGTCCGCCGACAACAGCAAGCTGACCGTGACGGTGGCGAAGTCGGCGAAGCCGGTCAACGCCCACCTCCAGTACGAGATCGCCGACGTCACGGGCGATCCCGACCGGGACGTCTTCGGCGACATCACGATCTCGGTCCAGGACGTCCCCGACGCCCCCGCCGCGCCGATCCGCTCGGGCACGTTCATCGGCGGCCAGCTGACTCTGACGTATCAGGCCCCGGTGTCCAACAACTCGGCGATCACCTCGTACCGCCTGACGGGCACGTCGTCGGCCGGGTCATACACGAAAGACTGCGGCACGTCGACCGTCTGCACCCTGACCGACCTCGACCCCGGGGCGCTCTACCGCTTCAGCGTGCAGGCCATCAACAGCATCGGGGCCTCCGCGTCGAGCCCCCAGAGCATCCAGTACAGCGCCGACTTCGTGCCGGCCGCCCCCACCGGCGTCTCGGTCTCTCCCTCCACCGTCACCCCAGGCGCCGTCGTGGTCTCGTGGAACACCGTGCCGAAGCCGGCCAAGGGCACGTCGGTCACGGGTTACACGGTCGAGATCGCAGGATCCGGAGCCCCCGGCTCGGTCGACGTCGCGGGCGGCAGCACGTCGACCACCATCACCGGGCTGTCGCCGGGTGCGCAGTACAGCGTGCAGGTGTACGCGAAGAACTCCGCGCAGGTGTCGAGCACCGCCGACTGGGCGCGGAGCGCCACGGCGACCGGCTCGCCGGCCGGCACCCCGTCGAGCGTGACCGGCATCACCGCGTCCAGCGACAAGTCAGGCGTCATCGCCCTTGCATGGGCGGGAGTCGGCTCGAACGGCGGCTCGGGTATTAGCTACACCGTCGGCCGAGCCGATGCGAACACGCCCGCCGGCACCCCGGCGTGCTCGACGTCCTCGAAGCCGGGTGCGATCGGGGGAGCGCAGTCGGCCACGACCTACCGCGACGCGACCGCCGTCGACGGCCGCTCGTACGTCTACTACGTCTACGCCGACAACGGCTACTTCTGCTCGTCGGCCCGCATCGACGGGGTGCAGAGCCTGACGGCGCCCGGGCAGGCGACGGCGACTCTCAGCCTGAGCAACAGCAGCAACGGCAACTTCGACGTGCACGTCGACTCCCTGGGCGTCGCCAGCGGGACGTCGCCCTACTACCAGCTCAAGCGAGGCGGCGTCTGGACCTCGGTCGCGGTGAACGACACGCTCACGAGCGCCGCCGACTCCTCGGTCTACGGAACGGCGCAGTCGTACACGTTCCGCGGCTGCCGAGACGCCACGACCTCGTTCTGCGGGCCCGCCTCCGATGCGGTGTCGATCACGCCGGTCAGCACCAACGTCTCCGGGCTCGACTACCAGAACCCGGACGGCACGCAAGGCACCTGGTCGTTCAACTTCAGCGTCGTGTCGAACCCGGACTACGAGCAGTTCGAGTACCAGTGCTCGGGCGGAACGTGGACGGCGGCGGTCGACGGGGTCAACTCGTGCCAGATCACGGGCGTCGATCTGCTGCTGCCGACCCTGGACATCCGTGTCACTGCCAACGGCGGCCAGACTTACGAGAAGACTTACCGGACGAGCGACACGCCGTGACCGCCCGCGCACCCGATCCAACGAATGGGACCATCAGACAATGAGCATGACGCCTGAGCAGGCCACCTGGTTCGCCGACATCTTCGCGCGCCTGGTGTCCAACGTCGACAAGGTGCTCCTCGGCAAGTCCTTCGTGATCAAGCTCTCGTTCACCGCGCTCCTCAGCGAGGGCCACCTGCTGCTCGAGGACTTCCCGGGCACGGGCAAGACCTCGCTCGCGCGCGCTGTCGCGCAGACTGTCCAGTCGTCGTCGAGCCGCATCCAGTTCACGCCCGACCTGCTTCCCGGCGACATCACCGGCGTGAGCATCTACGACCAGAAGACCGGCGAGTTCGAGTTCCACGCGGGCCCGATCTTCGCGAACATTGTCCTGGCCGACGAGATCAACCGCGCCAGCCCGAAGACGCAGTCAGCGCTCCTCGAGGTCATGGAGGAGTCGCGAGTGACCGTCGACGGCGTCTCGCACGAGGTCGGCGCGCCGTTCATGGTCATCGCGACTCAGAACCCCATCGAGCAGGCCGGCACCTACCGTCTGCCCGAAGCGCAGCTCGACCGCTTCCTCCTCAAGACCTCGATCGGCTACCCCGACCACGCCGCGACGCTCCGGATCCTCGAGGGCAGCGCGACGCGCGTCCACGAGGTCAAGCTGCCGCCGGTCGTCGAGGCCGGCGTCATCAGCGAGATGGCGCGCCTCGCCCGCACCGTGCACGTCGACCCCGTGATCGCCGACTACGTGGCGCGCATCGTGGAGGGCACCCGGACCGCACCCGAGGTGCGCCTCGGCGTCAGCGTCCGCGGTGCGCTCGCGCTCGTCCGCGTCGCGAAGACGTACGCGGCCTCGACCGGGCGCCACTACGTGACCCCGGACGACGTGAAGCTGCTGGCGGAGCCGGTCCTCGCGCACCGGATCGTCCTCGACCCCGAGGCCGAGTTCGACGGCGTCACGCCCTCCAGCATCATCAGCCAGCTCCTCATCGAGATCGCGCCCCCGGCCGAACGGGTCTCTGCGTGACGACGAGCCGGACGACCGACGGGGAGGCCGAGTGACGGTCCAGCCCCCGGAGCGAACGCGGCCGCACGGCTCGGACGCGCGTCAGCCCTCCGACGCACCCCGGCTCGCGAACACGCGTCAGCCGTCGGCCGCGGCGAAAGCGCGTTCGACGGTCCACTCCAGCACGCGCGACCGATCGCGTCAGTCCGCGACCGACGCCCACTACGGCACCGGAACACAGGGGCTCACCAACGCACGCACGCGGATCGTCGGCGACCGCCAGGGCGTGTCGGCCGACGTCGTCATCCTCCTCGTCCGCATCTGGCGCCGGATCACCGCCGTGCTCCGCCGCTGGGGGGCTGTCGCGTCGGGAGTGGTGACCCCGCTCGGCTGGGTGATCCTCGCGCTGACCCCGATCGCCCTGATCGTCGGCTACACCCTGGGGTGGCTGGAACTCGTCGCCGTCGGCTTCGCGCTGGTCGTGCTCCTCTGTCTCGCCGCCCTCTACGCGGTCGGCCGAAACGCCTTCACCGTCACGCTCGACCTCCCGCACAGCCGCGTGTCGGTCGGCGACGAGGCGTCTGGCCGCGTGACGATCACCAACCCGACCAGGCGCCGCGTGCTGGGCGTCACCGTCGAGATCCCGATCGGCCCCGGCCTCGCCGAGATCTCGCTCCCCGGCATGCGCGGAGGCGACTCCGTCGAGGAGACCTTCCAGGTGCCGACGTACCGGCGCGGCGTGATCCCGGTCGGCCCCGTCCGCACCGTGCGCGGCGACCCGATCGGCGTCGTGCGGCGCGAGCTGGAGTGGACGGGCGTCACCGAGCTCTTCGTCCACCCGCGGACGATCGGAATCCCCTCGACGAGCACCGGCCTCATCCGCGACCTCGAGGGCAACCCGACCCGCGACCTGTCGGCGAGCGACATCTCGTTCCACGCCCTGCGCGAGTACGTCCCCGGCGACGACCGGCGCCACATCCACTGGAAGTCGAGCGCCCGCGCGGGCCAGTACATGGTCCGCCAGTTCGAGGAAACCCGGCGCAGCCACATCGTGATCGCGCTGAGCCTGGCCAACGCCGACTTCGCCACGGAGGAGGAGTTCGAGCTCGGCGTGAGCGTGGCCGCCTCCCTGGGCGTCCGCGCCATCCGCGACGCGCGCGAGGTCTCGGTCGTCGTGTCCGAGCGCACCCCCGAGTTCGCCAAGCGCAAGACGCTGGCGGTCCGCGCTCTCGCGACTCTCACCCGGGTCCGCCTGCTCGACGAGCTGGCCCTGGTCACCTACGACGAGTCGGCGCTCGGCATCACCGACGTCGCGCGGGTGACCGGCGAGCAGGTCGCCGGCATCTCCGTGGCCTTCCTCGTGGTCGGCTCCACGACGGGAATCACGCAGCTCCGTGCGGCCGCGTCGGCGTTCCCCGCCGGTGTCGAGGCTGTGGCCATCGTGTGCGATCCCGAGACCGTGCCCGGCATGCGCCGCGTCGCCGACCTCACGATCCTGACGGTCGGCTACCTCGAAGACCTCCAGCAGTCCCTCGCGAAGACGGTGACCGGATGAGCGCGATCGCGGGCCGACCGCTTCCCGTCGCCGATGCCCGTCAGGGCCTCCGACCCCGTTCGAGGACTCCGCGGGTGCGGGTCGGCTTCGCGCTCGCGCAGACCGGCGCGTTCTTCGTCATCGTCGCGGTGGCGTCGTCGACCTTCTGGCCGGTGTACCGCGACGGCGCGTTCGTCGTGCTGGTGGCGGCCGCGTTCGCGCTCGGCGCCGCGATCGCGTTGGCGGGCACGTTCCTGCGCCTCTCGAGCTTCTGGCTCCTCGTGCTGGTCGTGATCGCCTTCGCGCTGTTCGGAGTCGCCCTGGCCGTGCCGAACCAGGCGATCTACGGAGTGCTCCCGTCGCTGGAGGGCCTGCGCGAACTGGTCGTCGGCGTGTCGACGAGCTGGAAGCAGCTGCTCACGATCACCCTGCCGGTGGGCAGCTACCAGGCGCTGCTCGTGCCGGCGCTCGTGCTGGTGCTGGTCGGCACGACCGTCGGGCTGTCCACTGCGCTGCGAAGCCGTCGCGGCGAGCTGGCTCTGATCCCTCCCGTCGTCATCTACATCGCCGGGATCGTGTTCGGCCCGACGGAGGCGCTGCTGCCCCTCGTCACCGGGCTCGTGCTCTTGGCCGCGTCGATCATCTGGGTGGTCTGGTGGCGGCTGCGGCGCCGTCGGCAGTCCATCGAGCGCCTGCTGCGGATCACGCCGGGCGCGAACGTGTCGTCGCAGCGCACCGGAAACAGCGCTGTGGCGCGCCGGGCCATCGGGGGAGCGGTACTCACGCTGGCGATCGCCTCGGCGGCGGCCGTCGCGGCCACGACGACGCTCGCGCCGGCGGGCGCACGCTGGGTCGCTCGAGACGCCGTGGTGAAGCCGTTCGATCCCCGCGACTACGTGAGCCCGCTCAGCGGCTTCCGCTCCTACGAGCAGACGCCGACGGTCGACCGCCCCCAGCTCACGGTGACGGGATTGACGTCGGGGCAGTTCCTGCGCATCGCCGCTCTCGACACGTACGACGGGGTCGAGTACTCCGTCGGCAGCGACCAGGTGTCGACGGCATCGGGTACGTTCACCCGGGTGCCGACGTCGTTCGACCAGTCGAAGGTGAGCGGCACCCAGCAGTCCATCGACGTCACGGTCGACGGGTACTCCGGCGTCTGGCTCCCGACGGTCGGCAAGCTCGAGTCGATCGACTTCTCGGGCAGCGACGCCGGAACCCTCCGCGACTCGTTCTTCTTCAACGACACGACCGGCACGGCGGCCGTGGTCGGCGACATCGGGCGGGGGGTGTCGTACCGGCTGACCGCCGTCGACCCGCGGCAGCCGTCGACGGGCGATCTCGAGGGCCTCACTCCGGGCAGCTCGTCGGTTCCGAGCCCGACGAACGTGCCGCAGGCGCTCAAGACGCGCCTGCAGTCCTACGTCGACGGCGTCAGCGGCCAGGGCGCGCGGCTGCAGGCGGCCCTCAAGGGCCTGAGGAGCGACGGCTACGTGAGCCACGGCGTGGGAGCAGACGAGCCGGTGAGCCGCTCCGGCCACGGGACGGACCGCCTCACCCAGCTGTTCACCGACCCGATCATGCTCGGCGACGCCGAGCAGTATGCGGCCGCCGCCGCGCTGATGGCCGACCAGCTGGGATTCCCGGCTCGAGTCGTGCTCGGATTCTCCTCGACCGAGTCGACCGGCGGCACGACGACGTTCACGGGCGGCGACATCACGGCGCGCATCGAGGTCGACACCGCGCAGTACGGCTGGGTGTCGCTCGACCCGAACCCCGAACCGCGCACGATCCCCAAAGACACGCAGACCGACCCCGACCAGGTGTCGCGGCCGCAGTCGGTCATCCAGCCTCCGCAGCAGGAGGCCGACCCGCAGAACAACCAGGCGCAGCCCCAGAGCAAGCAGGACAACCCCGCCGACCAGCCCGCCTGGGTGGCGATCCTGCTTCTCGTCGGCCGCATCGCCGGCTGGGTCGCGCTCGGGGCCGGCATCGTGATGGCGCCGTTCCTCACCATCGTGGCGCTGAAGGCGCGGCGGCGGGCGAGACGACGGCGGCTGCGGGATCCTGCGCAGAGAATGACGAGCGGCTGGCAGGAGTACCAGGACGCCGTCGTCGACCACGGCATCGAGCCGGTGCCGACCGCGACGCGCTCCGAGGTGGCGACCACCGTCGGCAGCTCGCGCGCGGGCGTGCTCGCGCGGGTCGTCGACCGGTCAGTGTTCGCACCCGAACCGGCAGGCAAGTCGGAGGCCGATCGCGTCTGGAAGGCCGTCGGCGAGATGCGCGGCGGCCTCGACGACAACCTGACCCGCTGGCAGCGCTTCGCCGCGGCGGTCTCGACCCGGTCGCTGCGCGGATACCATAGCCGGAAGCCTTCGAAGCGTTAGGGATCCTCTCTTCACATGCGTTGCCCCACCTGCTCGAGTCCACTGCCGGACGGAGCCATGTTCTGCGGCCAGTGCGGCCGCGCGATCACGACCTCCGACTGGGCAGCGTTCCGCGCCTCCGAGGGCGCGACGCCGCCCGTCGACGAGCGGCCCGAGGGCGTGCGTCCGTGGGCGCTGCGCGAGCCTCCCGTCGCGTCCGTGCCCGCCGGGACGCCGTGGTGGGTGAATGAGGGCGACGAGCCCCGTGACGAAGACGACGACTCCGACGTGGTCGACGACCCGGTCCCCGCGCCCGCACCTGCGTCGCAGCCGGCTCCCCTCTCGCAGCCCGCCTCGGCATTCGACGAGTCGTCGGCCTTCCTGAACGACACGGCGGCAGTCGCCTCCTCGAGCGTCGACGACGAGCCGGGGGCGCAGGAACTCCGGGCCGCCCCCGCCGAGCCCGCACCCGCGCCGGCGGCTCCGGTCGCCGGGGCTCACGCCGCGCCGTCCGCCCCCGCGCCGTCCGGTCCGCCTGCGGCGGCCTCGCCCGCTCCTGCCGAGCTCCCTCCGCCCGCCGCGTCGTCACCCACGCCCCTCCGCCCGCCCGGTGCGGCGGAGAGCGGGTCGCGCCCAGGTTCCGTCCCTCTCTGGACGGCGTCGATCACGCCGATCACCGCCGATGGAGAGCCGGTGTCCGCCGCGCCTCAGGCGTCGGAGTCGGAGTCGGCTACTCCCGCTGCCGTGCGTCCCGCATCGCCGCTCACGCCGCCCTCGTCTGCCGCCGCGCCCTCGTCTGCCGACGCGCCCTCGTCTGCCGGCGCGCCCTCGTCTGCCGCGGCGCCCGCCCCGGCGTCAGCTCCGGTCTCGGCTCCGGCCGACGTGCGTCCCGCCGCCACGCAGGCCGCCCGCGACGCGTCCGCGCAGGGCGACACCGACGTCATCCCGCCGCTCGCCTCAGCGGCGCCTGCCGCCGCCCCCTTGGTCGCCCCCGGTGCCCACCGGGAGGCGGGACGGGTCCGCTGCACGAACTGCGGCGCGCCCATCGGCGAGGACGACATCTTCTGCGGCGAGTGCGGCATCGTCGTCGAGCACATCGCCCAGGCGTTCACCGGCCCCATCCCGTCGCTGCCGCCCGCGTCAGCGCAGTCGGCGCCGGCCTCCGCGCCGGCTCCGACGCCGAATCGGCCCGCGTCTGCTTCGGGGCCCGTCAGCACGCCGGTCGCCGCACCCGCCGACGTCCCCGCCCCGCGCGAGGCACCGCTCGCCCCGACGCCGCTGCCGTCCGCGTCGACGCCGGCCCTGCCGCCGTTCGTCGCCGACCCTGAGCCCGCGGCGAAGCGCCGGCGCCTGTTCGGCCGCCGCCAGGCCGACCGCGGGCCTCAGCTCTGGTCGGGAGCCAGCGCCTCATCGCCGACCGCCGAGGTGCCGCCGATGCCTGCGGCCGGCCCGGCGACACCGGCCTCGGCGCCGGCGCAGTCGGAGCCGCCGGTGGCCGCGCAGGCCGTTCCCGCGCCGCTGCCGTCCTCTGTGCCCGCGCCGGCCTCGGGGCCGAGCGAGCCTCCGGTGCGGGCGACCCCGACGTCAGAGGTCCAGCCGCTTCCCGCCGCCATCCCCGACGTGCCGCCGGTGCCGCAGCCGGAGCCCTCGGCAGCCCCGTGGGCCGTGCACCTCGGCGCGCCCGCCGACGACACCGAGAACACCCGGATCGTCGCGCGGGCCCCCCTCGGCGAGCCCTTCGTGCTGCAGTTCTCGACGGGTGAGAGCTTCACGGTGCAGGGGACCGGCCTCGTCGGCCGCGCCCCGACCCCGCAGCCCGGCGAGGCGATCGACCTGCTCGTGCGCATCTTCGATCCGGGCCGCTCGGTCTCGAAGACCCACCTCGAGTTCGGCCAGGACGACGGCGCCCTCTGGATCTCCGACCGCTGGAGCGGCAACGGCACCGTCGTGCACATGCCGACGAGCGAGGTGCGCCGGGTCGAGCCGGGCAAGCGCGTCCGAGTCGCCCGCGGCTCGCGGATCGAGATTGGCGAGCAGTTCTTCATCGTCAACTGACTCGCCGACGGCGCGGCTCTCGACAGCACGGCTCACAAGAGGCGCAGCTCACAAGAGGCGCAGCTCATAAGAGGCGCAGCTCATAAGAAACACGGCTGACAGCGGGGCGCAGCTCTCCACAGGCCTCGCGGGGCCGGAGTTCTCCACAGATCGCGCCGGATGATGACCGGCTGGCCCTGGACTCCGCTTCGCTGATGGCATGAGAAGACGAACTGCTCCACGGCGTGGTCCGGTAGCCGAAGCGCCGTCGGTCGCCGACGATCGGCGACGGCTCGAACGCCGCGCCGGCGAAGTCCCAGTCGGGGCCGCGCGTGTCGAGGTGGTGCTGGGCCGGGGCGCCGTCGTCGGCGTGCGGATGCCCGGGGTCGGGGCGCCCGACGTGGAGGACGCCCCGATGGCGACGCGCGCCCCGGAGGTGCGGGTGCATGCCCCGGGGCGGCTGGCCGAGGCGGTGGCGCAGGAGTTCCTGCGCCAGATCGCCTCGAGATACGGGCGCCACGCCGTGCGAGCGGCCCGCGTGCAGCACCCGGGCGCCGGGCCGTGGTGCGTCGACGTGGCGGTCGCCGGCGTGCCGCTGCCGGTGCGGATCAGCACCGCGCGGCGGTCCGGGCCGACGCCGGGTCGGGCGGTCCAGCCGGGAGTGGCCGAGGTCTGGATCAGCCCCGATGGTCGCTGCTGCGCGAGGGAGGCCGGTCAGGCCGACGGCCAGTGGGTGCCTCTCGAGCCGGCGATGGGCTGGCCGGTGTGAGCCGCCGGCGGCGGAGAGGTCAGGCGACGAGCAGCCCTGCCCCCGGCAGCACGGCGCCGACGGGGTGGCCGGCGCCGAGCACCGGGTCGAGGATCCTGTCGAGCACGCGCTGCGCGGCGGCGGCGTCGACGGCGCCCTCGGCGACGAGCAGGTGCAGGGCCGTCAGGGTTCCGGCGCGCAGGTTGCCGTCGAGCACCTTGACGGCGACACCGAGCCCGGCCCGGGTGCCCATGACCATGACGCCCTCGGTGCCGAGTTTGGCGAACACGCCGAGCTCGTCGATCGTGACCGTGTTGGCGCGGCCGGGGCCGTCGATGGCCCACGCGTCCGAGAAGACAGCTCGCGCGAGGTGGCCGGCGTCGGGGTCGGCGTTCGTCGTCGCCGAGTGCACGAGCCGGCCGATGCCGCCGGCGAGCCCGGCGAGGGTGAGCGCGAAGACGGGAGCGCCGCAGCCGTCGATGCCGATCTGGTCGACGTGCTCGCCGAGGGAGTCCTCGACGGTCGCCCGCACGGCGGCCTGCAGCGGGTGGTCGAGGTCGTCGTAGCGCGCGGGGTCCCAGCCGTTGTCGGCGCAGGCGAGGAGGAAGCCGGCGTGCTTGCCGCTGCAGTTCATCGTGAGGCGGCGGGGCTCGGCCGCGGCCCGGGCCGTCTCGCGGTCGAACGGCCAGTCGACGGGACACAGGAGGTCGGCCTCGGTCGCGTCGATGCGGGCCAGCATGTCGAGCACGACCCGCTGGTGGCGCTCGGTACCCGCGTGGCTCGCCGTGGCCAGGACGGCCTGCGGACCGTCGAGCGACACGCCCGACCGGAGCACGGTGAGCGCCTGAAACGGCTTCATGCACGACCGCGGGTAGATCGAGGCCGAGGCGTCGCCGAGCGACCGCACCAGGGTTCCGTCGGCATCGACCACGGCCGCGGCGCCGATGTGACGGCTCTCGACCATTCCCGAGCGGGTCAGCACCGCGAGCTCGACGCTTCCGGCGACCTCCAGCGGGTGGCGGGTGGCGAGATCGGCGAGTTCCTGGTGCTGGTGCGTCATGCCACCGAGTGTAACTTTGGAGGCCCGCAGCGACAGGAGCACCCCGTGATCGACCACCACTACGCGCTGAAGACCGTCTGGACAGGCGACCGCGGCCAGGGCACCGCCGACTACCGCTCGTACGGGCGCGACCACACCCTGTCAGTGGCAGGCAAGCCCGACATCCTCGGCTCCGCCGACAAGCCGTTCCGCGGCGACGTCGACCGCTGGAACCCGGAAGAGATGCTGCTCGGCGCCCTCTCGCAGTGCCACCTGCTGAGCTACCTCTGGGTGTGCACGACGGTCGACGTCGTGGTGACCGGCTACGTCGACGACGCCGTCGGGACGATGGTGCAGACGACAGACGGCGGCGGTCACTTCACGGAGGTGGTCCTCCGCCCGACTGTCACCGTCGCCGACGAGTCGATGGTCGAGCGGGCCCGCGCAGCCCACCGCGAGGCGTCGGAGAAGTGCTTCATCGCGTCGTCGATGAACTTCCCCGTGCGGCACGAGCCGACGATCGTCGTCCGGGAGAGCACTCAGCTTCCCGCCTGATACGTCGGCGAGACTGCTGGCTTCCGCGCCCGGAAGCGCGCCCTGCCCGAGGGCCGGCCACGACGACCGGGTCAGCTCCCGATCGAAAGCCGTCATGCGCCGCAGAAACCTCAGCCTCCTCGCCCTCGTCCCCGTCGTCGCCGTCGCGCTGGCAGGCTGCACGTCGAGCGGCTCGGCCGACAGCACTGCCACCGCCACGGCGACCGCCAAGGCCGAGTCGCAGACGAACTGCACGGCTCCCGCGTCGGGCGCGGCGGCGAAGTCGGTGAAAGTCACCGGCTCGCTCGACGCCGCGCCGACGGTGAAGTTCGCCAAGGGGCTGTCGGTGTCGAGCACCCAGCGCTCCACCGTCATCGAGGGCACCGGCGAGAAGGCCCTGACCGGCACGCTGCTCGACGTGGCGTTCACGATCTACGACGCGAAGACCGGCAAGCAGGTGTCGCAGGCCGGCTACAAGGGCACGGACGCGACGCAGTTCACGGTCTCGAAGAAGCTCTACCTCGCCGGCCTGGTCGACGGCATGCACTGCGCCGCCATCGGCTCGCGCACCGTGACCGTCGCCGACGCCGCCGACATGTTCGGCGCCACCGGCTCCGAGTCGCTCGGCGTGGGAGCGAACGACGACATGGTCGTCGTCATGGACCTCCTGTCAAAGGTGGCGACCACGGCGACCGGCACCGATGTCGCGCCGAAGAGCGGGTTCCCGACCGTGAAGCTCGCCGACGACGGCAAGCCGACCGTCACGATCCCGAAGACGGAGGCGCCCTCGACGTTCAAGCTCGAGGTGCTCAAGAAGGGCGACGGTGCGAAGGTCGCCAGCGGCGCCACGGTCACCGTCCAGTACCAGGGCACCCTCTGGCGCACCGGAAAGGTGTTCGACCAGAGCTGGGGGAGCGGCCCCACCTCCTTCTCGACGTCGTCGGTCGTCGCCGGTTTCGAGAAGGCGCTCGTGGGCCAGACCGTCGGCTCGCAGGTCGTCGCGATCCTTCCGCCCGCCGACGGCTACGGCACCGGCGGCAACGAGACCGCCGGCATCAAGGGCACCGACACGCTCATCTTCGTCGTCGACATCCTGGCGACCAACTAGCCAGGACCAGACCGCCAGCCAGGACCAGACCGTCAGCCGGAACTAGGCTGGCCGAATGCGACGCATCACGGTTCTCGGCTCCACCGGCTCCATCGGGGTCCAGGCCCTCGAGGTCATCGAAGCCAACCCCCACCTGTTCCAGCTCGTCGGCCTCTCGGCCGGCACCAACCGCGAGGCGATGGAGCAGCAGGCCGCGAAGTTCGGCGTGCAGCACACCGCGCTCGGCACCGAGGAGTCCGTGGCGCTGGTGCGCGACGTCGAGACCGACGTCGTCCTGAACGGGATCACCGGGTCGGTCGGGCTCGGCCCGACGCTCGCCGCGCTGGAGTCGGGCGCGACACTCGCTCTCGCGAACAAGGAGAGCCTGATCGTCGGCGGCGACCTGGTGAAGGCGAAGGCCTCGCCCGGCCAGCTGGTGCCGGTCGACTCCGAGCACAGCGCCATCGCCCAGGCGCTCCGCTCGGGCACGGCGGGCGAGGTGCGTCGACTGGTGCTCACCGCGTCGGGCGGCCCCTTCCGAGGCCGGAGCCGCGACGAGCTGGAAGACGTCACGCCGCGCGAGGCCCTCGCCCACCCGACCTGGGACATGGGCCTCGTCGTCACGACGAACTCGTCGACCCTGGTCAACAAGGGCCTCGAGGTCATCGAGGCCCACCTGCTCTTCGACGTCGACTACGACCGCATCGACGTCACCGTCCACCCGCAGTCGATCGTCCACTCGATGGTCGAGTTCGTCGACGGCTCCACCCTCGCGCAGGCGTCGCCGCCCGACATGCGGCTCCCCATCGCCCTCGGCATGGCCTGGCCCGACCGCGTCCCCGGGGTCGGCGTACCGCTCGACTGGACGACGGCCTCCACCTGGACGTTCGAGCCCCTCGACGCCGAGGCGTTCCCGAGCGTCGGCCTCGCCAAGCAGGTCGGTACCGCAGGATCCACCTACCCCGCCGTCTTCAACGCCGCGAACGAGCAGGCCGTCCTCGCCTTCCACGCCGGCCGCATCGGCTACCTCGACATCGTCGACACGATCCGCGCCGTGGTCGACCTCCACGAGCCCGCAGCCGAGCTCGACCTCGAGGCGCTGCTGGCCGCCGAGGTGTGGGCGCGCGCGGAGGCCGACCGCGTGCTGGCCTCGCGCTAGTTCCTGCGCCCGAAACGGGCCCCGCGAAGGCAGCGCACCCCCAATCCGGGCTGGTTCCGCCCCGCTCGGCTCCCTCACTGAGTGAGTCCCGTACTGTGCACACGTGGAAACTGTCCTGCTCTACATCGTCGGCATCCTGATCGTCGTCGTCGGCCTGGTGCTGTCGATCGGCCTGCACGAGATCGGTCACCTTGTTCCGGCCAAGGCGTTCGGCGTCAAGGTGGGGCAGTACATGATCGGCTTCGGGCCGACCGTCTTCTCACGCACGAAGGGCGAGACCGAGTACGGCGTCAAGGCGATCCCGCTGGGCGGCTACATCTCGATGTCGGGCATGTTCCCGCCGCAGAAGACCGCCGTCGTCGCCGAGGACGCCCTGGCGACGAACCACCGGGCGCAGGGCGGCCGCACGTCGACCACCGGCATCTTCCAGACCCTCGTGCAGGATGCCCGCACCGCCAGCGCCGAGACCATCGACGAGGGCGACGAGAAGCGCACCTTCTACCGCCTGGCCGTGCCGAAGCGCATCGTCATCATGCTCGGCGGCCCGGTGATGAACCTCCTCATCGCGATCGTGCTGTTCGGCGTCGTGCTCTGCGGCTTCGGCGTGCAGCAGGCGTCGACGACCGTGGGCAGCGTCTCGCAGTGCGTGCTCCCCGCGGGCTCGACCGAGACGACCTGCCCGGCGAACGCCACGCCGTCGCCCGGTGCCGCCGCCGGCATCGAGCCCGGCGACCGGATCCTGAGCATCGGCGGCACCGCCATCGACAACTGGGACCAGTCGACCGCCCTGATCCAGAAGGCCGCGGGCACGACCGTCGACTTCGTCGTCCTCCGCGACGGCGCCAAGACCACCCTCGACGTCACCCCGCTGCTCACCAAGCGCTACGTGACCGATGCGAACGGCAACTACGTCACCGACTCGAGCGGGGCGAAAGAGACCCAGGAGGTCGGCTTCGTCGGCATCGGCGCCGCCTACGCCCGCACCCAGCAGCCGGTGACCGCGGTCATCCCGGCCGTCTGGTCGAACGTCACCAACGTCGGCAATCTCATCATCCACCTGCCGCAGCGCCTCGTCGGCGTCGCCCAGGCGGCCTTCGGCGGCGGCGAGCGCGATGCGAACGGCCCCGTCAGCGTCGTCGGAGTCGGCCGCATGGCCGGCGAGGTCGCCAGCCTCGACTCTGTGCCGATCCTCGACCGCGCCAGCTACCTCGTCGGCCTGCTGGCGAGCCTCAACGTCGCCCTCTTCGTCTTCAACCTGATCCCGCTGATGCCGCTCGACGGCGGCCACGTCGCCGGCGCGATCATCGAGGGAGTCCGCCGCTTCTTCGCGAAGCTCTTCGGCCGCCCTGATCCGGGCCCGGTCGACACCGCCAAGGTGATCCCGCTCACGTTCGTGGTCGTGGCCATCCTCGGCGCCATGAGCCTCCTGCTGATCTACGCCGATCTGGTCAACCCGATCTCCGTCGGCTGATCCGGGAGAGCATCCAGGGGAGCCACTCGCCGCCCGCCGCGCCGGGGGCTCCCGCCGGCCCGTGCCGGGTTGCGTCCCTCTCGCCTGGCAGCCCGCTGAGCGACACACGCGGCTCGCGCCTCTTCCAGCCCGCGAGGCTTACGATGAAGCGTGCCTGCAGTCAATCTCGGAATGCCCAAGATCCCCGAAGTCCTTGCGCCGCGCCGCAAGTCGCGCCAGATCAAGGTCGGCAAGGTGCTCGTCGGCGGTGACGCTCAAGTGAGCGTCCAGTCGATGTGCACGACGCCGACGACGAACATCAACGCCACCCTCCAGCAGATCGCCGAGCTCACCGCCTCGGGCTGCGACATCGTCCGCGTGGCCGTTCCGAGCCGCGACGACGCGGAGGCCCTGCCGATCATCGCCAAGAAAAGCAACATCCCGGTGATCGCCGACATCCACTTCCAGCCGAACTACGTCTACGCGGCCATCGACGCAGGCTGCGCCGCCGTCCGGGTGAATCCGGGCAACATCCGCAAGTTCGACGACCAGGTCGGCAAGATCGCCGCGGCCGCGAAGGCCGCCGACGTGTCGATCCGCATCGGCGTCAACGCCGGCTCGCTCGAGCCGAGCATCATGCAGAAGTACGGCAAGGCCACGGCCGAGGCGCTCGTCGAGAGCGCCGTCTGGGAGGCCAGCCTCTTCGAGGAGCACGACTTCCACGACTTCAAGATTTCGGTCAAGCACAACGACCCGATCGTCATGGTCAAGGCCTACCGCCTGCTCGCCGAGCGCGGCGACTGGCCCCTCCACCTCGGGGTGACCGAGGCCGGCCCCGCTTTCCAGGGCACGATCAAGAGCGCCACGGCGTTCGGCATCCTGCTCTCCGAGGGCATCGGCGACACCATCCGCGTGTCGCTGAGCGCGCCCCCGGCCGAAGAGGTCAAGGTCGGCCTGCAGATCTTGCAGTCGCTCAACCTCCGCGAGCGCAAGCTCGAGATCGTCTCGTGCCCGAGCTGCGGCCGCGCCCAGGTCGACGTCTACAAGCTCGCCAACGACGTGACCGACGGCCTCGAGGGCATGACCGTGCCGCTCCGCGTCGCCGTCATGGGCTGCGTCGTCAACGGCCCGGGCGAGGCGCGCGACGCCGACCTCGGCGTCGCCTCCGGCAACGGCAAGGGCCAGATCTTCGTCAAGGGCGAGGTCATCGCGACCGTGCCCGAGGCCGACATCGTCGAGACGCTCATCCGCGAGGCGAACCGCCTCGCCGACGAGATGCCTCCCGGAGAGATCGGCTCGCCCGAGGTCGTCACCGCGTGACGGACGTCTCGACCACCCCCACGGCCGAGGCCCCCGGGCCTCGCCCGGTCACGGCGGCCGAGCTCGAGCGGGCGACCGCGATCGTGAAGCGGGTGTCGACGGCCTTCGAGGCGAAGGTCGTGGGCCAGACAGGTCTGCGCGAGGCATTGCTCGTCGCTCTCCTGACGGGGGGCCACGTGCTGCTCGAGAGCGTGCCCGGGCTCGCCAAGACCACGGCGGCGCAGACTCTGGCACAGGCGGTCGAGGCGAGCTTCCGGCGCATCCAGTGCACACCCGACCTCCTGCCGAGCGACATCACGGGCACGCAGATCTACGACGCGCAGAAGGCGACGTTCGTCACCCAGCTCGGCCCCGTGCACTCGAACTTCGTGCTCCTCGACGAGATCAACCGCTCCAGCGCCAAGACGCAGAGCGCGATGCTCGAGGCGATGCAGGAGCAGCAGACGTCGATCGGCGGAACCGTGTACCGCCTTCCGCAGCCGTTCCTCGTCCTCGCGACGCAGAACCCGATCGAGCAGGAGGGCACGTACCAGCTGCCCGAGGCGCAGCTCGACCGGTTCCTCCTCAAAGAGGTGCTCGACTACCCGACTCCCGCCGAGGAGGCCGAGATCATCCGGCGCATCGAGTCCGGGGTGTACGACCGCGGCGACACTGCGACGGGTGTGCATCTCGACGATGTCACGTTCCTGCAGGATGTCGCGAAGCGCGTCTACATCGACCAGTCGATCGTCAACTACATCGTGCAGGTCATCTACGTGACCCGTCATCCGCACCAGTACATCCCCGGCACGATGGCCGACTACATCCAGTTCGGCGCCAGCCCTCGGGCGAGCATCGCGTTCACGCGCGCCGCCCGGGCACTCGCCGTGCTCAACGGCCGCGACTACGTGATCCCGGACGACGTCAAGCACCTCCGCCACTCGGTCCTGCGCCACCGCCTGATCCTCGGCTACGAGGCCGCGGCCGACGAGGTGAAGCCCGAGACGATCATCGACGCCATCTTCGGCGCCGTCCAGACCCCCTGATCCGTGGCGGGCCTCCTCCTCCGGGTGAAGACGAAGATGAGCCTCTTCGCCCACCGAAAGACCCTCGACCTGCTCGAGGGCGGCTACGCGTCGGTCCATCGCGCGCGCAGCCACGACTTCGACGACCTGCGCGAGTACGTGCCGGGCGACGAGGTGAAAGACATCGACTGGAAGGCCACCGCCCGCCACGGCGAGCCCCTGGTCAAGCGCTACGTCGCGGCCCGGCGGCACCACCTGGTGCTGCTCATGGACACCGGCCGCAACATGGCGGCGACCGCCGAGAGCGGCGAGCCGAAGAAGGACATCGCGATCATGGCCTCGGGAGCCCTGGCCTCGATCGCCACCGGCCACGGCGACGTGGTCTCGCTGATCGTCGGCGACGAGGGCGGCTCGCGCAGCTACCCGCCCGGGCAGAAAGACGAGCACCTCGAGCGGCTGCTCCGCGCCGTCGACGAGCGGATCACCCTCGAGTCGCCCCGCAGCGACGTCGTGGGCCTGCTCGAGCACGTGGCCCGGCGTCTCACGACCCGCTCGATGCTGCTGGTCGTCACCGACGACGTCCGGCTCGCCGACGAGCACTTCGCGCTGCTGAAGCGGCTCCGCGTGCGGCACGAGGTGCTCTGGCTCACGATCGGCGACGCCGACCTCATGCACCCGGCGCGCGGCGGTCGCGAGGTCTACGACGTTCAGGAGATTGCGGCGCTGCCCGCCTACGTGCGGTCGAACCGGTCGCTCCAGGTGCTGTTCGCTCAGGAGGCGTCCGTCACCGTCGAGTCCACCGAGCGCGAGCTGCGGCAGCTCGGCGTCACCAGCCATCGCATCGCCTCTCAGTCCGACGTCGTCCCCGGTCTGTTCGCCCTCCTCGAGAAGCACCGCCGTGCTGGACGATAGGGGCTTCTTCGGGCCGGCCCAGTACGACCGGTTCGTCCTGTACCTCGTGATCGGCGTGCTGCTGGTCGCGCTTCTCGTCGCCTGGTACGTGTTCCTGGTGCGGTTCTCGCGCACGCGCTTCCCGCGCCCGGTGGTCGACGGCCCGAAGCCGCGCGTCGAGCTCGGCCTCCTGCAGGCGAAGTACGGCGCGATGATCGACGAGGTGAACGCGCTCTCCGAGACGGGCGAGCTCTCCGAGCGCGCCGTCCACAGCCGCCTCAGCCTGCTCCTGCGCTTCTTCGCCTCCGAGGCGTCCGGCATCGAGGCGCAGGTCATGACGCTGTCCGACCTCCGGAGCGCGCCGCTTCCGCGCGTCACCGGCGCCGTCGAGCAGTACTATCCGCCGGCGTTCCAGAAGCAGCACCCCGGCGACCCTGCCGCCGCCGTCGCGACGGCCCGCGAGGTGGTGCGCTCGTGGAGCTGATCTTCTGGTGGATGCCGCTCGCCGCCCTCGGCCTGGCGATCGTGGGCGCAGCGCTCTACGTGCGCTGGCGTCGCCGTACCCGCGACCTCCTGCGCCGTGACGGCGTGCCGGTCGCGCACAGCGAGCGCCTCACCGAGCTGCCCGAGTACCGCCGCGTGATGCGCCGGTATCGCGCCCTCCTCGGCGCCCTGCTCGCCGTCGTCGTCGTCGCGGCCGGCTCGGGCGTGCTCCTGGCGTCACGGGTGTCGAGCGTCGAGACCGTCGAGCCGCAGTCGTACAAGCGCGACATCATGCTCTGCCTCGACGTCTCGGGGTCGATGACCGACGTCGACGCGAAGATCGTCGACACCTTCGCCTCGCTCGCCGAGGGCCTGAACGGCGAGCGGATCGGCCTCACCGTGTTCGACAGCTCGGCCGTCCAGGTGTTCCCGCTCACCGACGACTACGACTACATCACCGCGCAGCTGAAGACCTACCGCGACTCATTCGAGACGCAGGGCGACACCGGCGTCCGCTACTGGACCGGCACCGACCTCGGCCAGGGTGCCTCGCTCATCGGCGACGGGCTCGGCTCGTGCGTGCTCGGATTCGACGGCGACACCTCGTCGAAGCGGCCGAAGTCGATCATCCTGGCGACCGACAACTACGTGAACGGCAGCCCGATCCTGACTCTGAAGCAGGCCGGCGCCCTGGCGACCAAGCGAGGCATCCGGGTCTACGCGATCGATCCGGTCGCCGGCTCCTCCGAGAGCACGAGCGACACGGTCGCCGCCGAGCTCAAGAGCGTCGTCGACGCGACGAACGGAGGCTTCTACGGCCTGTCGGGCACCGACACCGTGCCGGCCATCGTCAAGCGCATCGACGAGCAGGAGGCCGGCCTCTTCACGGGGTCGCGGCGGCTCGTGGTCGCCGACAACCCGGTGCCGCTCACGATCGCCGGGATCCTGCTGGTGATGGGGGCCCTGGGGCTGCTCTGGCGGGTGAGACTGTGAGAGACCTCGTCTGGCGTCCCGTCCTGCCCTGGCCGCTGCTCGTCGTGGTGGCGGTCGTGCTCGTGGGCTTCGTCGCCTGGCGCATCGTCTCGGAGCGCGGCGACCGCCGCATGCTGACCGCGTGGGTGCGGCGTGCCGCCATCGTGGTCCTGCTGCTGATCGTCGCCGCGCGTCCGGGCATCCCCGGCGGCACGGCCAAGGCGTCGGTCGCCGAGCTGAACGTCTTCTTCGTCGTCGACACGACGTCGAGCTCCGCGGCGGAGGACTGGGACGGCACCGAGCCCCGCCTCGACGGCATGCGCGCCGACATCGAGTCGATCACCGCCGACCTCGCCGGGGCCCGGTTCTCGCTTATCTCGTTCGACCAGACCGCCATTCAGCGGGTTCCGCTGACCGAAGACGCTTCGGCCGTGGTGACCTCGGCGCAGAGCATGCGGCAAGAGATCACCTACTACTCCAAGGGAAGCACCATCTCGGAGGCCGCCTCGCTCCTCGGGGACCGGCTCAAGGCCGCCCACACGGCCGACCCGCGCCGCGCGAACGTCGTCTACTACCTCGGCGACGGCGAGCAGACCGCCGACACCGCCCCCGGCTCGTTCTCCGCCGACCGGGCGTCGACCGATGGCGGGGGAGTCCTGGGCTACGGAACCGCCGCTGGCGGACGCATGAAGGTCTTCGACGGCTACGGCGACCAGTACTCCGCCAAGGGCTACATCGAAGACAAGACGAAGTCGGGCTCGCCCGATGCCGTCTCGGTGATCGACCAGGGCAACCTGAACACGATCGCCTCGCAGCTCGGGGTGCCGTACCTGCACCGGGAGGCGGGAAGGTCGCTGGCCTCGGTCGTCGACGACGCGAAGAAGGGCCACGTCACCAGCGCCGCGGGCAGCACGGACAGCACGCGCGACCTCTACTGGATCCCCGCGATCGCCCTGTTCCTGCTCCTGTTCATCGAGATCGCCGTGGTCGCCCGCGCCCTCGGCGACGTGCGACCGCGCCGGATCGCGGCCGGGGGAGGTCGCCCATGACCACCACGCTCCTGCCGCCCGTCGCGCCGCCGCCGCCGCCCGACGACGTCGACGCTCTCGACGCCGCTCCCGAGGTGCCGGCCGACCTCGTGGCCTACCGCCGTCGCTACCGGCGCCGCCTGTTCTGGTGGTCGCTCGTGCCGGTGCTCCTGGTCCTCGTCGTCGCCGTCAAGCTGCTCAGCATGCCGATTCTCGCCGGTGTCGCCCAGGGGCAGTACGAGCGCAGGAACTTCGACCAGGTCGTCGCCGCCTCGGACGGTCTCGGTCCGGTGAACGTCCTCGAGCCCTGGGTCCGCCACTTCGACCGGGGCACGGGTCTGGCGGGCATTGGGGTCCTCGTCGACTCCCGCACGGAGCTCGAACGGGCGCTCGCGCTCGTGCCCGACTCCAACGTCGCCGCGACCTGCCGGGTGCAGACCGACCTGGCGCTGGTTGTCGAGCAGCAGGGCGACAGCGCGGTGCTCGACGGCGATCTCGACAAGGCGTCAGCCTTCTACACGCACGCTCTCGCGCTCATCGACCAGGCGCCGGACGGCTGCTTCGACGATCCCGACAGCGACTCGGCGCCGCCGAGCAAGAAGCCCCTCGACGACGCCAAGAGCCGGCTCGAGCAGAAGCAGCAGCAGGCGCAGGGGCAGGGGCAGTCCGGCGGCTCGCAGGGTCAGGGCGGCGACCAGCAGGGCGATCAGGGCCAGGGGGGCGGCCAGGGCGACCAGTCGAAGGGCGACTCCGGCCAGGGCGACGACTCCGGCTCGGGAAGCGGCTCGGGTTCCGACCAGGGGTCCGGGAGCGGCTCGGGCTCCGACCCGCTCGACAAGCTCCAGCAGCAGAACGGCGACGCGCAGGAGCAGCAGCAGCGCAACAACGACCGCAACCGCCAGTTCGACCAGACGCCGAAGGACTACACGGGCAAGCCCTGGTAGGGGTGAGCGCGTGAATCCCGGAGTTGCGGGCGGTCGGTAAGCTTGCGGCGTGTCTACGCGCCTCTCTCAGCTCTTCGTCCGCACCCTCCGTGAAGACCCCTCCGACGCGGAGGTGACCAGCCACCGCCTGCTCGTGCGGGCTGGCTACATCCGGCGCCAGGCGCCGGGCATCTTCGCGTGGCTGCCGCTGGGGCTGCGAGTCAAGGCCAAGATCGAGGCGATCATCCGCGACGAGATGACGGCCGCCGGCGCACAGGAGGTGCACTTCCCCGCGCTCCTGCCCCGCGAGCCCTACGAGGCGACCGGCCGCTGGACCGAGTACGGCGAGGGCATGTTCCGCCTGCAGGACCGCAAGGACACCGACTACCTCCTCGCGCCCACCCACGAGGAGGCCTTCACGCTGCTCGTCAAAGACCTGTACTCGTCGTACAAGGACCTCCCTCTCACCCTGTTCCAGATCCAGGACAAGTACCGCGACGAGGCCCGCCCCCGTGCCGGCCTCCTGCGCGGACGCGAGTTCACGATGAAGGACGCCTACTCGTTCGACTCGTCCGACGCCGGTCTCGACGCCAGCTACCAGCTGCAGCGAGACGCGTACGAGCGCATCTTCGCCAAGCTCGGGCTCTCGTACGTGATCGTGAAGGCCGACGCCGGCGCGATGGGCGGCTCGAAGAGCGAGGAGTTCCTGCACCCCATGGAAGCGGGGGAGGACACCTTCGTGCGCTCGGCCGGCGGCTACGCGGCGAACGTCGAGGCCTTCACCACCATCGTCCCCGACGAGATCGCACTCGAGGGGCTCGCCGAGGCGACCCTGCTCGACCCGCACGACACTCCCACGATCGCGACGCTCGTCGAGCACCTGAACGCCACGCAGCCTCGTGATGCCGGCGAGTGGACGGCGTCCGAGACGCTCAAGAACGTCATCGTGGCGCTCACGCACCTCGACGGCACCCGCGAGATCATCGCGCTCGGCCTCCCCGGCGACCGCGACGTCGACATGAAGCGCGTCGAGGTGGCCTTCTACCCCGCCGAGGTCGAGGCCGCCGGCGAAGCCGACTTCGCGAAGAACCCGCTGCTCGTGAAGGGCTACATCGGCCCGCAGGTGCTGGGCTCGGAGAGCGAGTCGGGCATCCGCTACTACGTCGACCCCCGCGTCGTGTCCGGAAGCTCCTGGGTCACCGGCGCCAACGAAGACGGCGTGCACGTGCGCGACCTGGTCATGGGCCGCGACTTCGCCGCCGACGGCGTCTACGAGATCGCTCAGGTGCGCGAGGGCGACCCCGCGCCCGACGGCTCCGGCCCCATCGAGACCGCCCGCGGCATGGAGATCGGACACGTCTTCCAGCTCGGGCGCAAGTTCGCCGATGCCCTCGGGCTGAAGGTGCTCGACGAGAACGGCAAGCAGGTGACCGTCACGATGGGCTCGTACGGCATCGGCGTCACGCGCATCCTCGCCGTCATCGCCGAGTCGAACAACGACGACAAGGGCCTGATCTGGCCCGACAACGTCGCTCCCTTCGACGTGCACGTGGTCGCCACGGGCAAGGACGCCGTCGTCTACGAGGTCGCGGAAGAGCTCGTGTCGGCCCTCGAGGGCGCGCGCCTCGACGTCCTGTTCGACGACCGGCCCAAGGTCTCGCCCGGTGTCAAGTTCGGCGACGCCGAGCTGCTGGGCGTGCCGCAGATCGTCGTCGTAGGCCGCTCGGCCGGCGAGGGGATCGTCGAGCTGTGGGACCGCCGCACGGGCGAGCGGACCCCTGTTCCCGTGGCGGAGGCCGTCGCCGCTCTGACGACCAGGTAGACTGCTTGTTGCTGTTCGGCCACCGCTAGAACGGCACGATTCTTAAATATTGGAGGCCCTCAGTGGACATCGACCTGAGTGTGCTGCGACTCATGGAGCGCGAGCGCGAGATTCCCTTCGACGAACTCGTGGAGATCATCGAGCAGGCCATTCTCACGGCCTACCTGAAGCACGAAGGCAACGGCGAGGGCCACGGGGCCGAGGCACCCGGAGCCGAGTCGCGCTCGTCGGCCCGCGTCGAGCTCGACCGCAAGACCGGCCACGTGTCGGTCTTCTCGATCGAGCACGACGACAACGGCGAGGTCGTCGGCGAGGCGATCGAGACCCCAGACGACTTCGGCCGCATCGCCGCTTTCGCCGCGAAGCAGGTCATCAACCAGCGTCTGCGCGACATCGGCGACGACAAGGTCCTCGGGCAGTTCAAGGGCCGCGAGGGCGAGATCGTCGCCGGCGTGATCCAGCAGGGTCCCAACCCGCGCATGATCCACGTCGACCTCGGCTCGTTCGAGGCGATCCTGCCCCCCGAGGAGCAGGTGCCCGGCGAAGACTACTCGCACGGGCGACGCATCCGCGTCTACGTGACCAGCGTCTCGAAGGGCTTGAAGGGCCCCAGCGTGACCGTCTCGCGAACCCACCCCTCGCTGGTGCGCAAGCTGTTCGCGCTCGAGGTTCCCGAGATCGCGTCGGGTGTGGTCGAGATCGTGTCACTGGCTCGCGAGGCCGGCCACCGCACGAAGATCGCCGTCCGCGCGACCGAGCCCGGGGTCAACGCCAAGGGCGCCTGCATCGGCGAGCTGGGCCAGCGCGTCCGGGCCGTCACCGCCGAGCTCAACAACGAGAAGATCGATATCGTCGACTACTCGGCCGACCTGCCGACGTTCGTCGCGAGCGCCCTGTCGCCCGCCAAGGTGTCGAGCGCGTTCGTGATCGACGCCGCGACCAAGGCCGTCCGCGCGCTCGTGCCCGACTACCAGCTGTCGCTCGCCATCGGCAAGGAGGGCCAGAACGCCCGCCTCGCCGCCAAGCTCACGGGCGCCCGCATCGACATCCAGCCCGACTCGATCCTCGAGGATTAAGCCGGTTCGCTCGTGGCGTCTGGGCGTCCGAGCAAGGGAGGGGTAGAGTGGAACCCGTCAGAACGTGCATCGGCTCTCGAACGCGCGCTCCACGATCCTCTCTCCTGAGGGTCATTGCCCTCGAAGGGCGCGTCGTACCCGATACGGCAGCGTCGCTCCCCGGGCGGGGCGCCTGGTTGACCCCGTCGATGCCGGCGTTCGAATCAGCAGTCAAGCGCAGGGCGTTTCGCCGGGCACTCCGACTCGATTCCGAACCCGACACCAGTGCGCTCCGCGAGTTTCTCGAGGCGCGTACGACACCTCCCGCAGAAGTCGTCACCCAGTGACGGCCGCCGCGAACTAGCCAGTGGCGCCAACCGGGCGCCGCGAGTCACTACACAGACAGAAAAGGCTGATCAGCCCATGGACAACTAATGAGCACCTCGAAATGAGTTGCGTCCAGCACTAATGGCTTCCTCCTGACCCCGGGTGGAGGCCCGAGACAGGAGAACAGTGGCAAAACCACGCGTACACGAGATCGCAAGCGAGCTCGGTATCGAATCGAAAGCAGCGCTCGAGAAGCTGAAAGAGATGGGCGAGTTCGTCAAGGGCCCGTCGTCCAGCATCGAGCCGCCCGTCGCGCGCAAGCTGCGCGCCGCCTTCGCCGGCCAGTCCGGCTCGGCCGCTGCGGCACCGGCTGTCAAAGCACCCGCTGCCAAGGCGCCCGCCGCCACGGCACCGGCGACCGCTGCCAGCAGCGCGCCGCGACCCGGCGCTCCGCGCCCCGCCGCGCCCACCCCCGGCCCGGCGGCTCCCAAGGCCCCCGTCGCCGAGACCCCGGCCCCCGAGGCCGAGCCGGCACCCGCCGCCGAGGTCCTGGTCACGCCGGCGCCCCTGACGGTCGCCGAGCGCCAGGCTCAGGCCGAAGCCGCTCGCAACGCCCCGAAGGCCGACGCGGACACCGCCGAGGCCACTGCGGGTGCGCCTCGTCCCGGCGGTCCTCGTCCCGGCGCTCCGCGTCCGGGCAACAACCCCTTCGCTTCCAACCAGGGCATGGGCCGCCCGTCGGCCCCGCGTCCGGGCGGAACCGGCGCAGCCGGTCCTCGTCCTGGCGGCGCCGCTGGTCCGCGTCCCCAGGCGCCGCGCCCCGGCGCACCCCGTCCGGGCGCTCCGCGTCCGGGTGGCGCACCGCGCCCCGGCGGCTTCGGCCAGCGTCCGGCCGGTGCGGGCTCGCGCCCCGGCGGCTTCCAGCGCCCCGGCGGCCCTGGTGCCGGCGCAGGTGCAGGCGCACCCGGTGGATTCCGACCCGGCTTCGGCGCTCCGCGCCCGGCCGGCGGCGGTGGCGGCGGTCGCGGTCGCGGCCCCGGTGGTGGTACCGCCGGTGCGTTCGGTCGCGGTGGCGGCAAGAGCAAGGCACGCAAGTCGAAGCGGACGAAGAGGGCCGAATTCGAGATGCGCCAGGCACCGTCGCTCGGCGGTGTCAGCGTCCCGCGCGGCGACGGCACGACCGTCGTCCGCCTGCGTCGCGGCGCGTCCATCTCGGACTTCGCCGACAAGATCGACGCGAGCCCCGGCAACCTCGTGACCGTGCTGTTCCACCTCGGTGAGATGGCCACGGCGACCGAGTCGCTCGACGAGGCCACCTTCGAGGTGCTCGGCGAAGAGCTCGGCTACCGCATCCAGGTCGTCTCGCCGGAAGACGAAGACAAGGAGCTCCTCGAGGGCTTCGACATCGACCTCGAGCAGGAGCTCGAAGACGAAGACGAGTCGGTTCTCCAGATCCGTCCTCCCGTCGTCACGGTCATGGGTCACGTCGACCACGGTAAGACGCGACTTCTCGACGCCATCCGCAACGCGAACGTCGTCGCGGGTGAAGCCGGCGGAATCACGCAGCACATCGGCGCCTACCAGGTGTGGGCTCCGCACGAGGGCGTCGAGCGCGCCATCACCTTCATCGACACCCCCGGTCACGAGGCGTTCACCGCCATGCGTGCCCGTGGTGCCCAGGTCACCGACATCGCGATCCTCGTGGTCGCAGCCGACGACGGCATCATGCCGCAGACGGTGGAGGCGCTGAACCACGCCCAGGCGGCAGGAGTGCCGATCGTGGTCGCGGTCAACAAGATCGACAAGGAGGGGGCCAACCCCGCCAAGGTCCGTCAGCAGCTGACCGAGTACGGGCTCGTCGCGGAGGAGTACGGCGGAGACGTCATGTTCGTCGACGTGTCGGCTCGCGACCACAAGAACATCGACAAGCTGCTCGAGGCTGTCCTCCTCACGGCCGACGCGGGTCTCGATCTGCGTGCGAACCCCGAGAAGGACGCCCGCGGTATCGCGATCGAGGCGCGACTCGACAAGGGCCGCGGTGCTGTCGCCACCGTCCTCATCCAGTCCGGAACCCTCCGGGTCGGAGACGCCATCGTCGCGGGAACGGCTTACGGCCGCGTCCGCGCCATGATGGACGAGAACGGCGACCCGGTCGACGAGGCCTACCCCTCGCGTCCCGTCCAGGTGCAGGGCCTCTCGAGTGTTCCGCGAGCCGGCGACACCTTCCTCGTCACCGAGGAAGACCGCACGGCCCGTCAGATCGCCGAGAAGCGCGAAGCCGTCGAGCGCAATGCCCAGCTGGCCAAGGCCCGCAAGCGCATCTCGCTCGAGGACTTCACCCGTGCACTCGAAGAGGGCAAGGTCGAAGCGCTCAACATCATCATCAAGGGCGACGTCTCGGGTGCCGTCGAGGCACTCGAAGAGTCGCTGCTCAAGATCGAGGTGGACGACAGCGTGCAGCTGCGCATCATCCACCGTGGTGTGGGTGCGGTCACCGAGAGCGACGTCAACCTGGCGACCGTCGACAACGCGGTCATCATCGGGTTCAACGTGCGCCCCGACACGAAGGCGCGCGAGCGTGCTGCCCGCGAGGGAGTGGACATCCGCTTCTACTCGGTCATCTACGGCGCCCTCGAAGACATCGAGAACTCGCTCAAGGGCATGCTCAAGCCCGAGTTCGAAGAGGTCCAGTCGGGTGTGGCCGAGATCCGCGAGATCTTCCGCTCCTCCAAGGTCGGAAACATCGCGGGTGTCATCGTCCGCTCCGGAACGATCACGCGCAACGCCAAGGCGCGCGTCATCCGCGACGGCGTGGTGGTCGGCGACAACCTCGCCATCGACTCGCTGCGTCGCTTCAAGGACGACGTCACCGAGGTCCGCACGGACTTCGAGGCCGGTATCGGTCTGGGCAAGTTCAACGACATCCAGATCGGCGACGAGATCGAGACCATCGAGATGGTCGAAAAGCCCCGCGTATAGAACGTGAGGCACTGGGCCCGCAGGATCACGTGATCCTGCGGGCCCTTCCCCCTGCAAGGCCAGTACCCCGGAAAGAAGGCCCCATGGTCGACGTACAGCGCGCCAGCAAGATGGCCGATCGCATTCAGCAGATCGTCGCCCGCCGCCTCGAGCGCGGTATCAAGGATCCCCGCATCGGCTTCGTCACCATCACCGATGTGAAGGTCACGGGCGATCTCCAGCACGCCTCGATCTTCTACACGGTCTACGGCTCCGACGAGGAGCGCGCCGACACCGCCGCAGGACTCAAGGCGGCCACCGGCATGTTCCGCTCGGAGGTCGGCAAGAACATCACGGCGCGGCTCACCCCGTCGCTGGAGTTCATACCCGACGGCATCCCTGAGAACGCGGCGGCCATCGACGCCCTGCTCATCGAGGCACGACAGCGCGACGCCGAGAGCATCGCGCTGGCCTCGACGGCCGAGTACGCCGGCGACGAGGACCCGTACGTCAAGCCGCGCGAGCTGCACGACGACGACGAGGCGGAGTACTCGCTCGACGGTCCCGCGGGCGGCTCGGAGGAGCCCGACGGCGGCACCCGCTAGTTCCTGCACCGGCTGAGGGCTGAACCCTCTCGATCGGCCTGGGCGCCAGTCCGCGGACAGGTGCACTGGCCGATCCGAGGGGTCTAGCCCCCGCGCGTCAGTCGGGCAAACCGTATCCGGCCGACGGCGTCCCGACCACCAGGCCGTCGCGCACGAGGCTGGCGAGTGCTCGCGACCGCTGCACGTCGTCGCCCCACACCTCGTCGAGCTCCGAGGCGGGCACCGGGATCTCGCTCGCCCGCAGGGCCCCCAGCAGCAGGCCGCGCACCTGGCGGTCCGACCCCTCGTACTTCTTCTGCGTGCGGCGCGGCGGGCCGTCGTGGGCGGGACGGCCTCTGAGCACCCACGCGCACTGGGCCTCGAGGGGGCACTCGGCGCAGCGGGGCGAGCGGGCCGTGCAGACGAGAGCCCCCAGTTCCATCGTCCCGGCATTCGTGTCGTGCGCGTCGGCGAGGTCGTCGGGCAGCTGCGACTCCATCAGCGGCAGGTCGCGCTTCGCGTGGGGCGAGCCCGGTTCGGCCAGGCCCTCGACGGCCCGGGCCAGCACCCTCCGCACGTTGGTATCGACGACAGGAACTCGCTTGCCGTACGCGAACACCGCGATCGCCCGCGCGGTGTAGTCGCCGATCCCGGGCAGGGCGAGGAGCTCGTCGACGTCGGACGGCACCACGCCGCCGTGCTTCTCTGTGATGGCCACGGCGCAGGCATGCAGGTTGAGGGCGCGGCGGGGGTAGCCGAGGCGATCCCAGGCGCGCACGGCCTCCGAGGCGGGGGAGGCGGCGAGCGACTCCGGGGTCGGCCAGCGCTCCAGCCAGGCCTCGAGCTTGGGGATCACGCGCACGACCGGGGTCTGCTGCAGCATGAACTCGCTGACGAGCGTGCCCCAGGCGGGGAAGCCGGGCTGCCGCCAGGGGAGGTCGCGGCCGTTCTCGCGGAACCACGAGACGATCGCGGGGGAGATTGTCACCCGTCGAGCCTAGGCTCTGAGCCATGATGCGATGGGCACCCGAGAAGAAAGACACCGTTCGCGCCCTGGCGGACGAGATCCTGCACAACTACGGCCGTGGCCGGGTGCTCGTCGCGGTCGACGGTCCCGACCGGGCCGCCGCGGCGGTATTCGGCGACGACCTCGTCGAATCCCTGCACGAGGCCGACCACGGCGCGTTCCGCGCCTCGGTCGACGACTTCCTGCTGCCCCGGGCCGAGCGCGAGCGCCGAGGCGACGACTCCGCGGTCGACGAGTCGGCGCTCCGCCGCATGCTGATCGAGCCGTTCCGCCTGGGCGGCAGCGCCGCGTGGGTGCCGGCGGCCTTCGACGCGGTGGCCGACCGGCAGGTCGAGGCCGACTGGGTCACGGGTCCGGCCGACGCCGTCCTGGTCGTCGACGGGGCGCTCGAGGGCCGTTCTGCTCTCGGCACCCTGTGGCACTACGCGGTCTGGGTCGAGGGCTCCGACGCGGGCGACCGCAGTCCCGATGGCCGAAGGCGCGCTCAGGCGATCATCGACAACACCGACCCCGAGCACCCGCGCCGTCTCTTCGACGACGCGTGCTGAGGCCGGCGCACCCCGCCCGCTAGGCTAGGCGATCGTGAACAGCGGCCCCCAGCACAGCGGCATCCTCCTCGTCGACAAGCCGCAGGGCATCACGAGCCACGACGTCGTGTCGCGTGTCCGCAAAGCAGCCGGCACGCGCAAGGTCGGCCACGCGGGCACCCTCGACCCGATGGCGACCGGACTCCTCGTCACGGGTGTCAACTCGTCGACCCGCCTCCTCACCTTCCTGGTCGGTCTCGGCAAGACCTACGAGGCGACCATCCGCCTCGGCTCCTCGACCGACAGCGACGACGCCGACGGCACGGTCACGGCGACGGCCGATCCCGATGCGATCGCAGCCGTGGCCGACGACGCCATCGCGGCGGGCGTGGCCGAGCTCACCGGCGACATCCAGCAGGTGCCGACGACCGTCAGCGCGATCAAGGTCGACGGCAGGCGCGCCTACGACCTGGCCCGCGAAGGTGTCGAGGTGGAGCTGAAAGCCCGGGCCGTCACGGTATCGCGCTTCGAGATCGTTGGGCGCCAGGATTCGTCCGACGCGATCGACCTCGATGTCGTCGTCGACTGCTCCTCGGGCACCTACATCCGTGCACTGGCGCGCGATCTCGGCGCGGGTCTCGGCGTCGGCGGCCACCTCACCGCCCTCCGGCGTACGAAGATCGGTCCGTTCGACGTGGCCGACGCGATCGAGACGCTCGACGCCGAGTCGGTCCGGCCCGCGCTGCTGGCGCCCGCCGTCGTCGCCCGTCGGCTCTTCTCCGTGCTCGAGCTGACCGCCGAGCAGGCGGTCGACCTCGGTCACGGCAAGAAGCTGGCCGTCGACCTCGCCGACACGAAGCGCCCCGTCGCGGCGATCTCGCCCGGCGAGCGGCTCGTCGGGCTCGTCTCGGTGTCCCGGGGCACGGCCCGTCCCATCGTCAACTTCCCTACGGACGAGGTCCGGTCATGATCGAGTGGTTCACCTGGGTCCAGGCCGCCATCGGCGCCGCCGTCGCGCTGTTCTGCATCGTGATGGGGCTGGCCCGCCGCATCCCCAACGACTACACGCTCGGCGCCGTCGCCCTGGTCGAGCTGCTTCTGATCGCCCAGCTGGTGGTGGCGATCATCGCCCCGTTCGCCGGCAACCGCGCCTCGGGCAGCGTCCTCGAGTTCTTCATCTACCTCGTCGTCGCCCTGCTCCTGCCGCCCCTCGCGGTCGTGTGGGCTCTCGTCGACCGCACCCGCTGGAGCAACGTCGTGCTCGGCGCCGCCGTCTTCGCTGTCGCCGTGATGGTCGTGCGCATGCTTCAGATCTGGACGGCGACGGCCTCGTGACCGTCGCGGTCGCCGCCGGTGCCCGCCGGGTCATATCCTTGTCATGATGGTCCAGAAGCAGTCAACACGAGCGGTCGGCATCGGCCGCGTCCTCATCGCCGTCTACGCGATCCTCGCCCTCGCGGCGACCGGACGCTCGGTGTTCCAGATCGCGACCCAGTTCGAGCAGGCGCCGCTGGCGTACTCGCTCAGCGGGCTGTCGGCCGTCGTCTACATCGTCGCGACCATCGCGCTGATCGTGCCGGGCCGCAAGTCGTACGGCCTCGCCTGGGCGACGATCACCTTCGAGCTGGCCGGCGTGGTGCTGGTCGGCCTCATGTCGATCATCGCTCCCGAGGTCTTCGTGCCGAGCGCCAAGTACGCCCACTCCGACCACTCCACCGTCTGGACCTACTTCGGCATCGGCTACGGCTTCGTGCCGCTCGTGCTGCCGATCCTCGGGATGCTGTGGCTGCGCCGCACCCGCCCCTCCCGCGGCGACGCGGCCGTCGGGGCCGCACCGCGAGAGGTCTGAGCGTGGACTTCTTCACGAACCTCGCCGACGTGCCGGCGGGCTTCGGGCCCTCCGCGGTCACGATCGGCAAGTTCGACGGAGTCCACCTGGGCCACCGCGCCGTCATCGCCGCGCTCGAGACCGTGGCGCGCGACCGGGATCTCGTGTCGGCGGTCGTCACCTTCGACCGCCACCCGCTGGCGGTGCTCCACCCCGGCGCCGTGCCCGCGGCGCTGACGAGCAACCGCCAGAAGCGCGAGCTGCTCGAGTCGACCGGCGTCGAGGCGACGCTGATGCTGACCTTCGACGAGCACCTCCGCGACCTGACCCCCGAGGAGTTCGTCGACCGCGTGCTGGTCGAGGCGATGCAGGCCGAGGTGATCCTGGTCGGGGGCGACTTCCGCTTCGGCAAGGGCGGCGCCGGCACCGTCGACACCCTGCGCGAGCTCGGGCGCACGCGGGGGTTCGACGTCGAGCTGATCCCCGACGTGCTCTTCGAGATCGGCTCTCTCGTCGAGTCCGGGGCGCTCTCCGAGGCCGGGGCGCCGGAGCTGGGCGAACGCCGCGTCTCCTCGACCTGGATCCGCCAGCTCCTCGACGCCGGCCGCATCGTCGAGGCCACCGCCCTGCTCGGTCGCGCGCCGTCCGTCCGCGGGGTCGTCGTTCACGGTGAGATGCGCGGGCGCGAGCTCGGCTTCCCCACCGCCAACCTCGAGCCGAGGAGCGAGGGGTTCGTGCCGGCCGACGGCGTCTACGCGGCCGACGTCATCATCGACGGCCTGGCGCACGGTGCGGCCGTGTCCGTGGGCAACAACCCGACCTTCCAGGGCGTGCCCGAGAAGCAGGTCGAGGCGAACCTCCTCGACTTCGACGGCGACCTCTACGGCAAGGAGGTCACGGTGTCGTTCCTCAGCTGGGTGCGCGGCAACGTGAAGTTCGACGGGCTCGAGTCGCTGATCGCGCAGATCACGAGAGACGTGGCCGAGATCCGCGCCTATCTCGACGCCCGCGGCTGAGAGGCTGCCGCAACCGCGGCGTAGGTTGGGCCGATGCCCGACTCGCCAGAACAGCCTCACGCCCCGCAGCACCGCCGGTCGACGCCGAAGCGCCGTGTCCTGGTCACCGGAGCCACCGGCTACATCGGCGGCCGCCTCGCGCCCCGCCTCATCGAGGCCGGGTTCGACGTGCGCGTCTTCGTCCGCAGCCCCGACAAGCTCATCGGAGTGCCGTGGGCCGGTGACGTCGAGGTCGCCCAGGGCGACCTGACCGACGCCGACTCGGTCAGGGCGGCGCTCGAGGGCGTCGACGTGCTCTACTACCTGGCGCACGCCATGGCCGGCAAGGGGGCGTTCGAGGAGACCGAGGCCGAGGCGGCCCGGACGGTGGCGGCCGAGGCGAAGGCGGCCGGAGTCTCGCGCATCGTCTATCTCGGCGGACTGCACCCCGACGGGCCGCTGTCGCCCCACCTGGAGTCGCGCAAGAGGGTCGGCGAGATCCTGCTCGCCTCGGGGGTTCCGACTGCGGCCCTGCAGGCGGGTGTCGTCATCGGGTCCGGGTCGGCCTCGTTCGAGATGATCCGCCACCTCACCGACGTGCTGCCGTACATGCCCGCGCCGCGCTGGGTGCGCAACTGGATCCAGCCGATCGCCGTGCGCGACGTGCTCCACTACCTGATCGGCTCGGCCGACGTGCCCGCGGATGTGAACCGCGCCTTCGACATCGGCGGCCCCGACGTGCTCCGCTACGGGCAGATGATGAACGGCTACGCGGTCGAGGCGGGCCTGAAGCAGCGGCCGATCGCGCCCCTGCCGGTCCTGACCCCGTGGCTGGCGTCGCAGTGGGTCAACCTCGTCACACCCATTCCGCGGTCGCTGGCCATCCCTCTCGTGGCGTCGCTGCAGTACGACTGCGTGGTGCGCGAGCACGACATCGACGAGGTCGTGCCGAAGCCCGAGGGCGGCCTGACCGGCTACCGTCGAGCCGTGCGCCTGGCTCTCGGCAAGATGCGCGACGGCGAGGTCGAGACCAGCTGGCAGGACGGCTCCGTCGACGGCGCTCCCAGCGACCCGCTGCCGAGCGACCCCGACTGGTCGGGCCACACCGTCTTCACCGACGACCGCTCCACCGACATGAAGGCGTCGCCCGAGCAGCTCTGGCGGGTCATCGAGGGGATCGGCGGCGACAACGGCTGGTACTCGTTCCCCCTGGCCTGGGCCGCGCGCGGCTGGATGGACCGGCTCGTCGGGGGAGTGGGCCTGCGCCGAGGCCGCCGCAGCCCCACGAGCCTCCGCCCCGGCGACGCTCTCGACTGGTGGCGGGTGGAGAGCATCGAGCGCAGGAACTTCCTGCGGCTCCGAGCCGAGATGAAGGTCCCGGGTAAGGCGTGGCTCGAGATGTTCGTGTCGGACGGCCCCGAGGGCGGGGCCCACTACCGGCAGCGCGCCGTGTTCTTCCCGACCGGGTTGAGCGGGCGGCTCTACTGGTTCGCGATCCTGCCCTTCCACGGAGTCATCTTCTCCGGCATGCTGAACAGGATCTCCTCCGCCGCATCGAAAGAACCGGTCGAGCGGTCGGCGGTCTCCGAGCAGGAAAGAAGGCGATGACGATGGGCGAGAAGCTCGTATTCTTGGGCGACAGCCTCACCGAGGGCGGCGACTGGGCGGCGCGGTTCCCGAACGACGAGGTCGTGAACCTCGGTGTCGGCGGCGACACCACGATGGATGTGCTCGCGCGAATCGACGACGTCGTGGCGGCCGACCCCGACTCGATCGTGCTGCTGATCGGCACGAACGACTTCGCGTCGAAGCGGAGCGTCGAGCAGGTGGTGCGCAATATCGAGACCATTCTCGTCGACCTGCGGCGCCTGCTGCCGGGAGTCCGCCTGCTGCTGCAGTCGATCGCCCCGCGCGACGTCGAGTACTCCGCGCGCATCCAGGACGCCAATCGGCACCTCCGCCAGTTCGCGGCGACCGTTCGAGCGCAGTACCTCGACCTGTGGCCCGCCCTGGCCGTGGGCGACGCGCTCGACCCCGACTTCACCGAGGACGGCCTGCACCTCACGACGGCCGGCTACGACGCCTGGGTGTCGGAGCTCGAGCCCGGGCTCGAGAGGCTGCGCGAGGAGCCGCCGATGAGCAGGCCGATCACGATCATCCGGCCCAGCGAGGCTCGCTGACGCCGCCCGGCCGGTCCTGCCGCGGGCGCTAGGATCGGAGCATGCCCACACCGCAGAAGGCCGCGTTCACGCGTCCGGCGTTGGCACCGGGGCTGTTGGCCGCGATCGCTCTGATCGCCGGCGGTGCCCTGATCTCGAGCGATGCATTCGTGCTCTTCCGCTACGTCGTGGCGATCCTCGCCCTGATCGTGCTGGTCTTCGCCTGGCGGGGCAGAGCGTGGGGCTACCTGCCGTTCCTGGCCGCGATCGCGGTGCTCTGGAATCCGGTGTGGCCCGTGCCGATCACGGGACAACTCTGGCAGGGCATGCAGTTCGCGGCCGCCGGGGTGTTCATCGTCGTGGGCGTCCGGGTGAAAGTGGCGTCGGCCGACGCTCCGGCCTCGACGACTCCGGCTCGTACTCCTCGCTCTCGCTAGGCCCACCGACCCGGTATCGGCACCGCGTCAGCGCAACCGGTCGCCGACAGAGTAAAATCGTCTAATTGCACTCACGGCCGCCCGGGCCGTCGCAGGAAGTGGAGTCTGAATGGCTACGGAGATCGTCGGCTCGGCGGAGAGTCCTCTCTTGACCCCCCGTTCCACCACCGGCGGTCGCGACCGCGAAGGCGCCGCTCTCAAGCGCGACGACCTCGTGATCCGCAAGGGGCAGTACACGCTCCTCAACGGCCATCTCACCCCGCAGCAGTCCATGCTCGAAGACCTCGCCTTCGTGAAGGGCGTGCTCGACGATTCCGTGATTCCCCACCTGCTCGTCCGTGGCAACGGGGAGCGTCCCGTCATCGCCGTCGACGCCGAGCGACGCGCCGAGTTCGAGACGGCCTTCCGCGCCGCAGCTCAGGGCGAGCCGTTCTACTCGAAGGGCAGCCACGGTCGCGCGGCCCTCGTAATCGCCGACGGCTTCGGCTCCGAGACCGAGCGCGTCATCCGCCTGTTCCGCCCGCGCGTCGAGCCGCTCGGCCGTCTCCGCTACGGCGCCGGTTTCGCCGTCCAGGTCGAGTTCTGGATCACCACCGAGACCGAGGTGCTCGCCCCGGTCGAGAACGCTCTCATGCGCAGGACCCTCCCGCTCGATGAGGCGAACCTGACCGACATCGAACGCTACGGCTTCCACTGGCAGACGATCGAGCACATGTTCGACGACCATGCGACCGACATCACCTTCGATGTCGACATCGTCTTCTCGTGGGTCGACGGCAACTCCGTCGAGTACCAGCGGGCCCGAGCCGCCCGAGAGAAGAAGCACGTGCTCGGCGAGGGCGACGACGCTCCCGCCCGGTTCCGGCAGATCGACGAGCTCAAGTACGCTCTGCGCTCCGTCTACATGTTCGCGCCGTGGATCCGCACCATCTACATCGCGACCGACTCGCCGGCCCCGGCCTGGCTCGCCGATCACCCGCGTGTGCGCATCGTCCGCAGCGCGGAGTTCTTCGCCGACCCGTCCGTCCTGCCGACGCACAACTCGCTCGCCGTCGAGTCGCAGCTGCACCACATCGACGGCCTCAGCGAGCACTTCCTGTACTCGAACGACGACATGTTCTTCGGCCGGCCGGTCAGCCCGAGCATGTTCTTCTCACCGGGCTCGGTCACGAAGTTCATCGAGGCGGACACAAGGATCGGCCTGGGGCTGAACAACGCGACGCGATCCGGGCACGAGAATGCCGCCCGAGTCAACCGCCAGCTGCTGCAGCAGCGGTTCGGACGCGTCACCACTCGCCACCTCGAGCACACGGCCACGCCGCTGCGCAAGAGCGTGCTGTTCGAGATGGAGCACGAGTTCGCGGCCGACTTCGTGTCGACCGCCGCCTCGCCGTTCCGGGCCGCGACCAACATCTCGGTGACGAACTCGTTCTACCACTACTACGCGCTGGTCACGGGGCGCGCCATCGTGCAGGAGAACGCGAAGGTGAGCTACGTCGACACGACGATGGTCGCCGGTCTCGCCATCCTGTCCGAGCTCCTGAAGAAGCGCTCTGACGACTTCTTCTGCCTCAACGACGGCAGCTTCCCCGAGGTCACCGACGAAGAGCGCACCGCGGTCGTCACCGACTTCCTCGAGCGCTACTTCCCCTTCAGAGCACCCTGGGAGCACTGACCGTTCGAGGCGGGCCCCGCGGCTAGAGGGTGCCGATGGGGCCCGTGAGCGACAGGTCGCGCGTCGGAACGGTGAGCACGTCGGGCTCGGCGCGGTGGCGCGGACGAGCGGCGGGGATGACGACGCCGGCCTCGGCGAGTCGCGCGGCGACCTGCTCGGGGCCCACGTACTCGCCGACGGTGCGGTAGCTGCCGATGGGGACGACCGAGCTGACGATGGTCTCGGGGTAGACGTGCATCAGGTTGTACGACTGCGCGCCGTCCTGGCCGCGGGTCGCACCGGTCGGGATGTTGAGGTCGGCGGTGTAGCAGGTGGCCGAGGCGACCGAGACCGGGATGCCGGCGAACATGGCGTTCGTCGAAAAGTGCAGGTGGCCCGCGATGATCGAGCGCACATCGCTGCCTTCGACGACTTCGGCGAGCGAGGCCTGATCGCGCAGCTCGACGAGCACGGTGAGGTCTTTGATGCTCGGAACCGGCGGGTGGTGCATGGCCAGGATCGTGCCGTCGGGAGCAGACACCGACAGCTCTTCGGCCAGCCAGTCGAGCTGGGCGCCGGTGAGCTCGCCGTAGTGGTGGCCCGGCACGGTGGTGTCGAGCGTGATGATGCGGAGTCCGTTGACGTCGTAGACGAAGTCGACGGGGCGGTCGCTCGGAATCTGGCCGAAGAGCTCGGAGCGGAATGCGCCCCGGTCGTCGTGGTTGCCCATCGCCCAGATGATCTGCGCGCCGAGACGGAGCGCCACGGGCTCCATCAGCGCGCGAAGCTTGCGATACGCTCCCGGCTCGCCCTTGTCGGCGAGATCGCCGGTGACGACGATCGCTTCGGGTCGAGCCCCGGAGTCTTCGAGCTCGGCCAGGATCTGGCGGAGACGGCTGGCACTGTCGACATCGCCGTAGAGGTCGGAGTCGGCCTCGATGAGATGCGTGTCGCTGAGGTGGAGGATGAAGTGGTCGGGCCGAGCGTGCTCAGCCGTGCGGAGACCCATGATTCTCGCATTCGCGTGGTACAGATGGAGCCAGTCTGACGTGGGCGAGTGTGACGCTCACGCTCGTGCAAGGTGTTCGTAGCCAAGTCCACCATCTGTTTGCTGGTCGTACGGTGAATCAGACCGCGCGAGTCGGTTAACCATGTGAGAACAACTGCTGAACCCGGTCGACATTAGCGGGGTGCACCGGCCAGGGCGAGGCCCCCATTCGAGTCCTTGCCGACTTATTACGTTCTTCAATGACGGTGCGCGAAAAAGGCGGGCCACCGTGAGGTGACCCGCCTTTTCGAGATTGCTGCAGTCAGACGCCTGCGACGATGTTGACGACCTTGCGGCCGCCCTTGGCGCCGAACTCGACGCTGCCTGCGGCGAGGGCGAAGAGGGTGTCGTCGCCGCCGCGGCCGACGTTCACGCCGGGGTGGAAGTGGGTGCCGCGCTGGCGGACGAGGATCTCGCCGGCCGAGACGACCTGGCCGCCGAAGCGCTTGACGCCGAGGCGCTGCGCGTTCGAGTCGCGGCCGTTACGGGTGGATGATGCGCCCTTTTTGTGTGCCATGAGTCAGCTCCTCGACTAGTTGGTGGTGATCGTGGTGATCTTGACGCGGGTCAGGTCGGCACGGAAGCCCATGCGACGCTTGTAGCCGGTCTTGTTCCTGTAGTTCTGGATCACGATCTTCGGGCCGCGGAGGTCGTTCAGGACCTCGCCCTCGACGGTGACCGTGCCGAGCTGGTCGCCCGAGAGGATGGTGTCGCCGTCGACGTGCAGGACGGGGACGAACGAGACGGTGTCGGACTCGGCGGCCTTGAGACGGTCGACGGTCAGAATCGTTCCGACCTCGACCTTCTCCTGACGGCCGCCGGCGCGCACGATTGCGAAAGCCATGGGTACTCCTTGAAGAAAGACTGTGGTGTTCAGTAGCGCGATGGTGCCCGGTTCGCCGGACAACTTGTAGAGTCTTTCACAAATGTCAGGATCAATCAAACTTCGCAGGCCGCCGCGATTCACGGCGGAGATCGTGGCCGACGCCCGTGAGCGGATCGCCGAGATCGTCGCCGACCTCGAGCAGCTCACGACCGACTACGCCGACGACATCGAGGTCTGGGGCTCGGCGGTGACCACCGCCGGCTGGGAGATCGCGAGCCTCGGCCAGTGGCTCGGCCTCGAGGGCGAGGCGACCCTGCTGCTCGGCGGCGCGTCGTACCCGGAGATCGCGGAGCACCAGGGCACCAGCCAGTCGAACGTCTACAACCGCGTCGGCCGGTCGCTGACCCTCGCGCCGTATGCCAAGGCGTCGGGCGCCGTGACCCGCGTGTCGGCCGAGGGCCTGGCCGACGCACGGCGCGAGTACGCGATGGACGAGCCGGGCGGGGCGGGGGAGCCGGGGCCCGATGCGTCGAGCCTCGCCGAGCGGATCCCCGAGTTCCTGCGCACGGGGCCCTCGTCGACCACCGAGATCGTAGCGGGCCTGCCGGACTACCGCCGGTCGAGCGTGCTCTCGACGCTCTCGGTGCTCGCCCGCCGCGGTGTCGTGGTCAGGACAGGCCACGGCGTCTACGCTCTGCCGCCCGAACCGGGCAGAGCGTAGACGTCGCGGCAGCTCTCAGATCAGGTCGAAGGCCTTCCGCTCGGCGTCGTCGAGCATGCGCGATCGGATCAGGAAGCGCTTGCCCTCGGGGGATTCGACACTGAACCCGGCACCGCGGCCGGCCACCACGTCGATGGTGAGGTGCGTGTACTTCCAGTACTCGAACTGGCTCCTCGACATGTAGACCTCGATCGGGTCGATCCCGTCGATGTGCAGGTCGCCCAGGTGGACGTCGACCGCGCCGATCCGGAAGAAGCCGACCGGGTAGCACATCGGCGAGCTGCCGTCGCAGCAGCCGCCCGACTGGTGGAACATCAGCGGGCCGTGCTGCTTCGTCAGCTCGACGAGGAAGGCGGCTGCCGCGGGTGAGACGTCGACCCGCGACAGCGCCTGCTGGGTATCGGACACCGAGGTGTCCGGCATCAGAAGAATCCCATCGGGCCGTCCGCGTACGACACGAGGAGGTTCTTCGTCTGCTGGTAGTGGTCGAGCATCATCTTGTGGTTCTCCCGGCCGATGCCCGACTGCTTATAGCCGCCGAACGCGGCTCCCGCCGGGTACTGGTGGTAGGTGTTCGACCAGACGCGGCCGGCCTGGATGTCGCGGCCCGCCTTGTACAGCTGAGCGCCGTTGCGGCTCCACACGCCGGCGCCGAGGCCGTAGAGGGTGTCGTTGGCGATCTTGATGGCCTCGTCGTAGTCGCTGAAGCTCGTCAGCGAGAGCACGGGGCCGAAGATCTCCTCCTGGAAGATGCGCATCGAGTTGCGGCCCTCGAAGATCGTCGGGTTGACGTAGTAGCCGTCGGTGAGGTCGCCGCCCAGGTCGGCACGGTCGCCGCCGAGGAGCAGCTTCGCGCCCTCCTGCTTGCCGATGTCCATGTAGCTGAGGATCTTCTCGAGCTGGTCGTTCGACGCCTGAGCACCGATCATGGTGTCGAGCGAGAGCGGGTTGCCCTGCTTGACCTGCTTGACGCGCTCCACTCCGTCGGCGGTGAACTGGTCGTAGATGCTCTGCTGGACCAGTGCGCGGGACGGGCAGGTGCAGACCTCACCCGAGTTCAGGTTGAAGAACGAGAAGCCTTCGAGCGCCTTGTCGTAGAAGTCGTCGCGCTCGTCGGCCACGTCGGCGAAGAAGACGTTCGGGCTCTTGCCGCCGAGCTCGAGGGTCACCGGGATCAGGTTCTCGGAGGCCATCTGCATGATCAGGCGGCCGGTCGTCGTCTCGCCGGTGAAGGCGATCTTCCGGATGTTCGGGTGGGAGGCAAGGGGAGCGCCCGCCTCGACGCCGAAGCCGTTCACGATGTTCAGGACGCCGGCGGGGAGGAGATCCTGAATCAGCTCCATGAACACGTGGATCGACGCGGGTGTCTGCTCGGCCGGCTTCAGCACGACGCAGTTGCCGGCCGCCAGCGCCGGGGCGAGCTTCCAGACGGCCATGAGGAGCGGGAAGTTCCAGGGGATGATCTGGCCGACGACGCCGAGCGGCTCGTGGAAGTGATAGGCCACGGTGTCGTTGTCGATCTCGCCGGTCGAGCCCTCCTGCGCGCGGATCGCGCCGGCGAAGTAGCGGAAGTGGTCGATGGCCAGCGGCACGTCGGCGGCGAGAGCCTCGCGGATCGGCTTGCCGTTGTCCCAGGTCTCGGCGACGGCGAGCATCTCGAGGTTCTGCTCCATGCGGTCGGCGATCTTGTTCAGGATGATCGCGCGCTGGGTGATCGTGGTCTTCTTCCACGAGTCGAAGGCGCGCCAGGCGGCCTCGACGGCCCTGTCGACGTCGGCCGCATTGCCGCGCGCGACCTCGGTGAAGACCTTGCCGTTGACGGGCGAGGGGTTCTCGAAGTACTTGCCGGACGAGGGGGCGACGTACTCGCCGCCGATGAAGTGGTCGTAGCGGGGCTTGAACTGCACCTTGGCATCCGGGCTTCCGGGGTTCGCGAAGGTGCTCGGAGGAGTCGTGACGGTCATTGTCGTATCCCTTTCGACGTCGTTGTCGGTCGCCGCGGGTAGCGGCGTTCCTCCACGATACGAACGGGCAGGTTGCGAACGGTTGCGCTGCGCGCTGTGCACGGGCGCAGGAACTACAGGCGGTCCAGCTGCTCCAGACGCGCCACTATCCCCGCCCGGCGCGGCGATCGCGGAGGGAGCCTGCCGAGCGCGGCCATCAGGATCTCCCGGTCGGACTCGGCCGCCGAGCTCCTGGCGTAGTCGAGCAGCACGTCGACGCCGGCGTCCGAGAGGAGGGACTCGCGCACGCGGGCGGCCAGGAGGTCGCGGATCTCCTCGATGCCGGGCGCCGTCGAGTTCGGGAGCACGGGGCCGGTGTACGCCCCGACGGCCCGCCGGTACGAGCCGCGGTCGAGCAGCGACATCACCTTCGCGACGTCGGTCTCGAGCGGGCTGATCAGACGATAGGGGCGCGAGAGGGGAGCCATCCGGGGGTCGAGCACCTCGAGGGCGTGACGCAGGCGCACCATCTCGGAGCGCAGGGTGACGATCGCATGCGGATCGCCGTAGACGAGGGAGGCGAGCTCGTCGGCTCCGAGGCCGCGCTGGTGCCAGGAGAGAAGCGTCATCAGCTCGCTGTGCCGCGCGCTCAGGCTGACGATCCGGCGGCCGTCCGACATGAGGGCGACGTCGCGCCCGAGGGTGGTGAGGCTCGCCGGGGCTGAGGCGGTCGGCCGGGCGATGCGCTGGCGGGCCGGCGTCGAGCGGGGCGGAGCCGACGTGAGGCGCGACACCATGAGCTCGGCCTCCATCGCGGTGGCCGTGGCCTCGAGGAGAGCGAGGGTGTGGGGGCCGACAGCCCGCTCGTCGCCGGTGATGTCGAGGAAGCCGAGGATCCGGCGGGTCACCGGGTCGTGCACCGGGACCGCGGAGCAGCTCCAGTTCTGCACGAAGACGTTGTAGTGCTCGTGGCCGCGGATCTGCACGCCGTGGTCGAGCACCAGAGCCGTGCCGGGAGCCGAGGTGCCCACTCGGCTCTCGGCCCAGCCTGCCCCCTCGACGAAGCGCATGTCCTCCGCAGAGCGCTTCGCCGAGTTGTCGCCCTCGACCCAGAGGAGGCGTCCCTGCTCGTCGCCCATGGCGACGATGAGACCCGAGCCCTCGATGTCGCGCAGCAGGAGGGTGCGGGCGACCGGGAGGAGAAGGAAGAGCGGATGCGCGCTGCGGTAGTCCGCGAGCATGTCTTCGGGAAGCTCGACGTCGGCCAGCACGCTCTCGGGATCGAGACGGCGGCGGCGGGCGCGCTCCCAGGACTCGCTGACGATGCGGCGGTGGGCGGCCTGCGGGCCCCGCGGAACCTCCGGGGGGAATGAGGCCCACGGGCTCGGACTGAATGCCATGCCACACCAATCGACGGCGATTGCGCAGATGCTCTGATCAGCACCTGTGTGATGGGGGTCAGCCTAGACCTGGCGTCCGTACGAGTCCAGAGTGGCCGACAGCGCCTCGGCCCACGGGGTCGCGGTGATCCCGAGCGCCCGCTCCGACTCGGCCGAGTCGACGAGGAACGGCGCTGTGAACTGATACGACATCGCCTTCACCTCGCGGATGAACGGCATCGCCAGCGCCATCGCGCCGAACACGACGCCCGGGTAGCTGCGGGCCGTTCCGTTCCGGCCGGTGATCGAGTTGACCTGGGCGACGATCTCGCGGCGGGAGATGCTCGTCGAATGCGGGGCCATCCACGCGCGGCCGGTCTGGTCGGCGTCGGCTGCTGCGATCAGCGTGTCGACGACGTCGGGAAGGTAGGCCCACGCGTGCGGCTGCGTCGGGTCGCCGACGCACCAGGCTGTCCTGCCCTTCAGGAGCGGGCCGAAGAAGTTGCCGCCGATGTGCGCGTTGGCGCCGGCGCCGAGGCCGAAGTAGTCGCTGGCCCGGACCTCGGCGACGCGCAGGTCGCCGCGGCGCTCGGCGTCGAGCAGGCGGTTCCAGCCGGCGACGCGGATCATCCCCTTCTTCTCCGTCGTGGCGAGCGGGGTGTCGACGCCCATGACGCCGCTGCCCGCGCCGTACCCGTACAGGTTGCCCATGAGCACGATACGGGCGCCGGTCGCCGTCGCGGCCTCCTCGAGAGCCGCGAAGATCGGCGGCCACCGGGCGGCCCACTCGGGGTAGGGCGGGTTGGAGCAGACGACGATCGTGTCGGCACCGCGAGCCGCCTCGGTGACGGCCGCGGCGTCTTTCGCGTCGAGCGCGATGGCGCCGGTGCCCGGCAGCTGCGTGCCGCGGCGGGTCGCCACACGGACCGAGTCGCCCCGGGCGACGAGCTTCGCGGCCAGCGGAGTGCCGATGTTCCCTGCGCCGATGATGAGGTGCGTGGCCATGAGTGCTCCTTGAAGTCGTTTAGAGAGCACTGCTCTCGGTCGATGAGACGACCGTAGCGCGTCTGCTGGGCGAATTGCAAGAGCACTGCTCTCATCACTGTGGCAGGATCGGCGCATGAGCCCCTCCGAAACCGGCGTCCGCGCGCGTGCCCGAGCCGAGACCACCGCCCGGGCCCTCGCCGTGGCCAACCGCCAGCTCGGCGAGGTCGGCCCGGCGGCCCTCTCGGTGCGGTCCATCGCCCGCGAGCTCGGCATCTCGTCGTCGGCCATCTACCGGTACTTCCCGTCTCGGGACGCCCTGCTGACCCGCCTCATCATCGATGCCTACACCGACCTGGGGGCGGCGGCTGCGGAAGCGGCGGCAGTTCCTGCGGGGGCACCGCGATTTCGGGCCATCGCGAGAGCCGCCCGGAGCTGGTCGCTCGACAACCCGCACCGCTTCGCGCTCCTCTACGGCACTCCGGTGCCCGGGTACGACGCGCCCGCCGACACCACCGGGCCGGCGCTGACCGTGGCGTACCTGCTGCTCGACGCGCTCCTCGCGTCGCCCGACGTCGTCTGGCCGCCGGTCGACGAGCGGCTGCGACCCGGGTTCGAGGAGCTGGCGTCGGTGCTGTCTCCGGCGCGGTCGTCTCTGCCGGCGGGGTCGTCTTCGATGGCTGGGCCGTCTTCGTCGACTGGGTCGTCTTCAGTCGATGCGCCCGCCGAGTCGATCGCCGCGGGGGTCGCGATCTGGACCGCGCTCTTCGGCCGGCTCTCGTTCGAGGTGCTCGGCCAGTACACGAACGTGGTCGCCGACCGCGACGCGTGGTTCGAGGCGTTCCTCGACGAGGAGCTCGGCCGGGTGGGGCTGCGGTAGCTGCGTTCTAGACGGCGTGCTCGATGCACCGGGTGGCCGTGGGCCGGGCCTCGAGACGGGCCGGTGCGATGGGGCGGCCGCAGACCTCGCAGACGCCGTAGGTTCCGGCGGCGAGTCGTGCGAGGGCGGTGTCGGCGGCTGCCATGCGCTCGAGGGTCGACTTGCGGATCGCCTCGAGCTGCGAGCGCTCGAATGCGATCGTCGCGCCCTCCGGGTCGTGCTCGTCGTCGACGTTCGACGACTCGCGGGCGTCGGAGACGGCCTCCATGTCGAGCAGGAGACGGTCGGCGAGGCGTCGTGCGTCGGCGAGGATGCCCTCGAGGCGGGCGCGGACGTCGGGGGACGCCTCGCTGTCGTGTTCCGAGCGGCCCACGTGTGCCGAGCGGCTGCCGTGTGCCGTCTGGCCGTCGTGTGCCGAGCGGCTGCCGTCTGCCGAGTGGCGGTCGCCCGCCGCCTCGTCGTCGCGGGCTGTCACTCGGCGAGGATCGGAGGGACCTCTTCGCCGGGGCGTGGTGGCGGAGGCGGAGTCCCGTCGCCGAACGGGCGCCCGCCCAGCTCGTCGCGGCCGTGAGGCAGCAGCCACCCGCGCGGATCCGGGCCGGCCGGGACGATCCCCGTCGGATTGATGTCGCTGTGGACGATGTAGTAATGCTTCTTGATCTGCTCGAAGTCGATGGTGTCGCCGAACCCGGGCGTCTGGAACAGATCGCGCGCGTAGGCCCAGAGCACCGGCATCTCGGTCAGCTTGTTCCGGTTGCACTTGAAGTGGCCGTGATACACCGCGTCGAACCGGGCGAGGGTCGTGAACAGCCGGATGTCCGCCTCGGTGATCGTGTCGCCGACCAGGTACCGCTGGTTCTCGAGGCGCTGCTCGAGCCAGTCGAGCCGGTCGAACAGCCGCGTGTAGGCGCGCTCGTAGCTGCCCTGCGACCCGGCGAAGCCGGCGCGGTACACGCCGTTGTTGACGTCGCGGAAGACGACCTCGGCGACGTCGTCGATCTCGTCGCGCTTCCCGTCGGGGTAGAGGTCGGGTGCGCCGTCGCGCTGGAAGTCGGTCCACTCCGTGGCGAGGTCGAGCGTGATCTGCGGGAAGTTGTTGGTGACCACCTTGCCGGTCGGAACGTCGACGATGGCCGGCACCGTGATGCCGCGCGGGTAGCCGGGCGTCCGCTTCTCGAAGGCGTCCTTCAGGCGCTCGATGCCGAGCACCGGGTCGCGTCCGTCAGGGTCGAGGTCGAACGTCCAGGAGCGGGCGTCATGCGTCGGGCCGGGGAGGCCGAGCGAGATCGCGTCCTCCAGGCCGAGCAGCCTCCTCGAGATGACGGAGCGGTTCGCCCACGGGCAGGCCCGGGCGGCGACGAGGCGATAGCGGCCGGCCTCGACCGGCCAGCCGTCGACGGCGTCCTTCGTGATGCGGTCCTCGATGTAGTTGGTGTCGCGGGTGTACTCCTGGCCCGGGGTGACGTAGGTGCCGGGTTCGTCGGTGCTGGCCGTGCTGCTGTCGCTCATGCGGCTCACCCTACGCGTGGCTTCGGAAGGATCTGCGGGGTAGGCGTCCTTGCGGGGCGGGCGTGCGGCGAGGATTCTCCTTGTGGGGCGTGCGCGGCGGCGTGGTTCTCCTTGTGAGCGGGCAGGGCGTCCTTCGATAAGGACTGCACGAACGACGCGAACGACACGAACGACGTGGTCGACACGAACGACGTGATCGACAGGGCGACACGGACGCCAGGGAGTCGGCTCAGGTGAGGACGTCGCGGCCGGCGGCCGCGCGGGTCGCCTGCCAGTCGCGCCACAGCGCCTTGAGATCCCACGCGTTGTCGGCCTCGAGAGAGATGCCGCGCTCGCCGGTGCGGCGGGTGCGCCCCTGGATCAGCAGCAGCTTCGTGCCGAACAGGAGGGAGCCGGCGCGATTCTGGGCCTCCTCGAAGAAGGTGGAGTCGGAGCACCCCGAGCCGTCGTCGAGGCTGATGAACACGACCCGCTTGCCGCTGCGCATCGGCGGCGTCTGCGTGGCGATGCGGATGCCGGCGACGAGGACGGTGGTGCCGTTCCAGTTGTCGATGAGGTCGGCCGCGCGGATCACCCCGAGGTCGTCGAGCATGGGCCGGTAGCTCTCGATGACGTGCTCGGTGACCTCCATCGACAGGATGTCGAGCTCGCGGCTAATCCGCTCGTGCGCCGGCATCTCGGGGCTGCCCGTGGGAACCGAGGCCGAGTCGTCGACATCGAAGTCGAGCTGGTTGATCGTGTCGGCGGGCTTCGGACGCGATGCCCGGCTCGTCAGCTGCCGGATGCGCGCCATCACATCGCCCCGGTTGCGCCCGTCGCCTCCCAGCGAGTCGAGTGCGCCGACCTGGCCGAGCCGCTCGAAGAGCCGCCGCGAAGGCGTGGCCCGCTGGTAGAAGTCGGCGATCGACGTGAACGGGCGGTTCTCGAGGATCCGGGTGGTCTCGTGCTCGGTGATGCCCTGCACGTCGAGGAGCGAGAGGCGGATGCCGAGGTCGCCGGCGTAGGTGCGCGCGACGGGCGTCCGCGGGGGGCGCAGCCGCTCGACGTGGTAGACCTCGCTCGACGCGTTGACGTCGAGCGGCAGGACCGGCACGCCCATCCGCTTCGCCTCGGCGAGCAGCAGCCGCTTCGGGTACATGCCGGGATCGTGGGTGAGGATGCCTGCCAGGAACTCCGCCGGGTAGTGCGTCTTCAGCCACGCCGTCTGGTAGGTCGGCAGGGCGAACGCCGCACCGTGCGCCTTGCAGAACCCGAACGACCCGAAGCCCTTCAGCACGCCCCAGATCCGGTCGATCTCCTTGTCGGTGTAGCGCCGTCTGCCGTGCTCATCGACGTTCGCGGCGGTCTTGCTGCGGAACTCGCCCTCGAGGTCGGCACGCTTCTCCATCTGCCGGCGCATCTCGTCGGCCTCGGCGAGCGAGATGCCCATGGTCGCGTTGAGGATCCGCAGCACGTGCTCGTGGTAGATCACGACCCCGTAGCTGTCCTGAAGGAAGGGCGCGAAGGTCGGATGGATGTAGTCGGGCTTCTGGAACCCGTGCTTGGTGTCGAGGTAGGGCGCGACCATGTTGCCCTTCATCGGGCCGGGGCGGAACAGCGAGATGTCGGCGATGAGGTCTTCGTACTGGTCGGGCTGCATCTTGCCGATCAACTCGCGCTGGCCCGGGCTCTCGATCTGGAACATGCCGAGCGTGTGCGTGGTGCGGATCGCCTCGTACGTCGGCTCGTCGTCGTGGGGGATCGCGTCGAGCTCGATCCGCCCCTGGCGGTTCACATAGGGCGCGTCGATCGGCAGGGCGCCGGCGAGGGCAGTGCGCGGCCCGTTCAGCCGCTCGATCTCGCCGAGGGCGAAGGCCATCGACGACTGCATGCGCACGCCGAGCACGTCGAGCTTGAGCAGGCCGGCGTCATTCATGTCGTGCTTGTCGAACTGGCTCATCGGCAGGCCCATGCCGCTCGGCTGCACCGGAGTCATGCTGAGCAGGTCGGAATTGCCCAGGATCACCCCGCACGGGTGCATCGAGATGTGGCGGGGGAGTCGGTCGAGCCGCTCGGTGAGGTCGACCAGCAGGTCGATCTGGGCGTTGGTCTTGACGAGGTCGGCGATCTGGCGGAGCTCGGGTTTCTCCGTGAGAGCCTTGCGCATGTCGCGGGCGTTCGAGCGCCAGACGTTGTTCGCGACGAGATCGATCTGGTCTTCGTCGAGTCCCAGCGCCAGCCCGGCGTCGCGGACGGCGCCGCGCCCCCGGTAGGTCGACTGCATCGACATCAGCGTGACGCGGTTGCTGCCGTAGCGGTCGAAGATCGCCCGGTACACCTCGTGCCTCCGGGCCGACTCGACGTCGATGTCGATGTCGGGCAGCGTCTCGCGCTTGTTGCCGAGGAACCTCTCGAACAGCAGGTCGTGCTCGAGCGGATCGACGTTCGAGATCCGGAGCAGGTAGGTGACGAGGCTGCCGGCGCCCGAGCCGCGCGCGGCGTTCCGCACCCGCATGTCGCGCATCATCGCCGAGACGTCGGCGACGGTCAGGAAGTACCCGGCGAAGCCGAACGAGGTGATCGTCTCGAGCTCGTCGCGCATGCGCCGCTCGATCTGCTCGCGCTTGGCCATCGACGCGTCGCCGAAGCGCTCGGTCACCCCGGCCTCGGCCCGCCGCCACAGCACCTGGTCGGGGTCGCCCTCGACGCCGATCGCCGACAGCTCGGGCACCTTCGCGCGACGCCAGCCGAGGTCGACGTCGGGGTCGAGTCGGCACCGGTCGGCGAGCTCCTCGGTGGCGGCGAGCATCTCCTCGGCCGCGCGGCGATCGAGCGACGACGCGTCGGCGATCATCCGGGCGAGCGCGCGCATCGCGTCGGGGGTCTTGAGGAAGGCCTGGGCGTTGGGCTGCGGCTCGAAGCTGCCGAGTGCCGCGAGGTGCCCGGCGGCGTCGAGCACGTCGGCGGTCAGGGCCTCGTCGGGCTCGCGGTAGCGCACGGCATTGGTGAGCACCGCAGGAACTCGCCCGGCGTCGGCGAGCTCGAGCATCCGCGCGGCGTGGCGCAGGCTGCGGCTCTCGCCCGGCTCGGTGAGGTGGCAGACGACCTCGATGGCGACGCCGCCGGGCACCTCCGCCTTCCAGGCCTCGAGCAGTGCGGCCGCCCGGCCGTGCGCGCCGTGCGCCACAGCTCGTCCGACGTCGGAGTCGGGGCCGAGCAGCACCGTGCCGGTGGGGCCGTCGTCGCCCATCAGGAAAGCGCGGACCCGGGCGCGGGGGATCGTCGCCACGCTGTTCGCGCTGCCGTTGACCTTGCGTGTGGCGCGGCCGTGAGCCGCGCTGATGAGGCGGCAGAGGGAGGCCCAGCCGGCGCCCGGGCCGACCCCGACGGCGCCGCCGCCGTGGGCGAGGAACACGACGCGGTCGGCGTCGGCGGCGATGGGCGGGGAACCGCTAGGAGGTCCTGCGGGATGCTGCCCTGCGGGGCGCTGCCCTGCGGGATGCCGCCCTGGGCTGTCGTGGTCGTCGGGGGAGGGGGTCGATACGCCCAGCTCGACGCCGACGATGGGGTCGATGCCGAGCGCGCGGCACGCGCCGACGTGGCGGATCGCTCCGTAGAGGCCGTCGCGGTCGGTGATCGCCGCTGCGTCGGCGCCGTTCGAGGCGGCCTGAGCGGCGAGGTGGCCCGGCTGCGCAGTGCCGTAGTGGGCGCTGAACGCCGAGGCGACGTGCAGGTGCGTGAAGCTCATGGCCGCCCTCTCGTTCGAACGTGTGTTCGAACAGTGTAGGTCATTCGCCAGGCGGCGGGAGAGGGGTTTCCACAGGGCTGGTCAGGTGCGTACCGGAGTCGCCGCAGAGCAGTACGGTTGATGGTGGCATCGTGGCCACTCGCGCCCGTGCCCCTTCTCTCGCATCCTCGAACCTCATGGGAATGCCTGCCGGTCCGGTGTGTTGAGCCACGTGGACCACAGCTAGGTTCACCTCGAAAGGAAGTCCATGACCACCCGCACTGCGCCTTCCAGCGCCGCGACTCACTCCGAGCAGACCGTCTGATGGCGGAGACGAGCACCCTCATCATCCTCGGCGCTTCCGGTGACCTCACCGAGCGCCTCCTCCTCCCCGGCCTCGCGAGCCTGCTCAAGAGCGACCGCGGCGTCGACGTGAAGCTGATCGGCACCGGCCGCAGCGAGCGCAGCCCCGAAGAATGGGACGACGTCGTCAAGACGGCCTTCAACGGCGATGCCGGCTCGGAGCTCGCCAAGAAGACCCTCGCCTCGAGCGAGTACATCCAGGGCGACCCGACCGACCCCGAGCACCTGAAGAAGCTCTTCGCGGCCTCCGAGGGCGAGCCGGTCATGTACTTCGCGCTCCCGCCGGCCATCTCGACGAAGGTCATCAAGGCCCTCGAGGAGATCGACGTGCCCGACGGCCTCCGGCTGGCCCTCGAGAAGCCCTTCGGCAGCGACGAGCAGGGTGCTCGCGAGCTGAACGAGGAGCTCCTCAAGGTGATCCCGGAGGAGCGCATCCACCGCACCGACCACTTCCTCGGCCGCTCGACCGTGCTGAACATGATCGGCCTGCGCTTCGCCAACCGCCTCTTCGAGCCGGTCTGGAACAGCGACAACATCGAGAAGGTCGAGATCTTCTACGACGAGGTCCTCGGCCTCGAGGGTCGCGCCCAGTACTACGACAAGGCCGGCGCTCTCGTCGACATGATCCAGAGCCACCTCCTGCAGGTGCTCGCCGTCATCGCGATGGACGCCCCGTCGTCGATCGACGCCGTCGAGCTCCGCAGCGAGATCGCCCGCGTCCTGCGCGCCACCTGGGTGAAAGACGGAGACCCCGTCGCCAACAGCCGTCGCGGCCAGTACGCGGCCGGCACGATCTCGGGTAAAGACGTCCCCGCGTACTCCGACGAGGACGGCGTCGACAACTCCCGCGAGACCGAGACGCTCGCCGAGGTCGAATTCGAGATCAAGACCCGTCGGTGGGCCGGCGTGCCGTTCATCCTGCGCTCCGGCAAGGGGATGACCAAGGTCCGCAAGGAGGTGCTGATCACCTTCAAGCCGGTGCCGGCGCTGCCCGAGGGGCTCCAGGGCTCGTCGTCGCCCGACACGCTCAAGATCGAGATCAGCCCCGAGACCATCGAGCTCGGAGTCACGACCAACGGTCAGGGCAACCCGTTCCACCTCGAGAAGTCGACCCTGTCGACCGACCTGGGCAAGCCCGAGCTGACTCCCTACGGCGAGGTGCTCTCGGGCATCTTCCACGATGACCCCACCCTCTCCATCCGCGGCGACGTGGCCGAGCGGTGCTGGGCGATCGTCGCGCCGGTCGTCGATGCCTGGGAGTCGGGCGAGGTTCCGCTCGACAAGTACCCCGCCGGGTCGGCTGGTCCGGCCCACTGGACCACCTCGAAAGAGGCGTAGCCACCCGCTCGCGAAGCCCCGCCGAACCTGGTTCGGCGGGGCTTCGTCGTGCCGGGACCAGGGGCGGGGCGGCCCGGACCCGCGGGTTCGGCGCAGACTCCGTGGTCCGGCCCGGATGCCTGTCCGCGGTGCGGCGTATCGGCCGATCCGGGGTGTCCGGCCGCCAGGGTCGGCGGCAGCCGGGCTAGGCCCGCGCCCGCCGCGCCTCGCCGCCGCGCGAATGCTCGATCGCCGTCTGGATGGCGTCGGCCGCGCGCACCAGCGCCAGGTGCGACAGCGCCTGCGGGGTGTTGCCGACGTGGCGCCCCGTCGCGACCTCGATCTCTTCGGAGAGCATCCCGACGTCGTTGCGGAACCCGACGAGGCGGTCCATCAGCGCGGTCGCGTCGTCGAGCCGGCCGCTGCGGGCGTACTGCTCGACGAGCCAGAACGAGCAGGCGAGGAACGGGTTCTCGGTGCCGGACAGCCCGTCGACACCCGACTGCGTGCGGTAGCGCAGCAGCAGGCCGTCGTGCAGGAGGTCGTGCTCGATCGCCTTCACGGTGCCGAGCATGCGCGGATCGTGCGCATCGACGTAGCCCACCTGCGACAGCTGCAGCAGGGAGGCGTCGACCTCGTGCGACCCGTAGTACTGCACGTAGCACCCGCGCTCCGCGTCGTAGCCGTTGGTCTCGATCTCGTCGCGGATCTTCTCGCGCAGGGCGAGCCACCGCTCGACGGGACCGTCGAGGTGAAACTCCTGCGCGCCTCGGACGGCCCGGTCGATGGCGGCCCAGAGCATGACGCGCGAGTGAGTGAAGTGCTGCTCGGGCCCTCGAATCTCCCAGATGCCGTTGTCGGGCTTCGACCAGTTCTCCTCGACGTGCTGGATCAGCGCGCGCTGGAGCGCCCACGAGTCGTAGGTCTCCTCGCTGCCGAGCTGGCGGGCCTCGTGGAGTGCGACCATCACCTCGCCGAACACGTCACCCTGATACTGCGTGTAGGCGCCGTTGCCGATGCGGACGGGCGAGGCGCCCTGGTAGCCGGGCAGCTCGTCGAGGGTGGTCTCGGCGAGGTACCGCTCGCCGCCGAGGCCGTACATGATCTGGACGTCGTCGGGATCGCCCGCGATGGCGCGGAGCAGCCAGCCGCGCCAGCCCATCGCCTCGTCGGCGTAGCCGTGCGAGAACAGCGCCTGCAGCGTCATCGAGGCGTCGCGGAGCCAGACGTAGCGGTAGTCCCAGTTGCGGCCGCCGCCGAACTGCTCGGGGAGGCTCGTCGTGGCCGCGGCCACGATGCCGCTGGTGTCTTCGTGGGTCAGGGCGCGCAGGATCAGGAGCGAGCGACGGACCGCCTCGCCGTACGCCTCGGGCGCCTCGGAGTGCGACGCCCAGTCGCGCCACCAGTCGATCGTCGTGTCGATGCTGGCCGACACGTCGATCGGCGCCGGCGGCTCGCGGTACGACGGGTACCAGGTCATCACGAGGTCGACGGTGTCGCCGGCCGTCACGTCGAAGGCGGCGCGGTGGGCGTGGTCGCTGGCCGTGAGCCTCGGCCCGCGGACGACGACCGCGTCGGGCCCGGCGACGGCGACGAGCGTGCCTCGGCCGGCGGCCTCGGCCTCGTGCGGCATGGACGGGTCGTCGGGCGGGGTGTCGTCGTCGAGCTGCCGGATCCACGGGATCGCCGTCGTGTAGCCGAAGCGGATGCGGAGGTCTTCGGTCATCGTGACGGTGCCCGAGAGGCCCCGCACGCGGCGCACCAGGTCGGCTCGGCGGTCGCCGTACGGCATGAGGTCGGTGACCTCGACCTCGCCGGTCGGCGTCGACCAGCGGGTGACGAGCACGAACGTGTCGTCGACGTAGCGTCGGGTGGCGGTCGCGGTCGGGTCGGCCGGCGCGAGCAGCCAGCGACCGCTGTCGTCGTCGCCGAGGAGGCCGGCGAACAGGGAGGGGGAGTCGAAGCGCGGCAGGCAGAGCCAGTCGATGCTGCCGTTCCGGCCGACGAGGGCGGCCGTGTGGCAGTCGCCGATCAGTGCGTAGTCTTCGATCGCTAGGGGCATGCGCTCATCCAATCAGCCGATGCCATGAAAGCCCGCCGTGGCATGCTGAGGCGGGCCGGCTCATGCGAACAGCTGCTGGTCGATCTGGTCGTCGAACACCCCGAGCAGCAGCCACTCGCGGCTGATCGGGTCTCGCGCGAGGTCGAACGTGCCGTCGACCCGGTGCGCGCCGTCGGTGAGCGGCAGCGCGTCGACGCGCCAGACGTGCATCTCGAGCAGCTCGCTGCCGGAGCCGCGCGGGGCCCGCGTCGCGCTGCGCCACCAGGCCTGCCGGGTGATCCACACCTCGGGTGCGCTCACCACGCCGTAGACGACCCGCCGCCAGGTGAATCGGAGGGGCGTGCCCTCGTCGGTGGTCTCGACGGCGATCCGCTCGTCGATCCGCTGCGCGTCGATCCGCATGCTGGCCCCTCTGGCTCTGTTCGAAAGTATGTTCGAACTCTACGTCGCGCCTCCGACATTCGCGACCCCGCGACCAGAAGCCCCGAGCCGTGAGAAGGGACGGACTGCGAATCCCCGGCTGACCGCTCCCTTCACGTCGTCCGAGCGCGGCGCCACAGTGGAGACATGAAAACGACTGGAAACACCATCCTCATCACCGGCGGCACCTCGGGTCTCGGCCTGGGCCTCGCGCAGCGCTTCGCGGCGGCGGGCAACACCGTCGTCGTGGCCGGACGCCGCACGGCGCTCCTGGCCGAGATCGAAGCGGAGAACCCGGGGATCACGGGCCTCGAGATGGACGTCGCAGTTCCTGCGTCCATTCAGAACGGGTTCGAGACGATCACCGCGAGCCACCCCGACCTCAACGTCGTCATCACGATGGCCGGCATCATGCAGCCCGAAGACCTGACGACCGCGGGCTTCCTCGAGACGGCCGAGGCGACCATCACCACGAACCTGCTCGGCACGATCCGGACCGTCGCGGCGTTCACCGAGTTCTTGCAGGGCAGGCCCGACGCCGCGTTCATGACCGTCTCGTCGGGACTCGCCTTCGTGCCGCTCGCGATGACGCCGACCTACAACGCCACGAAGGCCGCGGTGCACTCGTTCACCGAGATCCTGCGCCTGCAGCTCGCCGAGTCGGGCGTCGAGGTGCTCGAGCTGATCCCGCCGGCAGTTGCGACGACGCTGCTCGGTCAGGACGAGGACACCAGCGGCCGGGCCATGCCGGTCGACGAGTACCTCGACGAGGTGTTCGAGATCCTGAGCACGCGGCCCGACGAGAAGCAGGTCATGGTGGAGCGGGTCAAGATGCTGCGCTTCGCCGAGGTCGACGGCGCCTACGACCGGGTGCTGCACATGCTCGCCGGCTCGCACTGATCCGCCTCGCATCGCCCCGCAGCCCATGATCGGGACTCCGCACCGCGAGATCTCGTGGTGCCGAGTCCCGATGGTGGTGCGCAGCGGCCCCGGTCAGCCGAAGGTCGTGCCGAGCACGGTGCGCCACCCCGTCGTCCCGAGCTCGCGCAGCCCGATCTTCTCGGCCACCCGCCGCGAGGCCGTGTTCGCCGGATCGATGATGGCGACCAGCTCCGCGGCCCCCAGCTCGTCGCGCGCGAGATCGCGGCACGCTCCCGCGGCCTCCGTGGCGAGCCCCCGGCGCAGGAACTCGGTGCCCACGTGGTACCCGACCTCGAGCCGGAGCACCCCGTCGACGTCCTGCCACGTCAGCCCGCAGTCTCCGACGAAGGCGCCGCCGTGCGTCTCGATGATCCAGAGTCCGTAGCCGTGCTCGGCGTAGTTGCGCTGGTTCCAGGCGATCCACGCGGCGGCCTCGTCGCGCGTCTTCGGCGCCGGGTAGAACTCCATCACGCGGGGGTCGCCGAGCAGGCCGGCCATGGCGTCGAGGTCGGCGGCGCCCATCTCGCGGAAGCGCAGGCGCGGGGTCGGTCGGGGGAGCACTCGTCGACGATACCGGCCGGGCCCGGCGGCCCGGCGGGCGTGGTGCGAAGCCGACGGCGAGAGCGCTACGCCCCGCCGACCATGCCCTTCTCGACGAGCTGGTCCCAGATGCCGGCACCGTCGGGCGCGTAGATCCACGGCGTCTTCGTGGTGCGCTCGTGCTCCTCGGCCCGCGAGCGGCCTCCGGCGAAGACGGCCTCGGTCGACGACAGCTGGCGGATGGCCACGCCGGCGACGTTCGACGGGTGCTCCGCGAGGAAGTTGCCGTAGGTGTCCTCGTCGTGCTGGCCGTCGTCGCCGACGAGCAGCCACTTCATCTCGGGGAACTCGGCGGCGATGCGCCGCAGGGTCTGGTACTTGTGCTGACGGCCGCTGCGGAACCAGCGGTCGTGCGTCGGCCCCCAGTCGGTCAGCAGCAGCGGGCCCCGCGGGTAGAAGTTGCGGGTCAGGAATCGGTTGAGCGTCGGCGCCACGTTCCAGGCGCCCGTCGACACGTAGATGACGGGGGTGCCGGGCGCCGAAGCACGGAGGCGCTCGTAGAGCACCGCCATCCCGGGCACGGGTCGGCGCGCGTGCTCGTCGAGCACGAAGGTGTTCCAGGCCGCGAGGAACGGCCGGGGCAGGGCCGTCACCATGACGGTGTCGTCGATGTCGGAGATGATGCCGAACTTGACGGCGGGGTCGATCACGAAGACGGGCGCGTGCACCTCGAGCGATCCCTCGGTGCGCAGCACGATCGAGTGCCAGCCCGGCTGGAGGTCGACCTCGATGCGCGTGTCGACGACCCCGCCGCGGTCGGCGGTCATGTGGTGCGTGACCCCGTCGATCACGGCGTCGACCACGACCTCGTTGATCGGCACGCTCGTGAAGCTGCGCCAGCCGCGCACGTGGGTGTGCCCGGTCGACAGCTTCTCCCCCTCTTTGGTCAGGAGCACGCGGCAGAGCACGCGGATCCAGCCGGGAGCGCCGTAGCCGGTGTACGGCACGATGGTCGGGATCAGGCCGCGTCGGCGGGCGTTCTGCTCGCGGAACTCGTGGATCGCGTCTTCCATCCGCGCGGCTCGGTGCAGCATCGGCTCGACGCTCTGCGCGACCACCGCCTGCGCGTTCGACCCGAACGCGGCGGGAGGCGCGGAAGAGGCTTTGCGGTGACCCGGCATGCCCTCATTGTGGCATGCCCGCCCCCTCACTCCGTGGGCGGCGGCGTCCCGTGCGGTCCGTCCGTCGGCTCGATGCGCACGCGGGCGGCGTGCTGCTCCGCCTCGCCGGCGATGCCTTCGAGCAGGTCGCCGTCGCCCTCGGTGTGCGGGTCGAGCCAGTCGTCCATGATGTCGGCGCCGACGAACACCGGCATCCTGTCGTGGACCCCCCGGAGCGGTCCGGTCGAGTCGCGCGTGAGGATCGTGGTGCTGAGCACCCAGCGCGACGGGTCGTCCGAAGCCTTCTTCGGGTCGCGCCACCACTCGTAGAGCGCGGCGAACAGCATGAGCTCGTCGTCGGGCAGCGAGATCGACATCGGCACCTTCGCGCCCTCGGGGCCGGTCGTCCACTCGTAGTAGCTCGACGCCGGAACGATGCCTCGTCGCGAGACGACGGCGTCGCGGAACGTCGGCTTCTCGGCCGCCGTCTCGACCCGGGCATTGAACGCCCGGGCGCCGACGGCCGGATCGTCGGCCCACGCCGGGATCAGCCCCCACCGGGCGGAGGCCAGGCGGCGCACCGGGGGCCCGCCGGCATCCTCGCCGCGAGGCGCGGCATCGACGATCAGACTCACCGGCGCGGTCGGAGCGATATTCCAGGAAGGCTCTGGAAGAGTATCTCCCGTCACGTCGACGTCGAAGAGGGCCACCAGGTCGCTCGAGGCGCGCGACATCACGAATCTTCCGCACATGACCACAAGTCAAGCGCATGCGTCGGACATCGAGCGACAGCAGCGACGTCGCCGGTCGCACGAGAAGCGCCGCTCATACTGAAGGAGACCCATTGCTCGTCACCGAGACCAATGAAGCACTGCCCGGGGGATCATCACTGCTCAGGAACGAGCCGGTCCAGGCGCGGAGCTCGGCTCGGCTGACAGGCCTCCTCGATGCGGCGGCGGCGATCATCGACGAGATCGGCTTCGAGCGCCTCACGACGGCCATGGTGGCCGAGCGCGCCGGCGCCTCCATCGGCACCGTCTACCGCTACTTCCCCGACCGCATCGCCGTCGTCGAGGCCCTCGCGGCCCGCTGCGTCGGCCGTCTCATGGAGCGCATCGACGGGGTCATCGTCGAGAGCGGGTCGCAGGAGTGGCACGACGCCGTCGACTTCGCCATCGACGCGCAGGTCGACATGTACCGCACCGAGCCCGGCTTCCGCGCTATCCGCTTCGGCGACGCCGAGGTCGCCGACTCCACGTCCGGCGAGACCGAGGGGCGTCGCCCCTTCGCCGAGCAGATGTCGGCGCTCCTCGCCGTCCGCTACCCGGTCGAGCGATCGGCCGACCTCGACTTCGCTCTCGACGTCGCGATCGAGATGGGCAGCGCGATCCTGGCCCGCGCGTTCCAGGCCTCGCCCGAGGGTGATTCGCGCTTCATCGAGGAATGCCGTTCCGTGGTCACGGGTTACCTCGCCGGGGCCTGAATGACGCCGTGGGTCGAATCATTACGACTCCGTGACAGTAAACGACAGCCGTGTAACGCCTATCGATGATCTGTGGTTCAGTTGACGCCCTGGCAAGTGTCGATTCGTGTTGCCCACGAGGAATGAGCCACCGCAATGATTGAACGACAGCGATGATCGAGTTCCGCTCGGTCACCAAGCAGTACCCCGACGGAACCCGAGCCGTCGAAGACTTCAGCCTCGTGATCCCGTCACGGAAGACCACCGTCTTCGTCGGGTCCAGCGGTTGCGGCAAGACCACCATCCTCCGGATGATCAACCGCATGGTCGACCCGTCGTCCGGCAGCATCCAGATCGACGGCAAAGACATCGGCGGGCTCGAGCCCGTCGCCCTGCGTCGCAGCATCGGCTACGTCATGCAGAACTCCGGGCTCCTTCCGCACCGCAAGGTCGTCGACAACATCGCGACCGTGCCGCTCCTCAAAGGCGTCAAGAAGCGGGAGGCCCGCCTGCAGGCCCTCGAGCTGATGGACACCGTCGGCCTCGACCGCGCCTTCGCCGACCGCTACCCGAGTCAGCTCTCGGGCGGTCAGCAGCAGCGTGTGGGCGTCGCCCGCGGTCTCGCCGTCGACCCGAACATCCTGCTGATGGACGAGCCGTTCGGAGCCGTCGACCCGCTGGTGCGCTCCGACCTCCAAGAGGAGCTGATCCGCCTTCAGCGCGACCTCGACAAGACGGTCGTCTTCGTCACGCACGACATCGACGAGGCCTTCTACCTCGGCGACCAGGTCGTGATCCTGAAGAAGGGCGGCCACATCGCGCAGGTCGGCTCGCCCGCCGAGATCCTCGCCGACCCCGCCGACGACTTCGTCGCCGACTTCATCGGGGCGAACCGCGGCAAGCGCGCGCTGCACATCGAGGAGACCGCCACCGGCTCCATCCTCGTCGACGACGACGGTCGGCCCGCCGGAACGCTCACCGGGTCGGTCCCGGCAGCCGGCGGTCGGGCCCAGCCGTGAACTGGGTCGTCCAGAACGCCTCGTACGTGGGCGACTCGGCACTGGCCCACCTGCAGCTCAGCATCCCGCCGATCATCCTCTCGTTCGTGCTGAGCGTTCCGCTCGGCTGGGTCGCCAACCGGTACCGGCCCGTGCGCGGCGTCCTCCTCACGGTCGCCGGCCTGCTGTACGCGATCCCGTCGCTGCCGCTCCTGATCGTGCTGCCGCTGTTCATCGGGACGGGCCTCCGGAGTCCCGTCAACGTGATCGTCGTCCTCACGCTCTACGGCATGGCCCTGATGGTCCGGTCGACGGCCGACGCTCTCGAAGCGGTCGAGCCGGATGTCCGCCAGTCGGCCACCGCCGTCGGGTTCAGCCCCTGGGGTCGCTTCTGGTCGGTCGACTTCCCCCTGGCCGGTCCGGTCCTGCTCGCCGGCATGCGCGTCGTCGTCGTGAGCACGGTCAGCCTCGTGACCGTCGGAGGCGTGCTCGGCGTCAACGGGCTCGGCCTGCTCTTCACCGACGGACTGCAGCGCGCGATCATCCCCGAGATCGTGACGGGCATCGTCCTCGTCGTCGTCATGGCCCTCATCCTCGACGCGCTCCTCGTGCTGCTCGGGCGCGCGCTCATGCCGTGGACCAGGGCGACGGCGACACCCAGCCGACGAGCCGCGCGAAGGGTCCTGGCCACCGCATGAACTACTTCGGCTCGGCTTTCGCCTTCATCCTCGACCCGGTCAACTGGAGCGCGTCGGAGGCGAACCCGATCGGGTCGCGCCTGGGCGAGCACCTCTGGTACACCCTCCTCGCGCTCGTGATCTCGGCTGCGATCGCGCTCCCCATCGGCCTGCTCATCGGCCACACGGGCCGCGGTCGCCAGGCGGCGGTCCTGATCTCGGGTGGAGCCAGGGCGCTGCCCACGCTGGGTGTGATCACACTGCTGGCCGTCTTGATCGGCATCGGCCTCCGTGCGCCGCTCATCGCGTTCGTGATCCTGGCGATCCCGTCGATCCTGGCGGGTGCCTACTCGGGCCTCGAGGCGGTCGACCGGAAGACCATCGACGCGGCCCGCGCCATGGGCATGACCGAGTGGCAGATCCTCCGCCAGGTGGAGGTGCCCCTCGGGCTGCCGCTGATCATCGGAGGACTCCGGTCGGCGACGCTTCAGATCGTCGCCACGGCCACCCTCGCCTACTACGTCGGCGCCGAGGGGCTCGGAAGCTTCATCTTCCTCGGCCTCGGCACCAACGACTACCCGACCACCCTCGTCGGCGCCATCCTCGTCGTCGCCTTGGCGGTCGTCCTGGAGATCGTCTACTCGATCATCCAGCGCCTCGTCGTGCCCGCGGGTGTCCGCGCGATACGACCTCAGAACGACCGGTCGGGAGCAACCCGCTCCCGCTCGGTAGTGGGTTCTCCACTCCAGGAAGGAAACAAGTGATGTTCACAGCGAAGAGAGGCCGACTCGCCCTGGTGGGCGCAGTCGCGATCGGGGCTATGGTCGCCCTGGCAGGGTGCTCGTCCGGCGATCCGCTCAAGTCGGGATCGGATTCCAGCGCCTCGGGCGACACTATCGTGATCGGCTCGCAGCAGTACTACTCGAACGAGATCATCGCGGAGGCATACGCGCAGGCTCTCGAGAACGCCGGCTTCAAGGTCGACCGCCAGTTCAACATCGGCCAGCGCAGCGTCTACCTGCCCGAGCTCGAGAAGGGGACCATCGACGTGATCCCCGACTACAGCGGCAGCCTGCTGCAGTACTACGACGCCAAGACGACCGCCAAGTCGGAGTCCGACATCGAGTCGGCTCTCCCCGACGCGCTTCCGTCGGGCCTGAAGACCCTCAAGGCCGCCGAGGCGACCGACCAGGACACCTACACCGTGACGAAGGACTTCTCGACGAAGAACGACATCACGAGCCTCGCCGACCTCAAGGACTACTCCGGCAAGCTCGTCGTCGGCGCCAACGCCGAGTTCCAGACCCGCCCCTACGGCATCACCGGCCTGAAGAGCGTCTACGGTGCGACCGCGACGCTGAAGGCCATCGCCGACTCGGGCGGAGCGAACACCGTCGCCGCGCTCAAGAACGGCCAGGTCCAGCTCGCCGACATCTACTCGGCCAGCCCGGCGATCAAGGCGAACGACTTCGTCAGCCTGGAAGACCCCGAGAACATGATCCTGCCCCAGCACGTCATCCCCGTGGTCGACTCCAAGGTCGACTCGAAGGCGGCCGGGATCATCGAGGACGTCAACGCGAAGCTCACGCAGTCCGCGCTGATCGATCTCAACACGACCAGTGTCGATGACAAGTCGTCGGCCGCTGTGATCGCCAAGAAGTTCCTCAGCGACACGGGCCTCGTCAAGTAGCCCAGCCCCGCGACACGAACGGCCTCCCCGACACCTGTCGGGGAGGCCGTTCTCGTTCGTGCGCCGTCGACGGCCCGGGTCGTGGTGTCTCGGCGTCGAGCAATACCGCCTGTGATCAGGTTCTTCGCAGGTACGACGGTCCGTTCTGCCGCGAACCGCGCCCTAGAGTCGAAGTGTCCTGGAAGTCCCGAAGGCGAGACCCACCACCCCTATCGGTCGAGGAAGCACGACATGCGCCACCGCGTGAGCACGACATGAACGAACTGCTCGATCCCCTCCTGCTGTCCCGCTGGCAGTTCGGTCTGACGACCGTCTACCACTTCCTGTTCGTCCCCCTGACGATCGGCATGGGCTTCACCGTCGCCGTCTTCCAGACGGCCTGGTACCGCACGGGCCGCGCCCACTACCTGCAGCTGACGAAGTTCTTCGGCAAGATCTTCCTGATCAACTTCGCGATGGGCGTCGTCACCGGCATCGTCCAGGAGTTCCAGTTCGGAATGAACTGGTCGGAGTACTCCCGCTTCGTCGGCGACGTCTTCGGCGCGCCTCTCGCCCTGGAGGGCCTGCTGGCCTTCTTCCTCGAGGCGACGTTCCTGGGTGTCTGGATCTTCGGCTGGGACCGCGTCTCCGCCCGCATCCACCTCATGGCGATCTGGGGCGCCACGATCGGCAGCATCCTCTCGGCCTACTTCATCATCTGCGCGAACTCGTTCATGCAGCACCCCGTCGGCTTCGAGATCAACAAGGCCAAGGGCCGCGCCGAGCTCACCGACATCTGGGCGGTGCTGACCAACAAGGTCGCGCTGGCCGCCTTCCCGCACACGCTGTTCGCCTGCTTCATGGTGTCGGCCGCGGTCATCGTGTCCGTCGCCGCATACCACCTGCACCGCAACCAGAACCTCGACACCATGCGTCCGGCCCTCCGCTTCGGCATGTGGATGATGATCGCCTCCGGTGCTCTCACCATCCTCTCGGGCGACCAGCTCGGCCTCGCCATGGTCGAGACCCAGCCGATGAAGATGGCTTCGGCCGAGGCGCTCTACAAGACGTCGACGGGCTTCGACGCCTCGTTCTCGATCTTCACGCTGGGCACCCCCGACGGCGTGCACGAGCTCTTCAGCATCCGGGTGCCGTACCTCCTGTCGTTCCTGTCGACCCACACCTTCGACGGCACGGTCGAGGGCATCAACAACCTGCAGGCTCAGTACACCGCGGCCTACGGCCCCGGCGACTACTCGCCGATCATCTGGGTCACGTACTGGTCCTTCCGCTGGATGATGGGCCTCGGCATGATCGCCATCCTCATCTCGGCGGTCGGCCTCTGGATCACCCGCAAGGGCCGCATGCCCGCGAACAGGTGGGTCTGGCGAGCCGCGACCTGGAGCTTCCCGCTCCCGCTCGCCGCGATGGTCATCGGCTGGGTCTTCACCGAGATGGGCCGGCAGCCCTGGCTGGTGTTCGGGCTGCTGAAGACGAGCGACGGCGTCTCACCGGGCACCACCGGTGTCGAGGTCCTGATCTCGCTGGTCGCCTTCACCGCCATCTACGCGACGCTCGCCGTCGTCGAGTTCCGGCTCATCCTCAGGGCGGCGCAGAAGGGCCCCGAAGCGCCCACGAAGGTCGACGAGACCACGGGCAGGCTCCTCCACGAGGCGACGGTGTACTAGAAAGTGACTGCGCGATCATGACTCTGCCCGACCTCTGGTTCCTCCTCATCGGCCTGTTCTTCACCGGCTACTTCGTGCTCGACGGCTTCGACTTCGGCGTCGGGATGTCGCTGCCGTTCCTCGGCCGCGACGACACCGACCGCCGGGTCCTCATCAACACCATCGGCCCGGTCTGGGATCTCAACGAGACCTGGGTCATCGTCGCCGGCGCCGCCATGTTCGCCGCGTTCCCGGAGTGGTACGCGACGGTGTTCAGCGGCTTCTACCTGATCATGCTGATGATCCTGCTGGCGCTGATCCTGCGCGGCGTCTCGTTCGAGTACCGCCACCAGCGGCCCGACCACAGGTGGAAGCGCAACTTCGACCGGATGATCTTCATCGGGTCGGTCGTCCCCGCGTTCCTCTGGGGCGTGGTGTTCGCCAACATCGTGCGCGGCATGGCCCTCGACAGCAACTTCGACTACATCGGCTCGCTCGGCGACCTCTTCAACTGGTACGCGATCGCCGGCGGCCTCGCCACCCTGCTGCTGTTCTTCCTGCACGGCACGTTCTTCATCGCGCTGAAGACCGACGGCGAGATCCGGCTCCGCGCTCGTCGCCTCGCGGTCCGCGTCGGCGTCGTCGCCGTCGTCGTCGGCGGCGGGTTCCTGGTCGCCACGGTCGTTGCGTTCGGCACGCCGGTCTCGACGGCCCTCGCCGCGGTCGCGGTCGTCGCTCTGATCGTCGCGTTCACCGCCAACCTCCGTGGTCGCGAGGGTGTCGCGTTCGGCTTCATGGCGCTGACCATCACCGCCGTCGTGGCCAGCCTGTTCGCGACGCTGTTCCCGAACGTCCTCGTCGCGACGAACGATCCGGCCAACACGATGACCATCGAGAACGCGGCGAGCGGCACGTACACGCTCCAGCTGATGAGCTGGATCTCGTTGATCTTCGTGCCGCTGATCCTGCTCTACCAGGGGTTCACCTACTGGATGTTCCGCAAGCGGGTCACCCGGGCGGTCGTCACCGCCTCGGCGCACTGATCTCGTGAAGGCACCGACATCGTGAAGGCACCGACATCGTGAAGCCCCTCGATCCGAGGCTCCTCCGCTACGCCCGGAGCGTGCGCGGCTTCCTCGGCCTGGGCGCCGTCCTCGGCGTCGTCCAGACCATCGCGACCGTCGCGTTCGCGTTCTTCGTCTCGCGCGCCGTGGTGTCGGTCGTCGACGGCCACGCCGACCGCCTTCCCGGCTATCTCGTCGGCATCGGCATCACCGTGGTCGTCCGGTCGGTGCTGATCTGGGGGCTGGAGTCGCTGGCGACGCGCACGGCCGTCCGGGTCAAGAGCGAGCTCCGAGGCCAGGTCGTCGACGCGGTCGTCCGGCGCGGTGGCGGCTGGGTGGCGAAGACGGGCTCGGCGCGACTCGCGACGCTGACGGGCCCCGGCCTCGACGCCCTCGACGACTACTTCGCGAAGTACGTCCCCCAGCTGATCCTCACGGCTCTGGCGACGCCGATCCTGGTCGTCGTGATGTTCTCGCAGGATCTCCTGTCGGGCATCATCGTCGTCGTCACCCTGCCGCTCATCCCCGTCTTCATGGTTCTCATCGGGTGGACCACCCGGTCGGCCCAGGCCCGTCAGTGGGACCGCCTGGCGAAGCTCGCGTCGTCGTTCCTCGACGCCGTGAGCGGCCTCTCCACGCTCAAGGTCTTCGGGCGCGAACGGCGTCAGGTGCGACGCATCGGCGACATCACCGACGAGTACCGCCGCGAGACGATGAAGGTGCTGCAGGTGTCCTTCCTCTCGGGCTTCGCGCTCGAGATGGCGGCGTCGCTGTCGGTCGCCATCGTCGCCGTCACGATCGGCATCCGGCTGGTCGAGGGATCGATGCTGCTGCCCCTCGGCCTCTTCCTCCTGCTGCTCACGCCCGAGGCCTACCTGCCGCTGCGCCAGGTCGGCGCCCACTTCCATGCGGCGGCGGACGGCGTGGCGGCGGCCGAGGAGGTCTTCGCGGTGCTGGAGGAGCCCAACGGCGGGCGGGCAGTTCCTGCGCCCCCGGCGTCTTCGGCCGTGCCGTCGGCAGGTTCCGCCGTCGGCGCCGTCGGTCTCGAGGTCCGCGGGCTCTCGGTGGCCTACGAGGGGCGGAGCGTGTTCGACGGCGTCGACCTCGATGTGCCGATCGGGGAGATCACCGCGATCGCCGGCCCCAGCGGCGTGGGCAAGTCGAGCCTCGTCGCGGCTCTGCTCGGCACCGTCGAATTCGACGGCACGGTGCGGTGGGCCGGTGCTGCATCGGGTGCGCCCTCGCCCGCCGATGTCGCGTGGTCGGGCCAGAGGCCGGGCCTGATGAGGGGCACGGTGGCCTCGAACGTAGCGCTCGGCGCGGCTCTCGATCGTGACGCGGTGCGCGCCGCCCTCGACACCGCGGCAGGCTCCGACGTCGACCTCGACGCCGTGATCGACGCCGGCGGTGCGGGTCTCTCGGGCGGCCAGGCGCAGCGGGTGGCTCTCGCGCGGGCGATCTACCGGGTGCGTCAGCTCGGCGCCCGACTGCTCCTCGTCGACGAGCCGACGTCGGCGCTCGACTCCGAGACGGAGCTTCTCCTGGTCGCCGGCCTGAGGTCGGTCGCGGCGAGCGGCGTCGCCGTGCTGGTCGTCACGCACCGACCGGCGGTGGCCGCGGCCGCCGACCGGGTGCTCACGCTCACCTCCGCGGGACTGGTCGAGCAGGGGCGGACCGCCGGGGTGAGCGCATGACCGACTCGATCATCCGGACCGCGCAGCCGCCGCTGTCGCGCAGCTGGCGCGGACTCGCGGCGGGAGCCCTCAGCGCGCTCAGCGGCGTCGCCCTCCTCGCCACCAGCGCCTACCTGATCACGCGCGCCGCCGAGCAGCCGCCGATCCTCTACCTGTCGATCGCCATCGTGTCGGTGCGGCTGTTCTCGCTCACCCGCGCGGTCTTCCGGTATCTGGAACGCCTCCTCAGCCACGACGCCGCCTTCCGGCAGCTCGCGACCGTGCGCACGACGCTCTACCGACGGCTCGTGCGGGTGGCTCCGGCCGGGCTCGGCCGCACGTCGCGCGGCGACCTGCTGAGCCGTGTCGTGTCGGACGTCGACGCCCTCCAGGATCTGCCGCTGCGCGTCGTGCAGCCCCTCGTCATCTCGGGCCTGTCGGCGCTGGCCGCGGTCGTCGCCGTGCTCGTCTTCTCGCCGGCGGCCGGGGTCGTGCTCCTCGCCGGACTCGTCATCGCGTTCGGCGTCGGCTGCCTCGTCGCCACCGTGCTCGCCCGCCGTAGCGAACGCGACCTCGCCGGGCTCCGAGGCGACCTCTCGGCCGCGATCCTCGACACGGTCCAGAACCTCGATGTGCTTGTCGCGTTCGACGCCGTCGATGCCCAGCTCCAGAGGATGACGGACCTCGACTCGCGGCTCCGGACCGTGGCGCTCACGCGTGCCTCCACCTCCGGCGTGGTCACCGCCCTCATCGCACTCGTCTCCGGAGCCACCGTGCTGGGCGCGATCGCCGCCGCCGCCCCGACCGTCGGGCACGGCCTGCTCGGCCCGGAGCTCGCCCTCGTCGCCCTCGTGCCGCTCGCCGTCTTCGAGGTCGTCGGCGCCGTGCCCGTCGCGGTGCTCGCCTGGCGCAAGGTCCGCGCCAGCGCCGCACGCGTCGACACGGCGGCGCCGGCCGAGGTGCCCGCCGGCGTGGTGCTCGACGACGACTCCGACGACGCCGCGGCTCCCGAGCCCCTCGGGCTGGGTGGGCCGGGAGCGGTCGCCCTGCGCCTCAGCGGGGTGGCAGCGACGTGGCCGGGGGCGGGAGTTCCTGCGCTCCCAGGTCTCGACCTCGAGGTCGCCGTGGGGGAGCGGATCGTCGTCGAGGGGCCCAGCGGCGCCGGCAAGTCGACCCTGGCCTCGGTGCTCGTGAGGTTCGTGGACTACTCCGGCTCGTACGAGATCGGCGGGGTCGATGCCCGGTCGGTGCGGCCGGCCGACGCGCGCGCCACCGTCGGGCTCCTGGAGCAGACCCCGTACGTGTTCGACGAGAACGTGCGGCAGAATTTGCTGTTCGCGCGCGACACCTCGACCGACGCCGAGCTGGAGGCCGTGCTCGCCCGGGTCGGCCTCGGCGAGTGGCTCGAGTCGCGCGGCGGGCTCGACGCGCGTCCCGGTGAACGCGGCGCGCTCATCTCGGGCGGCCAGGCGCAGCGGCTCGCGCTGGCCCGGGCGCTGCTGCGCGGGTTCCCGGTGCTGGTTCTCGACGAACCCGCCGCCGGGGTCGACCCCGACCTGGCGGACGCCCTGCTCGCCGACCTGCTGCGGGCCGCCGAGGCCGACGGGACCACCGTCGTGCTCATCTCGCACGTGCCGGTTCCGTCAGCGCTGGTGACGCGGCGGCTGCGCCTCGTCGGCGGGCGGTTCGCCTAGCCGGCTCCGTGTCGGCCCTCTCGGCCCGTCGCCGAGAGTGCGCACTGTGTCGATATCGGTGCCGCTGGCGACGAAGAGCGCACTCTCGACGTGGTCCGGACCGCGCGGCGGCGGCAGCGCGCTACGCCCCGACGTAGGTGGCGAGGTGCTGCCCCGTGAGCGTCGACCGGTCGGCGACGAGCTCGGCGGGCGTGCCCTCGAAGACGATGCGCCCTCCGTCGTGGCCGGCGCCCGGCCCGACGTCGATGATGCGGTCGGCGTGGGCCATCACGGCCTGGTGGTGCTCGATGACGATGACCGACCTGCCCGAGTCGACCAGGCGGTCGAGCAGCGCGAGCAACTGCTGCACGTCAGCGAGGTGAAGGCCCGTGGTGGGCTCGTCGAGCACGAGCACGCTGCCCTTCTCGCCCATGTGCACCGCGAGCTTGAGGCGCTGCCGCTCTCCTCCCGAGAGCGTGGTCAGCGGCTGGCCGATGGTGAGGTAGCCGAGCCCGACGTCGGCGAGCCGGCGCAGGATCGCGTGGGCCGCCGGCGTCTTCGCCGCACCGGCGGCGAAGAACTCCTCGGCGTCCGCGACCGACATGGCCAGCACCTCGGAGATGTCGCGACCCCCGAGGGTGTATTTGAGCACGGACGAGTCGAACCGTCTGCCCTCGCAGTCGTCGCAGACGGTCGAGACCGTCGCCATGATGCCCAGGTCGGTGTAGATCACGCCGGCGCCGCCGCAGGTCGGGCAGGCCCCTTCCGAGTTCGAGCTGAAGAGGGCCGGCTTGACGCCGTTGGCCTTGGCGAACGCCTTGCGGATCGGCTCGAGGAGCCCGGAGTAGGTCGCCGGGTTGCTGCGGCGGGATCCGCGGATGGGGCTCTGGTCGACCGAGATGACGTCGTCGCCCACGGATACCGAGCCATGGATCAGCGAGCTCTTGCCCGAGCCCGCGACGCCCGTCACAACGGTCAGCACTCCGAGCGGCACGTCGACGTCGACGCCCTGGAGGTTGTGCGTGGTGGCTCCGCGCACCGCGATCGACCCCGTCGGCGTTCGGACCGTCGACTTGAGCGCCGCCCGGTCGTCGAGGTGCCGGCCGGTCACCGTGTCGGCGCCGCGCAGGCCGTCGACCGTGCCCTCGAAGCACACCGTGCCGCCGTTCGCGCCGGCACCCGGCCCGAGGTCGACGACATGGTCGGCGATCGCGATGGTCTCGGGCTTGTGCTCGACGACCAGTACCGTGTTGCCCTTGTCGCGCAGTCGCAGGAGGAGCTCGTTCATCCGCTGGATGTCGTGCGGATGCAGGCCGGTGGTCGGCTCGTCGAAGACGTAGGTGATGTCGGTGAGCGCCGAGCCGAGGTGGCGGACCATCTTCACGCGCTGGGCCTCGCCGCCCGACAGCGTGCCGGTGGCGCGGTCGAGCGAGAGGTAGCCGAGTCCGATCTCGACGAACGAGTGCAGCACCTGCCGCAGCGACTGGAGCAGCGGGGCGACCGACGGCTCCTCCAGCGCGTGGACCCACTCGGCGAGGTCGCTGATCTGCATCGAGCAGGCGTCGGCGATGCTGATGCCGTCGATGAGCGACGAGCGCGCGGCCTCGTTCAGCCGGGTGCCACCGCAGTCGGGGCAGGAGGTGAAGGTCACGGCCCGGTCGACGAAGGCGCGGATGTGCGGCTGCATCGACTCGCGGTCCTTCGACAGCATCGACCTCTGGAGCTTGGGCACCAGCCCCTCGTAGGTGAGGTTGATGCCGTTGATCTTGACCTTGGTCGGCTCGCGGTAGAGGAAGTCGTTCAGCTCGACCTCGGTGTAGTCGCGGATCGGCTTCGCGCCGTCGAGGAAGCCCGACTCGATGTAGACGCGCATCATCCAGCCGTCGCCGGTGTAGCCCGGCACTCGGACGGCGCCGTCGATCAGCGACTTCGAGTCGTCGTAGAGCTCGGTGAAGTCCATGTCGCTGACCGACCCCCGGCCCTCGCAGCGCGGGCACATGCCGCCGTTGCGCGAGAAGTTCGCCGGGATGTCCTTCGAGGCGCCGCCCTTCTGAACCGTGAGGGTGCCCGAGCCGCGCACCGACGACACGTTGAACGAGAAGGCGTTGGGGGAGCCCACTCGGGGCGAGCCGAGCCGGCTGAAGAGGATCCGCAGCATGGCGTTGGCGTCGGTCGCCGTGCCCACCGTCGACCTCGGGTCGGAGCCCATGCGCTGCTGGTCGACGATGATGACGGTGGTGAGCCCCTCGAGCACGTCGACCTCGGGACGGGCCAGCGTCGGCATGAACCCCTGGACGAACGCGCTGTAGGTCTCGTTGATCAGCCGCTGCGACTCAGCCGCGATGGTGCCGAACACGAGGGAGCTCTTGCCCGACCCCGAGACGCCCGTGAAGACGGTCAGCTGCCGCTTCGGGATGGCGACGCTGATGTCTCTCAGGTTGTGCTCGCGGGCTCCGCTGACGCGGATGGTCTCGAACGTGCGATCGGCATGAGGCATGCGCCCAATATATCGAGTACCGGTGACAAAGCTAGTGCGAGTGGACGGACCGCCTGAGGGCGTCCAGCCGCGCCCGCCACAGCCGCAGGCGCCCGGGCTGCTCGGCGACCGTCGGCCCGCCTACCCACGAGGTGGCGATCCGGGGCCCGTGCAGCGATCCGAGGCTCCACACCTCGTGGTCGGCGAGGTCGTCCGGCTCGACGAGCTCCCGCAGCACGGTGACGCCGAACGCCGTCGCGATGGTCACGAGCGAGTTCTCCGTCACCCCGGGCAGCCGCTCGAGCGTGTCGTCGACCACGCAGAGCGCATCGCCTCGCCACCACGCGATCGACGAGTAGCCGCCCTCGACGACGAGTCCCTCGGGCGAGACAATGACGGCCTCGTCGGCTCCGGCCCGCACGGCCTCCTGGCGCAGGGCGTCGAGGCGAGCGAGGTCCGGGCCTTTGATCAGGGGGGTCGTCCGCGGATCGACGCGCGCGGAGTGCAGTCTCAGCGAGGTAGTCCGAGCGGGAGCCGACCGCAGCGAGACGCCGAAGGCCCCTGAGGTGTCGAGGGTGATCCGCGGAAACCAGGACCCGGTCGCAGGAACTCCCCGCACCGCCCGATCCCAGAACGCTCCCGCCGCATCGCCGAGGTCGGGCGCCTGCGCCCGCACCGAGTCGACGAACCGCGACCGGTGCACCCCGGCCGCCAGCGCCAGCCCGCCGTCGACGAGGAGGGAGTCCGCCACGAGCAGCGAGGTGGGGGGTGCGTCGTTCATAGAATCAACCCTATGCGGCAGCCTCCGACCCGAACCCCGCTCGCCGGGTGGGTGACGCCCGAGGCGGTCGTCCGCGCGTTCGGGGCGGAGGGCGACGTCGTCTGGATCGACGCCGGCGCGGCCGCGGACGCCGAGGGCGCGGCTCCGTCACCCGGTCATCCGGCGCGCTCGCTGGTCGGCTGGGGGCGCCGACGCCTCGACGCCCGCGCCGCGGTGCCCGGCGACGTCGAGGCGGCCCTGGCCCGCGTCGACGCCTCCCTCCGCGACGACGATCCCGACGCCGACCCGCTCGGCTGGTGGGGCGTCGTCGGCTACGGCGTCTCGGCCGAGCTGCTCGCGCCCGGCGACGCGACCTGGGCCGGGACTCTCGGCGACCCGGTGCGGCCCGACCTGCTCCTGCTGGAGGTGGACCGCGCGCTCGTGTTCGACCACGGCACGGGCCTCGTCGAGCTGGTGGAGCGGGGCGCTGAGCCGGAGCTCGGCGAGGCTCTGCGGAACTGGTGGCCCGGGCGGGAGCCGCGGCAGAAGGCCGTTCCTGCGCCGGGAGCGACAGCAGCGTGGGCCGACGACGACGCCCGCTACCTCGACCTGATCGCCGGCTGCCTGGCCGCGATCGACCGCGGCGACGCCTTCGTCATCTGCCTGACGACGAGCGCCTCCGTCGTGACCGGCGAGAGCGACCTCGACCTCTACGCGCGGCTGCGGCGGTCGTCTCCGGCGCCGAGGGCGTCGTTCATCAGGCTCGGCGAGACGGCCGTGCTGGGGGCGAGTCCCGAGGAGTTCCTGCGCATCGATGCCGAGGGCCGGGTCTCGACGTCGCCGATCAAGGGCACTCGCGAGCGCTCGGCCGATTCGCGACTCGACGAGGCCCGGGCGCAGGAACTCGCGTCGAACCGCAAGGAGCGCGCCGAGAACCTGATGATCGTCGACCTCATGCGCAACGACCTCTCGCGGGTGTCGCGGCCCGAGCACGTCGCCGTGTCGTCGCTGTTCGCCGTCGAGGGCTTCGAGCACGTGCACCAGCTCGTCAGCACGGTGACGGCCGTGGTGCGGCCCGGGCTCACCGGCATCGACGTGCTGCGGGCGACGTTCCCGCCGGGGTCGATGACCGGGGCGCCGAAGCACAGCGTGGTGCGGATCCTGGCGGGGCTGGAGGCCGGGCCTCGCGGACTCTACTCGGGGGTCGCGGGGCGGTTCGGATTCGACGGCACGGTCGATCTGGCCGTCGTGATCCGGTCGATCGTGCTCGACCTCCCCACCGGCGAGGCCGGCGTCGGCGTCGGCGGCGGGATCACGAACGAGTCCGACCCGGCCGACGAGCTGGCCGAGGTCGCGATCAAGGCCCGCGCCCTGCTGACCGCCCTCGGCGCCTCCGGCGTGCCGGACTCGCTAATCTAGATCCTTGGGTCCGCGGCGTCGCCAGTGCGATGCGCTCCTGGGCCCGCACCCCCAGACGTGAATTGAGAACCTCCGTGGCACACGAGCACGAGCAGAACCTGACGACCGACGCCGCCGGCGATGACGGCGAGTCGACCGTCGTCGACCCGAACGCCTACGACTTCGCCGCCCTGCAGACGAAGTGGCAGGCCGTCTGGGAGGAGCGCCAGCCGTTCACGATCGACGACCCGACCGACAAGCGCCCGCGCAAGTACATCATGGACATGTTCTCGTACCCGTCGGGCGACCTGCACATGGGTCACGCCGAGGCGTTCGCGTTCGGCGACATCGTTGCCCGCTACTGGTGGCAGCAGGGCTTCCAGGTGCTGCACCCCGTGGGCTGGGACAGCTTCGGGCTGCCCGCCGAGAACGCCGCGATCAAGCGCGGCACCGACCCGCGCGAGTGGACGTACGCGAACATCGACCAGCAGCGCGCCGCCATGAAGGCGTACGGCGTGTCGGTCGACTGGACCCGCGAGATCCACACCTCCGACCCCGAGTACTACAAGTGGAACCAGTGGCTGTTCCTCAAGATGTACGAGAAGGGCCTGGCCTACCGGAAAGACAGCTGGGTCAACTGGGACCCTGTGGACCAGACCGTCCTCGCCAACGAGCAGGTGCTCGCCGACGGCACGTCCGACCGCTCGGGCGCCGTCGTGGTGAAGAAGAAGCTCACGCAGTGGTACTTCAAGATCACCGACTACGCCGACCGCCTGCTCGACGACCTGAACCAGCTCGAGGGCCGCTGGCCGTCGAAGGTGCTGGCGATGCAGCGCAACTGGATCGGGCGCTCGACGGGTGCCGACGTCGACTTCGCCGTCGAGGGCCGCGCCGAGAAGATCACGGTCTTCACGACGCGCCCCGACACCCTGCACGGCGTCACCTTCATGGTCGTCGCGCCGGAGTCCGACCTGGCGGCGGAGCTCGTCGCCGGCGCGGACGACGCCGCGATCGCCGAGACGTTCCAGGCATTCCTGACCGAGGTGCAGAAGAGCACCGAGATCGAGCGCCAGACCGCCGACCGCCCGAAGCAGGGCGTCTTCCTCGGCCGCTACGCCAAGAACCCGCTGACCGGCGAGCGGATCCCGGTGTGGGCCGCCGACTACGTCCTGCCCGACTACGGCCACGGCGCCGTCATGGCCGTGCCGGCGCACGACCAGCGCGACCTCGACTTCGCCCTGAAGTACGACCTGCCCGTGCGCGTCGTCGTCGACGTGAACGCGCCCGTGACCGGTGTGATCCCCGCGCTCGAGCTGGACGAGAACGGCCAGGCGATCCTGCCCGACGATCTGGAGCCGACCGACCCCGCCGAGACGGGCACCGCCCTGACCGGCGAGGGCCGCCTGCTGAACTCGGGCGTCTTCACCGGGCTGAGCAAGTCGAACGGCATCAAGCGCATCATCGAGGCGCTGGAGACCGCCGGCGACGGCCGCGCCGCCAAGACGTACCGCCTCCGGGACTGGCTCATCTCGCGCCAGCGCTTCTGGGGCACCCCGATCCCGATCATCCACGGCGCCGACGGCGTCGAGATCCCTGTTCCGCTCGACCAGCTCCCCGTCGAGCTGCCGTCGACCGAGGGCCTCGACCTCAAGCCCAAGGGCCAGTCGCCGCTGGGCGCCGCCACCGAGTGGGTCACCGTCGAGGACCCTCGCGACGGCAGTCCGGCCCTCCGCGACCCCGACACGATGGACACCTTCGTCGACTCGTCGTGGTATTACCTGCGCTACCTCAACCCGAACGACGACACCATGGCCTTCGACCCGAAGGAGGCCGACAAGTGGGCGCCCGTCGACCAGTACGTCGGCGGTGTCGAGCATGCGATCCTGCACCTGCTGTACGCGCGCTTCATCACCAAGGTGCTGTTCGACCTCGGCTACGTGGGCTTCACCGAGCCCTTCAGCGCGCTGCTGAACCAGGGCATGGTGCTCTCGGGCGGCTCGAAGATGTCGAAGTCGAAGGGCGGCGTCAACCTGAGCGACGAGCTCGCCGAGCACGGCGTCGACGCGATCCGCCTCACCATGGCGTTCGCCGGCCCGCCCGAAGACGACATCAACTGGGAAGACGTGTCGCCCGCCGGCGCCGCCAAGTTCCTGGCGCGGGCCTTCCGCCTGGCGAACGACGTCGCCTCGACGCCCGACGCCGTGTGGGCCGAGGGCGACCAGAACCTCCGCCGCTCGACGCACCGCTTCCTGTCGGAGGCCCCGAGCCTGGTCGAGGCGTTCAAGTTCAACGTCGTCGTCGCGCGCCTCATGGAGCTCGTCAACACGATCCGCAAGGCCGTCGACTCGGGCGCGGGCCCCGCCGACCCGGCCGTGCGAGAGGCCACCGAGACCGTGGCTCTCGCTCTGTCGCTGTTCTCGCCGCACACCGCGGCCGAGATGTGGGAGCGCCTCGGCTACGACTCCGACGTCGCGACCTTCGGCTGGCGCAAGGCCGACCCGACGCTGCTCGTCGAGACCAGCGTCACCGCGGTGATCCAGGTCAACGGCAAGGTGCGCGACCGTCTCGAGGTCTCGCCGAAGATCGGCGCCGACGAGCTGGAGGCCTTGGCTCGCGAGTCGGCGGCCGTGAGGCGCGCCGTCGGCGACAAAGAGATCGTCAACGTGATCGTGCGGGCGCCGCGCGTGGTGAACATCGCCGTGAAGTAACGCTGTCGTCCTGTTCTCCACAGGGCCTCGGAGCCGCCGATCTCTGCACAGATCGGCGGCTCCGTCGTCTCCGGGGCCGCCGCTTTCCTAGCGTGGCCGCATGAGCAGTTCAGAGGGGCGCACGCCGGACTTCCGCGAGCCGGGGTCGGCGCCGCGGTGGCGGGTGGCCGTGGGCGCGGCGGTCGTGGCGGCGGTGGTCCTGGTCGGGATCGTGGTGGCGGTGTCGGCCATCACGGCGGGGCGGCAGGCGGTAGCCGATGTTCCTGCGCCCGTGTCGTCGTTCACGACGCCGGCCCCGGCGCTCTCGACGCCTTCGCCGGGGCGGGTGTTCGTGCACATCCTGGGGCGGGTCGAGCGGCCCGGACTGTACGAGGTGGCGTCCGGGTCGCGGGCGGTCGACGTGGTGGCCCGGGCCGGCGGGTTTCGCGGCGATGCCGACCAGACAGCGCTGAACCTCGCTCGCACGGTCGCCGACGGCGAGCAGATCGTCGTGCCGAGGGTGGGGGAGTCGGCTTCGCCGGTGCCGCCAGCCGGCACGTCGTCGTCGTCGGCGCCTTCGGGCATGGTCGACCTCAACGCGGCCGACGCCGCGACCCTCGAGACGCTGTCGGGCGTCGGGCCGGCGACGAGCGCCGCGATTCTCGCGTGGCGCGACGAGCACGGGCGGTTCGCCGCCGTCGAAGACCTTCTCGACGTGCCGGGGATCGGCGAGAAGAAGCTCGAGGCGCTGCGGGAGAGCGTGGTGGCGGGGTGATCGACGTGCGGCTGGCGGCGCCGGCGGCGGCGGGGTGGGGTGCGCTGGTGCTCGCGCTGCCTCACCCTGCCGCGCTGCCGATGATCGCGGGAGTCGCCGCGGTCGGGTCGTGCGTGCTGCTCGTCGGTCGGCGGCTCGGGCTCGTGGCCGTGATGCTCGGCGTCGTCGCAGCCCTCGCCGGGTCGGCGTGGATCCGCCTGCCGTCGCCGGAGTCGCTGCCGAACACCTCGACGGCCGTCGTCGGCGAGGTCGTCGGCCTGCCCGATCCGCGTACCGGCACGCTCACCCTGTCGATCAGCAGGGTCGGGGCGCAGGAACCCGCCCACCCCCTCCGCACCCTCGTCCTCGGCGCGGAGCCGGGCGCCGCCTGGCCCACCGCCGGCGACACCGTCGCCGTGACCGGCCGGCTCTCCGAGTTCACCCCCGGCGATCCCCATGCGCTGGCGTTGCGGCCGTCCTCGCCGGTCGAGGTGGTGAGGCCTGCGTCGGGGCTCGGCGGGTGGGCCGCCGACCTACGCGACGGCTTCGCGCGCACCACCGCCGGTCTCCCGGGCGACGGCGGCGACCTGCTCCCGGGGCTGACGCTCGGCGACACGGCACGCGTCTCGGCCGACCTCGACCAGGCGATGAAACGGTCGTCTCTGGCCCACCTCACGGCGGTGTCGGGTGCGAACTGCGCCGTCGTCGTCGCCGTCACGCTAATGCTGGCGGCCGCGCTCGGGGTGCCGCGGCTCGTTCGCTACGGGGCAGCCGCCCTGGTGCTCGGCGGATTCGTGGTGCTGGTGACTCCCGAGCCGAGCGTCCAGCGCGCCGCCGTCATGGCTCTGGCGGGGCTCGCCCTGACTGCGTGGGGACGACCCGTGCGCGGGCTCCCTCTGGTGTCGCTCGCCGTCGTCGTGCTCCTGCTGAGCGACCCGTGGCTCGCGCGATCGTTCGGGTTCGCCCTGTCGGTGCTGGCGACCGCGGGGCTCGTGGTGCTGACCGGGCCGCTCAGCCTCGTCCTGGCCCGGGTCGTGCCGTCGCCGATCGCAGTCGCTCTCGCCGTGCCGATCGCGGCGCAGCTGGCCTGCCAGCCGCTGCTGCTCCTGCTCGACCCCGGTGTGCCGCTCGTCGGCATCCCCGCCAACGTCCTCGCCGAACCGGCGGCACCCGTCGCGACGGTCCTCGGCCTGGTCGCGTGCCTGCTCGGCCCCGTCTGGCCCGCCGCCGCGGTCGCCGTGTCTCACGCCGCGGGGCTCCCCTCGACCTGGATCGCCGCGGTGGCCCGGTTCGCGGCCGGCGTCCCCGGGGCGCGGCTCGAGTGGGGCGCGGGCGCTCTCGCCGTCGGGGTCGCCGCACTCGTCGTGCTGCTGGCCGCCGCCGCGGTGCTCGCGCCGTCGCACCGCCGCGCCCGCCGTGTCGCGACCTCCGCCCTGCTCGCGCTCCTCGTGCCCCTGGCCGCGACCACCGCCGGCGGCACGCTCGGCCGCCGCGCGACCCTCCCCGCCGACTGGCAGATCGCGCAGTGCGACGTGGGCCAGGGCGACGCCGTGCTCGTCCGGTCGGCGGGCAGGGTGGCGCTCGTCGACACCGGCGACGATGCGGCTTTGCTGGCCACCTGCCTGCAGTCCTTCGGCATCGGCCGGATCGACCTCCTCGTGCTCACCCACTTCGACGCCGACCACGTCGGCGCGTCCGGGTCGCTGGCCGGGCGGGTGGAGACCGTGCTCGTGGGGCCGGGCGGTGGCGACGTCGTTCCTGCGCTCAGGGCTCGGGCGGTGGTCGCCGCGACGCCGGGTGCGTCGACTCGGCTGGGCGACGCGCGGCTCACCATGCTGTGGCCGCCTGACGGGACGACGCCGGGCAACGAGGCGAGCGTCGTGCTCTCGGTCTCGTGCGCCTCGGTCTGCGCGCCGGCGCAGCTGACCGCGGTGCTGCTGGGCGACCTCGGCGAACGCGAGCAGGCGCGCCTGCGCGGACGCACCGACTTCGGCCCGGTCGACGTCGTCAAGGTGTCGCACCACGGGTCGCGCGACCAGAGCCCTTCTCTGTACCAGGAACTACGGCCCCGCATCGCCCTGATCGGCGTCGGGGCCGACAACACCTACGGCCACCCCGTCGCGCAGACCGTCGACCTGCTGCAGTCGGTCGGCGCCGCCGTCGTCCGCAGCGACGAGGACGGCACCGTCGCCCTCGCCCGCGACTCCGACGGCGGCATCGCCGTCTGGCGCGCAGGAGCACGCGTGACGGCCGGTGCACCTAGGCTTGACCCCGGCCTCGCCGAACCGGTCGCGGCCCCGGGCCGCTCGACACGGCCCGGCACGGACCGCCCGGAGGAGAGACATGGCAGCGCGAACCGCGGGCAAGGCGACGAAGGCCGTCCAGATCGCCCAGGTCGGATGGGACGCCATTCGTCCGGCGCCCGTGATCCTGGTCTCGGGGCCCGAGCAGTTTCTCGCCGACCGGTCCGTCCGGCAGCTGCGCGACCAGCTTGTCGCCGAAGACCCTCGGCTCGAGGTCCACGATCTCTCGGCCGACCAGTACGGCCCCGGTGAGCTGATCACGCTGGCAAGCCCGTCGCTGTTCGCCGAGCCGCGCCTCATCCGAGTCGCCAACGTCGAGAAGTGCACCGACGCATTCCTGCAGGAGGCGCTCTCGTACCTGGAGGCGCCGGCCGACGACACCTACCTCGTGCTCCGCCACGGCGGGGGAGTCCGAGGCAAGAAGCTGCTCGACGCGCTCCGCGGCGGCCTCGGCGGCGGCATCGAGGTCATCTGCGCCGAGCTCAAGAAAGACACCGAGAAGCTCGACTTCGCCGCCGCCGAGTTCGCCGCCGAGGGGCGGCGCGTATCGGCCGGAGCCCTTCGTGCGCTGGTGCAGGCGTTCCAGGACGACCTCTCGGAGCTCGCCTCCGCGTGCCAGCAGCTCCTTGCCGACGGGGCCGCCGAGATCACCGAGGTGACCGTCGAGAAGTACTACTCGGGTCGCGTCGAGACCAACGCGTTCAAGGTCGCCGACACCGCGATCGCCGGGCGGCAGGGTGAGGCCCTGATCCTGCTGCGGCATGCGCTGGCCTCGGGGCAGGACCCCGTGCCGATCGTCGCCGCCTTCGCGTCCAAGCTCCGGACCATGGCCAAGGTCAGCGGCGGCGGGCGCTCCAGCCAGGGCGAGCTGGCGTCGCGGTTCGGGCTGGCGCCCTGGCAGGTGCAGCGCGCGCAGCGCGACCTCGGCGGGTGGTCCGACGAGGGGCTCGGCCGCGCCATCGACCTCATCGCCACCACCGACGCCGCCGTCAAGGGCGCCGAGCGCGACGCCGTGTACGCCCTCGAGCGCATGGTCAGCGTCGTCAGCCGTCGAGGCGCTACGCGCTAGAGGCGGGGCCCGGCAGCTCGGGCCCGCCGAATCGGCACGCGCCCGCCGTCGCGACGGCGGGGCTGAGCCGTTGCGGCGGGGCCGAGTCGCCGCAGGGCGCGCTCGAGCCGGTCCCGGGGGCCGACGCCCCCGCACGACGAAGGCCCCGCCTCCCGAATCGGGAGGCGGGGCCTTCGTACAGCGGCGCGGGACCTAGAGGGCCGCGACCTGCTTGGCGATCGCCGACTTGCGGTTGGCAGCCTGGTTCTGGTGGATGACACCCTTGCTGACGGCCTTGTCGAGCTTCTTCGTCGCGACGACGAGAGCGGCGGTCGCAGCGGCCTTGTCGCCGCCGGTGATGGCGGCGTGCGTCGAGCGAATGACGGTCTTCAGCTCGCTCTTGACGGCCTTGTTGCGGTCCTGGGCCTTCTTGTTGGTGCCGATGCGCTTGATCTGCGACTTGATGTTTGCCACTGTGGTGAACCTTCTGTCTGGATTGATAAGAGTGTGTACGCAGCCGATCAGGCCCATAGAGGGTGGACCTGGTCGCCTAGGCGAACTGACTGCGAATCGCCGCGCAGCGGGGAAGCGGCGGCGGAAGCCAAGAATCAACACTACCAGGGCGTCTGCCGAGCGGCAATCAAGCGGGCCGAGCGTGTCGTAGTAACGTCTCGGCATGCCTTCCCTCGCCCCGCACATCCTGTCCGTGCCCGGCTCCGGTATCCGACGGGTGTTCGAGATCGCGATGAAGCTCGACGACGTCGCGATGCTGGTCGTCGGCGAGCCCGACGTGCCGGTCGCCCGCCACATCATCGACGCCGCCCGGCGCGCCTGGGCCGAGGACCGCACGAGCTACACGCCCAACGGCGGCATCGCGCCGCTCCGGGCCGCCCTGGTGGCCAAGCTGGCGCGCGAGAACGACGTGCACGTGGCCGAGGAGCAGGTCTGGGTGACCGTCGGGGCGACTCAGGCCCTGCACCAGGCGATGGGCCTGCTGCTCGGGCCGGGCGACGAGGTGCTCGTTCCTGATCCCGGCTACACGACCTTTACCATGAACGCGCACATGCTCGACGCGCACGCGGTGCCGTACGCGCTCTCGGCCGAGCACGGTTTCGAGCCGGACGTCGACGCCCTGGAGCCCCTGGTCACCGACCGGACGCGCGCCATCATCGTCAACTCGCCCTCGAACCCCCTCGGCACGGTGTTCGGCGAGGCGCTGCTGCGCCGGATCCTCGACTTCGCCCGCCGCCACGACCTCTGGGTGATCAGCGACGAGGTGTACGAGTACTTCACCTACGGCACGGCGCACGTGAGCCTCGCGGCGCTCGACGACGACGACCGGGTGTTCAGCGTCTTCTCCCTGAGCAAGACCTACGCGATGACCGGCGTGCGTGTGGGCTACCTCGTCACGCCCCGAGGGCTCTCCGAGACGATGAGAACGGTGCAGGAGGCGCAGATCAGCTGCGTCGCCGAGCCCGACCAGTGGGCGGCCCTTGCCGCCGTCACCGGCGACAACCAGCCCGTCGCCGATGCGCGCGAGCACTACCGGGAGAACCTCGAGGCGGCTCGGGAGATCCTGCGCCAGCGGGGTCTGGCCTTCCTCGACCCGGCCGGCGCCTTCTACCTCTGGGTCGACGTCTCGCACGCCTCCCGGGGCGACGTCGCTCAATGGGCGGAGGACTTCCTGATCGCCGAGCGCGTCGCCATCGCCCCCGGCAGCGCCTTCGGCCGCTCGGGCGAGGGCTGGATCAGGATCAGCCTCGCGGCACCCCTCGACGTGCTCGAGCGCGGCCTGCGCGCCCTGCCGGTCCCCGCCTGACGGAAGGCCGCGGTCCCCGCCCGAGCGCGCTCGTGGGAGAATGTCCCGACCGCTAGACCGACTGCGCCAGAGAGACCACGTGAGCCCCAAAGCCGTTACCGCCCTCGAGCCCGCCTCGACCGCGCCCGACGCGATCCGCAACTTCTGCATCATCGCGCACATCGACCACGGCAAGTCGACTCTCGCCGACCGCATGCTGGGCATCACCGGCGTCGTCGAGGACCGCGCCATGCGTGCCCAGTACCTCGACCGCATGGACATCGAGCGCGAGCGCGGTATCACGATCAAGAGCCAGGCCGTCCGCATGCCGTGGGCCGTCGACGGCACGACCTACGCGCTCAACATGATCGACACCCCCGGCCACGTCGACTTCAGCTACGAGGTCTCCCGGTCGCTCGCGGCCTGCGAGGGCGCGATCCTGCTGGTCGACGCGGCCCAGGGCATCGAGGCGCAGACGCTCGCCAACCTCTACCTGGCGCTCGAGAACGACCTCGAGATCATCCCGGTGCTCAACAAGATCGACCTGCCCGCGGCTGACCCCGACAAGTACGCGGCCGAGCTCGCGCAGCTCATCGGCGGCGACCCGAAAGACGTGCTGCGCGTCAGCGGCAAGACCGGCGTCGGCGTCGAGGAGCTCCTCGACGTCGTCGTGAACCGCATCCCGTCGCCAAAGGGCGACAAAGACGCTCCGGCCCGCGCCATGATCTTCGACTCGGTCTACGACAGCTACCGCGGCGTCATCACCTACGTCCGCATGATCGACGGCAGCCTGAAGCCGCGCGAGAAGATCCAGATGATGTCGACCCGCGCGGTCCACGACATCCTCGAGATCGGCGTCTCGTCGCCCGAGCCCCTTGCCTCTCAGGGTCTGGGCGTCGGCGAGGTCGGCTACCTCATCACCGGGGTGAAAGACGTGCGCCAGTCGAAGGTCGGCGACACGGTCACGACGGCCGCCAAGCCGGCCACCGTCGCCCTCGCCGGCTACACCGAGCCGCTCCCGATGGTGTTCTCGGGGCTCTACCCGATCGATGGCAGCGACTACCCGGTGCTCCGCGAGGCGCTCGACAAGCTCAAGCTGTCCGACGCGGCGCTCGTCTACGAGCCCGAGACCTCGGTCGCGCTCGGCTTCGGCTTCCGCTGCGGCTTCCTCGGCCTGCTGCACCTCGAGATCATCACGGAGCGCCTCGAGCGCGAGTTCAACCTCGATCTCATCACGACCGCGCCGAGCGTGATCTACGAGGTGACGACCGAAGACAAGAAGACCACCACGGTCACGAACCCGTCCGAGTTCCCCGACGGCAAGATCATGAGCGTGGCCGAGCCCATGGTGAAGGCCGCGATCCTCGCGCCGAAAGACTACGTCGGCGTCATCATGGAGCTCTGCCAGTCGCGCCGCGGCAACCTGCTCGGCATGGAGTACCTCGGCGAGGACCGCGTCGAGCTGCGCTACAACATGCCGCTCGGCGAGATCGTCTTCGACTTCTTCGACCAGCTCAAGAGCAAGACCCAGGGCTACGCGTCGCTCGACTACGAGCCCAGCGGCGAGCAGGAGGCCGACCTGGTCAAGGTCGACATCCTGCTGCAGGGCGAGCAGGTCGACGCGTTCTCGACGATCGTCCACCGCGACAAGGCCTACGCGTACGGCGTGCTGATGACCGGCCGCCTGCGCGAGCTGATCCCGCGTCAGCAGTTCGAGGTGCCGATCCAGGCCGCCATCGGCGCCCGGATCATCGCCCGCGAGTCGATCCGCGCCATGCGGAAGGACGTCCTGGCCAAGTGCTACGGCGGCGACATCACCCGAAAGCGCAAGCTCCTCGAGAAGCAGAAGGAGGGCAAGAAGCGCATGAAGACCATCGGCCGGGTCGACGTGCCGCAGGAGGCCTTCATCGCCGCGCTCTCCGGTGACGTGGAGAAGAAAGACAAGAAGTAGGCGGCGGGGCGGCACTCGCCGGCCGCTGGGAGCATGCTGGACGCATGCCTGCTCTCTTCATCGTCATCATCATCGTCGGAATCATCGTCTTCGGGCTCAGCTTCCTCGGCGCCGCCCTGAAGTTCCTGCTCTTCGTCGGCCTCATCATCGTCGCGATCGGGATCATCGGCTGGATCGTGCGCGCGCTCACGGGCCGCAAGGCCTGACCCGCGTCGCGAGATGGCCGTGGCCGTCGCCCGCCCGCCAGGGTGGCGACGGCCACGGCCATCTCGATGCCGCTGCGCCTGCGGCCACCACGTGACCGGGACGCGGCGACGCGGCCCCGTCTAGAATCGTCGGATGCGCCGTCAGACCCACACCGAGATCCAGACCACCTACGGGCAGGTCGGGGCTACCCAGGCGCCCGACCTCCTGCAGTACCCGCCGAAGGGATTCCGCCCCGCCGAGTACCGCACGCGCATCGGCCACGGCGACGCCCGCTTCGAGGCCGCCTGGGCCGCGATCATGACGTGGAAGGTCCAGGAGCGCAGCGGCATCCGCGTGCGCGTCACCAGCACCCCGTCGTTCGAGGAGGGTGCGTACACGCCCGTCACCTTCGACGACGAGGGCAACCCGCTCGACCCCGCCGACTACGCCGCTCCGACCGGCGAGTCGCACTTCAGCCCCGAGGGCGAGCCGTTCCTGGTCGCCGGAACCGAGGCCGTCCTCGACATCCACGCCTACGGCCGCACCGTCCACGCGCCGGTCCGCGTCGTCTACGTGATCGACGACCCGACGCGCAAGGGCTTCGCCTACGGCACGCTCGACGGCCACCCCGAGAGCGGCGAGGAGAGCTGGGTCATCGACCAGACCGACGACGGCTCCGTCTGGCTGACCGTGCGGGTGTTCTCGAAGCCGGCGAACTGGAAGTGGCGCCTGGTCGCGCCGTTCCTGCGCCTCCAGCAGACGAAGTACACCCAGCGCTACCTCCGCGTGCTGGTGGGCGACTGACAGTGCCGAGCGCCCTTCCGCTCGCCGACCCGGCACCCGCCGACGGCAGCCTGCCGGCGAGCGTCGTCGACGGTGTCGAGTCGCGCGACTTCGGCGTCTACGTTCACGTGCCCTTCTGCCGTGTCCGCTGCGGCTACTGCGACTTCAACACCTACACCGGCGACGAGCTGCGAGGCGCCAAGCGGAGCGACTACGCCTCGCAGGCCATCGCCGAGATCCGGGGGGCCGACCGGGTGCTGCACGACGCCGGGCTCCCGCCACGCTCGGCCTCGTCGGTCTTCTTCGGGGGCGGGACCCCGACGATGCTGCCCTCCTCCGATCTCGGCGGCATGCTGACGGCCGTCCGCGACACCTGGGGCATCGAGCCCGGCGCCGAGGTCACGACCGAGGCGAACCCCGACTCCGTCGACGCCGACTACCTCGTCGACCTGAAGCGCGCCGGCTTCACGCGGGTGAGCTTCGGCATGCAGTCCGCCGTGCCGCACGTGCTGGCCACCCTGGAGCGCACTCACGATCCGGCTCGGATCCCGCTGGTCGTGGCCTGGGCGCGCGACGCCGGGCTCGACGTGAGCCTCGACCTGATCTACAGCACGCCGGGGGAGTCGCTCGACGACTGGCGCCGCTCGCTCGACCACGCCATCGCGCAGGAGCCCGACCACCTGTCGGCGTACTCGCTGATCGTCGAGGACGGCACGAAGCTCGCACGGCAGATCCGCCGCGGCGAGGTCGCCCAGCCCGACGACGACACCGCCGCCGACATGTACGAGCTGGCCGACGAGGTGCTCGCCGCCGCCGGCTACGAGTGGTACGAGGTCAGCAACTGGGCGCGGGGCGAGGGCCACGAGAGCCGGCACAACCTGTCGTACTGGCGCGGCCACGACTGGTGGGGCGTCGGCCCCGGCGCGCACAGCCACGTCGGCGGGGTCCGCTGGTGGAACGTCAAGCACCCCGCGGCCTACGCCGAGCGGATCGTCGCCGGGCTGTCGCCCGCGGCCGGACGCGAGACGCTCGACGCCGAGACGCGGGCTACGGAGCGCGTGCTCCTCGCCGTCCGCATCCGCGACGGCCTGCGCATCGCCGAGCTCGGCGACACGGGCCGCGCCGAGGTGGCCGGCCTGATCGCCGACGGGCTGATCGACGGTCGCACGGCGATCGCCGGCGCGCTCCGCCTCACCCTCCGGGGCCGGCTGCTCGCCGACGCGGTCGTCCGCCGCCTCCTCCCCGACTGATCCGCCGTCGGGCCGCCGCCGTCGCCGCGACGGGGGCGGACCACGGCGACGGCGACGGCCGGCGACTGTTACGGCTTGATGAACTCGATCGACAGCGGGTACTTGTAGTACTGGCCGCGGTTGGCGGCGACGGCGGCGATGATCGAGAAGATCACGTTGACGACGAGCACGGCGAAGATGATGAAGCCGCCGATGACGACCGCCGTCAGGACGGCTCCCACGGCGTACGCGATGGCCATCGTGATCTGGAAGTTAAGGGCGACGCGGGTGTGCTCCTTAATGAAGGGGCCCCGGTCGCGCAGCACCAGGTAGCCGATCAGCGCGGGGATGAACCCGAAGGGGATCCCGCCGATGTGGATCAGGGTCGCCCACAGCTTCTCGTCTTCCGGGCGCAGGGGCTGCGGCGGCTGGTAGCCGGGCGTGCCGCCGTAGGGAGCCTGTCCGGACTGACCGGACTGACCGTACTGACCGGGATTGCCGTAGGAGCCGGTGGGCGGCGGCGTGGGCTGGTCGTCCTTGGGCGGGGGCGGGGCGTCGGTCATGTGATCTCACCAATCGTCTGCGCTGGCGGTGCGCGGGGTCCCGGGCACCGAGTTCGCGCCGAGCTTAGCGGCGGACGCGTCCCCGCAACCAGGGTTGCGGTGCCCCGTGGAGTACGATTGGCAGTCTTACTCAGCGAGTGCCAGACAGACGATGGGAGGCCTGCGTGGTCAGCGAACGAGGTCTCGAAGTGCTCCGCGTCATCGTCCACGACTACGTCGAGTCGCGCGAGCCGGTCGGCTCGAAGTCGATCGTCGAGCGGCACCAGTTCGGCGTCTCGGCGGCGACGATCCGCAACGACATGGCCCTGCTCGAAGAGGAGGAGCTGATCGCAGCCCCGCACACCTCGTCGGGTCGGGTGCCGACCGACAAGGGCTACCGGCTGTTCGTGAACCAGCTCGCCGACCTGCGACCGCTCACGGCGGCGCAGCGGACGGCGATCGAGACGTTCCTCGGCAACTCGTCCGACCTCGACGAGGTGCTCTCGCGCACGGTGCGCCTGCTCTCGCAGCTCACCAACCAGGTGGCGCTGGTCCAGTACCCGACGTTCTCGGCGGCGACCGTCCGGCACATCGAGCTCGTGCGACTCAGCGACACCCGCCTCATGACGGTGCTCATCACCGACGCCGGCCACGTCGAGCAGCGCACGATCGACGCGGGCCACGAGATCGACGAGCTGTTCGTGGGCGAGCTGCGAGCCAAGCTGAACACCCGCGTCGGCGGCAGGACGCTGGCCGAGGCCGCCGCCGTCCTCTCCACTCTCACCGTCGAGTTCCTGCCCGATCGCGCCCCCTTCGTCGAGGCGGTGTGCCGGGCCCTCGTCGAAGAGGCGAAGGCGGGTCGCCAGGAGAAGCTCGTCATGGCGGGCGCCGCGAACCTCGTGCTCACCGAGGAGGACTTCGCCGGCAACCTCTTCCCGGTGCTCGAGGCGATCGAGGAGCAGGTCACGCTGCTGCGCCTCTTCGGCGAGATGCACCAGGGCGCCGATCTCGCCGGCGGTGACAGCGTCATCGCCAGCATCGGCCGCGAGAACGAGTCGTTCGGGCTCGCCCAGACGTCGGTGCTCGCCAGCGGATACACGGCATCGGGTGGTGAGATCGCCCGGTTGGGCGTTCTCGGCCCGACCCGCATGGACTACTCGACCAACATGGCGGCCGTTCGCGCCGTCGCCCGCTACCTGAGCGGCCTCCTCGGCGAACGCTGAGCCGAGTCCGCCCCGAAACCCCCACGAGAACGAGCACGGAGACAAGTGGCAGATCACTACGACGTCCTCGGAGTCGACCGCAAGGCCAGCTCCGACGAGATCAAGAAGGCCTACCGGAAGCTGGCGCGCCAGCTCCACCCCGACGTGAACCCCAGCCCCGAGGCATCGGAGCGCTTCAAGGAGGTGACACACGCGTACGACGTGCTGAGCGATCCGCAGCAGCGGGAGCGCTACGACCTCGGCCCGCAGGCCGGGTTCGGCGGCGGTGCCGGCGCGGCCGGGTTCGGCGACATCTTCGACGCGTTCTTCGGCGGCGGCCAGCAGCAGCGGCAGGGTCCGCGGTCGCGCCGTGAGCGCGGGCAGGACGCCCTGCTCCGCCTCGAGGTCGACCTCGACGACATCGTCTTCGGCGTCCAGCGCGACATCGAGGTCGACACGGCCGTCCTCTGCGACACCTGCAACGGCTCGTGCTGCGCCCCGGGCACCAGCCCGCAGACCTGCGACATCTGCCACGGCACCGGCTCGATCAACCGCCAGGTGCGCTCGCTCCTCGGCAACGTCATGACGTCGAGTCCCTGCGGCACCTGCCGCGGCTACGGCACCGTCATCCCCAACCCCTGCCCCACCTGCCAGGGCCAGGGCCGCGTCCGGGCTCGCCGCACGATTCCCGTCGACATCCCCGCGGGCGTCGACACCGGGATCCGCCTCCAGATGCCCGGCCAGGGCGAGGTCGGCCCCGCCGGCGGCCCGAACGGCGACCTCTACCTCGAGGTCAAGGTGCGCCACCACGATGTGTACAGCCGCAACGGCGACGACCTCCTCGCGACCCTCGAGGTGCAGATGGCCGACGCGATCCTCGGCACGACGACCACCGTCGAGGCGCTCGACGGCGACGTGACGGTCGAGGTGAAGCCCGGCTCGCAGAGCGCCGACGTCATCACGATCAAAGACCGCGGCGTGACGCGCCTGCGCGGCTCCGGCCGCGGCGACCTCAAGATCGGCGTGCAGGTCGTGACCCCGACCAAGCTCAGCCACAAGGAGAAGGACCTGATCGAGAAGTTCGCCTCGGGCCGCAAGCACGACTCGCCCCAGCTCTCGCAGTTCCAGCAGGGCCTGTTCGGCAAGCTCCGCGATCGCTTCCTGAACTTCTGATCGTGGCGCACTTCTACCTCGTCGAAGAGCTCGGCGACACCGGGGTCGGCGCCCAGGTGGTCGTCACCGGCCCCGAGGCTCGCCACGCGGTGACGGTGAGCCGGGTTCGGGTCGGCGAGACCCTCCGGGTCGGCAACGGCCGCGGGCTGGTCGTCGAGGGGGAGGTGCTCGAGGCCTCGGGCGACCGCCTGGTGCTGGAAGCGGCGGAGGTCGGGCACGTTCCTGCGCCCGATCGCCGCCTCGTCCTGGCCCAGGCCCTCGCCAAGGGCGACCGCGACGAGCTGGCCGTGCAGGCCGCCACCGAGCTCGGCGTCGACGAGATCGTGCCGTGGGCCGCCGCCCGCAGCATCTCGAAGTGGGAGGGCCCGAAGGTCGCCAAGGGCCTCGCCCGCTGGAGCGCCATCGTGCGCGAGGCGACGAAGCAGTCGGTGCGGGCGTGGCAGCCGCGGGTCGGCGACGTGGCGACCACCAGACAGCTCGAATCGCGCGCAGGAACCGCGCGGGTCCTCGTGCTCGACCCCACCGCCACGGAGGCGCTGTCGAGCGTCGCCCTGCCCGACGTCGGCGACGTCGTCGTCGTGGTCGGCCCGGAGGGCGGCATCACCCCCCACGAGGTCGACGGCCTGGTCGCCGCGGGTGCGGTCGCGGTGCGGCTCGGCGACAGCGTGCTGCGCACCTCCACCGCGGGGCCCGCCGCTATCGCCGTGCTCAGCGTCCGCCTCGGCCGCTGGTGAGCCGGCGCCCCGGCCCCGTGTCGGCGGCCTTCGTTACGATGAGCGCATGAGTTCGGAGCCTTCAGTCTTTTCTCGGATCATCGCGCGCGAGATCCCTGCGACGATCGTGCACGAGACCGAGACGGTCATCGCGATCCGAGACATCGCGCCCAAGGCGCCGGTGCACCTGCTCGTGATCCCGAAGGACCCGCAGTACGCAGACGTCGCGGAGCTCGCGGCTGGCGATCCGGCCCTCCTGGCCGACATGGTGGCCGTCGCGAAGGCCCTCTCGGAGGATTCCGAGCTGTTCGGGGACTATCCGCGCGGTCAATTCCGTTTGATCTTCAACACCGGCGAAGCCGTCGGTCAGACCGTCTTCCACGTCCATGCGCACGTCATGGCGGGGAACCTCCAGGAAGGCTCACTTGCCTAGCTCCTCCAGCAACATCCCCGACGGGGCCATTCGCGACGACCTCATCGTCGACGGGGTCGCCATGGTGCAGCTCCTCGGCCCGCAGGACCGCCTGCTCCGCGCCGTCGAGCAGCAGTACCCCTCAGTCCGAGTCCTCGTCCGAGGCAACGAGGTCGCCCTCGAGGGTCCGGCCGACGACGTCCGCCGCGCCCGCGAGCTCGTCGACGAGCTCGTGACGATGGTGCGCCAGGGCCACGACGTCGGCCCTGCCGAGGTGCGCACCACCGGCCGCATCCTCGCCGACGGGCAGGGCCACCCCGCCGAGCTGTTCGGCGCCGCCATCGTGACGAACAAGGGCAAGAGCGTCCGCGCCAAGACCCTCGGCCAGAAGGAGTACGTCGACGCGATCGACGACAACACGATCGTCTTCGGCATCGGCCCCGCCGGCACCGGCAAGACGTACCTCGCGATGGCGAAGGCTGTTCAGGCGCTTCAGCGTCGCGAGGTGTCGCGGATCATCCTGACGCGTCCGGCGGTCGAGGCGGGGGAGCGCCTGGGCTTCCTGCCCGGCACGCTCACCGACAAGATCGACCCGTACCTGCGGCCGCTCTACGACGCGCTCAACGAGATGATGGACCCTGAGATCGTCCCCAAGCTCCTCGCCGCGGGAACGGTGGAGGTGGCTCCGCTCGCCTACATGCGCGGCCGGACGCTCAACGACGCCTTCGTCGTGCTCGACGAGGCGCAGAACACCACTCCCGAGCAGATGAAGATGTTCCTCACCCGCCTCGGCTTCGGCAGCAAGATGGTCGTCACCGGCGACATCACGCAGGTCGACCTCCCGACCGGCTCCAGCGGGCTCCAGCTCGTCACCCGCGTGCTCGGCGACGTCGACGACATCCACTTCGCCCGCCTCACGAGCGACGACGTGGTCAGGCACACCCTGGTCGCGAAGATCGTCGACGCGTACACGAAGTTCGACGCCGAGAAGATGGCGCGGCTGCACGCGCGCACCGAGGCCGCCTCGCCGGCTGCGCGGCCGGCTGCCGACCAGGTGACCGCGGCCGACCAGGTGACCGCTGCCGACCAGGAGACCCCCGCATGACCATCGAGCTGAACAACGAGTCCGGCGTCGAGGTCGACGAAGCGGCGATCCTCCGCCTGGCGACCTTCGCCCTCGACCAGATGCACGTGCACCCTGAGGCCGAGCTCGCGATCGTGCTCGTCGACGAGGGCGCCATGGAGCAGCTGCACGTGCAGTGGATGGACGAACCGGGCCCCACCGACGTGCTGAGCTTCCCGATGGACGAACTCCGTCCCGGCACGGAAGGCGAGCCGACGCCGCCCGGGCTGCTCGGCGACATCGTGCTCTGCCCCCAGGTCGCCGCGCCCCAGGCCGTCACGGCCGGGCACTCGACGCTCGACGAGCTCCTGCTGCTCACGACGCACGGGATCCTGCACCTTCTCGGCTTCGACCACGCGGAGCCCGACGAGAAGGCAGAGATGTTCGGCATCCAGGGCGAGATCCTCGCCGCTTTCGCCGCGTCCGACGCGCAGAGGTAGCCGCCGATGATGATCGCGATCTTCATCACCGCGGCCGTCGTCCTCGTCGTCATCGGCGGGCTCCTCGCCGCCAGCGACTCCGCCCTCGGGGTCCTCAGCCGCCACGACCTGATCGAGCTCGCCGAGCAGCGCCGCGCCGCACGGCGCGAGGGCAGCGCCCGCGCGATCCTCGCCATCGCCGACGACGTCGGCGCGCAGGTGAACGCCATCAACTTCGTCCGCGTGCTCGCCGAGACCGCCGCCGCCGTGCTCGTCTCGCTCGCGTTCGCCTACTCGTTCGCCGAGTGGTGGCTCGCGCTGCTGCTCTCGGCTCTGATCATGACCGCCGTCTCGTTCGTGCTCGTCGGGTCGAGTCCGCGGAGTGTCGGCCGGGCCCACGCGCGCACCCTGGTCGGCGTCGTCGCCGGCTTCCTGCGCGCGCTGCGCGTGGTCCTCGGGCCTGTCGCCGCGGCCCTCGTCTGGCTGGGCAACCGCGTCACGCCCGGCCGCCCGCGGAGCGCCCAGTTCTCGTCGGAGGAGCAGCTGCTCAGCATGGTCGACGAGGCCACCGAGCTCGACGTGCTCGACGAAGACGACAGGACGCTGATCCACTCCATCTTCGAGTTCAGCGAGACCGTCGTGCGCGAGGTCATGATCCCGCGCACCGACATGGTCACCGTCGACTCCGACGCGACCATCGAGCAGACCATGTCGACGTTCCTCGGCAAGGGCGTGTCGCGCATCCCCGTGATCGGCCGCGACAGCGACGACGTTCTCGGCATCGTGTATCTGCGCGACGTCACGCGCTGGATCTTCGAGGGGCACAGCCTGTTCGAGGGGCGCCCTGGAGCAGACCGCCTCGCCGCCGACTTCTCGAAGCCGGCCGTGTTCATCCCCGAGTCGAAGCGCGCCGACGAGACCCTGCGCCAGATGCAGACCGAGAAGAACCACCTCGCGATGGTCGTCGACGAGTACGGCGGCATCGCCGGCCTGGTCACGATGGAAGACCTCATCGAGGAGCTCGTCGGCGACATCAGCGACGAGTACGACCAGACCGTGGTCTCGTACCGTCCGATGGGCGAGGGCACGTTCCTCGTCAGCGCCCGCTTCCCGGTCGACGAGCTCGGCGACCTCTTCGGCATCGAGCTCGACGACGACGACGTCGACTCGGTCGGCGGCCTGCTCACCAAGGCGCTCGGGCGCCTCCCGGAGCGCGGCTCGCAGGTCACCGTGTCGGGCCTCATCCTCACCGCCAACCGCACCGAGGGCCGCCGCCGCGACCTGCAGACCGTGCTGGTCAAGCGGGACGCCGCCCTCGAGGCCTCCCAGGCGGCGTTCGCCGCGGCCTCTGCCTCCTCGTCTCCCACCAGCACAGCCACCAGCACCACCAGCGATCGGACCACCCGATGACCACCTCCAGCTCCATCCCCGAGTCACCCGCCGGCTTCCGAGCGGGCTTCGTCTCGTTCGTCGGCCGCCCCAATGTCGGCAAGTCGACCCTGACCAACGCCCTCGTCGGCGAGAAGGTCGCCATCACGTCGTCCAAGCCGCAGACGACCCGCCGGGCGATCCGCGGCATCGTGCACTCGGCGACGGGCCAGCTGGTCCTCGTCGACACGCCGGGCATGCACCGGCCCCGCACCCTGCTGGGGGAGCGGCTGAACAGCGTGGTCCAGGACACCCTGGGCGACGTCGACGTCATCGGCTTCTGCGTGCCCGCCGACGAGAAGCTCGGCCCCGGCGACCGCTTCATCAACGAGCAGCTCGACGCGTTCCCGCGCGCGAAGAAGGTCGCCATCGTCACGAAGGTCGATGCCACCTCGCGGCCGGCCGTCGCCGAGCAGCTGCAGGCCGTCAGCCAGCTCCGCGACTGGGACACCATCATCCCGGTGTCGGCCGTCACCGGCATCCAGCTCGACACGATCGTCACCGAGCTGATCAAGCTGCTGCCGCTCTCACCCCAGCTCTACCCGTCCGACGTCGCGACCGAGGAGGTCCTGGAGGACCGCGTCGGCGAGCTCATCCGCGAGGCCGCGCTCGAGGGCGTCGAAGACGAGCTGCCGCACTCGCTGGCCGTCACCATCGACGACATCGTCGAGCGCGACGACAAGGAGCTCGTCGAGATCTACGCGAACCTCTTCGTCGAGCGCGACAGCCAGAAGGGCATCGTCATCGGCCACAGGGGGCAGCGGCTCCGCGAGGTCGGCGAACGGGCTCGGGCGCAGATCGAGCCCCTGGTCGGCAAGCAGGTCTTCCTGTCGATCCGCGTCAAGGTCGCGAAGGACTGGCAGCGCGACCCGAAGCTCCTGGGGCGCCTCGGCTTCTAGCCGGGCCGGCTCGGACTACATCCCCGGGATGATTCCGGCCGCCGCGAGTCGCACGCCGCCTCGCAGAGCCTGATCGAGAAGCCTCGACCCCGTACCGTGGTGGGGTGAACGTCCGCCTCCGCACCTCTCAGATCGTCGCCGACATCGCGATCGCCGTGGTCGTCGGGCTCGCGAGCCTCCCGTTCGATCTGCACGCCAATCCGCTGTCGCTCGTCATCACGCTCGGCATGGTCCTCTGCCTCGTGTTCCGCCGCCTGTCGCCGGCGGCCGCGCTCTCGCTCGCGTGGGCGACGGCGGCGTTCGAGATGCTCACCCTGTCGACGCCCCAGGTCTCGAATCTCGCGATCTGCGCCGTGCTCTACGCGACCGCCGCCCACGGCAGCCCGCGCGTCAAGTGGCTCGGACTCGGCTCGGTCGGCGTCGGGGCCGCCGTCGGCATGTTCTACGTGACCTTCGCCCAGCTGTCGCTCTTCGGCGTGCCGCACGACGTGACGAATGCGACCGACCTGATCCAGCTGCTCCTGCAGATCGGCATCACCTTCCTCGGCTTCCTCGCGCTCCTGGGGCTCCCGTGGGTCGGCGGTCAGCTGGTCCGCACGCGCTACGCCGCCCGCGAGAGCCGCGACGCCCAGCTCGTCGCCGAGCGCGAAGCGGCTCGCGCCGAGAGCGAGGCCGCCCGCGCGGCCAGCGACGCGGCCCGCGCCGAGCGCGACATCGCCGTCGAGCAGGAGCGCTCGCGCATCGCGCGCGACATGCACGACGTGGTCGCCCACTCGCTCGCCGTCGTCATCGCCCAGGCCGACGGCGCCCGGTACGCCTACCGCGCCGACCCGGGCTCCGTCGAGGACAGCCTGAGCACCATCGCGGCGACCGCCCGGGAGTCCCTGGTGGAGGTGCGGGTGCTCCTGGGCCAGCTGCGGCACAGTCAGGGCGCGGCGCCGCAGCCCGTCCTCGGCGACCTCGAGAAGCTCGTCGACCAGATGACGACCGCCGGCCTCTCGATCGACCTGCGCTCGAGCGGCACTCCCGCCCAGCTCGGCGGCAACCGCCAGCTCGCGATCTACCGCATCGTGCAGGAGTCGCTCACGAACGTCCTCCGCCACGGCGACCGCAGCTCCACCGTCGACGTGCTCTTCGACTGGCGGCCCGACGACCTCATCATCGTGATCGCGTCGACCGTGCTCCCGACCGAGGCGATCGACCCTTCCGCTCTGACGACGAGCGGCCAGTTCCGACCCGACGAGCGCCGCGGACATGGCATCGTGGGGATGCGCGAGCGCGCGTCCCTCGCCGGCGGAACTCTCACCACGCACCAGGCCGGCGGGCGCTTCATCGTCCGCGCGACCATTCCGTCGACCGCCCTGACCCAGGAAGTCCGCCTCCGATGAGCTCTGCCCCCGAATCCACCGCGACCGCGGCTCCGTCCACCACGATCAAGGTCGTGCTCGTCGACGACCAGGCGCTTTTCCGCGCGGGAATCCGCATGGTCGTCTCGTCGCAGCGAGACCTCGAGTTCGTGGGGGAGGCGGGCGACGGCGCGGAGGGTGTCGAGGTCGTGGCGCGGACCCGCCCCGACGTCGTCCTGATGGACATCCGCATGCCCGTCATGGACGGCATCGCGGCGACGACGGCGATCCTCGAGCAGGCCGACCGCGAGGGCAGGCCAGCGCCGCGCATCCTCGTCCTCACCACGTTCGACCTCGACGAGGCGGCGACCCGGGCGATCCGGGGCGGGGCCAGCGGCTTCGTGCTCAAAGACAGCGACCCCGAGTTCCTGCTCGCCGCGATCAGGACCGTGCACGCCGGCACGGCGGTCATCGCGGCATCGGCCACGCGCGAGCTCTTCGAGCACTTCGACGGCGGGAGCGCCGGCTCGAAGGCCGTGCCCGAGGCGTTCGAGTCGCTCACCACGCGCGAGCGCGACATCTTCCAGTCGGCGGCGCGCGGCCTGTCGAACTCCGAGATCGCCCAGCGGGAGTTCCTCAGCGAGGCGACGGTCAAGACGCACATCTCGCGGATCCTGGCCAAGCTGTCGCTGCGCGATCGCGTGCAGCTCGTCGTCTACGCGTACGAGCACGGGCTGACCTCATAACAAAACCAGTGCTAGCGTGTTCTCGTGCTGTTCGGCCTGCTCCTTCTTAGCTGCCGCGACGAGACCTCGTTCTAAAGGCCTCCCTCGTCGCGGTGTCCGTCGTATCCGGCCGCACTTTCGAATGAGGTAGAGAGACCAATGCAGAACAACCAGAAGTCCTCCGGGATGCCGATCCACAAGTACGTGCCGTACTCCGAGCAGATCGTCGTCGACCTGCCCGACCGCACCTGGCAGACGAAGCGCATCGAGAAGGCACCGCGCTGGTGCGCGGTCGATCTCCGCGACGGCAACCAGGCGCTGATCGACCCGATGAGCCCCGAGCGCAAGCGGATCATGTTCGACCTGCTCGTGAAGATGGGCTACAAAGAGATCGAGGTCGGCTTCCCGTCGGCCTCGCAGACCGACTTCGACTTCGTCCGCAGCCTGATCGACGAGAACGCGATCCCAAACGACGTCACGATCCAGGTGCTCACCCAGGCGCGCGAGCACCTGATCAACCGCACCTACGAGTCGATCAAGGGCGCCAAGCAGGCCATCGTCCACCTGTACAACTCGACCAGCATCCTGCAGCGCGACGTTGTCTTCCGCACCGACCGCCAGGGCATCATCGACATCGCTCTCGAGGGTGCGCGTCTCTGCAGGGAGGCCGAGAAGACGGTCCCCGAGACCACGGTCTACTACGAGTACAGCCCCGAGTCGTTCACCGGCACCGAGCTCGATTTCGCCCGCGACATCTGCAACGCCGTCATCGAGGTCTTCGAGCCGACGCCCGAGCGCAACGTGATCATCAACCTGCCGGCGACCGTCGAGATGGCCACGCCCAACGTCTACGCCGACGCGATCGAGTGGATGAGCCGCCACCTGGCGCACCGCGAGAACGTCATCCTGTCGCTGCACCCGCACAACGACCGCGGCACCGGCATCGCCGCGGCCGAGCTGGGCTACATGGCCGGCGCGGACCGCATCGAGGGCTGCCTCTTCGGCAACGGGGAGCGCACCGGCAACGTCGACCTGGTCGCCCTGGGCATCAACCTGTTCACGCAGGGCATCGACCCCGAGATCGACTTCTCCGACCTCGACGAGGTCAAGCGCACCGCCGAGTACTGCAACCAGCTGCCGGTGCCCGAGCGCAGCCCGTGGGCCGGCGACCTCGTCTACACGGCGTTCAGCGGCTCGCACCAGGACGCCATCAAGAAGGGCTTCGAGGCCATGGCCGCGTCGGCTCAGGCACAGGGCAAGGGCGTCGACGACCTCGTCTGGGCCGTTCCCTACCTGCCCGTCGACCCGAAAGACCTGGGCCGCTCGTACGAGGCGGTCATCCGCGTCAACTCGCAGTCGGGCAAGGGCGGAGTCGCCTACCTGCTGAAGACCGACCACTCGCTCGACCTGCCACGCAAGCTGCAGATCGACTTCTCGGGCGTCGTGCAGTCGACGACCGACAGCGAGGGCGGCGAGGTCACGAGCGAGCAGATCTGGGAGATCTTCCAAGACGAGTACCTCCCGTCGCGCGTCGCCGAAGACAAGTGGGGCCACTTCGAGCTGACCCGTACCGGCACCCGGAGCGACATGTCGGGCGTCACGCACCTCTCTGTCGATCTGCGCGCAGGAACGAGCGCGGTCACCACCGAGGGCACCGGGTCGGGGCCGATCGCGGCCTTCATCGAGGTGCTGTCGCAGCAGGGCGTCGAGGTGAAGCTGTACGACTACGTCGAGCACACCCTCAGCGCCTCGGGCGATGCGCAGGCCGCGGCCTACGTCGAGCTCGACGTCGACGGAACCCGCCTGTGGGGCGTCGGCATCGACGCCGACATCTCGACGGCGAGCCTCAAGGCCATCGTGTCCGCGGTCAACCGCGCGCTGCGCTCCACGGTGGCCGAGCCGGAGCTCGCGACGGCCTAGCCCCGATACCGCTCTCGCGCGAAGACACCGTCGCTAGGCGGTGTCTTCGTGCGTCTCGGGAGTCTTCGGCGTGCGGGTGCGCCAGCGGGGCAGCCGCGAGAGGGCGCGCTGCTCCGGCAGGCTCCACCCGAAGCGCACCGCGAGAAGGCGGATGCTGAAGGTCGTGGCAGTTCCTGCGATCGCTGCGGCCAGGGTGGGCACGCCGAACGTGACGAGCGCCACGAGCACGGCCGTGCCGGCGCCCGCCGCCACGGCGTAGAGCGAGCCGACGTGCATCATCGCGATCGTCAGATTCATCAGGAGGTCGCGCAGCACCGAGCCGCCGACGGCCGAGATGACGCCGACGAACACGGCGGGGATCTCGGGCAGGCCGAGAGCGAGCGCCTTGGTCGACCCGATGGCCCCGAAGAGGCCGATGGTGAGCGCGTCGAGCACGGTGATGAAGCCGGCCAGGCGGGTGAAGATCCGCTGCAGGAGCATGCCGAGCAGCGCCGCGAGCACAGCCGTCAGCAGATACCAGTTGCTCTGCATCGCCCGGGGCACCTCGCCGATCAGGACGTCGCGCAGGATCCCGCCGCCGAGCCCGGTCGCCGTGCCGATGATCGCGACGCCGAGCAGGTCGACCCGGCGCTCACGGAACTGGCTCGCGAACAGCGCGCCCTGCAGGCTGCCGATCGCTACGGCCAGAAGATCCGCCCAGAGGGGGATGGAGAAGGCTGTGGCGGACACCCAGTGATTCTGCCATGCGGGGGATACTGGGACGGTGCCCGTGTACCGAGACGAATGCGTGATCCTGCGCACCCACAAGCTGGGTGAGGCCGACCGCATCCTCACGATGCTCAGCCGTCAGCACGGCAAGATCCGCGCCGTCGCGAAGGGCGTGCGCCGCACCGCCTCGAAGTTCGGCGCCCGGCTCGAGCCGTTCATGGTCGCCGACCTGCAGCTCTACGAGGGCCGCTCGCTCGACATCGTCACTCAGGCCGTGTCGCTCGGCTCGTACGGGGCCGACATCGTCTCGGACTACGCCAGCTACACGGCCGCGAACGTCATGGTCGAGACCGCCGACAAGCTCACCGACGCCGAGGCCGGCCTGCAGCAGTACCTCCTGCTCGTCGGGGCGCTCCGGTCCCTGGCGCGGCGGGAGCACGACCCGCAGCTGATCCTCGACTCGTACCTGCTCCGCGCCCTCTCGATCGCCGGGTGGGCGCCGAGCTTCGGCGACTGCGCCGTGACCGGAGCCCCCGGGCCGCACAGCGCGTTCGTGGTGCAGCTCGGCGGGGTGGTGGCCGACGCCGCGGCACCCCCCGGGGCGCCGCGCCTGAATCCTGCGACCCTCGAACTGCTCGGCGCCCTGCTGAGCGGCGACTGGGGCATCGCCGAGGCAGCACCCGACGACACCCGCAATCAGGCCAGCGGCGTCGTCGCGGCCTACACGCAGTGGCACCTGGAGCGCGGGCTCCGGTCGTTGCCGCACCTCGACCGCACGCCGTCGGTCGTCGCACGAACAGGAGAAGTCCTTTGAGCTCCACCCCGCCGATCTCGACCCCGCCGGCTCCCAAGCGCGGACTCTTCCGCCGCTCGGCCGCACCGGTCAGCGCTCCCGCCTCGATGATGCCCGCCGACATGGAGTACAAGGCGCTCGACTGGCAGGGAGGCACCCCGCCGAGCTACGCGCCGGGCACGGTGCCGAAGCACGTCGCGGTCGTCATGGACGGCAACGGGCGCTGGGCCAACGCCCGCGGGCTGCCGCGGATCGAGGGACACAAGGCGGGCGAGGCGGCGCTGCTCGAAGTCGTCGCGGGCGCGATCCAGGCCGGTGTCGAGCACCTCAGCGTCTACGTCTTCTCGACCGAGAACTGGAAGCGCTCGCCCGAAGAGGTCCGCTTTCTCATGGGCTTCAACCGCGAGGTGCTGCACCGCCGCCGCGAGCAGCTCAACGCGTGGGGCGTCAAGATCGTCTGGTCGGGCCGCCGCCCCAAGCTCTGGGCCTCCGTGATCAACGAGCTCCGTGTCGCCGAAGAGGCCACGCGGGGCAACAGCACCATGACGCTCAACATGTGCGTCAACTACGGCGGCAGGAACGAGCTGACCGACGCGATGCAGTCCATCGCCGCTGAGGTGGCGGCCGGCCGGCTCAAGCCGACGGGCATCACCGAGAAGGTGATCCAGCGTCACCTGTACCAGTCGCAGCTGCCCGACGTCGACCTGTTCGTGCGGTCGTCGGGCGAGCAGCGGACGTCGAACTTCCAGCTCTGGGAGTCGGCGTACGCCGAGATGGTGTTCCTCGACCGGCTCTGGCCCGACTTCACGCGCGACGACCTGTGGGGCGCGATCGACCAGTACACGAACCGAGGCCGGAGGTTCGGCGGCGCTGTCGACGCGCCGTCGCCCGCCTGATCCCGAGGCGCCGCGGTGGTGGCTCGCAGTGACGCCGGACGACCGAGGCTTGTCCGAGGTCCGGCGCAACTGCGCGGCGCCGCGATAAGACCGGTGGTGGCTCGCCGTGACGCCGGACGACCGAGGCGTGTCCGAGGTCCGGCGCCACTGCGCGGCGCCGCGATAAATTCAGAAGGTGATGTTCGCGCCGAGGAAGATCCGCTCGGACGGCCACAGGAACTGCAACGTGAGAGGTCCGTCGCTCGTGCGGTGGAACCACGCGTTGGCGAAGACGACGCCCTTGCCCGGCAGGAGGTACCAGGTCGACGACCCGGCCGGGAACTGCGAGCCGAGGTCGGTCGAGTAGCCGTCTTTCTCCAGGAGGTCCTGGCCGGCGAAGGTGTCCTGCGTGGCGAGCTTGTTGCCGTACGACGAGTAGTCGGCCGAGAGGTCGGTGAGGTCGAGCCGCTGGTTGGAGTCGTTGACGAGCACGTAGGCCGTCACCTCCACCTTCGTGCCGGCGGGGTACGGATCGGTGCCGTCCGGGCGGGCGTAGATCGACTTCGCCGAGGTCGTGATCTCGCCGACGCGGTACACGTAGATCGTGAGGTCCTTGTAGTTGACCTGGTTGAGAAGCGTGCCGCCCGGCGCGAGGGTCTGCGGGTCGACGCTCGACGACGAGGAGCCGCCCGAGCCGGTACCGCCCGTCACCTGCGGCTGCGGAGCGGAGGTCGATCCGCCCGTGCCGGTGCCCGCCTGCGAGCCGCTGTCGCCGAGGGGCGTCAGGGTTCCGACGCTCGGAGCGCACCCGGCGAGCACGGCCACGAGGGCGGCGGCGGTGAGCGCCGCGGGGAGTCGTCTGCGCACGGGTCGGGCCTTTCGGTGGGAACGCGTCAAGCCTAACCGGCGGGGGCTGGGCGGGCGGCGGGGCGGCGCGGGGCCTGCCGGGGCGGAGGGCACGACGGCGGCACGGCGCGGGGCCCCGCCCGGGCTCAGCCGGCGGCGGCGGGCTGCTCGGCGCGACGGCGCTCGGCCGCACGGAGCCCGAACGACGCGGGAGCGATCCGGCGGGCAGCACGGAGCCCGGCCCCCACCGCGGGGATCCCCTCCGCACCGCGAGCGTGCGCGACGGCCACGATCCGGTCGCTGTCATCGCCCAGGGCTCGCACCTCGACGCCGTCGGGAAGCGCTGCGGGCACGAGCGAGAGCGAGGGCAGCAGGGCCACGCCGAGTCCGGCCGCGACGAGCCCCGTCACGGCCAGGGCGTTGTCGGTCTCGAGCACGATGCGCGGCTCGAACCCGGCGAGGCGGCACACGGCGAGCAGGTGGCCGCGGCAGCGGGGGCACCCCGCGATGAAGGGCATCTCGCGCAGGAACTCGAGATGGCCGGCATCTTGCGCCGGGAACGTCCCGGCGGGCGCCACCGCCAGCATCGTGTCGCGGAAGAGGGGCACCTCGACCACGTCCGCGTCGGGCAGCCCGCCGTCGCCGGGGTAGGTGAACGTGAGCGCGAGGTCGATCTCGCCCCGGCGCAGAAGCTCGACGGCCTCGGGAGGCTCGGCCTCGAGGTACGACGTGGTCAGCCCCGGGTGCCGCGCGGCCAGGTCGGCGAGCAGGGCCGGCACGAGGGTGGGGGAGGCGCTCGGGAACCCGGCCAGGCGGAGTGCCCCGCTCTCGGTGCCGGCGAGGGCGTCGAGCTCGTCGTGCGCCGCGGCCAGGGCGGCCTCGACGTGCACGGCGTGGCGCGCGAGGCGCCGACCAGCCTCGGTCAGCGTCGCGGTGCGGCCGGTTCGGAGCAGAAGAGGCTGGCCGGCCTCCGCCTCGGCCCGGCGCAGGCGCTGGGTGATCGCGGGCTGGCTGTAGCCGAGTCGCGCTGCGGCGGCGGTGATGCTGCCGGTCTCGGCGAGGGCGCGGAGGGCGCGGAGGTCGTGGACATCCATAACCCGATGTTATGGCCTCCCGTCGCAGCTGGCCGTTGTGTGATGGGCGGCTTCCCGGGACGCTGGGTGCATGCACCCCCTCGCAGCGCTCTTTCCGTCGGGCACCGGCTACCTCGCCGCCTGCACCGGCGGGCTCCCCGCCCGGCCGACGCTCGACGCCCTGCGCGCCGACCTCGACGCGTGGGAGTCGGGGGTCGTGTCGCCGGCCGAATACGGCCGCGTGGCCGACGACTGCCGCGCCGCGTTCGCCCGGATCGTCGGAGTCCCCGTCGACGACATCGCCATCGGGTCTCAGGTGTCGGCGCAGGTGTCGGTCATCGCGGCCGCCGCGCCCGACGGCGCCGAGATCCTCTGCGCCGAGGGCGAGTTCTCGTCCGTCGTCGCACCCTTCGCGGCGTACGGGCTGCGGGTGCGCGCCGTGCCGCTCGCCGCCCTCGCCGACTCCCTCACCGACCAGACCTGGCTCGTCGCCTACTCGCTCGTGCAGTCGGCGACCGGCGAGGTCGCGTCACCGCGCATCGCGCCCGTCGCGCGCGCGGCGGGTGTCCGCACCCTCGTCGACCTCACCCAGGCGGCGGGCGTCCTGCCGGTCGACGCGTCGCTCTACGATGCGACGGTCACCCACGCCTACAAGTGGCTGTGCTGCCCGCGCGGGGTGTCGTTCCTGACGCTGTCACCGGCGTTCGCGGCGGCTCTCGTGCCGATCCAGGCCGGCTGGTACGCGGGGCAGGACGTGTGGGCGTCCTGCTACGGCAGCCGATTCGAGCTCGCATCGTCGGCGCGGCGATTCGACGTGTCGCCCGCGTGGCAGGCCGTCGTCGGGGCGGCGCCCGCGCTCGAGCTGTTCGCCTCGACATCGGCCCAGGCGTCGTGGGAGCACGCGACGGCGCTCGGCGACGCGCTGTGCGACGGGCTCGGGATCGGCCGCCAGGGGCAGGCGATCGTGACCTGGCCCGACCAGTCCGGCGATGACCTCGTACGTCTGACCGAGGCCGGGCTGACCGTGTCGGGGCGGGCCGGGCGGGTGAGAGTCGCGTTCCACGTCTGGAACGACGGAGCCGACGTCGAGGCCGTGCTCCGCGCCGTCGGCAGGTAGGCGCTGTGCCATAGGCTTTGTCGCATCCCCGCGCATCCAGCTCGGGCAGAACTCTGGGAGTACCTCACGTGGCAGCACCGAACCGTCTCGATTCCGTCATCGCCCTGGCCAAGCGCCGCGGCTTCGTCTTCCAGGCGGGCGAGATCTACGGCGGCAGCCGCTCCGCATGGGACTACGGGCCCCTCGGCACTGCGCTGAAGGAGAACATCAAGCAGCAGTGGTGGAAGTTCATGGTCCAGGGCCGCGACGACATCGTCGGGCTCGACTCCTCCGTGATCCTGCCCCGGACCGTGTGGGAGGCCTCCGGTCACGTCGAGGTCTTCAGCGACCCGCTCGTCGAGTCGCTCCACACGCACAAGCGCTACCGCGCCGACCACCTGCTCGAGGCGTACGAGGCCAAGCACGGCCACCCTCCGGTCAACGGCCTCGCCGACATCCGCGACCCCGACACCGGCCAGGAGGGCTCGTGGACCGAGCCGCAGAACTTCTCGGGCCTGCTCAAGACCTTCCTCGGCCCCGTCGACAACGAGCAGGGCATGGCCTATCTCCGCCCCGAGACGGCCCAGGGCATCTTCGTGAACTTCAACAACGTCATGGGCGCGGCCCGCATGAAGCCGCCCTTCGGCATCGCGCAGGTCGGCAAGTCGTTCCGCAACGAGATCACCCCCGGCAACTTCATCTTCCGCACGCGCGAGTTCGAGCAGATGGAGATGGAGTTCTTCGTCGAGCCCGGCACCGACGACACCTGGTTCGACTACTGGATCGACGCCTGCGAGGCCTGGTACCTCGACCTCGGCATCACCCCCGAGAACATGCGCCGGTACGAGCACCCGACCGAGAAGCTGTCGCACTACTCGAAGCGCACCGTCGACCTCGAGTACAAGTTCCGCTTCACCGGGTCGGAGTGGGGCGAACTCATGGGCGTCGCGAACCGCACCGACTTCGACCTCACCACCCACTCGAAGGCATCGGGCGTCGACCTGTCGTACTTCGACCAGGGCAAGAACGAGCGCTGGACCCCGTTCGTCATCGAGCCGGCGTTCGGCCTCACCCGCGCGCTGATGGCGTTCCTGGTCGACGCGTACCACGAAGACGAGGCCCCCAACGCCAAGGGCGGCGTCGACAAGCGCACCGTGCTCAAGCTCGACCGTCGCCTCGCGCCGGTCAAGGTCGCCGTGCTGCCGCTCTCGCGCAACGAGAACCTCTCGCCGCTGGCCCGCTCGGTCGCAGCCGGCCTCCGCAAGCTCTGGAACATCGACTTCGACGACGCCGGAGCCATCGGCCGCCGCTACCGCCGCCAAGACGAGATCGGCACGCCGTTCTGCGTCACGGTCGACTTCGACTCGCTCGACGACAACGCGGTGACCGTGCGCGAGCGCGACACGATGTCGCAGGAGCGCGTGCCGCTCGACCAGCTCGACGCGTACCTCGGGGCGCGGCTGCTCGGCTGCTGACCCCGCCCTGTCTCCAGAAATCTGGCAAAACCGGCCCAGATCGCCCCTCGCGGAGCCTTCCGGGTCGGTTTTGCCATTTTTCTGCTCCTGTGGAGAGCGCGAGCAGGAACCCGCCCGCCTCCGCCAGGCTTGACGGATGGAAGCCGCACCCGCCGTCCGCACCCTCGGCGGCCTGGCCACCCGGCAGCAGCTCGTAGCGAGCGGCCTCACGGGTGCCGACCTCACCCGCGCCGTGCGTTCCGGTCAAGTGCGTCGGGTTATCCGCGGCTGGTACTCGACGCTTCCACCCCATGACCCCCGGGTTATCGCGGTAAGCCTCGGAGGTTCCCTCACCGGCGTCTCCGCGCTGCAGCTCTATGGCTCGTGGCTCTGGAATCGTGCCTGTGTCATCGACGTCGTCCTGACTGCTGGATCGCCCGTGCCTCCGTCCATCCCGCGAAACGTCCGGATCTTTCACGGGCGCGCCCCCCGGGGATCTCCGGTCGTGCCTCTCGCCGAGGCCCTGGGCCACGCGGTGAGGCGTTTGCCCTTCGAGGAGGCCGTGGCGGTGCTCGACTGGGCCCACCACACCGACCAGCTCGACGTCGTCGATCTCCATGTGTTCGCAGCGGGGCTACCGACGCCTCTGCGAGACATCGCCGCTTGGGTCGACATCTCGTGCGAGAGCGTGCTCGAGAGCATCGTCCGAACTCGCGTTCGAAGCGCGGGACACCACGTGACCTCTCAGGTGCCGCTCGGCCTGGGCGCAATAGACCTGGTCATCGACGGTGTCGTCGCTCTCGAGCTCGATGGCCGCACGTTCCACGCCGACACGTTCGAGACCGACCGGCTCAAGGACCTCGCTATCCTGACCGATGGCCGGATCGCGATGCGCGCCTCCTACGCGATGGTGCGCGCCGATTGGCCGAGGGTCCTGGGCGCAATCGAGACGGCACTGACCACGCATTGGGCGCCTCGGCGATCACGACCACGGCCGCGCAGGTAACGACTGGCTGAAGGCCGGAATACGGGCGAGCCGTGCCGTGTTCGGGCCACCGTGAGTTCTGCAGCCCCCATCAAGGTCGACATCTGGTCCGACATCGCCTGCCCCTGGTGCTTCATCGGCAAGCGCAAGTTCGAGAAGGCCGTCGACGCGTTCGACGGCGACGTCGAGGTCGAGTACCACTCGTTCGAGCTGTCGCCCGACACCCCCGTCGACTTCGAGGGCAACGAGGCCGAGTTCCTCGCCGTCCACAAGGGCATCCCGACCGACCGGGCCCAGGGCATGCTCGACAACGTCCGCGGCATCGCCGCATCGGTGGGACTCGCCTACGACTTCGAGGCCATGCACCACACCAACACCGTGAAGGCGCATGAGCTGATCCACTTCGCGAAGTCGAAGGGCATGCAGGTCGACATGAAGGAGCGCCTGCTCCAGGCCTACTTCGAGGACGGCCGGCACCTCGGCCGCCTGGATGTGCTCGCCGACGTCGCCGCCGAGGCGGGGCTGGACCGCGCGGAGGCGCTGGCTGCGCTCGAGTCGGGCGAGTTCCTGCCGTCGGTGCGTGCCGATCAGGAGCAGGCGCGGGCCTTCGGCATCAACGGCGTGCCGTTCTTCGTCTTCGAGGGCAAGTACGGGGTGTCGGGGGCGCAGGATCCCGCGACGTTCGCGAACGTGCTCGAGACGGTGGCCGCCGAGGCCGCGCCCCAGCCGACGGGCGCCGAGTGAGCACCCCGTTCACCATGCTCGGCGATGCCGACGCGATGGCGTGCGAGGGCGACTCCTGCCTGGTGCCGCTGCCTCTCAACGGAGTGACGGCGGGCGACGTCGACATCGAGCCCACCCATGACGAGGCCGCAGCGGCTTCGGCCCGTGCCGTGGCCGCGGCTCTCGACGAGGGCGCAGCCCTCTGAACGGGCGCTAGTCGCGCGGCCTCTCGTCGTCGGTGATGTCGGCGACGGTCGCCCCGTAGGCGGCGAGGAGCGCGTCGGCCTCGACGAAGGCGCTGCGCCCGTGGGCTCCGGCTCCGAGGGCGACGCGGGTTCCTGCGATCCGCTCGTCGGCGTACACCGGCCACGCCGTCGTGCTCCCGATCGGCGTGATCGTGCCGCGCTCGTAGCCCGTCGCCTCGAGGGCGACGTCGGGCGACGGCATCGACAGCTTGTTCACCCCCACCACCGCGCGCAGCTTCGACCACGAGATCTGCCGACCACCGGGAACCAGCGCGAACAGGAACTGCCCGTCGTGCCTCTTCACCACGAGGCTCTTCACGATCGTCGACGGGTCGATTCCCAGCACCGAAGCGGCCTCCACCAGGCTCCCCGCCTCGGGACGGTCGACGACCTCGACGGCCAGCCCTCGCGCCTCGGCGTCGGCGAGCAGACGGTCGGTTCCGGGCGTTGCGGTCATCTGGTCTCTCCACGGGTCGCCACAGAGGGGGACGGTCTCCACAGGCTGGGCGCTCAGCCGGTGGGACGTACGAGGGGATGGGATAATCGATCCCGATGACAACAACTCTCTCGCACCCGGTACCGGTGTCGCCAGCTCCTGCGGCGGCCACTCCGCCCGCACGCGCCATGGCGCTGCCGACCGCCCCGCTGCGAATCGGCCCCATCGAGGTCGGCTCGCCCGTCGTACTCGCGCCGATGGCGGGCATCACCAACACGGCGTACCGCAGGCTGTGCCGCGAGTACGGCGCCGGGCTCTACGTCAGCGAGATGATCACCAGCCGTGCCCTCGTCGAGCGCACCCCGGAGTCGATGCGCCTCATCAAGCACCATGAGAGCGAGACCCTGCGCAGCATCCAGCTCTACGGGGTGGAGCCCAACACCGTCGCCGAGGCCGTCACGATGCTCGTCGCCGAAGACCGCGCCGACCACATCGATCTCAACTTCGGCTGCCCGGTGCCCAAGGTCACGCGGCGCGGCGGCGGGTCGGCTCTGCCCTGGAAGCTCGGGCTGTTCCGCGAGATCGTCGAGCGGGCCGTGAAGGCCGCCGGCGACGTCCCCCTGACGATCAAGATGCGCAAGGGCATCGACGACGACCACCTGACGTACCTCGAGGCCGGCAAGGCCGCCGAGGGCGCCGGCGTGGCGTCGATCGCGCTCCACGCGCGGACAGCCGCCGAGTTCTACTCGGGGCACGCCGACTGGTCGGCCATCGCGACCCTCAAAGAGGCGATCACCGACGTCCCGGTGCTCGGCAACGGCGACATCTGGTCGGCCGCCGACGCCATTCGCATGGTCGCCGAGACCGGCTGCGACGGCGTCGTCGTCGGCCGCGGCTGCCTCGGGCGGCCCTGGCTGTTCGGCGACCTGGCGGCTGCGTTCCGCGGTGAAGACCTGAAGGCCGAGCCCACGCTCGGCGAGGTCGCGCAGGCCTTCCGCCGGCACGCCGAGCTGCTGATCGAGTTCTACGAGGGCGACGAGGGGCGCGCCTGCCGAGACATGCGCAAGCACGTCGCCTGGTACTTCAAGGGCTACCCGGTCGGCGGCGACGTCCGCGCGGCGCTGGCCGCCTCGTCGAGCCTCCCCGAGATCGACGACCTGCTCGGCACCATGGACTGGTCGCAGGGCTACCCGGGCCTTGACGCCGAGGGCCCGCGCGGGCGCGCCGGCAGCCCGAAGCGCCCGTCGCTCCCGGACCGCTGGCTCGAGAGCCGCGAGCTCGACGAGTCGTTCCGCGAAGAGCTGGCCGCCGCCGAGCTGCACCACAGCGGGGGCTGACGCGTCCGCCGCTCCACCCGACCGTCCTCCCACCGCCCGAAGGGCACAGTCATCGACAACAGCACACACGTCACCGCGTCCGAGTCGACGACCGCGGCCGGCAACGCCCGGTTCGCCGAGCCCGCTGCGGGCTACGACGAGCGCGACAGCGACCGCTGGCTCCCGGAGGAGCACTCGAACCGCCGCAGCGACTTCGCCCGGGACCGAGCGCGCCTCCTCCACTCGAGCGCGCTCCGGCGACTCGCCGCCAAGACGCAGGTGCTGAGCCCGACCGCGGGTCTCGACTTCGCCCGCAACCGCCTCACGCACTCGCTCGAGGTCGCGCAGGTGGGTCGAGAGCTCGCCACGAGCCTCGGCCTCGATCCCGACGTCGTCGACACCGCGTGCCTGGCCCACGATCTCGGGCACCCGCCGTTCGGGCACAACGGCGAGAAGGCCCTGAACGACTGGGCCGAGGGCATCGGCGGCTTCGAGGGCAACGCCCAGACGCTCCGGCTCCTGACCCGGATCGAGCCCAAGGTCATCGACGGCTCGGGTCGCAGCTACGGGCTCAATCTCACCCGGGCCAGCCTCGACGCGAGCTGCAAGTACCCGTGGCCCGCGGCCCAGGGTGTCGCCGACCCCGGCGGTCGCACCAAGTTCGGCTTCTACGACGATGACACCCCGGCGTTCGACTGGCTCCGCCTGGGCGCCCCGCGTCGCCAGCGCTGCATCGAGGCCCAGGTGATGGACCTCAGCGACGACATCGCGTACTCCGTCCACGACCTGGAAGACGCCGTGGTCAACGGCTACATCGACGTGGCTTCGCTCTCGTCGAAGGTGGGTCACGACTCGCTCATCGACGCGATGCACGCGTGGGTGGGCGGCGAGCTCAGCCGAGACGAGCTGACCGAGGCCTTCGACCGCCTGCGATCGCTCGACGTCTGGCTGCACGACTACGACGGCGGCCGCCTCGACCAGGCCAGGCTGAAGAACCTCACCAGCCAGCTGATCGGCCGCTTCGCCGGCTCGGCCACCGAGGCGACGCACCAGCACTACCCGCAGGCGAGCCTGACGCGCTTCTCGGCCAGCGTCGTGATCCCCGCCGAGATCATCGGCGAGATCGCCGCCCTCAAGGGCATCGTCGCCGCCTTCGTGATGACCCGCAACACCCGCCAGCCGATCTACGTGCAGCAGCGCGAGGTGCTCTCGAGCCTCGCCGACGCACTGTGGGCGACGGGGTCCTCCGAGCTCGACGCCGGATTCCGCGCCGACTGGGCCGTCGCCGTCGACGACGACGCTCGCAGGCGCGTGATCGTCGACCAGGTGGCGTCGCTCACCGACCAGAGCGCGATGGCCTGGCATGACCGCCTCGTGCGGCCGTAGTGCCCGCGTCGCGAACGTCGGTGGGCGGCCGTAGAGTGAGCGAGTTCGAAAGGGGTGCCGCGTGCCGGGGCTGATCAAGCGCGCCGACATCGACGAGGTGCGCAGTCGCATCAACATCGTCGACATCGTCTCCGACTACGTGACCCTCAAGGGCGCCGGCATCGGCTCGATGAAGGGCCTGTGCCCGTTCCACGACGAGCGCAGCCCGAGCTTCCACGTGCGCCCGCAGGTGGGCCGCTACCACTGCTTCGGCTGCGGCGAAGACGGCGACGTCTTCAGCTTCGTGCAGCAGATGGACCACACGACGTTCCAGGAGGCCGTCGAGCGCATGGCCGCCCGCGTCGGCTTCACCCTCCACTACGAAGACGGCGGCCAGGCCAGCGACCACGGCAACCGCGCGCGGCTGCTCGCGGCCAACCAGGCCGCGGGCGAGTTCTTCGTCGAGCACCTGACCGCACCCGACGCCGATCCGGCGCGCCGGTTCCTGGGGGAGCGCGGCTTCGACCCGGCAGCGGCCGCCCGCTTCGGCACCGGCTTCGCACCGAAGTCGTTCGACGCGCTCCGGTCGCACCTCAAGGGCCGCGGCTTCAGCGACGAGGAGCTCGTCACCGCCGGGCTCCTCAGCCAGGGCGACCGCAGCCCCTACGACCGGTTCCGCGGGCGTCTCCTGTGGCCGATCCGCGACGTGACCGGCGCCACCATCGGGTTCGGCGCCCGGCGGCTCCTCGACGACGACCAGGGCCCGAAGTACCTCAACACGCCCGAGACGCCGATCTACCACAAGTCGCAGGTGCTCTACGGGCTCGATCTCGCCCGCCGCGACATCTCGAAGCAGAAGCAGGTCGTCATCGTCGAGGGCTACACCGACGTCATGGCCTGCCATCTCGCCGGGGTCACCACGGCCGTCGCCACCTGCGGCACCTCGTTCGGCGTCGACCACATCAAGGCGCTGCGGCCGATGCTCGGCGACCTGAGCGGGCTCGACCAGTCGGTCGCCGGCGAGGTCGTATTCACGTTCGACCCCGACGCGGCGGGGCAGAACGCGGCGAGCCGCGCCTTCGCCGAGGAGCAGCGCTTCGCGGCCCAGACCTTCGTCGCAGTCGCTCCCGACGGGCTCGACCCCTGCGATCTGCGCCTGAACCGCGGCGACGACGCCGTCCGTCGACTGGTGACCAGCCGCCGTCCGATGTTCGAGTTCATGATCAAGCGCACGCTCGAGGGCTTCGACCTCGAGACCGTCGAGGGTCGATCGTCTGCGCTCCGGAGCGCCGCACCCGTCGTCGCGGGCATTCGCGACACGGCGCTGTTCCAGGGGTACATCCGACAGCTCGCGGGCTGGCTCGGCCTCGACCCGTCCGACGTCGAGCCGGCCGTGTTCGCGGCCAAGACCGCCCCCAAGGCGATCGAGCGGCTCGCGCCGTCCAGCGACTCCTCGCGGCAGTCCATCACCAGTCTTCCCGAGCGGCCGGCCGGGCCGATCGACGAGGGTCCGAGCATCCTGCGGCTGCCCGACGACCCGTCGACCCGCCTCGAGCGAGACGCCCTGATGGCGATCCTGCAGCACCCTGACGCGGTGCCGTCCGAGCTGACCGCCCAGGCGGCCTTCGCCGTCTTCGTCAACGGCTCGCTCGCCGTCGTCCGCGACGCCGTCGCCGCCAGCCTCGACCGCCTGACCGACCGCGACTTCGTCGAGGCCGTGCTGGAGCAGACGCCTGCTCCCTTCCTGGGGCTGGTGAAGGAGCTCGCCGGCGGGCCCCTTCCCGAGCGCGAGGGGCGCGACGTCGCGACCTACTGTCAGGGGATCCTGTCGTCGCTCGTCGAGCGCGACCTGCTCCGGCAGAAGGCCGAGCTCCTCGGCCAGATGCACCGCACCGACGCGAAGACCGAGCCCGAGCGGCGGCGCGAGATCGGAGAGAAGCTCGTGTCCGTCGAGGCGGCACGACGCACTCTGCGCAACGAGTAGGCTCGTGCACGCAAAAGTCGTGCGCTGACGCACAAGTCGTGCGCGGCTCGTTGCGGGCCTGTAAACACTTCGCCTCAAATTGCGCAGCGGCCCGGTCCTATCGAAAGAATGAAAGCCCCGCCGGCGATCACAGCATCGGCAGCCGCGGGGCTCACGCACCGACACAAAGGGGTACACCACGTGAATTCGAAGTCTTCGCTCGGTCGTCGCGCCGCGATCGGAGTGGGCGGCGCTGTCGCTGCCGCCCTGGTCCTCGCAGGCTGCGCCTCCGGCGGCTCCACCACCACCGACAGCCTCGACGGCGTGATCGTCGGCACCTCCGACGTCATCACCTCGCTCGACCCGGCGGGCTCGTACGACAACGGCTCCTTCGCCGTGATGAACCAGGTGTACCCGTTCCTCCTGAACACCCCGTACGGCTCGCCCGACGTCAAGCCCGACATCGCGACCAGCGCCTCGTTCACGGCCCCGACCGAGTACACGGTCAAGCTCAAGAGCGGCCTGAAGTTCGCGAACGGCGACGACCTCACGTCGTCCGATGTGAAGTTCACGTTCGACCGCCAGCTGGCCATCGCCGACGCGAACGGCCCGTCGTCGCTGCTCTCCAACCTCAAGAGCACCGCGGCCCCCGACCCCACCACCGTCGTGTTCACGCTCAAGACGGCGAACGACCAGACCTGGCCGCAGGTGCTGTCGAGCCCCGCGGGCCCGATCGTCGACGAGCAGGTCTTCAGCGCCACCAAGGTGACCTCCGATGCCGCCATCGTCAAGGGCGAGGGCTTCGCCGGTCAGTACTCGATCACCCAGTACAAGCCGAAAGAGCTGATCCAGTACAAGGCGTTCGACGGCTACAAGGGCCTTCTCGGAACCCCGAAGTCGAAGTCGGTCACCGCCCAGTACTTCACCGACGAGACCGACCTCAAGCTGGCCGTCCAGAAGGGCGACGTCGACGTGGCGTACCGCTCGCTGAGCCCGACCGACCTGGCCTCGCTGAAGAAAGACTCCAACGTCACCGTGCACAACGGTCCCGGTGGCGAGATCCGCTACATCGTCTTCAACTTCGACACCATGCCCTACGGCGCCAAGACCGCCGACGCCGACGCCGCGAAGGCTCTCGCGGTCCGCAAGGCCGTCGCCGACTCGGTCGACCGCCAGGCGCTCTCCGAGGACGTCTACAAGGGCAGCTACACGCCGCTCTACTCGCCCGTGCCCGACGGCCTGACCGGCGCCATCACGCCGTTCAAGACCCTCTACGGCGACGGCGACGGCGGCCCCGACGCCGACAAGGCCAAGTCGACCCTGAAAGACGCCGGCATCTCGGGCAAGGTCACGCTAAACCTGCAGTACACGCCCGACCACTACGGCGCGTCCTCCGACGACGAGTACGCCCTGATCAAGTCGCAGCTCGAAGAGACCGGTCTCTTCACGGTCAACCTCCAGTCGACGCTCTACGACACGTACAGCACGCAGCGCACCAAAGACGCCTACCCGCTGTACCAGCTGGGCTGGTTCCCCGACTACAGCGACGCCGACAACTACCTGACGCCGTTCTTCCTCCCCTCGCCGGGATCGGACGGCAAGGACGTCCCCGGCGGATTCCTGCTGAACCACTACAGCGACTCGAAGGTCAACTCGCTGATCGAGGCTCAGCGCAGCGAGACCGACAAGGCGACGCGCACCAAGGACATCCAGGAGATCCAGACCCTCGAGGCGGGCGACATCTCGACGCTGCCCCTCCTGCAGGGTGCTCAGGTCGCGGTCTCCGGCAAGGACGTCAAGGGTGTCGACGACACGCTCGACGCCTCCTTCAAGTTCCGCTACGCCGCTCTCTCGAAGTAGCAGCAGCTCCATCGGGGTGTCTGCCCCGGCGACCTCAGTCGTCGGGGCAGACACCCCTTCCCTCGCAATCCCAGGAGTGACGTGACAGTTCTCAACGACACCTCGCCGACGGCGCCCGCCGTGTCCGGCCCCCGCCGCGAGCGAACGCGGGGAGGCGGGCTCGGGCGCTACGTCCTGATCCGCTTCCTGCTGATCTTCCCGACGGTGTTCATCCTCGTCACCCTCGTGTTCTTCCTCATGCGCGTGGTCGGCAACCCGATCACGGCCGCGGTCGGCGGACGCCTGACCCCGGCCCAGCTGCAGGAGCGGCTGCACGCCGCCGGCTACGACCGGCCGATCATCGTCCAGTACGGCGAGTACCTCGGGCAGCTCGCTCGCGGAGACTTCGGCACGACGCTGACCGATCACCAGAAGATCATCGACATCCTCCTGACCTACGGCGGCGCCACGATCGAGCTGGTGTTCTACGCGCTCATCGTCGCGCTCATCGTGGGCATCCCGCTCGGCATGCTGGCCGCCTACGTGCGCGACCGCTGGCCCGACGTGATCCTCCGCGTCTTCGCGATCTTCACCTACGCGACCCCGGTGTTCTTCGCCGGCCTCCTGCTCAAGCTCGTCTTCTCGGTCTGGCTCGGCTGGCTCCCGCTCGGCGGCCGCGCGTCGACCCGGATCGAGCTGGCGCTCGGCGGCATCCCGAACCCGACGGGCATCTACATCATCGACGCGCTCCGCACGGGAAACCCGACGATCATCACCGACGTCCTCGCCCACGCGGTCATGCCCGCCCTCGCCCTCGGCCTGATCACCGGCGGCGTGTTCCTGCGCCTCGTCCGCACGAACGTCATCGGCACGCTCGGCGCCGACTACATCGACGCCGCCCGCTCGCGCGGGGTCTCCGAGATCAAGCTCGTGCGCGCACACGCCCTCAAGCCGGCGCTCATCCCGATCATCACGGTCATGGGCCTGCAGATCGCCATGCTGCTCGGCGGATCCGTCCTGACCGAGACCACGTTCGGCTGGCGCGGCCTCGGCTTCGAGCTCCAGCAGTACCTCTCGGCACGCGACTTCGTGGCGGTGCAGGGCATCGTCGCCCTTCTCGCGGTCATCGTCGCGGTCACCAACTTCATCGTCGACATCGTCGCGGCGTTCATCGACCCGCGAGTGAGGTACTGATCATGACGAACGTCCTCGCCGCAGCCAAAGACAAGCGCGCACCCTGGTACAAGCGCCTCCCCGTCGTCGCGCAGCTCCGCCGGAGCGTCGGCCTCCAGCGCGGCATGCTCATCACCGGCATCGTCATCTGCCTGGTGTTCATCCTCACCGCGATCTTCGCCCCGCTGATCGCCCCGTTCGGGTTCGGCCAGCTCCGCGACGACGCGGGAGCCTTCCCCCGCCAGGCGGCGCCGGGCGGCGAGCACATCTGGGGAACGACCGTCGGCGGGTACGACGTGTTCAGCCGCGTGGTCTGGGGCGCGCAGACGGCGATCTCGGTCGTCATCGTGGCCGTGATCCTGTCGGTCACCATCGGCGTCGTGCTCGGACTCGTCTCCGGCTACCTCGGCGGCTGGCTCGACCGCGTTCTCGTGGTCATCGCCGACGCGGTCTACGCCTTCCCGTCGCTCCTGCTCGCGATCGTCGTGTCGATCGTGATCTCGGGCGGCCAGTCGAGCCTGCTCGGGGGCATCGTCGCGGCCGGGATCTCGATCACGGTCGTGTTCGTGCCGCAGTACTTCCGCGTGGTCCGCGCCGAGGCGGTCCGGCTCAAGGCCGAGGCCTTCGTCGAGTCGTCCAAGGTGGTGGGCTCGTCGACCGCCCGCATCATGTTCAAGCACGTGCTCAGGAACGCCACGCGCAGCCTTCCGCTCATCCTGACGCTGAACGCGTCCGAGGCCATCCTCACCCTCGCCAGCCTCGGGTTCCTCGGCTTCGGCATCGGTCCCACCGCCGCCGCCGAGTGGGGCTACGACCTCAACCGGGCCCTCTCCGACACGGCGAGCGGCATCTGGTGGACGGGCGTCTTCCCCGGCGCGGCGATCGTGCTGCTCGTGCTCGGCGTCACCCTCGTCGGCGAGAGCCTGAACGACCTGGCTGACCCGCGCCTCCGCACCCGACGCCGGGCCAAGCGGCGCACAGCCGCGACCACGCCGCTGCCAGCGGCCGCCACGACCGAAGGGGCCGGAGCATGACCGACACCGCTCACGACGACCGCCTGAAGGCCGTCGACATCCGAGACCTCGAGGTCACCTTCGCCACCGACGGCGGCGACGTGCCCGCCGTCCAGGGAGTGTCGCTCGAGGTGAGAGCCGGCGAGGTCCTCGCGATCGTAGGGGAGTCAGGATCGGGCAAGACCGTCACCGCCAAGACGATCCTGGGCCTCCTCCCCGACACCGCCGTCGCCTCGGGTGCGGTGCTCCTCACTGGCGAAGACGTTCTCTCGGTCGGGCCCAAGCGCGTGCGCGAGCTGCGCGGCACCGATGTCGCGATGGTGTTCCAGGAGCCCTCCACGGCCCTCAACCCCGTCTACACGGTCGGCTGGCAGATCGCGGAGGGCATCCGCGCGCACGGCAAGGTGTCGAGGCGCGAGGCGAGGAAGCGGGCGATCGACATCCTGCGTCGCGTCGGCATCCCTGATCCTGCGACCCGTGTCGACTACTACCCGCACCAGTTCTCGGGCGGCCAGAAGCAGCGGGTCGTCATCGCGATGGCCCTCGTGCTCAACCCGTCGGTGATCGTGGCCGACGAGCCGACCACCGCGCTCGACGTGACGGTCCAGGCCGAGATCCTCGACCTGCTGCGCCGGTGCCGCGACGAGTTCGGCGCCGCGATCGTGCTGATCACGCACAACATGGGCGTGGTCGCCGACCTCGCCGACCGCGTCGCCGTGATGTACCTCGGGGGGGTCGTCGAGGAGGCCGACGCAGCGACGCTGTTCGCCAGCCCGCAGGACGACTACACGAAGCGCCTGCTCGGCAGCGTGCCGCGTCTCGAGGCGCGCGGCCACCAGGCGGCGCCTGCCGCCGACGCCGAGGTCGTCGTACGCGCCTCGGGGCTCGAGATCGAGTACCCGGGTCGGCTCGGCCGGGGCGGCTTCCGCGCCGTCAAGGGCGTCGACTTCACGATCGCGAAGGGGCAGGTGCTCGGCCTCGTCGGCGAGTCCGGCTCGGGCAAGACCACCATCGGCCGGGCGATCGCGGGTCTCACCAGGGTGACGGGCGGGTCTCTCGAGGTGCTCGGCGTCGAGATGAACGGCGTCCGGGAGCGCGACTTCAAGCCGAAGCGAGCCGACATCGGGTTCGTCTTCCAAGACCCGGCCTCGTCGTTCAACCCGCTGCTCACGATCGCCGAGTGCGTGGCCGAGCCCCTCATCGTGCATGGACGAGCGGGCGACGCCCGCGCGGCCCGGGGGAGGGTCGACGAGCTCCTGGAGGCGGTGCAGTTGCCCAAGGCGTTCGGCGACCGCTACCCGCACGAGCTCAGCGGCGGCCAGCGCCAGCGCGCCAGCCTCGCACGATCGCTCGCCCTCGACCCCACGCTGCTGATCGCAGACGAGCCGACCAGCGCGCTCGACGTGTCGGTGCAGGCGCGCGTGCTCGAGCTGTTCGCCGAGCTGCAGAAAGACCTGGGCTTCGCGGCGCTCTTCATCAGCCACGACCTGGCCGTGGTGAACATCCTCGCTGACCGGATCGGCGTACTGTTCCATGGAGACCTCGTCGAATCGGGGCCGAACGACCAGGTCCTGGGGGCTCCGGAGCACGCGTACACCAAGCGCCTGCTCGCGTCGCTCCCCGTCCCGGATCCGGCCGAGCAGGCGCGGCGCCGCGAGGCTCTGGCTGCGCTCACCCGAGCAGAAACGAACCAGGAGTCCTGAGTCATGGCCGTCGAAGCTCCCGTCCTCGTGGCGGACGACCTGTCGCTGCTGTACCCGGCCCGGTCGGGCCACGCGGAGGTCCGGGCTGTCGACGGCGTCACGCTGACCGTCGCGTCGGGGGAGATCCTCGGCGTGCTGGGCGAGGCGGGCTCCGGCAAGTCCACGCTCGCACGCGCTCTGGCCGGTCTGGCCCACGGTCGACGACCACCTGAGGGCTCGCCCCGGATCGCTGGCGGCGAGCTCTTCGTGCTCGGCGAGCGGATCCGCACGATCTCGTCGCGCCGACGCGACCGCCTGACCTCGCGGGTCGGCTACCTGTCGCAGAGCGACGGCGACGCGCTCAAGCCCGATCTGACCGTCGCCGAGGCCGTCGCCGAGCCGCTGTACGAGCGCGACCGCCGCTTCGACCGCATCGAGGCGGGCCACCGCGTCGCCCAGCTCGTCGACGCCGTCCACCTTCCGATGTCGACGATGCGCAAGCAGACCTGGGAGCTCAGCTCCGGCCAGCGCCAGCGCATCGCCCTGGCCCGCAGCCTCGTGCTCGAGCCGACCGTCCTGATCGCCGACGAGCCCGCCCGGGGCGTCGACGCCCTCGTGCGCCAGTCGGTGCTCGAGCTGCTCAGGAGCATCCACACCGGCCGCTCGTTCTCGGCCGTCGTCGTGACGTCGTCCGTGGGCGAGGCCCGCGCGGTGGCCGACCGCGTCGCCGTCCTGCGGGCGGGGCGCCTGGTCGGCCTCGGCGAGCTCGACGTCGTGCTGGAGCAGACGGTCGACCCGTACGTGAAGGTGCTGTCGCAGACGTCGCCCATCGACATCATCCCGGCATCCGACCGCACACCCAAGAAACACCGCTGAGGCCGAGCCCGATCCCGAGCACCACCGCCAGAAAGGCACCCGTGACTTCCAGCTCCGCCGCGCGCGGCCACCGCGCCGTCCTGACCCCGTCCCCCGTCGTCCCCGACGAGCGCCGCCCCACCCCCGGCCCGATCGCCGTCGGCCCGTCGGTCGAGCAGCACGTCGTCGACGCTGTCGAGGCGGGCGGCGGGACTCTCGGACCGATCGACGACGAGACCCGCGGGCTCATGTGGCTGTCGCACAAGGCGATCGACGAGCTCGACGAGGTGCTGACGACGCACCCGAACATCGAATGGGTGCAACTGCCCATGGCCGGTGTCGACATGTTCGCGCCCATCATGAAGAAGTACGCCGACTCGCCGCGGCCGTTGTGGACGAGTGCCAAGGGCGCCTACTCCGAGCCGGTCGCCGAGCACGCCGTCGCGCTGACGCTGGCGCTCCTCCGCGTGTTCCCGGAACGAGTGCGCGCGTCGAGCTGGGCGACAGTACCCAAGGGCATCTCGCTCTACGGCCTCAACGTCGTGATCGTCGGCGCCGGCGGCATCGGCCTCGAGATCATGCGCCTGCTCGAGCCGTTCGACACGTCGATCACCGTGGTGCGCCGCAGCACGTCGCCGGTTCCGGGCGCCGCCCGCACCGTGGCGGCGTCGTCGCTCGACGAGGTCCTTCCCGACGCCGACGTCGTGATCGTCGCCGCGGCGATGACAGACGACACCGCGAAGATGTTCGGCGCGAGCCAGTTCGACCTGATGAAAGACACGGCGGTGCTCGTGAACATCGCGCGAGGAGGCCTCGTCGACACGGATGCGCTCGTGGAGGCGCTCCGGGCCGAGTCGCTCTGGGGCGCCGGACTCGACGTCACCGACCCCGAGCCCCTGCCCGACGGACACCCGCTCTGGACCGAGCCCCGCGCCCTGATCACGCCGCACCAGGCCGACACGCCCGAGATGACGGCTCCGCTCCTCGCCGAGCGGATCCGGCACAATGTCGCCGCCCTCTCGGGCGACGGGGAGTTCATCGGCGTGGTCGACCCGGCGGCCGGCTACTAGACCGCCGCCGGGCGGTAGCCGCCTCCGACGCCGCACCAGCCCCTGGGGCCGCCCCGATAGATCGCCGCCCCACGTGTGATCAGCGCGCGGACAGGAAAAAAGCCCCCACGGGTGGAGCCGTGGGGGCTTCGCTCCCCGACTTGGACTCGAACCAAGAACCTGCCGGTTAACAGCCGGCTGCTCTGCCAATTGAGCTATCGAGGAATGGCAGCTGTTCGTGTCGCTTGGATGTGATCCGTTTGAACAGCGACCACAACTCTAGCAAACGTTTCGGCCGCTGATGAACACCTCAGCCCTCGGGGTGGTCGAGACCGGGCATCCAGGTGTTGCCGGGCACGCCCCAGCCCTTCTTCTTGGCCACCTTCGAGATGGCCTTGGCGAACGGGTAGTCGACGCGATCGGCGTACAGAAGGCCGTCGAGGTGGTCGTACTCGTGCTGGAAGATGCGTGCCAGCCAGCCGTACGCCTCGATCTCGAAGGGCTCGCCGTCGATGTCGACCGCGCGGAGGAGGACGCCGTCGGCGCGTCGAAGCGGGAACCGCTCGCCCGGGATCGACAGGCACCCCTCCGACTCGAGCTCGTCGTCGAGCTCGTCGACCGACTCGGGGACGAGCGGCGTCTGCCACAGCTGCGGATTGATCGCGACGCCGCGCCAGGCCTCGCCGTCGTCGTCCGACCACGAGTAGACGAAGAGCCGCAGGCCCACGCCGACCTGCGGCCCGGCGAGGCCCACGCCGGGCGCTTGGTCCATCGTGTCGAACATGTCGGCGACGAGCTCGCGGAGCGACTCGTCGAACTCGGTGACGGGCGCAGCGGGCTCGTGGAGCACGGGCTCGCCGGTGATGGTTATCGGTCGTACAGCCATTCACTCAGCCTATCGGCGGCCGTCGCGGTAGCGTGAGGGAGTGCCACTGCCTCTCGACGTCCTCGCCACGCCGGTCACGCTGAGCACGCATCAGGCCATCGGGATCCCCATCGCGCTCGTCGGAGCAATCTTCCTGTCGGTCGGCGCGCAGCTCCAGCACCGCGGCGTGGCCAAGGTGGAGCGCGCCTCGGGCGGAGCCGCCAAGGGCCTCAAGGTCGGCCAGATGCTGCGTCTCCTCGGTCGCCCGTCCTGGGTCATCGGCAGCGCCATGCTCGGGCTCGCCATCGTGTTCCAGCTCACGAGCCTCAGCTTCGCGCCGCTGATCGTCGTGCAGCCCCTCGGCGCCGTGGCCCTCGTGGTCACGGCGATCCTGAACTCCCGGACGACGCGTCAGCGTCTCGACCGCCAGTCGAAACGCGCCATCCTGTTCTGCGTCGGCGGCGTGGGCCTGTTCGTCACCGTCGCCGCCCTGACGGCGACCGAGCCCGCCATCACGACCGGCCAGCTCGTGACTGTGCTGGTGATCCTCGCATTCGTCTTCGCGATCTGGCTGACCGCCTTCCTGCTCTTCCGCACCCGGATCCGGGCGCTGTTCTACATCATCGGCGCCGGCTTCCTGTACGGCTTCGTGGCCACACTGGCGAAGGTGATCATCAACAGGATCGAGTCGTCGAACTTCGACGCTCTGACGTTCGTCTGCGCCGCGTTCCTCATCGCCGCGGGCTCCCTGGGCGGTTACTTCGTGCAGAACGCCTACTCGTCCGGACCGCCCGACCTGGTAATCGCGGGACTCACCGTGGTCGATCCGCTCGTCGCCGTCGGCGTGGGCGTCCTGGTTCTGGGGGAGGCCTCGACGGCCCCGTGGTGGGCTGCCATCTTCTACCTCGCCGCGGGCGCTCTGGCCGTCTACGGCGTCTTCCAGCTCGCCAAACACCACCCGCAGGCGAGCCGCTGAGCTAGCCTGGGCCCAACCACTGGCCTCAGGCCGTTTCTCCAGCCGCCCGTCACCACCGGTAAGGACGCCACCTCCCCGTGACCCACGACACCGCCCCCGGCGACAGTCCCGCCCCCTCCACCGTCACCCCGCAGAGGCCCTTGCGGGTGCTCCTCGCCGGCGACACGTTTCCGCCCGACGTCAACGGCGCGGCGAACTTCACCGAGCGCCTGGCGGTCGGCCTCGCCGGACGCGGCCACGACGTGCACGTCGTCGCTCCCGCAGCGACTCGCAAGCACGGCACCTTCCGCGAGGAGCACGACGGGCAGGTGCTCACGGTCCACCGCCTCAACTCGACCCGCTGGCCGCTGCACGACTGGCTCCGCTTCGCGACGCCGTGGACCGTCAAATTCCACTCCCGCCGCATCGTCGAGTCGTTCAAGCCCGACGTCGTGCACATCCAGGCGCACATCATCATCGGTCGCGGCCTCACCAAGGTCGCCCACGATCGCGGCATCCGGATCATCGCGACCAACCACTTCATGCCCGACAACCTCGTCGATCACTTCCCTCCGATGCCGAAGCGCCTCAAAGACTGGATCGTGACGAAGGCCTGGCAGGACGCCGCTCACACCTACGAGTACGTGCAGGAGATCACGACGCCGACCAAGAAGGCCGCGGGCTTCCTGGAGGCGGCGACGAACATCACCGGCGTCTACGCCATCTCCTGCGGAATCGACGCCTCCGACTACACGGCCAAGCCGGGACGCCCGAAAGACAACACCATCGTCTTCGTTGGCCGCGTCACTGGCGAGAAGCACATCGACGTGCTCCTGCAGGCGATGACCAAGCTCTCGCCCACCCTCGACGCGAAGCTCGTCATCGTCGGCGGCGGCGACCTCCTCGGGCGTCTCACGCAGATGACGGCCGACCTCGGTCTGGCCGACCGTGTCACGTTCGCCGGCTACCTCTCCGACGACGAGCTGCGCCGCACGCTCACCGACGCGACCGTCTTCTGCATGCCGTCGACGGCCGAGCTCCAGAGCATCGCGAGCCTCGAGGCCATGGCCTCAGGGCTGCCCATCGTCGTGGCCGACGCCATGGCCCTGCCGCACCTCGTCGACGACGGGTCGAACGGCTATCTGTTCCGCCCGGGCGACGCCGACGACCTCGCTGAGAAGCTGACTCTCGTGCTCGAGAAGTCCGATGCCAACTACGTCGCGATGCGCACGGCGAGCCTGAAGATGATCGAGCCGCACGACATCGGCCGCACACTCGACACATTCGAGAAGCTGTATCGTGGTCAGGCGGTGGCCGACCCGGTCGCCGACACCGCGCGTGCTTCGCAGACCGAGTCCTCTTCGTCGTCGTAGCCGGGCCGTCCAGCGGCCCGAGCGCGGATGCGGGGCGGTAGCTCAGCTGGTCAGAGCAGGCGACTCATAATCGCTCGGTCACGGGTTCAAGTCCCGTCCGCCCTACGTGTCAGAACGGCGCCTGCGAAGGCCCCGGACCACGAGCACGAGCCCGACGATCACCAGAATGCCGCCGATGACCAGCCACTTCCGGTCACCGGTCATGGAGCTGCCGGGGATCAGATCGGCCCCCTGGCCAGCGAACACGCCCCCGACCACCACGACGATCGCGCCGACGACGATGAGGGTGATGCGCCCGGTCCGTGAGTCCATGGGCCTCAACCTACGCCGTCGCGAGTCTCGACGCGTGGTGGCAGGCGGAACGCGCGGCCCGGCGGTCTGCCAGACTCGACGCATGCCTTCTCTGAAGTACGACGTGACCGTGTCCCGCGACGAGGACGCCTGGCGCGTCGAGATCGCCCCGATCGGCGGCACGGCCACAGCCCGCTGGCTGGGCGAGGCCGACGACGTCGCACGTGCCTTCATCGCCGACTTCGAAGATGTCGAGCCCGACACGATCGAGCTCGACATCGTCGTCGAGTACCCGGGAGACGTCGAGGCTCAGCTCGACCGTGCCGCCCAGCTCCGCACTGCGTCCGACGAGGCGCTCGACGCCGAGTGGAACGCCCTCGGCCGCGCCGCCGACCAGCTCGATGCGGCCGGCGTGACCAAGCGCGACATCGGCGACATCCTCGGGCTCGCCGTCCCGCGCGTCCGCAGGATCCTGCGCGGCGGTGCTCGCGAGAACACCTCGCGCCTCGACGCCCAGTAGTCATCGAAGCAATATAAGAAATTCTAGGGGAGTCCCCAGGACTGGTGCCTTGCGCACGGGGGAGGGGTGCGTGCAACACTGGTAGGGCATCACTCGTCGTGGAGTGGAACGCACTCACCACCGTCCACCATCAATCCGAGTCCACGACGAGACTGCCCCGCCAGGCCGCATTCAGGTCTGCGGTTCCGGCGTTCCCCGACGCCCGGCTTCGTCGCGCGCTCCCGGGAGTCCCGTGACCGACACCTCCACAGCACCCCGCACACTGCGCACGCCTCGCGCCGGCGCAGCGCCCGCCGTCGGGCAGCCGCACGAGCTGACACCCCGCGCCGTCGTCGGCATCGCCGTGCTCGGCCTCGCCACGTTCTTCGCCATCACGACCGAGCTCATGCCCGTAGGGCTCCTCGGTTCGATGAGCTCGAGCCTCGGCGTCTCGGTCTCGTCGATGGGCCTCGTCATCACGGTCTATGCGGTCGCCGTCGCGGTGCTCGCACTGCCCCTCACACTCGCCACCACGCGCTTCCCGCGTCGGGCGATCCTGGTGGCCACCCTGGGCGGCTACGCGCTCTCGAACCTGCTGATCGCGCTCGCGCCGAGCTTCGCCGTGGTCTGCGCGGGCCGTGTGATCGGCGGCGTAGCCCACGCCCTGTTCTTCTCGGTCGCATCCGCGTACGCCACGAAGATCGTCCCGCCGCGTCTGGCCGGCCGGGCGATCGCGTTCGTCTACTCCGGCTCGTCCCTCGGCTTCGTGATCGGCGTCCCCATCGCCACGACAGTCGGAGAGCACGCAGGATGGCGCCTTGCCGTCGGCGGCGTCGCAGTGGCGAGCGCGCTCCTGGCCGTCGTCGCACTGCTGTTCCTGCCGTCGGTCCGCGGCGAGTCCCAGCCTCACCTGGGCTCCGTGAAGTCATGGGCGCGATCCGGCCTCATCGCGGTCGCGATCGCCGACCTGCTCCTCTTCGCCGGCCACTACGTCGTCTACACCTACATCGGCCCGTACCTCGAGGGCGCGGGCCTCGGTCACGACTACATCGGCGGCGCGCTGCTCGTCCTGGGCGGCACCGGAATCATCGGGCTCGTCGCGGCCGGCTCGTTCGTCGACCGGGCGCCGCGGCAGACGCTCCTGGTGGCCGTCGCCGTCATGGTCGCCTCGATCGCGGCCCTGCCGCTCGTCCACGGCTCGCTCGTCGGCACGTTCGTCGTCGCGGGCCTCTGGATGGCCGCCAACGGCACGACGGGCACCCTGTTCATGGCGGCGGCGATCCGCACCGGCGGCGTCAGCCCCGACATCGCCGGCGCGATCATCAACGGCGCCTCGAACATCGGCATCGCCGGCGGTGCCGCAGTCGGCGGCGCCGTCTACAGCGGAGCCGGCCTGGGCGTGCTTCCGCTCGCGGCCGCTGCCGTGCTCGTCGTGAGCTTCGGCGTCGTCCTCGCAGCCCGCCGCGGCTTCCCGGTCCACGGTCACTCGCAGGCGACCCTGTCGACGACGTCGATCCCCGTCATCACGACATCGATCCAGGCCATCACGACGTCGATCCCGACCGTGATCACGTCATCGATCCGCACCATTCAGACGCACACGGCCGCGATCCGCACCGTGCCGGGCCACGGCGGCTGACGCCGCGCCCCGGGCATCCGCCCGTCCGACCTGAAGCGATCGAGACGAAGACTGTGTCCGCGAGCCGCGGGGGTTCGGTCTCGGGACGCTTTCCCTGGGCGTGAATTCACGCCCAGGGAAAGCGTCCCAGCGAGAACCCCGGGGGGAGCCGCCCCGTCAGCTGCGGTTGGGTCTGTAGCTGAGATCGGGTCTGCAGCTGAGATCGGGTCAGCAGCTGAGATCGGGTCAGTAGCTGTCGTCCACGACGAGCTTGCCGTCGACGACCTTGAGCGAGACGTAGACGTTGAAGGTGGTGTCGTACGAGTAGGGGTAGGAGGTACCGAGGAACTCGTCGGTGTACTTCTCCGTGACCGAGCCCGAGCCGCCCTCGCTCGTCACGGAGATCGAGTCGCCGTTCAGCGACACCGCCAGCGTCGGCTGCTTCGTGACCTTGTACGAGACCTTCGTGTAGCCCGAGCCCGGTCCGTAGAAGGGGCAGTCCGAGTCGAGGTCGCCGCGAGTCGACTTCTCGCACGTATCGATCAGGTCGGTGACGATCTTCTCGGCGTCGGTCGTCAGCCGATCCGTGGGCTTCGCCTCGAACTGCGCCGAGGCCCCGTACGACGACGAGCCGGCGCCCACCGCGATCTTCTGGACGGTCGATCCGAAGTAGTCCGTTCCCGCGATCGACAGGTCGTAGACGCCCGGGTAGGCCGTCAGCTCGAGTCCGCTGTCCGACAGCGCGCCCACCGCGGTCCCGCCGGCGGTCACGTCCGAGGTCGCGAAGATCGTGTCGGCCCGCACGTCGACGGTAGACGTCAGGGGCTTGACCTTCCACTCGTCCTTGAAGAACCAGCTCGTCCCGGTGCGCGTGAGCTGCAGGATGGCGTCCTGCTGCTTCCCGCCCACCGAGAAGGCCGCCGCCACGGTGGCGATGTCGCCCGACGTGGTCACCTTTCCGATGGCGACGTCGGTGATGCGCGCCGACGCCTTCGACAGGACGGCGTCCGTCATCATGCCGCCCGACGCTTTCGCGCTGCCTTCGAGCTTCGCCGCGGCAGTTGCGTCGCCGCGCGACAGGTCTCCGAGGTAGGCCTCGGCCACCGGCCCGGGGCCGTAGACGCTGGTGCGGAGCGTCGTCGCGGTGATGGCGCCGCCGACGACCAGCACGATGACGATGCCCGCCGCGATGAGAGATCGAAGCAGGATCCTCCGCGGATTCCGAGCGCCAGGCCGATCAGCAGGGTCGTCAGTGCCAGGGCCAGGCCGGTGACGGCCGAGGTGACCAGCGTCTGGCCGCGATCGAGCCCACGTCGACGCGCGTACGGGCGAGCAGCACGATCGCGGCGATCTGGGCGAGCGCGATCATCACCGGGACGGAGCCGAGGTGGGCCGAGCCGGACACCGTCGTGAGGTACTCGAGGCTGCCCGCTATGCGGAGACGGCCGAGGTCGGCCAGCAGCACCAGCTGGGCCGGCGCACCGGCGAGGATCGTGAAGATGCTCGAGGCGTCGACCTGCGGAAGCGACGACGTTCCGGGCATGGGTGATGCGCCGCCCGTCGAGGTCGATCCTGCTCCCGATCCGGACGCCGACGCAGCGAGCACGAGTGCCGTCAGCAGGAGCGACAGCACCGCCACGACGTAGGCCGCCAAGAACCCGGCCACGCCTGTGACGGCCGCGACGATCCAGTCGCGGCCGGTCAGCGACCGCATCACCAGCGAGACGCGCGAGGGCGCCTCAGGCGGGGGTGGGGCCACGGGCGGCACTCCGGCCGGCTGAGAGGGGTCGAATGCCGGCGCGATCGGCGTGCACGAGCGCGCAAACGCGTTTCAGGTGTGTTGCAGTATCCGATGGAACCCCTCCGCGGCGTGCCGGCGGTGCGAGAATGAGCCCATGTTCGGCAGACGACTGCGAGGCACCGACTCGCCCATCACCCGTGACACGGGATTCGGCATCGGGGCGCAGGTGCATGTGGTGGACTCGCTCGAAGACCCCGCCTCGCCGTTCCCCGACGGACCCACCGGCATAGTCGTGCGCGCCGGCGGCTCGGCCTGGCAGCCGGTCTCGGTCATCGGCGGGTCGTCGCGCGTCTGGACCATCCAGTTCGACACCCCGCAGTACACACCCGACCTCGAGGGGCCGATCGCGATGTGCCAGCTTCCCGAGCGCCAGCTCCGCCTCGCACCGCCCGTCGATCGCTGAGCCGCAGGCGGGTCACCCGTTCGAGGGGCGCTCGTTATGGGACTTCCAGGGCGCAGGAACCGGCCCGTACGGTCGTCGCATGATCTCTCCGCGCCTGGCCATCGCCGCCACCGTCCTCACGGTCGCCATCGCCGTGCCGTCGGTCGTCGTCGCGGCCGAAGCCTCGTCGGCCAGCACCGTTCACACCTCGTCCGTGAACAAGGTGACCCCCAAGTCGACCACGTACAAGAACTGCACCGAGATCCACAAGCACTGGTCGGGTGGCATCGCCAAGAAGGGCGTCACCACCAACACGACGCACTCCAAGGGCAAGACCTACCACCGGGCGCTCAAGGGCACGGTCAAGCACGACACTGCTCTCTACAACGCGAACAAGAAGTCGGACGCCGACAAGGACGGCATCGCCTGCGAGAAGTCTTAGGCGACCCGTTCTCTCCTCCGCCGGCGCGCGATTCCCGACCTCTCCCGAGAGGCCGGGAATTTCTGCGTCCGGGCCGCGTTGAACCGAACTGTATGCAGACGCATACAAACGGAGGTAGGGTAGAGGTCATGAGCAACGAGAGCGGCATGCAGTTCGGAATCTTCAGCGTCGGCGATATCACCACCGACCCCACGACCGGCGTCACGCCGACCGAGCACGAGCGCCTGAAGGCGATGATCACCATCGCCAAGCACGCGGAGGAGGTCGGCCTCGACGTGTACGCCGCCGGCGAGCACCACAACCCGCCGTTCGCGAACTCGAGCCCCACGACGCTCCTCGCGATGATCGCGGCACAGACCGAGAAGATCATCCTGAGCACGGCTACCACGCTGATCACCACGAACGACCCGGTGAAGATCGCCGAGGACTTCGCACTCCTGCAGAACATCACCGACGGGCGCGTCGACTTGACGCTGGGACGCGGCAACACCGGCCCGGTCTACCCGTGGTTCGGCAAGGACATCCGCCAGGGCATCAACCTCGCCATCGAGAACTACGCCCTGCTGCACCGCCTCTGGACGGAGGAGGTCGTCGACTGGAAGGGCCACTTCCGCACCCCGCTGCAGGGCTTCACAGCCACGCCGCGCCCCCTCGACGGCATCGCGCCGTTCGTCTGGCACGGCTCGATCCGGTCGACCGAGATCGCCGAGCAGGCCGCGTACTACGGCGACGGGTTCTTCGCCAACCACATCTTCTGGCCCGCCTCGCACACCGCTCAGATGGTGCAGCTCTACCGCGAGCGGTTCGAGCACTACGGACACGGCAAGGCCCACCAGGCCTACGTCGGCCTCGGCGGCCAGGTCTTTATGGCCAAGAACTCGCAGGACGCGGTCAGGCAGTTCCGTCCGTACTTCGACAACGCCCCGGTCTACGGCCACGGACCCTCGCTCGAGGACTTCACCGCGCAGACGCCCCTCACGGTCGGCAGCCCGCAGGAGGTCATCGACCGCACGCTCGGCTTCCGCGGCTACGTCGGCGACTACCAGCGTCAGCTCTTCCTGATGGACCACGCCGGCCTGCCCCTCAAGACCGTGCTCGAGCAGCTCGACCTGCTCGGCTCCGAGGTGGTGCCGGTGCTCCGCCGCGAGTTCGCCATCGGGCGTCCAGCCGACGTGCCGGATGCACCCACGCACGCGAACCAGGTGGCTCGCGCCGCCGAGGCGACTCCGGCTGTCTCCTCGGCCGACCCCGCAGCTGTCCCGGCGCTCCGATGAGCGCCGCACCCTCGGGCCTGCCGGCCAAGCGCATCGCCGTCGTCTCGGCCGGGCTCAGCCAGCCCTCGTCGACCCGTCTGCTCGCCGACCGCCTCGCCGAGGCCACGACCCGCGGCCTGGCGTCGCTCGGGGAGTCGGCCGACGTCGAGGTGATCGAGCTGCGCGATCTGGCGCACGACATCACCGACAACCTGCTGACGGGCTTCCCGTCGCCGGCCCTCGAGGCGGCCATCGCGGCCGTCACGAGCGCTGACGGCGTCATCGCCGTCAGCCCGGTGTTCACGGCGTCGTACAGCGGCCTGTTCAAGTCGTTCTTCGATGTCGTCGACAAGGATTCGCTCGCAGGAACTCCGGTCCTCATCGGCGCCACGGCCGGCTCCCCGCGCCACTCCCTCGTGCTCGACCTCGCCCTCCGGCCCCTGTTCGCGTATCTGCGCTCGGTCGTCGTGCCCCTCGGCGTCTTCGCCGCATCGGAGGACTGGGGCTCGGGCGACGAGACCACCACGACCCTCCCCGACCGTGTCGCCCGCGCCGGCGAGCAGCTCGCCGACCTCGTCGCCGGTCACACGACGCGCCGCCCGGGTGCGTTCGACGCCGACGCCGTCGTGCCGTTCGAGGAGCAGCTCCGGCGCCTATCGGCCGAATAGCAGGCCCGCCCCCGTCGGATCGGCTCGGCCCCTCCCGATCCCGGGAGGGGCCGTGCCGTCTCGGCGGGGGCAGCAGGAAATGTCGGAGGACTCCCGTACGTTGGGCCCACCATGAACGACACCGCCATCGCCTCCGCCACCGCCGAACTCGACCGCTACCGCCAGCGCCGCCGTGAGCGAGCCACCGGCCCGCAGGGCTTCCTGGCCCTGACGAACACGCAGTGGGTCGACTCGGCGCAGCCGGTGTGGGGCGTGCCGGGCACCTGGGCTCCGGCGCCGAAGGGCCTCGGCGGCCTCGCCCTGACGGCGACGGAGGCCGACGGCATCGTCGTCGACGGCGACGTGGTCGACGGCACGGTCTACGTCGCCGGCGACGACGCCATGGTGCCGTCGACGCTCCGCTTCGCGTCGGGGGCGACCGGCACCGTCATCGCCAACGACGACCGCTCGTCGTACGCCCTCCGGGTGTGGGACACCTCGTCCGACGCCGCGCAGGCGTTCGGCAGCGTCGACTCGTTCGACTTCGACCCGTCGTGGGTGGTCACCGCCGACTTCGTCCCTACCGAAGAGGGCGCGCAGGTCGACATCCGCCACCAGAAAGACCTCGAGCTGAGCCGCCCGCAGCCGTTGCCCGGCCTGATCCGCTTCAGTCGCGACGGCGTCGACTACGAGCTCGCCGCCTTCCCGTCCGGCGACGGCGACCGCCTGCAGCTCGTGTTCGGCGATGCGACAAACGGCGACAGCACCTACTCGGTCGGCCGCTTCCTCTTCCCGACGCCATCCGACGACGGCACGATCATGCTCGACTTCAACCGCGCGGTCCTTCCGCCCTGCGCCTTCTCGTACAACTTCAACTGCCCGATACCGCCGAAGCAAAACCGCTTTGCGATCCCGATCGAGGCCGGCGAGAAGAACGTGCTCGCGAAAGACGGCTCGCTGCTTCACGCCTAGGCTGACGACATCCCGCGCGCCGGTAGAGTCGAACGTATGTTCACCGTGCTCGCCCGCCTGCCCGGCGAGGGGGTTCGGGCGACGCCGGTGACGCGGGGACGCGGCGGCGCACTGGAGGTCGGCGAGGGGCGCGAGTTCCTGCCGTCCGAGATCGATGACGTGATCGTCGAGGGCGAGCACGCGGCGACGCGCTGGGTGTGGGACGACACGGCGCGCTGGTACCCGCGGCTGCTGGAGCGCGGCCTCCGGGTCGAGCGCTGCGTCGACCTCCGGCTGCTGCATGCGATCCTGCGGCGCTCCGCCTTCGCCGTCGGCGCTGAGATCCACGGGGAGGCCCCGGGCGTGTGGGACGCCCCTCAGGCCGCTCCGCACGACTCCGGCGTGCTGTTCGTCGTCGAGCCGGAGTCGCTGCCCGATCCCGTGGGCGAGTTCCTGCGCCAGAGGGCCGCGATCGAGGCCAGCGTCGAGCGACCGCGACTGGAGCTGCTGGCGGTGGCCGAGTCGACGGGCGCGCTGATCGCCGCCGAGATGCGGCACCGGGGCATCCCGTGGTCGTCTGAGCGCCACGACGACCTGCTCACGACCCTGCTGGGGCCTCGGCCGTCGATCGGCGCACGGCCGGCCGCGATGCAGCGCGACCTCGCCGAGATCCGCGTGGCCCTCGCATCACCCGACCTCAACCCCGACTCGCCCGGCGAGCTGCTGAAGGCCCTTCGTGGCGCCGGTCTCGACGTGCGGACCACCCGCCAGTGGGAGCTCCGGGAGCTGGAGCATCCCGTCATCGAGCCCCTGCTCGCCTACAAGAAGAAGCAGCGCCTGTTCGCCGCGAACGGCTGGGCGTGGGTCGACGAGTGGATCGTCGGCGGGCGGTTCAGGCCGGAGTACGTCCCGGCCGCCGCCGCGACGGGCCGGTGGGGCACCTCGGGCGGCGGAGCGCTGCAGCTGCCGAAGGCCGTACGCGGCGCGGTGGTCGCCGACGACGGCTGGACGCTCGTCGTGGCCGACGCGTCGCAGCTCGAGCCGCGGATCCTGACCGCCCTCTCGCGCGACCGGGCCATGGCCCGGGCCGGCGCCGGAGACCTCTACGAGGGGATCGTCGCGACCGGGGCCGTGGCCACGCGCGCCGAGGCGAAGGTCGCCATGCTGGGCGCGATGTACGGCGCGACCTCGGGCGACGGCGGCCGCCTCATGCCCCGCCTCACGAGAGCGTTCCCCGACGCGATCGCGTTCGTCGAGAAGGCGGCGCGCGAGGGAGAGCACGGGGGAGTGGTGCACACCCTCCTCGGCCGGACGTCGCCCAAGCCGGGTGGCGAGGCGCTCCCGCCGGAGATGGGCACCGGAGACGTGGGCACCGCTGAGCGTGCCTGGGGCCGTTTCACGCGCAACTTCGTCGTGCAGGGCACCGCCGCCGAGTGGGCCCTGTGCTGGATGGGGTCGTTGCGGCGCCGTCTGGCCGAGCGCTTCGGCACCGACGACGACGCGCCGCACCTAGTGTTCTTCCTGCATGACGAGGTCGTCGTGCACGCGCCCGAGCAGAGCGCGGCCGAGGTCGCGGGCCTGGTCGAGGAGGCCGCGGCGGAGGCCGGGCGCCTGCTGTTCGGGTCGGCTCCGGTGCTGTTCCCTGTCACGGTGGCGACCGTGCGCTCCTACGCCGATGCCAAGTAGAGGGCGATTCCGGGTTCCCGGGGATTACACAGTTGTGATTTCCAGGCTTGATCGGCCATAATTCACACAGAACCACCACGAAGGATCCGTTCACCAGGTCGATGGGGAAGTCGCACCTAATCGAACGGAGGAATCGTGGCTGCAATAACCAACACTGCGTCGGTGGCGCAGGGCGTCCTTTTCGTCCACTCGTCCCCACGTGCTTTGAGCCCGCATGTCGAGTGGGCTGCTGGTCGTGCCCTCGGCCGTGCGGTCAACTTCTTGTGGGCTGATCAGCCTGTCCTGAAGGGCTCGCTTCGCGCTGAGTTCCACTGGGAGGGCCCTGCCGGCACCGGCGCGGCTATCGCGTCCGCGTTGCGCGGGTGGGAGCACCTGCGCTACGAGGTGACCGAAGACCCGTCTGACGGGGCTGACGGCGGGCGCTGGATGCACACGCCCGACCTCGGCGTCTTCTTCGCGCAGACCGACTCCGTGGGCAACACGGTCGTGCCCGAAGACCGGATCCGCTACGCGATGGAGATCGCAGGATCGAACACCCTGGAGCTCCACCGCGAGCTGCGTCTCGCCCTCGGCCAGGCGTGGGACGACGAGCTGGAGGCGTTCCGCCACGCCGGCGAGGGCAACCCCGTCGTGTGGCTCCACAAGGTCGGCTAGACGCGTCAGACTGCACCACGTGCGGCCCCATCGACACGGGGACGTGCAAGACGAAGGCCCGGTCGCGAGACCGGGCCTTCGTGCGTCCGCCAGACCACGGATCGGCCGCAGGCGGCCGCCGCTCAGACGGCGGTGGTGGTCACCGGAGACGCCGGACGACCGGAGCCTGTCGAAGGTCCGGCGCCGCAGGCGGCCGCCGCTCAGACGGACCTGAGGGCGACGACCGCGTTGTGCCCGCCGAACCCGAACGACGTCGAGATCGCCACGATCGGCTCGTCGCCGATGGGGCGGGGCTCGGTGACGAGGTCGATGTGGATGCTGTCGTCCATCTGGGTCGTGTTGATCGTCGGCGGCAGAGTCTTCTCGGCGAGGGCCTTGACCGTGAACGCGGCCTCGATCGCCCCGGCACCGCCGAGCAGGTGACCGGTCGACGACTTGGTGGCCGAGATCGCGATGCTGCCGAGGTGGTCGCCGAACACGCGCTCGAGGGCGCGGATCTCGGCGATGTCGCCGACGGGCGTCGAGGTCGCGTGCGCGTTGATGTGCGCGACGTCGGTGCGCTCCACTCCGGCGCGCTCCAGGGCGTTGATCACAGCGCGGGCACCACCGGTGCCCTCCGGGTCGGGAGCGGTGATGTGGAAGGCGTCGCTGGTGACGGCGCCGCCGAGCAGCTCGGCGTAGATCCGGGCACCGCGGGCGAGGGCGTGCTCCTCGGTCTCGATGACCAGGGCGGCACCGCCTGCGCCCAGGACGAAGCCGTCGCGGGTGACGTCGTACGGGCGCGATGCAGTGGCCGGGTCGTCGCTGCGCGAGGAGAGAGCGTGCATCGCCGCGAAGGCGGCGAGGGGGAGCGGGTGGATCGAGGCCTCCGACCCGCCGGCGATGACGATGTCGGCATCGCCGTTCTGCAGGTGGTCGTAGGCGTTGGCGATCGACTCGGTGCTGGAGGCGCAGGCCGACACGACGGTCCGGGCACCGGCACGGGCACCCAGCGCCATCGAGACGGCGGCGGCCGGGCCGTTCGGCATGAGCATGGGGATCGTCATCGGGAGGACGCGGCGGGCGCCCTTCTCGCGGAGGGTGTCCATGCCGTCCGTCAGGGTCCAGATGCCCCCGATGCCGGTGGCCCAGTCGACCAGGAAGCGCTCGGGCACGACCTCGGGTGATCCTGCGTCCGCCCAGGCCTCGCGCGCAGCGATGAGCGCGTACTGGCTGGAGGGGTCGAGGCGCTTCGTCTCTTGACGGGTCAGCACCTCGTCGGGCGAGACCTTGACGCTGCCCGCGAAGCGGATGGGGAGGTCGTACGTCTCGACCCACGGCTCGTCGACGGTGCGGATGCCGCTCTCTTTAGCGAGCAGCGCGGTCCAGGTGTCGGCGAACGTTCCGCCGAGGGGGGTGGTCGCACCGATGCCGGTGACGACGATCTTCTTGGTCACAATGGTCTCCTAAACGATCGGGGCGTCAGGCCCCGGAAACAGCGCTCGGCCCGCGCCGAGACGACGCGGGCCGAGCTGCGGGACGATTAGCCCTGAGCCTTGGTGATGAAGGTCACGGCGTCGCCGACGGTCTTGAGGTTCTTGACCTCGTCGTCGGGGATCTTGACGTCGAACTTCTCTTCGGCGTTGACGACGATCGTCATCATCGAGATCGAGTCGATGTCGAGGTCGTCGGTGAACGACTTGTCCATCTCGACGGTGTCGGTGGCGATACCGGTCTCGTCGTTGATGAGCTCGGCCAGGCCGGCCAGGACTTCTTCGGTGGACTGTGCCATTGTTGTTCTCTCCTTGAGGTGTCGTTGTGACCGGGGTAAATCCTATTGCACGGTGTCAGCGCGGGTGCACGGCACGCTGGACCGGTGGTTTTCGAAGGGCTCCGCTCGGCTTCGAGGGCGCAGGAACTCGGGCCCCTACGGCAGCACGACCACCTGGGCCCCGAACACCAGGCCGGCCCCGAACCCGATCTGGAGCGCGAGTCCGCCCGAGAGCTCCGGGTGCTCCGCGAGCAGGCGGTGCGTGGCGAGCGGGATGCTCGCCGCCGAGGTGTTGCCGGTGGTCTCGATGTCGCGCCCGATCACGACCGTGTCGGGCAGGCCGAGCTGCTTCGCGAACTCGTCGATGATGCGCATGTTGGCCTGGTGCGGCACGAAGGCGGCGAGATCGGCGGCCTGGATGCCGGCCTTCTCGAGGGCGAGCTTTGCGGCCTTTGCCATCTCCCATACGGCCCAGCGGAAGACCGTCTGGCCCTCCTGGCGGATGGTCGGCCAGGCGATGTCGCCGGCTCCCTCGCGGTAGGCGCGGGTCGTGGCGGTCATGCCGATGGTGTCCCACTTCGACCCGTCGGAGCCCCACACGGTGGGCGAGATGCCGGGGGTGTCGCTGGGGCCGACGATCGCCGCGCCCGCGCCGTCGGCGAGGAGGAACGAGATGGAGCGGTCGGTCGGCTCGATGATGTCGCTGAGCTTCTCGGCGCCGACGACGAGGACGTACTCGGCGATACCCGACTTGATGAGGGCGTCGGCCTGGGCGATTCCGTAGGCGTACCCGGCGCAGGCGGCGCTGATGTCGTAGGCCGCGGCGGGGTTGGCCCCGACGCGCTCGGCGAGGAGCGCGGCCATCGACGGGGTCGGCACGGTGTTGCTGATCGTGGCGACGAGCACGGCGCCGATCCGCGACGGGTCGATGCCGGCCTTCTCGATGGCCTCGCGCGACGCGGTCTCGGCGAGGTCGATGGCCTCGACGTCGCGGCTGGCGCGCATGCGGGTGATGACGCCGGTGCGCTGGCGGATCCACTCGTCAGACGAGTTGATCGGCTCGATGATGTCGGCGTTAGGCACCACCACGTCGCCGCGCGCGGCGCCGAACGAGTAGATGCGCGTGAACTCGCGGGTGGGGTTCTGGAGGAGGATCGGGGTCATGAGGCTGCTCCCTGCAGGAGGTCGACGGCGGCCTGGAGGTCGTCGGGGGTCTTGATGGCGACGGTCGGAAGCTTCTCGCCCGACGGGCTCTTCAGACCGCGCTTGGCGAGGCCGACGAGGGCTCCGGCGGGGGCCAGCTCGATGAGCCCGGTCACGCCGGCGGCGGTGAACGACTCCATCGTGCGGTCCCAGCGGACGGGCGAGGCGACCTGGTCGACGAGCAGGTCGACGAACCGGCGGCCGTCGGCGATCTCGGACCCGTCGAAGTTGGTCCAGAGGCGCGTCGTCGGGTCGGACGTGGCGATGGCGGCTGCGGCCGTGCGCAGGGGGTCGACGGCCGAGCCCATGTAGCGGGTGTGGAAGGCGCCGGCCACCTGGAGGGCGATGACGCGGGCCTTGGCCGGAGGCTCCTCGGCCAGGCGGGCGAGGGCGTCGAGCGCACCGGCCACGACGATCTGGCCGCCGCCGTTGAAGTTGGCGGGCTCGAGGCCCAGCTCGGCGAGCTTCGGCAGGACCTCGGTCTCGTCGCCGCCGAGGACGGCGCTCATTCCGGTGGGCTCCGCGGCCGCAGCGTCCGCCATGCCGGACGCCCGGACGGTGACGAGGGAGACCGCGTCGGCCTCCGACACCACGCCGGCGAGAGCGGCGGCGGTGAGCTCGCCCACCGAGTGGCCGGCGACTCCGGTGACGGCGGAGCGGTCGACGCGATCGAACAGCGCGCGGGCCGTCACGAGGCCGGCGGCCACGATGAGCGGCTGTGCAACCGCGGTGTCGCGGATCGTGTCGGCGTCAGACGAGGTGCCGTGCGCGACGAGGTCGACACCCGATGCGTCCGACAGCTCTTCGAGCTGGGCACGCGCCGCGGGGTCGTCGATCCAGGGAGTGAGGAAGCCGGGGGTCTGCGATCCCTGGCCGGGAGCTACGAGAACGATCACCGGACCATCCTGCCAACCAATCGAGCCACGGCCCTGTGGCGACTCGACCAAGAATCCGGCCGAGCGTTGTATGAGTCGCTCACTTGGCGGCGCCTCCGCGCTTATTTCGACGCGTCGGGGTGTCGGGATCGGCGATCGAGCCCAGGATCAGGGCGGCCTGCAGGATCAGCGCCTCGCGGGCGCCGGTGGCGTCCCACCCGATCACGTCGGTCACGCGCTTGAGGCGGTACCTCACCGTGTTGGGGTGGACGAAGAGCTCTCGGGCCGTCGCCTCGAGGGAGCGGCCGTTGTCGAGGTAGCACCAGAGCGTGGTCAGCAGCTCGGACGAATGCGTCTTGAGCGGCCGGTAGATGCGGTTCACGAGCGTGGTCCGGGCGACGGGATCGCCGGCAAGGGCGCGTTCCGGCAGGAGGTCGTCGGCCTGAGCCGGGCGGGGTGCGTTGCGCCAGGCACGCGCCACGGCGAATCCGGCGAGGGCGGCCTTGGCGCTGCCGGACGCGTCGACGAGCCCGGGCACCTCGTGGCCGAGGACGAGCGGCCCGTCGCCGAAGCCGGGCTCGAGTGCCTGCGCGATCTCGGTGAACGACGGATGCAGCTTGGCGGTCGCCGGCGCGGCGGTGATCGGAGACGAGGCGACTCGTCCTGCCGGATGACCACCGTCGGCGGCCGTCGTGCTGAGCTCGTCTTCGGCGTCGGACTCGGCGCGGCCGATCACGAGGACCAGCCGCGACCCCTGAACGCCGATGAGCACGTCGGCGTCGAGGTGCCGGGCGGTGCGGCGCAGCACGTCGACGTCGAGCATGCGCGGGGCCGTGCCCACGAGCACGGCGACCTCGCCGTGGCCGTGCCAGCCGAGGGCCGCGATGCGCGACGGCAGCTCGTCGTCGTACTCGCCCGAGAGGATCGAGTCGACGACCAGGGCCTCGAGCCTGGCGTCCCACAGGCCGCGCGCTTCGGCGGCGCGGGCGTACACGTCGGCCGCGGCGAATGCGATCTCGCGCGAGTAGAGCAGGATCGCCTCGCGGAGGTAGCTGTCGCGGTCTTGCACGCGGTCTTCGACCACCTCGCAGGTGACGCGGATCAGCTGCAGGGTCTGCTGGAGGCTGACGCTCCGGAGCAGCTCGCGAGGAGCCGCTCCGAACACGTCCGCCGCGATCCACGGCGTCGCCTTGGGGTCTTCGAACCAGCTGATGAACGACGAGATTCCGGCCTGGGCGACGAGGCCCACGGCCGAGCGCCGCCCTGGTGGCATGGAGCCGTACCAGGGCAGCGTCTCGTCGAGCTTCTTGATCGTCGCGGTGGCGAACTCGCCCGAGACGGCCCGAAGCCACGCCAGCGTCTTCTTCTTGGCCGCCGGGTCTTGAGTGCGCGGGGCGCTCACGACCGGATCAGCTCTCCCCGCCGGCCGACCCCGAGGTCCCGGCCGTCACCTCGTGCAGCTGGTAGCGGTCGATGGCCTGCTGCACGACGCTCGGGTCGACCTCGCCGCGCTTGGCGAGGGCCTGCAGCGTGCGGACCACCATCGACGGGCCGTCGATCTTGAAGAAGCGTCGGGCGGCCGGACGCGTGTCGGAGAACCCGAAGCCGTCGGCGCCGAGCGTGTAGTAGTCGCTCGGGACGAACTGGCGGATCTGGTCCTGGACGGCGTGCATGAAGTCGGAGACCGCGACGACCGGCCCCTCGGCACCCTGCAGCTTCTGCGTCAGGTACGGGACCTTCGGCTCGTCGTTCGGGTAGAGGAAGTTGTGCTCGTCGGCGGCGAGGCCGTCGCGGCGCAGCTCGGTCCAGCTCGTGACGCTCCAGACGTCGGCCGCGACGTTCCAGTCCTCGGCCAGGAGCTGCTGCGCCTCGAGCGCCCACGGGACGCCGACGCCCGAGGCGAGGAGCTGCGCGCGCGGCCCCAGGTTCTGCGCCTCGGAGATGCGGTGGATGCCCTTGACGATGCCCTCGACGTCGACGCCCTCGGGCTCCACAGGCTGCTGCATCGGCTCGTTGTACACCGTGATGTAGTACATGACGTTGGGGTCGGGGTGGCTCGCGTTGCCCTGGTCGTCGGTGCCGTACATGCGCTCGACTCCGGCCTTGACGATCTGGCCGATCTCATAGCCGTACGCCGGGTCGTAGCTGACGACGGCCGGGTTGGTCGAGGAGAGCAGGTGCGAGTGTCCGTCGGCGTGCTGCAGGCCCTCGCCGGTGAGCGTGGTGCGGCCGGCGGTGGCGCCGATGATGAAGCCGCGTGCCATCTGGTCGCCCGCGGCCCACATGGCGTCGCCGGTGCGCTGGAAGCCGAACATCGAGTAGAAGACGTAGACCGGGATCAGCGGCTCGCCCTGCGTCGAGTAGCTGGTGCCCGCAGCGGTGAAGGCCGCGAAGGCGCCGGCCTCGTTGATCCCGACGTGGATGATCTGGCCCTGCGGGCTCTCCTTGTAGGCCAGGAGCTGCTCGCGGTCGACCGACGTGTAGGTCTGGCCCTTGGGGTTGTAGATCTTCGAGGTCGGGAAGTACGCGTCCATGCCGAACGTGCGCGCCTCGTCGGGGATGATCGGGACAATGCGGTGGCCGAAGTCGGGTGCGCGCAGCAGGTCTTTCAGGAGGCGCGCGAACGCCATGGTCGTGGCGACCTCCTGCTTTCCCGAGCCCTTCTTGACGACGCCGTAGGCGGCCTCGTCGGGCACGGGGATCTGCGTGAACTTCGATCGGCGCTCGGGGATGTACCCGCCGAGCTCGCGACGGCGCGCCTGGAGGTACTCGATCGCCTCGTCGTTCTGACCGGGGTGGTAGTACGGCGGCAGGTACGGGTTCTCATCGAGAGTCGCGTCGGTGATGGGGATGCTCATCTCGTCGCGGAACTTCTTGAGGTTGTCGAGGGTCAGCTTCTTCATCTGGTGGGTCGCGTTGCGGCCCTCGAACGACGGGCCCAGGCCGTAGCCCTTGACCGTCTTCGCCAGGATGACCGTGGGCTGGCCCTTGTGCTCGACCGCCGCCTTGTAGGCCGCGTAGACCTTGCGGTAGTCGTGGCCGCCGCGCTTGAGGTTCCACACGTCGTCGTCGGAGTAGTTCTTCACGAGCTCGAGGGTGCGCGGGTCGCGGCCGAAGAAGTTCTCGCGCACGTAGGCGCCCGACTCGGCCTTGTACGTCTGGTAGTCGCCGTCGGGGGTGCGGTTCATCAGGTTGACGAGCGCGCCGTCGTCGTCGCGGGACAGCAGTTCGTCCCACTCGCGACCCCAGACGACCTTGATGACGTTCCAGCCGGCTCCGCGGAAGAAGCTCTCGAGCTCCTGGATGATCTTGCCGTTGCCGCGGACCGGGCCGTCGAGGCGCTGCAGGTTGCAGTTGATGACAAAGTTCAGGTTGTCGAGGCCGTCGTTGGCCGCCACCTGGAGCTGGCCGCGGCTCTCGACCTCGTCGAGCTCGCCGTCGCCAAGAAACGCCCAGACCTGCTGGTCGGAGGCGTCCTTGATGCCGCGGTTGGTGAGGTACTTGGCCTGCTGCGCCTGGTAGATCGCGTTGATCGGTCCGAGGCCCATCGACACGGTCGGGAACTGCCAGTAGTCGGGCATGAGCCGCGGGTGCGGGTACGACGACAGGCCGTCGACGCCGTGCGACTTCTCCTGGCGGAATCCGTCGAGCGCGTGCTCGTCGAGGCGGCCCTCGAGGAAGGACCGGGCGTACATGCCGGGGGAGGCGTGGCCCTGGAAGAAGATCTGGTCGCCGCCGCCGGGAGCGCCCTGCGCACGGAAGAAGTGGTTGTAGCCGACCTCGTAGAGAGCGGCCGACGAGGCGTAGGTCGAGATGTGGCCGCCGACCGAGATGCCGGGTCGCTGCGCGCGGTGCACGGTGATGGCCGCGTTCCAGCGGATCCACTTGCGGTAGCGGCGCTCGAGGTCTTCGTCGCCCGGGAACTGGGGCTCGTTCTCGGGGGCGATCGTGTTGATGTAGTCGGTGGTCGGCACCATCGGCACGTTGACGTGCAGATCGCGCGACCGCGACAGGAGACTGAGCATGATCTCGCGAGCGCGCTCGTGGCCGTGAGTCGCGACGAGGGCGTCGAGCGACTCTCTCCACTCCGCGGTCTCTTCGGGATCCCTGTCGAAATCGTCGACCGAATACGGATCCTGATCGTTTACCGACACCCTTGACCTCGTTCGTTTTGTAGGCAGACACAGTCGTGTCGAGCACATCATCGTCCGGGGGTGGGGACGGGTCGGGCCCGACGACAACACTCTACTGACTCCGGCAGGGAGCGCCTCTCAGTCGCAGTCCTTGCATTCCCGGTGCGCAGGCGTAGCATTGCCAGCCGTGCCTCGCGCCACCTCTGCGAGCCACGATCTGAGAGGACAACACAGCATGGCTCTGGAGAACGACGTCCGGGCTCCCGACTTCGACCTGCCGAACCAGTACGGCGAGCACGTCCGTCTGGCCGACTTCCGCGGCGTCAAGCCCGTCGCCCTCGTGTTCTTCCCGCTCGCCTTCTCGAGCACCTGCACCACCGAGCTGTGCCAGCTCCGCGACAACATCGCCCTCTTCAAAGACCACCGGATCGAGCTCATCGGCATCTCCGTCGACTCGAAGGCGACGCTCCGATCGTTCGCCGAGACCGAAGGCTACGACTTCACGCTTCTCGCCGACTTCTGGCCGCACGGCGAGGTCGCGAAGGAGTACGGCGTCTTCCTCGAGCACAAGGGCTTCGCCAACCGTGCGACGTTCCTGATCGACATCGACGGCGTGATCCAGGAGCACTTCGTCACCGCGCCGGGCCAGGCGCGCGACATGGCCGACTACCGGGCTGCGCTCGACGCGCTCGTGCCCGTGGGCGTCTGAGCCTCTTCCTGAACTGAGCCGCTTCCTGAACTGAGCGTCATCCTTACCTAAGGACGAGGGCGCGCTTCGCGAGGATCTCGCCCCGTGAGTGCGAGCCCCACGAGGAAACGCGGAGTTCCTGCGCCCCCTCACAAGGACGACCCCCTCGAGCGTCCTTGCGAGCAGAGCGGTTCTAGCGCAGGAACTCGCTGACGACCGCCTCGCTCGGCCTCGCCGGCGCGTCCGCGCCCGGTCGCCCACGCCCGAGCAGCCAGAGTCCGAGCGGCAGGGCGAGCGCGCCGATGACGGCCAGCCTCAGGTCGAGGCCGTCGAGCATGACGGCGAACGGCGGGGCGATCAGCAGGACGGCCGCCACCGCGATGACCCACGCCGCAGGACCCCGACGCCCCGCTGGCAGCGCCGCCGGCGGCTTCTCGAGCCGGCCGACCACCAGCGAGACGGCGAAGGCCAGGCCGATGACCGCGAGGTACATCGGGATGCGGGTCAGCCACCAGACCCTCGATCCCGGGTCGGGGAAGGGCGCGCCGACCACGAGCAGGGCGCCGTTGACGATGATCAGCAGCGGCAGGTGCCACAGGTAGACGGTCATGCCGCGGCTGCCGACCAGAAAGACGACGGCCCGCGCCGCCTTCGTCTGCATGAGCCGCGCCAGAGCCGGGCGGAGCAGCCGCAGCAGGCAGAGCTGAGCGACGGCCAGCAGCATGAGCGGCGTCATCGGCGGGTTCAGGTCGACGAGCATGTTGGCCGACCAGCGGTGCGATCCGGTGAGGGGGAGCATCGCGAGGTACGCAGCCGCCGCCACGACGATGAGGACGACCGGCCGGGCGCGCTCCAGCCAGCCCGCCGCGTAGGCGAAGCCGAGCTGCTGCGCGAAGAGCCACACGAAGACAAGGTTGAGCAGCCCGATGTTCGTCACGTGGGTCTGGTAGCGGACGACGTCGACCGCGAAACCGCCGACGAACAGGACGATGAGCGTGACGACCGGGCGTGTCGCCTGAAGATGCGCCATCGCGGGCACGAACAGCTGCGTGATGCCGTAGGCGGCGAGGAACCAGAGCGGGGAGCCGATGCCTGCGGCCGTCTCGTCGAGGACCCCGGCGTCGACGCCGAGCGCGGTCGCCACGACGAGGCCGACCGCCAGGAACACGTAGATCCCCGCCGCCGGGCGTCCCAGGCGCTGCAGTCGTCCGCGGACGTAGTCGCCGGCGTCGCCGCCGCGGCGTCTCGTCGACGCCCACGCCGTGGCGCTGGCGAACCCGCCGACCACGAAGAACAGCGGCATGATCTGCCCGAACCAGGTGGCCGCGTCGAACCACGACTCGCCCTCGAGGGGCCTGGTGGTGACGATTGCGCCCGACGCATCGACGCCCACGCCGACCATCAGCACGTGGATGACGACGACGAGGAGCACGCAGGCGACCCGGGCGAGGTCGACAGTGAGGTCTCGACCCGACAGATCCGCGCCGCCCCCGCGCGAACCCTGAGCAGCAGCGTTCATGACGGCACGCTAACCCGCCGCGCCCCGAAAGCGCATCATCCTCTCGGCCGGTCTTGGCTACCATGGACCCTGCGCGCGCTCCCGACGGAGTGCTGCGGGCCTTTAGCTCAGTTGGTAGAGCGCCACGTTTACACCGTGGATGTCATCGGTTCGAGCCCGGTAGGGCCCACCCCCGCACCCGTCAGTGCCACGCCCCGCCACCCGCACCCGCTAGGGTGCCGCACGTGACCACCGTCGAGAGCAGCACGCCGGCGGAGGCCGCCGCGCCGCGCCGACGTCGACTGCGCCTCGAGACGACGGCGGCCGTGTCGGCCGTGACGGTGACGGTCGCGCTCCTGCTGTTCCTCGGGGCGACGCGCAGCTCGCCGGTGTTCTTCGGCGACGAGATCGGCTACCTCGCCAACGCCATCGCGCTGGCCGGGGGGCCGCACCTCCAGCTCGACGCCGGCTCGTACTACCCGGGCTGGTCGTTCGTGCTGGTGCCGCTGTGGTGGGCGTTCCGCGACCCGCTGGCGATGTACCAGGGCGCGGTCGTGCTCTCGGCGCTGTCGCAGGTCGCGACGATCCCCGTGCTCGCGCTCCTCGGCCGACGCCTCGGTCTCACGACCGGGCAGTCGCTCCTCGCCGCGTGCGCCGTCGTCGCCCTTCCGGCGCACGCCCTCCTGGCGGGATTCGCCCTCGCCGAGAGCTTCGCCGGCCTCCTCGTCGCCGCGACCGCCCTCGCCGTCGTCGCCGCCGCAAAGACCGGCGACCGCCGCTGGTTCGCGGCCGCCGGTGCCCTTGCCGGCGCCGCGTTCGTCACCCACGGCCGCCTGGCGCCGCTTGTCGCGGCCACTCTCGTCTGGGCAGCCCTCCTCCTCTGCCGCAAGGACCGGCGTGCCGCCGCCGCCCTCGCCCTCCCCGCCCTGCTCGTCGCAGGGGCGGGCTACGCCGTCTACCGCCATCTCGAGCTCACGGTCTACGGATCGACGGCCCGCGAGTCGACGGGGATCGCCCGCCTGCTCGGCAGCGAAGCCGGCCCGACGGCGCTCGGCGGCAGCGGCCAGGCCTGGTACGCGCTGGTGGCGACGGCGGGCCTGGCGATCCCGGGCGTGCTGCTCGGCGTGCGGGCCGTGGTCGCCGAGGTGCGGGCGCGCCGGTTCGGGTGGGCGTCGTGGGGCGCGGTCGCGTTCCTGGGCCTCGTCGCCATCGGCGTCACCTACGTGAGCCACGCCGTCGGCCGGAGCGAGCGCCTCGACCTGTTCGTCTACGGCCGGTACCTGCAGCCGGCGACCGACCTGGTCGCCCTCCTGGGGCTCGTGCAGCTCGTGCGGCTGAGACCCCGGCACCGGTTCAGGAACTCGGCCCTGGTCCTCGCGTCCCTGATCGCCGCCGCCGCGGCCTACTGCCTGCTCGCGGCCGCCGCCGTGCCCGCCGCGCGCGAGACCCGGGCCGGCTGGAACGCCATGAACGTGCTCGGACTGTCGCCGTTCACCTGGCACCACGGCCGCGAGGTCACTGTGCCCGCGGTGCAGGCCTCGCTCGTCGCCGCAGCGGCCCTCGCTCTGCTGCTCGTGCTCCGAAGGATCCCGCGCGGCCCGACCTGGATGCTGATCGCCGCAGTCGCTCTCGCCCTCGCGGGGTCGATCGTCGGCCAGGCGCGCACCGTCGTGCCCGCCTACTCCTCTTACGCGAGCGCGTTCGTGCTGGCGCCGCGCGTCGAGGAGGAGCCCGGCGCCACCGTCTCGTTCGACGTCCGGCGGAATCCTCTTCGCCCCAACACCGACACCGCGATCAGCCAGAACGCGTACCAGTTCTTCCTCGCGCCGACCGTCGTGCCGGTCATCGACACCGGCGACGCGATGCCGACGACCGACCTCGTCATCACGCGCAGGAACTGGCCGGCGGGCATAGCCGCCGGCTGGAGGCTCATCGCCAACGACGCCCGCTACGACAACTCGCTGTGGGCGAGGCCCTGAGCCGTCGGGGTCAGCCGATGAACGTGCGCGAGCCCCAGCTCGTCGTCGTGCCGACGGCCTTGCGGCCGTCGAACGGGGTCTCTACGCTGCCATTTCCCGGGAAGACGTACATCTGGCCCGACTTGCCGATGGCCATCAGATCGGCATTTCCGTCGCCGGTGAAGTCGCCGGGCGTGAAGATCTTCGTGTAGTTGCTCCAGCCGGTCTGGGGCACGGTCGTCTTGACGAGGCCGGCGACGGTCGGAATGTGCGTGTAGAGGGCGAGGCCGCCCGACGAGTCGCGAGCCAGCAGGTCGGAGTACCCGTCGCCGTTGAAGTCGGAGCCGCCGACGACCAGGTTCTTGGAGTTCCAGCCGGAGGCCAGCTGCACGCGGCCGCTGAACCTCCCGGTCTTGTCACCGAGGTAGAGCCACAGCACGCCGACCTTGTCGACCGCGGTGATGTCGGCGTAGCCGTCGCCGTTGAAGTCACCCGCCGACGCGATCTTCGTCATGGTCGACCAGCCCGACGCCGCGGTCACGCGCGTGCCGAGCGAGCCCTTCGGACTGACGGGGAAGTAGTACAGCGAGCCCGAGGTGCCGCGCGCGTAGAGGCCCGGGTTGCCGCTCGACGTCGCCTTGCCTACGGCGGCGAACGCGTTGTACGAGTTCATGCCGGTGCCGAGCGACACGTTGGCGGGGGAGAGGAAGGCGCCCTTGCCGTCACCCCGGTAGTTGTACAGCGTGCCGGTCGACGTGATCGCCAGGATGTCGGTCTTGCCGTCGGCGTTGTAGTCGTGGAGGCGCGTCGTCGGGGTGTTGGTGAACTGGTACGTCGGGTCGGCCAGCAGGCGGAGCGACGTCATCGTGCCGTTGTAGGCGTCCTGGTCGCCGGGGAAGGGCGATTCCTTGTCGGAGTACTGCCAGAGGGACCACGCCGCCCAGTTCTTCGGGACCGCTCCGGGGCCCGCGGCGGCGTTCGACGTGTACTTCGCGAAGAACAGCGGGTTCGCGGTGAAGCTGGTGGTCGAGCTGCCGACGCACCTGGCCCAGAAGTCGGCGTTGGTGTAGATGACTGGGATGCGGGTCGTGTTCTTGGCGACCTGAGCCGAGAAGGCGGAGATCCACGATCGCATCTCCGACTGCGACATGTCATAGCAGGCACCGATGTCCGGCTGCTGGGCCTTCGTGTTGACCTCGAGGTCGAGCATCGGCGGCAGAGTCGATCCGCCGGGAGACCAGAGCGCCCCCTGCGGCGTCTTCGACCTCTGCGAGTTGAAGTAGTCGGCCTGCTGCACGGCGCGGCCGGCGTTCGTCGAGGCGGTCCCCACATTCGGGGCGGCAAGGTGATAGGCGCCGCGGACGTAGCCGGCCTTAAGAGAGCCGTTCCACTGCGCAGCGAAGTTGTCGTTGACGACCTTGACGCCGCCGCTGGCCTTGATGTACACGAACCGCGCCTTGTACGCGCCGTTGTAGAGCGACGACCACTTGGCGTCCGAGATCGCACCCTGGTACTGGCTGACGTCGAAGCCGCGGATGCCGGTCGGTGCGGTGGTGGCGGCATCGGCCGGCGCGACCCCCGCGACGGCGACGAACCCGGACACGACGAGACTCGCGAGGCCGACGATGGCGACGCGACGAATGGAACGGTGCATGGAGCGATTCCCCCCCGTTGGTGCGATGGTCGTCTTCAGCGTACGTCGCGGATCACTCCGTTCCCACCCGTCTGCAGGATGACCTGCCCGAGGCAGTCCCTCGCGCCACCGCCTGACGCCGGAGCCGAGCGGGTTAACCCGCTCCCCGGCGCGTCCCCCCGCCGACGGCGGCAGGGAGCACATATCATTCCGCCATGAAGTACCAGCGGGAATCGAGTGTGGCGGGGACGGTGACGGCCATCATGGACGCTGACGAGCACCCGATCCGACACGCGATCTACACTCCCGCCGACGGCGTCCCGATCGTCCGTGCGGACGACGATCCCGCCTTCATCGAAGACACGGTGCCCCGGTCGCCGCGGTCCGCGTACGACGCCGCGCCGGCGACTCCGGTCGCGCCCGAGCCCGACGAGACCAGGCCCAGCGAGACCAGGCCCAGCGAGACCGAGCCCGACGAGACCACGCCCGACGAGGCGTTCCCCGAAGAGACCGTTCCGTACGCTCCCGGCGATGTCCCCGAGCCGATCGACGACGGGCTGACCGACGAGGAGCGCGGATACCCGATTCCGCCTCAGCGCGGGTCCCTCGACGACGACGTCCTCGTGCCCCTGGTCGAGCGCCACACCACCGACACCGCGACCATCGACCTCATCGGCATCGTGCAGGCTCAGATGAAGCTCCGACTCGCCGAGGCGCGCCGCTTCGCCGAGTGGGAGGCGCAGATCCAGCGGATCGGCACCGACGAGGCACTCGAAGAGCTGGAGCGGACCCGACTGCACTTCACAGGCGTCATCCCGATCCAGACCGGCCCCACCGTCATCTCGATCGTGCAGTCCCCGCCGCCCGTGCTCATCACGATCGACCAGGCCCCGACCGGCGAGGCCCTCGTGCCCGAGCGCGTCCTGCCGGTTGTCGAGTCGTCCCCGATCATCCCCGCCGGCACGGTGCCCGACCCCGCGGTGAGCACTAACGCGCACGTCGAGCGCGCACGCATCTCGGACGAGGAGCTGCTCGACACCCCCGGCGAGGCAGCCCCGGCCTCTCGGGCCGCCGCGAAGCCCGCCCCGTCGTCGCTCACGCTGACGCGCACGGCGATTCTCGCCCTCTCCGTCCTCGCGGCGCTGGTCGTGATCGCCGGCATCGTCACCACCGCCGTCGGAGCACCCCTCGCGGTGTCCGGCGCCCTGGCGGCGGTCTCCGTCCTCGCCGCCGCCTGGCTCGGCATCGTCGCGGGCCGTCAGGCTCTCCGTCTCCGCTCCTCGGGGGCGGCGACCGGCCGCACCGGCGCCGCGCTGGTCGCGGGGCTCGTCCTCGGCACGGCCGTCGGCGAGGGCCTCGTCACCTCGCCCGCACCCGAGTTCGCGTGGCAGGGATACCTGCTCTCGCTCGCGAACGTGCAGGGCGTCGACACGCTCCTGTCGGTCGTCGCCGGCTGCGTCGCGGCCCTGGTGCTCGCGTTCGTCGTGGTCGTCGTCGTGGACCGCACGAGCGAATCCGCGCTGGCGTCGTAGGCGTCCTGGGCGCGAGGTCCGCGCAGACTACGCTGGGAGGCGTGGTCACACTCGATGCCGTCGGCGCAGCCGTCGAACGCCTCTGGCCCCTCAGCGGCGCCTCCTCCTGGGACTCCCCGGGGCTCGCCGTCGGCGATCCCGCTTCGGAGGTCCGGCGCATCCACCTCGCCGTCGACGCCGTGCTCGACACCGCCGACGAGGCCGTCGAGCTCGGGGCCGACCTGCTGCTCGTGCACCACCCGCTGCTGTTCCGCGGTGTGACGACGGTGGCGGAGTCGACGACGAAGGGCGCCGTGATCGCTCGGCTGATCCGGGGATCCTGCGCCCTCCTGGCGGCCCACACGAACGCCGACGTGGTCGTCACGGGCACATCTCGCGCCATCGCCTCGCGCCTCGGGCTGACCGGACAGCGTCCCATCGAGGCGAGTACGCCTGACACGGGCATCGGGATCGTCGGTCGCGCCGCGCAGCCGATCACCCTCATGGCCCTCGCGCGCGCCCTCTCGGACTTCCTCCCGCCGACGGCCGGGGGAGTCCGCGTCGCCGGCGACCACGACCGCGTGGTCGAGACGATCGCCCTCTGCGGAGGGGCCGGCGACTCCCTCCTCGACGACCCGTCGGTCGTCGCCTCCGACGTGTACATCACGAGCGACCTGCGCCACCACCCCGCCTCCGACGCCCGCGACCGCATGCTGCTCGGCCGAGGCCCCGCCCTCATCGACATCTCGCACTGGGCGAGCGAGTGGCTGTGGCTCGAGCAGGCGGCCGTCGAGCTCCGCGCCGAGCTGCCCGGCGTCGAGATCACCGTGAGCGAGCTCCGCACCGACCCCTGGGACTTCGCGGTCGTCCGCTGACCCGCCCCCTTTTTCGACACACGATCCGAGTGAGAACCCCATGCCATTGACAGCCAGCCCCGCCGACCAGGCCCTCCTGCTCGACCTGCAGCGACTCGACACGTCTCTGCAGCAGCTCGCGCACCGCGCTCGCGCCCTTCCCGAGAACGCGAAGCTGGCCGACATCGAGAAGCAGGTCGCGTCCCTGCGGGTCCGCCTCACCTCCGAGGAGGCCGTCTCGGAGGCGGCCCAGCGCGAGCTGACCCGCGTCGAGTCCGACGTCGCCGTCGTCGACGCCCGCGTCGAGCGCGACAACGCGCGCCTGCAGACCTCCTCGTCGCAGAAAGACATCCAGGCCCTCGAGCAGGAGCTCGCCGCCCTCGCCGGCCGCAAGAGCGACCTCGAAGACACGGAGCTCGAGGTCATGGAGCGGCTCGAAGGGGCGAACGGCGTCGTCGCCGGCACGCGGGGCGAGCTCGACGAGCTCGGTGCTGCCCGCGCCGCACTCGAGGCTGCGCGCGATGCGTCGCTCGAGGTCGTGGAGGGCGAGCGCGTGCAGGCCACGGCCGATCGTGCGACGCTCGCGGGCCGAGTTCCTGCGGACCTCCTGGCCCTTTACGAACGCCAGCGCGAGCGCTACGGAGTCGGCGCCTCGCACCTGCGCGCCCGCGTGTCGAGCGCGAGCGGTGTGGAGCTGACCGGCAGCGACCTGGCCATGGTGCGCGCCGCCGCCCCTGACGACGTCGTGCTCTGCCCCGACAGCGAGGCGATCCTGGTGCGCACCGACGAGTCGGGCATCTGAACCCCTCTAGACTGGGTGACGCGAATGGGTCGGCAAGACGGTCGCGTCGCCTCACCTCCGGGTGCGGCGCCGAGGAACGTCCGGGCTCCACAGAGCAGGGCGGTGGGTAACACCCACCCGGGGCAACCCGCGAGACAGTGCAACAGAAAGCAGACCGCCACGGCGCACCTCTTCGGAGGTCGCCGGGGTAAGGGTGAAACGGTGGTGTAAGAGACCACCAGCGGTTCGGGTGACCGGCCGGCTCGGTAAACCTCGCCCGGAGCAAGGTCAGACAGAGAACGATTCAGGCGGCTCGCCGAGTTCTCGGGTAGACCGCTGGAGCGCTGCGGCAACGTAGCGCCGAGATAGATGACCGTCCATGCCGTGCAGCGCCGAGAGGCGCTGCACGGCAAGACAGAACCCGGCGTAGCAGCCGGCCCATTCGCCCCCGGATCTCTCTGGGAGATCAGTCTCCCTGGGAGATCAGTCTCCCTGGGAAATCAGTCTCTCTGGGAGATAAGTCCCTTCGAGCGATCAGAACTCCGGCTGCGACTCCGCGGCCAGAGCGGCGGCACCCATGATGCCCGCGTTGTTGCGCAGCTTCGCCGGCACGATCTCGGCCCGCAGGCTGAGCAGGGGCAGGAACTCGTGGTACTGCTTCGACACTCCGCCGCCGACGACGATCAGCTTCGGGTACAGCAGCGCCTCGAGGCGCGAGTAGTACTTCTGCAGGCGCTTGGCCCAGTGCTTCCACGACAGCTCGTCGCGCTCCTTGGCGGCGAACGACGCCTTCGTCTCGTAGTCCTTGCCGTCGATCTCGAGGTGGCCGAGCTCGGCGTTCACGATCAGCACGCCGTCGTTGATCAGCGCCGTGCCGATGCCCGTGCCCAGCGTCGTCATGATGACGAGGCCGTCGACGCCCTTCGCGGCGCCGTAGCGCGCTTCGGCGTAGCCGGCCGCATCGGCGTCGTTCACGAAGTGGATAGCGCGACCGAGCGTGCTCTCGAAGAGCTTCTCGGCCTCGAAGTCGATCCACTTCTTCGACACGTTCGCAGCCGACAGCGTCTTGCCGTCCATGATCGCCGCCGGGAAGCAGACGCCGACGTGCAGGTCTCTCGCATCGTCGCCCAGCTCGTCGAGGATCTCCTTGACGACGCCGACGATGTCGTCGGGCTCGCCGCCCTTCGGGGTCGACTTCTTGATGCGGTCGGTGACCAGCTCGCCGGTCTCGACGTCGACGATCGCGCCCTTGATGCCGGTGCCGCCGATGTCGATGCCCACAGCCTTGTTTGCCACGGTCGTGCCTCTCGTTTGAACGCTAATAGGTGGTGAGAACTTCTGCGCCGCGCTCGGTGACGACGAGCGTGTGCTCGAACTGCGCGGTGAGCGAGTGGTCGCGGGTCGCGACGGTCCAGTCGTCGCCCCAGATGTCGGCGTCGATGCCGCCGAGGGTCAGCATCGGCTCGATCGTGAAGACCATGCCGACCTCCATGACGTCGTCGAACTGCGGAGCGTCGTAGTGAGGGATGATCAGCCCCGAGTGGAACGCCCGGCCGACGCCGTGCCCGGTGTAGTCGCGGACGACGCCGTAGCCGAAGCGCTTGGCGTACATCTCGATGGCGCGGCCGACGACATTGACCTCGCGACCCGGCGCGACGGCCTTGATGCCGCGCTCGAGGGCGAGGCGGGTGCGCTCGACGAGGTCGACGACCTCCGGGGTGCCCTCCCCGACGACGAAGGTGCGGTTCGTGTCGCCGTGCATGCCGTCGAGGTAGGCCGTGATGTCGATGTTGATCAGGTCGCCGTCCTCCAGGACGGTGTCGTCGGGGATGCCGTGGCAGATGACCTCGTTGACCGACGTGCAGACCGACTTGGGGTAGCCGCGGTAGCCGAGCGTGGACGGGTACGCCCCGTGCGAGACGACGTAGTCGTGGCCGACGCGGTCGAGCTCGTCGGTCGTGACTCCGGGGCGGATCGCCTCGCCGACGGCCGTGATGGCGTCGGCGGCGATGCGGCTGCTGCGGCGGATGGCCTCGATCTCGTCGGGGGAGTAGAGGTCGCCCAGACCGGTCTCGTGGGGCTCGGCGTGGCCGACGTACTCGGGACGGTCGATCGACGGCGGGACCGGACGCTGCGGCGAGATCCGGCCGGGGGTCAGGTGACCGCGTGAATCCCGGGGCATGCGATCCAGCTTAGGGTCTCGGCCGTGCGGCGGGTGACCGCAGGGACGCATCAAGGCTGTCCACTGTCGCTCAGCGGGGAACCCGTCTAAGCTCCGGCTAACTGAATATCTGTCGACTTTTTCGCTGAGCCGACGTGAGAAGAATGCGACACCCGAATGTCCTTCCCGATCTCTCCGATGCGAACGGCGACGGCCTCCGTGGTCGTGGCGCTGTGCGTCGCGCTGACCGGATGCGCGCTGATCCCCGGCGCGCCCGGCGGCGGCAGCACGCCCCTGCCCACCGTCACGTCGGCGCCGTCCACGAAGGCGAAGACCTCGCCGGCGGTCACCGATGCCCAGATGGTGCAGTGGCTCGACAGCGCGCCGGTTCCTACGCTGTGCACCGCCCCGGCCGGCACCCTCGAGGCGGGCCGGCTGCCGGCGTTCACCGGTCAGGCCGGTCAGGAGGTGGGCCTGCCCTGGGTGACCGACGCGCGCGGCCGCCTCAAGCAGGACCTCATCGCGCTCGGCACGTTCGGCCCCGGAAGCGCGACCCTGATCGCCACGCCCCTCTGGTGCACCGGGGGAACCTCCTCGACCGAGCAGCTCGCGATCTACCAGAGCGCAGGAACGAGCCTCAAGCTCGTCACCACCTTCGATCTGGGCGCGGCGAAGCAGGCGAACGCCCACGTCATCAAGATCACCGCCGACGACGGCCGCCTCGAGGTGCTCTGGGGGACGCCGGCGATCGACCAGGACTCGAGCGACACGGGCCTCTGGTCGCGGGCGTCGTTCGTCGTGGTCGGAAGCATCATCACGGAGTCGGGCCTGCAGTCGAGCGCGAGCGTGCCGCAGTAGGCTCCAGCTCATGGCTGAAGAATTCTGGTTCAACACGAAGACGCACCAGGTCGAGGAGGGCATGGTGTCTCCCGCCGTCGACCGCGCCGGCCCGTACGCGACCCGCGAAGAAGCTGAGCACGCCCTCGCCCAGATCAAGGCGAACAGCGACCGATGGGCCGCCGAAGAGGCCGAAGACCGCTAGAGGACGGTCGGGCGGTACGTGATCGGCAGGCGCCGGTCGCGACCGAACGCCATGCCCGAGATCTTCGGCCCGATCGCGCCCTGGCGGCGCTTCCACTCCGAGCGGTCGACGAGCTTGGTCACCTCGGCCACCACCTCGGCGTCGTAGCCGAGGGCCACGACGTCGGCGGCACCGAGCGCCTTCGTGATGTACGCGTCGAGGATCCCGTCGAGGATCTCGTACGGCGGCAGGGTGTCCTGGTCGACCTGGCCGGGGCGCAGCTCGGCCGACGGCGGCTTCGTGATCGAGTTCTCGGGGATCGGGCCGCGCAGGCCCTGCGCCTCGGCGAACTCGTTGCGCCAGCGGGCGAGCTCCCAGACCATGGTCTTCGGGACGTCCTTGATCGGAGCGAACCCGCCGACCGAGTCGCCGTAGATGGTCGAGTAGCCGACCGACAGCTCGGTCTTGTTTCCCGTCGTGAGCACCAGGTGGCCGTCGAGGTTGGACAGCCCCATCAAGATGAGGGCCCGGGCCCGCGCCTGCACGTTCTCGGCGGCGAGTCCCGTCAGCTTCAGTTGACGCTCGAACGGCTCGACCAGGTCTCTGATCGGCTCGACCGAGTACTTCACGCCGATGCGCTCGGCCACATCGTCGGCGTCGCTGCGCGAGTGGTCGGACGACCACTGCGAGGGCATGGACACGCCGTAGACCCGGTCGCCGCCGAGCGCATCGGCCGCGATGGCGGCGCAGACGGCCGAGTCGATGCCACCCGAGAGTCCGAGGATGACCGATGTGAAGCCGTTCTTCTGCACGTAGTCGCGGAGGCCGGTGACCAGGCCGTCCCAGAGCTGCTGGCGGTCGTCGGGCAGCTCGGCGACGTCGGGAGCGATGGGCTCGAGCTGGCCGAAGGCCGGGGTCTCGACGTCGACGCGACGGATGCCGGCGGGCATGGTGCGGCCGGTCGAGTGCTCGGGATCGAGGTCGACGACGAGCAGGTGCTCGCGCCACTGCGGGGCCCGCGCCACGATCGTGCCGGCACCGTCGACGACGACGCTGTCGCCGTCGAACAGGAGGTCGTCCTGGCCTCCGACGATGTTCACGTAGGCGACGAACGTGTCGTTCTCGGTCGCGCGGTGCTGGACCAGGGGCAGGCGCACCTCGTCTTTGTCGGCGATCCACGGGCTGGCGTTGACGACGAGCAGAACGCCCGCGCCCGCCTCCATGACGCGGGCGACCGGGCCGCCGTCGCGCCAGAGGTCTTCGCAGATGATGAGCGCGACGTCGATGCCCTTGACCCGCACGACGAGCAGCTCGTCGCCAGGGATGAAGACGCGGTACTCGTCGAAGACCGAGTAGTTGGGCAGGTGGTACTTCGCCGTGGTGGTCACGACACGCCCGCCCTGCAGCACGCTCGCGCAGTTCTTCGCGATGGCGGTCGGCGCGTTGGAGGTGTCGAGCAGCCTCGGCTCGAACGGCCCGTCGGGGTGCCCGACGATCACGGCGAGATCGCCGAGGCCCTCGGCCTCGAGACGCTCCGCGAGCTTCTCGACCGCGTGACGCGAGGCCTGGAGGAAGCTGGGGCGGGAGGCGAGGTCCTCGATCGGATAGCCGGTGAGGCTCATCTCGCCGGCGGCGACGAGGTCGGCGCCGGCCTCTCGGGCTGCTTTCGCGGCGGCGACGATCTGGTCTGCGTTGCCCGCCAGATCGCCCACGGTGGGGTTTGTCTGAGCGAGCGCCAAGCGGAGTCGGGGCATGTCCACTAGCCTACTGATGGCGCTTCGCCGCCCGGTCGGCACACGCAGAAAGGCCTGAATGGACAAGCAGACGGACTTCGTTCTTCGCACCATCGAAGAGCGGGGCATCAAGTTCATCCGACTCTGGTTCACCGACGTGATCGGGACCCTGAAATCGGTGGCCATCGCGCCCGCCGAGGTCGAGGGCGCATTCGCCGAGGGCGTCGGCATCGACGGCTCGGCCATCGAGGGCCTCACCCGCTCCTACGAGGCCGACGTGCTGGTGCACCCCGACCCCACCACGTTCCAGATCCTCCCGTGGCGCGGTACCGAAGACCCCACCGCCCGGATGTTCTGCGACATCGCGACGCCCGACGGCGCGCCCGGCGTGTCCGACCCGCGCAACGTCCTCAAGCGCACGCTGGCCCGCGCCGGCGACCGCGGCTTCACGTTCTACACGCACCCCGAGGTCGAGTTCTACCTGCTCAAGTCGTCGAAGGTCGGCCCCGAGGGCCCCGAGCCCGTTGACCAGGCCGGCTACTTCGACAACGTCCCCGGCGGCACCGCCCACGACTTCCGCCGCCGCTCGGTCCGCATGCTCGAAGACCTCGGCATCTCGGTCGAGTTCAGCCACCACGAGGCGGGCCCCGGCCAGAACGAGATCGACCTGCGGTACGCCGATGCGCTGACGATGGCCGACAACATCATGACCTTCCGCACCGTGGTGAAGGAGGTGGCGATCGAGCAGGGCGTGTACGCGACCTTCATGCCCAAGCCCCTCCAGGGCCACCCGGGCTCCGGCATGCACACGCACCTCTCGCTCTTCGAGGGCGACGCCAACGCGTTCTACGAGGCCGGCGCCGAGTACCAGCTGTCGAAGATCGGCCGCCAGTTCATCGCGGGGCTCCTGCGCCACGCGCCCGAGATCACCGCCGTCACGAACCAGTTCGTGAACAGCTACAAGCGCCTCTGGGGCGGCGACGAGGCTCCGAGCTTCGTCACCTGGGGTCACAACAACCGGTCCGCCCTCGTGCGCGTTCCGCTGTACAAGCCCAACAAGGGCCAGTCGAGCCGGGTCGAATACCGCGCGATCGACTCCGCGGCCAACCCGTACCTCGCCTTCTCGCTGCTCCTGGCCGCCGGCCTCAAGGGTATCGAGGAGGGCTACGAGCTCCCCGCCGAGGCGGAGGACAACGTGTGGAGCCTCACCGACGCCGAGCGCCGCGCCCTGGGCTACAACCAGCTGCCCGCCAGCCTCGACCACGCCCTGTCGCTCATGGAAGACAGCGAGCTCGTCGCTGAGACGCTGGGCGAGCACGTCTTCAACTACGTGCTCAAGAACAAGCGCCAGGAGTGGAAAGACTACCGAGCTCAGGTGACGCCGTTCGAGCTCCGCTCCAACCTCGAGATGCTCTAGCAGCCGCACCCCTGCGAGACCTCCCGTGCCCCGATCTGCGACCGCCCTCACCGATCTGGCACGGGCGGGGTTCGCCGACCTCCGGGTGAGCCGCGACCTGCTCGACGCTCTCATCGACGTCGAGCCGCAGGTCGCCGAGTTCGTGCGCGCGCTGTCGCAGAGCCCCGACCCCGACGGCGGGCTGCAGAGACTCAGCCGCCTGATCGAGCGGGCTCCGGAGGCGGTGGGCGAGTTCCTGCGCGCGGAATCCCTGCCGAGCCCGACGGCGAGCGAGGAGCGCCCCGGCGACCGGCTGATGCTCGTGCTGGGCGCCTCGGAGGGGCTGGCCGACTTCCTGTGCCGGCGCCCCGCCTCGCTGCGGAGCCTGCTGCGCAAGACCTGGACGGTCCCGCACCAGGACGACTACGAGCGCGACCTCCTGGCGGCCGTCGCCGGCCTGACCGGCGACGACGCCCGGACGGCCCTGCGCGTGGCCTACCGCGAGCACCTGGTCTCGCTGACCGCGTTCGACCTGTCGCTCTACGACCCGGTCGCCGGCCTCGACGTCGTGGCGGCCGCGCTGGCCGACCTGGCGGGGGCCGCTCTCGAGGCGGCTCTCGATGTCGCGCGCCGTGAGGTGTCGTTTCCCGAGCACGAGATCGGACGCACACGGCTGGCCATCATCGCCATGGGCAAGGCGGGCGCCCGCGAGCTGAACTACATCAGCGACGTCGACGTCATCTTCGTCGCCGACGCCGCCGACGGCCTCGACGCCGAGCGAGCCGTGCAGATCGCGACGCGGCTGGCCGTGCACACGACGCGCACGCTCTCCGACCTCGCGCCGGAGGAGCCGCTCTGGGAGGTCGACGCCAACCTGCGCCCCGAGGGCAAGAACGGCGCGCTGGTGCGCACGCTCGCCTCGCACGTCGCCTACTACGAGCGCTGGGCGAAGCCGTGGGAGTTCCAGGCCCTCCTGAAGGCCCGTCCGATCGCCGGAGACCTCGCCCTCGGCGGCGAGTACGTCGAGAAGCTCGCGCCGATGGTGTGGCGCGTGGCCTCGACCGAGAACTTCGTCGAGTCCACGCAGCGGATGCGGGAGCGTGTGCTGTCGCACATCCCGCCCGCGGAGGTCGACGTGCAGCTGAAGCTCGGGCCCGGGGGCCTCCGCGACATCGAGTTCACGATCCAGCTGCTGCAGCTCGTGCACGGCCAGGGCGACCCCGACATCCGCCAGCGCTCCACGCTCGGGGCGCTCGGCGCCCTGGCGATCGCGGGGTACGTCGGCCGCGCCGAGGCGGCCGAGTTCGACCGCGACTACCGCGAGCTGCGTCTGCTCGAGCACCGGATCCAGCTGTCGCGCATGCGCCGCACCCACCTGATGCCGCGCGGTGAAGACGCCCTGCGCGTGCTGGCCCGGGCGACCGGGCTCGCCCCGAGCGCCGAGGAGCTCCGCGAGCACTGGCACGGCATCCGCCGCCGGGTGCGCCGGCTCCACGAGCGCCTGTTCTACCGGCCGCTGCTGTCAGCCGTGGCCCGCCGCCCCGAGGAGGAGCTCTCGCTGAGCACCGGCTCGGCCGTCGCCCGCCTGCAGGCGATCGGCTTCCGCGACCCCAAGGGCGCGCTCGCCCACATCGCCGCGATGACGGCTGGCGTCTCGCGCCGCGCGAGCATCCAGCAGCATCTGCTCCCGGCCATGCTGCAGTGGTTCGCCGACGGCACCGACCCCGACCTCGGCCTGCTGGCCTTCCGCCGCCTGAGCGACGGGCTGGGTGAGACCTACTGGTTCCTGCGCATGCTCCGCGACTCGTCGGGCGCCGCCCAGCGGCTCACGACCGTGCTGTCGAGCTCGCGCTTCGTCGCCGACCACCTCGAGCGCATCCCGGAGGCTGCGGGCTGGCTGGAGTCCGACGACGACCTGCGTCCGCGCACCCTCGACGAGCTCCGGGCCGAGGCGAACGCGACGGTCGCACGGCACGAGGGCGACGACCAGGCCGCCCAGGTGCTTCGGATGGCACGGCGCCGCGAGATCCTGCGCCTGGCCCTCGGGGGCATCGTCGGCGTGATCTCCATCGACGAGATCGGCCGCGGCCTGTCGGACATCATGACGGCCGCCATCGGGGGAGCCCTCGACCTGGCGCGCCGCGGCGGCCGGGCCGACGGTCTCGAGTTCGCCGTCATCGCCCTGGGCCGCTACGGGGGGCAGGAACTCGGGTTCGGCAGCGACGCCGACGTGCTCTACGTCTACCGCAGCCTCGACCCCGCCGACACGACCGCTCAGGCGCGGGCGGTGGCCATCGTGGCCGACCTCCACCGCCGCACCGGCGACCCGCAGATGCCCCTCGACCTCGACGCCGGGCTCCGCCCCGAGGGCAAGAACGGCCCCGTCGTGCGCTCCCTCGACTCGTACGCCGCCTACTACGGCCGTTGGGCGCTCACGTGGGAGGCCCAGGCGCTGCTGCGGGCGCGCGGCGCCGTCGGCGACGCCGGGCTGCTGGCCGACTTCGAGTCGCTCGCCGACACGGTGCGGTACCCGGCGCGGCTGTCCGAGCAGGACGTCCGCGAGGTGAAGCGCCTCAAGGCCCGCGTCGAGTCGGAGCGCCTTCCCAAGGCGGCCGACCCGACCCGTCACCTCAAGCTCGGGCGCGGCTCGCTCAGCGACGTCGAGTGGTTCGTGCAGCTGCTGCAGCTGCAGAACGCCGCCACCACGCCAGGCCTCCGCACGCCGTCCACGCTCGACGCCCTCGCGGCCTCGGTGGAGGCGGGGCTCGTGACGGTGCGCGATGCCGACCGGCTCCGCGACGCCTGGGTCATCGCCTCGCGGGCCCGCTCGGCGGTCATGCTGTGGACGGGGCGCACGAGCGACAGCCTCCCGGCCGACCGCCGCCAGCTCGAGGCCGTCGCCCGCCTCCTGGAGTACCCGCCGAACTCGGCCAGCCAGCTCGAAGAGGACTACCTCGCCGTGACCCGTCGTGCGCGCCACGTGTTCGAGGCCGGTTTCTACGGGCTCGAGAAGTCGCCTGAGCCGAGCGTCTGACACGCTCCCGCAGGCCCGGGCGTCTCTGCGACACGCCCGGGATGCGCTGCTCGGCGACAGCCCGGCGAAAAACTTGAGCTGTACCCCGGAATCGAGCGTTGTACCCCGCAGAATGTGACGGCCAGGTTACGAGGGCGTGTCCCCCGATCATCGGCGGGACGAGTGCCGCCGACGGGGGCCAACCGAATGGGGGTCATGGCGGAGCCGCTGTCGAGACGAGGCCCCCGCCCAAGCGCCTGCTGGCCTGCACGCGATGCTGAGCATGGCTCGGAGACACCGCGGACCTCTCAAACGGGGGACACGAATAGGCAGAGAGTGCCGGGCGTGTCTCGTGTCGGCATTTCGCACGACACGAAACCGGGGACTCCGACGTACCCCGATCGGCGAGGGCCGCTCGCTCCGTGCGGACCGCTTGTAGCCCCGTATCGATTGGGCTAGAAATTGAGTCACCCGAACGACCGATTCCCCGATGACGCGGAAGCCACCCCCACCGAGTACATGCAGGCGGCACCGTGCTGACGTTCATTCTTCAAATCCGACACGAGATCCAGGGACACCCCGAGGTGTACCTGTTCTCGGTCTACTCGATCATGATCTGGGTCATGTGGATCATCAAAGTGGTGATCTCCCGGAACTACCGTCCGTTCACCGGGCACTTCACCGGCACCGCCAGTGTCGTGGTCCCCGTGGTGGACGAGCCAGAGGACCTCTTCAGGGACGTCATCGGCCGCATGGTCGAGCAGGGTCCTGACGAGATCATCGTCGTCATCAACGGCAAGCCCAACCCGACGCTGCAGGCCATCTGCGAGGAGTTCGCGCCCCTCGTCACCTGGACGCACACGCCGATCCCGGGCAAGCGCAACGCCGTCATGATCGGCACGGAGCTGTCCAAGGGCGACATCACGGTGCTGGTCGACTCCGACACCGTCTGGACTCCCGGCACGCTCGAGGAGCTCCTCAAGCCGTTCGCCGAGGCGAACATCGGCGGCGTCACGACGCGTCAGCGCATCCTGGAGCCCGAGCGCAGCTGGATCACCCGCTGGGCCGACTGGCTCGAGAACAGCCGCGCGCTGTACTCCATGCCCGCTCAGAGCGTGCTCGGCCAGATCGGCTGCCTCCCGGGCCGCACGATCGCGTTCCGTCGCGACATCCTCGTCCGCGTCATGGACAAGTTCATGACCGAGAAGTTCATGGGCGTCTTCCTCGAGGTCAGCGACGACCGCACGCTCACGAACCTCACTCTCAAAGAGGGCTACCGCACCGTGTACCAGTACACGAGCCTCGTCTACACGGACGCCCCGCTGAAGATCAAGAAGCTCTTCAAGCAGCAGCTCCGCTGGGCTCGCGGCAGCCAGTACAACACGCTGCGCATGATGCCCTGGATGCTCGGCCACGCGCCGATGCTCGCGTTCTTCTTCGCGATGGACATCGTGCTCCCGTTCGTGCTCCTCGGCGTCGTCGGCGGCTGGATCTACAACGGCATCACCGGTCAGGGAATCAACCTCTACACGGGGATCCTGCACGAGTACGGCTTCCGGGCAGGCATCCTGGCGATCGTCGCCCTGATGGTCCTCTCGTCGGTCCTCAGCATGGCGATCCGCCAGATGCGCCACCTCAGCGAGAAGCCGGGCGACTTCATCCGGCTTCCGGTCTTCATCATCGTGTCGACGTTCTTCCTGATGCCCATCCGCATCATCGGCTTCTTCCGCATGGGCCACTCGGCCGGCTGGGGGACCCGAGCCGGTGCCTACAGCGGCGGCGAGGTCACCGAGGAGGTGGCCGCCGAGGTGGAGCGTCGCGAGGAGACCATGGTCACGCCCATCGACGCCCTCGAGGCCCAGTTCGACGACGTGCCCGGTCAGCCCTCGGTCGACACCCTGTTCGACTTCGGCACGCAGGCCGACCCCGAGTCGGGCACGGTCCTGATCAAGAGCCGTCGCGCCGCCACGACCGCGGTCGTGGACGCACCGACCCCCAAGGCCGCACCCCGCCGCCGCTTCAACATGAAAGCCGGATGGCCGTACCTCATCGGTACCGCGATCCTCGTCCTGGAGGCACTCTTCATTGTCTGAGTACCGAGAGTCCGTGATCACCCCGCTCAGCCGGCCCGCCGGCAGCGCCTGGTGGACCACCGGCAAGAAGAACTCGCGGATGAGCGCGCTGGGCGCCACGATCATCGTGGTCGCGCTCGCCCTCATCACGTGGCTGGTCTGGATGTCGCCCACCGACAACGTCGTGCGCAAGGTCGTCGGCGATGTCGTCAAGCCCATCTCGACGAACATGGAGCTGAAGAACGACCGCGCCGACCTGCTGACGCAGCTCGTCTCGACGAAGTCGCGGATCAACGACCAGTCGGCCGAGCTCGCGAAGCTCAAGACGGAGCTCGCGGCAGCGACCGGCAAGTCGACCGCCCTCGAGACGAAGCTCTCGAAGGCCATGGCGACGTCCTCCAAGTCGGCCGGCCAGGTGAAGGACCTCAAGTCGCAGATGGCCTCGTCGGGATCCTCGGCCTCCGGCACCGCGGGCTCCGGCACGTCGAACGCGGCCTCGTCGGGTTCGACGACTCCGACGACGACGACGGGCGAGACTCCGGGAGCGCCGAGCGGCGGCACCACCACGACGCCGACCAGCCCCATCGTGACCGGACCGACCATTCCGACCACGCCCAGCCTCGCGTCGATCAAGAAGCCCACCTCGAAGTACTTCGGCCTCTACACGCAGCAGTCGCCCTTCAACTGGGCTGAGAACGACGACGTGTCGTCGAAGGTCGGCGTCAGCCCGAACATGTCGGGCTACTTCCAGGGCTTCGACTCCGACTTCCGCGCCGATGCCGTGCAGCGCTCGTGGGCCAAGGGCCAGCTGCCGTTCCTGACCTGGGAGACCCAGCCGCTCAAGGCCGCCAACAACCTCAACACGCAGCCCGACTACGCGCTCTCCAAGATCATCGGCGGCGACTACGACGCCTACCTGACCAAGTACGCGAAGGCCGTGGCCGCCAACAAGCAGCCGCTCGCCATCCGCCTCGACCAGGAGATGAACGCCGACTGGTACCCCTGGGGCGAGAACACCAACGGCAACTCCAAGGGCCAGTTCGTGCAGATGTGGGACCACGTGCACCAGATCTTCGCCGACAACGGAGCCAACGACTACGTCGTCTGGGTCTGGTCGCCCAACCGGGTCGACAACCTGAACTCCACTCGGTCGCAGCAGGCGTACCTGGCGAACTACTACCCCGGTCCCGACGAGGTGGACTGGGTCGGGATGTCGGGGTACCTCCGCCCGCCGTACTCGAACTCCGAGACCTACTCGTTCCAGCACACGTTCCAGAACACGCTGACGCAGCTCCGGGCGATAGCCCCGGACAAGCCGATCGTGCTCTCCGAGATCGGAGCCAGCGAGAACGGCGGCCAGAAGGCCAAGTGGATCACCGACCTGTTCACGAACCTGGACGCCCCCGTCAACTCCGACATCATCGGCTTCGGCTGGTTCAACCACACGGTCACGTCGACGACGAACGGCACCCAGTACACCAACGACTGGCGCATCGACTCCTCGGGCAGCTCCATCACGGCCTTCACGAACGGCATAGCCACCGTCCAGGACCAGTACAAGCTGAAGCCCACGGGGTAGGCGCCCACCACGCCTCCCCACCCGGCTGCCGCGGTGTCTCGCACCGCGGCAGCCACCCCCTCATCTGCTCCACAACCACAGGTACGTTCGGCGTACCCGCATCAGGGAGACCATCATGACCGCATCGAAGAAGCCCTCCGCCTCGGCGGACAGCGCCCCCAAGCCCGTCATCTCCGTCATCGGCACCGGCTACCTCGGCGCCACCCACGCGGCCGCCATGGCCGAGATGGGATTCGACGTCATCGGCGTCGACACCGACCCCGCGAAGGTCGAAGCGCTCAGCGCCGGCCGCGTCCCGTTCTTCGAGCCCGGCCTGCCCGAGCTCATCGTCAAGCACGTCGGCACGGGCCGCCTCCGCTTCACCAGCGACCTCGCCGACGCCGTGTCGCTCGCCGACGTCCATTTCATCTGCGTGGGCACCCCGCAGCGTCGGGGCAGCCACGCCGCGAACCTCACCTACGTGGAGGCCGCCACGAAGGCCGTCGCCGAGTCGCTCAGCCACGACGGCATCATCGTCGGCAAGAGCACCGTGCCGGTCGGAACCGCGGCACGGCTCCGCAAGCTGGTGGCCGACGCCAAGCCGGCCGGCATCGACACCCAGGTCGTGTGGAATCCGGAGTTCCTGCGCGAGGCCCACGCAGTGGAAGACACCCTGCGCCCCGACCGCATCGTCTTCGGCGGCACGGACGCCAAGAGCGAGGCGATCCTCCGCGAGGTCTACGCGGCCCCGATCGCGACCGGAACGCCGGTCATCTCGTGCGACCTCGCCACCGCCGAGCTCGTCAAGGTGAGCGCCAACGCGTTCCTCGCCACTAAGATCTCGTTCATCAACGCCATCTCCGAGCTGTGCGAGGTCGCCGGCGCCGATGTCCGCGTCCTCGCCGATGCGCTCGGCCACGACGACCGCATCGGCCGCAAGTTCCTGAACGCCGGTCTCGGCTTCGGCGGCGGCTGCCTCCCGAAAGACATCCGCGCCCTGATGTCGCGCGCCAACGAGCTCGGTGCGGGCCGCGTCGTCGGCCTGATGCAGGAGGTCGACGAGATCAACATGCAGCAGCGCCAGCGCGTCATCGACCAGGCGATCGACGCCTGCGGCGGATCGGTGCTCAACCGCAAGCTCGCCATTCTCGGCGCGGCCTTCAAGCCCGACACCGACGACGTCAGGGACTCGCCCGCCCTCAACGTGGCCGCCGCACTGCACCTGCGCGGCGCCCAGGTGCTCGTGGTCGACCCGGAGGCCTCGCAGACGGCCCAGCGCTCGTTCCCGACGCTGTCGTTCGCCGACAGCCTCGACGAGGCCGTCACCGACGCCGACGCCGTGCTGCTGCTCACCGAGTGGCCCGTCTTCGTCAACGCCGACCCGGAGCACCTCGCCGAGCTCGCCGCCAACCCGGTCGTGCTCGACGCCCGCAACGCCCTCGACTCCGAGGTGTGGTCGGCCGCCGGCTGGGAGGTGCGCCCCCTCGGTGGGCGCATCGTCGCTCGCCAGCGCCGCGTGCTCGAGGGAGCCGCGCTTCCCGCGTAGCCAGTCCCGTCCTCTCGAGCGTCGGCCTCGCCCCTCCGGGGGCGGGGCCGTTCGCGTGTCCGCAGCGGCCGTCGTCTCCGGCCCGCCCCTCCGCACGACGGAGCCCCGCCCGTCCGCACGACGGAGCCCCGCCTCCCGCGCGAACGCGGGGGCGGGGCTCCGGGGGAGACGACGGCGTGCTACACGCCGAAGTACATCTCGAACTCGAACGGGTGAGGACGCTGCGCCATCGGCAGGATCTCCTTCTCGCGCTTGTACGCGATCCAGGTCTCGATGAGGTCTTCGGTGAACACGTTGCCCTTGGTGAGGAACTCGTGGTCCTCCTCGAGAGCGAGCAGAGCGGCGTCGAGCGAGGCGGGGACCTGGGGAATGTTCTTGGCCTCCTCCGGGGGGAGCTCGTAGAGGTCCTTGTCGACGGGCTCGTGCGGCTCGATGCGGTTCTGGATGCCGTCGAGGCCGGCCATGAGCTGGGCGGCGAACGCGAGGTACGGGTTCGAGGCGGCGTCGGGGACGCGGAACTCGATGCGCTTGGCCTTCGGGTTGGTGCCCGTGATCGGGATGCGGATCGCAGCCGAGCGGTTGCCGGCCGAGTAGACCAGGTTGACGGGGGCCTCGAAGCCCGGGATCAGGCGGTGGTACGAGTTGATCGCCGGGTTCGTGAACGCGAGCACGGCGGGGGCGTGCTTGAGCAGGCCGCCGATGTACCAGCGGGCGAGGTCGCTGAGTCCGCCGTAGCCGTTCTCGTCGTAGAAGAGCGGCTTGCCGTCCGACCAGAGCGACTGGTGCGTGTGCATGCCCGACCCGTTGTCGCCGAAGAGCGGCTTCGGCATGAAGGTCGCGACCTTGCCCCACTGCTCCGCGGTGTTCTTGACGATGTACTTGAACTTCAGGATGTCGTCGGCCGCGTGGACCATCGTGTCGAACTTGTAGTTGATCTCCTGCTGGCCGCCGGTGCCCACCTCGTGGTGCGCACGCTCGAGCTCGAGGCCGGAGTCGATCAGCTTGAGGCTGATGTCGTCGCGGAGGTCGGCCGTCTTGTCGACGGGCGAGACCGGGAAGTAGCCGCCCTTGTAGGCGGTCTTGTTCGCGAGGTTTCCGCCCTCTTCGGCGCGTCCGGTGTTCCAGGCGCCCTCTTCGGAGTCGACGGAGTAGAACGAGCCGTTCTGCTTGACGTCGTAGCGCACGTCGTCGAAGACGTAGAACTCGGCCTCGGGAGCGAAGAAGGCGGTGTCGGCGATGCCGGTGGAGGCGAGGTAGCGCTCGGCCTTCTTCGCGACCTGACGGGGGTCGCGCGAGTAGAGCTCGCCGTTGCGCGGGTTGAAGATGTCGAACACCAGGATGAGCGTGCGCTCGGCGCGGAACGGGTCGACGTAGCCCGTGGTCACGTCGGGGATGAGCTGCATGTCGGACTCGTGGATCGACGCGAAGCCGCGGATCGACGAGCCATCGAACAGCTGACCGACGGAGAAGAACTCCTCGTCGACCGTGGATGCGGGGATGTTGAAGTGCTGCTGGACACCGGGAAGGTCGGTGAACCGGATGTCAAGGAACTTGACGTCGGTGTCCTTGATGAAGCTCAGCACCTCGGAAGAATCTTTGAACATACGCGAAGTCTCTCCAATGGCGTGGAACGTGGGCGAAAGCTGGACGCCTCCAGTCATGAGGCTATTGACGGGGGGTTTCGGTGCGGTGACCAGAATGTTTCCGGGATGTTACGGGTGCCATGCTCAGAGTGCTCCCGCAGGGCATCGATAGGCTCATCCCCATGTCGAGCAGCGCCCCGCCCCCACTCCCGCCGAGCGACGACCGCCCGCCGTATCCGGGGCACGACCTCGGGCTCCCCGAGTCGGGTCCGCGCTCGATCGGCCGGTTCGGCCGACGCCTGATCGCCCTGGTGATCGACTGGGGGATCGCCGTGCTGGTCTCGGTGCTGTTCTTCCACTACAACTCGCTTGCGACGCTCGGCGTCTTCGCGCTCATGCAGATGCTGTTCATCATCACCCTCGGCGGCAGTCTCGGCCATATCGCCTGCCGCATGCGGGTCGTGCCGCTGCCGACCGGGTACATCGGCGTGTGGCGGCCCATCGTCCGCACGATCCTGCTCTGCCTGGTGATCCCCGCCGTCATCTACGACCGCGACCAGCGGGGCCTGCACGATCGCGCCGTCGGCGCTGTCCTGGTCAGGATCTAGCCTCGAGCGCGACTCGCGATCAGCGCGGACGCCCCGAGCGCATGCGCATCGGGTCGACGCCCTTGGGGATCGGCAGCTTGTTCTGGCCGAGCGACTCGAGGCGGTTCGACACGGCGAGCACCTCGTTGCGATCGATGGCCTTCTTGACCTTGTTCATGCGACGAGCCAGCTTGTGCAGCGGGATCGAGTCGGCGTCGGTGCCGACACTGAGGACGGTGATCGGGACGCCGGGCGTGATCCGCGCGACCTTGCGCTTCTCTTCGTCGACGATCTTCTGGGTCTGGCCCCGGGTGCCTTCGGTCACGAGGACGACGCCGGGTCGGCCGATGGCGCGGTAGACGGCGGCCTGGCTGCGGCCGTTGACGGCGACCGGCATCTCGCTCGCCCGCCACTGGCGACGGAGGCCGCTCTTGAAGACGGCGCCGACCGCTCCGGGCTGGCCGGCGATCTGCGAGTAGGCGGCGCGCTCGGCGAGGCGTCCGAGCACGAGCATGAACAGCAGCACGCCGAGCATGACGCCGACGACGATGTAGAGGATCGTGCCGAGGATGTTGCCCCCGGCGACGAGAGCGAGCACGACGAACGCGATGACGGGCACCACGAACGACGCCAGCATGAGCCAGATCGACTTGGGGTCGTGACGCCGGGTCATGGTGAAGACCTGGTACATCTGCTTGATGCGACCGGGCTCTTTTTCAGGGGTCGAAGATGCGTTCTCCGAAGACTTGCTGCGTGCCATGCTGACTAGGATACGTGGTCCCGCGCCGGGTGGCGGTCCGGCTTCGGGTTGCGCGCGGCCCGCGTTCCTCCCCGCGGGGATCGGTCCACAGGGTCCCCGATGATCCACAGGCGCAGGAACTTCCGTCCGGCCCCCCTCCCGCTCCGCCAGGCTCGACGGCATGTCCTCCTCCGTCGCCGCGGCCGTCGCGGCCCACGTGCTCGCCGAGTCGCCCCGCGCCCGCCTCCTCGTCTGGCCGTCCGCCCCACAGACCGTCGCGAAGGTCTTCCTCGGTCCCGACGGCCGCCGCCGGGCGCTGGCCGCCGCCGCTGCGCTGGCTGCGGTCGACCACCGCCATATCGCGCCCCTCCTCGGAGTCGTCGAGGTCGACGGCCGTCCGGCCGTGCTTCTCCCGCGCCTCGAGACGCGGCCCATGTCCGAGCTCATCGCTGCGCGCGGGCGCCTGTCGGCGGGCGAGGCGGTGACGCTGCTGGTCCCGCTGCTGCTCGCGCTCCTGCACGTCGAGCGGCGCGGCCTCGACGACCGCGTCGATCTCGCCTCGAGCCTGACGCTCGATGACGTCCTGCTGGACGCCAGCGGGGCGCCCGTGCTCGTCAGCCTCTCGGCCGCACCACCGCGGGGTGCCGTCAGCCTCACGCGGGACGCCGGTGCCGCCGGGGCGGCCCGCCGCATCGTAGCCGAGGTGCTGGCGTCGACCCCGGGCGGTCGCAGCACCGTCCGGACGGCGCTCGGCGACGCGACCCGACCCGGAGGCTCCGGCATCGACTCTCTCATCGAGCTGCTCTTCGACCTCGACGATCCTGCGCCGCTGGAGGAGCCGCTGGCGCGGCCCGCACCGCCGCCCGCAGCGTCGACCGACGCGCCGCCCCCTGCGCCGCCCGCGCATCACCTCGACGGCGTCGTCCCGGGCCTCGACCTGGCGCGCGCCGCCGTCGGCGAGCCCGGCGGCCTGGCCGCTGACGCATTCGGCCTGGCTGCGCACGTCATCGGCCGCGCCGTGGCCGCGGCGCGCGATGTCCGCCCGAAGGTCTGGCTCGGTGCCGGGGTCGTGGCGGCATCCGCCTTGGGCGGCCTCGTCCTGACCGCGACGGAGGGTCCGCCCGCCGAGCCCGGCACCCGGTCCGGTCCTGCCCCGGCACGAGCCGACGCACGGCGCACTGATCCCCCCGAGGCGGCCGGCCGCTCATCACCGCCGGTCTCCACCGGAGGCACGACAGCCGACGCTCTCCTCCGCGGCGACGACGCGACCGCGGCCGCCCGAGTGCTGCTGCGCCTCCGCGAGGACTGCCTCACGGCGCTCGACGCCGCATGCGTCGCGGGTGTCGACCAGGCCGACTCGCCGCTGCTGGCCGACGACCTGGCGGTGGTGGCTGATCCTGCGCGTCTGGCGGAGGCGCGTTTTCCGAGCATCGCCGGGATGGCGGGGGAGTACGGCGGGGCCGTCCTCTTCGAGCTCGGCACCGGCCCGGACGACGAACCGGCCTCCCTCCTCGTGACGAGGACGGAGGCCGGTTGGCGACTGCGAAGCCTAGGCTGAGGCTTGCGGGTGGAGCTAGATGCCGAGCTTCCCGGCGAAGTCGCCTCCCTCGAGGCGGTTCTTGACCGCGACGAGGAAGCGGGCGGCGTCGGCGCCGTCGACGATCCGGTGGTCGTACGAGAGCGCCAGGTAGACCATCGAGCGGATCGCGATCGACTCGGAGCCGTCGGCCGTGACGACGACCGGCTTCTTGACGACGATGCCGGTGCCGAGGATGGCCACCTGCGGCAGGAACACCACGGGGGTGTCGAACAGCGCGCCGCGCGAGCCGGTGTTGGTCACCGTGAAGGTGCCGCCGGACAGCTCGTCGGGGGTCAGCTTGTTGTCGCGGGTGCGACCGGCGAGATCGGCGATCGACGCGGCCAGGCCGGCCAGGTCGAGCGACGCGGCGTTCTTGATCACCGGGGTGAGCAGGCCGCGCTCGGTGTCGACGGCCATGCTGATGTTCTCGGTGTCGGGGTAGACGATCGAGTCGCCCTCGACGGTGGCGTTCAGCTTCGGGTAGGCCTGCAGGGCCTCCGCCGCTGCGAGCGTGAAGAACGGCAGGAACGACAGCTTGTTGCCGGTCTTGGCCTGGAAGTCGCCCTTGACCGCATCGCGGAACTTCGCGACCTTGGTGACGTCGACCTCGACGACGCTGGTGAGCTGCGCGGTGGACTGCATCGACTCGACGGCGCGCTGGGCGACGACCTTGCGGAGGCGGGTCATCGGCACTGTGGTGCCGCGCAGGTCGGACACCGGCAGCGGCTCGTAGGCCGACGAAGCGGCGGGGGCCGAGGCGGCGGGAGCAGCGGAGGAAGGAGCGGCCTTCGCAGCGGCCTCGGCCGCGGCCAGGACGTCTTCCTTGCGGATACGGCCGCCGACGCCGCTGCCGGAGAGCGTCGACAGGTCGATGCCCTTCTCGTTGGCGAGCTTGCGGACGAGAGGGGTGACGTAGCCGACGGGCCCGCCGGCCGAAGCCGGGGCTGCGGGCGCAGCGGGCGCCGGAGCAGCGGGTGCGGGCGTGGCAGGCGCGGGAGCAGCGGGCGCTGCAGGTGCCGGTGCGGCGGCGACCGGAGCCGGCGATGCGGGTGCCGCGGCGGCCGGAGCCGGGTCGACGGCCGGAGCGGGCTCGGGAGCCTCGGCCGGGGCGTCCTCGCCGGGGGCGGGCGCTGCATCGGAGGGGACCTCGGCGGGAGCCTCGGTGGCGGGCGACGGCGACTCGTACCCTTCGGACGACTCCTCGGTCTCGGAGTCCGCGGCGGGGGTGTCATCGGTCGATGCCGGACCGGTGCCCGGAGCCTCGGCCTCAGGGGCATCGCCCGTGCTTCCGGTATTGCTGCCGTCGCCGATCTTGACGAGGGCGGTGCCGACCTCGACGGTCTCGTCCTCGGCGACGAGGATCTCCTCGATCACGCCCGCGATCGGCGACGGGATCTCGGTGTCGACCTTGTCGGTCGAGACTTCGAGCAGAGGCTCGTCGACCTCGACCCGGTCGCCGACATTCTTCAACCAGCGGGTGACCGTGCCCTCGGTGACACTCTCACCGAGTGCCGGGAGGTTGACGGATTCGCTCATCAGGGGAACTCCTTCTGCGGTTCTAACTATGAATTGTGGGACAGCGCCTCGGCGGGGATGGTGCTGTGAAGCTACATCGCGTGGAGCGGCTTGCCGGCAAGCGCCAGCATCGCCTCGCCCAGGGCCTCGTTCTGGGTCGGGTGCGCGTGGATCAGGCTCGCGACGTCTTCGGGGTAGGCCTCCCAGTTGACGGTGAGCTGCGCTTCGCCGATGAGCTCGCCGACGCGGGCGCCGATCATGTGGACTCCGATGACGGGGCCGTCGACGACGCGGATGACCTTGATCGACCCGGCAGTGCCGAGGATCGAGCTCTTGCCGTTGCCAGCGAGGTTGTAGTCGTAGGCGGCGATCTTGTCGGCGCCGTACTTCTCGGTGGCCTTGGCGGTCGTGAGGCCGACCGAGGCGACCTCGGGGTCGGAGTACGTGACCTTCGGGATGTTCGCGTCTTCGATGACGACCGGCTTGAGGCCGGCGATCTCCTCGGCGACGAAGATGCCCTGCTGGAAGCTGCGGTGGGCGAGCTGGAGGCCGGGGACGATGTCGCCGATGGCGTAGACGCCGGGGACGCTGGTCGCGAGGCGCTCGTCGGTGAGGACGAAGCCGCGGTCCATGGTGACGCCGACCTCCTCGTAGCCGAGGTCGGCGGTCACCGGGCCGCGACCGACAGCGACCAGGAGGATGTCGGCCTCGAACGTCTTGCCGTCTTCGAGCGTGACGACGACGCCCTGGTCGTCCTGGGTCACGCTCTGGAAGCGGATACCGAGACTGAAGGCGATGCCGCGCTTGCGGAACGCCCGCTCGAACGACTTGGAGATCGACTCCTCCTCGTTGGGGACGAGGTGGGGGAGAGCCTCGATGATCTGCACCTCCGAGCCGAAGGACTTCCAGACGCTGGCGAACTCGACGCCGATCACACCGCCGCCGAGGATGGCGACGCGCTTCGGGATGTAGTCGAGCTCGAGGGCGTGCTCGCTCGTGATGACGCGGCCGCCGATCTCGAGACCGGGCAGGCTGCGCGAGTAGGAGCCGGTGGCCAGCACGATGTGCTTGCCGGTGATGGTGTCGTCGCCGACCTGGATCGTGCTCGGCGACGTGAGGCGGCCGGAACCGGCGATCGTGGTGATTCCGCGCGACTTGACGAGGCCCTGCAGGCCCTTGTACTTGTGCTCGACGATGTCGCGGCGGTACGTCGTGACGCCGGCGATGTCGATGCCGTTCAGCTGCGTGTGGACGCCGTACTTGGCCGACTCGCGCGACACGTCGGCGACCTCGGCCGCGTGCAGGAGCGCCTTGGTGGGGATGCAGCCGCGGTGGAGGCAGGTGCCGCCGACCTTGTCTTTCTCGACGAGGGCGACGGAGAAGCCCAGTTCGGAGGCGCGGAGGGCCGCGGCGTAGCCGCCGCTGCCGCCACCGAGGACCACCACGTCAAAATTCTGTTCCGACACCCAGCAACTCCTTCGTGCATTGGCCAAGGAGGCGGCCGTGGTCGCGGATGTCGACCACGGCCGCACGCCTTGCAAAACGGCGGGTTTCTCCCGCCCTCAACTACCCTAGTACGCCGCTCAGAACGAGACTGCCAGGTCGATCAGAGTCCTGACGGCGATCCCCGTGGCGCCCTTGGTCGTGAAGCCGTAGCCGCCCGCCTTGTTCTCGCTCGGGCCGGCGATGTCGAGGTGAGCCCACGGGATCAGCTCGTCGGTGCCCTCGCGCTTCCCGACGAACTCCTTGAGGAACACCCCCGCGAGCAGCATGCCCGCAGCCGTGTTGCCCGGAGTCGCGTTGACGAGGTCGGCGACGTCGGAGTTGAGCCGGGCGCGCAGCTCCGGGGCGAGCGGAACCCGCCAGAACGGCTCGGACGCCCCGTCGGCGACCTCGACGACCCGAGGCGCGAAGTCGTCGGTGCCCATGACTCCGACGTAGCGCATGCCGAGGGCGACGACCTGCGCACCGGTGAGGGTGGCGACGTCGACGATGGCGTCGGGCTGCTCCTCGCTCGCAGCCGAGATGCCGTCGGCGAGCACGAGCCGGCCTTCGGCGTCGGTGTTGGTCACCTCGACGGTGGTGCCGTTCTTGATGGTGAGGACGTCGTCGGGGCGGATGGGGTCGGCGCCGAGCATGTTCTCGGAGATGCAGAGCCACGCGGTCAGGCGAACGGGCAGGGCGAGACGCGCGGCGGCGATCGTCACGGCGAGAACCGTCGCGGCGCCGGTCATGTCGTACTTCATGCCGAGCATGGCGCCGGCCGGCTTCAGCGAGAGCCCGCCGGTGTCGTAGGTGATCCCCTTGCCGACCAGTGCGAGGTGCTTGGCGGCGCCGGCGGGGGAGTAGGCGACCTTGACCAGGCGGGGCGGGCGTGCCGAGCCCTGGCCCACGCCGACGATGCCGCCGAATCCTGCGTCGCGCAGCTCGTCGCCCGCGAGCACGGTCACGGTGAGGTCGCCGGACGGCGACTCTGCGGCGAGGCGGACGGCCTCGTCGGCGAGAGCAGCGGGCGGCAGGTCGATCGGGGGCGTGGCGACGAGGTCGCGGACGGTGTGGACGGCGGTGGCGACGGCTGCGGCCTTCTCGACTGTCGCGGCGTCGACGGCGGCGGCCGTGACGAGCTCGATCGACGACGCGACGCGACGGGTCGGGCTGGCCGAGGTGTGCTTGTAGGTGTCGAAGACGTAGGCGCCGACAGCTGCGCCCTCGAGCACGGCGAGAGCCTCGGCCTCGTCGGCGACGGGGAGGCCGAGAGCGATGCGGTCCTTTCCGGTGAGCTGGCGCGCGGCGGATCCGGCGGCGTAGCGGAGAGTCTCGATCGAGACGGCGCCGCCGAGGCCGACGAGGGCGACCACGGGTGCGCTGCCGATCGGCGCCGCACCCTCGCCGAGGGCCGAGGCGGGAAGGCGCGTGAGCTCGTCCTTGCCGGCGACCACCCCGAGTTCCTGCAGGGAGCCTGCCAGCACCGGGGCGTCCCAGAGCAGAGTGGGCGGCTCGTCTCCCTTGCCGGGGGTGACTCCGATGACGAAGACCTCGGCATCGGTGGCTTCTGCGGACACGGTGAGAGCGGCGACTGTCATGCCGTCGATCGTATCGAGGTGTTCGCTGTCAGCTTGCCTCCGGCGGACGTTCGCGAGGGTGCGCGTGCCTAGCATTGACAGCATGTCCGATCCTGCAGACCTGTACCAGCTGTCGCCCGACTCGTCCGGCGTGCCAGCCGGGCTCCCGCTCGTCGCGGCACTCACCGGGTTCGCCGACGCCGGCTCGACCGTGGCGCAGATCACCCAGTACCTCGGCGACACGCTCGACGGCGACGTCGTCGCGACGTTCGACGCCGACATCCTCCTCGACTACCGCGCACGCCGCCCCATCATCACCTTCGATCAAGACCACATCGCCGACTTCCAGGCCTCGACGCTGACCCTGTCGCTCATGAAGGACGAGATCGGCCAGCAGTTCCTCCTCCTGTCGGGCTTCGAGCCCGACTTCCGCTGGGAGGCGTTCACCTCGGCCGTGATGCAGCTCGTCGAGCGGTACGGGGTGTCGACCACGACGTGGGTGCAGGCGATCCCGATGCCGGTACCGCACACGCGCCCCCTCGGCGTCACCGTCTCGGGCAACCGGGTCGACCTCATCGAGTCGCTCTCGGTCTGGCGCCCCACGACGCAGGCCCCCGCGAACGCGCTCCACCTGGTCGAGCTCCGCCTCTCGGCGACGGGCCACCCCACCGCCGGCTTCGTGCTCCTGGTGCCTCATTACCTCGCCGACACGGAGTTCCCCGACGCCGCGGTCACCGCGCTGTCGAGCATCAGTGCCGCGACGGGGCTCATCTTCCCGAGCGACAGGCTGCGCGAGGAGGGGCGCGAGTTCTTGAGCAAGGTCGACGAGCAGGTCACGGGAAACCAGGAACTGACACGCCTCGTGCAGACCCTCGAAGAGCGTCACGACACCTACATGGAGGGCAACCCCCTGCCCTCGCCGCTGATCGGCCTCGACGGACAGGTCCCGAGCGCCGACTCGATCGCGGCCGAGCTCGAGAAGTTCCTCTCGACCCGCCAGGTGGACGACGACGGCGGCCCCTCGCTGGGCTAGAGCCCCGGCCCCGCTAGGGTTGCGGGGTGAATTCCGCTCGCGCCTGGCTCGTCTGGGGCGCCGCGGTCTTCGCCTACGTCGTCGCCGTCCTGCAGCGCTCGTCGCTCGGCGTCGCGGGCGTCGACGCCCAAGACGTCTACTCCATCTCGGCGGCGACGCTCTCGACGCTCGCGGTGACCCAGATCGTGGTGTACGCCGGGCTCCAGGTGCCCGTGGGCGTCATGCTCGACCGGGTCGGGCCGAAGTTCCTGCTCGTGCTGGGGGCGGTCGTGCTCGGTCTCGGCCAAGCGGTCGTCGCCGTCTCGCCGCCGCACATCGGCGTGGCCATCGCGGGCCGCATGCTCGTCGGAGCGGGTGACGCGATGACCTTCATCTCGGTGATCCGCCTGCTGCCGTCGTGGTTCCGCGGGCCGGTGCTGCCGCAGGTCTCGCAGTGGACAGGCAACCTCGGGCAGATCGGGCAGATCCTCTCGGCGATCCCGTTCGCCGCCGTGCTGCACACGGCCGGCTGGAGCACGGCATTCGCGGTCGCCGCCGGTGTCGCCGGCGTATCGGTCGTCGTGCTGATGCTGGTCGTGCGCGACTCTCCCGTCGGCCGCACCGAGCTGCCCGTCGTCGCCTCGTGGGCCGCCGCCGGACGTCAGCTCGCCGAGAGCGTCAAGCGCCCCGGAACCCGGCTCGGCTTCTGGTCGCACTACGTGACCCAGTCGTCGGGCACCGTGTTCAGCCTGCTCTGGGGAGTTCCCGCGCTCGTGGGCGGCCTCGGATTCAGCCGCGGCGAGGCGTCCGGGCTGCTCGCGCTGCTCGTCGTCACAGGGGTCGTCGCTGGCCCCCTCCTGGGTCTGCTCACCGCCCGGTTCCCGCTCCGCCGGTCGAACCTCGTGCTCGGCATCGTGTCCGTGCTCGGGCTGATGTGGACCCTCGTGCTCGCGTGGCCCGACCGGCCGCCGCACTGGCTCGTCGTCGCGCTCGTCGTCGCCCTCGGGGTCGGCGGGCCGGGCTCGCTCATCGGCTTCGACTTCGCACGCACCTTCAATCCGCTCCGCAGCCTCGGCGTAGCCAACGGCATCGTGAACGTCGGCGGGTTCCTGGCGAGCTTCGTGATGATGTTCCTGATCGGCATCGTGCTCGACGCCCTCCACCGCGCCGGGGTCGCGGCGGGGGATCCGCAGCCTCTCTTCGCCTGGTCGAGCTTCCGCGTCGCCTTCTGCGTGCAGTATGTGATCGTCGGAGCGGGAGTGGTCGGGCTGGTCGTCGACAGGCGAGGCACGAGGCGGCGCATGCACCTCGAGGAAGGAATAGAAGTGGGCCCGCTCTGGGTTGCACTCTCCAGGAAGTTACGTCGCCACTAGCAGTGAATGCCCCCTTTTGTAAACGGGTCGCTCTCGGGCGTGCAATAATTACTCACGGACCCTTTCTTGTCCCTTGGTGAAATGCCTCGGGGCTTGACATGGGTCCTTGCTGTGCCGCTTTGGCAGGCACAGTCACCCGAACCGAACTGCCCGAAACCGAACTCTCTGGCCGACGACAAGCAGGATCAGCGTCGTCGTCCTCCCCGCCTTGCAGTCGCAGAACCACCGACGGCGCAGGGCCTCCACCGACTTTTCGAAGCCCGAGTGAAAGGTGCACCCAATGGCTACTCGCACCAAAGCCCCCGTCGCCGCCGCCGTGACCGACACCGACGACATCACCACCGAGGACGCGGCTGTCGCCGCCCCCGCCGCCAAGAAGCCCGCTGCGAAGAAGGCTCCTGCCAAGAAGGCACCGGCCAAGGCGAAGGCATCGCCCGCCAAGGCCAAGGCTGCCGGCAAGTCGGCTGACGACGACGAGGAGGACGACGAGCCCGAGGTCGTCGTCGCCGACGACACCGCCGAGACGACCGAGACCGCGGACGGCACCGAGACGGCCGACGGCGAGGAGACCACCGACGCCGAGAAGGCCGCCGACGAGGTCCTCCCCACCGGCGCCCTCGTCATCTCGCAGGACGACGACGACGAGATCCCCGTCTACTCGTCGACCATCACCGGCGCCACCGCCGATCCGGTCAAGGACTACCTCAAGCAGATCGGAAAGGTCGCGCTCCTGAACGCGGCCGAAGAGGTCGAGCTCGCCATGCGCATCGAGGCGGGCCTGTTCGCCGACGACAAGCTGGCCAACTCGACGGGCCTCTCGAAGGAGCTCGAGCGCGAGCTGCGCTGGGTCTCCCGCGACGGCCAGCGCGCCAAGAGCCACCTGCTCGGCGCCAACCTCCGACTCGTGGTGAGCCTGGCCAAGCGGTACACCGGCCGCGGCATGCAGTTCCTCGACCTCATCCAGGAAGGAAACCTGGGCCTCATCCGCGCGGTCGAGAAGTTCGACTACACCAAGGGCTTCAAGTTCTCGACGTACGCCACGTGGTGGATCCGCCAGGCCATCACCCGCGCGATGGCCGACCAGGCCCGCACCATCCGCATCCCCGTGCACATGGTCGAGGTCATCAACAAGCTCGCCCGCGTGCAGCGCCAGATGCTGCAGGACCTCGGCCGCGAGCCCACCCCCGAAGAGCTGTCACGCGAGCTGGACATGACGCCCGAGAAGGTCGTCGAGGTCCAGAAGTACGGCCGCGAGCCCATCTCGCTGCACACCCCGCTCGGTGAAGACGGCGACAGCGAATTCGGCGACCTCATCGAAGACACCGAGGCCGTCGTGCCCGCCGACGCCGTGGGCTTCACGATGCTGCAGAAGCAGCTCGAGTCGCTGCTCGACAGCCTCTCCGAGCGTGAGGCCGGCGTGATCCGCATGCGCTTCGGGCTCGGCGACGGGATGCCCAAGACCCTCGACCAGATCGGCGACACGTTCGGAGTGACGCGCGAGCGCATCCGCCAGATCGAGTCGAAGACGATGGCCAAGCTGCGCCACCCGTCGCGGTCGCAGTCCCTCCGCGACTACCTCGAATAAGAAGCACCCATCGCCGACGCAGCCGACGCTAGGAATCCTTTGAAGTACGTTCTCCCCATCCTCCTCGGGCGTCTCGTCCGCGTTCTCGCAAGGGCCCGAGGGGGTGGGTCGGCGTACCCCGGCTACCTCGTCCTCAAGCTGCTCCCGACCTTCCTCACGGATGTCACCAAGCAGTTCGACCGGGGCGTCCTGTTCGTGCTCGGCTCGAACGGCAAGTCGACGACGACGCACATGCTGTCCGACATCATGCGCTCGCACGGCCTGCGCGTCTTCACGAACCCGACCGGGGCCAACCTGCCGCAGGGCATCGCGTCGGCGCTCCTCTCCGAGGTGAGCCTGTTCGGGCGACTCAAGGCCGACGTCGGCGTGCTCGAGGTCGACGAGGCGTTCGCCGTCGAGCTCTCCGGTCATCTGCACCCCTCGACGGTCCTCATGCTCAACGTGCAGGTCGACCAGCTCTACCGCTTCTACGAGACCTCGCGCGTCGCCGACATGATGACCGACACGGCCGCCACCGCGGGCACGCACGTCGTCACCAACCGCGACGACGAGTACCTCGGCCCGTTCGAGAGCGCCACGCTCGACGTCACCCGCTTCGGCGCGTCCCCGGCCCTGGTCGCCGCGGCGCCTCACGGGCTGCAGAACGCCAGCGCGTACGACAAGGGCGCAGGAACGCGCGCTCTCACCGCCGAGGCCGAGGTCACCGCGCTGACCGCCACCGGCGCCACCATCGCGCTCGGAGACCAGGCCGTCGACGTCCGGCTCCCCGCCAAGGGGCTCCACTACGCGGTCGACGCGGCCGCCGCGATCCAGACCGCCCGCGTCGCGCTCGGCCCCGAGTTCGACTCCCATAAGGCCGTCGCGGCCTTCGCCGCGATGAAGCCGGCCTACGGCCGTGGTGAGCGCCTGAAGATCGGCAGCGACGAGGCCGAGTTCGTCATGTTCAAGAACGCGGCGAGCCTGCAGCTGAACCTCGACGCCCTGGCGACGGCGCCCGAGCAGGTGCTCCTCGCAATCGACGAGGGCACCCCCGACATCTCGTGGATCTACGACGTCGACTTCTCGTCGCTCGACCACGTCGACGTGGTCTCGGGCGCGAAGGCCTGGCAGATCGCGCTGCGCCTGGAGCATGCAGGCATCCCGATCGGCACCGTCGAGCCGCAGATCGAGAAGGCCATCGACCTGATGAAGGCCCTGCCGTCGCCGTCGGGCAAGACGAAGAACTTCATCGTGAACTACGAGCAGATGATGATCGCGCGCAAGATGCTCGGCTACCCCGACCTGGAGAAGCGAGCATGACCGACCTGACCATCCTCCAGCTCTATCCCGAGCAGCTCGGCGTCTCGGGCGACGGCGGCAACGTCGTGACGCTCGCCGAGCGCGCCCGGCGCGGCGGCCTCGACGTGGCCGTGACCGAGCACCGCCCCGGAGACGCGCTTCCCGCGGCGGCCGACGTCGTGCTCATCGGCAGCGGCCCGCTGTCCACTCTCCGCGCCATCCACTCCGATGTGCTGCGGTTCCGCGAGCTCCTCTCGGACTGGTCGGACGCCGGGATCCCTGTCGTCGCCATCGGCGGCGGCATGGAGATCCTCTCGCGCGGAATCAGCGGAGAGGGCGCCGACCTCGAGGGCCTCGGCTTCTTCGACGCGAGCGCGCACCGGGGCGCCCAGCGCCGTGCCAACTACTTCAAGGTGAGCACGCCCTACGGAGGTGGCTCGCTCTACCTGCTCGGCTTCGAGGACCACGCGACGCGCTTCGAGCTCGGCGCCGGCGCGAGCCCGTTCGGCGCCGTCGTCAGCGGCGGTGGCAACGGAGACGGACGCGAGGGCGTCATCCGCGGAGCCTCCTTCGGCACGCAGATGAAGGGGCCGGCGCTGCCCCTCAATCCGGCGCTCACCGACCGAGTGCTCACGGCGGCGGTCGCTCGCACGGGCGGCGCGTACGCCGTGGCCGACGCCCACGCGACGCTCGACGAGTACGCGACGAAGTCGCGCGAGGTCATCTCGGCGAACCTGGAGCACGTCTTCAAGGCGATGTGACGGCGGCGGGTGGCAGTTCCTGCGCCCGCTTCTCGCTAGCGTGGCACCATGCCCACCCGCGTGACCCTCGTGTCAGACACTCACGTTCCCAAGCGCGCCAAGCAGCTGCCGGAGACCGTCTGGCGGGCCGTCGAGAGCGCCGACGTCGTGATCCACGCCGGAGACTGGGTCGAGCTGTCGATGCTCGACGACTTCGAGCGGCGATCGAGGCGCCTCCTCGCCGTCCGCGGCAACAACGATGGGCCGGAGTTCGAGCCGCGCCTTCCGCTGGTGGCGACGGCCGACATCGAAGGCGCGCGCATTGTCGTGGTCCACGAGACCGGCCCCGCGCTCCGCCGGGAGGAGCGCGCCGACGCGGAGTACCCCGAGGCCGACGTGATCGTCTTCGGCCACAGCCACATCCCGTGGGACTCCGTGACAGCGGCGGGTACGCGGATGCTCAACCCGGGGTCGCCGACCGACCGGCGCCGCCAGCCGGCATGCACGTTCATGACCCTGGTGCTCGACGACGGCCGTGTTCGCGATGTCGAGGTCGTGCGGTTGCCTCTCCGGTCGTCGCCGAGGTAGGTAGGGGAGAACGGCAGAAGACCCGCACCCCGGTGGGGGAGCGGGCCTTCTTGGAAAGTCTGTAGGTGAGGAGCCGGGCTCTTAGTGGAGCTTGGCCGTCTCGTCGAGCCATTCGATGGCGTTCGGCTGCAGCTTCTCCTTGAACTTGGCGCCGTGGTGGGCGCAGAACAGGAGCTCACCGCTCGCCATGGTCGCTCGGATGTACGCCTGGGCTCCGCAGCTGTCGCAGCGGTCTGCTGCCGAGAGCTGGTAGCGGGAGCCGAGCTCGTCGACGGCTGTGTGGTCGGTGGCCATCTGAGTCATGTGATGCTCCTCCAATACGGTGGTGCGCGGGTTCGTGACACTCATCAAAACACGGGAACGTTTCGTCCGTGCGACATTTCGCCGGATTTCGCTGTTCGCGTACGGGATTGGACGACCCCAGTCCGGGGAGCCCTCCCGTGCGGGTGTCGGGCACGGAATGGCCCGGTGACGCACGTATTCTTAACGCGTCGCTTGTGCGGATTCATTCCTGGGCAACGACGAAGAAGCACCTGAATGGAGTTCCGTGGCAACCACCCCGCCGTCCCAGTACGAAGCACGTCACCTGTCGGTGCTCGAGGGTCTGGAGGCGGTGCGCAAGCGCCCGGGCATGTACATCGGCTCGACCGATTCGCGCGGCCTCATGCACTGTCTGTGGGAGATCATCGACAACTCGGTCGACGAGGCCCTCGGCGGCTTCGGAACGTCGATCGACGTGGTCCTGCACGCCGACGACAGCGTCGAGGTCCGCGACACCGCCCGCGGGATCCCCGTCGACATCGAGCCGAAGACCGGCCTCACGGGCGTCGAGGTCGTCTTCACGAAGCTCCACGCGGGCGGCAAGTTCGGCGGCGGCTCCTACGCGGCATCCGGCGGCCTGCACGGCGTCGGCGCCTCGGTCGTGAACGCCCTCTCGGAGCGCCTCGACGTCGAGGTCGACCGCGGAGGCAAGACGCACGCCATGTCGTTCCACCGCGGCGAGCCCGGCACCTTCGCCGACGGCCCCGACGGGCCCACACCCGACGCGACCTTCACGCCGTTCGAGAACGGCAGCGTGCTCCGGGTCGTCGGCAAGGCGCCGAAAGCCGCCACCGGCACGCGCATCCGCTACTGGGCCGACCGGCAGATCTTCACCAGGGGCGCCGCGTTCGTCACCGACGACCTCGTCAAGCGCGCCCAGCAGACCGCGTTCCTCGTTCCCGGCCTCACGATTCGCGTGCGCGACGAGCGCCCGGTCACCACCGCCGACACCGAGGGCAATCAGCCCCTCGAGTCCGTCTTTTCGTACGAGGGCGGCATCTCGGAGTTCGTCGACTTCCTCGCTCCCGACAAGGCCGTCACCGACACCTGGCGCCTGCAGGGCACCGGGCACTACACCGAGACCGTCCCCGTGCTGAACGACCACGGGCAGATGGTCTCGACCGACGTCAAGCGCGAGTGCGAGGTCGACATCGCCCTGCGCTGGGGCGAGGGCTACGAGACTGTCACGCGCAGCTTCGTCAACATCATCTCGACGCCCAAGGGCGGCTCGCACCAGACCGGCTTCGACGCCGGGCTGCTGAAGTTCTTGAAAGACCAGGTCACGTCGAACGCCCGCCGCTTGAAGGTCGGCAACGACAAGCTCGAGAAGGACGACATCCTCGCCGGTCTCACCGCCGTGCTCACGGTGCGCCTGCCCGAGCCGCAGTTCGAGGGCCAGACCAAGGAGGTGCTCGGAACCCCCGCCGTCCGCCAGATCGTCTCGAACGTCGTCGCCAGAGAGATGGCCGCGATCTACGCGTCGCCCAAGCGCGACGACAAGACGCAGGCCGCCGCGGTGCTCGACAAGATCGTCACCGAGATGAAGTCGCGCATCGCCGCCCGCGCTCACAAAGAGACGCAGCGCCGCAAGAACGCGCTCGAGTCGTCGTCGCTCCCGTCGAAGCTCGTCGACTGCCGTTCGAGCGACGTGTCGTCGAGCGAGCTGTTCATCGTCGAAGGCGACTCGGCGCTGGGCACCGCACGGGCGGCCCGCAACAGCGAGTACCAGGCGCTGCTGCCGATCCGCGGCAAGATCCTGAATGTGCAGAAGGCGTCCGTCAGCGACATGCTGTCGAACCTCGAGTGCGCGTCGATCATCCAGGTGATCGGCGCCGGATCGGGTCGGTCGTTCGACCTCGACGTCGCCCGCTACGGCAAGGTCATCATCATGAGCGACGCCGACGTCGACGGCGCGCATATCCGCACGCTGCTGCTCACGCTGTTCTTCCGCTACATGAGGCCGATGATCGAGGCCGGCCGCGTCTTCGCCGCCGTGCCGCCATTGCACCGCGTCGTCGTGATCAACCCCGGATCGAAGCCGAACGAGACCATCTACACGTACTCCGAGGCCGAGCTGCACGGTGTTCTCGCCGGGCTGAAGAAGTCGGGCAAGAAGTACCAGGATCCGATCCAGCGCTACAAGGGCCTCGGCGAGATGGACGCCGAGCAACTGGCCACGACCACGATGGACCGCACCAACCGCATGCTCCGCCGCGTGAAGGTCGAAGACGCCGAGAACGCCGGCCGGGTGTTCGAGCTGCTGATGGGCAACGATGTGGCGCCGCGTAAGGAGTTCATCATCGACGGGGCCGGCCTGGCACGCGAGCGCATCGACACCTAGACCGCGTATTGAGGGGTCCGAGCCGTTCTGGAGGGTTCGAGCCGTTCTGGAGGGTTCGCGCGGAGGGGTCGCGACAACGCCGCCGTCCCCGCCGAATCGGCTCGCGCCCGCCGTCGCGTCGGCGGGACCGTGCCGAAACGGCGGGGTGGACCTGAGCGAGGCCGCGGAAGAGCCCCGGGCAGCGCCACCGCCCCGCCGAATCGGCTCGCGCCCGCCGTCGCGTCGGCGGGGGTGTCCCGATTCGGCGGGCTCAGCGCCGCAGCCGGCTCACGCGACAGCGCCACCGATCGACCCGACCACCGAGTCGAGCGGCGTGCCCGACGCGTCGCGCCGGGTGAGCGTCGCCGGAAGCTGCCTCACGCCGCCGTCGGCTCCGACGGCAAGCGCCGGGGCGACGCCGACCCAGGCGACCGCGAGGCCGTCCTCGCCCTTGAGCAGGGCGTGGGCGCGCACACCGCCGGTGGCGCGGCCCTTGGCGGGGTAGTCGACGAAGTCGCTGACCTTCGCGCGCCCGGGATCGGCCCCGGCGATGGTCGCCGCCGAGGTCGAGATCGTGGCGACCACGGCGTCCGAGCCGCCGGGCACGACCCCGAAGAAGAGCGCGGTGTCGCCGGCGCCGAGCGAGATGCCGGCGACGCCGCCGCCCGCCGGCCCCTGCGGGCGCACCAGCGAGGCCGAGTAGCGGAGCAGCTGCGTCTTCGCCGTCACGAACACCATCTCGTCGCTGTCGGGCCCCTGCGCGACCCCGACGACCGAGTCGCCGGCCTTGAGCGCGATCACCGGGAACTCCGGCTTCGACGGCCAGGCGCCCGGGGTCACGCGCTTGACGATGCCCTGCGCCGTCCCGAGCGCCAGCGGCTGGTCGAGGTCGAGCGACACGAGGCCGAGCACGGTCTCGCCCTTCGCCCACGACGGCAGCGCCAGGTAGTCCTTGATGGGCACTCCGGCTCCGAGCTGCACCGACGACGGCGGCGCCGCAGGAACGTCGACCGGCGTGAAGCGGATCAGCCGCCCGGTCGAGGTGACCGCCCCGATCTCTGCCCGGGTCGTGGTGACGACGCTCGACCGGATCGCATCGTGCCTGGTGCGGCGCGATGGCGGCACGGGTGCTGCGCCGTCGGTCTCGGCGAGATCCACGCGCAGGATCCGCCCGGTCGTCGACAGGTACACCTTCGTGGGCACGTCGGCCACCTCGAGCACGGGCGCGTTCTTCCGCGCCGACGAGGCGATGGACGGCGCGGCCTCGGTGAGCAGGGTGCGACGCGGCGTGCCGAACTGGTCGGCGATGTCGGCGAGCTCGCTCGACACGAGGGCGCGCAGCTTGGCGGGGTCGCCGAGGAGGTCGCGGAGTTCCTGGATCGCCGCCCGCAGCTCGTCTCGCTCGGTCTCGAGCTCCATGCGGCTGAACTTCGTGAGACGGCGGAGGCGCAGCTCGAGGATGTACTCGGCCTGCAGGTCGCTCAGGTCGAAGACCTCGCGCAGACGCGTCTTGGCCGCGTCGGAGTCGTCGCTCGTGCGGATCACCTGGATGACCTCGTCGATGTCGAGGATCGCGATCAGGAGGCCCTCGACCAGGTGCAGGCGGTCTTCGCGCTTCTGCAGGCGGTAGCGGCTGCGCCGGGTGACGACCTCGAGGCGGTGCGCGACGAAGACCTCGAGCAGCTCCTTCAGGCCGAGCGTGCGGGGCTGGCCCTCCACGAGGGCGACATTGTTGATGCTGAAGCCGTCTTCGAGCGGCGTGTGCCGGTAGAGCTGCTCGAGCACGGCCTCGGGGCTGAAGCCCGTCTTGATCTCGACGATGAGGCGCATGCCGTGGTGGCGGTCGCTGAAGTCGTTGATGTCGGAGATGCCCGTGAGCTTCTTCGCGTTGACGCCGTCCTTGACCTTCTCGATGACCTTCTCGGGCCCGATCAGGTAGGGCAGCTCGGTGAAGACGAGGCCCTTCTTGCGGGCGGTGAGGTTCTCGATCGAGACCTTGGCCCGGACCTTGAAGCTCCCTCGGCCGGTCGCGTAGGCGTCGCGCACGCCGGCCAGGCCGGCGATCGTGCCGCCGGTCGGGAGGTCGGGGCCGGGCACGAAGGCCATGAGCTCGTCGAGCGTGGCGTCGGGGTGATCGATCAGGTGGCGAGCCGCCCCGACGATCTCGACGAGGTTGTGGGGCGCCATGTTCGTCGCCATGCCGACGGCGATGCCGGAGCCGCCGTTGACCAGGAGGTTGGGAAAGGCCGAGGGGAGGACCTCGGGCTGCATCAGCTGGTTGTCGTAGTTGGGCACGAAGTCGACGACGTCTTCGCCGAGGCCCTCGTTCATCGCCATGGCGGCCGGGGCGAGGCGGACCTCGGTGTACCGAGCGGCGGCGGGCGGGTCGTCGAGCGAGCCGAAGTTGCCGTGGCCGTCGATGGTCGGGAGGCGCATGGTGAAGTCCTGCGCCAGGCGCACGAGGGCGTCGTAGATCGCGGAGTCGCCGTGCGGGTGGAGCTTGCCCATGACTTCGCCGGTGACGCGCGCGCTCTTCACATGGCCGCGGTCGGGGCGCAGGCCCATCTCGGACATCTGGTACAGGATGCGGCGCTGCACTGGCTTCAGGCCGTCGCGAGCGTCGGGCAGGGCGCGGGAGTAGATGACCGAGTAGGCGTACTCGAGGAACGACCCCTGCATCTCGGTCGAGACGTCGACCTCCTCGATGCGCTCGCCCTCGTAGGCTCCGCCGGTGCTGTCGGTCGTCGTCATTCAGTCCTTCTACTGTTGCCACGAAACCCGGCCGCCGCGGCTGTGCCAGACTGGGCCGGATGACGACCATGGTACCGGCGCGAGACCCCGCGACCCGGAGCCTGGCCGACGTGCTCCCAAGCTGTGTCGCGGCGCTCCGCGGCGAGGCGAACGCCCTCGGCTTCCCGGCGGCGACGCAGATCGTGGTGGTGATCGTCGACGGGCTCGGCGCCGCCGCACTCAAGCAGCGAGCCGCCTACGCGCGGACGCTGGCCGCCGCGTCCACCCCGTTCTTCTCGGGCTTCCCGACGACGACCGCGGCGTCGCTGGCGACCATCACCACCGGCACGCTCCCCGGCCAGCACGGCCTCGTCGGCTACAGCGTGCTCGACGGCGCCCACGACCGGGTCGTCAAGCAGCTCTCGGGCTGGGACGACAGGCTCGACCCCCTCACCTGGCAGCGCGTGCCGACGGTCTTCGAGACGCTGAAGGCGGAGGGCGTCGCCTCGTACGCGGTGGGCCCGGCGCGGTACGCCCGCACCGGACTCACGCACGCGGTGCTGCGCGGTGCCACGTACACGTCGGCCGACTCGGTGGAGGCGAGGTTCGACGCCGCGGCGCGGGTGCTCGGAGTTCCTGCGCCCTCTGTGACGTATCTCTACGTGCCGGAACTCGACGTGGCGGGTCACCGGTCGGGGTGGGAGTCTCCGGAGTGGTCGGCCGCCCTCGAGCTCGTCGACTCGCAGCTGCGCACGCTCGTGGCGGGCCTGCGCCGAGACCAGGCCGTCGTCGTCACGGCCGACCACGGCGTGCTCGACGTGAAGCCGTCCAAGCACGTCGTCTTCGGCGGCTCGCCCGAGCTCGTCGACGGCGTGCGCCACGTCGCGGGGGAGCCGCGGTGCCTGCAGCTGCACTTCGAGCCCGACCTGTCGCCGTCCGACCGGGCGACGCTCGTCGGGGCCTGGCATGAGTCGGAGGACGACCGCTCGTGGGTCGTCACCCGCGACGACGCGATCGCCGCCGGCTGGTTCGGCGACGTCGCACCCGAGGTGGCACCGCGGATCGGCGACCTGCTCGTCGCAGCCCGGAAGGGCATCGCCTACTACCGCTCCGCCGACGAGCGCGGCCGCGGGATGATCGGGCAGCACGGCTCGTGGACGGCGGAGGAGACGCAGGTGCCGCTGGCGCGGTTCGGGGCGTTCGCGTGAGGTTCGGCGTCGTTCGCTGAGGCCCTCTCATCGCTTCGTCGTCGCGAGGGCCTGCCTCAGCGACGGCGGACAGACTGCTGGACGCCGGCGCCCACGCCGTGCTCGGCCTCGAAGGCGGCGAGACGGCGCGTGCCGACGATCCGCTCGCGGAGGCCCACCACGATCCAGAACACGGCCATGGCCAGGTAGGCCCAGGCGAACCACCGTGACGAACCCGACGCGATCAGCTCCCCGAGGCTCAGGACCAGGAAGACGAAGCCTCCGATCAGCGCGAACAGACCGTAGTTGCGACGCCGGTCGATCGCCATGCGCTGCTGGATCAGGGAGGGCATGGCTCGACCCTACGACTTCAGCATTGAGGATGCCTCGATGACGTGGAACCGCTCCAGCACGACCATCGTCGAATCGTCGAGGGTGAAGTCGCTGCCGAGCTCGGCTCGGAGCGGCTCGGAGGTCCAGAAGCGCTCGTGCCCGGCGCGCCACTGGGCGACCGATGCGTAGCCCTCGCCCTCGGCGATCGCGTGGTCCAGCGTCACGTCGCCGAGCCGCACGACATCGACGCGGGTCGTTTCGAGCACGAAGCGCGGGAGGCCGTCGGAGTCGATGGCGGTGCCGCGAGTTCCTGCGACCGGAACTGGCTCGCCCTCGACCTCGTACTCAAGCAGCAGGGAGCTCGTGCTCGTCTTATCGCCCGACGCGATCGCGGCGAGGAGGCTGTCGCGGAGGGGACCGGGGAAGGCGAACTCGATGGGCGGGAGGTCGTGGTGCATGGGTCGAGTCAATCAGCGGTGATTGCTAGCCGAGGATGTTCGGGCGGGGAGTCCTCGCGAACGTGCGCTGGGCGGGGGTCGATCCTTGCGGGGCGTGCACGAGAGGGTGTGGTTCCTTGCGAGCGCGCACTGCGTCCTTAGGTGAGGATCACGCCGCCAGACGGTACTCGCCGCGCCGCGCCGCCACCGCGTCGCCGTGCAGCCGCCGCGCCACGCCTGCCGTCAGGTCGAGCAGCGAGGCGTCGAGCGATGCGCCGATGGCGGCCAGGATCTCGCTCGACGGCTCTTTGATGCCGCGCTCCACCTCCGAGAGGTACTGCGGCGACACGCCCGCGCGCTTGGCAACCGATCGCAACGACTCGTCGCGCGACTCCCGTCGGCCGCGGAGCTGCTCTCCGACGAGCTCGCGCCAGAGGGCGGGCTTGCGGGTGGTGGGGGCGTCGTCCTGAGGCGTCATGTCGCGAGTAAATCAGGTGCAGGGCGCGGGGCGCCGGGCAGTCCGCTCTCAGCAGACGCGGCGCGCGCCGCACATGCGACCGGGAGCCCGCGCCCGCCTCACCCCAGCAGCGCCTCGATCTGCGCCACCACCAGGTCGGGCCGCGTCACGAAAGGGTGGTGCCCGGTCGCGAGCTCGACCGACCGGGTCGCCCGCGCGGCGTGGAATCGCTGCAGCTCGACGGACGTGCTGCGGTCGTCAGCGCACACGAGGTACGTCGAGTCGACGCCCTGCCAGCCCGCTGCGGTCGTCGGAGTCAGGAACGCGCCGGCGTCCTGAGCGGTGACCCGGCTCCAGCCGTCCTCCTGAGTCGCTGCGTCGGCATCCTGAAGAAAGCGCGCCCCGAACGACCGGGCGTCGTAGCCGTCGACGGCCAGGCGTCCGTCGCCGGCGTCGCGGATCTGCACCGGGTCGGTCTCGCCGCCCATGATCGCGCCCTGAGACATCCCGACGTCGGGGAGGTACGACGACACGTAGAGGAGGTGCGCCACGGCGGGATGCGCGCCGGCCTCGGCGATGACGGTGCCGCCGTAGGAGTGACCCACCACGATGGCGGTGTCGGCGGTGGCGTCGAGTTCCTGCGTCAGTGACGCCGCGTCAGCGGCCAGGCCGGTCGCGTCGTCGCGGGCAGGGATCTCGCCACAGGACGGCAGGGCCACCGCGCGGCTGCGGATTCCGGTGCGGGCGGCGAGAAGCTCGGCGGTGCGGTGCCACCACCAGTCGCCGTCGCGGACGAGGGCGCCGTGCACGAAGAGGAGTTCCATGGGTCGACCCTACGGAGGCAGCGGGCCTGCTGCGCGCGCCTCTGCTGAGGGCGGTCGCGCGGTCGGCACCACGTTCGGGACTCCACAGAGGAGAAGGACTCTGTGCCGAGTCCTCACCAGCGCGCGACGGACTGCTCTTACTCGCCCCGCCGCGACTCGCTGCGCTGCGAGACCGCGCCGCGCGGCCACACCACGATGAGCGCCGTCGCCAGGGGCCCGATGAAGAGCGACGCCACGAACCAGCGCCACCGCGACCTGCTCTTGCTCTCGGCGAGCCCGGCGTTGATCAACGCGAGCGTCAGCCAGCCGATGGGCGCTAGGCCCGAGTCTGTGTAGTCCATGAGATCCCCCTCTCGACGACAGTACCGGTGAGCACCGGGGGTACGAACCTGAACCCGGCTCACGACCCCTCCGTTAGCGTGTCGTGATGACAGTGATCCCCGAAGACAGGCTCAGCGGCGAGCTCCAACCCGGCGAACGCCTGCTCTGGTCGGGACGCGGCGATCCGTCTGTAGTCTTCGCTCGCTCTGACGTGTTCCTGATTCCGTTCAGCCTGCTCTGGGGAGGGTTCGCGATCTTCTGGACCGCTCAGGCGGCGGCGTCCGGCGCTCCGCCCTTCTTCCTCGTGTTCGGCGGCCTCTTCTGCCTGATCGGCCTCTTCTTCATCGTCGGACGCTTCTTCGTCAAGGCCCACCGCAAGCGCACGACGACCTACGCGATCACCGACCGACGCGCCCTGTCGAGCGACGGCCGCTCGACCCGGCAGACACGCCTGCCCGGCCCCGACCACACCGTCACCTGGTCGTCCGACCGCGCGCACGTCTCCGTCGTCTGGAACCAGCCAATCGCCGGCGGATTCTTCACCGGCAACCGCACACCGTGGCCCGTCAACTCGGGCATGGACGGCCTGTTCGGCACGCCGTCGCCCCTCGGGTTCTACGACGTCCGCGACGGTGCCGCCCTCGTCTCGGCCCTCCAGGCGGCCGACCGATGACGACCCCGGGCGCAGGAACTGCCCGTCGCCGCCCGTCCCTCGTCGTCGTCCTGATCGGCGTCGGCCTGCGTCGCTGCGCCGCCTCCCACGAGCCCCAGCTGGCCGGCGCGGCCGCCTGACCTTCGGCCCACGATCGGGACTCGGCACCGCAGATCATCGTGGTGTGGAGTCCTGATCGTGGTGCGGCCAGCGGCCCGGTGGTGTGGAGTCCTGATCGTGGTGCCGAGGCCGGTGTGGTGGTGCGGCGTCAGGCCGGATCGTCGTCCGAGCGCGCGCCGAACACGATCTCGTCCCAGCTCGGCATCGACGCGCGGCCCTTGCGGGCGCGCGGCACCTTGCGGGCCTCGGACACGCGCGACTCGGAGGGACGGGGCTCCGACGCACGCGGCTCGTCGGCGGGCGCAGACGCGGGTCGGCGCGATGCCGTCGGGTGCGTCGCGAGCGGCTTCGTGACGCGAGGCGCCTCGGCCTCGGGAGTGACACCTGAGCTCGAGGCCGCGCCGTCGGCTGATCCGCCGAGCGTCTCGTCGAAGTCGTCGAGCGGCACGTCGATCACCCGGATGCCGCCGGTGGAGGGGTGCGCGGCCCTCGCGCCGGCCAGCGGGTCGTCGTCACCGAAGCGGGCCGCCTCGCGCTCTCCGCGGCGGCGGCGGAGCGCGTCGAGGAGGTCGGCGGTCTGGTTGTGGGCGCTCTCGGCTTCAGGCGCACGGTTCATCGCTGCGAGCGACGCGGCGCTCCAGCCCTCGCGGGCGCGGGCGTGAGCGCTCGTGGGGGCGGGCTCGGCGGGGGCGGGCTCCTGCTGCACCTCGAAGGCGCCGCTGTCGAAGCGACCGCTGTCGTCGGGGTTCGACGATCCGGCCGGGGCGGCAGTTCCTGCGGGGAAAGCGGGGGAAGCGGGGGAGTCGGACACGGCTCGGAGCCGCGGCACGAGGGAGGAGTGGTCGGCGTCCTGGCGCGAGAGGGTGTGCGCGTCGCCGGAGAGCGGGGCGAGCCCCTGCTTCTTCGGGTCGAACCGCCAGGAGGCGTCGCGCTCGACCTCGCTGGTCGTGTAGCTGACGTGGACGATCCAGCCCTCGGCGTCTTTGTAGCTGGTCCAGTCGCGCGCCGTCGCCTCGGCCTCGTCGAGGCGGGAGTCGATGACGGCTCCGAACCGAGCCGACTCGGAGGCGCCGACTCCGGCGACGCTGACCGGGACGGCACGCGCCGACTCGAGCAGGAACGCGCGCTCGTCGAGCACGGGCCCCTCGAAGCGCCGGACGTAGCCGATCTCGGCGCCGGTGTCGGCGGAGACCTGTTCAGCGGTGCGGCCGGCGCGGATGCTCGCCTGGATCTCGCGCGGGGACACCCGGTGCTTCACGGGGGTCTGGTCGGGGTCGGCCTGGCGGAGCTGCGACTGCAGCGAACCGGTCACGGGCAGGCGGAATTCGCTCCCGGCATCGGTCGCGACGAGCAGTGCGCCGCTCTCGACTCCGACGACTCGCAGATCTTGCATGGTGTCCCGCCTTTCGCCTTCGCGATTAGCGCTCAGGATGCCACGGCAGGGGCGCTGATCCGGGGAATAACGCGGGCGTGCCGCAAGTTGTGGTCGTGCGGCTTCGGGCGGTCGACGAGGCCCTCCGGCGGGTTTGCCATCGACATTCATCTGATGCAAACTGTGGCCGCCGATTTCGGCACACGGCCGGATATTCGCAGCAGGACTGAGACAGAACTGGAGTGGCATGGCCACCGACTACGACGCACCTCGCAAGACCGACGACGATTCCGAGTCGATCGAGGCGCTGAAAGAGCGGGTTCCCGACTCGATGTCGGGTGTGGTCGACGTCGACGACGCCGACAATCCCGGAAACTTCGAACTCGCCGGGCAGGATCTCAGCGATCTCGACCTCGACGTCGTCGTGCTGCCCCCGCAGGTCGACGAGTTCACCTGCGTCGAGTGCTTCCTGGTCAAGCACCGCTCGCAGCTCGACCACGAGACCAAGCTCGGGCCTATCTGCCTGGAGTGCGCGGCCTGATCCCGTCGATCGCCGCGGACAGCCGAGTCGGGTGGCGAGTCGAGACGAGCCAGTAGGGCGCCGGGTCGTCCGGGTCGGTCAGATCGATCTTGAGCACCGGCTTGACCCAGCCCCGAAACAGCGTCCAGGCGCGGGCATCGAGCCGCGTTCCCCGTTGGGCCGTCGCATCCTCTCCGGAGAACGCGGCGGCCTCTCCTATCTCTCCCGGGTAGAGGATCGCCCGCCCGGCGCGGAACCCCTCGTCGTCGACAGTCAGCACGGGCGACCCGAACCAGAGCATCAGGCCGAAGACGGCGAACAGCCCGACGCCGACAGCCCAGCCGACCGGCACATTGATGGGCAGGAACACCAGCACGCTCGCGGGCACGACCATCAGCAGGGCGAGGAAGACTTGCGGCGGGGGAGAGAGGCGTTCGCGGTACGAGGTCATAGGACTATTCGACCAGACTTCTGCACTACCCTCGACACGTGCCTCAGCCACTCGATGTCCCGTTCGCCCCGCTGGGCGAGGCGGACGCACCCTCGTACGCGCACCCCGGCGACGCCGGCGCCGACCTGACCAGTCGCGAGAGCCTCACGCTCGAGCCCGGTGAGCGCGCACTCGTCTCGACCGGCGTCTCGATCGCCCTCCCCGAGGGCCACGTCGCATTCGTCGTGCCGCGCTCGGGTCTCGCCGCCAAGCACGGCATCACCGTCGTGAACTCCCCGGGCACCGTCGATGCGGGCTACCGCGGCGAGATCAAGGTGACCCTGCTGAACACCGATCCCCGCACCGCGTTCGAGGTCGGGGTCGGCGACCGCATCGCCCAGCTGATCGTGATGCCCGTCGTGCGCGCCGCCTTCGTACCCGTCGAGACGCTCCCCGAGAGCGACCGCGGCGCGGGCGGCTTCGGCTCGACCGGCACGACGGCCTTCGCCGCGTCCACCCCTCCAGCAGCCGCATCGACCGGCACCTCGACAACCGCGCCCGCCGAGGGCGCCCCGACAGAAGGCAACTGATGAGCAGAAAGTCCCGGCGCGAAGCCGCAGAAGCAGAGGCCGTCGAGTCGGTCGAGGTCGACGCCGTCGAGATCGCGAGCGACGACGACGCGGTCGAGCTGGTCGAGGCCGAAGAGGCCGAGACCTCTCTCGTCTTCGACGACAAGTCCGCGCCCGCCGACCGTGCCGAAGAGGGCCCGCTCGACGAGACCGAGGCCAACCCGGTGCGCCCCTACGTCGACCTGGGCGGCGTCAAGATCGTGCCGCGCGAGGGCCTGCACCTCCGCCTCGAAGTCGAAGAGGGCTCCAAGCGCGTCGTCGCCGTCGGTCTCGACTTCGCCAAGTCGACGCTGCAGGTGCAGCCCTTCGCCGCGCCGCGCTCGACCGGCCTCTGGCACGAGATCCGCGACCAGATCGCCGACCAGATCCGCAAGCAGGGCGGCACGACCAGCGAGGTCGACGGCCCGTTCGGCCCCGAGATCCGGGCTGAGATCCCCGTCGCCGCCGGCGCCGAGGCGACCGCCGGCCAGACCTCGCGCCTGGCGCGCTTCGTCGGTGTCGACGGTCCGCGCTGGTTCCTGCGCGGCGTCATCGCCGGCGACGCCACCGTCGACCCCGAGGCCGCCGAGAAGATCGAGGAGCTGTTCCGCAGCGTCGTCGTCGTGCGCGGCACCGAGCCCATGCCCCCGCGCGACCTGATTCCGCTGCACATGCCGAAGTCGACCCCGGGCGACGCGGGCACGACCACCGTCTGACGCCGTGACCGATCCCCACCGCGACGACGAGCCCGCCACCTCCCTCTCGGCCCAGCTGCGCGCGGCCGCGCAGCGCGCCGGCATCGGCCAGGTCGCTCCGGGCGAGGTGCCCACCGGCCACGCCCTGCTCTCGGCGATCGGGGGAGTCCGCGGCCTGGTCGAGTCGATCCTCCCCGGTCTCGCGTTCCTGGTCATCTACACGGCGACGCAGGAACTCCTGCCCTCCGTCCTCTTCCCCGTCGCCGTGGGAGTGGTGTTCGTCGTGATCCGCCTCGTGCAGCGGGGTCCGGTACCCCAGGCGTTCGCGGGCCTGCTGGGCATCGCCATCTCGGCCGCCCTCGCGCTGCTCTCGGGCCGCGCCGTCGACAACTTCCTCCCGGGCATCGTCATCAACTCCGTGTCGGCGTTCGTGCTGCTCGTCAGCCTCGCGGCGCGCTGGCCGCTCATCGGCATCGTCGTCGGCCTGCTCACGAACGAGGGCGGAGCCTGGCGAGCCGACCGCGCCAAGCGACGCGTGCTCACGCTGGCGACCTGGCTCTGGGTGCTGCTCTTCGCCGTGCGCCTCGCCGTCGAGGTGCCGCTCTTCCTGGCGAACGACGTGTCGCTGCTCGGCGCCATGAAGCTCATCCTGGGCGTGCCGTTCTATGCGGCCATGCTCTGGGTGACGTGGCTGCTGGTGCGGACGGTCTACGCCGCGCGCGCCGCCGACGAGGCTGCTGCGTCGTAGCCGGCGCGCAGTTCCTGCGCCATCTGCCCAGGTCGGGGGTTCTCGCCGCCGAGAAGCCCCGACCGGGGAGAGTCGCGAGCCCGAACCGCAGCGACAGTGCTAGATTTATCTCGACATCAAGATAAATCGACGCGGGCGGCCCTGCTGGGCGCCGCGGACTTAGGCTGGCCTTGCTGGTGAAGCGGTTCGTTTCGCCGGGATGATGAGGCCAGTCAGCGCAAGGGAGACGGCACGTGTCAGACGTAAACAGTTTCGGCTCGAAGAGCACTCTCACCGTCGGTGAGAAGACGTACGAGGTCTACCGCATCGACGCGGTACCGGGCTTCGACAAGCTGCCCTTCAGCCTCAAGGTCCTGCTCGAGAACCTGCTTCGCACCGAAGACGGCGCGAACGTGACCGAGTCGCAGATCAAGGCCCTCGGGTCGTGGGTGCCCGAGTCCGAGCCCGACACCGAGATCCAGTTCACGCCGGCCCGCGTGGTCATGCAGGACTTCACCGGCGTGCCGTGCATCGTCGACCTCGCCACCATGCGCGAGGCGATGGCCGACCTCGGCGGCGACCCCACCAAGATCAACCCGCTCTCGCCGGCCGAGCTGGTCATCGACCACTCGGTCATCGCCGACCTGTTCGGCTCCGAGAACGCCCTCGAGCGCAACGTCGAGCTCGAGTACGAGCGCAACGGCGAGCGGTACCAGTTCTTGCGCTGGGGCCAGACCGCGTTCGAGGACTTCAAGGTCGTGCCGCCCGGAACGGGCATCGTGCACCAGGTCAACATCGAGTACCTGGCGCAAGTGACCTACACGCGCACAGTCGACGGCGTGCTGCGCGCCTACCCCGACACCCTCGTCGGCACCGACTCGCACACCACGATGGTCAACGGCCTGGGCGTGCTCGGCTGGGGCGTCGGCGGCATCGAGGCCGAGGCCGCGATGCTCGGCCAGCCCGTGTCGATGCTGATCCCCAAGGTCGTCGGATTCAAGCTGTCCGGCGTGATCCCGACCGGCGTCACCGCGACCGACGTCGTGCTCACGATCACCCAGATGCTGCGCAAGCACGGCGTCGTCGGCAAGTTCGTCGAGTTCTACGGCGAGGGCGTCGGCGCGGTGCCGCTGGCCAACCGCGCCACCATCGGCAACATGAGCCCCGAGTTCGGCTCGACCGCCGCCATGTTCCCTATCGACGACGTGACCCTCGACTACCTGCGCCTCACCGGCCGCAGCGACGAGCAGGTCGCCCTCGTCGAGGCGTACGCGAAGACGCAGAGCCTCTGGCACGACCCGTCTGTCGAGCCGAGCTACAGCGAGTACCTCGAGCTCGACCTCGCCACTGTCGTCCCGTCGATCGCCGGGCCGAAGCGCCCCCAGGACAGGATCGAGCTCTCGCAGGCCAAGAGCCAGTTCGAGGTCGACCTCGGCAACTACGCCGACGCCGAGGAGCACTCGGGCGTCGACGAGGCCGTCGAGGCGACGTTCCCGGCGTCCGATCCTGTCGGTCTCACCGCCCAAGACGAGACCTCGGCTCACGAGCACTCCCACACCCATGCCGCCTCGGCCACGCCGTCGCACGCGTCGAAGCCGTCGCCGGTCACCCTGTCTGACGGCTCGGAGTTCACGCTCGACCACGGCGCCGTCGCCATCGCGGCGATCACGAGCTGCACGAACACGTCCAACCCCTCGGTCATGCTGGCCGCCGGCCTCCTGGCCCGCAACGCCAGCCAGAAGGGCCTCAAGGCCAAGCCGTGGGTCAAGACCACGCTCGCTCCCGGCTCGAAGGTCGTCACCGACTACTACGAGAAGGCCGGGCTCACCGCCTACCTCGAAGACCTGGGCTTCTACACGGTCGGCTACGGCTGCACCACCTGCATCGGCAACTCCGGACCGCTGCTCGACGAGATCTCGACCGCGGTGCAAGACAACGACCTCGCCGTCACGGCCGTCCTCTCGGGCAACCGCAACTTCGAGGGCCGCATCAACCCCGACGTCAAGATGAACTACCTGGCCTCTCCGCCGCTGGTCATCGCCTACGCCCTCGCCGGCTCGATGAACTTCGACTTCGAGACCGATGCTCTGGGAGTCGACGAGTCGGGCGCCGACGTCTACCTCCGCGACATCTGGCCCGAGGCCTCCGAGGTGCAGAAGACGATCGACGAGTCGATCGACACCGGCATGTTCACGCACGAGTACGCCGGCGTCTTCGACGGCGACGAGCGCTGGCGCGGACTCCCGACCCCCGAGGGCTCGACCTTCGAGTGGAGCGACGAGTCGACCTACGTGCGCAAGCCCCCGTACTTCGAGGGCATGACGATCGAGACGACCCCGGTCACCGACATCTCGGGCGCCCGCGTGCTCGCCAAGCTCGGCGACTCGGTCACCACCGACCACATCAGCCCCGCCTCGACCATCAAGGTCGACAGCCCGGCCGGCCGCTACCTCGCCGAGCACGGGGTCGAGCGCAAGGACTTCAACAGCTACGGCTCGCGCCGAGGCAACCACGAGGTCATGATCCGCGGAACGTTCGCGAACATCCGCCTGCGCAACCAGCTCCTCGACGGCGTCGAGGGCGGCTACACGCGCGACTTCACGAAGCCCGACGCCCCGCAGTCGTTCATCTACGACGCCAGCGCCAACTACCAGGCCGAGGGCACCCCGCTCGTCGTCCTGGCCGGCAAGGAGTACGGCTCCGGCTCGTCGCGCGACTGGGCGGCCAAGGGCACCTCGCTGCTCGGGGTCAAGGCGGTCATCACGGAGAGCTTCGAGCGGATCCACCGCTCCAACCTCATCGGCATGGGCGTCGTCCCGCTGCAGTTCCCCGCGGGCGAGACCTGGGACTCCCTCGGCCTCGACGGCACCGAGTCGATCAGCATCGCCGGGCTCACCGAGCTGAACGACGGCACGACGCCGAAGACGGTCCACGTGACCGCCGAGCCGACGGAGCACTCGCCTGCGGGCAAGCAGACCGTCGAGTTCGACGCCGTCGTCCGCATCGACACCCCCGGTGAGGCCGACTACTACCGCAACGGCGGGATCCTCCAGTACGTCCTGCGTTCTCTGGTGTAGTCCTCTCGAGCGATCGCCCTGCACCCCTCGTATCGGGGTGCGGGGCGTTCGTCCTTTAACAGGCCTCGACGCCTAAACTTCAGACGTGGCCGACGTACCCGGGTCACGGAAAGCGAGCACCATGAGCCTTCTCGAGACCATCCACGGTCCCCGCGATCTCGACGGACTCAGCCACGAGCAGATGCTCACCCTGGCTGCCGAGATCAGGAAGTTCCTCGTGACCGAGGTCTCGAAGACGGGCGGCCACCTCGGCCCGAACCTCGGAGTGGTCGAGCTGACCCTCGCCCTCCACCGCGTCTTCGACTCCCCGAAAGACGCGATCGTCTTCGACACCGGCCACCAGTCGTACGTCCACAAGCTCGTCACCGGGCGACAGGACTTCTCGAACCTGCGCCTCAAGGGCGGCCTCGCCGGCTATCCGCAGCGCAGCGAGTCCGTGCACGACATCGTCGAGTCGTCGCATGCGTCGTCGTCGCTCTCCTGGGCCGACGGACTCTCGCGCGGTTTCACCCTCACCGGCCACGGCGACCGCCACGTCGTCGCGGTCGTCGGCGACGGCGCCCTGACCGGCGGCATGACGTGGGAGGCCCTGAACAACATCAGCGACGACAACACGCGTCGCCTGATCATCGTCGTCAACGACAACGGGCGCTCGTACGCGCCGACCATCGGCGGCATGGCGCGGTTCCTGAACTCGGTGCGCACGGCTCAGGCCTACCGCGAGATGCACGTCACGTCGCGTGCCGCCTTCGACCACCTGGGCTCGCCGGCCCGCGCGTTCTACCGCGGCGTCCGGGGAGGCCTCCACGGCTTCCTGAGCCGCTTCACGAACAACGAGGCGCTCTACTCGAACCTCGACATCAAGTACATCGGGCCGGTCGACGGGCACGACCAGGCCGCGATGGAGGAGGCGCTCGAGCAGGCCAAGAACTACGGCGCTCCGGTCATCGTGCACGCGATCACGCAGAAGGGCCGCGGCTTCGAGCCGGCCCTTCAAGACGCCGCCGACCAGTTCCACGCCGTGGGCCACATCGACCCCGAGACCGGCGAGGCGCTCGACCCGTCGAGCGCGCCCGGCTGGACCAGCACCTTCGCCGACGAGATCGTCTCGATCGCAGATCACGATCGCAGGATCGTGGGCATCACCGCCGCCATGCTCCGCCCCGTCGGCCTGCACCGCATGGCGGAGAAGTACCCCCAGCGCGTGCTCGACGTGGGCATCGCCGAGCAGCACGCGGTCGCCTCGGCGGCCGGCCTCGCCTACGGAGGCCTGCACCCCGTCGTGGCGCTCTACGCCACCTTCATCAACCGCGCCTTCGACCAGGTGCTGATGGACGTCGGTCTGCACAAGGCCGGCGTCACGTTCGTGCTCGACCGCTCCGGAGTCACCGGCCCCGACGGACCGAGCCACCACGGCATCTGGGACCTGGCGATCCTCCAGGTCGTCCCCGGCATCCGCATCGCCGCACCCCGCGACGCCACCCGCCTCCGGGAGGAGCTGCGGGAGGCCGTGACGGTCGACGACGGACCCACGGTGGTGCGGTTCCCGAAGGGCGAGGTGGGCACGGACATCCCGGCGCTCGAACGGCTCCACGACGGCGTCGAGGTGCTGGCCCGCGGCGACCGGCCCGACGTGCTCATCATGGCGGTGGGTCCGATGGCGCGACTCGGCCTCGACGTCGCCGAGCGGTTGGCCGATCAGGGCATCGGGGCGACCGTCGTCGACCCGCGGTGGGTGGTGCCCGTTCCTGCGTCGATCATCGAGCTCGCCGCCGAGCACCGTCTGGTCGTGACGATCGAAGACGGCGTGCGCGTCGGCGGCATCGGCACGAGGGTGCGGCAAGACCTGCGGGCTGCCGACGTCGACACCGCCGTGACCGAGCTCGGCCTCCCCGACGAGTTCATCGACCATGCCTCGCGCTCCGAGATCTTCGCGGCCGCCGGGCTCACGGCTCAGGCCGTCGCGCGCGACGTGACCGCTATGGTCCTCGGCTCGAAGCTGCCCGTGGCCCGGCGCGAGGGCGAGCCGGCGAGCCGCACGCGCGAGTAGGCGGTAGGCCTGCTCGTCTGGCGCGCCTGACTCCTGACAGGGCAGAACCCTCCCGGTCGGCCTCTCCGACAGTCTGCGGACTGACGGAGAGGCCGAGCGGGAGGGTCCGGCGGGCGGCTAGGCGACGCCGACGATCGCCGGCTCGTGGAACCTGCGGCCGCGTACGCGATCGGATGCCCCGACCCGGTCGAGGTACGGCGTCACACCGCCCATCTGGAACGGCCAGCCCGCGCCGAGGATCAGGCAGAGGTCGACGTCCTCCGCCGCCGCGACGACACCGTCGTCGAGCATGCGGCCGATCTCGTCGGCGAGGCCGTCCTCGATGCGCTGCTGCAGCTCGGCCTGCGTCATCGCCGTGCCGGAGCCGCCCACGATCTCGACCGCGCGCCTGTCGAACCCGGTCCGGTTGCCCTTGGCGTCTCGCGAGAAGATGTGACCGTAGTCGGCGAGCCGGTGCAGCGCCTCGCTCTCGAAGAACCGATCGGGGAACGCGGCGTGGTGCGTGTCGAGCACGTGGGCGCCGACGGTGAGTCCGACGAGCTCGAGCAGCTCGAACGGCGTCATGGGAAGGCCGAACGGCGCCGTGGCCCGGTCGACGACCTCGAACGGGGTGCCTGTCTCGACCGCGTGCATCGCCTCGCCGAGCAGCTTCGCGAGCACGCGGTTGACGACGAACCCGGGGGCGTCGGCCGTGATGACGGCGCTCTTGCCCAGCGTCTTCGCCACGACCATGGCGGTCGCGAGGGTCTCGTCGTCGGTCGCTTCGGTGTTCACCACCTCGACCAGCGGCATCACGGCCACCGGGTTGAAGAAGTGGAACCCCACGAGGCGCGACGGGTTCGAGAGAACCGAGCCGATGGCCGTCACCGAGAGCGACGAGGTGTTGGTGGCCAGCACGCACTCCTCGCCGACGACCTTCTCGACGCGCGAGAAGACATCCTGCTTGACGCCGAGCTCTTCGAAGACGGCCTCGATCACCCAGTCGCAGTCGGCGAAGTCGGCCAGGTCGGTGGTGCCCGAGATGAGCGCCTTCAGCCGGTTCGACTCGTCGGGCGAGACGCGGCCCTTCGCCTGCATCTCGTCGATCGAGGCGCGGATGCCGTCGACGCCGCGGGTGACGCGCTCCTGGTCGATGTCGGTGATGACCACCGGCACTTTCAGCTTGCGGACGAACAGCAGGGCGAACTGCGAGGCCATGAGGCCCGCGCCGACGATGCCGACCTTGGTGATCTTCCGGGCGAGGTCGGGCGACGGCGCGCCGGCCGGGCGCTTGGCCCGCTTCTGGACCAGGTCGAAGGCGTAGATGGACGCCCGGAACTGGTCGCCCGACACGAGGTCGGCGAGAGCTTCGTCCTCCGCCCGGAACCCCTCTTCGCGCGTCGCCTTCTTGGCCCCGGCGAGCAGCTCGAGAGCGGCGTACGGCGACTTGGCGACTGTGCCGATGCGCTTCTCGAGCGTCTTGCGGGCGATGCTGATCGCGGCGTCCCACTTGAGTGCGCGCTCCACCTTGCCGGGAGCGTGCGGGCGCTTCACCGCGATGCGACCGCTCACGACGCCGTCGGCCCAGGCGATGCTGTCCTCGAGGAAGGACGCCGATCCGAACATCGCGTCGGCGATCCCGAGCTCGTAGGCCTCCGCGGCCTTCAACGTGCGATTGTTCTTCAGCGGGTTCGAGACGATCACGTTCAGCGCGTTCTCGATGCCGATGAGGTTCGGCAGCAGCCAGGCCCCGCCCCAGCCCGGGATGATCCCCAGGAACACCTCGGGGAACGCGAGGGCCGGAGCGGTCGAGTCGACGGTGCGGTAGTCGGCGTTGAGGGCGATCTCCAGGCCGCCGCCGAGGGCGAGGCCGTTGATGAAGACGAACGTGGGCACGCCCGCGTCGTGCAGCTTGCCCAGCGCCTCGTGGCCGAGCTGCGCCATCTGGCGGCCGGCCTCGCGCGACGGGATCTGGCCGACCTTCGACAGGTCGGCGCCGGCCGCGAGGAAGTACGGCTTGCCCGTGACCGCGATGGCCTGGATCTCGCCGGCCGCCGCCCGCTCGCGGAGGCGGTCGAGCGTGACCGAGAGCTCGACGAGCGTGACCGGGCCGAGCGTCGGCGGGCGACGGTGGTCGCGGTCGTTGTCGAGGGTCACCAGGGCGAGGGTCCCGCCCGAGGGAAGGCGCACGTCGTTCACGTACGAGTGAGTCACCACCTCGTCCTGCGACATCTCGAGCAGCTGTGCGGTGTCGACGCTCATTTCGTTCCCTTCCGGCCGTCAAAGTGCGGGTTCTCCCAGATGACGCTGCCGCCCTGGCCGAGGCCGACGCACATGGCGGTCAGACCGTAGCGGACCTCGGGGTGCAGCTCGAACTGACGGGCGAGCTGGATCATCAGGCGCACGCCCGACGAGGCCAGCGGGTGCCCGACGGCGATCGCGCCGCCCCACGGGTTCACCCGCGGGTCGTCGTCGTCGATGCCGAAGTGGTCGAGGAGCGACAGCACCTGCACGGCGAACGCCTCGTTGAGCTCGAAGAGGCCGATGTCGTCGATGGAGAGGCCGGCCTTGCGGAGGGCCTTCTCGGTGGACGGGACGGGGCCGATGCCCATGATCTCGGGCTCGACGCCCGCGAAGGCGAAGCTGACCAGGCGCATCTTGGGTGCAAGCCCGGCGCGCACTGCGGCGTCTTCGGACGCGATCAGCGAGACCGTGGCTCCATCGTTCAGGCCGGAGGAGTTGCCCGCTGTGACGCGGCCGTGCGGGCGGAACGGCGTACGGAGCGCGGCGAGACCCTCCATCGTCGTCTCGGGGCGCGGCGCTTCATCGCGGTCGGCGAGCCCCCAGCCCTCGGCGGTGCGGATCGCGACCGAGACCAGGTCGGGCTGGATGTGCTCATCGACGTAGGCGGCCGCGAGCTTCTGCTGCGACCGGAGTGCGTAGTGGTCGGAGCGCTCCTTGGTGAGGTTCGGGAACCGGTCGTGGATGCGCTCGGCCGTGTTGCCCATGTTGAGGGCCTCGCCGCTGACGAGGCGCTCGGCCACGAACCGCGGATTCGGGTCGGCGTCGAACCCCATCGGGTGCCGGCCCATGTGCTCGACGCCGCCGGCGAGGGCGAAGTCATAGGCGCCGAACGCGATCGCACCGGCGACGGAGGTGACGCTGGTCATGGCGCCGGCGCACATGCGGTCGATGGCGTAGCCGGGCACGCTGCGGGGGAGTCCGGCCAGCAGAGCAGTCGTCCGGCCCAGGGTGAGACCCTGGTCGCCGGTCTGCGTCGTCGCGGCGATGGCCACGTCGTCGATGTCGGCGGGATCGAGCCCGGGATTGCGACCCAGCAGCCCCTTCATCGCCTTGACGACGAGGTCGTCCGCTCGCGTCTGCCAGTACATGCCCTTGTCGCCTGCGCGCCCGAACGGGGTGCGGACCCCGTCGACGAAGACGACTTCTGTTCTCTCGGCCACATTGCCTCCTGAGTTCGATCTCTCTGGATCTTAGGAGCGACACCTGTGGGCTGGGCATCCTTTGCGGGTTGCTACGAAGCCGCTGGGCCGCCGTCCGCGAGCGATTGGTGAGCCTCGACAAACGCCTGAGTGATGGTCGGGGCGGTGGCCGAGATCTGCCACTCGCGCGCCCCCGCCTGGCGGAGGGCCTCCGAGATGTGGGCGACATCAACGACAGCCGGGGCGTCCCACGCGACACGGCGCAGGTGGTCGGGAGTCAGCAGGTTCTCGACCGGAATCGACATGGCGTCCGACATGTGCTGCATCCGCGGGCGCGCCGCCTTGTAGCGGGCGTCGGCCTCGGGCGCGCGATCGGCCCAGGAGCGGGGCGGGGGCAGCGTGTCGGTGCTCGGTCCGCGCAGCGACGGCAGGTCGGAGCTGGCGCGGCCGCGCTCGAGCGCGTCCCACCAGCGGGCGAGCTCGGAGCGGCTGGCACGCCCGACGAACGACTTCAGGGCACCGAGCTCGCGCTTAGTCGCGGGGTTCTCCCGGACGGCGGCGATGATCGACGAGTCGGGAAGCAGGCGGCCCGGCGCGGTGTCGACCTCGCGGGCGTACTCGTCGCGGGCCTCCCAGAGATCGCGCACGAGGCCGAGGGCGCGCTGGCCGCGGAGGGTCGAGAGACCCGTCGTACGGCGCCACGGCTCTTGCCGCGGCGGCTTCGCCTCGCGCTCGAGCGTCGCCTGGAACTCCTCCTCGGCGATCTCGACCTTCTCCTGCTCTTCGAGCACGGCGTACATGGCGTCGCGGAGATCGACGAGCAGCTCGACATCGAGCGCGGCGTAGACGAGCCAGCTCTGCGGCAGCGGCCGGGTCGACCAGTCGGCCGCCGAGTGCTCCTTGGCGAGGTGGATTCCGAGAAGCTCCTCGACGACAGCACCCAGGCCGACGCGCGCGAAACCCGCCAGACGCGCGCCGAGCTCGGTGTCGAAGATGCGGGTCGGGTCCATCCCGACCTCGCGGAGGCACGCCAGATCCTGGCTCGCGGCGTGGAAGATCCACTCCTCGTCGCGGATCGCCTCGCCCAGCTCGCTCATCGTGCCGAGAGCCGGCGGGTCGAAGAGGAAGACACCCGAGCCGCGGCGGAACACCTGGATCAGGTACGCGCGCTGCGAGTAGCGGTAGCCCGAAGCCCGCTCGGCGTCGACCGAGATCGGACCGGTGCCGGCGGCGATGGCGTCGACGGCCGCGAGGTAGGCCTCGCGGGTGTCGATGACGTCGACGAAGGCGTGGTCGTCGTCGGCGGAGCGGACGGCGGCGGCCAGGGTCTCGGCGGCCGACGACGACGCCCCGGCCACGACCTCGGCGGCCTCGGGAGTGGTGGGTGCGGTCGAGTCGGCGGCGCTGCTACTGGTCACGCCCGACCCTTCGTGAGGCGAGCAGGGTGACTCCTTCGGACGTCGGCGGGAGGCCGGCGAGGGTGCAGATGAGATCGGCCCAGGCGGCGACATGCGGCGCGAGGCCGTCGTCGCCGGGCGACCAGGAGGCTCGGAGCTCGAGCAGCGCGCCGTCGCCCTGAGGGGCGAGCTCGCCGTAGCCGCTCGAGAGGATCTTCGTGGCGGTACCCGAGGCCGACGAGTAGGCGGCGCCACTGGCGTCGAGCGAGTCGATCAGCCAGCTCCATGCGACGTCGGCCACGAACGGGTCGAGCCCGATCTCGGTCTCGAGCGGGGCCTGCGCGAACGAGACGACCCGCCACGTTCCGCCCCAGGGCTCCGGCTCTTCGTCGTCGTACAGCACGATGAACCGGCCGGTGCCGAGCTCCGGGTCGGCGACGCCGCGGACGCCGACGACGTCGGCGGCCAGCGCGAACGCGTGGGGCGCGAGGCCCTGCGGCGCGGGGATCTCGGTGACGACCAGGTCGTCGCGCGACTCGAGCGCTCGGATGGCCTCGACGGCCGTGCGGAAAGGCACGGGTCCGCTGAGAATCGGAGCACCTGAGGGAGTATCGGACACGTAGGAAGACTAGGCTCGCAAGCGAACCCGCGGCCAGAGGCACGCCGATGCGGTGCCCGATGGCGTGACCGACCAAGGGACCCTCATGACGCCTGACGTCCACCACTCCGAAGCCGTCCGCCGCGCCCCGAAGCCCGTCGCCCGCCTGGTCGGCACCATCGCCGCCATCTCGGCCGGGGGCGCCGCCGTCGCCGCCGTCGCGGGCTTCGCGGGCCTCGCCTACGCGGTCGCCCGCTTCGTCGTCACCCCGGCGAAGTCGCACCACGAGCGGCTCCGCGTCGTCGCCGTCGACCGCGGGTCGGCGACGGTCTCGCTTGAGTCGACACCCGACACCCGGCTTCCGGGCCGCTACGGCTTCCACTTCGACGACGGCCGCGGCTACGCCCGCCTCGGCGACGTCATCAGCGACGACGGCCGCATCGTGGTGCGCCACATCGAGGCCGTCGACGAGGGAGACCTGTCGAAGGCGCGCCGCGGCGGATTCCTCGGCTGGTACTACCGTCGGCCGGCCGACCTCGGCCTGCCCTTCACCGACGTCGAGATCGCCACGCCGATCGGGCCCGCCCCGGCCTGGCTGGTGCCGCCCGTCGACGCCGTCCCGACGCACGACGAGATGTCCGACCGGTGGGCGGTCGTCGTGCACGGGCGCGGCGTGGTGAGGGCGGAGACGCTGCGCGGAGTTCCTGCGTTCCGAGAAGAGGGCTACGCCACGCTCGTCGTCTCGTACCGCAACGACGGCGAGGCACCGCATTCCGACGACCACCGGTACGGCCTCGGACTCACCGAGTGGGCCGATGTCGAGGCCGCGGTCGACTACGCCGTCGAGCACGGGGCGACGAGCGTCGTGCTGATGGGCTGGTCGATGGGCGGCGCTCTGGTGCTGCAGACCGCGCTCCGCTCGAAGCACCGCGGCCTGATCGACGGCCTGGTGCTGGAGTCGCCGGTCGTCGACTGGCGCACGGTGCTCACCTACCAGGGCGACCACCTGCACCTGCCGCGGTCGGTGCAGCGGGCCGTCTTCAGGATTCTCGGCGGGGCGCGCCTGTCGACGATCACCGGCCAGTCGACGCCCATCGACTTCGACGCCCTCGACCTCGTGCTCGGCGCGACGAAGCTGACCGCGCCGATCCTGCTGCTGCACAGCGACGACGACGGCTTCGTCCCGTCGACCGCGAGCCGGGCGCTGGCCGAAGCCCGACCCGACCTCGTCGACATCGAGAGCTACTCCGTCGCCCGGCACACCAAGCTGTGGAACGTCGACCCCGAGCGCTTCGACCAGCGGATCAGAGGCTGGCTGCGGGCTCTCCCGGCGCGGAGTTCGGCAGCACCTTCCAGCGGGCGTACAGCGACGAGAGGTCGTCGATCAGCAGCTGATCGAGGCTGAGCGCCGACGCGTCGAAGCGCTCCGTCCCGAACACCGGCAGGCCGCTGCCGATGACGATGGGCGAGGTCGAGAGGCAGAGCTCGTCGACGAGCGAATCGTGCAGGAACTGCCCGGCCAGCGACGGGCCGCCCTCGCAGACGAGCGACCTGAGCCCGACGCCCCGGAGCGCCTCGACGATGTCGGCCGGCGCAAGACGGCCGGCGACATCCGGGCACACCAGCACGGTCGCCAGCTCTCGCAGCGGACGCCCGAGCGATTCGTGCACGCGATCGAGAGCCGCAGCGGGGCAGATCACGACGACGCGATCGGCGCGCTCGGGGGCGATGCGGTGGCCGCTGAGGTCTCCTGAGCTCGTGACCACGACGAGCTTGGCGGTGAGGGGCACCCGGTAGCCCTCGGCGCGGACGCTGGCCGCGCCGACGACGACCGCGTCGGCGACGTCGCGGATCGCCCGCAGGATCGAGCGGTCGGCCGGGTTGGAGAGCGAGTCGCTCGTGCCGTCGACGCCGGCCGCGTCACCCGAGACCGCCGCGATCAGGTTGATCCGCAGCCACGTGTCGGCCGGCGGGCGGTACCACTCCTTCAAGATCTCCTGCGTCTCGTCGCAGCCGACCTCGAGGCTCGTGGGCACGTCGGGGCCGGCCTCGCGCGACCGGTGCAGGAGCCGGAGGATCACTGGGCCGCGGCCCGCTCGCGGATCTGCCGCTTGGCCCGGCCGAGCAGCGCGGTCATGCCGCGGATGCGCAGAGGGCTCACCGCCTCGACGAGGCCGATCGTCTGCGGATAGTCGTCGGGCACCGCGAGGGCCTCCTCGACCGTGAGCCCATCGAGGCCCTGGGCGATGATCGAAGCGAATCCGCGGGTGGTCGGCGACTCGCGCGGAGCCGTCGCGTGCAGGCGCACGCGGCCCCCCTCCACCTCGGTGAAGATGAACACCGGCGACTGGCACTCGACGACCTGCTCGAGAAGGTCGGGATGGTCGGCGTAGCGCTGCGGGAGCTCGGGCAGCTCGTTCGAGAACTCGAGCAGCAGCTGCAGGCGGTCTTTCACACCCAGGTCGAGGAAGTCGCGCTGGATCTCGGCCAGCGCCTCGGGCAGAGCCGCCCCGGGTTCCGCGTCGCTCACCGCGTCAGCCTCGCTCATCGGGCCGAGACGCCGACCGCCGCCGGCGCCTCGCCGGGCTCGGCGCCCGTGACGATCGGCACGCGCACGGCGGAGCCCCACTCGGTCCACGACCCGTCGTAGTTGCGGACGTTCTCGAAGCCGAGCAGGTGGTGCAGCACGAACCAGGTGTGACTCGACCGCTCGCCGATGCGGCAGTAGGCGATGACGTCGTCGCCGGTCTGCAGGCCGGCGCCGTCGCGGTAGATGGCGTCGAGCTCGGCGACCGAGCGGAAGGTGCCGTCGTCGGCCGCGGCCTTGCCCCACGGCACGTTCTGGGCGCTCGGGATGTGACCGGCGCGCAGGGCCCCCTCCTCCGGGTAGGCCGGCGCGGTCGTGCGCGAGCCATCGTACTCCTCGGGCGAGCGGACGTCGATGAGGGGGCTGCCGAAGTGGGCGAGCACATCGTCTTTGAACGCGCGGACGACCGAGTCGTCGCGGACCGGCACCGGGTACTCGGCCGCCGCGACCTCCGGCTGGTCGAGCGTGTAGTCGCGGCCCTCGGCCTCCCACTTCGCGCGGCCGCCGTCCAGAAGGCGCACGTCGGCGTGGCCGAACAGGGTGAAGACCCAGAGGGCGTAGGCGGCCCACCAGTTGTTCTTGTCGCCGTAGATCACGATGGTCGTGTCGGGAGCGATGCCCCGCTCGCTGAGCAGCTCGGCGAAGCGCTCGGCCGAGACGTAGTCGCGCTGCACGGGGTCGTTGAGGTCGGTGTGCCAGTCGAGCTTGACGCTGCCGGGGATGTGGCCGGTCTCGTAGAGCAGGACGTCTTCGTCCGACTCCACGACGACGAGGCCCGGTTCGCCGAGGTGCTCCGCGAGCCACTCGGTCGACACGAGGCGCTCGGGATGCGCGTACTCGCTGAACTTCGGTGCGGGATCGACTTCGACTGACATGAAACTCCTCCTGTCGTCGCCTCTCGGCGACACGTGCTCTCTGTGCCTGGCGGCGTAGGATCTCAACGCTAGGCGCGCTGCCGATATGCCGCATCGGGCCCGTACGACTCTGACATACCGAAGACCGCGACACACACAGGACGCCCCGCACTCCGGCGCCTGACTCACCGAGAGGCACCCCTGCATGGCCGACGAGAGCACGCAGACCACCGAGTCGCTCGTCACGCGCACCCCGACCATCACGTCCGCCGAGATCGTCGCCCACCTGGTGCCGCCGCGCCAGTTCGACGGGGCGTCGCTCGAGAACTACCGGCCCGACCCCGCCTACCCCTCGCAGGCCGAGGCCGTCGAGGCCGTCCGGTCGTTCGCTGCGGCCCCGGCGCCCACCCGTCGACTGTTCACGCGCAGGAACGCAGCCCGACCTCTGCCGGGCCTCTACCTCGACGGCGGCTTCGGCGTCGGCAAGACCCACCTCCTCGCGGCGCTGTGGCACCGCACCGACGGAACGAAGTACTTCGGCACCTTCATCGAGTACACCGCCCTCGTCGGCGCCGTCGGCTACCAGGGCGCCATCACGCAGCTGTCGGGCGCCGCGCTCATCTGCATCGACGAGTTCGAGCTCGACGACCCGGGCGACACCATGATCATGACCCGGCTGCTCGGCGAGCTCGCCGACGGCGGCTCGCGCATGGCCGCGACATCGAACACCCCGCCGAACGCACTGGGGGAGGGCCGCTTCGCGGCGTCCGACTTCCTGCGCGAGATCCAGGCGCTCTCGGGCCGGTTCCGCACCCTGCGCATCGACGGCACCGACTACCGGAGGCGCGAGGTCGAGGCCCATGCGGTCGTCGCCGACGACCTGTCTGCAGCTGTCGCAGCCGCGACCGGGCCGGTCTCCGCCGACGAGTTCGACGCCGTCATCGAGCACCTCGCGACCGTGCACCCCTCCAAGTACGTGAAGCTCATCGACGGCCTCGACACCGTCGTGCTGCGGAACGTGGGGCCGCTGCACGACCAGACGCAGGCCCTGCGGTTCGTCGCGTTCGTCGACCGCCTGTACGACGCGCAGGTCGCCGTGCGGGCCTCGGGCATCCCGCTCGACGAGGTCTTCGGTGCCGACATGCTCGCCGGCGGCTACCGCAAGAAGTACCTCCGGGCGATGTCGCGGCTCGTGGCGCTCACTCTGCTGTAGAAATCACGGGTCGCTCCGGCCTCATCACCAGACTGCCGAAACGTGTTGTTTACAAAAGGCCGAATCGTGTTACATCGGCGAAACATGCACGCGCACGAACCGAAACGTGTGGCCGCCAGGATGACTGCATCCCGAGTCAGCACTGGCGTCGCCCCTGCACTCCCAGCGTCGCGCAGTCCGGGAACCCTGCACTGCATAACTGAGAGGTGACACCACATGCTCGACCAAGGCAATACCGCCTTCATCCTAGTCACGGCCGCCATGGTCCTGCTCATGACCCCCGGCCTGGCCTTCTTCTACGGTGGACTCGTCAAGGCCAAGAGCGTCATCAGCATGATGATGCTCAGCTTCGGTGCGATCGGCCTCATCGCCGTCCTCTGGGTCCTGTACGGCTACTCCATCGCCTTCTCGAACGGCCCGACCGGCTCCGCCGGAACCGACACGTTCATCGGAATCGACGGCTTCCTCGGCTTCGACCCGGCGATGTTCGGCCTCAACTCGCTGATCGGGCAGGAGGGCGCGTACCCGCAGCTCGCCTTCGCCGCCTTCCAGGCCACCTTCGCGATCATCACGGTCGCCCTCATCTCGGGCGCGATCGCCGACCGCGCCAAGTTCGGTGCGTGGATGGTCTTCGCCGGCGTCTGGGCCACGGTGGTCTACTTCCCGGTCGCCTCGTGGGTCTTCAACTTCGCTCTCGGCAAAGACGGCTCGGTCGTGGACGGCGGCTGGCTCGCCAGCCTCGGCCTCATCGACTTCGCCGGTGGCACCGCGGTCCACATCAACGCCGGCTCGGCCGGTCTCGCGCTGGCCCTCGTCCTCGGCCGCCGCGTCGGCTTCGCCAAGGGCGCCTACAAGCCGCACAACCCTCCCTTCGTGATGCTGGGCGCCGGCCTCCTCTGGTTCGGCTGGTTCGGCTTCAACGCCGGCTCGGAGCTCGCCGCTGACGGCACCGCGTCGCTCGCCTTCGTCAACACGCTCGCGGCTCCTGCAGCGGCAGTGCTCGGCTGGCTCATCATCGAGAAGATCAAGGACGGCAAGGCCACCTCGGTCGGAGCCGCCTCGGGTGCCGTCGCCGGCCTCGTCGCGATCACGCCGGCCTGCGCCGCCCTGACCCCGTTCTGGGCGATCGTGCTCGGCATCATCACCGGCGCCGTCTGCGCCATCGCCATCGACCTCAAGTTCAAGCTCGGCTTCGACGACTCGCTCGACGTCGTGGGCGTCCACCTCGTCGGCGGTCTCGTCGGAACCCTGTACATCGGCTTCTTCGCCAAGGACAACGTGGGCCTCTTCTTCGGCGGCGGCTTCCACCAGCTCGGCGTGCAGGCTCTCGCGGCCGTCGTCGTCATGGTCTACTCGTTCGTCCTCGCCTACGTGATCGGCCTCATCATCGAGAAGACGATGGGCTTCCGCGTCACCAACGAAGACGAGGTGGCCGGCATCGACACCGCCGTCCACGGCGAAGAGGGCTACGTCCTCATCGACGAGAAGGTCTGACCCGCACCCGCTCCGGATCAGCAGAAGGGCCCCGCGGCGATTGCCGCGGGGCCCTTCCGTTTCTGCCTTTGCGCGCTAGCGTATTCACTATGTTCAGTGAAAATATTAGCCACGACCAGTGGTTCTACGAGATCGAACAATCGGCGGCCGAGCTCATCCGCCGACCTCGCCTTCGAGCCTTCGCCGTCCGCGACGATGAGGGCGGGGGTCTCGTCGATACACGGCTGTCCGGCGACGGAACGACGTACGTCGACGTGGCGTATCCGGACCCAGTCAGCAGCGGGTCTCCTGAGCCCGCCATGATCGTCGCGTCGACAGCGAGCGATGACCTGGAAACCCTCTTGTCGGTCTTCGATCTGACGCGATCGGTGCATCTCGAGCGAGATGGGCCCGTTCTCCGGGGGAGTGTTCCCCAGCGCATGGAGACGCTGCAGGCACCTCCCGGCATCCGTGCCTGGTGCCGGACTACCGACGGAGCGGCGGTCGTCGTCGTCGATCGGGGGGGCGTCATCTCTACAACCAGCGTCATCGTCGAGACACCCCACCCCGCTCGAATCGTCACCGCTTGGGTCGATCGCGTGCGACTTGCGGTCAATAGAATCTGAAATGTAGATTTGACACGTCAACCCATCGAATGGAAGGACTGTCAATGACGACTCGAATCAGGCGAAGACTCACGGGGTCGCTGCTGACTGGCGCCGCGGCCACGTCGATGATTGTCGCCGGGCCCGTCTCTGCCCGTGCAAGCGAGGCGACGCACGCAGAAGTCACGGTGCCACTCGTGGCCGACTGCAGCACCCTGACGGACCGCGGGCGCGCATATTTTCGTGCCAACGACATCCAGATCTGCGGTGTCGGCGGCAGCTCGAGAGGGGTTGTCAGCGGCAACTGCGGAACGTCGACCATCTACGTCGACAGGCTGGGGAGCGGCCGCGGCCGCGTGAGCTGGAGCATCTTCGCCGGGGGAGGTTCGACGATGGTCTTCCGCAACATCGCAATCAACTGGGGCCCGGCTGCCGGCGGCTCCTTCGCCGACGTGAGTCCCATGGCCGGGCTGGCGTACTCGAAGTCGCGCCTGGTGAACGGGAAGGGAAAACTGAAAGCCTCCATCTCGGGATCAGTCAAGCTCGTGGGCAAATACCTCACTTGCACCATTCCTCGCCACGAGGCGGCCAGCGTGACCTTGTAGGCAGCAGAAGGGCCCCGCGGCGATTGCCGCGGGGCCCTTCGCGTGGTGCGTGGCGACTAGGCCGTGACAGCGGCCTTGTCGGCGACCGAGCCGGTCGACGTCGAGCGCGCGCCGCCGAGGCGGAACGACGCGCCGCGGTGCTCCTCGGGCAGCCGGTCGCCGCGGCCGAACAGCTTCTCGCGCAGCGAGCCCTCGACGTAGGCGTCGGGGTAGGCGCCGCGCTTGCGGAGCTCCGGGATCACGTGCTCGATGACGTCCTCCCAGGTGCCGGGGGAGACCGCGTAGGCGAGGTTGAATCCGTCGACGTCGGTCTCGGCGACCAGTTCCTGCAGATGATCCGCCACGTCGGAACCCGAGCCGACGAAGATCGGCCCGAGCCCGCCGATCGCCCCGAAGCGGGCGATGTCGCGCACGGTCCACTCGCGGCCGTCGAGCTTCGCCGACTCCTTGAAGTTCTCGATGACCGACTGGATGGCGTTGCCCTGCACGTCGCCGATCGGCTGGTCGAGGTCGTACTGCGACAGGTCGATGCCGGTCCATCCCGACATGAAGACGAGTGCGCCCTCCTCGCTGGCGTAGCGGAGGTACTCGTCGTGCTTGGCCTGGGCGCCGGCGGTCGTCTCGTCGGTGATGATCGTCAGCAGGGTGTAGATCTTCGCCGAGTACCGGTCGCGGCCGGCCGCCTCGAGGGCGTCGCGAATACGCGACACGGTCGCCTTGAGCACGGCTGCCGTCGGCGCCGACACGAAGATCGCCTCGGCGTTGTCGGCGGCGAACGCGACGCCGCGGGGCGACGCGCCGGCCTGGTAGATCACAGGGGAGCGCTGGATCGACGGCTCCGACAGGTGGATGCCCGGCACGGTGTAGTTCTCGCCGCGGTGGCCGATCTCGTGGATCTTCGCAGGATCCGTGAAGACGCCGCCCTCTCGGTCCTCGACGACGGCGTCGTCCTCCCACGACCCCTCCCACAGCTTGTAGAGCACGTCGAGGTACTCGGCGGCGACGTCGTAGCGGGCGTCGTGCTCGAGCTGGTCGTCGTGACCCATGTTGCGGGCGGCGCTCGGCAGGTAGCCCGTGACGACGTTCCAGCCGACACGCCCCTTGGTCAGGTGGTCGAGCGACGACATGCGGCGCGCGAACGGGTACGGGTGCTCGTAGGCCGTGCCGGCGGTCACGCCGAAGCCGAGGTTCTTCGTGACGGCCGCCATCGCCGACACGAGCAGCAGCGGGTCGTTGACGGGCACCTGAGCGCCGTTGCGGATCGCGGCGACGTTGTTGCCGCCGTAGACGTCGTAGGTGCCGAGCACGTCGGCGATGAACAGGCCGTCGAACGTGCCCGATTCGAGCAGCTTCGCGAGGTCGGTCCAGTACTCGAGGTCGTTGTAGTGCCGCGAGCGGTCCTTCGGGTGCCGCCACAGTCCGGACGACTGGTGGGCGACGCAGTTCATGTCGAACGCGTTGAAGCGGATCTGTCGGGTCATGGGTTCATCCTCCGGCGTGGGGTCGAGAAACGCTCTCGGGGTCGTAACGGGGCGTCACGCTGGGTCATCCGGCCGGTGCCGTCTACTTCGCGTCGACCGGCAGCAGGATGTTCTTCACGTCGGCGTTCGACTCGAGGAAGCTCTGCACGCGCGGGTCCTGGAACGCCTTGATGAGCTTCTTGACGTTGTCGCTCTTCAGGTAGTCCGTGCCGACGGTCAGCTGCCCGGCGAACGCGTCGGGCGCGGCCGGCGCGTAGATCTGCTCCGAGATGGGGATGCCCGCGGCGAGGTAGTACTCGGTGTAGCCGACGGCGGCATCGAGGTCGTTCAGCGACCGCGACTGCGCGGCGAAGTCGAGCAGCGTGAACTTGAGGTGCTTCGGGTTGCTCGCGATGTCGTCCTGCGTCGCGGTGCTCTTGTCGATCCCGGCCTTGAGCGTGATGAGACCGGCCCGCTCCAGGATCCACAGACCCTGAGCCTCGTTGGCCGGGTCGGAGTACAGCGAGATGGTCGCCCCGTCGGGGATCGCCGACGCGGTCTTGTACTTGGCGCTCCACAGCCCGAAGCTCCAGCGGAAGACGGGCGTCGCCGCGGTCTCCTTGAAGTCCGGGTTGGCTGCGAGCACCTGCTTGAGCCAGCGCTTGTGCTGGTACACGGTGCCGGCGACCTCGCCGTCGCTGACAGCGCGGTTCAGCGTCGTCGAGTCCGACAGGCCCTTGAACTTGACGGTGATGCCGTAGTCGGGCGCGACGTCCTTCGCGACGTAGTCGACCAGCGCCTCCTCGGCGGCGTTGCCCTCGGCCGTCACGACGTACAGCGTGGCGCCCTTGGTGTCGTTGGCGCTGGCCTGCGGGATCAGGCGGGGCACGGTGACCCCGGCGGCGATCGCCACGACGGCGACAGCGCCTCCGACGACGAAGGGCCAGCGGCGGCGCTTCCTCAGGGTGAAGCCGTGCGAGTCGGGGGTGCTGGTGGGCTCGGTAGACATGGCTGTGCTGCTTTCAGGTGTGGTGGGTCGAAAAGGGAAGGCTCAGGAACTCGGGGCGGCCGGCAGCGAGACCGGCGACGGGGTCTGTGCGGGGCTGGTGCTCCGAGTTCCTGCGCCCTGGAGAAAACGAAGTCGCGGGGTCAGGCGGCGGGCGATCCTGTCGCCGGTCAGCTGCACCAGGGCCACGAGCACGACGAGCAGCACGATGGTCGCGAGCATGACCCGCGTGTCGAAGCGCTGGTAGCCGTAGGTGACCGCGACGTAGCCGATTCCGCCGGCGCCGATCGTGCCCGCGATGGCGGAGTACTCGATCATGGCGATGGTGTTGATGGTCAGGCCGCCGACGAGCGAGGGGATCGCCTCGGCGAGCTGGGCGGTGCGGATCACCTGGAGACGCGACGCCCCCGCTGCCCGCGCGATGGTCGTGTACTCGGCCGGGACCGAGCGGAGGGCGTTCTCGACGATGCGCGAGAAGAAGGCGATGCCCGCGATCGACATCGGGACGACCGCGGCGGGGATGCCGATGTTCGTGCCGGTGATCAGGCGGGTGAACGGGATGATCGCAGCCATCAGGATCAGAAAGGGGAGGCTGCGGCCGAGGCTCACGATCCAGCCGCTCGCCAAGTGCAGCGCGCGGTTCTCGTACAGGCCGCCTCGGCCGGTGTTGTGCACCAGGGCGCCGATCGGGACGCCGAAGAGCACGACGATCACCATCGTGATGCCGACCATGAGCGCCGTGTCGCCGAGGGCGGGCAGCAGGAGGCCGGGGATCTGGTCGAGCGGGACGATGTTGGGGTTGACGGCTGCGGCGCTCATGCGGCGGTCTCGATCTCGTCGTCGTTCAGGAGGGGGAGCGGGTCGGCGTCGCGTCGCGTCTGGATGCCCAGGCGAGCGAGCGCGTCGCGAGCGGCGTCCGCGTGCGAGGCCGGGACCCCGACGGTGACGGTGCCGACGGTCGTTCCGTCGACGACCTCGACCGCCGCGCCCAGGAGGCCGACGGGCTCGCCCAGCTCGGCCGAGACGCGCGCCAGCCAGTCGGCCGGGACGTCGGGGGAGCCGTAGGTCGCGAGGAGTGCCACCTGGCCGTCTGCCGCCGCCGCGGATGCCCGCTGGGGCTGCAGGTCGGCGCCCAGCTGCGACGACTGGTCTTGCAGCAGGTCGACGACTCGGCCGCGCTCGGTGAAGCGACCGGCCTCGAGGCGCGCCACGGTGTCGGCGATCTCGCGGACGGCCTCCATCTCGTGCGTGATCAGGAGGATCGAGAGGTCGAGGTCGTCGCGCAGCTCGCGCAGCAGGCCCAGGATGGATTGGGTCGACTCGGGGTCGAGGCCCGAGGTCGCCTCGTCCGAGAGAAGCACCCGCGGCCGCAGAGCCAGGGCGCGCGCGACGCCGACGCGCTGGCGCTGGCCGCCCGAGAGCTGGTGCGGGTAGTGGCGGGCCTTGTCGCCCAGCCCCACGCGCTCGAGAAGCTCGGCGACGCGCGCCCGCGACTCGGCCGGGGTGACGCCCAGGAACTCGAGGGGGAGCGCCACGTTCTCGGCGGCGGTGCGGCGCGAGAACAGGCCGTCCGACTGGAAGATCGTTCCGATCGCTCTGCGCGCGGTGCGGAGGTCGCGCTCGCTCGACGCGGTCAGGTCGACGCCGTCGACGATGACGGAGCCGCTCGTCGGGAGCTCGAGGAGCGTGACGCACTGGGCGAGCGTCGATTTGCCGGCGCCGGAGCGCCCCACGACGGCCGCGATCTCACCGCGGCCCACCTCGAAGTCGAGCGAGTCGAGGACCACCGTGCGGGAGCCGGCGTGCTCGTACGCCTTGGTGAGCTGGTCGATTCGGATCATGCGGCGACAGTAGGGAACATCGCGCGGGCGCGGGGGAGCGCGTCGTCATGTGACCGGTTGTGACGCTTTGTGACGGGGAAGATGCCGTCAGGCAGGAGAGAGGGCGGCCTGCGCTGGGCCGCAGGCAACGGCACGGCCCCGGCGGTGCAGCCGCGCGGAGGCGTTGGGGGAACGCCTCCGCGCCCGCCTCGCCGTCCTGATCCTGCAACCCACTGCGAGACGCCTCCGCCTAGGGCGGAGCTACACCGACAGGGCCGGGCCGGTGCGCTGAACAATACTCACGTTGAACAGAATGAGCAATCAGATCGGTCGAGCCGACAAGCAGTCGCTTCAGCAGGCCTCCCTGCCGAGCGAACAAGTGCCGCCGGATCAGGGTCCGGCGGCACTCGGGGCGATCTGGGCACCCGATCCCATTCGGGGCCGAGGCGATTCGGGTTTGCTGCGGTCAGTCGTCGCGCGTGACCTTGCCCGGGGTGACCTTCGCCGTGTCGGCCACGTCGATGCGCGTCGTGCCGTCGGGAGACTCGCTGGTGACGATCCGCGGGGCGGCGTCCGACTCGTCCGACTTGGCCGCCCGGGTCAGCTGATCGTGCCGCTTCTCTTCGAAGCTCATCTCGTCTGTGCTTTTCGCGTCGTCTTCACTCATGACCACAGTCTCTTCCACAGCCCGTGGAGACGACCGACTGACATGAGACTCCCAGCGTGGGGCGCTGCCGCGGAATCCGGCCACGGCAGCGCCCGCCGCCCCTCCTGCAGGAGACCTGCGTGAAGAGACGTCACAGCGACTAGGGAATCGCCTTGAGAGACGGTAGGCGCGTTCACGGCTTCGTGCCGTGGGTTGACACGAGATCGTCAGGGGCCGCTCAGGCCGTGTCCACAACCTTCCACGCGAACGCGGCTCTGTCCATCCCCGAACAGATACGTTCGGCCGTGGGATGATGAGATCTCCTCGATGGGATCAGGGTCGGGGAGACGCGGGGGGCGCGAGTCGCCTCCCGCGTTCCTGCGCGGATGCCGTCACACCCGGCTCGGCGGCGCCTCCGCGACGGCGGGATCGAATGACGAGTCCGTCGCGATGACCTCGAGGTTGCCGCCCTGGAACTTCCGCAGCTTGACGAGAAGAACGGTGCAGACCGAGTGAGGGCAGTAGATCGAGAGGGGTTCGTCCTCGTCGCCCGTGATGACCCGCAACTCGCACCCGCGAGCCGCGTGCAGCTCGATGACCGCCCGGATCTCGCCGCGCTCGAGTCGGGCGAGCTCCTTCTGCTCGTCGCCGATGACGCAGCCGACGATGAGATGCGACTGGGTCTCGACGAGTTCGAACGAGGTACCCCTGACATCCCACTTGAGGACGGAGTGCGGCTTCATGCGCGGAGCTTATTGCCGCACTGACACCTCGGCAAAATCGTCCGTGGGAGAGCGGCGGGCTCCAGCGAGTGAAGCCCGGCCTGATGGGATCTGGGCAGAACACCAGGCCGGGAGCAAGTGAGGCCGACCTGAGGAGAGGGCCACCGGAACCCGAATCCGGTGGCCCTCCCACGACTCCGGCGCTGGAGGCGTTCGGTGGCGCATAAGGGGTGGAGCGTCGCCGAGAACCCTGATTCATCACAGCGAGTGGAGCCGTCTCTCCTGGTGAGGGAGACCGGCAGGGGATGCCGGTGAGAAGAAAGCTACATCGAGCGACCCTGCCGGGCCCCACCCCATTCGGGGGCTGGACATAAGCGATTTCCTGCGCGCACGGAAACGCCCCCGACCCGGATCAGGTGGGCGGGGGCTGACTCCGCCAGGCGAAGGTAGACGAAGAATGACAGGCGCAAGGCAACACCCGCTAGTACCGACCGTCCAGTGAATCGCGATCCGGCTCGACTTCGCCAGACGCCCCGGGAGAGGTGAGGGAGCCAAGTCCCGTGGCTCCCTCACCCGGGAACGAACGACCCGAATCGTCCGCCTGATCCGATACCCGATCGGACTTCGATTAGACGCCCTGGCTTCTCGGCGAGGGTGGCACATTCAACGACTTGCACGGTATTCCCAGGAAGAGGCGTCAGGGGCTGCCACGACACCACCAGCGATCGTCCCGCCGGCGCCGAGGCTCGCCCAAAGGACGCGGACCGCGGCGGCCGCAACGGGAAGAGGCCCGACGTGACTCGTGGAGTCAGGCCGGGCCTCTCTAAGTGAGCGATACTGGGATCGAACCAGTGACCTCTTCCGTGTCAGGGAAGCGCGCTACCGCTGCGCCAATCGCTCATGGGTTCTTTACTTGTAGGGTGTCTCATCGAGCAGAGTGTGGAGGTGGGGACGGGATTTGAACCCGCGTGCCCGGCTTTGCAGGCCGGTGCCTCGCCTCTCGGCCACCCCACCATTCGTCTCGAACGACGTGAGTTGAGCTCCAAGAGGGGAAACCCACCACACAGGTGGATCACCCATCTGGTGAGCTTTCACTCGAGCGGATGACGAGATTCGAACTCGCGACCCTCACCTTGGCAAGGTGATGCGCTACCACTGCGCCACATCCGCATTGGGGAGGTTGACTTCCCCTGGTTGTTTTCGCCGCATCTCTGCGACCTCAGGAACTCTATCCGATGGTTCGCACGAATTACAAACTGAGACTTGTTCGTGTCTATACGGGTGTGCCGAGTAGGAGTTCAGTCTCCATTTCCAGTAGTATCGACGAGTCCCACGGGCGATTGGCGCAGTTGGTAGCGCGCTTCCTTCACACGGAAGAGGTCATCGGTTCGAGTCCGGTATCGCCCACCAGAACTGTCCATGGTTCACCCTTCTATTACCCGGGTCGCTCTTGTCGCGGCCTGGCTGGCGATCCTGAGCCTTACGAACTAGCTTTCCCGGCCTTCGGGCGCTGGATCAGCCACCACCGGATGCCCCCCCGCCTCGAATCGGCTCTGCACCTTCGCCAGCACCGCCTCGAGGTCGTCGCGCGCCATGGCCGCCGCTGCGGCACCCGCCGGGATCGTCGAGGCAGGCCGATCGAGGCCGATCGTCGCCGTCCGTCCCGTCACCCGCACCCGCACCGCGCACTTCTGCGCGTTGTAACGATGGATGCTCGTGATCACGTCGAGGCCGAGACCGGCCCACCACTCGGCCCATTCGGGGCCGGCGACGATGCCGGAGAGACGGTGCGTCTCGTCGAGGTACTCCTGAGGCACGGCATTGGTCGGTCCTCCGCCGCCGTAACCGACACGCGGCCGCAGGGAGAGCACGACGATCTCGCGCACGCCGACGGCAGGCGTCGGCCCGTCGGCGCCCGCCGACGAATTCGCCCGACCGCGCCGGACCCTCGACTCCCGGCTTGTTCTCGAACTCGAACCAGTGCCGCAAGAACCCGTCGCTGTGGAGCTCGCCCCCAAGTCGCATCCGGCGTCGCCGGTCGGGGCTTGACCACTAGCGTCCGTGCCGCACGTAGCGCCCGTCGCCGGCACGGACTGACGCCGTGGCGCGCTCGACAGCCGCCTCGTCGAAGGCGCCCGTGCGCGCGACGGCGCCGAGAGCGGCCGACACGAGTTCGACGGTGAGCAGGTCGCGGAGTTCCTGCGCCAGGCGATGGAAGCCGGGCGGCAGGTGCACTCCCGCGACGTGGGCGCCCTGCAGCACTGCCTCGAGCTCGAACTCGACGTCAGCCGACTCCGACGGGTCGCGATCCCGGAGCACGAAGAACGACTCGGGGTAGGTGCGACGCTCGACGGCGAGGGCGTCGCCGAAGAGCTCGAAGATCCGTCGGCCGCCGCGCAGGAAGGCGTCGAGCTCGGGCGACTCCGACCACGGCCGGTCGGGCCAGCCCGTGCTCGGCCACATGCGCACACCGCTCAGTATCGCCATGCCTCATTGTGGCGGACCGACGGTGCGCCCCCCGACGCACCACGATCGGGACTGCGCACCATGCGATCGCATGGTGCCTAGTCCCGATCGTGGGCCAGAAACGGGGCCCGACGGTGCGGAGTCCCGATCGTGGGCGGGACGCCGGGCCCGACGGTGCCGAGTGCCGATCGTGGCGCCGACACCCGTCAGGGCGCGACGGCGGCAACCTCCCGCACCAGCACGGCCACGCCCTGCGGCGCCAGCACCAGGCCGGCGCCGGGTGCGCCGGTGAGCGCGTCCGTGCCGAGCAGGTCGAGCGCGGCGTCGGCCGAGCCGTGGTTGATCGCGATCGTCGCCGACCCGCGCTGCACGAACTCGACGCCGGCGACCCGCGGGAGCGTCGCGACACCGGCCTCGGCGATCACACCGGCTGCGAAGCGGGCGAGTGTGGCGTCGTCGGGCAGCGTGGCGACGTACCAGCCGGTCCCGGCACCGCGCCCGTTCCGCGTGATCGCCGGCTGCCCGTCGAGCACCCCGCCGTCGAACGAGGCCGACACCGTGGCCCCCTCGACGCGCACGGACTCGCCCCACAGCTTCGCGGCGCCGGCTCCTCCGACGGCATCCCCTCGCAAGGCCAGCGGCGCAGGAACTCCGCCCCCCGTAGCCGCGAGATCCGGCGCCGTCGGCGGCGCGAACTCCTCGACCCACACCCCGAGGGTCTGCCGCAGCGCCCCGAGGTACCCGCCCAGCCGGATGTGCAGGTTCTCGTCCACGATGCCGGTCTGGAACGACGCCACGAGGGTGACGCCGTTCGCGGTGTAGGCGTCGAGGGCGGCGAGCTGCGCATCGGTCGCGACGAAGAGCGACGGAGCCACGACCACGGCGTAGGGCGCCAGGTCGCTGTCGGGCGACACGAAGTCGATCGTGACGCCGACGGCCGTGAGCGCCCGGTACCAGGCGAAGACGCCCTCGACGTACGAGAGCCGCGTGGGGGAGGCCTCCTGCTCGATCGCCCACCAGGAAGTCCAGTCGAAGACGACGGCGACGCGGGCCTCGACGCGCGAGCCGAGCAGGCCCGTGGCGGAGAGGTCGGCGAGCTCGGCGCCGAGTTCCTGCACCTCTCGGAACACACGGGTGTCGGTGCCGGCGTGGGGGACCATGCCGGCGTGGAACTTCTCGGCCCCGGCCTTGGCCTGGCGCCACTGGAAGAAGAGGATCCCGTCGGCGCCGCGACCGATGCACTGGTACGACCAGGCGCGCATCTGGCCGGGACGCTTGGCGGCGTTGCGCTCGCGCCAGTTGACGGCGGAAGGGGACTGCTCCATCAGGAGCCACGGCTTGCCGCCGCCCAGCGAGCGGATCAGGTCGCGCTGCATCGCGCCGTAGACCGGTGACAGCGGGTCTCCGGGGTCGGGGTAGGAGTCGTCTGACACCACGTCGACCTCGCGGGCCCAGGCCCAATAGTCGGCGCCCTTGAAGAAGCCCATGAAGTTGGTCGTGATCGGCACCGAGGAGCTCGCGCGGATGACCGCGACCTCGACGCGGTAGCACTCGAGCAGCTCGTCGGCCGAGAAGCGGTCGAAGTCGAGCAGCTGCGTCGGGTTCTTGAACGACGGAGCTGCGCGGGGCGGCAGGATCTCGTCGAACGAGTCGTATCGCTGCGACCAGAACGCCGTACCCCAGGCGTCGTTGAGCGCCTCGACCGTGCCGTAGCGGGTGGCGAGCCAGGCGCGGAACGCCACGGCCGACGCATCGCAGTAGCAGTGGCTGACGTGGCAGCCGTACTCGTTGCCCACATGCCACAGCTCGAGCGCCGGGTGGTCGGCGTAGCGCTCGACGATCGCGGTCACCAGGCGGGCCGCGTAGCGGCGGTAGACCGGCGACGACGGGCAGTACGCCTGGCGGCTGCCCGACGAGAGGGTGACGCCCTCTTCGGTCACGGGGAGCATCTCGGGGTGCTTCAGCGCCAGCCAGGGCGGCGGCGAGGCGGTCGCGGTGGCCAGGTCGACGCGGACGCCGCCCGCATGGAGCAGACCGAGCACCTCGTCGAGCCAGGCGAAGTCGAACTCGCCGTCGCGGGGCTCGAGGCGGGCCCACGAGAAGATGCCGACGCTGGCGAGGTTGACGCCGGCCCGGTTCATGAGAGTGACGTCGTCGCGCCAGACGTCTTCGGGCCACTGCTCGGGGTTGTAGTCGCCGCCGTAGGCGAACGCGGCCCCCAGGACGCCGCTCACTCCTTCACGCTGCCCGAGGCGAGACCGGTCTGCCAGTACCGCTGCAGGAAGAGGAAGGCGATGATCAGCGGGATGATCGAGACCATCGAGCCGGTGATGACCGTCGAGAACATCGCCTGCGAGCCGCCGCCGCCCGCGCTCGTCGCCTGCTGCTGGGCGAGGCCCACGGTGAGCGGGTACAGGTTCGACGAGTTCAGCATGATCAGGGGCAGGAAGTAGTTGTTCCAGGTCGCGACCAGCGCGAACAGGAACACCGTGACGATGCCGGGGCCGAGCAGGCGCAGGCCCACCTGCCAGAAGATCCGCCACTCGCCGGCGCCGTCGACGCGGGCGGCCTCGATCATCGAGTCGGGGATCGCGTCGGCCGCGTACACCCGCATCAGGAAGACGCCGAACGGGCTGACGAGCGACGGCACGATGACCGACCAGGGGGTGTTCGTGATGCCGAACTGGCTGAAGATCAGGTACGTCGGCAACGCTAGCGCGGTCAAAGGGATCATGATGGCGCCGAGCACGACGCTGAACATCAGGTTGGCTCCGGGGAAGCGGTACTTCGCGAAGGCGTAGCCCGCCATCGTCGCCAGGAACGAGGCGCCGAGCGCCGAGACCGCGGCGTAGATGACCGTGTTCAGCGCCCACTGCAGGTAGATGCCGCCCGAGACCGTGAACACGTCGTGGATGTTCTGGAACAGGTTGAAGTGGCCGAACGCGTAGCCGAACGTCGAGAACAGGTCGGAGTTGTCTTTCGTGGAGGCGATCACGAGCCACGCGATCGGCAGCACGAAGTACAGCGCGCAGAGCCAGAGCAGCACGGTGAGGAGCGTCGAGCGCCGCTTCTCGCTGCTGTAGGCCCTGGTGGTGCGTCGCGGCGCGAGGTCGCGGGCTCGGACCGGGGCGGGCTCCGCCCCGGCGACGGGCTTTCCGGTGGCTGCGGTCGTCATGAGGCTTTCGCTTCCCTTCGCTGCGTCGACAGCTGGACGACGTACGACACGATCGCGATGACGATTCCGAGGAGGAACGCGATGGCGGCGGCGTAGTTGACGTCCTGGTTGATGAACGCGAGGTTGTACGCGTAGTAGTTGGGGGTGAAGGCGTTATCGATCACGTTGGGCGCGAGGCCCTTCAGCAGGCTCGGCTCGTTGAAGAGCTGGAACGTGCCGATGATCGAGAAGATCACCGTGAGCATGATGGCCGGGCGGATCGCGGGGATCTTGATGCTCCAGGCGATCCGGAACTGCCCGGCGCCGTCGATCTCGGCGGCTTCGAACAGCTCCGACGGGATCGACCGCAGGGCCGCGTACATGATGATCATGTTGTAGCCGACGAACTCCCACGTCACGATGTTCATGATCGAGCCGAGGATCGACGAGGCGCTCAGCAGGTTGGGGGCGCCGAAGCCGAGGGCCCGGAAGACCTGCGCGATCGGGCCGAAGTCCTGGCCGTAGAGATAGCCCCACATCAGCGTCGCGACGACGCCCGGGACCGCGTACGGCAGGAAGACCAGCAGGCGGATCGCCCCGGCGCCGCGGGCCCGGCCGGAGTCGATGGCCAACGCCAGGAACAGCGCGAGCACGAGCATGATCGGCACCTGGATTATCAGGAAGAGCCCCATGCGCCCGACGCCGGCCAGGAAGTCCGCGTCGGTGAACGCGCGGATGTAGTTGGCGAACCAGGCGAACTGCGAGCCGCCGACGAGGCGGGTCGCGAACAGGCTGAGGTAGCCCGAGTAGAACAGCGGCACGAGCAGCATGAGCACGAACACGAGCAGGAACGGCGCGACGAACAGGTACGCCGCCCGGTGCTGGCGACGCTGGTTCGCGTTGGCTCGCTTCCTCGTGCCCGGGCGCGCCCCGCGAGGGGCGACGACGGACTGGGTCATGTGGAACTCCTTCGTTCACGTCCAGAGGGGGAGAGGCGGGGCGGCCCGGAGGCCGCCCCGCCGGCACTGCTATTTGTTGACGCTGAAGCCCTGCTGGGTGCCGTAGTCGACGAGGGACTTCTGCCAGGCGTCGAGCCCGGCCGAGAGGTCGCCCTTGGCCGCCAGCGCCTTGCCCATCGTCTCGTTGTAGCTCGAGTAGGCGTAGTCCATGTAGGGCAGCCACTCGAACTTCGTGTCGACGGTTCCGGAGATCCCGGCGAACAGCTTGTTCACCTGCTGACCGCCGTAGAACGGCGCCTTCTGGTCGGTGAACTCGGTGCTCTCGAGGGTCTTCGTCGAGGTCGGGAACAGGAACTGCTTGTTCGCGAAATCGAGCGTCGACTCGGCGTCGTTGTTGATGAACTTCGCGAGCTCGTAGGCGGCGATGGGGTTCTTCGACGTCTTGAGCACGGCGTCGGACGACCCGCCCCAGTTGCCCGAGACGCTCTGACCCGCCTCGTACTGAGGGAGCGGAGCCGCCTCCCACTTGCCCGACGTCTTGGCCGCGGTGCCCTGCAGGAAGACGGGACCCCACGCGGCGGTCAGCCAGCCGGCGTACTTGCCGCTCGCCAGGCCCTGGTACCAGCTGTCGGTGAAGTCGGGGTCGGTCGAGACGTAGCCCGCCTGGATCAGCTTCTGCCAGTACGCGGCGACCTCCTTGGCCTTCGCGCCGTTCACGTCGACCGTGACGCCCTTGTCGCCGTCGTAGCCGAACGGCTTGACGCCGGCCTGCCAGAGCAGACCCAGCATCTGGCCCGCCTGGCTCGAGGCGAGGTCGGACATGTACGAGCCCGTCTTCTCCTTCACGAGCTTGGCGTCGGCGGCGTACTCGTCCCAGGTCTCGGGCGCCTTGGTGACGCCCGCCTTGGCGAGGATGTCCTTGCGGTAGAGGTTGCCCATGGGGCCGGCGTCCTGCGGGATGCCGTAGACGGCGTCGCCGCGCTTGACCTGGTTCCACACCCACGGCGTGTACTCGTCGGACAGCTTGGAGGCGCCGTACGGTGCGAGGTCGAGCAGGTTGCCGGTCACGTTGAAGGACGAGATGTACTGGTACTCCATCTGGACGACGTCAGGAGCCCCCTTGCCGGCCTTCACCGCCGTGCGGATCTTCTGGTAGTGCGGAGCACCCTGGCCGACGTTCTCGACGTTGACCTTGATGTCCGGGTACTTCTTCTCGAAGAGGGCGACCTCGTTCTTGATGTCGGGAACCCAGGTCCAGAAGTTCAGGGTGGTCGGCGTGCTCATCGCCTTGTCGATGTCGGCCTGCGAGACCGTCTTGGTCGCGCTGCCTCCGCCGCCGCCGCTGGAAGCGGTGCAGCCCGACAGGACAAGGGTCACAGCAAGGAGGCCGGTGCCCAGCGCCACTGCTGTTCTCGGTGCGTTCTTCCTCATTGGTTCTTCCTTCATTCTCGGGTTCGTCGATCGGCTGCGATGGACGAACTCACCCGTCGACCAGGGCCAGGGAAGACCACGGTTCCAGGGAGATCTCGGTGCCGGCGAGGTGCCGGGCAGGGTCTGCTTCGGTGAGGTCGGAGACGTCGTGGGGGACCGTCACGGTCGCGCCTGAGGCCGACCAGTTGTGGACGAACCAGACGCGCGCGCCGTCGGGGAGGGTGCCGGAGGCGACGGTGACCGTGTCGCCGCGCGTCCACCCCGCCGCGATGGGCTGCGGAACGGCGTACCGCACCACGTCGGCGGAGAGCGCGCCGTTCGGGACGGTGCCGACGTAGGTGATGCGGCCCGTTCCTGCGCCCCTCGTCGTCACGGCCGGGAAGCGGCCGAACGAGGAGTGCTCGTAGGTGGCGAGCACGTCGGCGCCCTCGACGACGAGTCCGTCGGCCCAGTCGGTCGCTCGAGCCTCGGGGCTGAGCGGGAGGGCCTCGCTGCCGGTGACGGCGAGCTCGTCGTCGAGGTTCGTGAACTCCTCGTACCAGACGCCGGCCGCGTCGTGCAGCTTGTCGGGGGCGACCGCCAGGCGGGCACGGGCCTCCTCGTCGGCGTAGCCGGTGCGCGGCCCGACGATGAGGTGGCCGCCGGCCTGGGCGTAGTCGGCCAGCAGCTGCAGCTCGTCGTCGTCGGCGATGTACACGGCCGGTGCGACGAGCACGGGGAAGCGCCTCACCAGCTCGGCGGCGCCGATCGCGACCGCCTGGGCGACGTGCAGGATGCGCGCCTGAGCACCCGCCCCGATGACGCCGGCGTGGAAGGCGTCGACGATGTGCTGGTAGCTGTCGCGACGCCCGGTCGTGCCGTCGACGTTGAGGGGCGGCGTGAAGTCGAAGGCGAATCGCGTCGCCGTGGACCACAGGATCGCCACGTCGGCGTCGGGCTCGTACCCGTCGAGGCGGGTGCCGATCTGCTTCAGCGCGGCCCCGATCTCGGCGACCTCGCGGTACACGCGGCCGGGCCTCTGGCTGTGCGGCAGGACGCCGCCCCAGTACGTCTCGGTGCCGAAGTGGAGGGTGTGCCAGTGCCAGTACTCGATCTGGGTGGCGCCGCGGGCGATCAGTGCGAAGGCCGACTGCTTGAGCTGCCCGGGGTAGGGCGGGTAGTTCTGCGAGGCGCCGCCGATCGACCAGGCGTTCGTCTCGGTGACGAGGAAGCGCCGCTGGTTCGATGAGAAGAGGCGATCGGCCTGACGGTACAGGCCGGCGACGCCCGTTGAGGTCCACGACGTCGGCACCGGCTTGACGTGGTCGAGCGAGAGGTGGTCCTGCACGCCGTAGTACGGGTTGCCGGCGGTGATGTCGAGGGCCGCGACGAGCTTCTCGTCGTCGATCGCCGGGCGCGGGTAGGCGATGCAGGTGGTGACGAACTGCTCCGGGCGGGAGTACTCGCGGACGATGTCGGCCTGCCAGGAGATGAACTCCGTGGTCACCTGCGCCTGGAACTGCCGCCAGGCGAGGTCGTACTGGGGCTGCGCGTTGCCGTCGGGCGTCCAGAGCTCCGACCAGTCGGCGATCCGGTGCGACCAGTAGACGAGGCCCCAGGCCTTGTTGAGCTCGTCGACCGTGCCGTACTTCGCCTTCAGCTGCCGCACGAAGCGGCGGAAGGTGGACGGGTTGTGGAAGAGCAGCATGCCGGGCTCGTTGTCGACCTGGAAGCCGATCACGGCGGGGTGGTCGGCGTAGCGCTCGACGATGGCGCGGATGACGCGCTCGGCGTGGAAGAGGAACGCGGGGTGGCTGTAGTCGACCTCTTGGCGGGAGCCCCAGGGCATCGGCTCGCCGGTCTTCGTCTGCGCGGCGATCTCGGGGTGGCTCTGCTGCAGCCACGGCGGCACGGCGTAGGTCGGGGTGCCGAGGATCACCGAGATGCCGCGGGCGTGGGCGCCGTCGAGCACGGGCAGGAGCCAGTCGAGGTCGAACTCGCCGTCGCGCGGCTCCCAGGTCGACCAGACCGACTCGCCGACGCGGATCACGGTGAAGCCCGCCTCGACCATGAGGTCGAGGTCGGTGTCGAGGCGGTCGCCGAGCTGGTACTCGGCGTAGTAGGCGGCCCCGAAGAGGATGCGGTCGGGGGTGGCAGCGGCAGTGAGGGGCTGCGGGGTGTGCGCGGTCGCAGGGTGCATCGTCATCGTGCGGGAACTCCATCGTCCAAGCCGGTGTTAGCGGTAACATCGTTGTCGAGAAGGACCATATCCCGTTCTTGTTACCGGTCACAAGCCCCGTGTCGAAACTGTTACCGATTCGGCTGCCCAGCACCGCAGCCGACTGGAGGCGGGGTACCGCAGGCGACTAGAGGCGGGGCGCCGCCGTCGACGACCGCACCACGAGCTCCGCCGCGAACCGCGGGTCGACCCGCTGGCCGCCCGCCGTCGAGCCGTCGATCAGCGTGAGGATCTGGCCGAAGGCGATCCGGCCCTGCAGATCGAAGTCGAGGCTGACGGTCGTGAGCGGCGCCGGGAAGTACGGCGCCTCGGGGATGTCGTCGAATCCGACGACGCTCATGTCGGCCGGAACGGACAGCCCGCGCTCGGCGAGGGCGCGCATCGCCCCCAGAGCCATCTGGTCGTTCGCCACGACGACGGCGGTGGCGCCGCGGTCGAGGGGGAGCTCGAGCGCCGCCCGGTAGCCCGACGCCGGCGACCAGTCGCCGTGCGAGCGGCCGACCTCGGTGAGCCCCCGCGCCCGGGTGGCCGACTCGAACGCGAAGAGGCGGTTGCGGGCCGAGATCCACGCGCCGGGTCCGGCGATCTGCAGCAGGCGCGTGTGGCCGAGGTCGGCGAGGTGGTCGATGAGCATCGCGACGCCCTGGCCGTTGCGGGTGAGCTCGTGCTCGCCGACGCTGTCGTCGTCCTCGCCGGCGATGAACCAGGGCACGCTGAAGCCCGCCGTCGAGAACGCGTCGAGGACCCTGTCGGTCGAGCCGAACGCGATGATCCCGGCGAGGTCGCGCGAGTCGGCGATGCGCAGGGCCCGCTGGATGTCGGCGTCGTTGCCGGGGTCGAAGCTGACGATGTCGAGGAGGTAGCCGGCGTCGCGGGCGCCGCGGCTCGCGCCCTGCAGGATCTTGGCCGGGCCGACCTGCTCGATCTCGTGCGTCAGCGCGCCGATCCGGTGCGAGCGGCTGGTGGCCAGGGAACGGGCCGTGAGGTTCGGCCGGTAGTCGAGCTCCTCGAGCGCCCGCTCGACGCGCTCGCGCGTCTCGGGCCGGATCCCCTCGTAGCCCTTGAGCAGCCGGCTGACCGTCTGGTGCGAGACCTGGGCGAGCTTCGCGACGTCGTAGATGGTAGGGGCGCGACGGAGGGCGCCGGGCACCCGGACCGGTCGGACCCCGCCGGGAACCGCCACCGATTCCACCCGCGCGGGCGCCGTGCCGTCGTCCATGGCGCGCTCCCGTCTGTCGTTCTCAGAGTATCGACCCGCGCGATCCCCGCCGACCAGCCTGCGGCCCCCATCCTGGGCGGTTTCTTAGACCTGGCCCGACCGGAGCCGCTAGGGCCGCGGCATCCGCACCCGGGCGAGCGGCAGGCCGTGCAGCGGCTCGGTGACCCAGGCGGCGGCGAACGTCCCCGCAGACTGGTCGAGCTCGACAACGAGGCGGTGGGGCGTCTCGATGAAGGCGACGTCGAGGCGGACCCCGCCGGCCTCCCCGGGCGACGCCGACGCCGCGATGGCATCCGACACGAGCCACTCGCCGTCGCCGAGGGGGAGGCGGAGGGGGAGGCCCTTGTCGACGAGGGTCGCCGTACGGCCGGCGCCGAGCACGACGCTCGTGAGGGTGGGCAGGCGGTTGCCGGGGCCGGGCTCGAAGGAGGCCGGTTCGAGCGTCGCCCCGGTGCCCGGCGGCACGGGGAGGGCCAGCGAGGCCAGACGCGCCGCGAGGGCCGTGTCGGACGAGGGCGACGCGGTTCCTGCGCCCACGGCAGGGAGGAGGTGCGCCCAGACGGCGTCGAGGACGGCCTGCATGTCGATGCTCTGGCCCGTCATCGCGACGACGAGGTCGAGCTCGGGGAGCACGACCGCGAACTGGCCGTAGGCGCCGTCGCCGCGGAAGCCGTGCGTGGCCATCCAGAACTGGAAGCCGTAGCCCTGCGACCAGTCGGGGGAGCCGCCGACGGCCGCATTGTCGACCTGGAGGCGCGTCGCCTCGTCGACGTAGGCCGTCGGGACGAGCTGCACGCCGTTCCAGACGCCGCCGTTCAGGTAGAGCTGGGCGAGCTTGGCCACGGCCGAGGTCGGCGCGTGGAAGCCGCTGAACCCGAGCTGCTCGCCGCTCGGGTGCGTCAGCCAGCCCACCTCGCCGATGCCCAGCGGGTCGAAGAGACGGGGCCTCAGGTAGTCGACGAGGGTGCCGCCGGTCGCGCGCTGGATGATCGCGCCGAGCGTGTAGGTGCAGGGCTGGTTGTAGCAGAACAGGGTGCCGGGCTCTTCGTCGGGAGGCATCAGCAGGAAGCCGCGGACGAGGTCGGCGGGGTCGAGGGTGCTCGCGCGCTCCACCGTCTCCTCGCGGTGACCGCTCGCCATGGCCAGAAGGTGGCGGACCGTGATGCGGCGGGTGCGCTCGTCGGTGATCTCGGCGTCGAGCTCGGGGAAGTGGCTGATGATCGTGTCGTCGAGCGAGAGGAGGCCCTCCGCGGTCGCGATGCCCACGGCCGTCGAGGTGAAGCTCTTGCTCAGCGAGTAGAGCAGGTGCTGCCGGTCGGGCGCGTACGGGGCCCACCAGCCCTCGGCGACGACCTCGCCGCCGCGCAGCACCATGAGGCTGTGCGGCTCGACCTCGGCGGTGCTCTCGAGGGCGTCGATGAGCGCCTCGATCCCTCCGGCGTCGATGTCGTGGGCGGACGGGGAGCTGCGGGTGAGGGCGTCGTTGGTCACGAGGCCCACGCTAGTCGCGGATGGCGGCATCACGGCCCGGGATCCCGACATGGCACCAGGAATTCGCCTGGTGCGATGTCGCGATCACGGGTCGGGACGACTACCGCTTGCTGCCCTTCAGCAGCAGGATCCCCGACAGTCCGACCGCCCTAGGGTCAGCGGTCGGCGCGAGCGAGTGCAAGCGCGTGCAAGCGCCGTGTAAGCGCCCCGGCGCACGCTCTTCTCATCCGGCCCGCACAGGGCCGCCACCGAACCACGAACGAGAGGACAGCCCCATGGCCACCAACAGCGACTGGGCCGTCGAAGCCCACGGCCTGGTCAAGGTCTTCGGCGAGAACCGCGCGGTCGACGGCGTCGACCTCAGCGTCCGCGCCGGAACCGTCTACGGAGTGCTCGGCCCGAACGGCGCCGGGAAGTCGACTACGATCAGCATGCTCGCCACCCTGCTCCGCCCCGACGCCGGCTCGGCCACGATCTTCGGCCACGACGTGCAGCGCGAGGCGCAGATCGTCCGCCAGCTCATCGGCGTCACCGCGCAGTTCGCGTCGGTCGACGAGAAGCTCTCGGCCACCGAGAACCTCATCATCTTCTCGCGCCTGCTCGGCCTCTCGCGCAGCCAGGCCCGTCGCAAGAGCGCCGCCCTGCTCGACGAGTTCGGCCTGACCGAGGCTGCGACCCGCCCGCTCGCGAAGTTCTCGGGCGGCATGCGCCGCCGGCTCGACCTCGCGGCCAGCCTCATCGCGCAGCCGCCGCTCATCTTCCTCGACGAGCCGACCACGGGCCTCGACCCGCGAACCCGCTCGCAGATGTGGGACACCATCCGCCGCCTCGTGAACGAGGGCTCCACCGTCCTCCTCACGACCCAGTACCTCGAGGAGGCCGACCAGCTCGCCGACCGCATCGCCGTCATCGACACCGGCCGCGTCGTCGCCGAGGGCACCGCTGAAGAGCTGAAGGCCTCCGTCGGCGAGTCGTCGCTCCAGCTCCGACTGGCCGACGGCGGCGACGTGGACGAAGCACGCCGCGTCATCCGCGAGACCCTGGGCGTCGACGCCGTCATCTCGCCCGAGGCCGGTCGCATCACGGCCCCCATGGCCGACCCCGATCGCGTGACCGACCTGTTCATCCGATTCCGCGAGACGGGCATCCGCCTCAGCGAGATGAGCGTGCAGAAGCCCACGCTCGACGAGGTCTTCCTCACCCTCACCGGCCACGGGGTCGACTCCGACTCCGTGGCAGCCGAGACGATCCAGAAAGAAGAGGTGCACGCATGACCGCGATCACCACGGCGACCCTCGAAGGGCGCCCGCTCAAGAACCACGTCAGCCTCGGCCAGTCGGTGCGCAACTCGTTCACCATGGCCTACCGCGGCATCCTCAAGATCCGCCGCACCCCCGAGCAGCTCATCGACGTCACCGTCCAGCCGATCATCTTCACCCTGATGTTCACGTACATCTTCGGCGGCGCGATCGCGGGCTCGATCGCCGACTACCTGCCGATGATCATCCCCGGCATCCTCGTCCAGACGGTCATCACCGGCTCCGTCGTCACCGGCACGCAGCTCCGCGAAGACATGGACAAGGGCGTGTTCGACCGCTTCAAGTCGCTGCCGATCGCGCGCATCGCCCCGCTCGCCGGCGCGCTGCTCGCCGACACCGTCCGCTACGCGATCGCCACGACGCTCACCCTGGTGATGGGCGTCATCCTCGGCTGGCGCCCGGGCGGCGGCCTGGGCCACGTCGTGCTCGCAGCCGTTCTCGTGATCGTCTGCGCCTGGGCGATCAGCTGGATCTTCGCCTTCTTCGGCGTCGTCGCCCGCAGCGCGTCGAGCGTCCAGGGCATCTCGTTCCTGGTGCTCTTCCCGCTCACGTTCCTCTCGAACGCGTTCGTCCCGGCCGACACCCTGCCGAACTGGCTCAAGGCGTTCGTGAACGCGAACCCGGTCTCGCACCTGGTCACCGCGGTCCGCGACCTCGCCAACACCGGCACCGTGACCGGAGACCTGTGGCTCGCGCTCCTCGGGGCGGCCGTGATCGTCGCGGTGTTCGCGCCCCTCACGGTGCGGTCGTACATGCGCAAGGCCTGACGGCCGAGGGGCGCAGGAACGGGCGGCTCGACTCCGGGCTGCCCGTTCCTGCGCCCCTTCGCCCTGCCTGCCGGGGCTCGGACTCAGCGCCGCAGCCGGCGGTCGCTCAGCAGCGCGATGGCCTCGCGGCGGGCGTCCGCCGACGTCATGGCCGTGACGTCGGGGATGCGGCCGGTGTCGAGCAGCCGGGCGTGCTCGAGCGACGAGATATCCTGCCGGCCGTGCATCGCGATGCCGAGCTGCGCGAGCCGGATGCCTCTCGCCTCGAACTCGGCCGGGAGGCAGGCGAGGATCCACGAGGCGAGGGCGAAGACGGCCGCTCCGGCGATCGGGACGTCCTGGAACGCCTGAGGCACGCGGCTCTGCGCGATGAGGCGGGTGCGGAGGCGGGTGGCCATGCGGCCGACGTGCCTGTCGTGCTCGGCGCCGCCCGTGCGAGCTCGCAGGTGGGCCGACAGGGCGGCGGCCTCCGAGAGCGCGATGATCGGCGAGCGGAACCGGCTGCGGTCGTCCCGGATGCCCAGGACGGCCTCGTCGTACATGCGGAGCGCGTCGGCGTGCCGACCCTCCAGGAAGGCGATCTCCGCGAGGCCGCAGCGGGCGAACACCCGGACGTCCTGATCGCCCTCGGGCGTGGGGCCGGCGTCGTCGAGGAGCGCGGCGAAGCCCGCCCGGGCGCCGTCGACGTCGCCCAGAGCGATGCGGGCGCTCGCCTGGCGCCATTCCACCTCGGCCAGGTCGCCGACGGCGCCGAGCGAGACCAGGCCGGTGCGGGCCTTCTCGGCCCACTCGAGAGCCTCGCGGGGCTGGGCCTCCTGGGCGTGGAGCTGAGACAGGAAGCCCGCGCTCGTCGCCGTCGCCCAGGCGTGGCCGTTCTGAACCGTGCTGTCGTAGGCCCGCCGCGCGTGGACGAACGCGTCGTCGATGCGGCCGTCGTTCTCGGCGATCTGGGCAGTGATCACGGAGCCGAGCTCGACGATCACCGAGTCGCTCGAGGCGGCCATCCGCGCCAGGTGGCCCTGGAACGCCTCGACGCCGACGAGGGTCGCCAGGAAGAGGCCGGTCAGGGCCTCGAGGCGGGCGTCGGCGGCCGGGCCGTCGCGGCGGAGGCGGCGGAGGCGACCCAGCGCCAACGTGCCCGCTCGCCCGCCGCCGAACAGGTGCTGGCTGCCTGCGACGGCGCACGCCAGCAGCTCGGCGTCGCGGTGCTCGGGTGCCGGCCACCCGGTGCGGAGCACGCGCACGACATCGGGCGCGAATGCCGTGACGTCGGCGTGGCTGCCGTTCAGCGACCAGAAGTAGCCGAGCACTGCGAACGCGTCGGCGACGGTGCCACGGCGCTCGACGTCGACGGCGAGGCGCAGCACGTGCACGAGGTCGTCCTGCTCGGCCGCCATGACGGCGAATCGGCGGACCTGGTCCGGGCCGTCGAGGTGCGAGCGGATGTCGGACGAGAACCACTCCGCCCACCGGAACATGGCCTCGCGCACGTCGTCGGACTCGCCCGACGCGATCAGCTGAGCGTCGCCGAACTCGCGGACCGTCTCGAGCATCCGGTAGCGGACGCGGCCGGTGCGGTGCTCTTCGGAGACTCCCACCAGCGACTGGCGGACGAGGCCGTCCAAGGCGTCGGCGACGTCGTGCTGGTCGGCCGAGCTATGGCTGCCCACGATCTGGGCGGCGTCGGCCGAGAAGCCGTCGGGGAAGCGCGACAGGCGGGCGAGCAGGACCCGCTCGTCGTCGGCGAGGAGGTTCCACGACCAGTCGATGACGGCCGTCAGCGTGCGGTGGCGCTCGGGCGCGGAGCGGTCGCCGGAGGTGAGCAGCGCGAACCGGTTGCCGAGGCGGCGCTCGATCTCGTCGACGGCCATCGAGCGCACGCGTGCGGCGGCGAGCTCGATGGCGAGCGGCAGGCCGTCGAGACGTGCGCACAGGCGCTGGACGGCCTCGCGGGGAAGCGCCACGCCGGGGCGCGCCGATCGGGCGCGCTGCTCGAACAGCTCCACGGCGGCGCCCGCGCTCGGCAGGGTCTCGAGCGGGTGCACGACCTCGGCGCCGATCGACAGCGGCGATCGGCTCGTCGCGAGTACGCGCACGTCAGCGGTCTCGGCCAGCATCTCGGCGGTCAGCTCGGCTGCCGAGCCGATCACGTGCTCGCAGTTGTCGAGGACCAGCAGGGTGGGCATCTCGAGCAGGGCGTCCGCCAGACGCTCGCGAACGCCTCGGCGCACGCCGGGGTCGGCCAGGCGCAGTCGCGGCGCGCCGACCTCCCGCACGCCGAGCGCACTCGCCACGGCGAGCACCACGTCGTCGTCGCTGCGGACGGCGGCGAGCTCGACGACGACCACCCGCGCCGTGCTGTCGCCGGCGCGGCGGGCCACCTCCTGGGCGAGACGCGTCTTGCCGAGACCGCCCGGCCCGAGGATGGTCACGAGGCGCGACGTCGTCAGGCCGTGCTCGACGGCGGCGATGTCGGCGGCACGGCCGAGAAGCTCGTTGGGCGCCGTGCGGAGGCCGACGGCGATGCGGGTGCGGCGAGGTGTCGGTGTCGCGGAGCTCGGAGGAACGGCCTCGGCAGCTGCCCCGGCCGCTTCAGCCCCGTCGTCGGCCTCGGTCAGTAGGGCCGTGTTGGCGGCGATCAGGAGGGCCGACGGCGACGAGCCCAGCTCGTCGGCGAGAGCCTCGCGGTGAGCCGCGAACACGCGGAGAGCCGCGGTGCGCCGGCCGTCCGCGGCCAGCGCCCGCATCCTCAGGGCCACGTCGCCGTCGTCGGTGCGGCGACCGCGCTCGGCGAGGAGCGAGTCGAGCTCGTCGAGAGCGGCGAGGGCGCCCTGGCCGTCGCCGACGGAGCAGCGCGCTGTCGCGGCGGTGCGCAGGGCGTCGGCCCGGAGGCCGGCCGCCTCGGCGACGAGGTCGTCGACGAGCTCGAAGCCGTCGAGGTCGGCCGCGGGGGAGCCGCGCCAGGTCGCGAGCGCCGTGGTCGCGAGGTGGTCGGCTTCTGCAGGCTCCGCGCCGGCCGCCTGCGCCAGCAGGGTGCGCACCGCGTGGAGGTCGGTCGCCTTCGGGTCGCCCAGGCGGTAGCCGGTCGGAGTGGACACGACGAGGTCGTCGGCAGCGGCGTGACGGACCCGGGAGACCAGGGTCTGGAGGGCCGCCTTGGCCTGCCGCGGGGGCGTGTCGCCCCAGAGGTCGTCGATGAGGCGGGGGGAGGTGACGCCGGAAGCTCCTGCGACCGACAGAGCGACGATGAACGCCTTCGCGCGCGGGCCCGCCGGCTCGACGAGCGTGCCCGGCTCGCGGCCGGCGACGCGGACGGGACCCAGCACAGCGACGAGGACACGGGCTGGAGGCACCCGGCGAGTCTAGCGCGCTGGTCAACGCCAACGATACGTCAGCGACCTATCGCTATGGGGCGCATCGCTTCGTCGTCTGGCCGCGGTTCGTCGTCTGGCCGCCGTTCGTCGTCAGGCCGCGGTATCGGTCTGGAACCAGATCTCGTCGAAGGCGCGATGCTCGGCGCCGCGGGCGAACGACGAGCGGAGATCATGCGAGGCGCCGCCCACGACCAGCACCTCGAGGCCGCGGGCGAGAAGCCCGTCGAGCAGCTCGCCGACGAAGCCGTGGTCACCGAGCTCCACCAGGCTGGCATCGATCTCGACGTGCGCGGCGGCGTCGCTCGGCACGCCGTCCGCGAGGGCGCGCCCGGTCGCCGCGTCGGCGACGAGCGGGGGCAGGGTGAGGGTGAACATCTGGTCGACGATGGTACCCCTCGCCCCGCCCGTCCGCCGTGTCAGCCGCAGAGCTCCGAGTAGGGGACGTCCTTCTCGGCGTTCAGCGTGATGGCGCCGGGACGCTTAGGCGAGATGGCTCCCCGCGTCGCCGCGTGGCCTGCGACCCGACGCGCAAGGCCATCCCGCGTGGCCGACCTCGGAGGAGGTTCCACGAATTGTGAAAGGTTCGCCGCGCCCGCGACACTCCTCTAGTGAAGGGGGTGGAAGTGGAACTCACACATGAGGCAGACGCAGACCTGGTCCGACGCACGATCGCCGGCGACCGGGACGCGCTCGCGCTGGTCTTCGACCGGTTCGCGCCGACGGTGACCCGCTACGCGTGGGCACTGGCATCGAGCCGGATGGACGTCGAGGAGATCGTGCAGGACACGTTCCTGACGTTCTGGCAGAAGGCGGGGTCCGTATCGGGCGCGACGACGGCGGGGGAGTCGTCGCTGCTGCCCTGGCTCCTGGTCGTGTGCCGCAACCACGCGCTCAACCTGGCACGCAAGAGGGCACGCCACGAGAGCGACGAGCTGACCGACGAGGTCGCGGCGCCGGCCGACGAGGCCGACGCCCGAGAGCGGCTGCGCTGGGTGCGCGACGAGATCGCCGCCCTCTCGCCGCTCGACCAGCGCGTGTGCGAGCTCTGCCTCATCGAGGGCAGGCCCTACGCCGAGGTCGCGGAATCCCTCGGGATCACCGTGACCGCCGTCACCCAGCGGGTCTTCCGCTCCCGAGCACGACTGAAGAAGGCGGTGACCGACCGTGAACACTGAGCCACCCACCGGAGACGACCTGAACCGCATGCTCGTCTCCATGAAGCAGAACGTCCTCGAGGGCGCCGTCGCGCACCCGGTGAAGCGCCGGCGCCGGAACTGGGGCATCGCCCTCGGCGTCATCGCGTTCCTGGGCCTCGGCGCGGCCTCCGGCGGGGTCGCCCTCGGTCTGGTCCCCTCGCCGTTCACGGCCTCGGCCCCCGTCGCCCCCGTCACTTCGGCTCCGCCGGCCCCGTCGCCGACGGCCACCACAGCTCCGCCTCCCCAGCCCAGCAAGACGGCCACGCCGGTCGCGGGCCCGCGCAGCACGGTGCCGATCACCTGCAGCGCACTCGGCGAGGCCGGCGACCTCCAGCGGCTCGCTCCGGCGCTCGCCTGGATCGCGCCGACGTCCGCGTCGCCAGTGACGGCGACGATCAAGAGCGAGGGCGTGCTGACCTGCTCCTACTCCGACGATGCATCCGGGATGGGGACGTCGCTGCAGATCTCGGCATTCGCCGACGCGGCCGAGGGCCGCAAGCAGATCGCGGGCTGGATCGCGGGCGGCAGCGAGACGGCGGCCAATGTCGGCAGCGTCTCGGCTCAGTACTGCGGGGGTCCATACGAGGACTGCTCGGTCAACTTCGTCGCGGGCGACTTCTGGGTCGTTGCCAGCTACACGGCCGCCGACCACCCGACCGTCGTTCCCGCCGCCCTGACGTCGGTGATCCGCGACATGGCGAGCGCGCTCGCCCCGCTCACAGCCGTGGAGCCGTGGACTCCGCCGACCTCGATCTGGACCGACGTGACGACCTGCGACGCGATGGCCACTGCCACGCCGATCGACGAGATTCTGGGCACGGCTTCGGTGACTGAGCCCTTCGCCACCGGGACCGACGGCGGGGACGTCATCTCGAACTCGCATGTGAGCCTGCTCTGCTCTTGGCAGGCGAGCACGCCGGGTGTCGATGAGAATGAGTCCATGAACGCCGATCTCTCCGTCGGAGGCGCAAGCCAGCTCGAGGGCCTGGCTCGGAAGGGCGACGCCGGGACGCCGATCACGGTCGAGGGCGCGGACTCCGCGTTCTCCACCTGCGACACATCGCCGGCCGAGGGCTGCCTGATCGACGTCGAGACCGACGGCTCGTGGCTTCGCGTCGGCCAAGGAGCAGGAGTCGGGTCGGATCGCCTCGGCGTACTGGTGAGGGTCGCCGCCTCGCTGATCGCGGGTCAGAAGGGTCGCTAGGCTGGACGCCACCCCCTGAAGCAAAGGAACAGACGTGTCAGACGCCGGAGAACCCACGACCGCCATCGATCCGATCGAGGTCACGGAGACGACGACGGGCTTCGAGCTGTTCCCGCAGCGCGAGGTGGTGGCTGTCCGCGTCGACGGCGTGCTCTTCGACATGGCCGGCGAGTTCCTGCCCGGGACTGTGGCCGAGCCCGTGCTGATCGACTCGCCGCAGGGCCTCGAGATCCTGCGCCACTCGACGGCGCACGTCATGGCGCAGGCCGTGCAGTCGATCAACCCCGAGGCCAAGCTCGGCATCGGCCCGCCCGTCGTCGACGGCTTCTACTTCGACTTCGACGTCGCCGAGCCCTTCACCCCGGAAGACCTCAAGGCGATCGAGAAGGTCATGGAGCGCATCGTCAAGGCGAACCAGCGCTTCGTGCGCCGCGTGGTCTCCGAAGACGAAGCCCGCGACCTGATGGCGAACGAGCCGTACAAGCTCGAGCTGATCGGCCTCAAGGGCGGCACCGACCTCGACCAGGACGCCGGCGAGGCCGGCGTCGAGATCGGCGGCGCGGAGCTGACCGTCTACGACAACGTCGACCCCAAGACCGGCGACGTCGTCTGGCGCGACCTCTGCCGCGGCCCTCACCTGCCGTCGACACGCCTGATCCAGAACGGCTGGAAGCTCATGCGCAACGCCGCGGCCTACTGGCGCGGCTCGGAGAAGAACAAGCAGCTCCAGCGCATCTACGGCACCGCCTGGGCCACGAAAGACGACCTGCGCGAGCACCTCGCCCGCCTCGAGGAGGCCGCCAAGAGAGACCACCGCAAGCTGGGCGCCGAGCTCGACCTGTTCTCGTTCCCCGACGAGCTGGGCTCCGGCCTCGCCGTCTTCCACCCCAAGGGCGGCATCATCCGCCGCGCCATGGAGGACTACTCGCGCCAGCGCCACGAGCAGGAGGGCTACGAGTTCGTCTACACGCCCCACATCACCAAGGCGAACCTCTACGAGACCTCGGGCCACCTCGACTGGTACAAAGACGGCATGTTCCCGGCCATGCACCTCGACGAGGCCCGCAACGAGGAGGGCGAGATCGTCCGCCAGGGCGCCGACTACTACCTCAAGCCGATGAACTGCCCGATGCACATCCTCGTGTACCGCTCGCAGGGCCGCTCGTACCGCGACCTGCCGCTGCGCCTGTTCGAGTTCGGCACCGTCTACCGCAACGAGAAGTCGGGCGTCATCCACGGCCTCACCCGCGTGCGCGGCATGACCCAGGACGACGCTCACATCTTCACCACCCGCGAGGAGATGGCGAACGAGCTCAAGAACACGCTCGGCTTCGTGCTGTCGCTGCTCAAGGACTACGGCCTGAACGACTTCTACCTCGAGCTCTCGACGAAGGATCCCGAGAAGTACGTCGGCGACGACGCCACCTGGGAGGAGGCGACCGAGACGCTGGCGCAGGTCGCTCGCGAGACCGGCCTCGAGCTCGTGCCCGACCCCGCGGGCGCTGCCTTCTACGGCCCGAAGATCTCCGTCCAGGCGCGCGATGCGATCGGCCGCACCTGGCAGATGTCGACCGTCCAGCTCGACTTCAACCTGCCTGAGCGCTTCGACCTCGACTACACGGCGGCCGACGGCACGCACCAGCGCCCCGTCATGGTCCACCGAGCGCTGTTCGGCTCGATCGAGCGCTTCTTCGGCGTGCTGACCGAGCACTACGCCGGCGCCTTCCCGGTGTGGCTGTCGCCCGTGCAGGTCGTCGGCATCCCGGTGGCCGACGAGTACGGCCCCTACCTCGACGAGATCGCCGCGCAGCTGCGCGCCGAGGGCGTGCGCGTGCAGATCGATCACGGCAACGACCGCATGCCGAAGAAGATCCGCACGCACACCAAGGCCAAGGTCCCGTTCCAGCTCATCGCCGGCGAGGAGGACCGCGCGGCCGGCAGCGTGAGCTTCCGGTACCGCGACGGCTCGCAGGAGAACGGCATCCCGGTCGCCGACGCGATCGCGAAGATCGTCGAGGCCATCGAGACCAAGGCGCAGGTCTGACCGTGCCGGAGGCCGGGGCGGAGTCCTCCGCCGACTTCGCCGCGGCTCCCGACGCGTTCCAGCGCCTCTGGACCCCGCACCGCGCCGTCTACGTCGAGAAGGGGCAGGGCGCGCACGACGACGACTGCCCGTTCTGCAGCGCCCCGTCGAAGCCCGACGCCGAGGTCCTGATCGTCGCGCGCGGCGAGCACGCCTACGCGCTGCTGAACCTCTTCCCGTACAACCCCGGCCACCTGCTCGTCTGCCCGTACCGCCACATCGCGAACTACGACGAGGCCACGGCCGAGGAGGTCGCCGAGATCGGCGAGATGTCGCAGACCGCGATGCGCGTGCTGCGCGAGGTCTCGCACGCCCAGGGATTCAACCTCGGCATGAACCAGGGCTCGGTCGGCGGCGCTGGCATCGCCGCGCACCTGCACCAGCACGTCGTGCCGCGCTACGGCGGCGACTCGAACTTCTTCCCGATCATCGCCGAGACGAAGGCGATCACGCAGCTGCTCGGCGACGTCCGCGAGGCGGTCGCGACCGCGTGGCCACCGCGCACCGGGAGGCCGCGCACCGTAAGCTAGGGGACCATGAGCGACAGCACCCCCACCACCGGATCCTCCCTCGTCAAGCGCGGCCTCGCCGACATGCTCAAGGGCGGCGTCATCATGGACGTCGTCAACGTCGAGCAGGCGACCATCGCGCAGGAGGCCGGCGCGACCGCCGTCATGGCCCTCGAGCGCGTGCCCGCCGACATCCGCGCGCAGGGCGGCGTCGCTCGCATGTCCGACCCCGACATGATCGACGAGATCATCAAGGCCGTCGACATCCCCGTCATGGCGAAGGCCCGCATCGGCCACTTCGTCGAGGCGCAGATCCTCGAGACCCTCGGCGTCGACTACATCGACGAGTCAGAGGTGCTCAGCCCGGCCGACTACGTGAACCACATCGACAAGTGGAAGTTCACCGTGCCCTTCGTCTGCGGTGCCACCAACCTGGGCGAGGCGCTCCGTCGCATCACCGAGGGCGCGGCCATGATCCGCTCCAAGGGCGAGGCCGGCACCGGCGACGTCTCCGAAGCCACGAAACACATCCGGACGATCACGAAAGAGATCGCCGCCCTGCGCCACCTCCGCGACGACGAGCTCTACGTCGCCGCCAAGGAGCTCCAGGCCCCGATCGAGACCGTCCGCGAGGTCGCCGCCACCGGCAAGCTCCCCGTCGTGCTCTTCACGGCGGGCGGCGTCGCGACGCCCGCCGACGCCGCGCTCATGATGCAGCTCGGCGCCGACGGCGTCTTCGTCGGCTCCGGCATCTTCAAGTCGGGCGACCCGGCCGCCCGTGCCGCCGCGATCGTCAAGGCGACCACGTTCTTCGACGACGCCAAGATCGTCGCCGAGGCCTCCCGCGGGCTGGGCGAGGCCATGGTGGGCATCAACGTCGCCGACGTCCCCGCGCCGCACCGCCTCGCCGAGCGTGGCTGGTAACGGCTCGAGAGTGCGCATCGGGGTCCTGGCCCTCCAGGGCGACTTCCGCGAGCACCTGAACGTCGTCTCGTCTCTCGGCGAGACGGCGGTGCCCGTCCGGCGCGAGGCCGAGCTGGCCGAGGTCGACGGGTTGATCATCCCCGGGGGCGAGTCCAGCGTCATGGACAAGCTGTCGCGCACGTTCGGCCTCGCCGAGCCGCTCAAGGCCGCCATCGCCGCGGGCCTGCCCGTCTACGGCACCTGCGCCGGTCTCATCATGCTGGCCGACCGCATCCTCGACGGCATGGCCGGCCAGCAGACGCTCGGCGGCCTCGACGTCGCCGTCCGCCGCAACGCGTTCGGCTCGCAGCGCGACTCGTTCGAAGAAGACCTGAGCGTTCCGGCCCTGCCCGGCGACACGGTGCACGCGGTGTTCATCCGCGCACCCGTGGTGGAGTCCGTGGGGAAGCGAGCGACTCCGCTGGGCACCCTGGCCGACGGCCGGGTCGTCGCGGTCGAGCAGGGCGACCTGCTCGGCACGTCGTTCCACCCCGAGATGACGAACGACTACCGCTTCCACGAGTACTTCCTCGGCAAGGTGCGTGCTCGCACGACCTGAACGCCCCGCCGGTACACTTATCGAGACTTTCCTACCAGAGCAACGCAGACTCAGAGAACAGAGCAACGACAGGAGCACCGTGTCCGGGCATTCCAAGTGGGCGACGACCAAGCACCAGAAGGCCGTCGTCGACGGTCGGCGGGCGAAGTCGTTCGCGAAGCTGATCAAGAACATCGAGGTCGCGGCCAAGATGGGAGGAGCCGACTTCGAGGGCAATCCGACCCTGGTCGACGCCGTCCAGAAGGCCAAGAAGACCTCGGTCCCCAAAGACAACATCGACCGCGCCGTCAAGCGCGGTGCAGGCCTCACAGGCGATGCCGTCGACTACCAGACGATCATCTACGAGGGCTACGCGGCCAACGGCATCGCCCTCATGATCGAGTGCCTCACCGACAACAAGAACCGCGCGGCCGCCAACGTCCGCACCGTCATGAGCCGCAACGGCGGCACGATGGCCGACCCGGGCAGCGTCGCCTACAACTTCGCGCGCAAGGGCGTCATCACCGTCATGAAGACCGACGGCCTCACCGAAGACGACGTCATGGGCGCCGTCCTCGACGCGGGTGCCGAAGACGTCTTCGACCAGGGGTCCGGCTTCGAGGTGCAGACCGACCCGAGCGACCTGGTCCCGACCCGCACGGCTCTCCAGGCCGCCGGCATCGACTACGACGCCGCCGACATCGAGTTCGTTCCGGGCCTCAAGGTCGAGGCCGACGTCGAGACGGCGCGCAAGGTGTTCCGCCTCATCGACGCGCTCGACGACGACGACGACGTGCAGAACGTCTACTCCAACATCGACGTCACGGCCGAGGTCCAGGCCGAGCTCGACGACGACGAGTAGTCGCACGTCCATGAGGGCGGGGGCTCGGGCGTGAGCCTCCGCGTCCTCGGGGTCGACCCGGGCCTCACCCGCTGCGGCGTGGGCATCGTCGAGGTCGCCGCCAACCGGGTGCCCCGGCTGGTGTCGGTCCACACGATCCGGTCGGCCTCGGATGCTCCGCTCGAGCAGCGCCTGCTGATCATCGCGCGCGGCATCGAGGCGCTGGTCGACGAGTTCCATCCCGACGCCATGGCGATTGAGCGCGTCTTCGCGCAGAACAACGTCCGCACCGTCATGGGCACGGCCCAGGTCAGCGGCCTCGCCCTGCGCGCCGCCGCCGAGCGGGGCATCCCGGTCGCGCTCCACACGCCCTCCGAGGTGAAGGCCGCCGTCACCGGCTACGGGAACGCCGACAAGAAGCAGGTCGGCGCGATGGTCGCCCGTCTGCTCGGCCTCGCCGAGGTGCCCAAGCCCGCCGACGCCGCGGACGCCCTGGCCCTCGCCATCTGCCACGCCTGGCGCCGCAACGCCCCCGATTCCGTCGCAGGAACGCTTGGCGGGTCCCTCACCCCCGCCCAGCGTGCGTGGCGCGACGCCGAGAAGTCGGTCCGCACTCCTAGGCTTGGGGGATGATCTCCAGTCTCCGCGGCACAGTCGCCGTCGCCGCCGGGTCCACGGTCGTCGTGGAGGTCGGGGGAGTCGGGCTGAAGGTCGCCGTCACGCCCCAGGTCGCGCTGACGATGCACGTCGGCACGGTCGCCCACCTGTTCACGACCCTCATCGTCCGCGAGGACGACCTCTCGCTCTTCGGGTTCCAGACCGCCGACGAGCTCGAGGTGTTCGACCTCCTCCGCGGCGTCACCGGCGTCGGCCCGAAGTCGGCGCTCGGCGTGCTCGGCCACCTCACGCCGTCGCAGATCGCCCAGGCCGTCGCCGCGGAAGACGACGCGGCATTCCGCCGAGTGTCGGGCATCGGCCCCAAGACGGCGAAGCTGATCATCGTGCAGCTCACCGGCAAGCTCGACATCCGCGTGCAGGCGCCGAGCGTCACCGCGACGACCACCACGTCGGCCGACGTGCTCACCGCCCTCATCGGCCTCGGGTGGTCGGAGCGCGACGCGGGGGCCGCGATCGATGCGGTGCTCGAAGACGCTGATCCGTCGGTGACCGGCGCAGTTCCTGCGCTCCTCCGGGCAGCGCTGACCCGCCTCGGGCCGCAGCGCGCCGGATCCGCTCGATGACCGCCGCCCCGGTGGACGACGACCTCACCAACCCCGAGCCCGAGTCCGACGCCGAGCTCGCCTTCGAGGGGGCTCTGCGCCCGAAGTCGCTGACCGAGTTCGTCGGCCAGACCAAGGTGCGCGGCCAGCTCGAGCTGCTGCTCAAGGCCGCAGCGATGCAGGGCCGCACCCCCGACCACATCCTGCTCGCGGGCCCTCCCGGCCTCGGCAAGACGACGCTCGCCATGATCGTGGCGCACGAGAGCAACCGGCCGCTGCGCATGTCGTCGGGCCCGGCCATCCAGCACGCGGGCGACCTCGCGGCCGTGCTGTCGTCGCTCGTGCCGGGTGAGGTCCTCTTCATCGACGAGATCCACCGCATGGCGCGGTCGGCCGAAGAGATGCTCTACCTCGCGATGGAGGACTTCCGCATCGACATCATGGTCGGCAAGGGCGCGGGTGCGACGAGCATCCCGCTCGAGCTGTCGGCCTTCACGCTGGTCGGCGCCACGACGCGCTCCGGCCTCCTGCCGAACCCGTTGCGCGACCGCTTCGGATTCACCGCGCACCTGGAGTTCTACGACGAGGCCGAGCTCGAAGAGGTGATCCGCCGAGCCGCGAAGCTGCTCGACATCGACATCGACACGGACGCCCTCGCCGAGATCGCCGGCCGGTCGCGCGGTACGCCCCGCATCGCCAACCGCCTGCTCCGCCGCGTGCGCGACTACGCGCTGGTGCACGGTCAGGCCGCCGACATCCGCACGGTGAAGGCGGCGCTGGAACTGTACGACGTCGACGCTCTCGGCCTCGACCGACTCGACCGCGCCGTCCTCGAGACCGTCCTGACCCGCTTCGACGGCGGCCCGGTCGGCCTCAACACCCTCGCGGTCTCCGTCGGCGAGGAGTCCGACACGATCGAGTCCGTGGTCGAGCCGTTCCTCGTCCGGGTCGGCCTGCTCACCCGCACACCCCGGGGCCGCATCGCCACACCGGAGGCCTGGGCGCACTTCGGGCTGACGCGGCGCACAGGAGGGCTGTTCGACTGATGTCCTATAATCCTCGAAGGCTTCCAGCGGTCGTGTCTGATTCCACGCGGCAACACCTTCCCTCACCTGCGAAAGAAGACTGATTCATGTCGAATGCCACCACCTACGTGATGCTCGCCCTTCTGGTGGTGCTGATCTTCTTCATGTTCCGCAACCGCCGCAAGCGCGCCGCCGAGCAGCAGAACCTGCAGAGCAAGCTCGTGCCCGGCGTCGAGGTCATGCTGACATTCGGCCTGTACGGCACGATCGTCTCGATCAACGACGACGAGAACATCGCCGAGGTCGAGGTCGCCCCCGGCACGATCATCCGCGTGCACCGCCAGACCCTGGGCCGCGTCGTCGAGCCGGTCGTCGCCGTCGACGAGCCCACCGTCGCCGATGCGTCGTCGGCGAGCTACTCGCTCAACAAAGACTCGGCCATCCCTGCCACCGACCCCTCATACGGCGAGCGTCTCGACCAGACTCCCACGACCGACGACGACACCAAGCACTGACAGTCCAGCGCTCGGCCTTCCGGCTGGGCACCGAACCGGCGCGGGCCGCTCCTGAGAGAGCCCGCGCTGCCTGAGAAAGCTGAGTTCCTCCGTGGCACGATCGACGCCCGCGAAGAAGGCCATTCGCTCACTGACGTGGCTCCTGATCATCATGGCCGCGATCGCCGCGCTCAATGGTGCAGCGACCATCCTGCACAAGACGACGAACACCACCGACGGGTGGTGGAGCAACGCCAGCTTCGTCCCGGAGCTCGCGCTCGACCTCCAGGGCGGCACGCAGATCACCCTCCAGGCGCAGCTGCAGAGCGGCAAGACCGTCTCGTCCGATCAGCTCAACCAGGCCGTGTCGATCATCCGCCAGCGCGTCAACGCCAACGGCGTGAGCGAGGCCGAGATCAACACGCAGGGGCGAAACAACATCGTCGTGTCGATTCCCGGCAGGCCCGACGCCGAGACCCTGAAGCGGATCGAGTCGGCCGCGCGCCTGACCTTCCGGCCGGTGCTCTACACCGAGACCGTCGCCGACTCCTCCGTGGGCGCCTCGGCGTCCGCGTCCGCGACGCCGTACGTGCCCAGCAAGACGCTCGAGGCGACTCCGACCGCGAAGCCGACCGATGCCTCCGACATCAGCTGGATCAGCGCCCGCCTGGCCGATCTCTACACGAACTACAACTGCGCCGCTCCCGACGACGTCACGAACGCGCCCGACTCCGAACCCCTCGTCACCTGCTCCACCGACGACAGCGGCGCGACGTCGAAGTTCATCCTCGGACCGGTCGAGGTCGAGGGCTCCACGATCAGCGACGCGACCAGCGGCCTCGCCACCAACTCCCAGGGCAACAGCACCGGGCAGTGGGCCGTCAACATCAACTTCAACGGCAAGGGCACGACCGAGTTCAAAGACGTCACGAGCCGCCTGGTCTCGCTGACCGCTCCGCGCAACCAGTTCGCGATCGTCCTCGACGGCCTGGTCATCACGGCCCCGTCGACGAACAGCGCCATCACCGACGGCTCGGCCCAGATCACCGGCTCGTTCACCTCCGACTCCGCGAAGACGCTCGCCGACCAGCTCAAGTTCGGCGCGCTGCCCATCAGCTTCGACGTCCAGAGCACCGAGGTGATCTCCGCCACGCTCGGCACCACCCAGCTGCTCTCGGGCCTCATCGCCGGCCTGGTGGGGCTGATCCTGGTGATCATCTACTCGATCATCCAGTACCGCGCCCTCGCCTTCGTCACGATCCTGTCGCTGGCGATCTCGGGTGGCATCACGTATCTGACCATCGACTTCCTCTCCTGGCACGACGGCTACCGCCTGTCGCTGGCGGGCGTGGCAGGTCTGATCGTGGCGATCGGAATCACGGCCGACTCGTTCATCGTCTACTTCGAGCGAATACGAGACGAGCTACGTGACGGCAGGCCGCTCGAATCGGCCGTGGAGCACGGCTGGTCGCGCGCCATCCGCACGATTCTGGCGTCCGACACCGTCAACTTCCTGGCCGCGGTCACGCTGTACGTCCTCGCCGTCGGCAGCGTCAAGGGCTTCGCTCTCACCCTGCTGCTGACCACGCTCGTCGACATCGTCGTCGTGGTGCTGTTCACGCATCCGATGCTGCGCCTCATCGCGCGGACCAACTACTTCGGCGGCGGCCACCGGTTCTCGGGTCTCGACCCGAACGCGCTCGGTGCCGTCTACCGCGGCCGCGCCCAGTTCCGCGCTCCCGTCGAGCCGGGGCGCAAGCGCGCCGGCGGCAAGGAGGCGGCTATCCGCCAGACGATCGCCGAGCGCCGGGCCGCCGAGAAGGCCCGGGGCGACCAGGGCACCACCACGAACACGAACGACTCGGAGAAGGACTCCTGATGGCCAGCTTCTCGCAGTTCGGAAACGACCTCTACACCGGCGCCCGCTCCGTCAACATCGTCGGGCGCCGCAAGATCTGGTACGCGATCGCCGCGTTCCTGGTCCTCGCGTCGATCCTGATCCCGATCGCGCGCGGCGGGTTCCAGTTCAGCATCGACTTCACCGGGGGCTCGGAGTACCAGATCTCCGGCGTCGCCGATCCGAAGCAGACCACGGCGATCGACACGGTGACGGCGTACAAGGCCGACGCCACGCCTCTCGTCTCGGTGGTCGGCGGCGACACCGTCCGCGTCCAGGTCAACGACCTGACCACCCGCCAGACCGACGCTCTCGGCATCAAGCTCGCCGAGGCGTACAACGTGCAGGAGAAGAACGTCGCCACGTCGTTCATCGGCGCGACCTGGGGCGGCGACATCACCACGCAGGCCATTCGCGGTCTGGTGATCTTCCTGATCCTCGCCGCGATCTTCATGACGATCTATTTCCGCACCTGGAAGATGGCCGCGGCCGCCATGATCTCGCTGATCCACGACCTCGTGATCACGGCGGGCGTCTACGGCATCCTCGGCTTCCAGGTGTCGCCGGCGGCCGTCATCGGCTTCCTGACGATCCTCGGCTACTCGCTGTACGACACCGTCGTGGTCTTCGACAAGATCCGCGAGAACAACGCCGAAGACAAGAACGGCTCGGCCCGGACGTTCGGCGAGTCGGTCAACCTCGCCGTCAACCAGACGCTGGTCCGCTCGATCAACACCTCGGTCGTGGCCCTGCTCCCGGTCGCGGCGATCCTCTTCATCGGCTCGCTGCTGCTCGGAGCCGGCACGCTCCGCGACATCTCCCTCTCGCTGTTCATCGGCATCCTGGTCGGCACGTACTCGACCATCTTCATCGCGGCCCCGGTCTACGCGCAGATCCGCGGCCACGAGACGCTGATCAAGAAAGCCGACGACAAGAAGACGAAGGCGCACGAGGTCGTCTCCCAGTGAGCACTCCCACGGGCCGAGAAGAGATCACGGCTGTCGAGGCCGTCGAGGCCGTGAAGTCCGGCGCCTACCTGATCGACGTGCGCGAGCAGCACGAGTGGGACGCCGGGCACGCCCCTGACGCACACCTGCTGCCGATGTCCGAGCTCGGCGAACGCCTCGACGAGGTGCCCGACGACCGCGAGGTCCTCATCGTGTGCCACGTCGGCGGCCGCTCCTTCCGCGTCACCCACGCCCTGCGCCAGCGCGGCATCGACGCCGTCGACGTGCTCGGCGGAATGCTCGCCTGGCGTGACGCTCAGGGCGAACTGGCGAGCGAGAACGGCGCCGAACCGTCCGTCGGCTGACGCCGAGCGCCTATCCTGGACGAAACTCGGCCGCACTGCGTCCGAGCGGCTCGAACGACGGAGGCCCGGATGACGACCGAGATCACCACGGCTGAGACACCTGCGCCCGGCGAGTCCGGTCGACCCGGCTCCGCGCCGGGCGGTCAGCCCTCCACCGCGACGCTGCGCACTCTTCTGCCGCGCCTGTTCTCGCGCAGCCAGCCCGCCGGCGCCGTCGACCGTCTGATCAAGACGGTGCGGATGCACCACCCCAAGGCCGACCTGTCGATCATCGACCGGGCCTACGTCACCGCCGAGCGCGCTCACACGGGGCAGTTCCGCAAGAGCGGCGAGCCCTACATCACGCACCCCGTCGCGGTCGCGCAGATCCTGGCCGACCTGGGCATCGGGGCCAAGACGATCGCCGCCGCGCTCCTCCACGACACCGTGGAAGACACCGACTACGCGCTCGACACCCTGCGCCGCGACTTCGGCGACGAGATCGCTATGCTCGTCGACGGCGTCACCAAGCTCGACAAGCTGAAGTACGGCGACAGCGCTCAGGCCGAGACCGTCCGCAAGATGGTCGTCGCCATGTCGAAAGACATCCGCGTCCTGGTCATCAAGCTGGCCGACCGCCTGCACAACGCGCGCACCTGGGGCTTCGTCGAGTCCGCCTCGGCCACCCGAAAGGCCACCGAGACGCTCGAGATCTACGCGCCGCTGGCTCACCGCCTCGGAATCCAGACGATCAAGTGGGAGCTCGAAGACCTGAGCTTCGCCGTGCTGCACCCGAAGCTCTACGTCGAGATCGACAGCCTGGTGAAGCAGCGCACGCCGCAGCGCGAGCAGTTCGTGCAGAACGTCATCAACGCCGTGAAGTCCGACCTCAAGTCGTCGAAGATCCGCGGCGACGTCGTCGGCCGGCCGAAGCAGTACTACTCGATCTACCAGAAGATGATCGTGCGCGGTCGCGAGTTCGACGAGATCTACGACCTCGTCGGCATCCGCGTGCTGGTCAACTCGCTGCGCGACTGCTATGCCGTGCTGGGCTCGATCCACGCGCGGTGGAACCCGATCCCGGGCCGCTTCAAGGACTACATCGCGACGCCAAAGTTCAACCTGTACCAGTCGCTACACACGACCGTGATCGGCCCCAAGGGCCGCCCCGTCGAGATCCAGATCCGCACGCACGAGATGCACCAGCGCGCCGAGTTCGGCGTCGCAGCGCACTGGAAGTACAAGCAGCGGATGAACGGCGGCAAGGACAACCTGACCGACCCCAAGACCGAGACCGACATGGCGTGGCTCGCCCACATCTCGGACTGGCAGGCCGAGACGGCCGACCCAGGGGAGTTCCTCGACAGCCTCCGCTTCGAGATCGGCGCCAAGGAGCTCTACGTCTTCACGCCGCAGGGCAAGGTCATCGGCCTGCCCAACGGCGCGACCCCGGTCGACTTCGCCTACGCCGTGCACACCGAGGTGGGCCACCGCACCATGGGCGCCAAGGTCAACGGCCGCCTCGTCCCGCTCGAGTCGACCCTGACCTCGGGCGACGTCGTCGAGGTCTTCACGTCGAAGAATCCCGACTCCGGCCCGTCTCAGGACTGGCTGAACTTCGTCAAGAGTCCCCGCGCCCGCAACAAGATCAAGCAGTGGTTCACCAAGGAGCGCCGCGACGAGGCCGTCGAGCAGGGCAAGGACGCTATCGCCCGCGCCATGCGCAAGCAGAACCTCCCGCTGCAGAAGCTGATGAGCCAGGACTCCATCGCCGAGGTCGCCACCGCCATGCGGTACGACGACATCACCGCGCTCTACGCAGCTGTCGGCGAGGGCCACATCTCGACGCAGTCGGTCATCGAGAAGATCCTCGCGGCCGTGCAGACGCAGACTGACGACGACACCGACCTCGACCTCGAGTTCCCCTCGAAGGGCAAGCAGCGACCGCTCCGCAACAGCGACTCCGGCGTGCTGGTCCGCGGCGCGCCCGACATCCTCGTCAAGCTCGCCAAGTGCTGCACGCCGGTGCCGGGCGACGGGATCGTCGGCTTCATCACGCGCGGCCAGGGAGTCAGCGTGCACCAGGCCAGCTGTCACAACGTGCAGAGCCTGATGACCGAGCCCGAGCGCATGATCGAGGTCTCGTGGGCCCCCTCGTCGAAGAGCGTGTTCCTCGTGCAGATCCAGATCGAGGCGCTCGATCGGTCGGGGCTGCTGTCGGACGTCACGCGCGTGCTGTCGGAGCACCACGTGAATATTCTCTCGGCGACCGTGTCCACGTCGTCCGAGCGGCTGGCCCTCAGTCGCTTCGTGTTCGAGATGGGCGACACCACCCACCTCGACCGGGTGCTCAACGCCGTCCGGCGCATCGACGCCGTCTACGACGTCTACCGCGTCTCGGGCGGCTAGGCCGAGCGGAGGCCCTGGCGCAGCTCGCGGCGCGCCCGCGTGCCGTCGTGCATCAAGGCGCAGTCGCCCTCGTCCTCATCAAAGGACGCCTGTTGCGCTGACGAGGAGCAGCGGCGTTCTCTGCGCGCCCGAGAAGGAATTCGCGCCCTGCGTGCACGCCCCACAAGGACGCACCCCGTCGAGATCCTCGCCAACGAACACGCATCGTGAGCGCCACAGCGCCACGACATCACAGCACGGCCGCCAGCCGCGACGCCGCAACCCGCGCGTTCGGCAGATGCGCGCAGCGCGCCAGCGCCGCCTCGCACGCCGCCCGGTCGACCCGGTGCAGCCGTGCGAGTCGGCCAGCAGCGCGCAGCGTGCCCGACCGCGACCCGCCTTCGCGCAGCAGATCGACGACCGTGCGAGCCGGCGCTGTGACCGCGACCGAGCCGAAATCGACCCGGTCGAGTTCGTCGAGGCGATCCCGGCTGCCGCGTGCCATCTCGTCGAGCGCGGGTGCACCGTCGACCGCGCCCCACACCCAGGCCGCTGAGAGCCGGGCCAGCACGGCGCCCGACTCGAGCACGCCCCGCTCGTGGACGGCCGCCGCCCGCCGCCAGGGCACGTCGAACTCCGCGACCGAGCAGAACAGCTCGTCGATCCGATAGACGTCGCCGTCGAGGGCGAGGGCCTGCAGCTCGGCGGCGGGCAGGTCGGCGGGGGAGAGCAGATGCGGGAGCGTCGTCGTCATGCCACCAGAGTGGCTGAGCGGAGACGACGACGGGCGGCCCTCCACGAATCTGTGGAGAACCGCCCGTCAGCGATGAAACTTCAGCGATGGAACTTCAGCGATGGAACGTCTGCGCCGAGGCGTCAGGAGCCGAGCGCGTCGAGCCAGATGCGGCGGGCGTCCAGGGCCTCCTGGGCGTCCTTGATCGCGCGCTTGTCACCGGAGGCCTGAGCGGCCTCCAGCTCGTTCTCGAGCTTCGCGATCGCGCTCTGCAGCTGACCGGCGAGGCCCTCCGAGCGAGCCTTGCGCTCCGGGTTGTTCTTTTGCCAGAAGTCGTCGTCGAGCTGACGCACGTGACTCTCGAGCTTGCGCAGGCGGTCCTCGACCGGGCGGACCTGGTCGCGTGGCACGCGACCGATCTCGTCGAACTTCGTCTGCAACGCGATCAGGGCGTCGCGAGCGGCGACCCGATCGGTCAGCGCGAGGATGCTCTCGCCCTCGTCGAGGAGAGCCTTCTTCGCCTCCAGGTTGACGCCGTACTCGGCTTCGTCCTGCGCGACGATCTCGTTCTTGGCGCCGTAGAGCACGTCGCCGGCGGCCTTGAAGCGGGCCCAGAGAGCGTCGTCGTACTTCTTTCCGGCGCGGCCGGCGCGCTTCCAGTCGTCGAGCAGCGAGCGGTAGACGGGAATCCCGTCGGCGCCCTTCGGGGCGAGAGCGTCGGCCTGCTCGACCAGTGCCTGCTTGCGCTGGCGCGCGTCGCGGTGAACGGAGTCGAGCTCGGCGTAGAACGCCTTGCGGTGCGTGTCGATGGTCGAGCGGGCGCCGCGGAAGCGCTTCCAGAGGTCGTTGCCCTCGCCCTTGGGAATGCGCGGGCCCTCCTGCTGGTGCTTCTGCCAGCGGGCGAAGATGTCGTCGATGGAGGCGGTCACCTGCTTCCACTGCACGCGAGCCGGGTCTTGCGCAGCCAGGGCCTCGGCCTCGACGACGAGACCGGTGCGGTACGCGATGGCCTCGTTCTGCGCCTCCTGCGCCTCGGCGCTCTGCTGCTGCGTGAGCTCGACCACGGTGGTGTCGAGAGCGCCGACCCTCGAGCGGAGGTTCTCGATGTCGCCGACCGCACTGGGCTCGGTCAGCGCCTCTTTGAGGTGCGCCACGGCCTTCGACACGTCGGACGCACTCGCACCGCGCTTGACGCGCTGCTCGAGCAGGGTCACCTGCCCGGCGAGCTCCGTGAACTTGCGCTGGTAGTAGGCGAGAGCCTCTTCGGGCGTGGCGTCCGGGTACTGGCCGACGGCCCGTTCGCCCTCTGCCTCGCGGACGTAGACCGTCCCGTCGTCATCGACTCGGCCCCAGGGCGCCTGATCGTTCGTAGCCACAATTCCACCTTGCTGGATCTGATCTGTCGAGGGGCGCAACTGGCGATTCGCAGTCGTCCCTAGCGATGGATGTTCAGCCTATTGCACAAGGGCGAACCCTGTGCGGACGCTTGGAGCGTGGCTACTTGATCGTGGCGGCCGTGATCGTCGTCGCCACCTTGGGCGAGCCGTCGGTCTCGCTGTTGACGGCAGTCAGGCCCTTGTCGGTGATGTCCTTCTCCATCGACGACAGGCCGCTGGTGACCTTGCCGACGACGGTGTAGCCGCCGGTCGAGCCGTCGAGCACGGTCGAGCCGTAGACGATGAAGAACTGCGTGGCCTGCGAGTACGGGTCGGTCGAGCGCGCCATCGCGATGACGCCCGTGTCGTACGTGTTGTCGGCGGGCACGTTCTCCAGAGGTCCGAACGCGAACCCGGCGTCGCCCGACCCGTCCGCCTTGGAGGCGCCGCACTGCAGGAACTTGGCCGTCGCCGCGTTGCTCATCCGCCAGCAGTGCGTGCCCTCGTAGAAGTCCTTCTCGATCAGCGTGATGAGCACCGACGCCGCCTGAGGGGCCTTCGTGCCGTCGAGCTCGATCCCGAGCTCGACGTCGCCGTTCAGCGTCATCGAGCCGGTCCAGGTGCGGCTCTTGGCCACCAGCTTCGAGGGGACCTCGCCGGTGTTCGCGCCGGCGGCAGCCGTCGACGACGCCGTCGGCGTGGCGCTGGCCGAGGCCGTCGCCGAAGGCTTCGGGTCGAAGCCGCCGTTGGCGTAGACGATCTGCGTGCCGGTGCCCAGGGCGCCGATCACGACGACCGCGATGATGGCCGAGAGGTTGTCGCGGAAGCGCCGCTTGACCTGGTGCTGGTGGACCTTCTGCCGAGCCGTGTACCGCCGGAGCCTCTCGCGTGCTTCGCGGCCGTCGTTCTTGCTCGGTGTCACGGGGTGTCCTCCAGTAGGGCATCGGCTCTCAGCCTGAACTGTAACGGAGGGGCTCATCGGCCGCCTCCGGCACGCGTGCGCCGCCTCAGACTGTCGGAGGTCCGGTCTACCATGAAGCCCTATGACACCGCTTCCCACGAGCCAGGCCGTCCGGTCGAGCTCGACGCCTCTCGCCGTGCGGATGCGCCCGACGAGCCTCGACGAAGTGGCCGGTCAGAAGCACCTCCTGAGGCCGGGGTCTCCGCTCATCAAGCTCGCCTCCGACACCAGCGGGGCGTCCGGCGCCGTGTCCGTCATCCTCTGGGGCCCGCCCGGCACCGGCAAGACGACGCTCGCCCAGGCGGTCGCGCACAGCTCCGGCCGCCAGTTCGTCGAGCTCTCGGCCGTGACCGCGGGCGTGAAAGACGTCCGCGCCGTGATGGAGAAGGCCCTGGCGAACCGCGACCTCTACGGCACGACGACGGTCCTCTTCCTCGACGAGATCCACCGCTTCACCAAGGCGCAGCAAGACACCCTTCTGCCCGGCGTCGAGAACGGCTGGATCATCCTGATCGCCGCGACGACCGAGAACCCGTCGTTCTCCGTCATCACGCCCCTGCTCTCGCGATCTCTGCTGCTCACGCTCGAGCAGCTCAGCGACGACGACCTCGGCGAGCTCGTCACCCGGGCCGTCCACGACCAGCGCGGCCTCGCCGACACTGTCGAGCTCGACGACGAGGCCCTCGCGATGATCGTGCGGCTCGCCTCGGGCGACGCACGCCGCGCCCTCACGGCGCTCGAGGCGTCGGCGCAGTCGGCGTGGGCCCTCAGCGACATTGCGCGCCTGACGGCGGGGGAGGGCGACGACGACGACGCCGAGCTGCTCGACGAGGTCGACGACGGCGACGGCGACGCAGTTCCTGCGCCCGAGGCGTCCACGCGGGCTGTCATCACGGCCGAGCTGGTCGCGCAGTCGGTCGACCGCGCCCTGCTCCGCTACGACCGCAACGGCGACGAGCACTACGACGTCATCTCGGCGTTCATCAAGTCGGTGCGGGGCAGCGATGTCGACGCGGCACTGCACTACCTGGCGCGGATGATCGAGGCCGGCGAAGACCCGCGCTTCATCGCCCGACGCATCATCGTCTCGGCCGCCGAAGACATCGGGATGGCCGACCCGCAGGCCCTCGTCATCGCCATGGCCGCAGCCGACGCCGTGCAGATGATCGGCATGCCCGAGGGGCGGATCCCTCTGGCCGAGGCAGTGGTCTACCTCGCCACCGCACCGAAGTCGAACCGGTCGTACCTCGGCATCGACCAGGCCATCGCCGACGTCCGGGCGGGCAAGGCCGGTCGCGTGCCGAAGCACCTCCGCGATGCGCACTACCCGGGCGCCAAGCGGCTCGGGCACGGCAAGGGCTACAAGTACGCCCACGACTACGACTTCGGTGTGGCCGAGCAGCAGTACCTCCCCGACGAGCTCGTCGGCACCACGTACTACGACCCGACGGTCAACGGCAATGAGCGCGATGTGGCGGCGCGGCTCGAGAAACTGCGGCGTATCACCAGAGGTGATCAGTAGGCACAGGACCAGAGGTGATCAGCAGGCACAGGACCAGAGGTGATCAGTAGGCACAGGACGCGGGGTGATCAGTAGGCACAGGACGCGGGGTGAATGACGTTCGCCCGCGTCGGTCGTGTAGTCTTTACAGGTTGCCCTTTTCGGCATCATCCATCTCTTGTTGTGCCGACCGGCGCTCGCGCGCCTGATCGACGCTCCATTTCGACAAGATCAGTGAGGAACACCTGTGTCCACCAAGTCCCGCACCCGCTCCAAGACGCGCCTCTCGCGCGCCCTGGGCATCGCACTCACCCCGAAGGCCGCCCGCTACCTCGAGAAGCGTCCGTACGCTCCCGGCGAGCACGGCCGCACCAAGCGCAAGACCGACAGCGACTACGCCGTCCGTCTCCGCGAGAAGCAGCGTCTGCGCGCCCAGTACGGCATCCGCGAGGCCCAGCTCAAGATCATCTTCGAAGAGGCCCGCAAGGCCAAGGGCCTGACCGGTGAGAACCTGGTCGAGCTGCTCGAAGAGCGTCTCGACGCCCTGGTCCTGCGCTCCGGCTTCGCCCGCACCACCGCCCAGGCCCGCCAGATGGTCGTGCACCGTCACATCCTGGTGGACGGCAAGCTCGTCGACCGTCCCTCCTTCCGCGTGAAGCCGGGCCAGATGATCCACGTCAAGCCGAAGTCCGAGTCGATGGAGCCCTTCCAGGTCGCCGCCGCCGGTGGACACCTCGACGTGCTCCCCAAGGTCCCGGGCTACCTCGAGGTCGAGATCGACAAGCTCCAGGCGAAGCTCGTGCGTCGCCCGAAGCGCGCCGAGGTCCCCGTGACCTGCGAAGTCCAGCTCGTCGTCGAGTACTACGCCGCCCGCTAAGCAGCCAGCGACGCAGAACCACCAGAGAGGGAGCAGCCCGCCACGCGCGGCCTGCTCCCTTTCTGCATCTCGGTAGGATTGACGGCAGTTCACAGAAGGAGATCTCCCCGTGAAGTTCCTGTTCACCCTCGGCGTCGGCACCGGCCTCGGCTTCGTGCTCGCCCACCTCGTCAACCAGACGGCGAGCGGCCGCCGGTTCTTCACCGGGCTCGACAGCCGCCTCCAGGCCTTCACGACGGCCGTCGTCGACGGGTACACCACCCGCGACGCCGAGCTGCGCGACCAGGCGTAGCCCTCGTCCGCCGCTCCGCACTCCTTCCCCTCCCGATCTGAAAGACGCCCATGCAGACCGCTGAAATCCGCAACCGCTGGCTGAAGTTCTTCGGCGACCGCGGCCACACCGTCGTGCCGTCCGCGTCGCTCGTCAGCGACGACCCGAGCCTCCTCTTCGTCGTCGCCGGCATGGTGCCGTTCATCCCGTTCATGACGGGGCTCATCCCGGCGCCGTACCCGCGCGCCACCAGCGTGCAGAAGGTCATCCGCACCAACGACATCGAAGAGGTCGGCAAGACGCCGCGCCACGGCACGTTCTTCCAGATGAACGGCAACTTCTCGTTCGGCGACTACTTCAAAGAGCAGGCGATCACCTACGCGTGGGAGCTCCTGACCGGCAGCGAGGCCGACGGCGCACTCGGCTTCGATCCGAACGACCTCTGGGTCACCGTCTACAAAGACGACGACGAGGCCATCGAGCTCTGGAAGCGCATCGCGGGCCTGCCCGACGAGCGGATCCAGCGCCTCGACAAAGACACGAACTACTGGCACACCGGCCAGCCCGGACCCGCGGGCCCGTGCTCCGAGATCTTCTTCGACCGCGGCCCGGCGTACGGCATCGATGGCGGCCCCGCCACCGACGACGACCGCTACGTCGAGATCTGGAACCTCGTGTTCATGCAGTACCAGATCGAGAACGTCACCTCGAAGGTCGACTTCGACATCGTCCGCGAGCTGCCCAACAAGAACATCGACACCGGCATGGGCCTCGAGCGTGTCGCGTTCCTCAAGCAGGGCGTCGACAACATGTACGAGATCGACGAGGTGCGCCCTGTCCTCGACAAGGCGGCCGAGCTCTCGGGTCGCACCTACGGCGCCGATCACGACGACGACGTCCGCATGCGCGTGATCGCCGATCACGTGCGCTCGGCGCTCATGCTGATGAGCGACGGCGTCACCCCGTCGAACGAGGGCCGCGGCTACATCCTGCGTCGTCTGCTCCGCCGCAGCATCCGGTCGATCCGCCTTCTCGGCGTCGAGGGCCCGAGCTTCGCCGAGCTGTTCGCGGTCTCGCGCGACGCGATGAAGGCCTCGTACCCCGAGGTCGAGCGCGACTACGACCGCATCTCGCGTCTGGCTCTCGCCGAAGAAGAGACGTTCCTCCGCACGCTCGCGGCCGGCACGCAGATCCTCGACGGCGCGGTCGACGAGACCAAGGCGGCGTCGAAGAACGAGCTCCGCGGCGACACCGCGTTCCTGCTCCACGACACGTTCGGCTTCCCGATCGACCTGACCCTCGAGATCGCCGAAGAGGCGGGACTCACCGTCGACCGCGCGGCGTTCGATTCTCTGATGCAGGATCAGCGGTCGCGCGCGAAGGCCGACGCGAAGTCGCGCAAGACCGCCCTCGCCGATCTCAGCGTCTACTCCGCCTTCCGCGCGCACGGCGAGACGACCTTCACCGGCTACGACTTCCTCAACACCGAGTCGACCATCCTGGGCATCATCGTGGGCGGCGAGTCGGTCACCAAGGCGGTCGCCGGCGACATCGCCGAGGTGATCCTCGCCGAGACCTCGCTGTACGCCGAGTCGGGCGGCCAGGACGCCGACGAGGGCTCGATCGTCGGCAACGGCTTCGACCTCGAGGTGCTCGACGTGCAGAAGCCCGTCAAGGGCCTCATCAGCCATCGAGTGCAGGTGCGCTCGGGCGAGGTCGGCGTGGGCGACGCGGCGACCAGCGTCGTCGACCCGACCTACCGCCGCGGCGCCACGCAGGCGCACTCGGCGACCCACCTGATCCACGCGGCCCTCCGCGAGGTGCTCGGGCCGGAGGCCCACCAGGCGGGATCGTACAACAAGGCCGGCTACATGCGGCTCGACTTCAACTGGTCGAACCCGCTGTCCGTCGACACCCGCACCGAGATCGAAGACATCGCCAACTCGAAGATCCGCGACGACCTCGAGGTCACCACCCGCATCCTCCCGCTCGACGAGGCGCGCGCGGCCGGCGCCATGGCCCTGTTCGGCGAGAAGTACGGCGACGAGGTGCGCATGGTCGACATCGGCGGCCCCTGGTCGCGCGAGCTCTGCGCCGGCACGCACGTGTCGCACTCGTCGCAGATCGGCCTCATCAACCTGGTCGGCGAATCGTCGATCGGCTCGACGAACCGCCGCGTCGAATCGCTGGTCGGCGTCGACGCGTTCCGCGACTTCGCCACCGAGCGCGCACTCGTGAACCAGCTCACGTCGTCGCTCAAGACGCCGCGCGAGCAGCTTCCCGACCGCATCGCCGACCTGACGCAGAGTCTCAAGGCGGCTGAGAAGAGGATCGCCGAGTTCGAGGCGAAGGCGCTCCAGACCCGCGTGCCCGCGCTGGTCGGCGCGGCCGCCCCGGTCGGTTCGCTGACCGTTGTCGCCGAGAGCATCGGCGCCGTGGGCTCGAGCGACGACCTGCGGTCGCTGGCGATGTCGGTTCGCGACCGCCTGGGCCAGGGCTCGACCTCGGTCGTGGCCCTCGCCGCCGACGTGGCGGGCAAGCCCGCGGTGATCGTCGCGACCACGGCCGGCGCGCGAGACGCCGGCGCCAAGGCGGGTCAGCTCGCCCGCACCGCCGCCGGCGTCCTCGGCGGGGGCGGCGGCGGCAAAGACGACCTGGCGCAGGGCGGCGGCTCCGACGTCGCCGCGATCCCGGCGGCGCTCACGGCCATCGTCGACGCGCTCCGCAGCTGATCCGTTGACACCGTTCGACACCGCCGACGAAGGCGACCGAGCCGGCTTCCGCAGGGGAGTCCGGCTCGGCGTCGATGTCGGCAAGGTCCGGATCGGCGTGGCACGCACCGACCCCGACGCCCTGATCGCCACCCCGGTCGAGACGGTCGCCCGTTCCGGCGACACCGGCGCCGACCTGGCGACGATCCTCGCCCACGCGACCGAGCTCGGCGCCGTCGAGATCATCGTCGGGCTGCCGCTGTCGCTCTCGGGCGGCGACACCGCGTCGACCGGCGACGCCCGCGGCTTCGCCTCCCGGCTCGCGGCCGCGACCGGCCTTCGAGTGAGGATGGTCGACGAGCGGCTCTCCACCGTGACCGCCCAGAGCGCTCTCCGCGCGTCGGGCCGATCCGCCAAGAAGCAGCGCTCCGTGGTCGATCAGGTGGCCGCCGTTATAATCGTGCAGCACGCCATCGACCTCGAACGATCGAGCGGACGTCCACCGGGCACCCTCGTCACGAGCGACGCAGACCCCGACGAGAGACGGTAATCCGTGGCAGACGAACCCTCCTGGGACGAGATCTTCACCGGCAGCGTCCGGACGGACGAATCGGGCAAGCCCAACGGCTCCGGCATGCCGGGCGCAGCGGCTGATCGCGGCGAGGACGCGCGACGCGACCCGCGGGCCCCCGGGGCGCAGGGCGGCTCCGCGACGGGGTCGGGGTCGGGCGGCGGGTCCGCAGTTCCTGCGCCGCCGATGTCCCGGCGTCAGCTGCGCGAGCAGCGCGAAGAGGAGGAGCGACGACGAGGTCGCTCGGCCAAGCCCGCCCGGCCCGCTCGGGTCGAGGCGAAGGCCGTCGGTGCCGCACCGGCTGCGGCGGCCTCTGAGGCCGCTCCTGCCACGGCCGCTTCGAAGGCGCAGCGGACCAAGCCGACCAGGCCGCCGCGTGTCTCGCGCTGGCGCAAGCCCGGCACCTGGATCCTGATCGGCGTGCTCGTCGTCGTGCTCGGCGGCGGCACCTACGGGGTCACGACCCTCTACAAGCAGCTCCAGCCGATGGTGGCCTCGCTCGTCGGCGGCAAGCCCAGCGACGACTACACCGGCTCCGGCGACGGCACGAAGGTCGAGTTCACGATCGTGTCGGGCGACATCGGCTCGACGATCGCGTCGAAGCTGGCGAAGGCGGGCATCACCAAGTCGGCCGAGGCGCCCTACAAGCTGCTGCTGGCCGATACCGAGATCTCCTTTCAGCCCGGCACGTACTCGATGTTCAAGAAGATGAGCGCGCAGTCGGCCATCGACCGGCTGCAGAGCGACAAGGCCCGCATCACGACGAAGCTCGTGATCCCCGAGGGCACCTCGCTCAACGGCATCATCGGCCTCATAGCGAGCGCCACCAAGATCCCCTCGGCGAAGATCAAGGCCGCGGCGGCCGACTACAAGTCGTTCGGGCTGCCGTCGAACGCGAGGAGCCTCGAGGGCTACCTGTTCCCGGCGACCTACGAGCTCGAGCCGAACAAGACGGCGCACGCGTACCTGCAAGACATGGTCGACACGATGGAGACCCACCTCACGGACGCCGGGGTGCCGAAGTCGAAGTGGGAGCACACGATCATCTTCGCGTCGCTGATCCAGCGCGAGGCCGGCCTCGCCGCCGACTTCCCGAAGGTGGCGCGGGTGTTCCAGAACCGCATCGACCAGGGAATGCTCCTGCAGTCCGACGCCACCGTGGCCTATGGTGCGGGCAGCACCGACCGCGTCACGACCACCGACGCCGAGCGCGCCGACGCGAGCAACAAGTACAACACCTACGTGCACAAGGGGCTGCCGGTCGGGCCGATCTCGAATCCCGGCGACATCGCGATCCAGGCCGCCGTGAAGCCTGCCACCGGCTCGTGGCTGTACTTCGTGACCGTGAACCTCGACACCGGCGAGACGGTGTTCTCGAACACCTATGCGGAGCATCAGCAGGCGGTCGCGAAGTTCCAGTCGTGGCTGCGGGCGCACCCGGACTACCAGTAGCACGTGGCCGTCAGCCAAGGACTTTCGCGGAGGCCATCCTTCGTGAGGCGCGCGACACGCCGCCGAGACCTTGCCAGCGCTGCACGGGAGGCCGTGAATCCTTCGCCAGCGACGACGCATCCTTGCCTAAGGACGACGACCACGGTACGGACGGAAGAACTCCCGCAGCTCCCGCGCGTACAGCTCCGGCTCCTCGAACGGCGCGAAGTGCCCGCCGCGCGGCATCTCGCTGACGCGCACGAGCTCGGTCGTGCGCTCGAGCCAGGCCCGGGGCGGCGTCACCAGGTCGGCGGGGAAGAGCGCGAACCCCGACGGCGTCTCGACGCGTCGCTCGGCCTGCTCTGCAGGGATCGCCGCGTTGGCGCTGTACATCCGCATGGCCGAGCCGATCGTGTTGGTCAGCCAGTAGATCGTCACGTTCGTCAGGATCTCGTCTCGGGTGAAGCTCGACTCGACGTCACCGTGGCAGTCGCTCCAGGCGCGGAGCTTCTCGACTATCCAGGCCAGCAGCCCGACGGGCGAGTCGGCGAGACCCACGGCGGCCGTCTGCGGCTTCGTGCGGTGCATGGCCGCATAGGCACCTTCGCGATCCCGCCACGAGTCGGCAGCGCGCAGGAACTCGCGCTCCTCCTCCGACAACTCCGAGCGATCGCCCGTGAAGGTCGGCATACCCGCGTCGATCCGGTGGACGGCCGACACGCGCGTCGGATGGTCGAGCGCCAGGTAGCGCACGACGCCGCTGCCGATGTCGCCGCCCGCCGCGCCGAACGTCTCGTACCCGAGCGTCGTCATCAGATCGGCGTAGAGGCCTGCCACGTCGACGGTCGACAGCGGAGCGCCGACGGGTGCGGGGGAGTAGCCGTACCCGGGCATGTCGGGCACGACGACATCGAATGCGTCGGCGGGATCGCCGCCGTGGGCCCCGGGATCGGTCAGGAGGTCGATCACCTTCGAGTAGCGCCAGAAGGAGTCGGGCCAGCCGTGGGCGAGCAGCAGCGGATAGCCCGAGGCGCCGGCGCGAGCGTGCACGACGTGGAGGTCGTGGCCGCCGACCTTGACGCGGACGTGCGGCAGCGTGTTCAGCGCCGCCTCGTGCTCTGACCAGTCGAAGCCGTCGGCCCAGTACGCGGCGAGGTCGCGGAGGTACTCGACGTCGGCGCCGAGCCCCCAGCCCGGCCCCGACCCGGGTTCGGGCCACCGCGCGGAGCGCAGACGCGCGCGGAGGTCGTCGAGCGCGGCGGGGTCGGTCGTGAGCGTGAACGGAGTGACGGTCATGGGCGCACGCTACGCCCGGCCACCGACACCGGACGACGCCGCGTCCTCGACCACGGACACGGCCCCGGTAGAATCGATGCCATGCTTCGTTGGTTGACCGCCGGTGAGTCTCACGGCCCCGAATTGATCGCTGTCCTCGAAGGACTCCCGGCCGGTGTGCCGGTGTTCGCCGAAGACATCCAGGCCGACCTCGCCCGTCGCAAGCTCGGCTACGGCCGGGGCTCGCGCATGAAGTTCGAGCAAGACGAGCTGCACATCTCGGGCGGGGTCATCCACGGCCGCAGCATCGGCAGCCCGATCGCCGTGCGGGTGGGCAACACCGAGTGGCCCAAGTGGGAAGAGGTCATGAACCCGGCCCCCGTCGAGGTGAGCGAGGCGTCCCGCGGTCGCAGCGCACCCCTGACCCGTCCGCGACCCGGGCACGCCGACCTCGTCGGCATGCAGAAGTACGGCTTCGACTCGGCCCGCCCGATCCTCGAGCGCGCCAGCGCCCGCGAGACCGCGGCCCGCGTCGCCCTGGGCGCCGTCGCCAAGTCGTTCCTCGCCGAGCTCGGGATCGAGCTCGTCAGCCACACGCTCGCCATCGGCCCCGTGCGCGTGCCCGAGGGGCGCGCCCTGCCGACGCTCGACGACCTCGAGGCGCTCGACGCCGATCCGCTGCGCTGCTTCGACGCCGAGACCAGCGCGGCGATGGTCGCCGAGGTGGACGACGCGAAGAAGTCCGGCGACACGCTGGGCGGCGTCGTCGAGGTCCTCGCCTACAACCTCCCTCCGGGCCTCGGCTCGCACGTGCAGTGGGACCGCCGGCTCGACTCGCTCCTCGCTGCCGCTCTCATGGGCATCCAGGCGATCAAGGGAGTGGAGGTCGGCGACGGCTTCCTGACCACGACGCGCCGCGGCTCCGAGGCGCACGACGAGCTGTTCCAGACGGCTCAGGGCATCTCGCGCGACACCGACCGCGCCGGCGGCGTCGAGGGCGGGATGTCGACGGGCACCGTGCTGCGCGTCCGCGCCGGCATGAAGCCGATCGCGACCGTGCCGCACGCACTGGCGACGGTGGATGTCGCGACCGGCGAGACCGCCAGCGCGCACCACCAGCGCTCGGACGTCTGCGCAGTTCCTGCGTCCGGGGTCGTCGCCGAGGCGATGGTGGCGCTGGTGCTCTCGAACGCGATCCTCGAGAAGTTCGGGGGCGACTCGATCGACGAGACGAGCCGCAACCTGACGAACTACCTCGACGCGATCCCGCCTCTTCTGACGACGACGAGCGCGCCCGTCGCGCACGACCCGGCCGACAGCGAAGCCGCCTCCGCCGCGCCGCAGCTCTGATGCCCCCCGAGCTCGACCGGCCGGTGGTCATCATCGGCCCGATGGGCGCGGGCAAGACCAGTGTGGGCAAGCGCGTGGCCAAGGCGCTCGGCGCGACGTTCATCGACACCGACAAGGCGATCGTGCGCGAGCACGGTCCGATCCCTCGCCTCTTCGAGACGCTCGGAGAGCCCGCGTTCCGCGAGATCGAGCGAGACGCCGTGGCGGCGGCTCTCCGTTCTCCTGCTGTCGTCTCGCTCGGCGGAGGCGCCGTGCTCGACGACTCGACGCGCGATCGCCTCGGCGGCCACCGAGTCGTGCTGCTCACCGTCACGCCGGAGGCCGTCGAGAGCCGCATCTCGGGCTCGGACCGCCCCCTGCTCCACCACGACGGGATCGCCGCGTGGAAGGCCATCGCCGCCGAGCGCGCACCGATCTACGCGGCTCTCGCCGACATCACCCTCGACACCTCGCACCGGCCCCTCTCGCATGTCGTCGACGACATCGTCTCGTGGGTTCGGACCGCGGGGCCCCAGAAAGAAGACTCATGAGCGACCAGCACGCCGAAGGCATCCCCTCCACCGTCATCCCCGTCGGCGGCACGTCGCCCTACGAGGTCCGGGTGGGCCGCGGCGTCGTCGCCGAGCTGCCCGACCTGCTGGGCCCCCAGACGAAGAAGGTCCTGATCGTGCACGCGCCCCCGCTCGGCGCCAAGGCCGAGACTCTGCGCGCCAGCCTGATCGAGCGTGGCTACGAGGCCCTCATCGCCGAGGTGCCCGACGCCGAGGCCGGCAAGCGGGTCGAGGTCGCGGCCTTCTGCTGGCAGATCCTCGGGCAGTCCGACTTCACGCGCACCGACGCCGTCGTCGGCCTCGGCGGGGGAGCGACGACCGACCTCGCCGGCTTCGTGGCCGCCACCTGGCTCCGCGGCGTGCAGCTGGTCCAGATCCCGACGACGGTCCTCGGCATGGTCGACGCGTCCGTCGGCGGCAAGACGGGCATCAACACCGCCGAGGGCAAGAACCTCGTCGGCTCGTTCTACGCGCCCGTGGGCGTCCTGGCCGACCTCGACATGCTCGACGGACTCGGGCGCAACGAGATCCTCGCCGGGTTCGCCGAGATCGTGAAGGCCGGCTTCATCGCCGAGCCCGAGATCCTCGACATCGTCGAGGCCGACGTCGACCGCGTGATCGACCCGACGACGCCGGAGTTCCGTCGCGTCGTCGAGCTCGCCATCGCACTCAAGGCGCGGGTCGTCGGCGAGGACTTCAAGGAGGCCGGCCTCCGCGAGATCCTGAACTACGGCCACACGCTGGGCCACGCCATCGAGCACGCCGAGCGATACCAGTGGCGCCACGGCGCGGCCGTCTCGGTCGGCATGGTCTTCGTCGCCGAACTCTCCCGCCTCGCCGGCCGGCTCTCCGACGAGGTCGTCGACCGCCACCGCTCGATCCTCACGTCGCTCGGCCTGCCGATCAGCTACCCCGCCGGCCGCTGGCAGACGCTGCTCGCCACCATGCAGCGCGACAAGAAGGCCCGCGCCGGCCACCTGCGCTTCATCGTCCTCGACGACATCGCGCGCCCCACCGTGCTCGAGGCGCCCGACACCAGCCTCCTCTTCGCCGCGTATCAAGAGATCGGCTCCTAGCCTCGCAGCGCACGGGCGCAGGAACCTCCTTGCGGCCAACCCTCAGGCGGCGGCTCGCCCCCACCGGAACATCCGCCCGGCGTACGCCGCGACGAGCGCCGCCTGCCCGAGCCCGAACAGCGCGACGGCAGTGCCGACCGACACCGGCCAGGCGCCCGACAGCGCGGCGACCATCGCAGCGGCGAAGACCAGGACGCCGACGACGGCCACCACCCGCAGCCCGACGCCCGGCAGAGGCCGCAGCCGCCCCCGCAGCACCACCGCGTAGAACGCGAGGAACCAGGCCAGCGCGCCGCACGCCACGCCGACGTTGATCAGCGGGTCGACGCCGCGGAGGACGGTCAGCCCGGCGACGACGCCGGCGAACAGCACGACCTCCGTCGCCCAGAGCCCGATGGCGAACGCGCGCGTGTCGGTGTTCGTCGGCCCGAACGAGACGAGGTCGTTGTGGTCGGGGTGCGGGCCGGGCATGCCCGCAGTCTACCCGGGCGGCCTACGATGAGCGCCATGCCGCCCACAGCCCCCGAATCCGATCTCACCGGCTGGGCCGCGGCCCCGTTCACCGGCGGCGGCCTGACCTACGACTGCTACGAGAAGGGCTCCGGCCCCGGCGTCGTCCTCATCCCGGAGGCGCCGGGAATGACACCAGAGGTGCTCGGGCTCGCCGACCACCTCGTCGACCAGGGCTTCACCGTCGTGATCCCGTCGCCCTTCGGCGAGCCCGGGCACGCCCCGACGATCGGCTACACGCTCCGCACCGTCGTCCGGCTCTGCGTCGCCGCGGAGTTCCGCGCCTTCGCCATCGGCGCTCATCGCCCGATCACCGACTTCCTGCGCGCAGTCGCCGCCGATCTGGCAGCCCGCACGCCCGGCACCGGCGTCGGCGTGATCGGCATGTGCTTCACCGGCGGCTTCGCCCTCGCCGCGGCCGTCGACGACTCCGTCAGCGCGTCGGTGCTCAGCCAGCCGTCGGTCCCCTTCCCGATCTCGAAGGCCAGGGCGCAGGATCCCGGCCTCTCGCCGACGGAGCTCGACCGCGTCGCCGCTCGCGCCGACGCCGGCGAGCTCTGCGCCCTCGGGCTGCGGTTCAGCGCGGACCGCGCCTCCCAGCCGGCCCGCTTCGCGACCCTGAAGAGCCGCCTCGGCGACGCCTTCGAGGTCATCCAGCTCGACTCGTCGCCGGGCAACGAGTGGGGGTTCGCCCGCACGGCGCACTCGGTGCTCACCCACGAGGTGCGCGACGAGAAGGGCCACCCCGCGCTCGAGGCCCGGAGCCGGGTGGTCGAGTTCCTGCGCTCCCGGCTCTCGCGCTAGGCGTCGGGTAGAGTGGTCGCTGGCTTCACCGCCCCGTGCCCTCGCGCACCCGCTCCCTCTTCATATCGATCTTCAAAGGACGTCCCAGCATGGCCACTACCAACGACATCAAGAACGGCGCCGTTCTCAACCTCGACGGCCAGCTCTGGAACATCATCGAGTTCCAGCACGTCAAGCCGGGCAAGGGCGGCGCGTTCGTCCGCACCAAGATGAAGAACGTGATGAGCGGCAAGGTCGTCGACAAGACCTTCAACGCCGGCACCAAGGTCGACTTCGCGAACGTCGACCGCCGCGAGTACCAGTACCTCTACGCCGAGGCCGACGGCTACGTGTTCATGGACACCACCGACTACGACCAGATCAACGTGCCCGCCACGATCGTCGGCGGCGCCAAGAACTTCATGCTCGAGAACCAGAACGTGCAGATGGCCCTCCACGACGGCAACCCGCTCTACATCGAGCTGCCCGCCTCGGTCGTGCTCGAGGTCACCTACACCGAGCCCGGCCTGCAGGGCGACCGCTCGACCGGCGGCACCAAGCCCGCCACCGTCGAGACCGGCTACGAGATCCAGGTGCCGCTGTTCCTCGAGACCGGCACCAAGGTCAAGGTCGACACGCGCGACGGCAGCTACCTCGGCCGCGTCAACGACTAGTCGATGAGCGCCCGGACCAAAGCCCGAAAACGAGCACTCGACGTCCTGTACGTCGCCGACATCCGCCAGATCTCGATCGACGACGCGCTCGTCCAAGAGACCCAGCGGGCCATGGACACCCCCGAGCGCAAGTCGAGCTGGGCGTACGCCCGCGACATCGTGCAGGGCGTGATCGAGAACCGCCCCGAGATCGACGAGCTGATCGAGACGTACTCGCAGGGCTGGACCCTGTCGCGCATGCCCACGATCGACCGTGCAATCCTGCGCATCGGCATCTGGGAGCTCACGCACAACGACGAGATCCCGAACGCGGTGGCGATCTCGGAGGCCGTCGAGATGGCACAGAGCCTGTCGACCGACGACTCGGCCAGCTTCGTGAACGGCCTGCTGGCGCGGATCTCCTCGACCACGGCGTCCTGAGCCTCAGACCGCGAGGGCGCAGGGCTGCTCTTCAATAGGCGCAGGAACGGGCAGCACCCCCGACGGGGTCCTGCCCGTTCCTGCGCCTTCACCCTGCGTTCGGCCGTCGTTTAAATTGTGTGCAACCAAGTTGTGCGCAACGTGCTAGGTTGACTTCATGACCACGGCGACGCCGCTTCTCGACGAGCAGATCTGCTTCGCGCTCTACAGCGCGTCGCGTGCTCTGACGAGCCGGTACCGCGAGCTGCTCGAGCCACTCGGGGTGACCTACCCCCAGTACCTCGCGCTGCTCGTGCTGTGGGAGGACGGCCCTGTGACCGTCGGCCACCTCGGCGATCGACTGCAGCTCGACTCGGGCACGCTGTCGCCGCTGCTCCGTCGGCTCCAGGCTGCGGGCTTCGTCACGCGTACTCGCACCGAGGGAGACGAACGCGTCGTCGAGGTCGCTCTGACCGCGTCCGGCGAGGCGCTCCGGGCGAAGACCGCACCCATCCAGGCCGGCATCTGCGAGGCCACGGGGCTCGACCCCGACGATCTCGTCGCCCTGCAGAAGCAGATCGCCTCGGTCGCCGCGCACGTGCGCGCCGCCTGAGCACCCCAGAACCACTACGACCCCACCCCAACCGAAGGAGACACCATGCCCACTCGCACCGCACGCACCGCCTGGAACGGAACGCTCGAAGAAGGCTCCGGCCAGGTCGAGCTCAGCTCGTCGAAGGTCGGCACCTACGACGTGTCGTTCCCGAAGCGCGCCGCTGAGGACGCCGACGGCACCACCAGCCCCGAAGAGCTGATCGCCGCGGCCCACTCGGCCTGCTACGCCATGCAGTTCTCGGCGATCCTAGGTGCCGCCGGAGGCACCATCGAGGCGCTCGACGTCAAGGCCGACGTCTCGCTCGGCCCGGACTCGTCCGACGGCGGCTTCAAGCTCACCGGCATCAAGCTCACCGTCCGCGGCGAGGTCACCGGCATCGACGCCGAGCAGTTCGCGAAGGCCGCCGCCGACGCGAAGGCCGGCTGCCCCGTGTCGAAGGCGCTCACCGGCGTCGAGATCACCCTGGACGCCCAGCTCGAGGCTTGAGGCTGCATCCTTCCACCACCGTTCCGCGGTTCACCCCGCGTTCCGGCACCGGCCCTGAGCCGCGGCATTGGGCCGGTGCCGGAACGCGGGGTTTTCGCATGTAGGCTCGGAGCACCACCTTTAAAGCCGTCCAGAGAGACGGAGAAGGGAGGCCCGTTGAGCACCCGAACCGTGCTGAGCCAGGCTGACATCCACCGAGCGCTGACCCGCATCGCCCACGAGATCCTCGAGGGCAACAGGGGCGCCGACGACCTCGTCGTGATGGGCATCCCCACTCGGGGCGTCCTCCTCGCCGACCGGATCGGCGACGCGCTCCGGGCCATCAGCGGCCAAGCGGTCCCCGTCGGCGCCGTCGATGCGACGCTGTTCCGCGACGACCTGCGCCGCCAGCCGACCCGAGCGCCGCGCCCGACGACCGTCCCCGACGGCGGCATCGACGGCAAGACGGTGGTGCTCGTCGACGACGTTCTCTACTCGGGCCGCACGATCCGCGCCGCCCTCGACGCACTCAGCGCCATCGGCCGACCCCGCGTCGTGCGCCTGGCCGTGCTCGTCGACCGCGGTCACCGCGAGCTGCCGATCCGCGCCGACTACGTGGGCAAGAACCTGCCGACGTCGACCTCCGAGCGCATCTTCGTGCGCCTCGACGGCATCGACGACGCCGAAGAAGTGGCCATCGAGGGGGGCGACCGATGAAGCACCTCCTGAGCACCGCCGACCTCGGGCTCGACGAGGCCATCCGCATCCTCGACATCGCCGAGGACATGGCCGACGTCTCGACCCGCGAGGTCCGCAAGCTTCCGACGCTGCGGGGCATCACGGTCGTCAACCTCTTCTTCGAGGACTCCACCCGCACCCGCATCTCGTTCGAGGCCGCCGCCAAGCGCCTGAGCGCCGACGTCATCAACTTCTCGGCCAAGGGCTCGAGCGTGTCGAAGGGCGAGTCGCTCAAAGACACCGCGCAGACCCTGGCCGCCATGGGCGCCGACGGCATCGTGATCCGGCATCCCGCCTCGGGTGCGCCGCGTGTGCTCGCCCACTCGGGCTGGGTCGAGGCCGGGGTGGTCAACGCCGGCGACGGCACGCACGAGCACCCCACGCAGGCCCTCCTCGACGCGTTCACCATGCGCCGCCGCTTCCACGGTGCCGCTGCGCGGGGCAGAGACCTCGCAGGAACCCGGGTCCTCATCGTCGGCGACGTCCTGCACTCGAGGGTGGCTCGCTCGAACGCGTGGCTCCTCAAGACGCTGGGTGCGGAGGTCACGTTCGTGGCTCCGCCGACGCTCCTGCCCAACGGGGTCGCGGCCTTCGGGGTCGACGTGTACTACGACCTCGACGAGGCGCTCGCCCGGGTGCAGCCCGACGTCGTGATGATGCTGCGCATCCAGCAGGAGCGCATGAACGCGGCGTTCTTCCCGAACGGCCGCGAGTACGCGCGCTCCTGGGGACTCTCGGCCACCCGCCTGCACGGCCTCCCGGAGCGCACCCTCGTGATGCACCCCGGCCCCATGAACCGCGGCCTCGAGATCAGCGACGAGGCGGCCGACTCGCCGCGCTCGACCGTGCTCGAGCAGGTCACGAACGGCGTGTCCGTGCGCATGGCCGTGCTGTACCTGACGCTGGCCGCCGGCGAGACGAACTGAGAGAGACGACCATGAGCACCACCGACCACATCCTCAAGGGCGCCACCCTCAGCGACGGCCGCACCACCGACATCCTGATCGGCGGGGGCGTCGTCAAGGCGCTCGGCACGAACCTCACCGAGGCCGCCGCGACCGTCATCGACGCCGACGGCCTCCTGGCCCTGCCCGGCCTCGTCGACCTCCACACGCACCTCCGCGAGCCCGGCTTCGAGGGCAGCGAGACCGTCCTGACCGGCTCGCGCGCCGCTGCCAAGGGCGGCTTCACGGCCGTCAACGCCATGGCGAACTCGTCGCCCGTCGCCGACACCGCAGGTGTCGTCGAGCAGGTGCAGGCGCTCGGCGACCGCGCCGGCTTCGTCACGGTGCGCCCGATCGGCGCCGTGTCGCAGGGCCTCGCCGGCACGCACCTCTCCGAGATCGGCGCGATGGCGAACTCGCGCGCCCGGGTCCGCGTCTTCTCGGACGACGGCTCCTGCGTCGCCGACCCGCTGCTCATGCGCCGCGCCCTCGAGTACATCAAGGGCTTCGGGGGAGTGCTCGCCCAGCACGCCCAGGAGCCGCGCCTCACCGAGGGCGCCCAGATGAACGAGGGCGAGCTCAGCGCCACTCTCGGGCTCGGCGGCTGGCCGGCCGTGGCCGAGGAGGCCATCATCGCCCGCGACGTCCTGCTCGCCCACCACGTCGGCGCCCGCCTGCACATCTGCCACGTGTCGACAGCCGGCAGCGTCGAGGTCGTCCGCTGGGCGAAGTCGCGCGGCTTCGAGGTCACGGCCGAGGTCACGCCCCACCACCTGCTGCTCACCGAAGACCTCGTCTCGACGTACGACGCCCGCTACAAGGTCAATCCGCCGCTGCGCCGCTCCGAAGACGTCGAGGCGCTGCGCGCGGCCCTCGCCGACGGCACCATCGACATCGTCGCGACCGACCACGCCCCCCACACGATGGAGGCCAAGTCGTGCGAGTGGGACAACGCCGCGAACGGCATGGTCGGCCTCGAGTCCGCGCTCAGCGTCGTGCAGAAGACGATGGTCGACACCGGCCTGATCGACTGGACCGACGTGGAGCGCGTGCTCTCGGCCGCTCCGGCGCGGATCGGACAGGTCGCCGGGCACGGGATTCCGATCGGCGTGGGATCGCCGGCCGAGATCACGCTCTACGATCGAAGTGTGACCAGCACTTTCTCGGTAGGCGACCTCGCCGGCAAGAGCATCAACTCGCCCTACCTCGAGCGCGAGCTCCCGGGCCGGGTCGTGGCGACCTTCCACGCCGGCTACGCGACCGTCCTCGACGGCGCCGTGCTCGACTCCGACCTCGTCGCCGCGAACGCGTCGGCCGCCCAGACGGCCGCCAAGTGATCCGCTGGCTGATCGGCGCAGGGTTCCTCCTGCTCTTCGTGGCCTTCTTCCTGCTCATGAGGGCGGGATGGAAGGGTCGGGGCCGTCGGCAGGCGGGGATCACCGCGCCGACGCTCGCGCCGCAGTTCCTGCTGTCCGAATCCGCGCTCCAGGCCGCGACGGCGGTGAGCGACCTCTTCTACGTCGCCACCACCAAGGCCGCCGACCGCCTCGATCGGATCGTCGTCGGCGGCCTCGGCTTCCGCGGGCGCGCCATCGTGTCGGTGCACTCCCAGGGGGTCGTGCTCGACATCGCGGGCTCCGAGGCCCTGCTGATCGCCGCCGCCGACCTCCGGGACGTCGGCCGCTCGACCTGGACCATCGACCGCGTCGTCGAGACCGACGGCCTGATCCGACTCGGGTGGCGCCTCGGCGACCTCGACGTCGACACCTACCTCCGCAGCGACGAGCCCGACGAGCTCCTCGCCGCCATCCGAACCATGCTTGCCGCGCAGGCCACCGACACCACTCAGGAGAAGACCCAGTGACAGACGCCTCCCTCGCCGAAAGGGCCGTGCTGGTCCTCGAAGACGGAAGCCGCTTCGTCGGCCGCCCGTACGGCGCCACCGGTCGCACCCTGGGCGAAGCCGTCTTCGCCACCGGCATGACCGGCTACCAGGAGACCCTCACCGACCCGTCGTACGCCGGGCAGATCGTCGTCATGACGGCGCCCCACATCGGCAACACCGGCGTGAACGACGAAGACCCCGAGTCGAGCCGCATCTGGGTGGCCGGCTACGTGGTCCGCGACGCCAGCCGCGTCGTCTCGAACTTCCGCGCCCAGGGCAGCCTCGACGACCAGCTGGTCGACGACGGCATCGTCGGCATCCGCGGGGTCGACACCCGCGCGATCACGCGCCGCCTGCGCGACACCGGCTCGATGAAGGCCGGCATCTTCTCGGGCGCCGACTACGCCCTCGGCGACGACGAGCAGCTCGCCGCCGTGCGCGAGGGCCGCGACATGCGCGGCCTCAACCTCTCGAGCGAGGTCTCGACCAGGGAGCGCTACGACCTGCCCGCCGAGGGCGAGCGCATCGGCTCGGTCGCCGTGCTCGACCTGGGGGTCAAGACCTCGACTCTCCGCTACCTCGCTCAGCGCGGCTTTGACGTGATCGTGCTGCCCCAGTCGGTCACCGCCGACGAGCTCCGCGCCATCGCGCCCGATGCGCTCTTCTACTCCAACGGCCCCGGCGACCCCGCGGCCTCCGACGCGCAGGTCGAGCTGCTGCAGGGCGCCCTCCGCGACGGCCTGCCGTTCTTCGGCATCTGCTTCGGCAACCAGCTGCTCGGCCGCGCGCTCGGGTTCGGCACCTACAAGCTGCCCTTCGGCCATCGCGGCATCAACCAGCCGGTCTGGGACAAGACGACCGGCACCGTCGAGATCACCAGCCAGAACCACGGCTTCGCGGTCGACGCGCCCATCGACGGCGTGCTCGAGTCGCCGGCCGGCTTCGGCCGCGTCGAGGTCAGCCACTTCTCGCTGAACGATCAGGTCGTCGAGGGCCTCCGCGCCCTCGACATCCCCGCCTTCTCGGTCCAGTACCACCCGGAGGCGGCCTCCGGCCCCCACGACAGCAACCACCTCTTCGACCGGTTCCGCGAACTGGTCGTCTCGCGAAACCAGGACGCCAACTAATGCCCAAGCGCACAGACATCAACTCCGTCCTCGTCATCGGCTCCGGCCCGATCGTCATCGGCCAGGCGGCCGAGTTCGACTACTCCGGCACGCAGGCCTGCCGCGTCCTCCGCGAGGAGGGCGTCCGCGTCATCCTGGTCAACCCGAACCCGGCGACCATCATGACCGACCCCGACTTCGCCGACGCGACCTACATCGAGCCGATCACCTCCGAGGTGCTCGAGTCGATCATCATCAAGGAGCGCCCCGACGCCGTCCTGCCGACCCTCGGCGGCCAGACCGCCCTCAACGCGGCGATCGCGCTCGACGAGGCCGGCATCCTCGAGAAGCACGGCGTCGAGCTCATCGGCGCGAAGGTCGAGGCCATCCAGAAGGGCGAGGACCGCCAGATCTTCAAGGAGCTCGTGCTCGAATCGGGCGCCGACGTCGCCCGCTCGCACATCGTGCACCGCCTCGACGAGGCCCTGGCCGCGGCCGACGATCTCGGCTACCCGCTCGTGGTCCGCCCCTCCTTCACGATGGGCGGCCTCGGCTCGGGCTTCGCGCACACGCCCCAGGAGCTCACCCGGATGGTGACCGACGGGCTGCATTCCAGCCCCACCACCGAGGTGCTGCTCGAGGAGAGCATCACCGGCTGGAAGGAGTACGAGCTCGAGCTCATGCGCGACACGGCCGACAACACCGTCGTCATCTGCTCCATCGAGAACTTCGACCCGGTCGGCGTCCACACGGGCGACTCGATCACCGTCGCGCCGGCGCTGACCCTGACCGACCGCGAGTACCAGAAGCTCCGCGACATCGGCATCGACATCATCCGCCGCGTCGGCGTCGACACCGGCGGCTGCAACATCCAGTTCGCGATCGACCCGGCCGACGGCCGCATCATCGTGATCGAGATGAACCCGCGCGTGTCGCGCTCGTCGGCCCTGGCATCGAAGGCCACCGGCTTCCCGATCGCCAAGATCGCCGCGAAGCTGGCCATCGGCTACCGCCTCGACGAGATCCAGAACGACATCACGAAGGTCACGCCCGCGTCGTTCGAGCCCACGCTCGACTACGTCGTCGTCAAGGTGCCGCGCTTCGCCTTCGAGAAGTTTCCCGCCGCCGACACGACGCTCACCACGACGATGAAGAGCGTCGGCGAGGCGATGGCCATCGGCCGCAACTTCACGCAGGCGCTGCAGAAGTCGCTCCGCTCGCTCGAGAAGCGCGGATCCAGCTTCCACTGGGTCGGCGAGACCGGCGACGTCGACGAGCTCCTCGAGCTCGCCAGCGTCCCCACCGACGGCCGCATCGTCACCGTCCAGCAGGCCCTCCGCGCCGGCGCGACGGCCGAGCAGGTCTTCGACGCGACCAGGATCGACCCCTGGTTCATCGACCAGATCGTGCTGATCAACGAGGTCGCCGAGCGCATCCGCACCGCGTCCGAGCTCGACTACGACACCATGGCCGAGGCGAAGGACCACGGCTTCAGCGACGCGCAGATCGCCCAGATCCGCGGCCGCCTGGAGCACGACATCCGCGACCACCGCCACTACCTGGGCCTGCGCCCGGTGTTCAAGACGGTCGACACCTGCGCCGGCGAGTTCCCGGCACTCACGCCCTACCACTACTCGTCGTACGACTTCGAGACCGAGGTGATCCCGAGCGACCGCCGCAAGGTGATCATCCTGGGCTCCGGCCCGAACCGCATCGGCCAGGGCGTCGAGTTCGACTACTCGTGCGTCCACGCCTCGTTCGCCCTGTCGGACGCCGGGTTCGAGACGATCATGATCAACTGCAACCCCGAGACGGTCTCGACCGACTACGACACCAGCGACCGGCTCTACTTCGAGCCCCTCACGCTCGAGGACGTCCTCGAGATCGTCCACGCCGAGAGCCAGGCGGGCGAGCTGGTGGGCGTCGTCGTGCAGCTCGGCGGCCAGACCGCCCTCGGCCTCGCCCAGGGCCTCGCCGCCGCGGGCGTCCCCATTCTCGGCACCAGCCCGGACGCGATCGACTCCGCCGAGGAGCGCGGCCTGTTCTCGCAGATCCTCGAGCAGGGCGGCCTCCTCGCCCCGCGCAACGGCACCGGGGTCGACTTCGAATCGGCCGTGGCCGTCGCCGACGAGATCGGGTACCCCGTGCTCGTCCGCCCGTCGTACGTGCTCGGCGGCCGCGGCATGGAGATCGTCTACTCGGCCGACCTGCTCGCCGACTACTTCGAGCGCACCCGCGACGAGGTCGTCATCGGCCCCGGCCAGCCGCTGCTGGTCGACCGCTTCCTGGACGACGCCGTCGAGATCGACGTCGACGCGCTCTACGACGGCACCGAGCTCTACATCGGCGGCATCATGGAGCACATCGAGGAGGCCGGCATCCACTCCGGCGACTCCAGCTGCACCCTGCCGCCGGTCACGCTCGGCAAGGGCGAGATCGACCGCGTGCGCGAGGCGACCCTGAAGATCGCCGAGGGCGTGGGCGTCTCGGGCCTGCTCAACGTCCAGTTCGCGATCGCCGCGGGCGTCCTCTACGTGCTCGAGGCCAACCCGCGCGCCAGCCGCACGGTGCCCTTCGTCTCGAAGGCGCTGGGCATCCCGCTCGCCAAGGCCGCATCGCGGATCATGGTCGGCGCCTCCATCCGCTCGCTCGTCGAGGAGGGCCTGCTGCCCGTCCAGGACGGCAGCGACGTGCCGCTCGACTCGCCGATCTCGGTGAAGGAGGCCGTCCTGCCCTTCAAGCGCTTCCGCACGAAGGAGGGCCAGGTCGTCGACAGCGTGCTCAGCCCCGAGATGCGCTCCACCGGCGAGGTCATGGGCATCGACCGCGACTTCCCGCTGGCCTTCGCGAAGAGCCAGACGGCCGCGTACGGCGGGCTGCCCACCTCGGGCGTCGTCTTCGTGAGCGTCGCCGACCGCGACAAGCGCGCGATCGTCCTCCCCGTCCTGCGCCTCCAGCAGCTCGGCTTCGAGATCACGGCGACCGAGGGCACCGCGACGGTCCTGATCCGCAACGGCATCCAGACCCGCATCGTCGGCAAGTACTCCGAGGGCGGCGAGTCGGTCGTCGACCTGATCAACCGCGACGAGGTCGACATCGTGATCAACACGCCGTCGGGTTCGTCCGGCCGCGCCGACGGCTACGAGATCCGCGCCGCCACGGTGGCCGCCGACAAGGCCCTGTTCACGACGATGGCGCAGCTCGCTGCAGCCGTGGCCTCGATCGAGTCGATCCACACCGGCTACACGGTCACCAGCCTCCAAGACTATGCAGTCGAGCGCGCCGACAACCTCGCGAAGGCCCAGGCGAAGGCCGAAGCCCTGTGACGATGGCCTTCGGCACCCGGCTCGCCGCCTCCTTCGAGGCGTTCGGCCATGTGTGCGTGGGCATCGATCCGCACCCGTTCCTCCTCGAGGAGTGGGGGCTCCCGATCTCGGCCGCGGGCGCCCGCGACTTCGGGCTGCGAGTGGTCGAAGCGAGCGCAGGAACCGCCCCGGCCGTCAAACCGCAGGTGGCCTTCTACGAGCGCTACGGGTCGGCGGGCTTCGCCGCGCTCGAAGACGTGCTCGAGGCGGCGCGCTCCACCGACCTCCTGGTCGTCGGCGATGCGAAGCGGGGCGACATCGGCACGACCATGGACTCCTACGGCGACGCCTGGTTCGCCGCCGACTCGCCCCTACGCGTCGATGCCCTGACTGTCGCGGCGTATCAGGGCCTCGGTGCCGATTCCGGCCTCATCGCCCGAGCGCGGGCTGCCGGCGCGGGCGTGTTCGTGCTGGCCGCGACGTCGAACCCGGAGGCGCGTCTCACCCAGACGGCGAGCCTCGAGTCGGGAAAGACCGTCGCAGCCGGTATCGTCGACGACGTGCTCCACGACAATACGGCCTCTGACCAGGGGGTCTCGTTCGGTTCCGTCGGCCTGGTCCTCGGGGCCACCGTCGCCCTGACCGACTACGGCATCGACACCGCCGACCTCGCCACCACGCCCATCCTCGCCCCGGGCTTCGGCGCGCAGGGCGCGCGCTACGCCGACGTGCGCAGCCTGTTCGGCCCCGCTGCCGGCAGCGTCCTCGTGTCTGCGTCGCGCTCGATCCTCGGCGCCGGGTCCGACGGGGTCGCCGCCGCCGTCCGCGCCGCCTCGGACGAGGTGACCGCGTGCCTCGCATGACCCCGCCGCCGGTGGACCGCGCCGCGGCCGCCAAGGCCGCCGTCGCGGCGCGCCGCGCCCGCGCCGAGGTCAAGCGCGCCGTCGCCGAGCGCACCCGCACGGCTCTCGACGTGGCCGACACGGCGTGGACCGGCGAGGCCACCGCCCCCGAGGCGACGCTCCGCGTCCGCGAGCTCCTCACCTCGATCCCCGGCATCGGGCCGACCCGCGTCGCCCGCATCATGGATCAGCTCGGCATCGCCGACTCCAAGCGGGTGGGCGGCCTGGGCGTGCGCCAGCGCGTCATCCTCGGCGACTGGCTGTCCCAGCGCGAGGCGCGCGGCCGTGTGAAGTCGCGGCTCGTCGTGCTGGCCGGCCCGACCGCGGTCGGCAAGGGCACGGTCTCGAGCTTCATCCGCGACAATCACCCCGACGTGCTTCTCTCGGTGTCCGCGACGACGCGCAGGCCCCGCCCCGGCGAGGTCGACGGCGTGCACTACTACTTCGTCTCCGACGACGAGTTCGACCGCATGATCCGCGACCGCGAGCTGCTCGAGTACGCCACCGTGCACAACTCGCACCGCTACGGCACGCCGCGGCCGCCGATCGACGCCGCGCTCGACAAGGGCCGCAGCGTCCTGCTCGAGATCGACCTGCAGGGGGCGCGCCAGGTGCGCACCGTCATGCCGGAGGCCGTCCTGGTCTTCCTGCTGCCGCCCACGTGGGAGGAGCTCGTGCGCCGCCTCATCGGCCGCGGCACGGAAGACACGGCCGAGCAGCAGCGTCGGCTCGAGACCGCCAAGGTCGAGCTCGCGGCCCAGGACGAGTTCGACGTGAAGGTCGTGAACAACGACGTCGCCACCGCGGCCCAAGAGGTCGTAGACTTGATGGCACTGCCTGCGGCCACCTCGAAGACCGCTCGGGCACACGAAGCTTAGGAGGCACCATGGCCGACAGGAACAAGGGCATCATCGACCCGCCCATCGACGACCTGCTCTCGAAGGTCGAGTCGAAGTACGCACTCGTCATCTTCGCGTCGAAGCGCGCGCGTCAGATCAACGACTACTACGCCGACCTCCACGAGGGCTCGCTGTTCGACAACGTGGGGCCGCTCGTCGACTCGACGATCGACGACAAGCCGTTGTCGGTCGCGATGCACGAGATCAACGAAGACAAGCTGACCTCGAAGCCCCTCGCGCCGGTCGCCGAGTAGTCGCTCAGCCGAGAAGTCACGCAACCGAGAAGTCACGCAACCGAGACAGCGGGTCGCCCCTCCAGGGCGGCCCGCTTTCTTGTGCCTGCGACTCTCCCCGATCTGGGCAAGACGCCCAGCTGTGTACCCGGATCGGGGATTCCCGAGGCGCGGGGTGGTCAGAACGACGACGACGGGAGATCGCGCTCATCGTCTGCGATGGCGCGCACGATGCGAGCCGCGACGGCGTCCGGGTCGAGCGCCGAGCCGAGGGGCGGTGCCTGGCCCGCGATCGGATGAGTCGAGAGGTCCGTGCCGACGTGCCCGGGCCGGGCGTCCAGCAGGCGGATGCCCTGGCGCCGGTACTCGCGGGACGCCGCGCTCATGAATGCCGCCAGCCCGGCCTTGCTCGCGGAGTAGGCGGCCATGCCGGCGGTCGGCGACTCCGCGACGATCCCGCTGAGAGTCACGACGAACGGGCCCGCCCCGCGCGCGGCCGAGTCGGCCAGCGACGGCGTCGCCGCGCGGATCAGCTCGATGGGCCCGGACAGGTTCGTGGCGAGGAGCTCCTCGACGGTCGCCGTCTCCACCTCGGCGGCGGATCCGAAAGCGACGACGCCCGCGGCGATGACGACCCCGTCGAGGCGGCCGTGCGAGGCGAGGGCCGCTGCGACCAGCGACGCCGGGCCGTCTGCGGTGCCGAGGTCGGCCAGGTACGCGTCGGGTCCGGTCAGTCGCTCCGGGTCTCGACCGGCGCGGACCACCGCGGCCCCTTCGGCACCGAGCTGAGCGGCGATCCGGGAGCCCAGCCCTCCCGACGCTCCGACCACCAGCACCACCGAGTCACGCAGTTCCGTCATGCCCGGAGCCTACGCGCGCGCCTCTCGCGACGGCGTGTGACGGACGGCGACGGCCGCGACGGGGACTGTCGGTGGGTGCCGACTACAGTGGGGGAGTCCGTTTCAGCGGCCTCCCCATCGGCACCTCTTCACCAAAGGACAGCGTGACTTCAGCTTCCAGCCTCCGCCTCTTCACGTCCGAATCCGTTACCGAGGGGCACCCCGACAAGATCTGCGACCAGATCTCCGACGGCATCCTCGACGCGCTCCTGGCGGTCGACCCGCACAGCCGCGTCGCGGTCGAGACGCTGGTCACCACGGGGCTCGTCCACGTCGCCGGCGAGGTCACCACCACCGGCTACGTCGACATCCCCACCATCGTCCGCGACCTCATCACCGGCATCGGCTACAACGACTCGTCCGTGAGCTTCGACGGCCGCACCTGCGGCGTCGAGGTGTCGATCGGCGCGCAGTCGCCCGACATCGCGCAGGGCGTCGACGTCGCCCGCGAGGCCCGCACCGGCACCTCGACCGAAGACCCGCTCGACCTCCAGGGCGCCGGCGACCAGGGCATCATGTTCGGCTTCGCGACGACCGAGACCCCGCAGCTCATGCCGCTGCCGATCTGGCTCGCGCACCGCCTGGCCGAGCGCCTGACCGCCGTCCGCAAAGAGGGCCTGCTCGAATATCTGCGCCCCGACGGCAAGACCCAGGTCACCGTGGGCTACGACGGCTACGACCCCAAGACGGTCGACACCGTCGTGCTCTCGACGCAGCACTCGCCGTCGGTCACGATGGAGCGCCTCGAGGCCGACGTCATCGAGCACGTGATCCTGCCCGTCCTCGAGGCGGAGGCGCCGCACCTCGACACCACGACGACGAAGTTCATCATCAACCCGACCGGCCGCTTCGAGATCGGCGGGCCGCAGGGCGACGCCGGCCTCACCGGCCGCAAGATCATCGTCGACACCTACGGCGGGGCCTCACGCCACGGCGGCGGCGCGTTCTCGGGCAAGGACCCGTCGAAGGTCGACCGCTCGGCCGCCTACGCCATGCGCTGGGTCGCCAAGAACGCCGTCGCGGCCGGCTTCGCCGAGCGCCTCGAGTTCCAGATCGCCTACGCCATCGGCCAGGCCGCTCCCGTCGGCTTCTACGTCGAGACCTTCGGCACCGGCCACGTCGACGACGAGACGATCATCGCCGCGGTCCGCGAGGTGTTCGACCTGCGCCCCGCCGCGATCATCCGCGACCTCGACCTGCTCCGCCCGATCTACGGCAAGACCTCGACCTACGGCCACTTCGGCCGCGAGGGCTTCTCGTGGGAGGCCCTCGACCGCGTCGACGCCCTCCGCGAGGCCGCCGGCCTGAACGCCGGCCCGGCCGCGTCGTAGGCTCCGCCGTGCCCCGGGCCGTCGCGCGGGTGCTGGTCGACACCCCGCTTCCGCAGCTCGACCGGCTGTTCGACTACGCCATCCCGGAGCGCCTCCGCGGCACGGTCGGGCCCGGAATGCGGGTCAAGGTGCCGTTGCGCTCGGCGGGCCGCATGGCCGACGCCTTCGTCATCGAGGTCGCCGCCAGCTCGGAGCACGAGGGCTCGCTCAGCGAGGTCGACGAGCTGATCTCCGAGGTGCCCGTGCTCGCCCCCGAGGTGTGGCGGCTGGCCCGCGCCCTCGCCGATCGCGCCGGCGGCTCGGCGAGCGACGTGCTGCGGCTCGCGGTGCCCACCCGGCAGGTGCGGGTCGAGAAGGCGTGGCTGGCGGCGCGCGCGGCGAAGGCCGACGCGGCCGCGCGGCCAGAAGCGGCCGACGGTGATCCCGAGGCCGACGGCGGCCCGGAGACAGGCAGCGGCGCACGGGCGCAGGATCAGGCCGGCTCGCCCGTTCCTGCGCCCCCGCTCTTGGTCGCGGGCTACCGCAGTGCCGATCTCGCCGCCGCCGTCCGGGCCCGGGCACGGCTGGCCCTCGACGCGGTTCCCCTCGTCGTCGAGCTCCCCGCGTCGGGCGACGCCGCCCCGCGCTGGGTGGGGCGCTGGGCCGTCACGCTGGCCGAGCTCGCGACGGTCGCCCTCGCCGACGGCGACAGCGCGATCCTGGCGGTGCCCGACTACCGCGACCAGGAGCAGCTCATCGCAGCGCTCGAGGCCGTCGTGCCGCCCGAGCGGATCGTGCGCCTCGACGCCAGGCAGTCGAACCCCGACCGGTACCGCGGGCTGCTGCGGGCGCGCGGCGACGAGGCCCTGGTGCTGGTCGGCAACCGGTCCGTGCTGCTCGCCCCGGCGGCGCACCTCGGCCTGATCGCCGTGTGGGACGACGGCGACCCGCTCTTCTCCGAGCCGCTCAGCCCGTACGCACATGCTCGTGACACGGCTCTGCTGCGGTACGAGCAGCAGGGCCCGGCCCTCGTCTTCGCCGGGCACGCGCGCTCGACCGACGTGCAGCGGCTGGTCGAGATCGGCTGGCTCACCGAGGCGCTGCCCGACCCGCGCTATCAGCCGCGGGTGATCCCCACGACGCAGCAGGGCTCGCGCGAGGGCTTCGCGGCGAACGCCCGCATCCCCTCGACGGCGTGGACCGAGGCGAAGGCCGCCGTCGAGTTCGGGCCGGTGCTCGTGCAGGTGGCTCACCCCGGCTACGCCCCGCGCCTCGCCTGCACCGAGTGCGGCGACACCGCCCGCTGCCTGCGCTGCAGCGGCCCGCTCCAGCAGAAGGCCGCCGGCGCGACCCCGGCCTGCGCCTGGTGCGGCGCCCTGGCGGTCGGCTGGCACTGTACGACCTGCGAGAACACGAAGATGCGCACCGTCGGCACCGGGGCCGGCCGCACCGCCGACGAGCTGGGCCGCGCCTTCCCGGGGGTGCGGGTCATCGTCTCCGACGGCACCCGGCAGGTGCTCGAGATCGACGACGAGCCCGCCATCGTCGTGGCGACGCGCGGCGCGGAGCCGATCGCGCCGGGCGGCTACCGCGCCGTGCTCCTGCTCGACGGCGAGCGGATGCTGGCCCGCGAGAGCCTGCGGGTCGCCGAGGACTGCCTCCGCTGGTGGGCCGACGCGACCGCCCTCGCGCGGCATCGGGCGCCGATCTTCCTGGTCGGCGTCGGGGGAGCCCTCGCCTCGGCCCTCTCGACCTGGAACCTCGCCCGCTTCGCGTCGTCCGAGCTGGCCGACCGCCGTGAGCTGCGCTTCCCGCCCGCCGTGCGCGTCGCGACCGTGACAGGCCAGACCGTCACCGTCGAAGAGGCCCTCGACGACCTGCCCGAGCCCATCCGCGCCGAGACTCTGGGGCCGGTCGACGTCGAGGGCGGCACGGTCCGCGCGATCGTCCGGTTCGACTACGCGGCCGGGCATGACGTCGCGTCGATCCTGCGCGGACGCGTGATCCGGGCGGCCACCAGCCGCCGCAAACTCGTGCCGGGCGACCCGAAGGCCGCGACCAGGCGCTCAGTCGCTCCTACACTCAGAGTGCGGTTCGACGACGTCGAGCCGTTCGCCGAGCAGTAGCTCACCCGCACCACTCCCACGAAAGTCCTGATTTGCGCCTCGTCTTCGCCGGCAGCCCCGCCGCCGCCGTCCCCTCCCTCCGTGCCCTCGCCGCAGGCCCGCACGAGGTCGTCGCCGTCCTCACCCGCGACGACACCCCGCAGGGGCGCAAGCGCGTGCTCACCCCGACTCCGGTGGCCGAGGCCGCCGACGAGCTGGGCATCCCCGTGATCAAGGCGCGCAGGATCACCGACGACGTCACCGCGGCCATCGCCGACGCGGAGGCCGACCTCGGCGTCATCGTCGCCTACGGAGCCCTCCTCCGCGAGCCGCTCCTCTCGACGCCCCGCCTCGGCTGGATCAACCTTCACTTCTCCCTCCTGCCGCGCTGGCGCGGCGCGGCCCCGGTGCAGCGCGCGCTCATGGCCGGCGACTCCGAGACCGGAGCCGCCGTCTTCCAGCTCGTCCCCGAGCTCGACGCCGGCGAGGTGCTCGGCGTCGTCCGCAAGCCGCTCACAGGCGACGAGACCGCCGGGCATCTGCTCGGCGAGCTCGCGATCTCGGGGGCCCTGCTTCTGACGCGGGTCGTCGACGAGCTGGCCGCGGGGCGCGAGACGCGCACGGTGCAGATCGGCGACGTGACGCTCGCCCCGAAGCTGGCGCTCGACGACGCCGCGCTCGACTTCGGTGCGCCGCTGGCCGACGTGTACGACCGGTTCCGCGGCGTGACGCCCGAGCCCGGCGCCCACGCCCTCCTCGACGGCGACCGGTTCAAGCTGCTCGACGTGCGGCCCGCCGACGACGGCCGCGACGACCTGGCGCCGGGCGCGATCCTGCTCGATCACCGTCGCGTGCTGGTCGGAACGACGACTCGGGCCCTCGAGCTGCTGACCGTGCAGCCGGCAGGCAAGAAGCCGATGGCGGCGGGGGACTGGCTGCGCGGCGTGCCCGACCGCGACGGGCTGCGCTTCGACGGGAGCCCCTCGTGAGCGGCGACGGACGCCAGGGCACGGGTCGGCCCGGCGGCGGCAGCGGTCGCGGCAGACAGCCCGGCAGCGGCCAGCCCGGCAGCGGCCGCCCGAGCCGCGGCCAGCGTGCCCCGCGCCCCGAGCCGCACGTGCAGCCCGCCCGCCAGGTCGCGCTCGACGTGATCCGCGCAGTCGAGCACGACGACGCCTACGCCAATCTCCTGCTGCCCCAGCGCATCGCGCGGGCCGGCCTCGACGCCGCCGACGCGGGCCTCGCCACCGAGCTCACCTACGGCACCCTGCGCATGTCAGGCTACTACGACCGCGTGATCGCGATCGCCGCCCGCCGCCCGACGTCCGAGATCGACCCGGCCCTGCTCGACGTGCTCCGTCTGGGCGCGCACCAGCTGCTCTCGACCCGCGTCGCCCCGCACGCGGCTGTCGACGAGTCGGTGTCGCTCGCCCGCCAGGTCGGCAGCCGCTCCGGCACCGGCTTCGTGAACGGCGTGCTCCGCACGATCTCGCGCACCGAGCCCGGCGTGTGGCTGGAGCGCGTGCTGGAGCTCGCGACGAGCGTCGACGACGCCCTGGCCGCCCGGTACTCGCACCCGGAGTGGGTCGTCCGCGCCCTGCGCGGAGCCCTGGCCGCCGAGGGGCGCGCCGACGAGCTCGAGACGCTGCTGGCCGCCGACAACGAGCCGGCGCGCGTGAGCCTCGTCGCCCTCCCCGGTCTGGCGAAGGTCACCGGCGAGTCCGGCCGCTTCTCGCCTCTGGCCATCACCGCTCCCGCCGGCGATCCCGGCGCCCTGCCCCGGGTGGCATCCGGCAAGGTTCGAGTGCAAGATGAAGGTTCGCAGCTCGCCGCCCTCGCCCTGTCGCGAGTCGCGCCGGTCGCGGCGGGCGAGCGCTGGCTCGACATGTGCGCGGGGCCTGGCGGAAAGGCCGCGCTGCTCGCAGCCGAGGCCGCGATGGGCGGCGCCGTCCTCACCGCGAACGAGATCGTCCCCGGGCGCGTGGGGCTGGTCCGCCAGGCGCTCTCGGCTGTCGCTCCCGACGTGGCCGTGCGCCAGGGCGACGCGACGCTCATCGGCGGGGCCGAGCCCGAGTCGTACGACCGGATCCTCCTCGACGCCCCGTGCACCGGCCTCGGAGCGCTCCGCCGCCGACCCGAGGCCCGCTGGCGCAAGCAGCCGCGCGACGTCGCCGAGCTCACCGGCCTCCAGTCGGCGCTGTTCGACTCGGCCCTCGCCGCGCTCGCCCCCGGCGGGACCCTGGCGTACGTCACCTGCTCGCCGCATACCGCCGAGACCCGCGCGGTCGTCGAGGCCGGCCTCAAGCGGTGGTCGCGCGACGGCGGGGCCGCGGTCGAGATGCTCGACGCCACGGCCGTGCTCGGAGGGATCGCCACGGCGCCGCTCGACCTCGGCGCGGGCCCCTTCGCCCAGCTCTGGCCGCACCGCCACGGCACCGACGCCATGTTCGTCGCGCTGCTCCGCAAGGCGCGCTGACCGCCGCCGCGCCCACCTGCACCACACCACGATCGGGACTCCGCACCACGCAACACGGTGGTGCCCAGTCCCGATCGTGGTGCCGAGGCGCCAAACGACGACCCGATAGGCTTGCCCCCGTGCCAATCCGCATCAGCCCCAGCATCCTCTCGGCCGATTTCGCGAACCTCGAGCGCGACTTGAACCGCATCAGCACCGCCGACCTGGTCCACGTCGACGTGATGGACGCCCACTTCGTGCCCAACCTCACCCTCGGCCTCCCGATCGTGCAGCGCATCCAGGAGGTGAGCCCCGTGCCGCTCGACGTGCACCTGATGGTGGAGGACGCCGACCGCTGGGCCCCGCAGTACGCCGAGACCGGAGCCAGCTCGGTGACGTTCTCGTTCGAGGCCGCGGCAGACCCGCGTTCCTGCGCCCGTGCCATCCGAGCCGCCGGCGCCCGCGCCGCGATCGCCGTCAAGCCCGGCACGCCCGTCGAGCCCGTGCTCGAGCTGCTCGACGAGATCGACATGATCCTCGTGATGACCGTCGAGCCGGGCTTCGGCGGGCAGTCGTTCATCAGCGAGACCATGCCCAAGCTGCGCGCGGCCCGCGCCGCGATCGACGCGTCGGGCCACGACGTCTGGCTCGAGGTCGACGGCGGCATCAACGACCAGACGATCGTCACCGCCGTCGAGAACGGCGCCGACACGATCGTCGCCGGCTCCAGCGTGTACGGCCCGGCCGGGAGCCCCGAGCCGGCCGAGCGCATCGCCGCACTCCGTGCCGCCGCGAGCCAGGTAGCCTAGGCCCGTGAAATCGTTCGACGACCTGTTCGCAGAGCTCAGCGCCAAGATCGCTGAGCGCCCCGAGGGCTCCGGCACCGTGACCGAGTTCGACGCGGGGGTCCACCAGATCGGCAAGAAGATCGTCGAAGAGGCGGCCGAGGTGTGGATGGCCGCCGAGTACGAGGGCGACGTCGCCACCGCCGAGGAGATCTCGCAGCTGCTCTACCACCTGCAGGTGCTGATGCTGGCGAAGGGCCTGACCCCGGCCGACGTGTACCGACATCTCTGAGACCGGCCCCGCTCCCGTCACCTCAACAGAAATCGGACCAATGCTCCGCGTCGCAGTACCGAACAAGGGCTCGCTCAGCGAGACCGCTTCCCAGATGCTCTCCGAGGCCGGCTACTCCGGCCGACGCGACCCCAAGTCGCTGTACCTCTCCGACGACCGCAACGGCGTCGAGTTCTTCTACCTCCGGCCTCGCGACATCGCGACCTACGTCGGGTCGGGCGCCCTCGACGTCGGCATCACCGGCCGCGACCTGCTTCTCGACTCGGGCTCGTCGGCCAAGGAGGTCGCCGCCCTCGACTTCGGCTCGTCGACGTTCCGCTTCGCCGGGCCCACCGGCACGTACCGAGAGCTCGCCGACCTCCAGGGCGTGCGGGTGGCGACCAGCTACTCGGGCCTCGTGGGCGACTTCCTCGCCGAGAACGGCATCACCGCCGAGCTCGTCCAGCTCGACGGAGCCGTCGAGAGCGCGGTGCAGCTCGGCGTCGCCGACGCGATCGCCGACGTCGTCGAGACCGGCACCACGCTCCGCGCTGCGGGCCTCGAGATCTTCGGCCCCGTGATCCTGAAGTCGACGGCCGTGCTGATCGCGTCCGACGAGGCGACTGCGGGCCTCGACGTGCTCCAGCGCCGCCTGCAGGGAGTCCTCGTGGCCCGCCAGTACGTGCTGATGGACTACGACCTGCCCGTGCGCCTCCTCGACGAGGCGACCAGGCTCGCTCCCGGCATCGAGTCGCCGACCGTCTCGCCGCTGCACGACCCCGAGTGGGCCGCCGTCCGCGTGATGGTGCCGCGTACGGACACCAACCAGATCATGGACGCCCTGTACGACCTGGGCGCCCGCGCGATCCTGGTCAGCCCTATCCACGCCGCAAGGCTGTAGCCGTGAGCGCGGATTCCACCCTCGCGGTCCGGGTCATCCCGTGCCTCGACGTGGCTGCCGGCCGCGTGGTCAAGGGCGTCAACTTCCTGAACCTGCGCGACGCCGGCGACCCGGTCGAGCTCGCCCGCAAGTACTACGAGCAGGGCGCCGACGAGGTCACCTTCCTCGACGTGACCGCGACTGTCGAGGAGCGCGCCACGATGTACGAGGTCGTGCGGGCCACGGCCGAGCAGGTCTTCATCCCGCTGACCGTCGGCGGGGGAGTCCGCTCCACCGACGACGTCGCGCGCCTGCAGGCGTCCGGCGCCGACAAGGTCGGCGTCAACAGCGCCGCCATCGCCCGCCCCGACCTGCTCGGCGAGATCGCCGACCGCTTCGGTGCGCAGGCGCTCGTGCTGAGCCTCGACGTCAAGCGCTCCGGTGCCACGCCGTCCGGCTTCGTCGTCACGACGCACGGCGGCCGCCAGGAGACCTCGCTCGACGCCCTCGCCTGGGCCCGCGAGGCAGTCGAGCGCGGCGCCGGCGAGCTGCTCGTCAACTCGATCGACGCCGACGGCACGAAGCAGGGCTACGACCTCGAGCTCGTCGCCCTCATGCGCGAGGTCTCGAGAGTCCCGGTGATCGCCTCGGGCGGCGCAGGATCGCTCGAGCACTTCGCGCCGGCTGTCCGGGCGGGCGCGGATGCTGTGCTCGCGGCCTCCGTGTTCCACAATGGAGAGCTGACGATCGGCGAGGTCAAGCAGAGCCTCGCCGAATCCGGCGCGATCGTCCGCTGACACTGCGTCAGCCAACGACCAGCCACCCGAGAGAGAACGAGACCATGGCCGAGCAGCTCACCCGCGAGACCGTCGAGCCCGTCATCGAGCGCGCGGCATTCGACGCCAAGGGGCTGCTGCCGGCCATCATCCAGGAGGCCTCGACCAGAGACGTCCTGATGATGGGGTGGATGGACGCCGAGGCGCTCCGCCGCACGCTGACCGAGGGGCGCGTGACCTTCTGGTCGCGCTCCCGCCAGGAGTACTGGCGCAAGGGCGACACCTCGGGCCACTTCCAGTACGTCCGCAGTGCCGCCCTCGACTGCGACGGAGACACCCTCCTGGTGACCGTCGACCAGGTCGGAGCCGCGTGCCACACCGGCGAGCACGCCTGCTTCGACGTCGACCCCCTCGACCCCACGATCGGCTCTCCGAATGACTGACACCGAGACGGCCTCGGCCGAACCGCACACCACGACGCGCTCGGAGTTCGACGCGCTCCTCGACGGCCATCGCGTCATCCCGGTCGTCCGCAGCCTCTTCGCCGCCGAAGAGACCCCGGTCGGCATGTACCGCAAGCTCGCCGACTCCCGTCCGGGCACCTTCCTGCTCGAGTCCGCCGAGCAGGGCGGCATCTGGTCGCGGTACTCGTTCGTGGGCGTCTCCTCCTTCGGCGTCCTCACCACCGAGGCGGGCGCAGGAACCGCCACGGCCTGGATCGACTACGGCATGTCGGGCGCTCGCGCCTTCGGAGACGCCGTCGGGCAGCCGCTCGAGGTGCTCTCCGCCCTCTTCGACCGCTGGAAGACCCCGGTGATCCCGGGGTACCCGCCGCTCACGGGCGGGCTCGTCGGCTTCATCGGGTGGGAGGCCGTCCGTCAGCTCGAGCACCTGCCCGACGCCCCGCCGGCGGAGTTCGACGTTCCTGCGCAGGCTCTCTGCTTCGTCTCGGAGCTCGTGGTCATCGACCACCGCACGGGCACGGCTCTGCTGATCGCGACCGCGCTCAACGACGGGACCGACGACGCCGACGCGCTCTGGAGGGCAGCCCAGGCGCAGCTCGATGCCCTGCAGACGACGCTGGCCCAGCCGAGCCCCGCGCACCTCGCCGACGTCGACATCAGCATCGATCCGCAGCCGGTGCGGCGCTCGACCGACGCCGAGTACGCCGAGGCCATCGAGCGGTCGAAGGGGTTCATCCGCGACGGCGACGTCTTCCAGGTCGTCATCTCGCAGCGCTTCGACCACGAGCTGACGGCTCCCGCCATCGACGTGTACCGCGTGCTGCGCACGCTCAACCCGAGCCCGTACATGTACCTCGTCAGCCTCGAGGACACCGACGGCAAGCCGTACCAGATCGTCGGATCGAGCCCCGAGGCCCTCGTCAAGGTGCAGGGCACGCGCGCGTACTCGCACCCCATCGCCGGCTCGAAGCCCCGCGGGGCCACGCCCGAGGAGGACCTCGCGCTGGCCACCGCCCTCGAGGGCGACGAGAAGGAGCGCGCCGAGCACCTGATGCTCGTCGACCTCGCCCGCAACGACCTGCTGAAGGTGTGCCGCCCGGGCTCGGTCGAGGTGACCGAGTTCATGCACGTCGAGCGGTTCAGCCACATCATGCACCTCGTCTCGAGCGTCGAAGGCGACCTCATGCCCGGCACGAACGCGATCGACGCGTTCCGCGCCACGTTCCCCGCCGGGACCCTCTCGGGCGCGCCCAAGCCGCGCGCCCTCGAGATCATCGACGAGCTCGAGCCCGCGCAGCGCGGCGTCTACGGGGGAGTCGTGGGCTACTTCGACTTCGCCGGCAGCGCCGACGTCGCCATCGCGATCCGCACCGTGCTGCTGCAGCCCGGCGTGGCCCGCGTCCAGGCCGGGGCAGGCCTCGTGGCCGACTCCGACCCGGCCTCCGAGAACCAGGAGGCCCGCAACAAGGCGGCGGCCCCCCTCCGCGCGGTCGCCGTCGCGAACGCCATGATCAGCCTCCACTGAATCGACCCCCATGAGAACCCGCTCCACCAAGCTCCCTTCGATCCTGATCGGCTTCGCGCTGTCGGGGGTCGTGCTCCTCGCCTACACGCAGACCTGGGTCAGCGTGAACGTCACGAGCCCCAGCGGCGGCAAGGTCGACGTCGCCGCCGCCGGCAGCGCCGCGGCCCCCGCACTGTCCGCCCTGTCGCTGGCCGGCCTCGCCCTGTTCGGAGCGATCACGATCGCCGGCCCGGTGTTCCGCGTCGTGCTCGGCGCCCTCGAGGTGCTGCTCGGCGGCTGCGTCGTCCTCTCGGCGATCCTCGCGACCGTCGATCCCGTGGCCTCCGCCACCACCGCCATCACCAAGGTGACGGGCATCGCCGGCCGCGACTCGGTCGCGACCATCGTCAACTCGCACTCGATGACCGCGTGGCCCTGGGTGGCCCTCGTCGCCGGGCTGGCCATGGCGGCGCTCGGCGTCGCCGTGATCACGACGTCGCGCCGCTGGCCGGCGTCGGCCCGTCGCTACCAGGCCGTCCGCCTGGTCGCCGCCGACCAGACCGCCGACCCCGTCGTGGCCTGGGACACCCTCACCACCGGCTCGGATCCGACGGCGGCATCCGGCGACAGGCCCGACGACGCCCGCTAGAGATCGCCGCACCCGATAGACTCGGGCCGAACCCCCAGCAATTCAAGGAGCACCGTGAGCACAGGTACATCGAACAGTGTGGCCCCGGCTGAGTCGAGCACCGACGACAGCCACGACGCCGGCGAGGGCCACGGCAACTCGCCCGCCGCCTGGACGGCCGTCGTCATCATGCTCGTCGCGTTCGCCGTGGGCACCATCGCGTTCTGCTTCGACGTGCCCATCGTCGTCTGGATCGCCGCGGGCTTCGAGATCGTCGGCCTGCTCGTCGGCCTCGTCATGAAGCGGATGGGATACGGCGTCGGCGGTCACCGCTACGTGCCGAAGGCCCACCACTAAGTGCTTGACGACCTCTACGCGGGGGCCCTCGCCGACGCCGCAGCGCGTCGCGACCTGCTCCCTCTCGCCGACGTCGAGCGCGCAGCACTGGCGCAGACTCCGGCCATCGACGCCCGAGCGGCTCTCCAGCCGGCCGATCGCGTCAAGATCATCGCCGAGGTGAAGCGCGCGAGCCCCTCGCGCGGCGCCCTCTCCGACATCGCCGATCCCGCGTCGCTGGCCCACTCGTACGAGACCGGCGGTGCCAGCGCCATCAGCGTGCTGACCGAGGGTCGCAAGTTCAAGGGCACGCTCGCCGACCTCGAGGCCGTTCGCGACGCCGTGTCGGTGCCGGTCCTGCGCAAGGACTTCATCGCCGAGCCCTACCAGGTCTTCGAGGCGCGTGCCGCCGGCGCCGACCTCGCGCTGCTCATCGTCGCCGGCCTGCCCCAGCAGAAGCTCATCGAGCTGCACGAGCTCGTGCTCGAGCTCGGGATGACCGCGCTCGTCGAGACCCACTCCGCCGAGGAGGTCGTCCGCGGGCTCGACGCCGGCGCCACCGTCCTGGGAGTCAACGCCCGCGACCTCACCACCTTCGAGCTCGACCAGGATCTCTTCGGCAGCCTCGCCGACAGCATCCCGTCGGGTGTCGTCCGCGTCGCCGAGTCGGCCGTCAAGTCACCGGCCGATGTAGCGCACTACCGCCGTTCCGGCGCCGACGTCGTCCTCGTGGGCGAAGCCCTCGTGGTCCACGGCGACCCCGTCGACGCGCTCACCACCTTCCTGGAGATCTGATGCCCAACCTGCGCGACGTCGTCGGCCCCTACTTCGGCGACTTCGGCGGCCGATTCGTTCCCGAGTCGCTGATCGCCGCGCTCGACGAGCTCGACGAGGCCTACAAGGCGGCGGCCGTCGATCCCGCGTTCCAGGCCGAGCTGCTCGAGCTCCACAAGACCTACACGGGCCGCCCCTCGATCATCACCGAGGTGCCCCGCTTCGCGGAGCACGCCGGCGGCGCTCGCATCATCCTGAAGCGCGAAGACCTCAACCACACCGGCTCGCACAAGATCAACAACGTTCTCGGTCAGGCACTCCTCGCTCGACGACTCGGCAAGACGCGTCTCATCGCCGAGACCGGGGCCGGCCAGCACGGAGTCGCGACGGCGACCGCCGCGGCGCTGTTCGGCATGGAGTGCGTGGTCTACATGGGCCAGGTCGACACCGAGCGCCAGGCGCTCAACGTCGCCCGCATGCGTCTGCTCGGTGCCGAGGTCGTGTCTGTCGCGACCGGCTCGCGCACGCTGAAAGACGCCATCAACGACGCCCTGCGCGACTGGGTCTCCAGTGTGGAGACCACGCACTACGTGCTCGGCACCGTCGCGGGCCCGCACCCGTTCCCGACGATGGTGCGCGATTTCCACAAGATCATCGGCGAAGAGGCCAAGGTCCAGGTCCGGGAGCTCACCGGCGGGCTGCCCGACATCGTCGCGGCCTGCATCGGCGGCGGCTCCAACGCCATCGGCATCTTCGACGCGTTCCTCGACGACCCCTCCGTCGAGCTCCGCGGCTTCGAGGCCGGCGGCGACGGCATCGAGTCCGGCCGCCACGCCGCGTCGATCACCCTGGGTCGCACGGGCGTGCTCCAGGGTGCGAAGTCGTACCTCATGCAAGACGAAGACGGCCAGACCGTCGAGAGCCACTCCATCTCGGCCGGTCTCGACTACCCCGCGGTCGGTCCCGAGCACGCGTGGCTCTCGAAGATCGGCCGCGCGCAGTACGAGCCCGTCACCGACGCCGACGCGATGGAGGCCTTCCGGCTCCTCACTCGCACGGAGGGCATCATCCCGGCCATCGAGTCGTCTCACGCCCTTGCGGGCGCTATCCGCCTCGGCCGTGACCGCGGGCCGGGCACCACGATCCTCGTCTCGCTCTCCGGCCGCGGCGACAAGGACGTCGCGACGGCGTCTCGCTACTTCAACATCCTCGACGAGGGGGCCGAGCAACTGTGATCAGCACCTCCAGCAAGCTCGGCTCCGCCATCCACTCCCGCACCGACGCCGGATCGGGAGCCGTCATCGGCTACCTGCCCGCCGGGTTCCCCGACCTCCAGACGTCCATCGACGCGGCGGTCACCCTCGTGAACAACGGCGTCGACGTCATCGAGCTCGGCCTGCCGTACTCCGACCCGGTCATGGACGGCCCGGTCATCCAGGCGGCCACCCAGCGCGCCCTGGCCGAAGGCTTCCGCGTCCGCGACGTGTTCCCCGCCGTCCGCGAGATCACCTCGCAGGTCGCGGCGCCCGTCGTCGTCATGACCTACTGGAACCCGGTCTCGCAGTACGGCGCCCAGCGCTTCGCCGACGACCTCGCATCTGCCGGGGGAGCCGGTCTCATCACGCCCGACCTCGTTCCCGACGAGGGCGCCGAGTGGATCGCCGCCGCGAACGCCGCCGATCTCGACCGCGTCTTCCTCGCCGCGCCGTCGTCCAGCGACGCCCGCGTCGCCCAGGCCGTCGAGGCGAGCCGCGGCTTCGTCTACACCGTCTCGACCATGGGCATCACCGGCACCCGCGAGGGCGTCGACTCGGCCGCGGCCGCTCTGGTCGCTCGCCTGCGCGCGGCCGGCGTCGACAACGCCTGCGTGGGTCTCGGCATCTCGACCGCCCAGCAGGTCCGCGAGGTACTCGAGTACGCCGACGGCGCCATCATCGGCTCCGCCTTCGTCCGGGCCCTGGCCGAGGGCGGGCTCGAGCAGCTCGCGCGCGTGTCGGCCGATCTGGCTTCGGGCAGTAGAGTCTCCTAGCGTGTCCCGCGTGCCACGGCGCGCCTGCACTCCTCGATCCACACGACGAAAGGCACCTGAACGTTGTTGCCCCTGAGCATCCCGAGTCCCTCTGCCGACTGGCAGTACTTCGATCTCACGGGATGGATCAACAAGACGTTCAACGCGTCGCTGTCGTTCGACATCCGCATCCACGCCTACGCGATCTGCATCCTCCTGGGGATCGTGGCCGCCGTGCTGTTCACGAACGCCCGCCTCAACCGCCGCGGCGCCGAGCGCTGGGTCATCATCGACCTCGCCATCTGGTGCGTGCCCTTCGGAATCGTCGGCGGCCGCGTCTTCCACGTCGTCACGCACCCCGACGACTACTTCAACGGGCAGGCCCTCTGGCACGTCTTCGCGATCTGGGAGGGCGGACTCGCCATCTTCGGCGCCCTCATCTTCGGCGCACTCGGCGCCTGGCTCGGCTGCCGCCAGACCGGTCTCCGCTTCTCCGTATTCGCCGACGCCCTCGTGCCCGGCCTCATGCTGGCGCAGGCCTTCGGCCGCCTCGGCAACTACTTCAACCACGAGCTCTTCGGCACCCCGACGACTCTGCCGTGGGGACTCGAGATCGAGTCCACCAACGCCGCCTACCCGGTCGGGCTGCCCGCCGGCACCCTGTTCCACCCGACCTTCGCCTACGAGATCCTCTGGAACCTCTTCGGCCTGGCGGTCATCCTGCTGATCAACAAGAACGTCAAGCTCGAGTGGGGCAAGACGCTCGCCCTGTACTTCATCTGGTACGGCTCCGGCCGCATGTGGTTCGAGTCGATCCGCACCGACTACAGCCAGGTGTTCCTCGGATTCCGCGTCAATGTCTGGGCCGCGGCCGCCGCAGTCGTGCTCGGCCTGATCATCTTCATCGTGCAGAGCCGCCGCCACACCGGCCTCGTGCCGAGCGCCTATGTTCCGGGCCGTGGTCCGAACGAGGAGGGCTTCCACCCCGTCATCACCGGTGAGGTCGACCACCCTGAGGTAGACTCGGCAGCAGGCACCGACGACGATGACGACGCGGAGCCCACGGATCGCACCCCATCCGACGCCTCCGCAGATGTGAAGGCCTAACCGGCCGGCAACGATCCAGCACCACCAGCACTGCACCGGAATCACCAGCACTGCATTCTCAGCACCGTATCTCCAGCACCACAGCACCCCACGAATCACCCCGGGTCCGCACCGAAGACCAGGGGGTCGGCCGGCACTGCCGCATCCGACGAAGCGACTCCTACGGCCACGACCCCGAGCCACGAGACGCCTGCCAGAGTCACTCGGTTTCCTGCCGAGTGGAAGCGAATCGGGCCAGCGACGCCCCGCCCTGCGTTAGTTTTCCTCTACTGGTCATTCAGCGACCAGTTCCCATCGTGAGGACGGATCGACATGGCTCTCACGCCAGCGCACCAGACATTCAGCAGCATCCCGGCGGCCCAGGGTCTCTACGACCCGAGCCTGGAGAAGGACGCCTGTGGCCTCGCCATGGTCGCGACCCTCCGAGGCACGCCAGGACACGACATCATCGACGCCGCCCTCGGCGCCCTGCGCAACCTCGAGCACCGCGGGGCCGTGGGGTCCGACGCGGGCACAGGCGACGGCGCGGGCATCCTCATGGAGGTGCCCGACGCCTTCTTCCGCGATGTCGTCGAGTTCACGCTGCCCGAGGCCGGCCACTACGCGGTCGGCATCGGCTTCCTGCCGACCGACTTCGACGAGCGGGTGACACTCCAGAAGGCGATCGCCAAGATCGCCGCCGAAGAGAGGCTGCGCGTCGTCGGCTGGCGCGACGTCCCCGTCCGCGCCGACGAGCTCGGCACGCTCGCACGCAACGCCATGCCCGCCTTCGAGCAGCTCTTCATCGCGGCCAACCACGGCGAGGACCACGTCTCGGGAATCGAGCTCGACCGCCTGGCGTTCCGTCTGCGCAAGCGCGCCGAGCGCGAGCTGGGCGCCTACTTCACGTCGCTCTCGAGCCGAACCATGGTCTACAAGGGCATGGTCACGACGCTCCAGCTCGAGCCGTTCTACCCCGACCTCTCGGACGAGCGCGTCGCCTCGAAGCTCGCCATCGTGCACTCGCGCTACTCGACGAACACGTTCCCGTCGTGGCCGCTCGCGCAGCCGTTCCGCATGATCGCCCACAACGGCGAGATCAACACCGTGCGCGGCAACCGCAACTGGATGCGCGCGCGCCAGTCTCAGCTCGAGTCCGAGCTCATCGGCGACATGAAGCCGCTGCTCCCGATCGTGAGCCCGGGCAACAGCGACTCGGCCTCGTTCGACGAGGTCGTCGAGCTCCTGAGCCTGACGGGCCGCTCGCTCCCGCACGCCATCATGATGATGGTGCCGGAGGCGTGGGAGAACCAGGTCGGCATCGACCCGGTGCTCCGCGACTTCTACGAGTACCACTCCATGCTCATGGAGGCGTGGGACGGCCCCGCCGCCGTCACCTTCACCGACGGCTCGCTCGTCGGCGCCACCCTCGACCGCAACGGCCTCCGCCCCGGCCGCTACCTGGTGACCGACGACGGCCTCGTCGTGCTCGCCAGTGAGATCGGCGTTCTCCCCGACATCGACCAGTCGAAGATCGTCCGCAAGGGCCGCCTGCGCCCGGGCAAGATGTTCCTCGTGGACACCGAGGCCGGCCGCCTGATCGAGGACGACGAGATCAAGCAGCAGCTCGCCTCCTCCGAGGAGTACGGCGAGTGGCTCGAGATGGGCCGCCTGCACCTCAAAGACCTGCCCGAGCGCGAGCACATCGTGCACACGCCGGCCTCCGTCACGCGCCGCCAGCGCACGTTCGGCTACACCGAGGAGGAGGTGCGGATCCTGCTCACCCCCATGGCGAAGACCGGAGCCGAGCCCCTCGGCGCCATGGGCAGCGACACGCCCATCGCCGTGCTCTCGGACCGCCCGCGCCTGCTGTTCGACTACTTCACCCAGCAGTTCGCCCAGGTGACCAACCCCCCGCTCGACTCCATCCGCGAGTCGGTCGTGACCAGCCTCAAGGTCGGCCTCGGCCCCGAGCGCAACCTTCTCGCGGCGACTCCCGAGCACGCGAAGCAGGTCATCCTCGACTTCCCGGTCATCGACAACGACGAGCTCGCGAAGATCCAGCACATCGACCCGCGTCCCGGCTCGCGCCTGACGACGACCCTCAGGGGCCTCTACCGCGTCGACAAGGGCCCCCGCGCCATGGAGAAGCGGATCGCGGCGCTCTGCACCGAGGTCGACGAGGCGATCGAGGAGGGCTCGCAGTTCATCGTCCTCTCCGACCGCGACTCGACTGCCGACCTGGCGCCGATCCCGTCGCTGCTCATGCTCGCCGCGGTGCACCACCACCTCATCCGCACCGAGAACCGCATGAAGGTCGGCCTGATCGTCGAGGCCGGCGACGTGCGCGAGGTCCATCACGTGGCGACCCTCATCGGCTACGGCGCTTCAGCGATCAACCCGTACCTGGCCATGGAGACCTGCGAGAACCTGGTCCGCAGCGGCATGATCACGGGCATGTCGCCCGAGCAGGCCGTCAAGAACGTCATCAAGGCTCTGGGCAAGGGTGTGCTCAAGATCATGTCCAAGATGGGCATCTCGACCGTCTCGTCGTACGCGGCCGCCCAGGCCTTCGAGGCCGTCGGCCTGAGCCACGAGTTCATCGACACCTACTTCACCGGCACCTCGACCCGCCTCGGCGGCGTCGGCGTCGACGTGATCGCGACCGAGAACGCCGAGCGCCACCTCAGCGCCTACCCGGCCGACGGCGCGACCGCCGCGCACGAGCGCCTCCAGACCGGCGGCGAGTACCAGTGGCGCCGCGAGGGCCCGCCCCACCTCTTCAACCCGGAGACGGTGTTCCGCCTCCAGCACGCGACCCGCACGCGCCGGTACGACATCTTCCGCGAGTACACGAAGATGGTCGACGACCAGGCCGAGAGCCTGATGACGCTGCGCGGCCTCTTCACGCTGCGCGAGGGAGTCCGCCCCGCTGTGCCGCTCGACGAGGTCGAGCCGGTCTCGTCGATCGTCAAGCGGTTCTCGACGGGCGCGATGAGCTACGGCTCGATCTCGAAAGAGGCCCACGAGACTCTCGCCATCGCGATGAACCGCCTCGGCGGCAAGTCGAACACCGGCGAGGGCGGAGAAGACGTCGACCGTCTCCTCGACCCCGAGCGCCGCAGCGCGGTCAAGCAGGTCGCCTCGGGCCGCTTCGGCGTCACGAGCATGTACCTGACGCACTCCACCGACATCCAGCTCAAGATGGCGCAGGGCGCGAAGCCCGGCGAGGGCGGCCAGCTGCCCCCGTCGAAGGTGTACCCCTGGGTCGCCCGCACCCGCCACGCGACGCCCGGCGTCGGCCTCATCTCGCCGCCCCCGCACCACGACATCTACTCGATCGAAGACCTCAAGCAGCTCATCTTCGACGTGAAGCGCGCCAACCCCTCCGCTCGGGTGCACGTGAAGCTCGTGAGCCAGTCCGGCATCGGCGCGGTCGCGGCGGGCGTGACGAAGGCCCTCGCCGACGTCGTGCTCGTCTCCGGCCACGACGGCGGAACGGGCGCCAGTCCGCTGAACTCGCTGAAGCACGCCGGCACCCCGTGGGAGATCGGCCTCGCCGAGACGCAGCAGACGCTCATGCTGAACGGCATGCGCGACCGCGTGGTGGTCCAGGTCGACGGTCAGATGAAGACGGGTCGCGACGTCGTCGTCGCCGCTCTGCTCGGCGGCGAGGAGTTCGGCTTCGCGACGGCGCCGCTCGTCGTCTCCGGCTGCATCCTCATGCGCGTCTGCCACCTCGACACCTGCCCCGTGGGCGTCGCAACGCAGAACCCCGAGCTGCGCGCCCGCTTCTCGGGCAAGGCCGAGCACGTCGTCAACTTCTTCGAGTTCCTGGCTCAGGAGGTCCGCGAGTACCTCGCCGCCCTCGGCTTCCGCTCGCTCGACGAGGCGATCGGCCACAGCGAGATGCTGGGCGTCGACCGCGCCGTCGAGCACTGGAAGGCGTCCGGCCTCGACCTCGAGCCCGTCCTCGTCGGCCCCGACTTCGCCGACGACGAGCCGCGCCGCAACTTCGTGCCGCAGGACCACGAGCTCGAGAAGCACTTCGACAACCAGCTCATCGCGGAGGCGTCCGACGTCATCGACAACGGCGGCCGCATCGAGATCTCGCTGCCCATCCGCAACACGGAGCGCGCCGTCGGCACCATGCTCGGCCACGAGGTGACCGTCCGCAACGGCGAGCACGGGCTGCCCGCCGGCAGCATCGACGTGACCCTGACCGGTTCGGCAGGGCAGTCGCTGGGTGCGTTCCTGCCCGCCGGAATCACGCTGCGCCTCATCGGCGACAGCAACGACTACGTCGGCAAGGGGCTGTCGGGCGGCACGGTCATCGTCCGGCCGCCGGCGGAGGCCTCGTTCGCCGCCGAAGACAACGTCATCGCCGGCAACGTCATCGGCTACGGCGCGACGCAGGGCTCCCTGTTCATCCGCGGAATCGTGGGCGAGCGGTTCCTGGTCAGGAACTCCGGAGCCTCGGCCGTGGTCGAAGGCGTGGGCGACCACGCCCTCGAGTACATGACCGGCGGCCTCGCGGTGATCCTCGGCGAGACCGGGCGCAACCTCGGCGCCGGCATGTCGGGCGGGACGGCGTACGTGCGCGGTCTCAAGACCGAGAACGTGAACGACGACGCGCTGTCGACCGGCGAGCTGCTGCTGCAGCCGCTCGGCTCCGCCGACATCGAGATCCTCGCCGACCTCCTGCGCCAGCACCTCGAAGAGACCGGCTCGACCGTCGCCGAAGCGCTCCTCGCCGACATCGAGGCGAGCGCCGAGGAGTTCGTCAAAGTCCTGCCCCGCGACTACGCCGCGGTCATGGAGACGCGCCGGACCGCCGCGGAAGAGGGCCTGGACCTCGACGGCGACGAGGTCTGGAACCGGATCATGAGCGTCACGGGTGGCTGAGTTCCTGCGCCCCCTGCCCCTAGTCGTGTCTACCCACAGCAAGGAGGTGTCCCATGGCTGACCCCAAGGGATTCCTGAAAGTCCAGAAGCGAGAGCTTCCCCAGCGCCGCCCCGTGTCAGTGCGGCTCATGGACTATAAAGAGGTCTACGAGCAGCAGGAGTCGGGCGAGCTCCGCCGCCAGGCCGGCCGCTGCATGGACTGCGGCGTGCCGTTCTGCCACCAGGGCTGCCCGCTCGGCAACCTGATCCCGGAGTGGAACGACCTGATGTGGCGCGGCGAGGGCCGCCAGGCGATCGAGCGCCTGCACGCGACCAACAACTTCCCGGAGTTCACGGGCCGCCTCTGCCCGGCGCCCTGCGAGGCCTCCTGCGTTCTCGGCATCAACCAGCCTCCCGTCACCATCAAGCAGGTCGAGGTGTCGATCATCGACCAGGCCTTCTCGAACGGCTGGGTCACCCCGCACCCGCCCGAGCGCCTCACGGGCAAGACGGTCGCCGTGGTGGGCTCCGGCCCCGCCGGACTCGCCGCTGCCCAGCAGCTCACGCGCGCCGGCCACACGGTCGCCGTCTACGAGCGCGACGACCGCATCGGCGGCCTGCTCCGCTACGGCATCCCCGACTTCAAGATGGAGAAGAAGCAGATCGAGCAGCGCCTCGCTCAGATGCAGGCCGAAGGCACCCGCTTCCGCGCCGGCGTCGAGATCGGCCGCGACATCACCTGGGACGACCTCCGCGCGCGCTACGACGCCGTCGTGGTCGCCACGGGCGCGACCGTTCCGCGCGACCTCCCGATCCCGGGCCGCGACCAGTCGGGCGTGCACTTCGCCATGGAGTACCTCGTCCAGCAGAACAAGGCCGGCGCCGGAGACAGCGTCGGCGACCAGATCTCGGCCGAGGGCAAGCACGTCGTCGTCCTCGGCGGCGGCGACACCGGCGCCGACTGCATCGGCACCGCGCACCGCCAGGGCGCGCTGAGCGTCACGAACCTGGCCATCGGCACGCAGCCGCCCGCGGAGCGCCCCGACAGCCAGCCGTGGCCCACGCAGCCGACGCTGTTCGAGGTCTCCAGCGCCCACGAGGAAGGCGGAGAGCGCATGTTCCTCGCCTCCACCGTCGAGTTCCTGTCGAACGAGGTCGGAGAGGTGCGCGCCATCCGCGTCGCCGAGACCGAGTTCATCGACGGCCGCCGCGTGCCGAAGTCGGGCACGGAGCGCGAGATCCCCGCCGACCTCGTCCTGCTCGCCCTGGGCTTCACCGGCCCCGAGAGCGACGCGCTGGAGAGCCAGCTCGGCCTCCCGATCGACGGTCGCGGCAACGTCCAGCGCGACGGATCGTACGAGACCAGCCAGCCGGGCGTGTTCGTGACCGGCGACGCCGGCCGCGGCCAGTCGCTCATCGTCTGGGCCATCGCCGAGGGCCGTGCCACCGCCGCCGCGGTCGACAAGTACCTCGAGGGTGCGACCTCGCTGCCCTCGCCCGTCAAGCCGACCGACCGGGCTCTGTCCCTGTAGGTCACCGCTCTGACACCCGCTGGTTAGATTCCACCCCCTCGCCGGGAATAGGGTGGATAGCGAAATCACCCCCCAACGAAGGAAAAGATGAGACGAGCAAAGATCGTCGCGACCCTCGGGCCCGCGACGTCGAGCTATGAAGACATCCGAGCGATCATCGATGCGGGCGTCGACGTCGCGCGGATGAACCTCAGCCACGGAACGTACGACGTCCACCAGGGGGTGTACGAGAACGTTCGCAAGGCAGCGGCCGACTCCGGACGCGCCGTCGCGGTCCTCGTCGACCTCCAGGGCCCGAAGATCCGTCTCGGCAAGTTCTCCGACGGCCCGCACGAGCTCGCGGTCGGCGACATCTTCAAGATCACGACCGAAGAGATCCTCGGAACGAAGGAGATCTGCGGCACGACGTTCAAGGGCCTTCCGCAAGACGTCTCCGCTGGCGACCCCCTCCTGATCGACGACGGCCGCGTCAAGCTGCGCGTGCTCGACACCGACGGCACCGTCGTCACCACCGAGGTCGTCGTGGCCGGCACCGTCTCGAACAACAAGGGCATCAACCTGCCCGGCGTCGCGGTCAACGTGCCCGCCCTCTCCGAGAAAGACGAGGCCGACCTTCGCTGGGGCCTCCAGCTCGGCGCCGACTTCATCGCCCTCTCCTTCGTCCGCAACGCCGACGACATCGACCGCGTGAACGTGATCATGGGGGAGGAGGGCCGCAAGGTCCCCGTCTACGCCAAGATCGAGAAGCCGCAGGCCGTCGACAACCTCGAGGCCATCATCGACGCGTTCGACGGCATCATGGTCGCACGTGGCGACCTGGGCGTCGAACTGCCCCTCGAGGCCGTGCCGATCGTCCAGAAGCACGCGATCGAGCTCTCACGCCGCATGGCCAAGCCGGTCATCGTCGCGACGCAGATGCTCGAGTCGATGATCTCGTCGCCGATCCCGACCCGTGCCGAGACGTCCGACGTCGCGAACGCGGTGCTCGACGGCGCCGACGCGGTCATGCTCTCGGGCGAGACCAGCGTCGGGGAGTTCCCCGTCATCACGGTGCAGACCATGGCCCGCATCGTCTCCTCGACCGAAGAGCACGGCCTCGAGCGCATCCCCGAGCTGGGCACCAAGCCCCGCACCCTCGGCGGAGCCATCACGCTCGCCGCGGCCGAGGTCGCCGAGTTCGTCCAGGCCTCGTACGTCTGCGTCTTCACCGAGGGCGGCGACACGGTGCGCCGCATGGCCCGCCTGCGCCATTCGATCCCGATCGTGGCCTTCACGACCGACGAGGCGATCCGCCGCCGCATCGCGATGAGCTGGGGCGCCCAGGCGTACGTGGTCGAGCCGGTCACGCACACCGACGCCATGTTCAGCCAGGTCGACGACGTCCTCCTCGGCAACGGCCTCGCCCAGGCCGGTGACAAGGTCATCGTGATCTCCGGCTCCCCTCCCGGAATCTCGGGATCGACGAACGACCTCCGCGTGCATCGCGTCGGAGACGCTCACAACGAGGCCGCGCCGGCGTACGCCCGCAGCTAGCGGTCATCCGCTCAGCCGAAGGCCCGTGCCCCTCGGGGTGCGGGCCTTCGCCGTGCCCGGAGGCGGTGGGGCGGATCCTGCGCCCGATCAGAGATGTCGAGGAGGGCCGCGCCAGCCGTGACCCTCCTGAGATTCGGTCATGGCGCTGGGCCGCGTCGATAGTGTCGGGGCATGGCGATCGACGGCTCGCACCCCGGGTGCTTCACGCACGGCTCGCGGCTCTATGCGGTGCCGACCACGACCGGCCACAGCGTCCCCGACACGCGCGAGAGCTACATCGCCGCCGAGCGGGTCCGCCGCACGCGTCGTCGCCCGCGCATCCACTGGACCGCCATCGTCGGGGGAGTCGCCGGCGGTCTCCTGATCGACCTGTCGGCCGTCAACAACGCAGGCGTCAGCGACTGGCTCGCCCTCGCGATGATGTTCGCGCTCGGCGGCCTCGTGGGCTTCGCCAGCGCGATCGGCATCCGAGACGCCTTCGTCGGCCGAGCGCCCGAGCCGGTCGTGCTGCGTCTCCCGGCGGTCGAGATCCCCGGTGACGTCGCCCGGCTGGCGCCCGACGACTCGACAGCCGACGAGCTCGCCCTCTGGAGCCTCGTCACTCGCCGCTACCGCGCGGCCAAGGTCGCCGTCGAGAACCTGCCCTTCGAGAACGACCACGGCCTCTTCGTCAGCGGCCCGACCACGGTCGCAGCCCCTCCGTCGACCGAGGCGCTGGCCTCCGCGGAGCTCACCTACATCACGGCCCGTCACGACTTCGAGCCGGTCGCCGAGCTCCTCGGTCTGCCGCTGCCGCGCTGAGCCCCATCGCAACTCCGGGCGCAGGAACTCGCCACCCGACGCCGAGCACGAAGAAGCCCCGCCGACCGAAGTCGACGGGGCTTCTCGAGTAAGTCGTTCGACTTAGAGAACGCGGATGTTCTCGGCCTGGAGACCCTTGTTGCCCTGAGCGGTCTCGAATTCGACCTTCTGGTTCTCTTCGAGGTTGCGGTAGCCATCGCCGGCGATCGCGGAGAAGTGCGCGAACACGTCAGTGGATCCGTCGTCGGGGGTGATGAAGCCGAAGCCCTTTTCGGAGTTGAACCACTTCACGGTGCCTGTTGCCATTTTTCTTATTCCTTCAATCAGAGGTGTTCGATCCCGTCCATCGAGATCTCTCGTCGCGGTGCTTTTTTGGTCCGCTCCCTCTAAGAACGATGAGACGAAGCGCCTCATCGCGAAGTACAAATGCGTAACACAACAACCAGTGCGGCTCACACTATCGCAGGCTGACCCCCGAACGCGCGGTTTTCGCCCAAGAAGATCCAATGTGACGCCCGTGTCGTCGCGAATCGACCCTTCATGGAAGCCAGTAGGCTTGTCGCCTGCGCGAATGTGGTGGAATTGGCATACACGGGGCACTCAAAATGCTCTGCCTCACGGCTTGCGGGTTCGAGTCCCGCCATTCGCACGACACGAACGACGACGCTCGTGATTCGCGATGGTGCGAACGTCCAGCAGACGCCCCGTGCTCACGCCCTCGTGTGCACCGAAACGGCGCGCCCCCACGAACAGACCGGTAGGATTCATCCCGTGAGTGATCAAGAAGCACCGTCCGCAGCACCCCGTCGCGTCGTCGTCGCCGAAGACGAGTCGCTCATCCGCCTCGACATCGTCGAGATCCTCCGCGACAACGGGTTCGAGGTCGTCGGCGAGGCCGGCGACGGCGAGACCGCCGTGGCTCTGGCCACCGAGCTCCGGCCCGACCTCGTCATCATGGACGTCAAGATGCCCAAGCTCGACGGCATCTCCGCGGCCGAGCAGCTGTCCAAAAACCACATCGCGCCCGTCGTCCTCCTCACGGCCTTCAGCCAGAAGGAGCTCGTCGAGCGGGCCAGCGAGGCTGGGGCTCTGGCCTACGTCGTGAAGCCGTTCACCCCGAACGACCTCCTTCCGGCCATCGAGATCGCCCTCTCGCGCTACACGCAGATCATCACCCTCGAGGCCGAGGTCGCCGACCTGGTCGAGCGCTTCGAGACCCGCAAGCTCGTCGACCGCGCCAAGGGCCTGCTCAACGAGAAGATGGGGCTGACCGAGCCCGAGGCGTTCCGCTGGATCCAGAAGGCGTCGATGGACCGCCGCCTCACGATGCACGACGTGGCGCAGGCCATCATCGAGCAGCTCAGCGTCAAGAAGTAGCAGTCGCGTTACGGACGGCCGGTCCCTTCGGGGGCCGGCCGTTTTCGCGTCCCGCCCAGAAATTCAAGGAGATTTTTGCCTGTGCAGACCCGGATCGGCGCGGATCGCCCCGCCCGGCGAAGAATCTCCTTGAATTTCTGAGGGCCTAGGCGTCGCGGAGGATGTTCGTGATGCGGACGGTCGACAGGCGCCGGCCCTGCTCGTCGGTCATGACGATCTCGTGGGTCGTGAGCGTGCGGCCGAGGTGCAGCGCCGTGCAGGTGCCCGTGACGACCCCCGACGAGGCGGCCCGGCTGTGCGACGCGTTCAGCTCGATGCCCATGGCGATGCGGCCCTCGCCCGCGTGCACGCTCGCGGCCATCGACCCGAGCGACTCCGCGAGCACGACGTGGGCCCCGCCGTGCAGGATGCCGACCGGCTGGCGGTTGCCCTCGACCGGCATGGTGCCGACGGCTCGGTCGGCGCTCAGCTCGAGGATCTCGATGCCCATCTTCTCGGCCAGCTCGCCGGCGCCGCGACGCTCCAGGAACTCGATTGCGGCAGGGCTGAACGGCTGGTCGGTCACGGTGTCTCCCGGGGTTTCGTCGCGTCAGCTCTCGGGCAAGGACGAGTGTCGGAGGGGGCCGCTAGGCTGACGGGGTGTCGGACGCAGCAAAGCCTACCCTCCTCGTAATCGATGGTCATTCCCTCGCATTCCGGGCCTTCTACGCCCTACCGGTCGACAGCTTCGTCAACCGCGAGGGGCAGCACACGAATGCCATCCACGGCTTCATCTCGATGCTCCTCAACCTGATGAAGAACGAGAAGCCGACCCACCTCGGTGTGGCCTTCGACATCTCGCGCTACTCGTTCCGCACCCGCGAGTACCCCGAGTACAAGGGCACGCGCGATGCGACCCCGGTCGAGTTCGTCGGGCAGATCCCCCTGCTGCAGGAGGCCCTGCACGCCATGGGCATCACGACCATCACCAAAGACGACTTCGAAGCCGACGACATCCTCGCGACGCTCGCCGCCCGCGGCTCGGCAGCCGGCTACACGGTCAAGGTGGTCTCGGGCGACCGAGACGCGATCCAGATGGTCAACGACGACGTCACTCTCCTCTACCCCTCGGCTCGCGGGGTCACCGACCTCACCCGCTACGACCGTGACAAGGTGTTCGAGCGCTACGGCATCGAGCCGCACCAGTACCCCGAGATCGCCGCCCTCGTCGGCGAGACCAGCGACAACCTCATCGGCATCGACAAGGTCGGCGAGAAGACCGCCGTCAAGTGGATCAACCAGTTCGGCTCCCTCGACGAGATCGTCGCGCACCGCGACGAGGTCAAGGGCGTCGTCGGCGACAAGCTCCGCGAGCAGTACGACCGCGCCGTTCGCAACCGCAAGCTCAACCGCCTCGTCACCGACGTCGATCTGCCGGTCGGCCCGGACGACCTCGAGCGCCGCCCCATCGACGTCTCCGCGGTGCGCGAGGTGTTCGACAAGCTGCAGTTCCGCACCTTGCAGGAACGCGTCGTCGCCCTGGCCGACGACTCCGCAGCACCCGCCGAAGCCGAAGCCGTCGCGGCCGGCCCGGCGGCGCCCGTCATCCGCACCCTCATCGACGAGGAGCTCGATCACTGGCTCCGCACTCACGCGGGCGCCGACAAGCCGCCGGTCGGCGTCGCTGTCGAGTACGGCACCGACGGCACGGTCACGGGCCTCGGCATCGCCGCGCCCGACGACTCCGTGTACGTCCCGTGGGCCGCCGGACGCGGCGACTACGTCGCCCTCGAGGCCTGGCTCGACACCGAGTCGCCCAAGGTCGTCCACGACTCCAAGCGCGCCTACAAGGCGCTCAAGCGAGCCGGCCTGGAGCTCACCGGCCTTCACGGCGACCCACGGATCGCGGCCTGGCTGCTGCGCCCTGGCAACCACTCCTTCGTGCTCGCCGACCTCGCCTACGAGCTGCTCGGCGAGCGGATGCCGGTCGCCGACCCCAATCAGCTGGTCCCCGTCGACGAAGCCGGAGGGGTCGCGACCGAGGCCTGGTTCGCGCTCCGCGTCTCCGACGAGCTCGACGAGCTGCTCGACGAGGGCTCCCGCGGCGTTCTCCGCGACATCGAGCTCCCCCTCGTGTCGGTCCTCGGCGACATGGAGCTCACCGGTGTCGCGACCGACCAGCCCGGCCTGCGCGCCCTCTCCGCTCGCCTCGGCGAGTCGGCCGCCAACATCGCCGCCGAGGCGTTCGAGGTCATCGGCCGCGAGGTCAACCTCGGCTCGCCGAAGCAGCTGCAGGAGGTGCTCTTCGAGCAGCTCGACATGCCCAAGACCCGCTCCATGAAGACCGGCTACTCGACCGACGCGGGGTCGCTCGCCGACCTGCAGGACAAGCATCCGCACCCCTTCCTCGGCCTGCTGCTCAAGCACCGCGACGCGACGAAGCTGCGCCAGATCATCGACACGCTCGACAAGGCCGTCGACGACGGCGGGCGCATCCACACGACGTACGATCAGACCGGCACCACCACCGGGCGGATCTCTTCGATCGACCCGAACCTGCAGAACATCCCGGTCAAGACGGAGGTCGGCCACGAGATCCGCGCCGCCTTCCAGCACGGTCCCGAGTACGAGACTCTGCTCACCGCCGACTACTCGCAGATCGAGATGCGGATCATGGCGCACCTCTCGGGCGACGCCGGCCTCATCCAGGCCTTCACCGAGGGCGAAGACCTTCACCGGTTCGTCGGCGCCCGCATCTTTGGCGTCGAGCCCGCCGACGTGAGCCCGACCATGCGCACGAAGGTCAAGGCGATGTCGTACGGCCTGGCCTACGGCCTCAGCGCGTTCGGCCTCTCGAAGCAGCTCCGGATCGAGACCGCCGAGGCGAAGCAGCTGATGACCGACTACTTCCACCGGTTCGGGGCCGTTCGCGAGTACCTGCGCAACGTGGTCGAGCAGGCCCGCGAAGACGGCTACACCGAGACGATCTTCGGCCGCCGCCGCCCCTTCGCCGATCTGAAGTCGTCGAACCGCGTGCTGCGCGAGAACGCGGAGCGCGCCGCGCTCAACGCTCCCATCCAGGGCTCCGCCGCCGACATCATGAAGATCGCGATGCTCGGCGTCCAGGCCGAGATCGACGAGCGCGAGCTGCAGTCCCGAGTCCTGCTCCAGGTGCACGACGAGCTCATCGTCGAGGTCGCCACCGGCGAGGTGGACGTGATCGAAGACGTCGTCCGCCGCCGCATGGGCTCCGCCGCCGACCTCCGGGTGCCGCTCGACGTCTCCGTGGGCACCGGCGAGAGCTGGGACGCCGCCGCGCACTAAGACGGCGCATGATGGAACAAGAGCACTCCCTTCCGTCCTCGAACAAGGAGCACCCCGTGGCCACCCTCGACGGATCACACGTCAAGAAGCTGATCGTCGCCTGCGACGCCGGCATGGGCTCGAGCATCATGCTCGCCTCCAGCCTCAAGAAGCTGCTGAAGAAGAACGGCGTCCACGTCGAGCACTCGGCGGTCCGCGAGATCCCCGCCGACGCCGATGTCGTCGTCACTCAGAACAACCTGGCCGCCCGCGCGCGCGAAGTCGTCACCGAGGGCACGCCCATCGTGCCGTTCCAGCTCTTCATGGGCGACCCGGCCGTGGCACGGCTCGTCGAGGCGATCCAGTCCGGCTCGACGATCGAGGTCTGACGACTGCTGTCGGCCGGTCGTCCTAGGCTCGGACCATGAGCTTCGAGTCCACGCCCGCCGTCCGCCAGCCCACCCCGATCGACGCCGTCGCCGAGAAGTGGGTCGACACGATCGTCGACCTCGATCCGCAGTGGGCCACCTGGCTCGGCCGCGAGGGGCGCACCGGCGAGTACGGCGACACCTCGCCGGACGGCCACGCGGCGTACATCGCCGCCGTGCGCGCGACACTCGACGAGCTCCGCGCGGCACCGGTCGTCGACGCCGTCGACCAGGTCACTCGCGACGATCTCGAGTCCTCGCTCACGCTCGACCTCGAATACGACGCCCTGCACCTGCAGCTGCGAGACCTCAACGTGCTCGCATCGCCCGCCCAGGGCATCCGCGAGATCTTCGACCTCATGCCCACCGCCACCGAGAAAGACTGGCGCGACATCGCCGCGCGCCTCGGCAATGTGGCGGGCGCCCTCGACGGCTACACCGAGACCCTGCGCGCGGGGATCGCCGAGGGCGTCGTGCCCGCCAAGCGCCAGGTAGCCGCGGTGGCCGAGCAGTGCGCGCGCCACTCCGCACCCGGCGGATTCTTCGAGTCGCTGGTCTCGGCGCCGGAGCTCGCGGGCGACGCGGTGCTGCCGGAGGCGGTGGGGGAGGCGCTGACGGTCGGAGCGGTGGAGGCTGCCGCCGCGTACACGGCCTTCCGCGAGTTCCTGCTCTCCGAGCTCCTTCCGGCCGCCGGCGACGGCGACGGAGTCGGCCGCGAGGCGTACTCGTTGCACTCGCGGCGGTTCCTCGGGGCGACGGTCGACCTCGACGAGACCTACGAGTGGGGCGTGGCCGAACTCGCGCGCATGACCGCCGAGCAGGAGGCCATCGCCGAGGCCATCGAGCCCGGGGCGAGCGTCGCCCGCGCCATCGAGGTGCTCGACGCCGACCCGGCACGCGTACTGCACGGCACCGACGCCCTGCGCGAGTGGATGCAGCAGACCAGCGACCAGGCCGTCGAGGAGCTCGGGCGCACCCACTTCGACATCCCGGAGGCGATCCGCACCCTCGAGTGCAGGATCGCCCCGACGCAGGACGGCGGGGTCTACTACACGAGCCCGAGCGACGACTTCACGCGCCCCGGCCGCATGTGGTGGTCGGTTCCTGTCGGCGTCACCACCTTCACCACCTGGCGCGAGAAGACCACGGTGTACCACGAGGGCGTTCCGGGCCACCACCTCCAGCTCGGCCAGGCGGTCTACAACCGCGCGAGCCTCAACACCTACCGCCGCTCGATCGCCGGCACCTCGGGCCACGCCGAGGGCTGGGCCCTCTACGCCGAGCGGCTGATGGACGAGCTCGGCTACCTCGCCGACCCGGCCGACCGACTGGGCATGCTCGACGGGCAGCGGATGCGCGCGGCCCGCGTCGTGCTCGACATCGGCGTGCACCTCGGCAAGGAGTTTCCCGGCACTCCGTCGCACGCGGCCGGAGGCACGTGGGACCACGAGAAGGCCCTCGCCTTCCTCGCCGACAACTACAACGCCGACGAGGCCACGGTGCGCTTCGAGGTCGACCGCTACCTCGGCTGGCCGGGGCAGGCGCCGTCGTACAAGGTCGGCCAGCGCGTGTGGGAGGGGCTCCGTGCCCGGCTCGCGGAGCGCGAGGGCGACGGGTTCGACGTGAAGCGCTTCCATTCGGAGGCACTGGCGCTCGGCGGCGTCGGTCTCGAGACCCTCGAGAAGGCGCTTCTCGGCTGACTGGACGGCCGGGCGGAGGGGGCGAACACGCCGCTCGCCCGGGTTGATCGCCCCTGCGGCAACCCGTTAGAATCGATTGGCGCAAACTGCGTTGAACTATCCGCACGCCGCACTCTCACAATCACCGCGACAGCCTCCGATCCGAACGGATCCTGCTGTCACCGGCGAGATGCGGCCCGAGAAATGCCCAAAACGGAGCAATCACTACATGACAATCGTAACGACCAAGGCACCCAAGCAGGTCGCCGTCAACGACATCGGATCTGCTGAAGACTTCCTTGCCGCGGTCGAAAAGACTCTCAAGTTCTTCAACGACGGAGACCTCATCGAGGGCACCGTCGTCAAGATCGACCGCGACGAGGTCCTCCTCGACGTCGGGTACAAGACCGAGGGCGTCATCCCCTCGCGCGAACTCTCGATCAAGCACGACGTCGACCCCACCGAGGTCGTCAACGTCGGCGACACGGTCGAGGCCCTCGTCCTCCAGAAGGAAGACAAAGAAGGCCGTCTGATCCTCTCCAAGAAGCGCGCTCAGTACGAGCGTGCCTGGGGAGACGTCGAGAAGATCAAGGACGCCGACGGCGTCGTCACCGGTACGGTCATCGAGGTCGTCAAGGGCGGCCTCATCGTCGACATCGGCCTGCGTGGCTTCCTGCCCGCGTCGCTAATCGAGCTGCGCCGCGTCCGTGACCTCACGCCGTACCTCGGCCAGGAGATCGAGGCCAAGATCCTCGAGCTCGACAAGAACCGCAACAACGTCGTCCTCTCGCGTCGCGCTCTCCTCGAGCAGACGCAGTCCGAGAGCCGCACCTCGTTCCTCAACAACCTCCACAAGGGCCAGGTCCGCAAGGGCATCGTGTCGTCGATCGTCAACTTCGGCGCGTTCGTCGACCTGGGCGGCGTCGACGGTCTCGTCCACGTCTCCGAGCTCTCGTGGAAGCACATCGAGCACGCCTCCGAGGTCGTCGAGGTGGGCCAGGAGGTTACCGTCGAGATCCTCGAGGTCGACCTCGAGCGCGAGCGCGTCTCCCTGTCGCTCAAGGCGACGCAGGAGGACCCGTGGCAGGTCTTCGCCCGCACCCACGCCATCGGCCAGGTCGCACCGGGCAAGGTCACGAAGCTCGTTCCGTTCGGTGCGTTCGTCCGCGTCGCGGATGGCATCGAGGGCCTCGTCCACATCTCCGAGCTCTCCGCCAAGCACGTCGAGCTCGCCGAGCAGGTCGTGTCGGTCGGCGACGAGGTGTTCGTCAAGGTCATCGACATCGACCTCGAGCGTCGCCGCATCTCGCTGAGCCTCAAGCAGGCCAACGAGGGTGTCGACCCCGAGGGCACCGAGTTCGACCCCGCGCTCTACGGCATGCTCACCGAGTACGACGACCAGGGCAACTACAAGTACCCCGAGGGCTTCGACCCCGAGACCAACGAGTGGCGCGAGGGCTTCGAGTCCCAGCGCGAGAAGTGGGAGCAGGACTACGCTGCCGCCCAGGCTCGCTGGGAGGCCCACAAGAAGCAGGTCGCGGCGTCGCTGGTCGAAGAGGCCACCGCGTTCGACGTGCCGACCGGCTCCTCGTTCTCGAACGAGTCGACCTCTGGCGCCGGCACCCTCGCCGACGACGAGTCGCTCGCCGCGCTTCGCGAGAAGCTGTCGAACAACAACTAGTCACACCGCACCATCCGCGAACGGCGGTCACCCTCGGGGTGGCCGCCGTTCGGCATTGCAACAGGTGTCGCCTTCCGCCGGGGCACTAGGGTGGAGGCGTGTTCGTAGTGGGATTGACCGGCGGGATCGCCGCAGGCAAGACGATCGTGTCGTCGCGGCTCACCGAGCGCGGAGCCGCGCACATCGACGCCGACAAGCTGGCGCGCGAGGTCGTCGAGCCGGGGACACCCGGTCTCGCGGCGATCGAGCAGCGCTTCGGTGCGGGAGTCCTCCAGGCCGACGGCAGCCTCGACCGAGCTGCACTCGGTGCGGTCGTGTTCTCGGACGCCGATGCCCGCAGAGCCCTCGAGGCCATCACGCACCCGGCCGTCCAGGCGCTCAGCCAGGAGCGCATGCGGGAGTCCGTCGCCGACGACCCGACCCGCGTCGTCGTCTACGACGTGCCGCTGCTCGTCGAGGCCAGGGGAGCGGGCGAGTTCGACCGCGTCGTCGTCGTGCACGCGCCTCGGGCGATGCGGATCAAGCGCCTCGTCGCGCTCCGTGGCATGGCCGAGGCCGACGCCGTCCGCCGGGTCGACGCGCAGGCGTCCGACGACGAGCGGCTGGCAGTCGCCGACGACGTCATCGACTCGTCGAGCAGCCTCGAGTCGACCGTCCAGCAGACCGACGCCCTCTACCGGAAGCTCGCGGCTCTCGCACTCGAGAAGGCGTAGCCGCCTGTTCGCTCCCAGCGGCGGCGGTCGGCGTCTCCCGGCGGACGAGTGTCGGTGGCCACTCGTAGACTTGTTCTATGGAACCGACTCGCAGCGTCCGCCCCTTCGAAGTGGTCAGCGAGTACCAGCCGAGCGGCGATCAACCCGCCGCTATCGCTGAGCTCGCCGGCCGAATCAACGCCGGTGAGACCGACGTCGTGCTTCTCGGCGCAACCGGTACCGGCAAGTCCGCGACGACCGCGTGGCTCGTCGAGGCCGTGCAGCGTCCGACCCTGGTGCTGGCCCACAACAAGACGCTCGCCGCCCAGCTGGCCAACGAGTTCCGGGAGCTGTTCCCGAACAACGCCGTCGAGTACTTCGTCTCGTACTACGACTACTACCAGCCCGAGGCGTACGTCCCGCAGACCGACACCTTCATCGAGAAAGACTCCTCGGTCAACGCCGAAGTCGAGCGCCTGCGCCACTCGACCACGAACTCGCTGCTCAGCCGGCGCGACGTCATCGTGGTCTCGACCGTCTCCTGCATCTACGGCCTCGGCACGCCCGAGGGCTACATGGAGGCGATGATCGCGCTCCAGGTCGGCATGCAGATCCCGCGCGACCAGCTGATCCGGCGCTTCGTCGCCATGCAGTACCAGCGCAACGACATCGACTTCTCGCGCGGCAACTTCCGCGTGCGCGGCGACACGATCGAGATCATCCCGATGTACGAGGAGCTCGCCGTGCGCATCGAGATGTTCGGCGACGAGATCGAGGCGCTCTACTACCTCCACCCTCTGACCGGCGACGTCGTGCGCACCGTCGAGGCCGTCTCGGTGTTCCCCGGCTCGCACTACGTGGCCGGCACCGACGTGATGCACCGCGCCATCGGCACGATCAAAGAAGAGCTCGCCGTGCGGCTCGAAGAGCTCGACAAGCAGGGCAAGCTCCTCGAGTCGCAGCGTCTGCGCATGCGCACCACGTTCGACCTCGAGATGATGGAGCAGATCGGCTTCTGCAACGGCATCGAGAACTACTCGGCCCACATCGACGGCCGCTCGCCGGGCGAGGCGCCGCACTGCCTGCTCGACTACTTCGCCGACGACTTCCTCGTCGTGATCGATGAGTCGCACGTCACCGTGCCACAGATCGGCGCCATGTACGAGGGTGACGCGTCGCGCAAGCGCACTCTCGTCGATCACGGGTTCCGCCTGCCGAGCGCGCTCGACAACCGGCCGCTCAAATTCGACGAGTTCCTCGACCGGGTCGGCCAGAAGGTCTACCTGTCGGCGACGCCGGGCCGCTATGAGCTCGGCATCACCGACAGCGTGGTCGAGCAGATCATCCGTCCGACAGGCCTCATCGACCCGAAGATCGTCATCAAGCCGTCGGAGGGGCAGATCGACGACCTCCTCGAAGAGATCCGACTCCGCACCGAGCGCGACGAGCGCGTCCTGGTGACGACCCTGACGAAGAAGATGGCCGAAGAGCTCACCGACTTCTTCACCGAAGCGGGGGTACGGGTCCGCTACCTGCACTCCGATGTCGACACGCTCCGTCGTGTCGAGCTCCTCACCGAGCTGCGGCAGGGCGTCTACGACGTCCTCGTCGGCATCAACCTGCTGCGCGAGGGCCTCGACCTCCCCGAGGTGTCGCTCGTGGCCATCCTCGATGCCGACAAGGAGGGCTTCCTCCGCTCGTCCACCTCGCTGATCCAGACGATCGGCCGCGCCGCCCGCAACGTCTCGGGCGAGGTGCACATGTACGCCGACAAGATGACCGACTCGATGAAGCAGGCGCTCGACGAGACGGACCGTCGCCGCGAGAAGCAGGTCGCCTACAACCTCGAGCGCGGCATCGATCCGCAGCCGCTCCGCAAGAAGATCGCCGACATCACCGCGGTGCTCGCCCGCGAAGGAGCCGACACGGCCGAGCTGCTCGCCGGCCGCCAGGGCGGCAAGCGCGCCCCGACGCCGAACCTCCGCCGCGAGGGCATGGCGGCCGGTGCGGCCGGCGGGCTCGAGACGATCATCGCCGACCTCAACGAGCAGATGCTGCAGGCCGCTGCAGAGCTCAAGTTCGAGCTGGCCGGCCGCCTGCGGGACGAGGTCGCCGACCTCAAGAAAGACCTCCGGCAGATGGAGGCCGCGGGCCATGTCCGCTGAGCCCGGGGCGCCGCGCCTCCGGGTCGTCGTCACCGGCGCGAACGCAGGTCTCGGCTACTTCGTCACCGAGCAGCTCGCCGCCACCGGCGCGGTGGTCATCCTGGCATGCCGTGACGCGGCCCGCGCGCAGGCGGCTGTCGACAGCATCCGCTCTCGACTGCCGGACGCACAGCTCGAAGTCGTCATCGCCGACCTCGCGAACCTGGAGTCGATCCGCACGGCCGCCGCAGAGATCCGCGCGGGCGGCCCGGTCGACGTGCTCGTCGCCAACGCCGGCGTCGTCGGCTCGCGGTCGCGAGCAACGACCTCCGACGGCTTCGAGCTGCAGTTCGGTACCAACCACCTCGGCCACTTCGCGCTGATCTCGCACCTGATGCCGGCACTGAAGGCCGCGAAGGCCGGGCGCATCGTGCACCTCGGCAGCATCAGCCACCGCTGGGTGCGACTCGATCTCGACGACCCGATGATGGTGACCCGCTACCGCGGCTACGTCGCGTACGCGCGGTCGAAGCTCGCCGTGATGACCTTCGGGTTCGACCTCGATCGGCGACTCCGCGCCTCGGGCTCGAGCGTCCGAAGCGTCGTCGCCCATCCCGGCTTCGCTCTCGAGAACCTGACCGAGCGCCGGCCCGGCATCGTCCGGCGCCGCTGGCTCCCCGCCCCGATCATCGGCCTCATGCGGACGGTCTCGCAGGGTAAAGACCAGGGCGCGCGGCCCTTGGCGCACGCCGCCGTCGGCGCCGATGCGCAGGGTGGCGAGTACTGGGGGCCCGACGGCTGGTTCCAGCTGACCGGCGCCCCCGCCGTCGTGCGGGCCAAGAAGCACGCGCACGGCCGCAAGGCGGCGACCCGCCTCTGGAACCTCTCCGTCCGCCTCACCCGGGTGCAGCCCTCTGTCGACTGAGACCGCCCGCCGACTTCCGAAATCCGAACGCCGTAGAATGGACACAGTGTCGACTTCACCCGCGCAGACCCCCAAGAAGACTTCCTCCAAGGCTCCGAAGAAGGCCGCACCAGCGGCTGAGACGGTCCTGACCCCGGCCGTCGTCTCCGCCTCGATCACCGACCCCGGCGACGTCTCGACCCTGACAGTCCGCGGCGCACGAGTCCACAACCTGCAGAACGTCGACCTGGCGATCCCGCGCGACTCGCTCGTGGTGTTCACCGGCCTGAGCGGCTCGGGCAAGTCGTCCCTCGCGTTCGACACGATCTTCGCCGAGGGCCAGCGCCGCTACGTCGAGTCCCTGTCGGCGTACGCGCGGCAGTTCCTGGGCCAGGTGGATCGACCCGACGTCGACTTCATCGAGGGCCTCAGCCCCGCCGTCTCGATCGACCAGAAGTCGACCAACCGCAACCCGCGGTCGACCGTCGGCACGATCACCGAGATCTACGACTACATGCGCCTGCTCTGGGCCCGCATCGGAATCGCCCACTGCGCCGTCTGCGGTGAGACGATCAGCAAGCAGACGGTCCAACAGATCGCCGATCAGCTGATGACGCTCGAGACGGGCCGCCGGTACCAGGTGCTCAGCCCCATCGTGTCGCAGAAGAAGGGCGAGTTCGTCGACCTCTTCAAAGAGCTGGCCTCGTCGGGCTACTCGCGAGCGATCGTCGACGGCGAGCAGATCCAGCTCAGCTCGCCGCCGGTTCTGAAGAAGCAGATCAAGCACGACATCTCGGTGGTCATCGACCGCCTGGTCGCCTCCGACGACGTCCTCTCGCGCCTCACCGACTCCCTCGAGACGGCGCTCCGCCTCACCGACGGCCTCGTGACCATCAACTTCGTCGACGAGACGGGCCCGGCAGCATTCCGCACATTCTCTGAGAAGCTCTCGTGCCCGAACGGCCACCCCGTCCAGCTCACCGAGATCGAGCCCCGGACCTTCTCGTTCAACGCGCCGTTCGGCGCGTGCCCCGAGTGCTCCGGCCTCGGAACGAAGATGTCGGTCGACTCCGACCTCCTGCTGGGCGACGACGAGCTGAGCCTCGCCGAGGGCGTGATCCTGCCCTGGACCCAGTCGGGCAAGGGCCTCTACAACTACTTCCAGAAGCTCCTCGAAGGCCTCTCGGGCGACCTCGGCTTCTCGCTCAAGACGCCGTGGCGCGACCTCTCGGCCGAGGTGAAGAAAGCGGTGCTCGAGGGCAACGACTTCGAGGTCACGGTGCGCTACCGCAACCGCTTCGGCCGCGAGATGAAGTACTCCACCGGCTTCGAGGGCGTCATGCCCTACATCGAGCGCAAGTACGCCGAAGCCGAGAGCGACTCGCAGCGACAGCGCTACGCCAGCTACCTCCGCGAGATCCCCTGCGTCGTCTGCAAGGGCAAGCGCCTCAAGCCCGAGGTGCTGGCCGTGCTCGTCGACGGGCGCAACATCGCCGACGTGTCCGAGCTCAGCCTCACCGACGCGTTCTCGTTCATGAACACCGTCGAGCTCACCGCACGCGAAGCCCGCATCGCCGCCCAGGTGCTGCGCGAGATCCGCGTCAGACTCGAGTTCCTGCTCGAAGTGGGCCTCACCTACCTGTCTCTGTCGCGTTCGGCGGGCTCGCTCTCGGGCGGCGAGGCGCAGCGCATCCGTCTGGCCACCCAGATCGGATCAGGTCTCACGGGCGTGCTGTACGTGCTCGACGAACCCTCCATCGGCCTGCACCAGCGAGACAACCGCCGCCTCATCGACACTCTCGTCAAGCTCAAGAACCTCGGCAACACGCTGATCGTCGTCGAGCACGACGAAGACACCATCCGCACCGCCGACTGGATCGTCGACATCGGTCCGGGCGCGGGCGTCAACGGCGGCACGGTCGTGCACTCGGGCGGCTATGAGGAGCTGCTGGCGAACACGTCGTCGTACACCGGCGACTACCTGGCCGGCCGCCGCTCGATCGAGACGCCGACAAGCCGTCGCGCGCTCGACCCGGCCCGTAAGATCACGGTCGTCGGGGCGAAGGCCAACAACCTGCACGACGTCACGGTCGAGTTCCCGCTCGGCGCCTTCGTGGCCGTGACGGGAGTGAGCGGCTCGGGCAAGTCGTCGCTCGTGAACGACATCCTCTACAAGGTGCTCGCCAACCAGCTCAACGGCGCCCGGCAGATCCCCGGCAAGCACACCCGCGTCACCGGGCTCGACAACCTCGACAAGGTCGTGCACGTCGACCAGGCGCCGATCGGCCGCACGCCGCGCTCGAACCCCGCGACCTACACCGGCGTCTTCGACAAGATCCGCAACCTCTTCGCCGAGACCGTCGAGGCGAAGGCGCGCGGCTACCTGCCCGGCCGGTTCAGCTTCAACGTCAAGGGCGGCCGCTGCGAGAACTGCGCGGGCGACGGCACGATCAAGATCGAGATGAACTTCCTGCCCGACGTCTACGTCGCGTGCGAGGTCTGCCACGGCGACCGCTATAACCGCGACACGCTCCAGGTGCACTACAAGGGCAAGAACATCTCCGAGGTGCTCGACATGCCGATCAGCGAGGCGGCCGAGTTCTTCGCGCCGATCTCGGCGATCTCGCGGTTCATGACCACGCTGGTCGACGTCGGGCTCGGCTACGTCCGTCTCGGGCAGAGCGCGACCACGCTGTCGGGCGGCGAGGCGCAGCGCGTGAAACTGGCCACCGAGCTCCAGAAGCGCTCGAACGGCCGCAGCATCTACGTGCTCGACGAGCCGACCACCGGGCTGCACTTCGAAGACGTCCGCAAGCTCCTGCTGGTGCTGAACGGCCTCGTCGAGAAGGGCAACACGGTCATCACGATCGAGCACAACCTCGACGTGATCAAGTCGGCCGACTGGCTCATCGACATGGGCCCCGAGGGTGGCGCCGGGGGAGGGCGCGTGCTCGCTACGGGCACGCCCGAGCATCTTGCGGCGGTCCCGGAGAGCCACACCGGGCGGTTCCTGGCCGAGATCCTGTCCATCCCGCGTGGCGAGATCCCGGCGCCGGCCAAGGTGCGGGCGCGTGCGCCCCGCGCGAAGGCGCTGGCGAAGTAGGCCCACCCCATGGCGAACACCGTTTCCTGGCGCCCGAAGGCGGGCGACATCCCTACCCAGCCGGGCGTCTACCGCTGGCGCGACGAACGCGGCCGGGTGCTCTACGTGGGCAAGGCGAAGAACCTCCGCGCGCGTCTGAGCAACTACTTCGCGCCGCTTCCGTCGCTGCACGAGCGCACGCGGCGCATGGTGCTGACCGCGCGGAGCGTCGACTGGACCGTCGTCGGCACCGACATCGAGGCGCTCCAGCTCGAGTACACCTGGATCAAGGAGTTCGACCCGCCCTTCAACGTCAAGTTCCGCGACGACAAGACCTACCCCTTCATGGCGATCACCCTGGCCGACGAGGCGCCGCGGGTGATGGTGTCGCGCAACACGAAGATCAAGGGCGCCAAGTACTTCGGGCCCTTCCCGAAGATCTGGGCCGTGCACGACACGATCGACCTGATGATCAAGGTGTTCCCGATCCGCACCTGCTCCGACTCCAGCTACAAGAAGGCCATGGAGACGGGCAAGCCGTGCTTTCCCGGGCAGATCGGCCGCTGCGGAGGGCCGTGCTCGGGGCGGGTCACCGTCGAGGAGCACCGGGCGATCGTCGACGAGTTCGTGCGCTTCATGGGCAGCTACGACCGCAAGGTGATCGCCGAGCGGCAGCGCCTGATGAAGGTCGCCGCCGAAGAGCAGCGGTACGAGGAGGCCGCGATGTACCGCGACCAGGTGGGCGCCCTCGAGGCCGTGCTCGAGAAGTCGGCCGTGGTCCTGCGCGATTCCGTCGATCTCGACCTGTTCGCCGTCGCGGAAGACGAGCTCGCGGCGGCCGTGCAGCTCTTCACCGTGCGAGGCGGCCGCATCCGCGGGGCCCGGGCGTGGGTGCTCGACAAAGAGATCGACATCTCGACCGGCGACATCGTCGAGCAGGCCGTTCAAGACGTCTACAGCAAAGGCGGCGACCTGCCGCGCGAGATCGTGGTGCCGGCACTGCCCGACGACGCGGAGGCCCTCGAGACATGGCTGACCGACCTGCGACGCGAGGGCAGCGCCGACGGCCGGGTCCGGGGCCGAGTGGCGCTTCACACGCCGGAGCGCGGTGACAAGGCGAACCTGATGCAGACCGCGGCGATCAACGCCGGACAAGCGCTCATGCTCTACAAGACGCGGAGGAGCGCCGACTTCGCGACGCGCTCGACCGCGCTGGCCGACATCCAGGAGGCCCTCGGCATGGACGAGGCGCCCCTGCGGATGGAGTGCTACGACGTCTCGCACCTGCAGGGCACCAACATCGTCGCCTCGATGGTCGTCTTCGAAGACGGCCTGCCTCGCAAAGACCAGTACCGACGGTTCAGCATCCCGTCGTCGACCGACGACACCGAGTCGATCCACCAGACGCTCACGAGGCGCCTGGCCCGCCTCGACGACGAGCTGGCGCCCGTCGAGGAGGTGGGGGAGCAGCGCAAGCGCTTCGCCTACCGCCCGAACCTCCTGATCGTCGACGGCGGCCAGCCGCAGGTCGCCGCGGCTCAGCGCGCGATGGACGACCTCGGCGTCACCGGCATCCAGCTCTGCGGCATCGCCAAGCGGCTGGAGGAGATCTGGCTGCCCGACGACGACTTCCCGGTGATCCTTCCGCGCAACTCCGACGCGCTCTTCCTGATCCAGCGGATCCGCGACGAGGCGCACCGCTTCGCGATCACCTTCCAGCGGCAGAAGCGCAAGAAGGACGTGGCGACGCAGCTCTCCGAGATCCCCGGTCTTGGCGCCGCCCGGGTCGCCATGCTGCTCAAGCACTTCGGCTCGGTCTCGCGCTTGAAGACCGCGACCGCTCACGACATCGCGGAGGTGAAGGGCATCGGGCCGAAGCTCGCCGACAGCATCGTCGCGACGCTCGGCGGCGGTACTCAGGCCGCGAATCCCGCCTCGACGGAGGAGCCTGCCGATACACTCGTCTCGACCACGACGGAGGGCGAGGCGTGACGGACACCGTAGGAGCCCCGAGCGCCGCCGAGCAACAGGACGTCCTGATCGTCAGCGGAATGTCGGGCGCCGGCCGCTCCACTGTCGGCAACGCCCTCGAAGACCTCGGCTGGTACGTGGTCGACAATCTGCCCGCCCAGATGCTGCGACCTCTGATCGACCTCGCCGAACGCGCGGGCGACTCCCTCCCGAAGGTCGCCGCCGTGGTCGACGTGCGCGGCGGCCGCCTCTTCTCCGAGGCGCAGGAGGCCGTGCGGGCGCTGCAGGAGTCCATGCCGCAGAAGGTGCGCGTGCTGTTCCTCGACGCGACCGACGCCGCTCTGGTCCGCCGATTCGAGCAGGTCCGCCGTCCGCACCCGCTCCAGGGCGACGGCACGCTCCTCGACGGCATCCTCGCCGAGCGCAGCCGCATGGAAGAGCTCCGCGAGTCGAGCGACATCATCATCGACACCTCCGAGCTGAACATCCACCAGCTCGCGACCACGATCACCGAGAAGTTCGCCGCCCCCGAGACCCCCGGGGTGCAGGTCACCGTCCTGAGCTTCGGCTTCAAGTACGGACTGCCGACCGACGCCGACATGATCGGAGACGCGCGCTTCCTGCCGAACCCCTACTGGGTGCCCGAGCTCCGGGCGCACAACGGACTCGACGACGACGTCCAGCAGTACGTCCTGGGGCAACCGGGGGCGCGCCAGTTCATCGTGGCGTTCGGCGCCGCCCTCGAGCCTGTGATGGCCGGCTATCAGCGCGAGAACAAGAGACACGCTACGATCGCTATCGGCTGTACGGGCGGAAAACACCGATCGGTGACCCTCGTCGGCGAGCTGGCCGCGCATCTGCGTGGACTCCCGGGAGTAGCCGTCAGCGTGAAGCACCGCGACCTCGGTCGCGAGTGATCCCGCGATCGGCCCAGCCGTTGCCCGTGCCTGCCGAGGTCGGCACCCCGACCGCTTCGCCAGCGAAGCGCCCATCCCGAAACATGTGAGGAACCGCTGTGGCTCAAACCGCCGACGTCAAAGAAGAACTCGCGCGAGTGGAGGTCCAGAAGACCACGGTCCGAGCGGCCGAGGTCGCCACGGTTCTTCGATTCGCCGGCGGTCTGCATGTCATCTCGGGGCGCATCGCCGTCGAGGCCGAGCTCGACAGCGCGCTGCTCGCCCGTCGGGTCCGCAAAGACCTCGCCGAGCTCTACGGTGCCCGCAGCGACGTCTCGGTGATCGCCGCGACCGGCCTCCGCCGCACCAGCCACTACCTCGTCCGCGTCCACGAGGCGGGCGAGACCCTCGCGCGCCAGACCGGTCTGATGGACGCCCGACGCCGCCCCGTGCGCGGCCTCCCCAACCGCCTCACGACCGGCTCCCGCGAAGACCTCGCCGCCATCTGGCGCGGCGCCTTCCTCGCTCAGGGCTCGCTCACCGACCCGGGCCGCTCGGCAGCTCTCGAGGTCGTCTGCCCCGGAAACGAGGCCGCCATGGCTCTCGTCGGCGCCGCCGGCCGCCTCGGCATCGCCGCCAAGGCCCGCGAGGTCCGCGGCGTCCACCGAGTCGTCATCCGCGACGGCGAGTCGATCAGCGCCATGCTCAAGCAGATGGGCGCCGAGAAGAGCGTCAGCGACTGGGAGGAGCTCCGTCAGCGCCGCGAGGTCCGCGCCACGGCCAATCGCCTGGTCAACTTCGACGACGCGAACCTCCGCCGTTCGGCCCAGGCCGCCGTCGCCGCCTGCGCCCGCGTCGACCGCGCCATGGAGATCCTCGGCGACGAGATCCCCGACCACCTCCGCTACGCCGGCGAGCTCCGCCTCGCGCACCGCGACGCCAGCCTCGACGAGCTCGGCCACCACGCCGACCCGCCGATGACGAAAGACGCCGTCGCCGGCCGCATCCGCCGTCTCCTCGCGATGGCCGACAAGAAGGCCGCCGACGACGGCATCCCAGGCACCGAGGCGAACCTGCCGGCCGACCTCGACCTCGACTAGCCGACCGAACACCGGGGCGCAGGAACTCTCCGACCGGCACCCACGAGTTTGGTCAGGCACCCCCCGGGGTTTCCTGAAGGTTTGCGTCGCGCGCGATCACCGTTCGCTGAGCCGTCACTACACTGGGCCAGTCAGCACCGAACCGCACCGCTAGCTAGGAGACGACGATGGCCGAATACACTCTTCCCGACCTTGCGTACGACTACTCGGCCCTCGCGCCGAGCATCTCGGGCCAGATCATGGAGCTGCACCACTCCAAGCACCACGCGACCTACGTCGCCGGCGCGAACACCGCCAACGCGGCCCTCGCCGAAGCCCGCGAGAGCGGCAACCTCGCGAACGTCAACAAGCTCGAGAAAGACCTGGCGTTCAACCTCGGCGGCCACGTCAACCACTCCATCTTCTGGACCAACATGTCCCCGGACGGCGGCGACAAGCCCACCGGCGACCTCGCGTCCGTCATCGATGACCAGTTCGGCTCGTTCGACCAGTTCGTCGCGCACTTCACTGCCGTCGGCCTCGGCGTCCAGGGCTCCGGCTGGGCCGTCCTCGCCTACGACATCGTGGGCCAGAAGCTCAGCATCTTCCAGCTCTTCGACCAGCAGGGCAACGTGCCCTTCGGCCTCGTGCCCCTGCTGATGCTCGACGTCTGGGAGCACGCCTACTACCTCGACTACAAGAACGTCCGCGCCGACTACATCAAGGCGTTCTGGAACATCGTCTCCTGGCAGAACGTCCAAGACCGCTACACAGCCGCCACGACCAAGACCGACGGCCTCATCGTCCTCTGACCCCTCTGCGCTACTGTCGTAGAGGCCCACAGCTCGTCTTTCCTAGCCACAAGCCCCATCACGAAGCGCCTCCCGGCGCCTGAAAAACTGGAGATCCATTGAGCGTCAAGATCGGTATCAACGGCTTCGGCCGCATCGGCCGTAACTACTTCCGCGCCGCACTCGCCAAGGGCAGCGACCTCGAGATCGTCGCGGTCAACGACCTCACCGACAACGCAGCCCTCGCCAACCTCCTGAAGTTCGACTCGATCACGGGCCGCCTCGACGCGACCGTCGAGCTCGACGGCGACAGCATCGTCGTCAACGGCAAGCCGATCAAGGTCCTCGCCGAGCGCGACCCCGCCAACCTCCCCTGGGGCGAGCTGGGTGTCGACATCGTCATCGAGTCGACCGGCTTCTTCACCAAGGCCGAGGCCGCCAGGAAGCACATCGACGCCGGTGCCAAGAAGGTCATCATCTCCGCCCCCGCGACGGGCGACGACGTCACCATCGTCCTGGGCGTGAACGAAGACCAGTACGACCCCGCCAACCACCACATCATCTCCAACGCGTCGTGCACCACGAACAGCCTTGCGCCGCTCATGAAGGTCTTCCTCGACAAGTTCGGCGTCGAGCGCGGCCTCATGACGACGGTCCACGCCTACACGGCCGACCAGAACCTCCAGGACGGCCCGCACAGCGACCCGCGCCGTGCCCGCGCCGCAGCGCTCAACATCGTCCCGACCTCGACCGGTGCGGCCAAGGCCATCGGACTCGTCCTCCCTGAGCTGGCCGGAAAGCTCGACGGCTACGCCCTGCGCGTCCCGGTGCCGACCGGCTCGATCACCGACGTCACGCTGGTCACCGAGACCCCCGTCACGGTCGACGAGATCAACGCCGCCTACAAAGAGGCCGCTGAGGGTCCCCTCAAGGGCATCCTGCTCTACTCCGAAGACCCCCTGGTGTCGAGCGACATCCGCACCGACCCGCACTCGTCCATCTACGACTCGGGACTGACCAAGATCATCGGCAACATGGTCAAGATCACGTCGTGGTACGACAACGAGTGGGGCTACTCGAACCGTCTCGTCGACCTCGCCGAGTACGTCGCCGCCAAGCTCTGAGCTAGTCTCACGACTGCCCAGACGTCTGCGATCTAGAACAGAGACAGGCCACTCAATGCCTCTTCGTACCCTCGACTCCCTCGGAACCCTCTCCGGCAAGCGCGTCATCGTCCGCTGCGACCTGAACGTGCCGTTGAAAGACGGCGTGATCACCGATGACGGTCGCGTCCGCGCTTCGCTGGGAACCTTGAACACCCTGATCAACGCGGGGGCACGAGTCATCGTGATCTCGCACCTCGGCCGCCCCGACGGCGAGGTCAAGCCCGAATACAGCCTCGCGCCGGTCGCCCAGCGACTGAGCGAGCTGCTGGTCAAGTCGGTGGGCTTCGCCTCCGAGACGACCGGTCAGGCGACGACCGACGCGGTCATGACGATGACCGACGGCCAGATCACGGTGCTCGAGAACCTCCGGTTCCAGGCTGCCGAGACGTCGAAGAGCGACGACGAGAGGAAGGCCTTCGCCGCGGAGCTCGCAGCTCTCGGCGAGGCCTTCGTCTCGGACGGCTTTGGTGTCGTACACCGAAAGCAGGCCAGCGTGTACGACCTGCCGCAGCTCCTCCCGAGCGCGGCCGGCTCACTCATCGAGACCGAGCTGAAGGTTCTCGACCGCCTGACCGAGAATCCCGAGCGCCCCTACACGGTCGTGCTCGGAGGCTCGAAGGTCTCCGACAAGCTCGGCGTCATCGAGCACCTGCTCCCTCGAGTCGACAATCTCCTGATCGGCGGCGGAATGCTCTTCACGTTCCTCGCGGCCCAGGGCCACGCCGTGGGCAAGAGCCTGCTCGAGGCCGACCAGCTCGACCGGGTCCGCGGCTACATCGCCGACGCGGAGTCGCGCGGCATCGACCTCGTCCTGCCGACCGATGTCGTGGTCGCCTCCGGCTTCTCGGCCGATGCCGAGCACGAGACGGTCGCAGCCGACGCGATCGAGTCCACCGGCTTCGGAGCGGACGGCATCGGACTCGACATCGGCCCCGACACGGCGAAGGCGTTCGCCGACATCATCACGGCGTCCACCACCGTCTTCTGGAACGGCCCCATGGGCGTGTTCGAGTTCGACGCGTTCGCCGCCGGCACCAAGACCGTCGCCCAGGCGCTGACCGAGGTCTCCGGCCTCGGTGTCGTCGGCGGCGGCGACTCCGCCTCCGCCGTCCGGGCCCTCGGGTTCCACGACGACCAGTTCGGTCACATCTCGACCGGCGGTGGCGCCAGCCTCGAGTTCCTCGAGGGCAAGAAGCTCCCCGGACTGGAGGTCCTCGGATGGTAACCGCACGTCGCCCGCTCATCGCCGGCAACTGGAAGATGAACCTCGACCACCTGCAGTCGATCGCCTTCGTGCAGAAGCTCGCGTGGAACCTCAAAGACGCGAAGCACGATGCCGCTACCGTCGAGGCGGCGATCTTCCCCCCGTTCACCGACCTCCGCAGCGTGCAGACCCTGATCGACGCCGACAAGCTCGAGCTCGAGCTGGGTGCGCAGGACCTCTCCGACAACGACTCCGGAGCCTTCACCGGCGACATCTCGGGCGCCTTCCTGTCAAAGCTCGCCGTGAAGTACGTCATCGTCGGCCACTCCGAACGCCGCACGATCCACCTCGAGTCCGACGAGGTCGTGGCCAGCAAGGTCGCCGCGGCTCACCGCAACGGCCTCGTGCCGGTCGTCTGCGTCGGCGAGACGGCCGACGATCTCGAGAAGCACGGTCCGAGCGCCGTGCCCGTCGCCCAGCTCAAGGCCGCCCTGGCGGCCGTTCCGTCCTCTGCCGAGATCGTCGTCGCCTACGAGCCCGTGTGGGCCATCGGCTCCGGCCAGGCGGCGACGCCCGACCAGGCCCAGCAGGTCTGCGCCGCCCTCCGCGCGACTCTGGTCGACCTCCTCGGAGCCGACGCCGCGGCCTCGACGCGGGTCCTCTACGGCGGCAGCGTGAAGGCGTCGAACATCGCCTCGTTCATGCGCGAGCCCGACGTCGACGGCGCGCTGGTGGGCGGTGCGAGCCTCGATATCACCGAGTTCGCGAGCATCATCCGCTACCAGAACCACGTCGGAGTCTGAAACAGCGGGCCGTCCAGTTATAATTGCTGTCGGCCCGCCCCTCGAAAGGTTCTCCGTGCAAATTCTCCAGGTCGTACTGCAGGTGGTGCTCGGCATCACGAGCCTCCTGCTGACCCTCCTCATCCTCCTTCACCGCGGGCGTGGTGGTGGCCTCTCCGACATGTTCGGCGGCGGCGTCACCAGCAACCTCGGCGCGTCGGGGGTCGCTGAGCGCAACCTCAACCGCATCACCGTCATCCTCGGCCTGATCTGGATCACCTCGATCGTGGTCCTCGGCCTCATCACCAAGTTCTCGGCAGGTTCGTAATGGCTTCAGGCGGCAGCGCAATCCGTGGGTCTCGCGTCGGCGCAGGTCCCATGGGCGAACAAGACCGCGGCTTCCACGCGGAGCGGATCACCATCTCCTACTGGGATGCCCTCGGCAACGAGGTCGTCCGCCACTTCGCGGCGAATGTCCCCGACGAAGAGATCCCCGAGACGGTCGACTCGCCCTCGAGCGGCCTGCCGGCCGGTCGCGACAAAGACAACCCGCCTGTGGTCGCGAAGCTCGAGCCGTACAAGACGCACCTCGCCTACGTGAAAGAGCGTCGCACCGAAGAAGAGGCGGCACAGCTCCTCGACGAGGCGCTTCAGCAGCTCCGCCAGCGTCGCGGCAAGGTTCCGGCCAAGAAGGCGTAGCGCCGCGGCTTTCCGCACGAACTGGCAGAGGCCTCCGAGCGTCATGTTCGGGGGCCTCTGCCAGTTCCTGCGCCCCTCTGAGTCGCCCGGCACGAACGACGAAGCGCGCACACCCTGAGGGGCGTGCGCGCTTCGAGATGCCGCGACTAGTACGTCGAGGCGATGAGCTGCTCGGGTACTTCTGCGGCAGCGTCTTTGTCGACGAAGAACACGGTGCGCTTGCGGCCCTTGACGCCCGCCACCGGCACCTGGTCGGCGCCGGCACCCGCGAGGGCGAGCCCGAGCGACGCGGCCTTCTCAGCGCCCGCGAGGATCATCCACACGCGTTGGGAGTTGTTGATCGCCGGGAGACTGAGCGAGAGGCGGACGGGCGGCGGCTTGGGGGAGTCGTCGATCGTGAGGACAGTCGGCTCGGTCGCACTGATCTGCGGCTTGTCCGGGAACAGCGACGCGACGTGACCATCGGGCCCGACGCCGAGCAGTGTGATGTCGAAGCGGGGCGACTCGTCGTCACCCTGCGCGAACTCCTTGAGCTCGGCCACGTACGCGGACGCGGCCTCGTCGACAGAGGCGAGCTCACCCACTGCGGCGAAGCGGTGCACGTTCTCGGCGGGAACGCCGATGTGGTCGAGCAGATCGATGCCGTTCTGCTTGTCGTTGCGGTCGGCGCTGTCAGCCTCGACCCAGCGCTCGTCAGACCACCAGAAGGACACCTTCGACCAGTCGACGCTGTCGCGCGCCTCAGACCGGTTGATCGCTGCGAGCACGAGGGTGCTGACCGAACCGCCGCTCAGGACGACGGAGGCGTAGTCCTGCTCCTCGATGACATCGATGATCTTGGTGATGAAGCGGGCCGCGACGGATGCGCCGAGGCTCTGCTTGTCAGGGTGAACGAGCACCCGGCGTTCATTCGTCACTCTCAGTTGCTTTCTTGGTCGTCGCGCAATTGCTTCACGCCGGTCTTCACGACATTCCCGAACAGGGAGTCTGGGTCGAGTCTACGGAGTTCCTCGGCCAGGCAGTCGCGCAGGGACCGGCGTGGCAGCGACAGGTCGTGCACGGGCTGCCCCGGCTGCGACAGCGTGGCGACGTTCACGATCGACCGCTCGAGCTCGATAGGGCCCGATTCGCGGATCAGCTTGACGCCGTGGATGCCGCTCGAGCCGGTCGCCCGGGTCGTGAGCGAGTGATCCACCGGGACCTGCAGCTGCAGGCGGAGCCAGGCCGCGAGAAGAAGCGTCGACGGGGAGTCGGCTGCTCCGGACACCTCGACAGCGGTCACGGGCTCGTACGGCGGCTGGTCGAGAGCCGCGGCGAGCTGCGTGCGCCAGAGGGTGAGGCGGGTCCACGCGAAGTCGGTGTCGCCCGGTTCGTACGTCGACGCCAGGTCGACGATCGACTGGAGGGGATTGCTCTGCGCGGCGGCGTCGGTGATGCGGCGCTGCGCGATCCTGCCCAGGGGCGACTCCGAGACGACGGCGGGCGCCTTGCCCGGCCACCAGGCGACGACCGGAGCGTCGGGCAGGAGCAGGCCCGTGACCAGCCCCTCCTCGTCGGCCGCGATGTCTCCGTACGCGCGGAGCAGGATGACCTCGCTCGCGCCGGCGTCGCCGCCCACACGGATCTGGGCGTCGAGGCGGGCCTCGGAGCCGTCGGCGCCGTCGTCTTCGGTCGAGATCACGATGACGCGCATCGGGTGCTCGCGCGACGCCTCGTTGGCGGCCTCGATGGCCTCCTCCTCGTGCCCGAGGCTCGTGGAGATGACCAGCGTGAGCACGCGACCGAGGGCGACCACGCCGCCCTCCTCGCGGATCTTGACGAGGGCCTTCGAGATGTGGCTGATGGTGCTGTCGGGAAGATCGACGATCACGGACGCCTCCAGGTTCGGCCGTCACGGGCCATGAGCTCATCGGCGGAGGCGGGGCCCCACGTGCCGGGTCGGTACTGATCGGGCTGGCCCTGCGTCGCCCAGAACTCCTCGATCGGGTCGAGGATCTTCCACGAGAGCTCCACCTCTTCGTGACGGGGGAACAGCGGCGGGTCGCCGAGGAGGACGTCGAGGATCAAACGCTCGTAGGCCTCGGGACTCGCTTCGGTGAAGGCGTGGCCGTAGCCGAAGTCCATCGTGACGTCGCGCACCTGGGTGCCGATGCCGGGGACCTTGGAGCCGAAGCGGAGCGTGACGCCCTCGTCGGGCTGCACGCGGATGACGAGGGCGTTCTGGCCGAGCTCGGCACCGTCACCCAGACCGAAGACGTTCTCGGGGACGCGCTTGAAGACGACCGCGATCTCCGTGACCCGGCGGCCGAGGCGCTTGCCGGCACGGAGGTAGAACGGGACTCCCGACCAGCGACGCGTCGCGATCTCGAGCTTGATCGCCGCGAAGGTCTCCGTGACGGAGTCGGGGTTCATGCCGCCCTCCTCCAGGAAGCCGAGCACCTTCTCGCCGCCTTGCCAGCCACCGGAGTACTGCCCGCGAGCGGTGCCCTTCGAGAGGTCTTCGGGGATGCGGACGGCGGAGAGGACCTTCTCCTTCTCGGCCCGGAGGTCCTTCGCGCCGAAGCTCACGGGCTCTTCCATCGCCGTGAGGGCGAGGAGCTGGAGCAGGTGGTTCTGAATGACGTCGCGCGCCGCGCCGATGCCGTCGTAGTAGCCGGCCCGGCCGGCCACGCCAATGTCCTCGGCCATCGTGATCTGCACGTGGTCGACGTAGTTGCTGTTCCACAGCGGCTCGTACATCTGGTTGGCGAAACGCAGCGTCAGGAGGTTCTGGACGGTCTCCTTGCCGAGATAGTGGTCGATGCGGAACACCGAGTCGGGTTCGAAGACGGTCTCGACGACGGCGTTGAGCTCGCGCGCGGTCGTCAGGTCGGAACCGAACGGCTTCTCGATGACCACGCGGCGCCAGGCGCCGTCCGCCGTGTCGTCGGCCAGGCCGGAGTTGCGGAGCTGCTCGGTCACGAGCGGGAACGCCTTCGGAGGGATGGACAGGTAGAACGCGTGATTGCCCATCGTGCCGCGCTCGGTGTCGAGCTCGTCGATGGTCTGCTTGAGCTCGGCGAAGGCGCTCGCGTCGTCGAAGGAGCCCTGGACGAACCGGATCCCCTCTTTGAGCTGACGCCAGACGTCTTCGTCGAAGGGGGTGCGAGCGTGCTGCTTGACCGCCTCGTAGACGACCTGCTCGAAATCCTGGTCCTCCCACTCGCGCCGAGCGAAGCCGACGAGAGCGAAGCCCGGGGGGAGGAGGCCGCGATTGGCCAGGTCGTACACGGCCGGCATCAGCTTCTTGCGTGACAGATCGCCTGTCACGCCGAAGATGATGAGGCCGCTCGGACCGGCTATGCGGTTGAGTCGGCGGTCGGAGGGCAACCTCAGAGGGTTGAACTCCGGCGTGATTTCCACCGGTGCCATTGTCGAATCGTTGTCCTTGCCTCGTAGTGCTGTGACGTGCGCGCCGCCCCGACGTGCAGCAGGGCCCGGGCGGCAAGAAGGCGGGCGCGGGGATGACCCCGCGCCCGCCTCGTTGTCAGCGGGTTGCGCTGATGCTGATCGCTTGGATCACTGCTACTTGGCAGCCTCGAGAGCGGCCGTGACCGTGTCGAGCAGCTCGTTCCAGGAGACGATGAACTTGTCGACGCCCTCCGACTCGAGCACCCCGACGACGTCGTCGTACGAGATGCCCTGGGCCGCGATGGCGTCCATGACCTCGTTGGCGGCGGCGTAGGAGCCCGTGATGGTGTCGCCGGCGATGACTCCGTGGTCGAAGGTGGCCTCGAGGGTCTTCTCCGGCATGGTGTTGACGACGTCGGCGGCGACGAGCTCGACCACGTACGTGGTATCGAGGACCGCAGGGTCCTTCACGCCGGTCGAGGCCCAGAGCGGACGCTGCTTGTTGGCGCCGGCGGCCAGGAGGCCCGTGGCGCGCTCGGTGGCGAAGGCCTGCTCGTAGACCTCGTAGGCGAGCTGGGCATTCGCGACGCCCGCCTTGCCCTTGAGTGCCTTGGCCTCGTCGGTGCCGACGGCCTCGAGGCGCTTGTCGATCTCGGTGTCGACGCGCGACACGAAGAAGGAGGCGACCGAGTGGATCTTCGAGAGGTCCTTGCCGGCGGCCTTGGCCTGCTCGAGACCGGCCAGGTAGGCCTGGATCACGGCACGGTAGCGCTCGAGCGAGAAGATCAGCGTGACGTTGACGCTGATGCCCTCGGCGATGACGGCGGTGATGGCCTCGAGACCCTCGATGGTCGCCGGAATCTTGATGAGGACGTTCTCTTTGTCGACCTTCGCGTAGAGCTGCTTGGCCTGGCTGATCGTGCCGGCGGCGTCGTGAGCGAGCCCCGGCTCGACCTCGATCGAGACGCGGCCGTCGAAGCCGGCGGTCGAGTCGTAGATCGGCTTGAAGACGTTGCAGGCATCCGCGACGTCGTCCGTCGTGATCTCGAAGACCGCGTCGGTGACGCCGGTGCCGGCCTTGGCCAGCTCGGCGACCTGCTCGTCGTAGGCCTCGCCCTTGGCGAGAGCCGATGCGAAGATCGTCGGGTTCGTGGTCACGCCGACGACGTTGCGCTCGGCGATCAGCTTCTGCAGGCCCTCGGACTTGATGCGCTCGCGCGACAGGTCGTCGAGCCAGATGCTCACGCCCGCAGCCGACAACTCGGCGGTGGGGGTGGTGGCGGTGGTCTGGGTGTCAGTCATTTTTCTTCTTCCTTCGTCTGGCTCGTCGCCCGTTACAGGGCGGCCAGCGAGTTCAGCGAGTCCTTGGCAGCGGCGACCGCGGCCTCGGTCGTCATGCCGAACTTCTTGTAGAGGGTCTTGTAGTCGGCCGAGGCGCCGAAGTGCTCGATCGACACGGAGCGGCCGGCGTCGCCGACGATGCCGCGCCACGGCATGGCGATGGCGGCCTCGATCGAGACGCGCGCCTTGATCGACGACGGGAGCACGGACTCCTTGTACTCGTCCGACTGCTCGTCGAACCACTCGAGGCTCGGGGCCGAGACGACTCGGGCGTTGATGCCCTCGCCGCGAAGCGCCTCGCGGGCGTCGACAGCGATCTGGACCTCGGATCCGGTAGCGATGAGGATCACGTCGGGGGTTCCGCCCGGGGCCTCGGCCAGGACGTAGGCGCCCTTGGCGACGTTCTTCGCCGAGGCGAAGGTCTCGCCGACGGCGTCGCCGTCGCCGCGCTCGAAGACGGGGAGGTTCTGGCGGCTGAGCGCGAGGCCGGCGGGGCCGGAGAAGCGCTGCAGGATCGTCAGCCAGGCGTAGGCGGTCTCGTTGGCGTCGGCGGGGCGCACCATGTCGAGGCCCGGGATCGCGCGCAGGGCAGCGAGCTGCTCGACCGGCTGGTGCGTCGGGCCGTCCTCGCCGAGAGCGACGGAGTCGTGGGTCCAGACGTAGGTGACCGGCGACTTCATGAGGGCGGCGAGTCGGACTGCCGGGCGCATGTAGTCGGAGAAGATCAGGAACGTTCCGCCGAAGGGGCGCGTGTTGCCGTGCAGCGCGATGCCGTTGAGGATCGAGCCCATGGCGTGCTCGCGGATGCCGAAGTGGAGGACGCGGCCGTAGGGGTTGCCCGTCCACTCGTGGGTCGACCACTCCGACGGCACGAACGACTGCGCGCTCGAGATCGTGGTGAGGTTCGACTCGGCGAGGTCGGCCGAGCCGCCCCAGAACTCGGGGACGACGCCGGCGATGGCGTTGATGACCTTGCCGGAGGCGGCGCGGGTCGAGACCTCTTTGCCGGGCTCGAAGACGGGCAGCGCCGCCTCGAGGCCATCGGGCAGCTCGCCCGCGAGCATGCGGTCGAGGAGGGCCTTCTTGTCGGGGTTCGCCGCAGCCCACTCGTCGAGCCTGGTGTTCCACTCGGCGTGCTGGGCCTGGCCGCGCTCGACGGCCTTGCGGGTGTGCGACAGGACCTCGGGGTCGACGTCGAACGACTTCTCCGGGTCGAACTCGAGGAAGCGCTTGAGGCCGGCGATCTCTTCGGCGCCGAGAGCGGAGCCGTGCGACTTGCCGGAGCCCTGCTTGGTGGGCGACGGCCACGCGATGATGGTCTTGAGGATGATCAGCGACGGCTTGTCGGTGACGCCCTGGGCGCGCTCGATGGCGTCGTTCAGCTCGGCGACGTCTTCGACGTACTCGCCGGTCTTCTTCCAGTCGACGACCTGGACGTGCCAGTCGTAGGCCTCGAAGCGCTTGTGGACGTCCTCGGTGAAGGCGATGTTCGTGTCGTCCTCGATCGAGATCTGGTTCGAGTCGTAGATCGCGATCAGGTTGCCGAGCTGCTGGTGGCCGGCGAGCGAGGCGGCCTCGCTGGTCACGCCCTCCTGCATGTCGCCGTCGCCGGCGATCACGTAGACGAAGTGGTCGAAGGGGCTGGTGCCGGCGGGGGCCTCCGGGTCGAACAGGCCGCGCTCGAAGCGGGCCGCGTAGGCGAAGCCGACGGAGCTGGCGAGACCCTGGCCCAGGGGGCCGGTGGTGATCTCGATTCCGTCGGTGTGGCCGTACTCGGGGTGACCCGGGGTCTTCGAGCCCCACGTGCGGAGCTGCTCCAGGTCTTCGAGCTCGAGGCCGTAGCCGCCGAGGTAGAACTGGATGTACTGCGTCAGCGACGAGTGGCCGACGGACAGGATGAAGCGGTCGCGACCGATCCAGGTGCTGTCGCTGGGGTCGCGGTGCATGACCTTCTGGAAGAGGAGGTAGGCGGCAGGAGCGAGGCTCATGGCCGTGCCGGGGTGGCCGTTGCCCACCTTCTCCACCGCGTCGGCCGCGAGAACGCGGACAGTGTTCACTGCCTTGTTGTCAATGGATTCCCATTGCAGATCTGCCACTTGAAGATGACCCTTCTTGATGCGAGATTGTCTTGTTGCAGGATTGGGCGGGTTGTCGATCCCGCACCGTGTCTGTCGAAGACACTGACATGCTCGCCGAGGCTTCATCGACTCGACCCCGGGACGCACTTGTTGCATACGAGCCCTCCGGGCCTGCTGCCGGGCATACCTCTAGGAACGACATCGACACGGACTGTGTGATCGGCGCCCTGGGCCCTGCAACTGGCAAGCACCCCCAAGTATAGAGAGGTCAGGGCACCCTTCGCCCGCTCGCGTCGCATCGATTCGCGCTGAGCGCAGACAATCATCGATTAGACTTCACGAGGCCACAGACTCGCTTGCGACGACGCATGCGCCGGGTTCGCCTCGGCGCCGCCTCCGGGCGAGTCGCACAACGTTTGAGGACCGATGACTGCAGCAATCGACACCCCCGCCGGCTCCGCCAAGAAGGAGCCCGTCGGTGTCGCCCGCAAGGTCAGGGGCTACATCTCCCTGACCAAGCCACGCGTCATGGAGCTCCTGCTCGTCACGACCATCCCGACCATGTTCCTGGCCCAGGGCGGCGTGCCCCCGGTCTGGCTCGTCGTCGCGACCCTCGTCGGCGGCGCCCTCAGCGCCGGCTCGGCCTCCGCGTTCAACTGCTACATCGACCGCGACATCGACCGGGTCATGAAGCGCACCAAAGACCGCGCCCTCGTGACCGGCGACGTCACCGACCGCGAGGCCCTCGTCTTCTCGTACGCCATGGGCATCGCCTCCATCGCCTGGCTCGCGCTGACGGTCAACATCCTGGCGGCCGCCCTGTCGCTCGCCGCGATCCTCTTCTACGTCTTCGTCTACACGCTCTGGCTCAAGCGCCGCACCCCGCAGAACATCGTCTGGGGCGGCATCGCCGGCTGCATGCCGGTGCTCATCGGCTGGGCGGCCGTCACGAACTCGCTGTCCTGGGCGCCCGTGATCCTCTTCATGGTGATCTTCCTCTGGACTCCGCCGCACTACTGGCCGCTGTCGATGCGCTACCGCGACGACTACGCGTCCGTCGGCGTGCCGATGCTCGCCGTGGTTCGCGGCCGCGCCCACGTCGGCCTCCAGGTGATCCTGTACGCCTGGGCGACCGTCGTGTGCTCCGTGCTGCTCATCCCCGTCGCGCACATGGGTGTCGTCTACACCGTCGTGGCCGTCGCGAGCGGCATCTGGTTCATCGTCGAGGGCCACCGCCTCTACGGCCGTGCCATCACCGAGGTGGCCGAGGTCAAGCCGATGAAGGTCTTCCACGCTTCGATCACGTACTTGACGCTGCTCTTCATCGCGGTCGGCATCGACCCGCTCCTGCCCTTCTAGCTTCCATCCATCTGGCTCCCGCCCCTGTGGGCCAGTAGCAGGAACCGCCTAGGCCGTCGCGCTGACGGCCGCCTCCGGCACCGGCTTGGCGAGATCGGCGTCGTTCTCGAGCGTGTGCGTCACCGCCGTCATGGCGGCGACGAGCAGCCCCGCCAGCACGAGGTGCGCACCCACGAGGAACGCCGGCAGGCCGGTGTTGGCCTGCACGAGGCCGACGATGATCTGAGCGACCTCGACGCCGAGGAGCATCAGCACGAAGCGGTGCTGGAGCCCGAGCCGGAAGGCGCCGGCCACGAGCACGAGGGTCAGCGCGAACACGGCGAAGGCAGGGACGGCGTGGAGCACCTCGATCGTCTTCGGGTCGAAGCCGTTGCGGTGCGTGTTCGCGTCTCCTGCGTGCGGACCCGCGCCGGTCGTCAGGATGCCCAGCACGACGGTGATCGCGACGAAGACGGCCGCGACGCGCGTGACGGCGGCGTGCCAGCGGGGAGTGGCGGGGGAGTCACCGCGTGGACCGTTGTAGACGCGGTAGACGAGCGTCGCGGTGATGCGGACCAGGACCATCGAGACGATGAAGTGCGAGCCGACGACGTACGGGTTGAGCTTGGCAAGCACGCTGATGCCGCCGAGGACGGCCTGGAACGGAATGCTCATGCCCTGGATGAACGTCAGCCAGAACAGGTCGCGGCGGACTCGTCGCATGCGGAACACGGCCAGGAACGCGGCGATGACGACGATCACCAGCACGAACGTGAGCAGCCGGTTGCCGAACTCGATGACGCCGTGCAAGCCCATCTCCGGCGTCGTCACGAACGATCCGGCGCTGCACTGCGGCCAGGTGGGGCAGCCGAGGCCCGACCCCGTGAGTCGGACGAGGCCGCCGGTGCCGACGAGCAGCAGCTGGCAGGCGAGCGACGCCCAGGCGACGACACGGACACGGCGGTCGATCGTCGCGGGGAGATAGTCGAGGAGACGGGCGAGGATGCCCGCAGGCCCAGCCTGAGCGTTGGTCACGGATTGCTGCCCTTCGTTCCTTTTGGAGTCTCGACCTGTAGAATCGATGAGTTCAGGAAGACACCCGTTTCGGTGAGTCGACGCAGACCGCAGATCAAGACGAAGTCAATTCTATTGAGGCTGATCTGGGTGCGAGCCTGAACCCATCCCCGCGGCTGCTGCCGTGGGGTCACCCAGCAACGGGAATGCCGCAACGGACGTACAGGTTCGAGTCGGCAAAGGAAGAGGTACGAATGTCAGACGTGTTGATTGACCGCCCCGAGCTCGAAGGCCTCGGCCAATACGAGTTCGGCTGGGCCGACTCCGACGCAGCAGGCGCCTCGGCGCGCCGCGGCGTGAACCCCGAGGTCGTCACCGACATCTCGAACCTCAAGAGCGAGCCCGAGTGGATGCTCAAGAACCGTCTCAAGGGCCTCACCCTGTTCGAGCGCAAGCCCATGCCGACCTGGGGCGCCGACCTCTCGGGCATCGACTTCGACAACATCAAGTACTTCGTCCGCTCCACCGAGAAGCAGGCGACCAGCTGGGAAGAGCTGCCCGACGACATCAAGGCCACCTACGAGAAGCTCGGCATCCCCGAGGCAGAGCGCAACCGCCTCGTCGCCGGCGTCGCCGCTCAGTACGAGTCCGAGGTCGTCTACCACCAGATCCGCGAGGACCTCGAGGCCCAGGGCGTCATCTTCATGGACACCGACACGGCCCTCCGCGAGCACCCCGACATCTTCCAGGAGTACTTCGGCACGGTGATCCCGGCCGGCGACAACAAGTTCGCTGCATTGAACACGGCGGTCTGGTCGGGCGGCTCGTTCGTCTACGTGCCCAAGGGCGTCCGCGTCGAGATCCCGCTCCAGGCCTACTTCCGCATCAACACGGAGAACATGGGCCAGTTCGAGCGCACGCTGATCATCGCCGACGAGGACTCCTACGTCCACTACATCGAGGGCTGCACCGCTCCGATCTACAAGAGCGACTCGCTGCACTCGGCCGTCGTCGAGATCATCGTGAAGAAGAACGCCCGCGTGCGCTACACGACGATCCAGAACTGGTCGAACAACGTCTACAACCTCGTCACCAAGCGCGCGATCGCGCACGAGGGCGCGACGATGGAGTGGATCGACGGCAACATCGGCTCCAAGGTGACGATGAAGTACCCGTCGATCTACCTCGCCGGCGAGCACGCGAAGGGCGAGACGCTCTCCGTCGCCTTCGCCGGTCCCGGCCAGCACCAGGATGCCGGCGCCAAGATGATCCACATGGCCCCGTACACCACGTCGTCGATCGTCTCGAAGTCGATCGCCCGCGGCGGCGGCCGCGCCGGCTACCGTGGCGAGGTCCGCGTCGACGAGGGAGCGCACCACTCCGCGAACACCGTGCGCTGCGACGCTCTGCTCGTCGACACGATCTCGCGGTCCGACACCTACCCGGCGATCGACATCCGCGTCGACGACGTCCAGCTCGGTCACGAGGCCACGGTCTCGCGCGTCAGCGAGGAGCAGCTCTTCTACCTGATGTCGCGCGGGATGGCGGAAGACGAGGCCATGGCGATGATCGTCCGCGGCTTCATCGAGCCGATCGCCCGCGAGCTCCCGATGGAGTACGCACTCGAATTGAACAAGCTCATCGAGATGAGCATGGAAGGATCCGTCGGCTAGATGTCTGCAACTCCCGCACCAACCGAGGCTCCGGTCATCGATGCCCCCGCTCAGCACGGCGCCGTCGCCCACAGCGACGGCGACTGGGCGAACCGGGCGATCCCCGTCCAGACCCGCTCCGAGCGCTTCTCGTCGACCGATCCCGCCGCGTTCCCCGCGGTCACTGGTCGCGAGGTCGACTGGAAGCTCAGCCCGGTCCCGGCCCTCCGTCCGCTGATCGACGGCCCTCTCGACGGCTCGCCCTACGCGTATCTCGCGCGTGAGACTCCCGGCGCGACGGTCGAGTGGGTCTCGCCCCAACACGAGCTCGTCGGCACCGCCGGAACACCCGAGGATCGCGCCTCCGCCAACGCCTGGTCGAGCGTCGAGAACGTCCTGCTCGTCACGGTCTCGGGCGACGAGCCCTCCTCCATCACGATCGGCCGCTCCGGTCTCGACGCGGCGCCCCGGGCCGGCCACACCGTGATCCATGCGACGCCCAACTCGTCCGGTCTGGTGATCCTCCAGAACTCGGGTGACGCTCAGCTCGTCGAGAACGTCGAGATCATCGTCGACGAAGGGGCGCACCTCACGGTGGTCACCGTTCAGGAGTGGAACGACGGCGGCATCCACCTCGCGAGTCACCTCGCCAGGATCGGTCGCGACGCGCAGCTCAAGCACTTCGTGGTGACCCTCGGCGGCAGCATCGTGCGCGTCAATCCCTCGGCGCACCTCGCCGATCAGGGCGCCGACGCCGACCTCAACGGGGTCTACTTCGCCGATGCCGGTCAGCACCTCGAGCAGCAGGTCTACGTCAACCACGACGCACCCAGCACGAAGAGCCGCGTCAACTACAAGGGCGCTCTCCAGGGCGAGGGCGCAAGGACGGTCTGGATCGGCGACGTGCTGATCGGCCGGACCGCACCGGGTACCGACAGCTACGAGCAGAACCGCAACCTCGTCCTCTCCGAGGGCACTCGCGCCGACTCGATCCCGAACCTCGAGATCGAGACGGGTGACATCCTCGGCGCAGGGCACGCCTCCGCCACCGGCCGCTTCGACGATGAGCACCTCTTCTACCTGGAGTCCCGCGGGATCCCCGAGGAGGAGGCGCGACGCATCGTCGTGCTCGGGTTCCTCAGCGAGATCGTCCAGCACATCGGCGAACCCGCCCTCGAGGAGCGCCTCATCGCGGCTCTCGAAGCCGAGCTCGCCGACGGCGCCCAGGCCCGAGCCGAGGCCAACGCCGCCGGTGCGCCGGGCCGGAAGGCGCGCGCTCCCTACGTCGACTCCCAGCCCGGAGCCGCAGTCGCCGTCGGAACCGACCACGTGACGAGCGAGCCCGACGTCGCCGCCGGGGTGACCGGCGAGGGCACCTCTCCCGGGGGAACGCACTGATGGCCCCGACAGCGCAGGGGCAGCCCGTCTGCTCCGAGGCCGATGTCAGCGTCTCCGAGGCGCTCCGCGTCGTCGTCGACGGCGTGGCTGTCGCGGTCGTCCGCGACTCGGCGGGCCAGCTGCACGCACTCGGCGACACCTGCACCCACGGCGACATCTCGCTGTCGGAGGGCTTCGTCGAAGACGACACCCTCGAGTGCTGGGCCCACGGCTCGAAGTTCGAGCTCACCTCGGGCAAGCCGCTGACGCTTCCGGCCTACGAGCCGGTGCCGGTCTTCCCCGTCTCGGTCGTGGACGGCCAGGTCTACGTCGACGTCACCCCCGCGTCGGCTCCGCCAGCAGCCTGACGCCCTCCGCTCTTCTTCCCCGCTTCACTCAAAGGAATCGCATGTCAACCCTCGAAATCCGCGACCTCCAGGTCTCGATCGACACCGAGCAGGGCAACAAGCCCATTCTCAAGGGTGTCGACCTCACCATCAACAAGGGTGAGATCCACGCCGTCATGGGCCCGAACGGCTCCGGCAAGTCCACTCTCGCTTACACGATCGCGGGACACCCTCGCTACAAGGTCGACGGCGGCTCCATCATGCTCGACGGCGTCGAGGTCCTCGACATGACGGTCGACGAGCGCGCCAAGGCCGGCCTCTTCCTGGCGATGCAGTACCCGGTCGAGATCCCCGGCGTCACGGTCGCGAACTTCCTCCGCACGGCCAAGACGGCCCTCGACGGCGAGGCTCCCGCACTCCGCACGTGGGTCAAAGACCTCCGCCAGCACATGAGCGACCTGAAGATGGACTCCTCGTTCGCCGAGCGCAACGTCAACGAGGGCTTCTCCGGTGGCGAGAAGAAGCGCCACGAGATCATGCAGCTCGAGCTCCTCAAGCCGAAGTTCGCGATCCTCGACGAGACCGACTCCGGCCTCGACGTCGACGCGCTCAAGATCGTCTCCGAGGGGGTCAACCGCGCGCACGCGGCGACCGACCTCGGCATCCTGATGATCACGCACTACACGCGCATCCTCCGCTACATCAAGCCCGACTTCGTGCACGTCTTCGTCGACGGCCACGTCGCCGAGCAGGGCGGCCCCGAGCTGGCCGACCAGCTCGAGAACGAGGGCTACGACCGCTACGTGACGGCCGCCGCTGCAGCCGCCGCGGGAGCCTGATCATGCCCGTCGCACTCGCGCCCGAGAAGTTCGATCAGGTCGAAGAGGCCCTGAAAGAGGTCATGGACCCCGAGCTCGGCGTCAACGTGGTCGACCTCGGCCTCATCTACGACCTCGCCCTGGACGACGAGGTCGAGAACGCGCTGATCATCAGCATGACCCTGACCAGTGCCGGCTGCCCTCTCACCGACGTGATCGAATCCGAGACCGCCAACGCGCTCGACGGCGTCGTGGAGGCGTTCCGCATCAACTGGGTGTGGATGCCGCCGTGGGGTCCCGAGCGGATCACCGACGACGGCCGCGACATGATGCGCGCCATCGGCTTCTCGATCTGAGACGCCGGGCTGGCTCCTGCGACTGAGCAGTTGCTGTGCGCCAACGACGAAGGGCCCCCGCCATGTGGCGGGGGCCCTTCGTCGACCAGTGCTAGTTCGAGCGGCGCTGGTCGATCGCGCGCACGGCACGCCACAGCAGAGGGAGGCTGCCGGCCGCGATGACCCACTTGACGAGGCCGCCGACGATGAACGGCGTGAAGCCGGCCGCGAGGACGTCGGCGACGGAGTGCGGGTAGCCGAGGTTCGCCAGCGCGAAGCCGAGGTAGGGGAGGCCGAACGCGAACGGGATCAGGCTGGCCCCGAGGAAGGCGGCGAGCGAGCGGACCACGTGGCGGTCCCAGTTGCGCTCGGAGAGCCAGCCGACCAGGGCGGCCGCGGGGATGAAGCCGATGATGAAGCCGAAGCTCGGCAGCTGGAGGCTCGAGACGCCGCCGGCGTGACCGGCGAAGATCGGCGCTCCGATGAGGCCGATCAGCGCGTAGAGCGCGAGCGAGAGGGCACCGCGGCGGAGGCCGAGGGTGGCGCCGACGAGCATGACGGCGAGGGTCTGACCGGTGATCGGAACGGGCCAGAGAGGGATCTCGATCTGGGCCAGCAGGCCGGTGAAGGCGACGCCGCCGAGCACGAGCGCGGCGTCGGTGGCGAGGCTGCGAGACACGAAACGGTCGGCGAGGACGGGCCTCGTGGTCGCGGCGGCGGTGTTCGTCATGCAGATCTCCTAGAATGGGTAGGTTGATCGGCGCCACTGGCACCGAGACACGGTCCCACGCTGATCCCTTTCATCCTAGGGGCGGCCCACCGGCGGGCGGCGTTGTGGACACCTCCTCAGATGATTGGACTTTTGCTGTGCTCTCCGTGCACGACCTCGAGATTCGCGTAGGCGCCCGCCTCCTCATGGAGGGCGTGACCTTCCGGGTCGACAAGGGCGACAAGATCGGCCTGGTCGGCCGCAACGGCGCCGGCAAGACCACCATGACCAAGACCCTTGCGGGCGAGACGCTCCCGACGGGCGGCTCGATCGAGTCGAACGGCGAGATCGGCTACCTGCCGCAGGATCCCCGCAGCGGCAACCCCGAAGACCTCGCCCGCACCCGGATCCTGGATGCGCGCGGCCTCGGGCAGATCCTGCTCGGGATCCAGCAGGCGAGTCTCGACATGGGCAGCGACGACCCGGCCGTCGCCGAGAAGGCGATGAAGCGATACGGCGACCTCGACGACCGCTTTAACGCGCTCGGCGGGTACGCCGCCGAAGCGGAGGCCGCGTCGATCGCCAGCAACCTGAGTCTGCCCGACCGCATCCTCGACCAGCCTCTCTCGACCCTCTCGGGTGGTCAGCGCCGGCGCATCGAGCTCGCGCGCATCCTGTTCTCGGCCGCTGAGACGATGATCCTCGACGAGCCGACCAACCACCTCGACGCCGATTCCGTCGTCTGGCTGCGCGAGTACCTCAAGACGTACCAGGGCGGGGTCATCGTGATCTCGCACGATATCGAGCTCGTCGACGAGGTCGTCAACCGCGTCTTCTACCTCGACGCGAACCGCCAGCAGATCGACATCTACAACATGGGCTGGAAGCACTACCAGCGTCAGCGCGCCTCCGACGAGGAGCGCCGCAAGAAAGAGCGCGCCACCGCCGAGAAGCAGGCCGGCCAGCTGCAGAAGCAGGCCGCCCGCTTCGGTGCGAAGGCCTCGAAGGCCGCTGCCGCCCACCAGATGGTCGCTCGCGCCGAGAAGCTGCTCGCCGGCCTCGACGAGGTGCGCGCCGTCGACCGGGTCGCCAAGCTGCGGTTCCCGACGCCGGCCGCCTGCGGCCGCACGCCCCTCATGGCGACGAACCTGTCGAAGAGCTACGGCTCGCTCGAGATCTTCACGGCTGTCGACCTCGCGATCGACCGCGGCTCGAAGGTGGTCATCCTGGGCCTCAACGGCGCCGGCAAGACGACCCTGCTCCGCATCCTCGCGGGCGTCGACGAGCCCGACACCGGCCAGCTCGAGCCCGGCCACGGCCTGCGTGTCGGCTACTACGCGCAGGAGCACGAGACCATCGACGTGAAGCGCAGCGTCCTCGAGAACATGGTGTCGTCGTCGCCGAACATCACCGAGATGGAGGCGCGTCGCGTACTCGGCTCGTTCCTGTTCACGGGCGACGACTCGGCCAAGCCCGCCGGGGTGCTGTCGGGCGGCGAGAAGACGCGTCTGGCGCTGGCAATGATCGTCGTCTCGGGCGCCAACGTGCTGCTGCTCGACGAGCCCACCAACAACCTCGACCCGGCCTCGCGCCTCGAGATCCTCGATGCGCTCAACAACTACGAGGGCGCCGTCGTGCTCGTGAGCCACGACGAGGGCGCGGTCGAGGCGCTCAACCCCGAGCGCGTGCTGATCATGCCTGAGGGCACCGAAGACCACTGGACTCCCGACTACACCGATTTGATCACTCTGGCGTAGCGCCTTCGGACCCGCGAGATGGCCGTGCCTGTCGACCTCACCCCGTGAGACGACAGGCACGGCCATCTCGCGGCCCGAAACCGCGGGCGCAGGAACTCCGAGCCCGCCGCCCGACTACCGGCTGATGCCGGCTCCGGGCGTCGACTCCTCCCACCCGACCTCGTCGAGGTGCGCGTCTTCGATCTCGGCGTCGTCGGGCCCGCGTTTGAGGCGCTTGCGCTCGCGCTCCTCGTCGAGCCAGCGCTGGTCCTCCTCGTCGGAGTTCCGCGCGTCGTACTCCTGGCGGATGACGTAGATGAAGAAGCCGAACGCGGCGAGGGCGAACATGACCCACTGGATCGCATACGACAGATTGAGGCCGTAGTCGACCGACGGCTTCTGGGCGAGCTTCGGCAGGGTCGAGGCGGCGGGCGTCTCTGTCTTGAGCTGCCCGAACGCCGCCGTGTAGGTCGGGAGTCCGAGTCGCTCGCCGATGGTCGACGGCTTGATCACCGCGAGCTCGTTGGTCTTCGGGATGTCCGTGCGGCCGGGAACGTCGGCCTCGGTGGCCGCGAGGCGCGCGACCACCGTGACGGTGCCCGACGGGGGAGCAGGGATGGAGTCGGGGTAGTCGTGCGTGTTGCCCGTGGGCACCCAGCCGCGGTCGATCACGAAGACCTCGCCGGTCGAGGTCTCGAGCGGCACGAGCACCTCGAATCCGGGGTAGCCGTTGTAGCTGCGGTCGCGGGCGAGGAAGAAGTCGTCGGCGAGGTACGTGCCGGTCACCGTGACCGGCTTGAACTCGTCGGCCGATGAGTACGAGTCGAGGTTCGTGAGCACGTCGGCCAGCGGCACGGGCTCGGCGTCGTAGTTGGCCTGGAGCGTGTGCTGCAGGGCGAGGTTCTCACCGCGACGCTCCCACTGCCAGTGCGACAGGAACGCGCAGACGATGGCGAACACGACCGCAACGGCGAAGTAGCCGACCCACTTGCGTGAGAAGGCGAAGCGCCACTCCTTCACGAGGTCGTCTCCACTCCGACCGAGTCGACGGTCTCGCCCAGGGCGGTGACGATGACCGGGAAGTCGCGCGACCGCAGGAATTCTGCGAGAAAGTCTACGTGCTCGTCGCAGGCCGCCCAGACCTTCACCCGGTCGATGCCGTGGATCCTGGGGTTGCGCCAGTGGACGCCACGAATCGCGTCGGCTCGGCACCCCGCACGGGAGCACTGGGGAGCCGACGGCCCCTCGGAGCCGATGATCACGAGCGGCGGTCGTCGCCCGACGGAGCGTCTCGCGCGGACGGCTGGTCGGTCGACCGATCGTAGGGGAACGCGTCGGGCGTCGGACCGTAGCCGGGAGCGTCGGCCTGCTGAGGCCGGTACAGCTCCACGCCGCCGGGGCGCTGGACGTCGCCGCGCTGTCCCTCGGCTCCGACGTTGGCCAGGACCACCGCGACGTAGGGCAGCACGATGGCCCCGATCGCCGGAGCGAGAGCCCACCAGCCGGGGACCAGGAAGGCGACGATGATGCAGACGAGACGCACGAGCATGGCGAGCGAGTACCGAATCATCCGACCGCGGCGCTCGTCGTAGGGCGACGGCGGAAGCGAGGTGATCGCGTTCGCGGTGGTCTTCTTCGTTCTGATCTTCATTCCCTCACGGGCTCGGGTCGGGGCGGAGCATCCGCCGATTCTAGGACGGTGCTCCATGAACACTAGGCTTGTCCGGGTCGTCCGGGCCTTGGGAGGCTCGGCGTCAAGCAATCACACAGAGACGGAGTTCCTCATGACCACGCCCCGCACAGTCCTCGTCACCGGCGGCAACCGCGGCATCGGCTACGCCATCGCCCAGCAGTTCGCCGCCGACGGCCACCGCGTGGCCGTCACAGCCCGCTCGGGCTCCGGACCCGAGGGCACGATGACCGTGCAGGCCGAGATGACCGACTCCGCGTCCATCGACGCCGCGTTCACCGCCGTCGAGGCCGAGCTCGGTCCGGTCGAGGTGGTGGTCGCCAATGCCGGCATCACCAGGGACACCCTTCTCATGCGCATGTCGGAGGACGACTTCACCAGCGTGATCGACACGAACCTGGGCGGCACCTTCCGGGTCGTTAAGCGTGCCTCGAAGGGGATGCTCAAGGCCCGTTTCGGCCGGATCATCCTCATCTCCAGCGTCGTGGGCCTCTACGGCAGTGCGGGCCAGGTCAACTACGCCGCGTCGAAATCGGGCCTCGTCGGCTTCGCCCGCTCGCTCACCCGCGAGCTCGGCGCCCGCGGCATCACGACCAACGTCGTCGCCCCGGGCTTCGTCGAGACCGATATGACGGCCGTGCTCCCCGAGGCCCAGCAGCAGGAGTACCGCCGCAGCATCCCGCTCGCCCGCTTCGGCTCGGTCGACGACATCACCGGCGCCGTGTCGTTCCTCGCCGGCGACCACGCCGGCTACATCAGCGGCGCGGTCATCCCCGTCGACGGCGGCCTCGGCATGGGCCACTGACGACGTCTCGCGCCGCGTTCGGCAAGGGTGGGGTCAGCCCTTCAGGCCGAGCAGGGCCAGTACCTGCGACAGGTCTCGGTGCGGCATCGCCACGTCGGCCTGAGCGCGCACGCGGGGCTTCGCGTCGAAGGCGACGCTGAGCCCCGCCTCGCGCATCATCTCGAGGTCGTTGGCGCCGTCGCCGACGGCGACGGTGCGGGCCAGCGGGATTCCGGCGGCAGCGGCCCACTGGGCGAGGGCGGACGCCTTCGCAACGGCGTCGACGACCGGTCCGTCGACGAGTCCGGTAAGGCGGCCGTCACGGGCCCCGAGGCGGTTGGCTCGCCAGTGGTCGAGGCCGAGTTCCTGCGCCAGAGGGTCGAGGATCTCGTGGAACCCGCCCGAGACCACGCCGACGAGTCCGTCGGCCGCGTGGACTCCGGCGATCATCTCGGCGACGCCGTCGGTCACGCGCACCCGGGCCCGGGCATCGTCGAAGCACGACTCGGGCAGCCCCTCGAGGGTGGCGACGCGCTCGCGCAGACTCTCGGCGAAGTCGATCTCGCCCGCCATCGCGCGCTCGGTGATCTCGCGGACCCGGTCGTGGCTGCCCGCGGCGTCAGCCAGGAGCTCGATCACCTCGTTCTCGATGAGCGTGGAGTCGACGTCGAGGACGAGCAGGAATCGTGGCACGCACGTATCGTATCGGCGCGCCGCCCCCCGTTACGCGGACGATCGAGCTTCGGACAGCACGAGACCGTGCGCGCCCTACTGCTCTACTCGGACGCCCTTGCCGACGACGGTGATGCCCGACGGTGTCACGGTGAAGCCGCGAGCCCGGTCGGCCTCGGCGTCGAGACCCACGTGCGCTCCATCGACGATCACGACGTCCTTGTCGAGGATGGCGCGGTTCACGATGGAGTTCTTGCCGACGTAGATCCGGTCGAACAGCACCGAGTCGACGACACGGGAGCCGGAGTCGAGGGTGTTCCAGGGGCCGACGACGCTGCGCTCGATGTGCGAGCCGACGGCCAGCGTGCCGAGCGAGACGATCGACTCGATGACCGAGCCCGGGTTGCCGTGCTCGTCGCGCCCGAACTTGGCCGGCGGCGAGTTGAGCTGCTGGCTGAAGATCGGCCAGTCGGTGTTGTACAGGTTGAACACCGGCAGCGCTGCGATGAGGTCGCGGTGTGCGTCGTAGAACGAGTCGATGGTCCCGACGTCGCGCCAGTAGTAGCGGTCGCGCTCGGTCGAGCCCGGGACCTCGTTGCGGTTGAGGTCGTACACGGCGGCGTCTCCGCGCGACACGAAGTCGGGGATGATGTCGCCGCCCATGTCGTGGTCGGACTCAGCGTTCTCGCCGTCGCGGAGGACGGCGTCGATGAGCGCGTCGGCGTTGAAGACGTAGTTGCCCATCGAGGCGAGGACCTCGTCGGGCGAGTCGGCGAGCCCGACGGGGTTCTTGGGCTTCTCCAGGAACGCGTCGATCAGCGTCGCGTCGTCGGCGTTCGTCTGAATGACGCCGAACTGGTCTGCGAGCGAGATCGGCTGGCGGATGGCCGCGACGGTGGCGCTCTTGCCGGAGGCGATGTGCGCCTCGACCATCTGCTCGAAGTCCATGCGGTACACGTGGTCGGCGCCGACCACGACGACGATGTCGGGCTTCTCGTCGCGGAGCAGGTTGAGGCTCTGCAGGATCGCGTCGGCGCTGCCGGCGAACCAGCGCTTGCCGAGGCGCTGCTGCGCGGGCACCGAGGCGACGTAGGCGCCGAGGAGGCCCTCGATGCTCCAGGTCTGCGACACGTGCCGGTCGAGGCTGTGCGACTTGTACTGCGTCAGGACCACGATCTGCCGCAGCCCCGAGTTGATGAGATTGGAGAGCGCGAAGTCGACGAGGCGGTAGTTGCCGCCGAAGGGGACTGCGGGCTTCGCACGGTCGGCCGTGAGGGGCATGAGTCGCTTGCCCTCTCCGCCGGCGAGGACGATGCCGAAGATCTTCTTTGATGCCATGGGGCCAGAATGGCACGTTTCGCGTCCGGACGACTACGGCACCCGGTCGCGCAACATGGAATTACCGGGAGAATCACGCCGGAAATTCTTGTTTTCGGTCTGGTGCAGATCGGCACCTGTCGCGCTCATGCCTAGAGCGTGCCTAGAAGGTCGGTCGTCACGAGATCGGCACGAACATGACTCGCTCCTTCGGTACCACCCGCACGCTTCCTTCTGGCAAGGTCCAGGCCCGCTATTGGGGTCCAGACAAGCGTCAGAGGACCGTGGGGAGCTTCGACACTCTGAAGGCGGCAAAAGACGCTCTGGCACGAGTCCAAGCCGACCTCAGTCGGGACGCGTGGGTGGACGAAACCAAGGGAGCCATGACCTTCGGAGAGTTCGCGCCACTGGCTCTCCGACACCGTGAGCAGACCCTGAGGGCGGGAACGATCACCAACGACCGAGGACACCTCAGGCTCCGCATCTTGCCGACGTTCGGCCACGTCGCGCTGAAGGACATCACCAAGCGCCGGATCACGATTTGGCTCGACACCATGGACGCGTCTGTCAACGTCCGCAGGAACGCCTACACGGCTCTCAGCGCCTATCTGAGCCTTGCTGTCGAGTGGGAGGAGCTAGCGGTCAAGCCGACCGTCCGAGGCGCTATGCGGGCCACGGCAGAGGCTCCGAAGACGTATACGCTTCGAGACTTCCAGAAGCTCTTAGACGCGGCCCCAGAGGGCTTCCTGCCGGTGTTGTGGACCATGCTCGCCTCCCACGTCAGGATCGGCGAATTACGAGCTTTACTCCGTAGTGACGTGGACCTGGAGACAGGAACGGTGACGATTTCGAAACAGCTTCGCGCCCAAGTCGTCAGCCCGACCAAGACGGGAACCACCAGGACCGTCGTCCTGCTCGCACCTGGCCTGAATGCACTCCGCGACTACCTCGCCAAGAATCCCCGCCTCCCGATGACTCCGCTCTTCACCACGTCCCGAGGCAAGCCGATCAATGACTCGTGGTTCAGACGGACGTGGGCCAAACTCCGTGAGGACTCCGGCCTCCCAAACATCCGCCCGCACGATCTACGGCACATGGGGTTGTCTGTCGCCGCGCAGTCGGGACTCTCGATTGAAGAGGTCATGCAACGCGGCGGACATGCCGACATCCGGAGCGCCTTGCACTACATGCACTCCGACGACCAGCGTCGAAGGGAGGCAGCCCTGAAAGTATCCGCGGTCCTCGTGGAGCAACTTGCAACCGGCAAGAAAGCCTCACGAGCGGAGAGCAGCCAGTGACTCGCTCGCTAGCGGTATAGTTATACCGATTCCTTGGCGGGAATTTGCTCCCCCACGTTGAAGCGTCATCTCTTCAACGTGGGGGTTCTCGCGTTCTGCGGCGTACTACAGGTGAACTGCGTCGACTCCGCGCCGATCGTAGATGGAGGAGCAGTTCAACCCGCCAAGCAAGGAGTCCAAGATGACTTTCCCACTGACAGATAACGTGCATCTCCACGGAGAGCCAGAGAGCACTACAGCTCCTAGTGCTCCTACTGAGGCTCAGCGAAAGCTCTGGAAAGCGAGAGCTGAAGGAAGACGGAAGAAGGAATTCCCGGAGAAGCTGGCTCTTGCCTTCCCTCTGCATACGTGGACCATCGACCCTGAGGACTCCTACTACAGGCAGGTAGGCCGTCACTTGGTTTCCATTGCACTCCGGCACCTGAACGAGAGACGGCAGAAGCTCACGATCTTCGAGCTTCATGCTCTCGTGGGTGATGACCGGATCGGGAAGCAGATCAGCCGCCAGTGGCTCTCTGCCGTCATGGAGGCCGAGAGTCACCAGGAACTCCGGGAACTCATGCACGGCGACGACAACGGCCTGACAGTGGCCTCCCTGAAGCAGAAGCACTTGGAGGACTACCTCTGGGAGTACGTGATGGACAACAAGCCGTATGGCTTCCTGTCCGACTACGACGACGTAGGGCAGAGCAAGGGCTTCAGTCTCGCCGCCGTGGAGCGGATGACGCAGAGTGCTGCCGTGTTCGCCTTGGACGTGTGGGACGCGGACTTCAAGACCAAGCTCAGCGTCGCCGGTCGGAAAGGTGGCAAGACCTCCAAGCGGAAGCCGAAGCACTCCTTGGAGGGGCTGGAGCACCTGTCGATCACGGAGCAGGCCAAGGCCTTGGGAGTGACGGAGCGGACGATCTCGCGATACCGGAAGCAGGCACTGACAGATAAGCCTCAGGAGCGAGCAGAACAAGAATCAGAGCCTGTATCGACTAAGCCGGAGGTATATCTGCCAGGGGCAACCGCTGAGCCTGTACCACCGAAGCCACGTCGCCGGTCCTACAGCGTCGCCTTCCCAAAGACGCGTCACTACGAACGCGACGACTGGGACCAGATCATGAATGGAGACTCCACAACACCTGTGGATAACGCCCGCTGCGTCCCCGACGACGATCTAACGGCCTGGGCGGATGAACTGACTCTGTGACGACTGCAAAGAAAAACGTCTGAACGGTGCAAGTTTGCTCACGCCGCGCCGATAGTCCTATGAAGAGGATTTCGAGAGGAGCGCCGCCACGATGGATCAAACCAAGGTTCCTGGCAAAATCGGTCGCCCTTGCACGATCTGCGCCCACGCTGACCTTTCCGAGATCGACGCTGGAATTATCGCGGGCACTCCGATTGCGCGCCTTTCGCGAGACCACGGCGTTTCTGCTGATTCGGTCCGCCGTCACATTCGGAGTCATCTTGCGCCCGAAGCTCGCCAAGCCCTACGAGGCGCTGAGAGCCTGTCCACGTCCGACCTGATCTCTCGCGTCGCTGACGTGGCCGACTCCGCTCGTGACGCTCGCTTGAGCGCCCTAGACGATGGAGAACGTTCGGTAGCACTCCGAGCCGGTACCGCCGAGGTTCGCGCCCTGGAAGCCCTCTTCGACCGCCTAGGCGTAGATGACTTGGAAGTGCTCGACCAGTTGCGCGACGGCGAGCGCCTGGCCACGGCGGTCGGGATCGCCACACGCGTAGACCCGGCACTCGGTCGTGCCATCGCCTCCCGACTCCGTGCACTTGGTGCCGACGAGATGGCCACAGCCCTAGAGGGCCACGCGCTCAGTTCAGAAACTCAACTCAGTAAGGCGGTTCACGCATGACAACGAACAAGACTTTCCACGCAAGCCCCGGCGAGCGCTTCCACGCCCTGACGGCTGCCACGCTCCCGGTCGGCGGTGGATTGTTTAGCGGCGGCGAGGTAGTCGAGCGAGGTCGAACCGTGACGATCACCGCTGATCTGATCGAGGCAACGAAAAATAAGCACGGCGTTAGCTGGCTTGACCTCGTGAATGACGCGGAGGGCCAAATCGAGAAGTGGGGCGAGGTTCGCTTCGCGCCAGGCCCGTGGCCAGACGACACAGAGACCTGGGTCCAAGGCGATCCGGTCTGGGAACTTAACCGAGCGAAGGCACAAAGCGCCGCATGGGCGGTCGCAGACGAGGGGGACAGGGCGAAGGCCCTCCGAGCAGTCCTGAGCCGTTACGGTGCGGGCCAGCCGACTTCGACTGAGACAGCCCGCTTCTCGGCTGACCGCCCCACGGATGGCGCAGTGTCGCCGTCGCCTGCCCCACGTCGAGGCGGTCTCTATGCCTGACGCGTCCAAACAAGATTTTCACCCCAAGCGCGCCGGAGTCCGCTGGCGACGCGAGGTCGTGATGTTCCTGCAAGCACATGGACTCCCCGCGCTCCAGCGCCGAGAGAACCGCACCCGGATCGACCCCGTAGACGGGGTAGACGGCCACGGCGACATTCTTGGTCTTGACGGGTGGTCGGTCATCACCAGGGCAGAGCGTCGCCCCTACTTCTCCAGCGGTATCGATGAAGCCCGCGAGGCCGCTGAGCAGGCCGGAAACCCGTTTTACGCGGGCGTTTGGAGTCGCCCGGGCCACGAGCCGAGCGCTGGCTACGTCGTGATTGATCTCCGAACCTTCGCCACTCTCGTGCGACGTACTACCGAGTGGGCCGAGGAGGCCTCAGCATGGCGCTAAAGCTCTTCCGTCCCTCAATCGGAGGTCGTGCCCGCCTACAGGTTGGATCAGCCTCCTACGGCCTCCCTAGCGGCTGCAAGGTCGTCCGAGTCCAAGACGGTGCGCTCGCGTGGGTGCTGGACCTCGCCGGAGTCGTCCGGGCCTTCACTGAGGGCGGCGAGGTAGAGGTACCCACCCCGCTCCAGCAACTCGTGAAAAACAAGATTTTCGGAACAAAGTAGTTCCGAACACAGCTTCGGCGCTTACTCCTTGGGTCGCCGAAGAGGTCGCAGTTAGGTTTGTTGGCCTGGAAACTGCGACCAGTGCGGGCCGGAGGTTTCGGCGAGCTGATCCGGCCCGCACCCCAATGCCCCGGCCCACTCGCATTCCACAATCCGGGAAGTTTGTCAGCGAGTGGGCCGGTCTGCGTCTTCGGCAGAACGTGGAGACGGTCTTCTCAAAAACGATCGGTTAGCGAGAACTTCTGAACCGCCCCGGACAACCGCTCTCGGACCTCGATCCAGTTCTCAAAACTCGACTACGGAACCTGCCCCACATTCTTGTTTTGGATAGACGACTATTGATAATCTGTGGTCATGACTTCCCCCCACGTCTCCCCGACCGGTACCGTCGTCGGCTACGCCCGCGTCAGCACTGACAAGCAAGATGAGGCCCGGCAGCTCTCTGCACTCCGCGACGCAGGGATTACGAACCACGCCCTCTACGTAGACAGCGGTCAGAGCGGAGCGAAGACCTCCAGGCCCGAGTTCGACAGAATGCTCGCGAACGTGACACCCGGCGACTTGGTCGTCGTTGCAGAGCTTGACCGCCTTGGGCGTAACTCCGGCCACGTCATCGTGACAATTGCCGACCTCCGCGAGCGCGGCATTCACGTCAAGAGCATTGCAGACGGCGTAGACAGCACAACCGATATGGGCGAGGCAATGATGGGCTTCCTGGCGATCATGGCTCAGATGGAGCGCCGTTTCATCTTGCGTCGCACTCGATCTGGCCTGGCTGAGGCACGCGCTCAGGGCCGCTTCGGAGGCCGCCCCCGAGCACTCGACTCCAAGAAGGCCGCCCTAGCCATTCGACTCTCGGACGAGGGCGAGAAGGTGGCCGACATAGCGACAACGCTTGGGACCAGCGTGCCGACCATCTATCGATACCTCAATGCCTACAGGGTTGCCGACGACGCTTAGGGGAGTATGGCGGGAAGCCGCCCAGGGCAGCTCTGAGCGCCCAAAAGCAACCTAGGCCGGGCTGCGCGGGGAGCGCCGCTCTGGCCCTTCAGGCCCCGGCGTACGCCTGCCATGACTCCACGTCGGCGGGTTGAACCTCGTAGACGAACTGAACCGTGTCGTCATGCTCGCCGTGGCGGTGGAAGCGGCCCTCACCCACCGCGTGGAACAAGAAGGCCGACCGGAGTCGAACCTGCGATTCCGTCACAACCCAGTCGAACTCCACAACCTGGCCGACAACGGGAGTCACGTCGATGCGAGCACCTGGTGCAAATGGCACCCACGTAACCGGCTCGCTGGCCTCCACTACGAAGTGGACGTGCTGGCCCACTTCAAGGACGTTTGGCATGACGCTAGGTTCGCCGTATGCGTCGGTAGGACTTAGCTGAGCAACGTTGCCCCAAGGGTCGCGTGCTTGGACGATGTGCGGGTACTCGGTCATGTAAAGGCCTCTCGGAAGTAGAAGTGGCCCCACACAATTCTGACAGTTCTGTGTCGTTGCCGTGGGTACTGAGACGCAGCCCTACTCCGGCTCCGGGTCGCTCCTGTCCATGAGGTCCCGTAACTCTCGTTCGTGCTGGAGCATCCAAGCGACTGCGGAGTTAAGAGACTTGAAGGTCTTTAGCCAAGGTCGTCGGCCCGTGTTGTCGCGGCATCGTGCGTAAGCATCGAAGACCCATACGCCGGAGTCGTTCCGCGCGAGCACCCACCCCAGCGGAGATGCAGGCCGTTGCTGGATAACCCAGTGCCCGAACGATCCGAACGCGAACGGATGTGATGCGGGGGATTGCCCTAAAATCTTGTTGAGCGCTTCGCCCGAGCCTCGAACTCCCATAGGCAGAGACTGCCCCGAGCTACCGACGCTCTCCTTAGATCGTCTCCGGGGTTGTCCCTAGCCCGTCGAGTGGATTGCCAGGAGCGCCTTCCATGATGTCGGCCAGCCCTGGAACCCGTGACCTGACGGACTCGGGGACGAGCCTGAGAACCGAGGCCGCCGCCAGCGGCCGAGTAATTCTCTCGTCTACCAGGTCGTTGATCGACTGGAAAATGAGGTCAACAATCTCGGTCTGCGTTTCGTCTAAGACCAGGCGAGTCGCGGCATCCGGATTTTCCTCGACGTGCAGCGTCTTGTTCCCGACGTGCCGGATGACTGTAAGCATTTGCCCCAACGACGACGACACCGTAGGGATAATCCGTGCGATGCGATTGTCAAGGTTCATCGGCTTCGGGGCATCCGGGTCGATGCGCTTGATAAGGGCTTCCATGGTGGCCCGTGCGAGTGCTGCGCCCGCCCGCCGAGATACCGATACGACGGCGCGAGCTTCCTCGTACAGAGCTGCTACGTCCTCCGGCATGTCTTCGGATGGTGGAGGCGTGATCGAGGTGCCTGGGTAAATCAAGTCTTCACTTCGCCACGTGGCGTAGTCCTCGCAAGACGTACAGAGCGACTGCATCCATTCGCCAGGATGACGCGATTTATTCAGCCAGGCCTCTGCGGCGGCGGAGGCCATCTCTGCGCTGCTGGGAAATGGAATGGGTGTTCCCGGTCCTGCTGCGAGTTGTAGGCCGATTTCTTTGCCATCAGTGACCAGCTCGAATTCGGGGTGGCCGTAGTCTTCCGAGCCGACATCCCGATAGAGCTTGAACCAGGTCTGGCTCGCGTAGGCCCCACAATGCGGGCAATCGAATCGAGGCTTGTTCCGCGCTGGAGCACGGTCGGCGGCGGAGAGCTTGTTGGCCATGCTGGAACTCTAGATGTTTGGATGCTTTCGGAAGTGCGACACTGCTTCCGTGACGGACACGATCAAGCGACAGGCGGCCAAGAACAAGTTGCGTCACTTCCTGGCCACCGTCGAGGACTACAAACGGCTTCAGGCAGCCTTCCCCCTCAGCTCATCGGTCAACTGGCTTGGGTATGGCCAAGACGATGAGACCCGCTGGACAGTCGTCCTGCATGGGGCAATTCTCCGGAAGTACTTCGCGCCACGGGACAAGCTGAAGCTCAGTTCGGTTCTCATCGCCCTCAGGACGGCGGCAGACGGGGGAGAGGCACGCGACTCTGACTGGCTAAATGCGATCTCGAACGTAGAGAAGATGAGTGACTGGGGACTCCACCACGTTGCGGGTGTACCCGAGGGCTACACAGATGAAAACATGCTGGACGACTTCTTCTATGGCCGCTACCTACATGGCGACTACGGAAGATGGCTCATCAGCGAGCGCGCCCAGTTTGATGGGAGTGACGCGGCCATCCACATGACGCTGACCGAACGCGCGAATCGCGTTCTCAGCGTCGCGACGTACATCCAGGGGGCCATCGAAGGCGGGCATCTCACGTTGTAGTCGATGCCGCCAAGGTCCTTCTCAAAATCTCTGTCCCCGGACGGCTTAGCCACTCACTGACGGTGTCATCAACGAGATGAAGGATGCGGTCCTCAGCGATCTCCGCATGAAGACGCTCTTCAACCAGAGCCAGAACACGGCAGAGCGGAGCCCTCCTCGTCGACTGGGCAGAAGGGGTCCGCTACATGGTTGCCAGCTTTGGCCTGACCTCTGGGCAGTCGATGTCGCAGGCCGTCCGGACCATCACCAACAAGGTGGTAGGCACCCCGCTGGACAAGTAACTAGCTCAGTTCCTTCTCGACCTCAGCGAGCGTCATGCCGAAGCCGTTCTCGAATGCGCTGATAGCAGCCTGTCCTCCGTACCGCCCTGCCCGGTTCCCGGCCATGTCGACGACCAAGGCGTAGAGGCCGTAGTCGAGGGCCTTGGGATCGCGTCGGCGTGACTTCACCAACATGTAGCCACGACGCTCAGCCTCTCGGCGCAGGCGGTTCTCCAACACCTTGTCCTCAACCACGTCGAGCCTTCCTTGCCGCCTTGAATGCGTCTAGAACCTTCAGGCTGTGGTCTCGGGTCTTCGCCTCACGCTCCCGCATAATGCGTGCCCACCGTTCGCTTTCCGGCTCTTCCATGCGGCAAGCATGCCCGAAGGTGTGCTGGAAGGTATGCCAGAAGGCGTGGTCTCTCAGATGACTGTGTGTGTACTTGTGCGTTTGTGCCTAGAACGTGCCTTGATCAGCTAAATTTGGCCTCAGCATCAGACTCAATTCATGAACTGAACCTTGATTCTCCGCTTTGATGGCTTCCGCGTGTGGCCGGTGAGCGGGCGAATCGGTGGGGCCAGAATGGCACGTTTCGCGTCCGGACGACTACGGTGAACCCGTGCGAGTCGATGTGATCACCAAGGAATACCCTCCGAACGTCTACGGCGGTGCCGGCGTCCACGTGACGGAGCTCGTCAAGGCGCTCCGGGAGTCCATCGACGTTCGCGTCCGTGCCTTCGGGGAGACGATCGCCGAGGACGGCACGACGGGCTATCCCGACCTGCCTGAGCTCGCCGGGCGCAACGGAGCCCTCAAAACCCTCGGCGTCGACGTCTCGATCGCCGACGACGTGGCTGGCGCCGACGTCGTCCACTCGCACACCTGGTACGCCAATGCCGCCGGCCAGCTCGCGCAGCTCCTCCACGACGTGCCTCACGTGCTCACCGCGCACTCTCTCGAGCCGCTCCGGCCGTGGAAGGCCGAGCAGCTCGGCGGCGGCTACCGCGTGTCGAGCTGGATCGAGCGCCAGGCCTACGAGTCGGCCGACCACATCATCGCGGTGAGCGACGGCATGCGCCGCGACATCCTCCGCTCCTACCCGCAGGTCGACGAGTCGAAGGTCAGCGTCGTCTACAACGGCATCGACCTCGAGGGCTGGCGCCGCCTCGACGAGCCCGAGCTCGTGCGCTCGCTCGGCATCGACCCCGACCGGCCCGCCGTCGTGTTCGTCGGCCGCATCACCCGCCAGAAGGGCCTCCCGTACCTCCTGCGAGCCGCCGCGTCGCTGCCCGCCGACGTGCAGCTGATCCTGTGTGCCGGGGCCCCTGACACCCCTGAGATCATGCGCGAGGTCACCGGCCTGGTCGAAGAGCTCCAGCAGACTCGCACGGGCGTGGTCTGGATCGAGAAGATCCTGCCTCGCGACCAGCTCTGCGCCGTGCTCTCGGCCGCGACGGTCTTCGTCTGCCCGTCGATCTACGAGCCTCTCGGCATCGTGAACCTCGAGGCGATGGCCTGCGGCGTCCCGGTCGTGGGCACGGCGACCGGCGGCATCCCGGAGGTCGTCGCCGACCAGCTGACCGGCTGGCTCGTGCCGATCGACCAGGCCACCGACGGCACCGGCACGCCGCTCGACGCCGACAGGTTCGTCGGCGACCTCGCGGCCACCCTGACCCACGCCCTCTCGGACCCCGGAATGGCGAGGCTCATGGGCCGCGCGGGCCGCCTGCGGGCCGAGTCGGAGTTCAGCTGGTCGTCGATCGCCGAAGAGACCGTGAAGGTCTACAACTCGCTCGCGTAGCGCCGCCTCCTCCCACCTCGGTGGCCTAGAGTTCTAGCCATGCCCACCGTTCTGCAGCTCACCGATGTGTCCGTCGTCCGGGATGGCTCGCCGGTCGTCGACTCCGTCTCCTGGACCGTCGACTCCGACGAGCGCTGGGTGGTGCTCGGCCCCAACGGCGCCGGCAAGACCACCATCCTGCAGATCGCCGCAGCGCAGACGCACCCCTCCTCGGGGTCGGCCGAGATTCTCGGCGAAGACCTCGGCAAGAGCGACCTGTTCGACCTGCGCCCCCGGATCGGCTTCGCCTCGACCACACTGGCGCGCCGCATCCCGCCGAAAGAGACTGTCCTCGACGTCGTCCTGACCGCGGCCTACTCGGTGACCGGCCGCTGGAACGAGGAGTACGAGAACGTCGACGTCCGTCGTGCGCAGAGGGTCCTCGACGAGTGGAAGCTCGGCCACCTCGCCGACCGCACCTTCGGCGGCCTCTCCGACGGCGAGCAGAAGCGCGTGCAGATCGCCCGCTCGGTGATGACCGACCCCGAGCTGCTCCTGCTCGACGAGCCGGCCGCGTCGCTCGACCTCGGCGCCCGCGAAGAGCTCCTGCGCATGCTCGGCGGCTACGCCTCGAGCAAGGGCTCGCCCGCCATCATCATGGTGACCCACCACGTCGAAGAGATCCCTCAGGGCTTCACCCACGCGCTCCTGCTCGCCCAGGGCCGGATCGTCGCCTCCGGTCCCCTCGACGAGGTCGTCACGGGCACCGCCCTCAGCGACACGTTCGGCCTCGACCTCGCGGTGACCGAGAGCGACGGGCGCTTCACCGCTCGCGCGCACTAGGTGGTCTCCGATGCCCGGTTCGGGATCGAGCTCTACGAGGCCGACGACCGCGACCGAGCTCAGAGCGGCCGCATCGGCCACGTCTGGAGTCCCGACGCCGAGCTGATCGTGCGCGACGTCGATGGCACCGTGCGCATCGTCGACCCCAGCGGGGCCAACCCCCGGTTCGTCAACTCGTCGATCGCCTCACTCGAGGGCTTTCTCGAGGCGTTCCGCGTGTTCTACCTCGGCGACCGCCCGGCCGTGCCGGCGAAGATGACCGTCGATGAGGCGCGGGCCCGGCTCGCCGCCCTCCACCGCGGCGAGACCCTCGCCGACCCCGTCGCGGCCGCGCCGATCGCCCGGTCCGAGCGCCTTGCGACCCTGCGCCAGACCCTCGGGGCGCAGGATCCGCCCGCGGTCGCCGAGGGCACGTGGTGGGCGCGGATCCTGCGCCGCCCCGAGTTCGACTAGCAGCGCGGCGAGCCCCGCCCATCTGGTATCGTTGACAGCTGTTTGCGCCGTGCATTCGGCCGACATCCCGGGGCTGGCAAAAACCAGTCCGACCACAGACCTTTGAGGAACAGCCATGAAGACCGATACCCACCCCGCGTACAACCCCATCGTGTTCCGCGACCTTGCCTCGGGCGAGACGTTCCTCACGCGCTCCACCGCGACCAGCGACAAGACGATCGAGATCGACGGCGTCACGTACCCCGTCATCGACGTCGAGATCTCGTCGGCTTCGCACCCGTTCTACACGGGCAAGCAGCGCATCCTCGACTCGGCCGGTCGCGTCGAGAAGTTCAACCAGCGCTTCAAGAACTTCGGCAGCAAGTAACAGGAAGAACTTCGGCAGCAAGTAAGCCGCAGGCTCCTCCCGAAGGGCGTCGCACACTCGGTGTGCGGCGCCCTTCGGCGTTTCCGGAGGCGCGCGGCGGCCCGGGCACCACGATCGGGACTCGGCACCACCGCACGAAGCGGTGCGGAGTCCCGATCGTGGTGCGGCGGTGGTGCGGCGATGGCGCGGCGAGGCTACGGAGCGACGGGCGCGGCCACGACGGGAGCGTCGACCGCTGCGACGAGCCGCTCGACGATCTCCTGGCCGGCCATCACGCCGCGGGCGGCGGTGACCTCGAGGTGCGGGAGCGTGATCCCGGCGTCGTGCAGCTCGCCGTGCGCCGGCCGGATCGCCGCGTCGGCGTAGCGCAGCAGGTCGAGGTCGAGCAGCGAGTCGCCCGCGGCCACGACCCGATCAGCCCCGGTGCGCGCGGCGATCTCAGCGATTGCGGCGCTCTTCGTCAGCGGCGACGGCACCAGGTAGAGCTTGCGACCCTGAAGCGAGACGGTCCAGCCGCGGGCCTCGCACGCGTCGGTCAGTGCGGAGAGCTCGTCGGCAGGCAGGTTCGCCCGATCGATGATCGCGTAGACGAAGAGCTCTTCGGCATGGTTCAGGCGCAGGAACGCGGGGTGGTCGCCAGGTCGCGGAACGAGCGCCTCGATCTCGGCCAGCGGGGCACAGGCGTGCTCAAGCCGAGCCGCGACGGTCGCCGTCCAGTCGGCATCGGGCTCGCCGCGGTGCAGGATGACGCCGCCGTTCGTCGTGACCGCCCAGTCGTGGGGGGCACGGGGGAGACGCACCCGGCGGTACTGAGCCACCGTGCGCGTGGTGACCGGGACGAAGACGCCGCGCTCCGCCAGCCGCTCCAAGCCGTCTTCGGCGTCCCGTGTGAGGTACGACAGCGGCGCGCCGTTGTACACCTCGGCCACCGTCAGCAGCGGTGCCTCGGCGTCCGTGCCGTCGAGCATCAGGGCTCCTGCCGAGTAGATCAGCGTGCGGTCGAGGTCGGAGGCGACGATCGCGGGCATCAGACGCTGCCCTGCGCGGCGTCCTGCTCGCCATCGGCCAGCGGCTTGATCAGCCCGACGCAGCTGTAGGGCAGGTCGTCGACCTCGACGACGTCGACGCCGCGCTGGCGCGCCAGGAGGAGCACGTGCGCGACGTCGCTGAGGGCATCGGGTCGCACGAGGATCTTCCAGGGCACTCGGCGCAGCAGCACCCGGGTGGTCTCCCCGACGCCGGGCTTCACGAGGTTGACGTCGTCGAGGCCGTACTCGCGCTGCAGCCGCTCGACGGCGGCCCAGCCCTCCCACGTCGGGGTGCGGTCGGTCGAGACCAGCTCGGCGGCGGCCGCCTCGGCGTCGGCGCGCACGGACTCGAAGTGCGACTCGACCGCGTCGAGGAAGGCGCGCGACACGTCGCTTCCGGCCAGCTCAGAGTAGAACTTCGCGCCGTGGAACTCCCCGGGGGCGATGAGCTTCTCGCTGTAGACCGTCCGTGAGACGAGGCCCGACACAGTCGAGTTGAGGCAGGCCGACGGGATCAGGTAGTCGTCGCGCGTGCCGAAGGTACGGACGCAGTGGCCGGGGTCGGCCAGAACGACGAGGTCGTCCGAGAAGCGGACTCCGGTATCGGCCGCGTGCTGGTCGAGCGCGGCGGTGAGCTCGCGGGCGATAGCGCCCTTGCCGGTCCAGCCGTCGACGAAGACGACGTCGGCGGGGTCGTGGCGCTCGGCCAGCCAGGCGAGGGCGGTCGTGTCGATGCCGACGCCGCGCACGATGCTCATCGTGTAGTGGAAGGGAGCACGGTGAGGAGAGTCGGCGCCGTGCGTCCGCGCGATCCAGCGCCGCATCAGGATCCCGATGGGCGTGCCGGCTCGTGCCAGCGACACGAGCACCGGTGGCCGCTCGCGCCCGTCCATGACCAGCTCGGCCGCGACTCCGACGGCGAGGGCGACACGCGCCGCCGAGCGATCGAGAGCCTCGGCGTAGAGCCGCTGGTAGTCGTCGCTCGGCACGTACTCCTGCGGCAGCGACTCGGCGTAGTGCGCCCGACCCGATTGGATGGCCGCCTCGCGGTCGGCGGCGGGGGCCTCGAGCGCGACGCCGCCGAGGTCCTGCAGCAGCCAGCCGACCTCGTCGGGCTCGTACGAGCCGAACGCGGGGCCGCGAAGGGGCTCGAGGGGCATCGACTCGTTCACGGTGTCGCCTTCCACGGTCGCCACGACGACCTCGTCGGCCCGGGCTCTCAGAGCTTCGAGCGGGCCGCCCTGCCGCGACAGCGCATCCAGGGTCGTGCCGGGCTCGGGCATCAGGACGATCCTGTCGAAGCGCTCCCCGCCAGCGGTCAGGTTGTACGCGAAGCGCGGGCCCGGCCCGTCGATGGTGCGGTCGTGCGACGCGAAGCGGGCTGCCGAGCGGATGGCGTACTGCGGGTCGTCCACCGGCGCGATCGGAGACCGGGTGGTCGACGAGAACAGCACGCCCGGCTGGAGCTGATCGAGAGCGGCTGCGACCTGGACGGGGAACGCCATGTTCTCCTCGGTGGCGAGCACGAGAGTGCGCGCGGCGGGCAGCTCGGCGAGCCGCGCGGCGAGCGAGGCGGCGGCCTCTCGCGATGGTGCGACGCGGAGGGCCGCGGGGGAGCCCGCGCGGTCCGACGGCACGCTCGCCGAGATGCTGACACGCGCGACATCCGCGAGTGCGCGGGGCGTCGCTGCCGGGGCGACGTCGCCGACGTGCTCGGAGGCTGCGGCAGCGAACCCCTCCGGCAGGTGGATCGAGCCGGCGCCGAGCGAGACGACGTCGACGGCGACCCCGAGCTCCGCGGCCAGGACGTCGAAGCGGGCGCGGTCGGCGTCGCCGCGCAGGTCGACGAGAGCCGCCACGACATAGCGCGACTGCGGCTCGAGCGCGTGGAGGGCGCGCACGGTGTTGATTGCAGTGGTGCCGGTGCTGAACTCGTCGTCGACGAGCACGACCGTGCCCCGCGGCTTCAGCCAGTCGGCGGCGCTCGGCACGAGGCGGTGGCCCGTGGCGTGAGAGTGCTCCTCCTCGAAACCGGCCACCGGCTCGAGACCGGGCACGGCGCGGCGGGTCGAGTGCAGGTAGTAGGCGCCCAGCTGGTCGGCCACGAGCCGCCCGAGGCCGGTGGCGGTCTCGGCATAGCCCAGAGTGGTCACGGCGGGGTGCAGGAACTCGAGGCGGTGCAGACGGTCACGGAGGCTCCAGAGGTCGGTTCCTGCCCCGGTCAGCTCGTCGGCCAGGTCGCGTGCCAGCCCGGCCCGAGCGGCGGCGTCGCGCCCCTCCAGCCGGTCGGCGACCAGCACGCCGAGCAGCGCTCCCGCCGACTCGACGAGCAGGGGCGGCGTCGGCACGTGCTTCGCCAGGACCGTCGAGACGAGCAGGTGAGCGCGGCGAGGGTTGCGGCGGAGCGCCAGCCCGACGAGCGCCTCGACGGGGACCAGGCTGCGGACGGGGTCGGACTCGATGCGGGCTCCGAGGCGGTCGGCGACCCAGCCGCCCGTCCAGACGGGGTCGACGCTCGGGGCGCCGGCAGCGGCGGTCACAGCATGCTCACTTCGAGGAAGTCGACGAACGTCGCGTCGGCAGCGGCCACGCCGAACGCGTCGGCGCGCTGAAGGGTCTTCTCGGCCCACATCTGGTGCGGCTTCATCTCGTTCATCTTGTTGCGCGACGGGGACGCGGCGACACCGCCGGCCCCGGGCTGGGTGATCGCCGTGGCATCGAGATACTCCTCGTGGCTGATGACGCTCAGCGCGTGGACGAGCGCGACGTGGGTCGGGTGGATCACCGTCTTGCCGAGGAGGCCGTTGGCGTGGTCGAGCGTGATCTCACGGAGAAGGCCGTCGAAGTTGCGGACGAGCAGCTCCCGGCGGAGAGCCTCCTCGTTGGCCTCCGTGAACGGCGTGAGGCGCAGCTGCGGACGAAGGAGGCGCTCGGTGTCGGCGTAGTGCTCCCACACCGGCCCCGTGATCACGAAGCCGTCGGAGCCTCGACCGAGCACGTTGACGATGTCGCCGATGACCGCGGCCACCACCTGGACGTCGTAGATCGTCAGGTCTCGGCCACGCCGGAGCCCGAAGACGCTGGACAGATCGGTCGTGCCGATGCGGACGGCCAGGACGTCGTCGCGGTTGTCGAGGAGCACGCGGGCGATCTCGGAGAGCACCTGCGTGCGCGTCTCGGCGTGGATCATCGCGGGGGATTCGAGGATCGGCATGAGCCGCAGCCGGTGGTCGGGGACGAGCCCGCGGTCCGTCACCTCGTGGAGCGCGTCGAAGAACCGCTGGCCGTAGCCGTCGTCGTTGCGGAATTTGGGCACGACGAAGCCTGCCAGGACGCTCAGCGCCGCACCCGCGCGCTCGGCCAGCAGCAGGATCTGCTCGGGGGTGCGGACGCGGACGAACAGCAGCGGGAGCTCGCCGCAGCCGTGCAGCTCGACCAGTGTCGCTGCGACGTTGTCTTCGGCGGCGGGAACGGCCGAGTCGGCGATGCTGTCCTCGAGGCACAGCACCATGCTGACGGCGCCCTTCTTCGACTGCTTGATCACCGACGCGGCGAGCTCGGGACGATCGCCCGGCGTGTACAGCGTCGCGCCCAGCGCGGTGGCCAGCAGTCTCGGATCAGAGGAGTGGTGAAGGTCGACCGGCGGTGTGTGGAAGAGGCGGGTCCTGTCGTCGTCGCTCAGGAAGGCGAAATGGCGCATCCCTGATTCTCAACCATTGCCGCTGTGAAAGTCGAAGCGGCGTGTCAGCTCGAAGCCGAACTCCGCGTGAACTTCTGGCGACGCGGCCGCCGTCGCCACCCGGATCTCGACCAGGCCGTCGATCACGAGGACCAGCACGACAACGGGGCCCGGCCCGTCGCCGGTCGCGGTGATCGTCGTCCCGTCGAAGAGTCGGACGCCCAGGCTTCCCGCGGGTGCCCCGACGAAGAGGGCGCGGCGCAGCTCGCGCACGTGCCGCAGCGTGACCACGGCCAGTCGGCCGTCGAACCCGACGAGCGGCCGGTTGCCCGACGTCGCGACGACGGTGCCGACCACATCGCCGGCCGGGGTCTCTGAGCCCGACACCCCGGTGACGGACTCCCACACGGCCGTCTCGACGCCGTCGACGAGGAGGCTGCCGATCGAGGAGCGCAGCACGTCGAGGCGGACGACGGGGTTCTCGGCGTCGAGCTCGGCGAGGCGCGACGGCATCGGGGCAGGGAAGAGGCGGGCGCCGGGGGCGGGAGCGGGTGTCCGCAGCGGGCCGCGGGCGGGCGCGGCCGGCTGGGCGGGCGGCGGCGAGGCTTTCGGCGTCGGGACGGGCGGCGTCGGTGCTGTTGGCGTCGGGGCGGGCGGCGTCGGGGCTGTCGGCGCGAGCGAGAGGCCGGCAGACGGCGCGGACACGGGCCGGACGGCAGGGGGGCCCGCGGGAGCGCTCGTCGAAGCCGAGCGAGGTGGGACCCTCCGCTTCAAGAACGGCAGGTCTGTGCGGACGACGGGCATACGACGGCCGCCGTCAGACCGTCACGGCGAAGTCGTCGGCGACGCCCTTCAGCCCGGTCGTGTAGCCCTGGCCGAGGGCGCGGAACTTCCATTCGTCGCGATGGCGGTAGAGCTCGCCGAAGATCATCGCGTTGATCGAGCGGTTCTCGATGCTGTTCAGGTCGAAGCGCACGAGCTCGGAGCCGTCGGGCCTCGCCACGCGGATGTGAGCCGAGCGCACGGCCGAGAAGGTGCCCGGGCCGCGCACGTCGGGGTCGACGTAGACGATGAAGACGATGCGCGACACCGTGGCCGGCACGGAGATCAGGTCGACGTCGATCTGCTCGTCGTCGTCGCCGCCGATGAAGGCCACCGATGCATCCTGCGACTGGATCTGGTTGAAGTAGACGAGGTGCTCGTTCGACAGCGCCTTGCCGTCGGATCCGACGAGGAGCGCCATCGGGGTGATCTCGGACTGCGGGCCGCGCGACGGGATGACGTCCCAGCCGAGCCCGACGAGCACCTGATCCAGGCCGGGGTTCTCGGCGGTGAGAGAGGCGTTGCCGCCGGCGACGATGCCTGCCATCAGACCGTCCCCGCGTCTGCCGGACGCTGGAGGGTCAGCTCGGGAGACACCTCGTCGAACTTTGAGGCGAGGAAGCGCCCGTGCGTCGACAGCTCGGCGATGGCGTGCGTGCGGATCTGGTTGAGGAGGTCGCGGATGGTCTCCTCGAGCAGCCGGAGCTGGTCGACGAGGATTCCGGTCGCGCGCGTGGACTGCTGGCGGTCGGCCTCCGGGAGGCTCAGGTAGCCGCGCACGGGCGTCGGCAGGTAGTCGCGGACCATGGCGTCGAGCAGGTAGCGCTGCTCGGTCGATGCGTCCTCCGCGACAGCGGCCTGCACCACGACATGGAGGAGGTCGTCGATCTGACCGAGCTGCGATGAGACGAGCGTCGGCAGGTCGCGCCCCGAGCGTCGGACGAAGACCCGGAACTCGTCCAGGGCTCGAGCCGTCTGCTCGGCCTCGGACTCGACGGCCGCGGGCGGCCTCGCATCGTCGACGGGCACCGCGGGGCGACCGAAGATGGACTCGACGAATCGGCGCATCGGCGGTGACTTCTTTCTGGAGGAGGGGGAGGAGCAGGTCAGGAGCGGCCGATGGCGCTCTGAGTGCTCTGCTCGGTTCCTTCGCTCTGACGGCTGCGCTCGAGGTAGGGACGCGCCTTCTGGATACCGGTCTCGAGCGCCTGGACGGTGCCCTCCATGTTCTTCGCCGCCTGGGCGCGGAACGTGTCGATCGAGTCCATGGTGGCGAAGACGTTGTCGAACGCCTTCTGCAGGGTCTCGACGCTGACGCCGGAGCTCGCCGCCTGCTCGTGGATGCGAGTGGTCTGATCGCGCAGCATCTCGCTGGTCTGCAGGATCATGTTGTTCGTGGTCGTGTTGATGGCGTCGATCTGATCGAGCACCATCTTCTGGTTGGCGAGGGCCTGAGCGACGATGACGGCCGTGCGGAGCGCCGCAATGGTGGTGGTACGCGCCCGGTCGACGCCCTTGATCAGCTCGACGTTGTTCTTGCGGATGAGGTCCATCGCCAGATAGCCCTGCACCGAGACCGCGAGCTGCGTCAGGATGTCCTGGTGACGCTGGCGGACGGCGAACAGCACGTCGGACTCCAGCTTCGACGCCTCGTCGATCTTGCCCGACGAACGCAGCTGGTCGATCTTCTCGACGGTCGCCGCATCGAGCGCCTTCGCGAAGACGGCGTACTCGCTGAGCTGCTGCATGGTCTCCCACAGCTGCACCTTCTCACCCGCGAGCGACGCGTTGTCTTTCAGAAGCTCGTCCTGACCCGACATCAGCGACTTGATGATCGCGTCGAGCTGCGTCTGCGCCGACTCGTACTTCTGGAAGTACTTGGCCAGCTTGTTGCCGCCCGGGATGAACCCCAGTATCTTGCGCCCGACGCCCAGGTCGGCCTGGTTCGGCGTGAGGTCTTCGACCGTCGACCGGAGCTGGCCGAGCGTGCTCGCCACCTTGACCTGCGAGCTGTTGCCGCCGCGCTTCGCCCCGGCCACCGACGTGGAGCTGCGCTCGAGCATGCGCGACGAGAAGTTGCTCGAGGTCGACATCTCCGTGCCGGCGATGGCCGAGATGCCCTCGACCTTCGTCGTGAACTCCGGGCTGCGAGCGTCGAGCGAGGAGACCTCGTCGACAAACTCCCGAGCCTGGCGCTGGATCTCGGCCTGACGGTCCGCGGGGACCGGCACCATGCCGGGGGCGTCGTCGGCCTGCACGATCTCGGGCGCGTCGGGAGCGCGCAGGACGAGGTCGGCGCCCTGGTCGGACGAGTCGGGGGGAGTCAGGGGAGTGGCCATGCTTGATCCTCGCAGAAAGGGTGGTGGTGGGCTATGCGCTATCAGCCGAAGGAGACGCCGAAGTCGCCGGCGATGCCGGCGAGGCCGGTGGTGTAGCCCTGGCCGACGGCCTTGAACTTCCATTCTTCGCCGTTGCGGTACACCTCGGCGAAGACCATGGCGGTCTCGGGCGCGGCGTCCTCGCTGAGGTCGAAGCGGACAATCTCGGTGCCGTCCTGGTCGACGACGCGGCAGTACGCCGCGCGGACCTGGCCGAAGTTCTGACGGCGCTCGTCGGCCTTGTCGATCGACACGGCGATGACGACGCGCTCGACGTCGGACTCGACGCTGCGAAGATCGACGGAGATCTGCTCGTCGTCGCCGTCGCCGTCACCGGTGCGGTTGTCGCCGAGGTGGACGACCGAGCCGTTCGCCGACTGCTTCTGGTTGTAGAAGATGAAGTCGGCCGACGAGCGGACCTTCCCGGAGGCGCTGACGAGGAGCGCCGAGGCGTCGAGGTCGAACGCCTCGCCCGAGGTGGTGCGGGGGTCCCAGCCCAGGCCGACGGTCGCGATGGTGAGGCCGGGGCTGGTCTTGGTGAGGGAGAGGTTGTTGCCCTTTTCGAGGGTGAGTCCTGCCATGGGATGCTCCTGAGTCGTGTCGGGGATCGGGTGTCGGGTGTCGGGTCGGGGATCGGGTGTCGGGTCGTACGGGGTCGGGTGGAGGGGGTCGTCAGTCGAGGACGATGCCGAAGTCGGTGGCGATTCCGCGCAGCCCGGTCACGTAACCCTGGCCCACGGCCCTGAACTTCCACTCCGCGCCGTTGCGGTAGATCTCGGAGAAGATCATGGCGGTCTCGGCAGCGGCGTCTTCGCTGAGGTCGTAGCGGACGATCTCGGAGCCGGTGTCCTCGTTGACGACGCGGCAGAACGCGTCGCGCACCTGGCCGAAGTTCTGGCCGCGTACGTCGCCCTGATCGATGGTGACGGTGATCACGATGCGCTGCACATCGGCCTCGACCAGGCTGAGGTCGATGAGGATCTGCTCATCGTCGCCGTCGCCCTCGCCGGTGCGGTTGTCGCCCTGATGCACGACCGAGCCGTTCGGCGTCTGCAGCTGGTTGTAGAAAATGAAGTCGTCGTTCGACCGCACCTTGCCGTTCGCGCCGATCAGGAGCGCCGACGCGTCCAGGTCGAAGTCGGTGCCGCTGGTCGTCCGGGGATCCCAGCCAAGACCGACCATCGCGCGGGTGAGGCCGGGGTCGGCCTTCGTGAGCGAGAGGTTGTTGCCCTTGGTCAGAGACAGGCTTGCCATCGTGTTGCCTTTCTACGTGTGCGGGTGAGGTTCAGAGTGCCTGGGCGGCCGGATCGACGAGGTCGAGCACCGAACGGCCGGTAGCGCGGTTGCCGATGGCCGTGAACGCCCAGCCGGAGCCCTCGCGCGACACCTTCGCCATGATCATGGCGGTGTGCGTTCCGGCGTCGGTCAGCTCGTACCGGGCGACCTCGGGGGTGCCGGCGGTGGAGTCGTCGACGAGGCGGCAGAAGGCGTTCTCGACCTGATCGAAGGTCTGGCCGCTGTAGCTCGAGATCACGAACACGATCTGCGCGACGGCGGGAGAGACGGCGGACAGGTCGACGAGGATGACCTCGTCGTCGCCGTCGCCGGCGCCGGTCAGGTTGTCGCCGGTGTGCTTCGCCGAGCCGTCCTTGCTGGCGAGCTGCTTGAACCAGACCTTGTCGAGGAGCTGGCCCTGGGCGTCGAAGAAGATCGCCGAGGCGTCGAGGTCGACCTCGGCCGCCTTGCCGCGACCGAAGAGGCCGCGCTTCACCGGCGCGGCGCTGTCCCAGCCGAGGCCCATGCGGACCTTGCTCAGCGCGCCGCCGTCGTTCTTGGTCAGCGACAGCGTCTGTCCTTTGGAGAGGCTCAGGCCCATGGGTGGATCTCCTTTGATTTCGGTGCTTCGGTTTCGAGGCTTCGGTGCAGGGTGATGCTGTCGGTTCGCCGTGTCAGGCGGAGACCGACTCGGGGATCGTCGGCGCCTCTGCCGCGATGCGGCGGTTGCGCATGATGGAGGTGATGAAGGCGGCCAGGATGAAGAGCACGCCCACCAGGCCGGTGACTACCTCGCTCACCTCGGTCGTGATGGTGACGAGCAGGATCACGGACAGCGCGCCGATCGCCCAGTGCGCGCCGTGGTCGAGGTAGACGAACTCATCCAGCGTGCCCTGGCGGACCAGGAACACCGTCAGCGACCGGACGAAGATCGCGCCGATGAGGCCGAGGCCGAGCGCGATGATGATCGGGTCGGAGGTGATAGCGAACGCGCCGATGACGCCGTCGAACGAGAACGAGGCGTCGATGACCTCGAGGTAGAGGAAGAGCAGGAACGCGGCCTTGCCGACGACCTTGCCGAGCTCCCGGTTGCCGCCGCCGACGCGGCCGGCGCGCTTCTCGATCGACTCGGCGTCGAGCTCGCCCTCGCCGTTCTCCTCCTCGACGTCGTCGTCGCCGACATCGAAAAGGTCGCCGAGGCCGTTGACCAGGAAGTACAGGATCATGCCCGCGATGCCCGCTATCAGCACGATCGTCTGCTTGTCGCCGGCGGCGAGCGATGCGAGCACGAGGGCCGCGAGGCCGACGATGACGGAGGCGGCGTTGATGCTGCCGATCTTCGCCAGGGGCTTCTCGAGGAAGCCGATCCAGCGGATCTCGCGCTCTTCGAACATGAAGTCGAGGAAGATCATCAGCAGGAAGATGCCGCCGAACGCTGCGATCTGCGGGTGCGCGTCGTGGAGGATGTATGCGTAGGTGCCGGGTGTGTCGATCGGACCCTTCTCGAGCGCGAGCTGAACGGCCTCGACCGGGTTGAGGCCCGATGTCACCGACACGATGATCAGCGGGAACAGGATCCGCATGCCGAGGACGGCGATGAGGATGCCGACCGTCAGGAAGATGCGCTGCCAGAACGGGCTCATCCTCTCGAGGATGCGAGCGTTTACGACCGCGTTGTCGAAGCTGAGGCTGATCTCCAGGACGCCCAGGATGGCGGCGACGGCGAGACCGGCAGGGCCGCCGTAGGCGAGTGCGATGCCGAGGGCGATGACGGTGATCACCATGGACCACCCGAACGTCTTCAAGAACAAGGCTGCGAAGCCCCCCAGGTCTGTCGATGCACGGGACGACTGTCGCCCCGTGCATCGATATTACAGATGCCTTCCTGTGCGGTGCTGTGGAGTCGGTTCAACGGCGCCGGTGAGTCGCCCCCGGGTGGCTGTCGGGAAGCCGGTCGCCGGCTCCGAGCAGGCGGTCGCGCATCGTGCCGCCGCGCGGGGTCTCGGGAAGGAGCCCTCGCTGTCGGAGCACGGGCATGACCGTGTCGATGAAGTCGCGGTAGGTGTCCATGCCGCCGTAGGTGTACTCGATCAGGAAGCCGTCGACGTCGGCCACCTCGACGAAGCGCTGCATCTCGTCGGCGATCTGCTCGGGCGTGCCGGTCAGGCGCGGGCCGCCGATCGACGTGGTGATGCGGTCGAGGATCTCGGCCACCGTCGGGCTCTCCTCGCCGCGCTGGAACATGCCCAGCATCGACTGGCCGACCTCGGTCGTGACCTCGGCGAGCGTCTGGTCGAGGTCGAACTTCATCAGGTCGACGCCGCTCCAGCCCATGAAGAGCGCCGCGGCCGCCTCTCGCGAGGGCGTCGAGTCGAGCATGGCGCGAGCCGCGAGGGCCTCCTCCTCGGTGTCGGCGACGACGATCGAGACGGCGTCCATGATGCGGACCGAGTCGGCCGAGCGGCCGTTCGCGACGGCGCGGGCCCGGAGGTCGCGCACCGTCGCCGCGGCCTGGTCGATGTCGCGGTCCTGGATGAACACGCACTCGGCGAAGCGGCCAGCGAAGGCGCGCCCGGCCGACGAGGTGCCCGCCTGGAGCAGGAGCGGCGTCCGCTGCACCGACGGGGTCGCCGGATAGTAGCCGTCGAGGTGGAAGTACTCGCCGTCGTGCCTGATCCGGTGCACCTTGGCGGGATCGGCGAAGGTCCGCGTGGCCTTGTCGTTCACGATCGCGTCATCCTCCCAGGCCCCCTCCCAGAGCTTGAAAGAGAGATCCAGGAACTCCGTGGCCCGACGGTACCTCTCGTCGTGAGGGGTCACCTCCCGCTGGCCCAGCAGCTTGACCAGCCCGACCTGGTTGTCGCTCGTGACGACGTTCCACGCCACGCGCCCCTTCGTGAGGTGATCGAGCGTCGTGAAGGCGCGGGCGTTGAGGTACGGCTGCTGCGCCGTCGTCGACGCCGTGACGACGAAGCCCAGCCGGTCGACGGTGGCCGCGAGTCCGGACACGATGGTCATGGGATCGTGGACGGGAAACTGGACGGCCTCGCGGATCACGACCTCCGGCACGTCGTCCCCGCTCATCGGGTAGCCGATCGCCTCGGCGAAGAACAGGAAGTCGAAGCCGGCCGCGTCCAGCTCTCGCGCCATCTCCTGCCAGTACTCGAGCGTGGCGAAGCCGCTCGTGTCGCCCTTCTCGTGGTGCCAGGCGTTGCTGATGAAGTTGGGGGTCAGCTCCTCGAAGGCGCCGAGGAAGATCTGCTTGGTCACGGGGGCTCCTGCCGGGTCGTGCGGGTTGATAACAAAGAGTTATCACATTCGACCGGCGAGGCGCTACGGTCGAGGCATGGGAACTCCCGACGAGCTGCAGGCCGAGATCGGCCAGGCCGTCCGCGCCGAGCGGACCCGGCGCGGTTGGAGCATGCGCGAGCTCGCCGGGCGCGCCGGGGTGTCGCAGCCGTTCCTGTCGAATGTCGAGAACGCTCGGATCTACCCGAGCGTGCCGACCCTGTACGCGCTGGCCTCGGCGCTCGAGGTGCAGCCCTCCGATCTGCTGCCCGGCACCTACCCGCGCCACGCGCCGCTGCACCTCCCCGCGAGCGAAGGCTCGACGGGGTCGGCCCGGCTCATCGCCGGTGGGCCCGGCTCCGCCCTCGAGTCGTATCTCTTCGAACTCGCCCCGGGGCACGTCGACGAGCCGGCGTACGCGCACGAGGGCGAGGACGTCGTTCACGTGATCGAGGGGACGCTCGACGTCACCGTCGGCGAGGACGCGCCGGTGCGCCTCGTCGCAGGGGAGTCCTTCTGGCACGAGGCGACCGCGCCGCACGCCTGGCGGGTGCCGGACGACGCGCCCGCCGTGACACGCGTGCTGCTCGTCAGCGGCGGGAAAGGCTGACGGCGCAGAGCCGGACGTACGCTACGGCCGCGCAGGGCCGGACACGCGCTACGGCCGCGCAGGCCAGTCGCCCGACGCGATGAACGTCGGGTCTTTGCGCCGCATGTACTCCTGGAAGCTCGCTGCCTGGTCGGCGCACCAGCCCACCTGAAGCGTGTGGAGGTCGGGGGCGGGGACGTCGAGCGTGTCGAGGTGGCGGCGAGCCATCGCCTGAGCGACGCGGCCGGCGGCGATCGCATCGGCTCCGGCGTCGTGGGCGTCGGTGAGGACGACGTCGTAGTACGCGGCGGCGGCCTCGAGCGTCCGCTTGCCCTTGCGGTACCTGTCGACGGCCTTGTCGATGACGAGCGGGTCGATGACGCAGGCGCCCGCGGCGAGCGCGTCGGCCAGCGGCTCGAGGCCGTGGCGCTTGGCCTCGCGGTCGAGCACGGTGAGGTCGTAGGGGGCGTTGTAGATGACGAGCGGCACGCCTCGCTCGAAGACGGCGCGCAGGGCGGCGATGATCTCGGCCACGACCTCGACGGCAGGCCGCCCCTCGGCCCGGGCGCGCTCGGTGGTGACGCCGTGCACGGCTGCGGCCTGCTCGGGGATCTCGACACCGGGGTCGGCGATCCACTCGCCATGGGCGATGGACTCGCCCGTGGAGTCGATGATGCCGACGTGCGCGGTCACGATGCGGGCGGTCTCGACGTCGATACCCGTGGTCTCGAGGTCGAACACGCCGAGGCCGTCCCACCAGCGGACGGGGACGGGGCCGACTGCAGCTTCACTCACACGGACAGCCTACGAGAGGCCGCCGACATCACTCGCCAGGGGCGACCGGGGTCGTGGGCTCCGAGGTCGACGACACCGGGATCGACGACGGCGGCAGCGCGGGAACGGGTGCCGGCCCGACGTGCAGCCAGAAGAAGGCCTGCGTGCCGAGCGTCAGCGTGACGTTGCCCTCCGCGTCGAAGCTCGGGAACGCCCCGCCCGCGAACAGGTCGGTGAGGGTCCGGCCGGCCAGCTCGGGAGCGGAGACGGTGACGGACACCGGGTTGTGCGCGAACGAGAACACGCACAGCACCTCCTCGGCGGCGTCGCCGAAGTCGGTGCCCGACCCCTGGTACGAGCGGACGAAGGCGAGAGTCGACCCGTGGTTCGTGCCGAGCACCTCCATGGTGCCGAGCCCGAACGTGGGATGGGCCTTGCGCACGTGGATGACGTTGCGGATCCAGTGCAGCAGGGAGCGCGACTGAGCCAGCTGGCTCTCGACGTTCACCAGCGAGTAGTTGTACACGAGCGACTGGACGACCGGCAGGTACAGCTTGCCCGGGTCGGCCGTCGAGAAGCCGGCGTTGCGGTCGGGCGTCCACTGCATCGGCGTGCGCGACGCGTCGCGGTCGTTGAGCCAGATGTTGTCGCCCATGCCGATTTCGTCGCCGTAATACAGGAACGGCGAGCCCTTCAGGGCGAAGAGGAGCGCGTGGGCGAGCTCCAGCTCGGCGCGCGAGTTGTCGAGAAGCGGCGCCAGGCGCCGGCGGATGCCGATGTTCGATCGCATCCGCGGGTCGTAGGCGTACCAGCCGTACATGGCCTGGCGGTACTCCTCGCTGACCATCTCGAGCGTGAGCTCGTCGTGGTTGCGGAGGAACACCCCCCACCCCGCGCTCTCGGGAACGTCGGTCGTCTCGGACAGGATCCGCTTGAGCTCGCCGGCGTCCTGCGAGCGCAGCGAGTAGAAGATGCGCGGCATGACCGGGAAGTCGAACGCCATGTGGCACTCGGGCTCGTCGTCGGTGCCGAAGAACGCCGCCACCTCGCGGGGCCACTGGTTGGCCTCGGCGATCATGATGCGGCCGGGGTACTCCTCGTCGACCATCGTGCGGAGCCTCTTGACGAACTCGTGGGTCGAGGGCTCGCCCTCGCCGTTGCCGTCGTCGGACTGGTAGAGGTACGGGATCGCGTCCAGGCGGATCCCGTCGACGCCGAGATCGAGCCAGTGCCGGATCACGTCGTAGACGGCCTCGTGCACCTTCGGGTTCTCGAAGTTGAGGTCGGGCTGGTGCGAGAAGAACCGGTGGAAGAAGAACTGGCGGCGCACGGGGTCGAACGTCCAGTTGCTCTCCTCGGTGTCGACGAAGATGATGCGGATGTTCTCGTACTTCTCGTCGGTGTCGCTCCACGTGTAGAAGTCGCCGTACGGGCCGTCGGGGTCTTCGCGCGACTGCTTGAACCACTCGTGCTGGTCGGACGTGTGGTTGATCACCATGTCGATGACGATGCGCATGTTGCGCTCGTGGGCCTTGGTGACGAGGTCGCGGAACTCGTCGAGGGTTCCGAACTCGGGGAGGATCGCCTTGTAGTCCGAGATGTCGTAGCCGCCGTCGCGCAGGGGCGACTGGAAGAACGGCGGCATCCAGAGGCAGTCGATGCCGAGCCACTGCAGGTAGTCGAGCCGCGACGAGAGCCCGGCGATGTCGCCCGCCCCGTCGCCGTTGCTGTCGACGAACGAGCGGACCATGACCTCGTAGAACACGCTCCGCCGATACCACTGCGGGTCGAGGGTGAGTCCGGGCGTCTGGATGGGGGCAGTGAAGCTCACCGTTCTCCTTCGATCGCTAGCCGGCGCGGGCCCCGGCAGGTGGGCCCACTCTATGACGAGGGTGCCGGGCGTCGCCCAGATTGGCCGGACGGCCGTCCCTACACTGGTCGGATGATCACGCCTGTGCCGTCCGTCGCCTCGCCGTACGCCGATGAGCTCGCGAGCATCCCCACCGTGCGCCTCGAGGCCCGCGTGCTCGGAGCCACGGCGCGCTACTGGGTGTACGGCCGAGACGACGCCCCCACGACGATCGTCGCCGTCCACGGCTTCCGCGGCGAGCACCACGGTCTCGAGCCGGTGGTCGCCTTCCTCGACGGCGTCCACTCGGGCGCGGTCCGCGTGATCTCTCCCGACCTCCCCGGCTTCGGCGAGTCCGCGCTCCTCCCGGGCCGCGAGCACAGCACCGCCGTCTACGCCGAGTGGCTCCGCGGGTTCCTCGCCGCGATCGGCCAGGGTGCCGACACCGTCGTGCTGGGCCACTCGTTCGGGTCGATCGTGACGAGCGCGGCCGTCGCCTCGGGCCTCGACGTGCGCGCGCTGATCCTGGTCAATCCGATCGCCGCCCCGGCGCTGTCGGGCCCGCGCGGCGTGCTCACGCGCCTCGCGGTGTTCTACTACTGGGCGGGCGCCGGTCTTCCCGAGTCGATCGGCGGCCCGGTCCTGAGGCTGCGCGCCGTCACCCGCGTCGCGAGCCTCGCGATGGTCAAGACCCGGTCGAAGACCTTGCGCGCCTGGGTGCACGATCAGCACGACACCTACTTCTCGTGGTTCGCGTCGCGGAAGGTCGTGCTCGACGCGTTCAAGGCCTCCGTGTCGAGCGATGTGTCGACGTATGCGCGGCAGATCCGAGTTCCTGCGCTGCTGATCGCCGCCGACCGCGACGACATCACCGCCCTCCCGGCGCAGTACGAGCTCCAGGGCCTCTTCGCCGACGCGCAGCTCGACGTCATCCACGGCGTCGGCCACCTGATCCACTACGAGAAGCCCCGCGAGGCGGCGGCGATGATCACCGACTTCCTGGCGACGCTCGGGCCCGCGTCGTGAGGATCGTCGTCGACTGCCGCTACGTGCGCACCGGACGCCACGACGGCATCAGCCGCTTCACGGCGGGCGTCGTCGGCGAGCTCGCCGAGCTCCACGACGTGACGATGCTCGTGAGCGACCGCCGCCAGCTCGACAAGCTCCCGGACGCTCCGCACGCGCTGGTGTCGGCGCCGACCAGCCCCCTCGAGCCGCTCGTGGCGCTCCAGGTGAACCGCCTGCGCCCCGACGTCGTCTGGACCCCGATGCAGACCATGGGCACGCTCGGCCGCCGCTACCGGCTCGTGAAGACGCTGCACGACCTGATCTACTACACGAACCGCACGCCGCCGCCCGAGTTCGCAGCGCCCATCCGCCTGCTCTGGCGCCTCTACCACCTCGCCTGGTGGCCTCAGCGCCTGCTGCTCAACAGCGCCGACGCCGTCGTGACGGTCAGCGAGACGACGGCCCGCGAGATGGCCGACCACCGCCTCACCCGCCGGCCCGTGACCGTGGTCGCGAACGCGGCCGATCCGCAGGAGCCCGGGCGCAGGAACTCGCCGCCCACCCGCGACCTCGTGTACATGGGCTCCTTCATGCCGTACAAGAACGTCGTCGCGCTCGCCCGCGCGCTGAGCCTGCTCGCCGGCTACCGCCTCCACCTCATGAGCCGGGTCTCGGACGCCGAGCGCCTCGCCCTCGAGGCCTCGGCTCCCGAGGGGTCTCTGGTCTTCCACGGCGGTGCGAGCGACGAGGAGTACCGCGACACGCTGCTCGGCGCGACGGCCGTCGTCACCGCGTCGAAGGCCGAGGGGTTCGGCATCCCGGTGATCGAGGGCATGGCGCTCGGCACACCGGCCGTGGTCAGCGACATCCCGATCTTCCGCGAGATCGGCGGCGACGCAGCGCTCTACTTCGACCCGGAGTCGCCGGCGTCGATCGCCGCGGCCGTGCGCCGACTGGAGGAGCCGGGGGAGTGGGAGCGGCGCTCGGCCGCCGGGCTCGCTCAGGCGTCGCACTACAGCTGGGCGTCGTCGGCCGCGGCTCTGCTCGACGTGCTGGAGCGGGTGGGGCGCTAGGCGTCGCCGCGACCCTCGAGCGCGTTCTGGTAGTCGAACGAGTAGCGGCCCGGCGCCTCCGACTCGACCTCGATCGGATCGTCGAAGGCCACGAGCGCGAGGGCGCCGTCGACGACCTCGAACGAGTGGATGGACCCGTTGCGGATGGGCACTCCCGCGTTGGCGTCGGTCTCGGGCGCGACGTGGTTCACGATGCCGCGGATCACGGCGCCGTGGGTCGCGACCACGACGGACTGGCCGGGGCGCTCCTCGGCGATGGCGAGCAGCGCCGCCTCCACCCGCTGCAGCACGGCCGTGCGGCTCTCCCGCCCGGGCACGGCGACGCCGTCGGGGAACCGCGCCTCGACCTCCTCGAAGGTGAGGCCCTCGGCCTGGCCGTAGCTGCGCTCGACGACCTGCGGGTCGACGGCGGGCTCGTCGAGCCCGAGCCGGGAGGCGATGATGGCGCCTGTCTCGAACGCGCGGCTCAGCGGGCTCGCGACGACGGCGTCGAAGCGGCGACGGGCCAGCAGCTCGGCGGCGGCCGCGGCCTGCGAGCGGCCCCGGTCGTTCAGCGGGATGTCGGTCGATCCCTGGATTCGCCGGGCGGCGTTCCAGTCGGTCTCGCCGTGTCGCACCAGGTACAGCCGGGTCATGTCGTCCTCCAGAGGGGCGCCGACCGCGGGTTCACGCGGCGGCGAGCCGTTTGGCAAGGGCCGTCAGGGACTCCGACGTGCCGGCGTTCAGCTTAACGGCGGCGCGCGAGTCGCCTTTCGTCACCCCGCGGTTGATGATGACGACGGGCAGCTTCTTGCGGAGCGCCGTCTCGAGGAGGCGGATGCCGGAGTTCACGACCAGCGACGAGCCGGCGACGACGAGCGCCTCGGCCGACTGCACCATGGCGCGCGCCTCGGCGAAGCGCTCCACCGGCACGAACTCACCGAAGAAGACCACGTCGGGCTTCAGAACGCCGCCGCACACGGTGCACTGGGGCACGCTGAAGCCGGCGATGTCGGTCACGTCGACGTCTCCGTCGGGGTTCAGGCGGACCTCGTCGGGGCGGTCGAGCCAGGGGTTCGCGGCCGCCATGCGCTCGGCGATGTCGCCCCGCGCGAAGAACTGGCCGCAGGTGAGGCAGACGACGCGGTCGACGGTGCCGTGCAGGTCGACGACGCGCGACGAGCCGGCCCGCAGGTGCAGGCCGTCGACGTTCTGCGTCACGACGCCGTTGGAGATGCCGGCGGCCTCGAGGGCGGCGAGGGCGCGGTGCCCGTCGTTGGGCGCGGCCGTGGCGAAGTGGCGATAGCCGAGATGGCTGCCGGCCCAGTAGCGCTTCTGGAAGTCGGGGCCGCCCGAGGTGAACTGCTGGAACGTCATCGGGTTGCGGACGGGGGCGCCCTCGCCCCGGTAGTCGGGGATGCCGGAGTCGGTCGAGACTCCCGCCCCGGTGAGGACCGCCAGCTTCCGCCCCGCGAGCGCGCGGACCGCCGCGTCGAGCGTGCCGGTGCTGTCGGCCGGTGCGGTGGCTAGCGCCATGGTGGGGCTCCTGGTACATCTCTTTGCGAGGCGGGTGACGTTAGCCTAAACGGGAACCTTTACCGTTTTGTTTCCGCGAGCCACCGGCTTGCGGTGGCGCCCCGCCTTGGAGCCCTCCGTGCGCATCACCCGCATCACCGACCTCGACCGCGACGAGCTCGCCGACTACTCCCGCCTCACCGACGTCGCGCTCCGCCGCAAGACGGAGCCGGAGGGCGGGCTCTACATCGCCGAGTCGTCGAAGGTGATCCGGCGAGCCCTCGACGCCGGCCACGTGCCGCGCTCCGTGCTGCTGAGCGAGAAGTGGCTGGCCGACATCGAGCCCCTCGTCGAGCAGTACGACGGCCAGATCTTCGTCGGCGAGGCCGACGTGCTCGAAGAGCTCACCGGGTACCACCTGCACCGCGGCGCCCTCGCGGCCATGCACCGCCCCGAGCTGCCGAGCGTCGAGTCGGTGCTCGAGGGCGCCCGTCGCGTCGTCGTGCTCGAAGACATCGTCGACCACACCAACGTGGGCGCGATCTTCCGGGCGGTGGCGGGCCTCGGGGCCGACGCCGTGCTGGTGACCCCGCGCTCGGCCGACCCGCTGTACCGCCGCAGCGTGCGCGTGTCCATGGGCACGGTGCTGCAGGTTCCGTGGACTCGGCTGCCCGACTGGCCGGAGGGCGCGGAGTTCCTGCGCGCTGCCGGCTTCGACATCGCCGCGCTCGCGCTCCGCGACGACGCGGTGACGCTCGACGCCTACGCGGCCGACCCGCCCGACAAGATCGCCATGCTGTTCGGCACCGAGGGCGATGGCCTCTCGCACCGGGCGCTCGAGGCGGCCGACACGGTCGTGACGATCCCGATGCTGCACGGCGTGGACAGTCTGAACGTGGCGGCGGCGTCGGCCGTCGTGCTGTGGTCGCTGCGCGTCTCTCCGGGCTCGGGTGGCGCAGAGGCCGCTCAGTGAGCGCCCGCCGCTCGGCCCGCGGTCGCGGCAGCGCGCGCCGCCCCGGCGCCGTCCGTCGGCGGATCGCCGCCGTCGTCGTCGTCGCCGCCGTCATCGCCGTCGGCGTCTACGTTCCGGCCTCCCTCCTCGCCCCCATCGCACCCGCGTCGGCCGAGGTCACGAAGTACACCGCGCCCACCGAGAAGGCGCTCTCGCTGCGCTTCCCCGACTACGGGGCCACGGCGGTCGAGGCCGTCGGGTTCGACGACAGCCTGACGACCTCGGGCGACTCGAAGCCGCGCTCGATCGCGTCGATCTCGAAGATCGTGACCGCGCTCGTCGTGCTCTCGAAGAAGCCGCTCGACGGCGGCTCGGGGCCGGACATCACGTTCACGGCGTCCGACCGGGCGCTGTACGACACCTATCTGGCGCAGGACGGCGAGGTCGCCGCCATGCCCGCCGGTCTCACGCTCACCGAGAAGCAGACCCTCCAGGTCGCGCTGATCAAGTCGGCCAACAACTACGCCAGCGCGCTCGCCTACTGGGCGTTCGGCTCGAACCAGGCCTACGTCACGGCGGCGAAGGCCTGGCTGAAGGAGCACGGGCTGAACCACACGACGCTCGTCGAGCCGACCGGGCTGAACGCGGCCAACCGGTCGACGGCGACCGACCTCGTGAAGCTCGGCAAGCTCGCGCTCGCCAACCCCGACATCGCGTCCATCGTGTCGACGAAGTCGGTCGACATCCCCGTCGTCGGCACGGTCGAGAACTCGAACAAGCTGCTCGGCATCGACGACGTCGTCGGAATCAAGACCGGCACCCTCGACGAGGCGGGGGCCTGTCTCCTGTTCGCCACGAGAGAGGAGGTGCTCGGCCACACCGTGACGGTGGTCGGCGTCATGCTGGGCGGGGTCGACCACGACTCGCTCGACGTCGACGTGGCGAAGCTGCTGACGAGCGTCAAGTCGGGTTTCCAGACCGTCACAGCGGTGACGGCCGACGACGTGTACGGGTCGTACGACACCGAGTGGGGCTCGAACGCCCACGCTGTCGCCGCGAAGACGGTGTCGAAGCTCGTCTACGGGTCGGCGACCGTGAAGGCCGTTCCTGCGCTCGACACCGTGGGGGAGGCCACGGCCGGCTCGAAGGTCGGGACGCTCAGGGTCACGATCGGCTCGTCGGTCACCACCGTGCCGCTCGTGCTCGATCGGGCGATGACCGAGCCCGACGCGTGGTGGCGCCTGACGAACCCGTCGTCGGTGTTCTAGCCGCTATCGCATCTGCCGCTGAGCGGCTACGACTCCGTCCCGGCGCCGTAGGGCGGAACCGACATCGGCTCCGGCCGCTTCGGCCCCAGGCCGTCGCCCGACGACTGGTGGCGCACCCGCCGCAGCACCCACGGCACGAGGTACTCGCGCGCCCAGCCGATGTCCTCGCGGCGCGCCTCCCGCCACTGGCGGAGCTCGGCGGCGGGCAGCTCGGACGCGAGGAGGTCGTTGTCGACGGCGAGCGCGGCCAGCACCATGCGGGCGATCGTGTGGTGGCCGAGCGGCGAGAAGTGCAGACGGTCGGGCGCCCACATGCGGCTGTCGGCGAGGTCGCGCATCGCCCACATGTTCGCGACGACCGCGTCGTGCCGCAGCGCGATGGCCTGCACGTTCTCGTTGTAGATCGCGACCTTGCCCCGGATCCGGCCGAGCACCGGCGTCGCGCCGATGTCGGGCCCGGTGAACAGCACCACGGTGGCGCCCTGCGACGACAGCGTCTCGACGAGTCCCTCCAGACGGCCGGCGACCTCGTCAGGGTCGGTGCCGGGGCGGATGATGTCGTTGCCGCCCGCCGACACGCTGATCAGGTCGGGGCGGAGGTCGAGGGCGGCCTGCGCCTGCTCGTCGATGATCTGCTGCAGGAGCCGGCCGCGGATCGCGAGGTTGGCGTAGGCGAAGCCGTCGGTCGTCGAGGCGAGCACCTCGGCCACCCGGTCGGCCCAGCCGCGATTGCCGCCGGTCGACGTCGGATCGGGGTCGCCGATGCCCTCGGTGAACGAGTCGCCGATCGCGACGTAGCGGGACCACGGGTGGGCTTGTGTCATGGAACAAACGTACCTTTGAGGAATGGTGACCACGGAAGTTCCTGCGCCCCTGCTCTCGGCCGACCTGCTCGAGAGGTTCCGCGCGCGGGCAGCCGGGTACGACGCGGCCAACGCGTTTCCGCAGGAGGACTTCGACGAGCTCGTGGCGCTCGGCTACCTCAGGGCGGCCGTGCCGGTGGCGCAGGGCGGGCTCGGGCTCGGCATGCGGCAGATCGCAGCGCTGCAGTCACGCCTGGCGACGGCGGCCCCGGCGACGGCGCTGGCCGTCAACATGCACCTCGTCTGGACCGTCACGGCGTCGCTGCTCGCAGCGCGCGGCGACGACTCACTGCGGCTCGTGCTCGACGACGCGGCCGCGGGGGAGGTCTTCGCGTTCGGCGTCAGCGAGCCGGGCAACGACCTCGTGCTGTTCGACTCCGTCACCGAGGCGGCGCCCGACGGCGCGGGTGGCTATCGGTACACCGGCACGAAGATCTTCACGTCGCTCTCACCCGTGTGGACCCGCCTCGGCGTCTTCGGACGCACGCCGTCCGACGAGATCGCCCACGGCTTCCTGCGCCGCGACGACGGCGGCCACGAGTCGCTCGGCGACTGGGACACCGTCGGCATGCGCGCCACCCAGAGCCACACCACCCGCCTGACGGGGGCGCACGTCCCCGCATCCCGGATCGTGCGCGTGCTGCCCGTCGGGCCCTCGGCCGACCCGCTCGTCTTCGGCATCTTCGCCGCCTTCGAGACCCTCGTCGCCGCCGTGTACCGGGGGATCGCCCGCCGCGCGCTCGACCTCGCCGTCGAGGCCGCCACCGCGCGGACGTCCCGCCGCACCGGCGAGTCGACCGCCGCCGACCCGGTCGTGCGCTGGCGCATCGCCGACGCCGCCATCGACCTCGACGGTCTCGAGCCCCAGGTCGACACCATCGCGCAGGAACTCGACGACCTCGTCGACAACGGCCCCGACTGGTTTCCGCGTCTCGTCGGCCTCAAGGTCCGGGCCACCGAGACCGCGACCCGCGTCGTCGACCGGGCCGTGACCGTGGCGGGCGGCTCGTCGTACCGCGCCGACACGGAGCTCGGGCGGCTGTACCGCGACGTGCTGGCCGGACGGTTCCACCCGTCGTCGACCGACTCCGCTCACGCGACGGTGGCGAGCCGGTGGCTGGGGCCGGTGGGCGGGCCTGCGGGCGGCGGGCCGACGGGCGGCGGCGGGCCGACGGGCGGCGGCGGGCCGACGGGCGGCGGGCCAGACGCCGAGGCCGCGGACGAGCGCTAGACCCGCCGCCGCGGACGCACTCCTGCGCCGCTCCAAGGGGTCGGCGCCGTTCCGCGGGGTCCAGCGCCGAATGCGCTCACGCCCGCCGGATCGGCACGAACCCGCCGCCCGAACGGAGGGAGCCTGCCGATACGGCGGGCCTAGCGCGCCGACGCCCCGCGAACCCGTCGAGCGCCGCGGCCAGCGCCGCCATCTCGCGCTCCCCGCCGTGCGCCTCGTCCTCCACGATCGTGAGCGCGCTCCCCGCCCACGCCCGGTGCAGCCGCCAGGCCGTCGACGCCGGACCGCTGATGTCTCGCCGCCCGTGGACCAGCGCCGCCGGGATCCCGGCTAGCTCCCCGACGCGCCCCAGGATCGCCGCCGACCCCGGCAGGAAGCCGTCGTTCGACCAGAAGTGCGTCACCAGCGCCGAGAAGACCAGCCTCTGCGCAGGATCCACGTGACCCGCACCGCGCAGCTCCGGGCGGTCGAGCGACACGTGCACGCTCTCCCAGGCGTCCCAGGCCGACGCCGCGCGCTCCCGATCGGCCGGGTCGCCGTCGCGCAGGCGCCGCGCGTACGCGTCGACCAGCCGCTCGCCGGGCCGTCGCTCGGAGGCCGCCTCGAAGTCGTCCCACGCCTCCGGGAACACCCGCCCCACGCCCTCGGTGATCCAGTCGACCTCGTCGCGGCTCGTCGTCGTCACCGCCACGAGCGCCAGGGCGCGCACGGCGGCCGGGTGGGCCAGCGCATACGCCAGAGCGAGCGTCGTGCCCCACGACACGCCCGAGACCACCCAGCTGTCGAATCCGAGCTCCTCCCGGACCGCCTCGATGTCGGCGATCATCCGCTCGGTGGTGATGGCGCGCAGGAACTCGGGGTCCTCCGTCGCCCACGGGCGGCTCCGCCCGCTCCCGCGCTGGTCGATCCCCACGACGAGGTAGCGTTCCGGATCGAAGTGCCGCCGGTAGCCGCCCCGGCCGAGCGAGCCGCCGGGCCCGCCGTGGAGCCACAGCGCAGGAACTCCCTCCCGGTTGCCCGACGCCTCCCAGTAGAGCTCGGCCCCGTCGTCCATCGCCAGGTGCCCGTGCGCGAACGGCTCGATCGGCGGATACGTCACGCGTCTACCGTAGGCCGCCGTCGGCGCCTTCACGAGGGCTCGGAGAGCGGCGATCGTCGGACACCGCCGAGTGTCGGAGGGTCGTGACACCATTCTCTGGAGGGTCCGGAGAGGTCTCTCGGAAGGGCAGCGAGTGAGCAAGCAGGACGGCAGCGGCCGCCAGGTGACGGCGCAGCCGACCGACGACGCCACGGCCACGATCCTGCACGTCGACATGGACGCCTTCTTCGCGTCCGTCGAGCTGCTCGAGCATCCCGAGCTGCGCGGGCAGCCGGTCATCGTCGGTCATCGCTCGATGCGCTCGGTCGTCACCGCCGCCACCTACGAGGCCCGCAAGTTCGGCGTCAACTCGGCCCTGCCGATGGCCATCGCCCTGCGGCGGTGCCCTCAGGCCGTCGTGCTCGAGCCGCACTTCGAGAGGTACCGCCACTTCTCGGCGCAGGTCATGTCGATGTTCGACGACGTCACGCCCCTGGTCGAGCGCCTCGGCATCGACGAGGCCTTCCTCGACATCGGCGGGTCGCTCCGGCTGATGGGCTCGCCGTTCCGCATCGCCACGGAGCTGCGGCGACGAGTGCACGCCGAGACGGGTCTCCACTGCAGTATCGGGGCCGCCTCGACGAAGTTCGTCGCCAAGCTCGCGTCGGGCGTGGCGAAACCCGACGGGCTCCTGATCGTGCCGCACGGTGAGACCCTCGAGTTCCTGCATCCGCGCCCGATCGGCGCGCTCTGGGGTGTCGGCGGCAAGACCGAAGAGACCCTGCGCACCTACGGCCTGAACACGATCGGCGACGTCGCGCAGGCGCCGCTCGACACGCTGCGGCGCGCGATCGGGGTCGCCGGCGGCCAGAAGATCCACGACCTGTCGTGGGGGCGCGATCCGCGACGCGTCACGACGGCGTCGGAGGAGAAGAGCGCCGGCCACGAGGTCACGTTCGAGAACGACGTCGACGACACCGACCGGCTGCGGCGTGAGGTGTTCCGGCTCAGCGATCAGGTCGGCCGCCGACTGCGGGCGGCCGGGGCCACCGGCCGCACGATCGTGCTGAAGCTCCGCTTCGGCGATTTCGAGACCATCACCCGGTCGAAGACGCTCGCCGAGCCCACCGACCTCGGGCGACGCATCTTCGAGGAGGCCTGGGGCATCTACGAGGCGACCGACCACAGCGCATCCGGCAGCCGCAAGGCCACGCCGATCCGTCTCATCGGCGTGCGCGTCGAGCAGCTCGGCTTCGGCGGCGCGGGCTCCGGGTCGATCGGGCTGTGGGACGACGACGCCGACTGGCGCGCCTCCGAGACCACCATGGACGCCCTCCGGGCCCGCTTCGGCGCCGGGAGCATCACCTCGGCCAGCCTGCTCGGCGACTCGACCCGCCGCATCTCGCGCGGCGGCCCGGTGCCGCGCGTCGGCGTCGAGATCGAGCCTGACGCGCCGTCGGCGTCCGAGCAGCGCCCTCGGGCCGAGTAAAATCAGTGGCAGTGACTATCGCCGAATCGTTCGACCCCGACAGGCCCGAAGGCCGTGGGTCGGCCGAACCCTCCCTCGAAGTGGAGCCCGCGCTCGACATCGGCGTGGTGGCCGGCAACAGCGCCGCCGAGCACCTCTCGCCCGCCTTCCCGGAGCGCGCGGCGTGGGGCACCGCCGGCAAGCTCCGCGCCTGGCAGGCCGAGGCCCTCGAGAAGTACTTCGCCGCCGAGCCCCGCGACTTCCTCGCTGCTGCGACACCCGGCGCCGGCAAGACCACTTTCGCCCTCCGCCTCGCGACCGAGCTGCTCTCGCGCGGTGACATCGACCGGGTCGTCGTGGTCGCACCGACCGAGCACCTCAAGCGCCAGTGGGCCGACGCCGCCGACCGCGTCAACCTCCGTCTCGATCCGATGTTCAAGAACGCCGACGGCACCTTCGGCAGGCACTATCACGGCGTCGCAGTCACCTACGCGCAGGTCGGCATGAAGCCCGAGGTGCACAGGGCGATCACCGAGGCCGGCCGCACGCTCGTGATCCTCGACGAGGTGCACCACGGCGGCGACGCCCTGACCTGGGGCGACGGGATCCGCGAGGCGTACGGCAAGGCCACCCGCCGCCTGTCGCTCACCGGCACCCCCTTCCGCTCCGACACGGCGCCGATCCCGTTCGTGCAGTACGCGCCCGACGAGCACGGCATCCGCACGTCGCAGTCCGACTACTCGTACGGCTATGGGCGCGCCCTCGCCGACGGCGTGGTCCGCCCCGTCCTGTTCATGGCGTACGCCGGTGCGATGCGCTGGCGCACGCGCATGGGCGACGAGATGAGCGCCACCCTCGGCGAGGCCGTGACGAAGGACATCACCGCTCAGGCCTGGCGCACCGCCCTGTCGCCGCAGGGCGACTGGATCGCCGCGGTGCTGAGCGCGGCCGACAAGAGGCTCACCGAGGTGAGGCGCGGTGTGGCCGACGCCGGCGGCCTCGTCATCGCGACCGATACGACCGCCGCTCGTGCCTACGCATCGATCCTCACGAAGCTGACAGGGGAGCGCCCCACCGTCGTGCTCTCGGACGAGAAGGCCTCCAGTGACCGCATCGCCGCATTCTCCGTCGGCGAGTCGCGCTGGATGGTGGCCGTCCGGATGGTGTCCGAGGGCGTCGACGTCCCGCGCCTCGCCGTCGGCGTCTACGCCACGTCGGCCTCGACGCCGCTCTTCTTCGCGCAGGCCGTGGGCCGCTTCGTCCGCGCCCGCCGTCGCGGCGAGACCGCCTCGATCTTCCTCCCGAGCGTGCCGTCCCTCATGGCCCTCGCCGGGTCGCTCGAGCTCGAGCGCGACCACGCCCTCGACCGCCCGACCGACTCCGACGACGGCATCTTCACCTCCGAAGAAGACGCCATGGTCGCCGAGGCCAACCGCGAGGAGAAGGCGTCGAGCCTCCTCGAGCAGCAGCCGTTCGAGGCCCTCGACGCACAGGCGAACTTCGACCGCGTGCTCTACGACGGCGGCGAGTTCGGCCAGTCGAGCGAGGTCGGCAGCCTCGAGGAGCTCGACTTCCTCGGCCTGCCTGGTCTGCTCGAGCCCGACGAGGTCCGCGAGCTCCTGCGCCAGCGCCAGGTGACGCAGGCCGGCCGCTCGAAGAAGCAGCCCAAGACGGGCCTGCCAACCCAGGCCGTCGAAGAGGCTCGGCCTCTCTACATGACGATCAAGGAGCAGCGGCAGGAGCTGAGCCGCCTGGTCTCGATCTGGTCGCGCCACTCCAACGAGCCCCACGGCGCCATCCACGCCGAGCTCCGCCGCATCTCGGGCGGGCCCGCCGTCGCGCAGGCCAGCACCGACCAGATCCAGCGCCGCATCGACGTGCTGCGCGGCCGCATCGGCAACCGGCGCTAGCGCCGCCGCCGGGCGCGCGCCCCGCGTCGCTCGCAAGGACTCCTGCGGTAGACGTCCTTGTGGCGGTGGCACCCGACGCGACTCTTCCTTGTGGGGCTTGCGCCTCACCGCCGAACTCCTTGTGGGCGCACCAGGCGTCCTTGCGAACGCGCAGTCGCCCCGCGACCGACGGGCCGTGCCGAGTGCGCCGGCGTCAGTCGTCGAGGCCGTCGCGGTGGCGCCACCACGCGGTCTCGGCGTGCACGGCCGACGTGTAGACGCCGAGCGCGACCCGCTCGTCTTCGACGAGCGACCAGCTCGTCAGCTTGTAGCCCCGCGCGAAGGACTCGACGAGCGCTTCGGGCTGAGCATCGTCGCGCGCGCGGACCAGCCAGGTGTCGGGGCCGGTCTCATCGAGCATGAGGCGATTTTACTCGCCCCGCCCTACGGCACGATGCGGAGGCGTGCACGCTCGCAAGGACAGGCGGCACGTTCACGAGGAGAACGGCCGCGCCGTGCAGGCCCCACGAGGAGAACCCCCGCATCGTGGATGAGCCACAAGGACGTCCACGTCAGACGTCCTCGCCAGCACGCCTACTTGCGACACGCCCCGCACCCCGGCCGCACGGCCGGCACGGCCCGCCCCACCCCGACGGCGCCGCGGTCGACGAATCCGCCGACCCCCTCGTCGTGCGCCACGTACGCCGCCCGCACCCGGTACCCGGCGTCGGCGGGCACCTCGAGCAGCGCCCGCAGCCACGCCGCGTCGTCGACGGACAGCACGCCGGGCCCGGGCCGCTCGTGCACGAACACGAACGACGCCGCGCCGTACTCCTCGTGCAGCAGCGCCAGCGCTCCGTGGAAGCCGTGCTCGGGCCGGTGGGGCAGCTCGCCGATGGGCATCATCAGCGGCATCTGCACGTCGTCGGCGTCGAACAGCAGCAGCCAGATCTGCGCCACGAGCGCGCAGGGGATCAGCTGCCTCACCCGCACGTCGAGCGCGTCGCGGGTGGCGAGGCTCTGCTGCGAGTCGAGGTAGTGGGGCGGGGAGGCCTCGCACGCGCAGACGGCGGCGGGCAGGGCGGGCAGGGCGGAGTGCGATGTCGTCGTGTTCATCCGACGATGGTGGGGCACGCGCAGCAGTTCCTGCCGGCGCTCTCCACAGGCCGGGAGCGACTACTCACAGCCCCCGGGCGCAGGAACTAGCGCACCGCCGCCGAATCCTCGTCGAGGGCCGACACGGCCCGCCGCAGGATCGTCGACGACGTCGACATCGTGTACGGGAAGTAGACGACCTCGACGCCCACCTCGGCGAACTCGCGCTCGAGCTTCAGGCCCTTCTCGGTGCCGCGCCAGTCGTCGCCCTTGAAGAAGACGTCGAACTGCAGTTCGCGCCAGACGTCCATCTTGTCGGGGACGGTCTCGGCGTAGGCGTGGTCGACGAAGTCGATGTGGCTGACGATCTCGAGGCGCTCGGCGAGCGGCACCATCGGCGAGATGCCCTTCGTGAGCTCGAGCATCTCGTCGGCGACGACGCCGGCGATCAGGACGTCGCACTGCGACTTGGCGTGGCGCAGCAGGTTCAGGTGCCCGATGTGGAAGAGGTCGTAGGCGCCGGCTGCGTAGCCGACCCGGGGTGCGTCGGTCACTGGGAGTCCCTTCCGGACGGGGTGGAGGTCTGCGCGGCCTCTTCGGCACGCGCGGCGAGGTCGGCGATCGAGAAGCCGGAGCGCGACGGCAGGAAGTCGTCGGCCGAGTCCGCAGCCGCGGAGACGGCTCCGGAGACAGCCCCGAAGGCGGCGAACGGCGCCACGACCGAGATCGGCTCGGGCGACGGCTGCGCGGGTCGGCCCAGGCGGAAGTCCGACGGCACCCACTCGCGGCGGAGCGCCGAGCGGTGGCGGCCGGCGACTCCGGTCATGAGCACGCCGAGGGGCTCGACGCCGAGGCCGAGCAGCTCGCCATGGAGCGCGAGGAGGTCTTCGACGGTGGTGCGGTTGGAGCGGACGACGACCACGACGGCATCGGCGACGGGGGCGAGACCCCGCAGCGGCACCGGCATCGTGTTGCTGCCGGCCAGGGCCACGACGGCGTCGTAGCGCTCGCTCAGGGTCGTGAAGAAGCTCTCGGCCTCGACGAGGCGACGCTCGGGGCGAGCCGAGGCGACGCGATCGGGCACCGAGACGCGCTGGTAGCCGGAGGCGTCGGCACGGGCCGGGTCCTCGAGGGCCGAATCGTCGACGGTGGAGGGACGAGCGAGCAGCTGCGTCTCGAGATCGGTGCGGACGACCGCCGACACGAATCCGCTCTCGACCAGGGCGCGGGCGAGTCCGCCGTCGACTCCGGCCGACTCGTCGGCGTCTTCGGTGCGAGCCAGGACGAGGCGCGCCGGGAGCTCGCCGCCGGCCAGCGACCGGGTGTTCATGACGGCCTCCCGCAGGGCGGAGCGCATGCGCCGCGACGCCGCGCGGACCTCGAGGTCGTCGGCGTCGATGACGCCAGCGGGCAGCTGCGCGAGGACGGGAAGGCCCGTGACACGACGGACGTCGTCGGCCGTCGTGACACGGGGCTGGAGGCGGACCAGCACGAAGCCGACCGCGAGTCCGAGGGCGAACCCGATCAGGGTGAGACCGAGGAGCACGCCGAGAGAGGCGACCTTCGGAATGCCGCCGGGAACGTTTCCGGCGATGGTCTGCTCGACGGCGACGCCCGCCACGAGGCCCACGACCGCCATGCCGGCGACAGCGATCCAGGCGCGACGGAGCTGAGCGGTCAGGTCGAAGAATCCAGCGCGGATGTTCATGAGACCTCCCGGTCGGGCAGAGAGCCGAGGCCCTTGAGCTCGCGGAACCACTTGGGCAGCGCGAGGAGCAGGTAGAGCGTGTTGGCGGCGAAGAACGCGACGTAGACGATCGTGAAGCCGAGCGGCCAGGCGAGGAGGACGAACGAGAGGCACATCAGGCCGTAGTCGGTCGGGACGACGGCGAGCGAGTACAGCGTCGACGTGTTCCGCGAGCCGCGGGTCGGGACGCCCGTGCGGATGTGCTGGGCGCGACGGAGCATGTCGGTGAGGATGATCGCGAAGAACGCGACCGACGCGACGGCCGAGTACGCGAGCGGCACCCAGAGCACGCCGGACCGGCCCGAGGGCTCGCGCAGGAAGCTCGCGAACACGGCCAGGTGGAGCACGCCGATCTTGGTGGCGTCGATCACGTGGTCGAGCCATTCGCCGGCGGGGCTTCCGCCGCCGCGCAGGCGCGCCAGCTGGCCGTCGGCCGAATCGAGCGCGTAGCCGATGACGAGCAGCAGCATGACCGACACGGCCGAGGCGATCGACGTCGGCACGAACGCGATGACGGCGATGCCCGCGAACGTGAACAGCGCGCTCACCATCGTCACCTGGTTCGGCGTCATGCGCAGCTGGTACGCGGCGGCGGCGAGGAATCGTCCGATGCGGCGGTTGACGAAGCGCGAGTACGCCGGGGCGCCGCTGGAGCCCTTCTGGGCGCTTGCGAGGCGGGCGAGCGACTCGCCGTAGGTCTCGCGGTTCAGCGCGGTGGTCACGAGGCCACCGCCAGGGGTGCGGTGCCGCGGGCGACGCGGTGCAGCTCGCCGTCGACGACGGCTGCGATCCGGGCGCGCATGCGCTCCGGCGTGTACTCGGCGGCGTAGACCTCCTGAGCACGCTGCCCGGCAGCGCGGAGCGTCGCGACGTCGAGCGTCGAGAACAGCTCGGCCAGGGCGTCGACGTCCGTGCAGTCGAACAGCCAGCCGGTCACTCCGTCGTCGATGACCTCCTCGGGCCCACCGGAGCGGCTGGCGATGACGGCGCGGCCCTCGCTGAACGCCTCGACCGTCACGAGGCCGAAGCCCTCGAGCGTGTCGGTGGGCAGGACGACGGCGTCGGCGGCCTGCAGGTACGGCGTCGCATCGGCGACCTCGCCGACGACGACGACGGTCTCGGGGCGCGACACGTGCTGGGCCACGAGGGCCTTCACATCCACGCCGATTCCGACGGCAGGAACTGCGCCGAGCACGACGAGCTCACCCGGGCAGCCGGCCTTCTCCCATGCGCGCAGCAGCGTGCCGTGGCCCTTGTGCGGGTTCCAGCGGCTGGCGATCACGTAGTGCGGCCTGCGGTGCTCCGGCGGAGCCGCGGGAAGTTCGCGCGAACGATGGGGTACACCGTTGTGCACCACCACCGCCCGCGGGTCCTCGGCGAGACCCGACGCGCCGAGGACAGAGCGCGAGACGGCCACAAGTGCCGTGCACGCGCCTGCCAGGGGACGAAGACCTACCCGGTCCTTCGGTCCCCATGGTTCTTGGAGGTGCCCGACGACCTTGCGGACGCCGGTGAGGCGAGCAAGGGGAGCGACGGGCAGGCAAGCGCTGGTGGCCAGGTAGACGAGGTCGAAACGACGGCCCGAGAGACGGGCGAGCGTTCGGACGGCGTCCCTGGCGAGACGGAGGAATCCGCCGGGAGTGATCTTCAGACGACGGAGGATCGGCAGCGGGTGGCGTTCCACCCGAGCCCCGAGGTCGCGGAGCATCGGGCCGAGGGGCCCGGGCTCGACGTCGGTCGGCAGCCAGACGGTGACGTCGTTGGAGTCGGACGCGACGAGCTCGGCGACGACCTCGAGGACGATGCGGTCGGACCCGTACATCTCGTCGGACGAGTGGACGACGAGGATGCGGCCGCGGCGGGCGCCGCGACGGACGCCGGGGGCGTCGAGGCCTGCGAGTTCCTGCTCGATATCGGTCATCAGTAGGCCCCCTCAGGGCGGAGGATCACTTTCACGGTGCGCCACATGAGCACGAAGTCGACGGTCAGCGACCAGTTCTCGACGTAGTAGAGGTCGAGACGGACGCTCTCCTCCCAGCTGAGGTCGGAGCGGCCGCCCACCTGCCACATGCCGGTCAGGCCGGGCTTGATGTAGAGACGGCGGTGGACGTGCTCGGCGTAGCCGTCGACCTCGAGGGGCAGCGGCGGACGCGGCCCCACGAGGCTCATCGAGCCGCCGAGGATGTTGATCAGCTGCGGGATCTCGTCGAGCGAGTACTTGCGCAGCACGCGGCCGACGCGGGTGACCCGCGGGTCGACGCGCATCTTGAACAGCACGCCGTTGCCCTCGGACAGGCTCGCGATCTCGGCCAGGCGGTCCTCGGCGTCGACGGTCATCGTGCGGAACTTGAGCATCGTGAACCGCTCGCCGTCGCGCCCGACGCGCTCCTGCCGGAAGAACACCGGCCCACCGTCGCCCAGGCGGATGAAGCCGGCGACGACGGCCATCAGGGGCAGGAGCACGAGCAGGGCGAGACCCGCGAGGGTCACGTCGGTGGCGCGCTTCATCACGTGCTTCGGGCCGTCGAACTGCGGCAGCTCGACGTGCATGAGCGGGAGTCCCTCGACCGGGCGGAAGTGGATGCGGGGGCCCGCGATGTTGGCGAGGCGCGAGGCGATGACGAGCTCGGTCGCGCGGCCTTCGAGGCTCCAGCCGAGATCGCGGACGTAGTCGGTGCCGTGGCGCGGGTCGCCGGCGACGATCACGCTCTCGACGTTCATGCGCCAGACGGCGCGGGACACGTCGTCCAGGCCGGCCACGATCGGCACGACATGGGATCCGACGGCGATGCTGCCGCTGTCGTCGCCGTCTTCGACTACGGCGCCGACGACGTCGTAGAGGGCGCCCGGCTTCTCGTCGATGCGGTCGATGACGTACGTGACGTCGGCGCGGCTGCCGACGACGATGGCGCGCGACAGGTAGTTGCCGAGGGTGCGCTGGCGGATCAGCCAGCGGCGCAGGAGGAAGCGGGAGGCGATGAGGCCGAGCGAGCCGCCGGGGAGGGCGACGAAGAAGTAGGAGCGCATCGACTCGTGGCCGGTGATCGAGATGATCAGGGCGATGATGACGAAGGTGAGGATCGTCGCGTTGAGCACGCGCTTGTACTCGTCCGCGCCGGTGCCGACGACGGAGAGGTCGCGGGTGCGCTGGAAGGACAGGCACAGTGCCCAGAGGAGCCCGATGCCGACCGGGTAGCCGATCGTGATGAGGAGAGTCCTGGTGTCGGTCGTCGACAGCGAGGCCAGCGTCTCGCCGAACCCCTCGCGGAGGGCCTCGACGAACGAGGCGACGACCACGCTGAGCGCGATGACGATGGCGTCGAAGGCGACCAGCCGGCGACGGTAGCGCACGGCCCAGCCGGTTCCGATGGATGCGCCGCCCACCCGCTCGCCCAGATCCGACCAGGCTGCGGCCGCGGATTTCACCGGCGAGGGGAACGCGAGTCGGGATTTCTCTCCGAGGTCGCGGCCGATGCCGGTCACGATGCCGCTTCCGATTCGGGGCGGAAGCGGGTACGCGGAAGCGTACGCAGAATGAGCAGGGTAAGCATGGATCCAGGGGGGGGTTCGGGTAGGCGGCGCAAAGGCTCCAGTCCGCTATTCGGGAACGAGTCGGAGCCGGGTCGGACGAACGACCGGAAGATCGGGATTCGGTCGTGCGTCCGGGTGTCGACCTGCGGTTCTGATCCTCTGAGGGCCGTCGGGTACGGCGGGTCTCGAGGCTCGGTGCGAGTCGACGATCGGGAAGGTGTCGGGTGCTGCGGGTGATCGGGTGACGCTTCGGGTAAAGCGCGTGGTGCATTCGGGTTGTTCGGGTGACGGGGAGCGGCTGGTTTCCGGCCGTTTCCTCCCTCCGCCTTTCAGCGGGTATGAATCGAAACTAGGCCATTCACCTCGGGGGCCACATGCCCCCATTTCGGGGGACCATGCGCCCCCCGGGCGGGGGGATGACAACGGGTGATCCCGGCCCTCGAACGGGTGATGCAGCCGAAATGCGTCGTTCGGGTAGGCAGACGTGGTCCTTCGAGACAATCGGATAGTCTATCCGCTCGCAAGGAGGCGACGGCGAGTCGCCCGGATACATGGGGATCGACCGCATTCGCCTACCGATGGAAGGCTGCACAATCGACAACAGTTGTCGTTCGGCTCGCGGAGACCCCGAATCATGGTCCCCCCGAATGACCGCATCGTTTGTACCCCGGAAGTGCTGCCCAGGCTCAAACGGGTGAACTCTGCCTCCGAGGTCGTTTACGCCGCATTCACCCGCCGGCAACCCTGCTCGCAGGTTAACGCACGAAAGCGAGGCCTCGGAAGGCCTCGCTCTCAGGGTGGGTCTGCGCTACTTCTTGGCGCCCTTCGACGCCGGAGCGGCAAGCGCGACGAAGTTCGCACGCGGGTCGTCCAGGTTCTCGAGGGTCGTCTCGTCGCGGCCGCCGACGATCTCGGTCACCCACCCGGTGAGGATGCGCCACTTGCGGGTGAGGGTGGGCATGGCCAGCAGGTGATAGCCGCGGTGGGCGAGCCACGCGAGCAGGTTCTTGAGGTGCACGCCCTGGATCAGGGCCGCGCCCTTGCCGATGCCGTAGCTGGCGACCGTGCCGACCGACTCGTGTCGGTACTCGGCGAGAGGCTCGCCGGCCATCGACGCCAGGATGTTGTCAGCGACCGTGACTGCCTGCCGGACGGCGTTCTGCGCGTTCGGCGGGTAGTAGGCCGGCTGCTTGGCGGCCGTCAGGTCGGGGACCTGCGCGTTGTCGCCCAGCGCCCAGACGCCGTCGATGCGCTTGCCGTCGTCCGTCACGACCTCGAGCTTCGCGTTCGCGTTCACGTGGCCCTTCGGGCCGCGCGGCAGGCTGGTCTTGTCGAGGACGGGGTTCGGCTTGACGCCGGCGGTCCAGACGATCGTGCCGGCGGGGACGGTCTCGCCGTCGCTCAGCACGCAGTCGCCGTTCTCGCACGACGGCATGGTCGTCTGGAGGCGGATGTCGATGCCGCGGGCGCGGAGAGCGCCGAGGGTCCATTTCGACAGCTCGGGGCCGACCTCGGGGGCGACGCGGTCGAGAGCCTCGACCAGAACGAAGCGCAGCTCGTGGCGCGAGAGCACGGGATAGCCGTCGACGGCCGCGTTGGCGGTGTCGAGCAGCTCGCCCATCGCCTCGACGCCGGTGTAGCCGCCGCCGACGAAGACGACGGTGAGCAACTTGGCGCGCTCGGCGGGGTCGGTCGAAGCCGCCGCCTTCTCGATGTTGCCGAGCACCCGGGCGCGCACGTACGACGCCTCTTCGACGCTCTTGAAGCCGACGGCGTTCTCGGCGAGGCCGGGGGTCGGGAAGGTGCGGGTCACGGCGCCCATCGCGACGACGAGGTGGTCGTAGCCGACCTCGGTCGTGCGACCGTCGGCGAGATCGACGGTGACCGACTTCGCGTCGGTGTCGATCGCCGACATGGCGCCCTGGATGAACTTGGAGCGGCGCAGCGTCTTTCGCAGCGGAACCGTCACGTCTCTCGGGTCGATGTGCCCGCCGACGACCTCCGGGAGGAACGGCTGGTAGGTCATGTACGGGCTCGGGTCGATGACCGTGATGCTCGCGCTCTGCGGGGGGCGTTTCTTCTGCAGAGTCAGAGCGGTCTGGAGACCCGCCGAACCACCACCCAGAATAACGATTCGTGTTGTCATGACACCGACGCTACTCCCGGTCGGGCAGTCGTTCGCCACGCGCGACCGAAAATCACCCCGCAGGAACTCGGGGTGCCCGCCTTCCGTCCGCGCTCGACCGATCCGGTCTACTCGACGCCGTCGCTCTCGGTGTAGCTTCCCTCGAAGCCGGCCTTGTCGACCTCGGTCTCGCCGGGCTTCACGCCCTCGGCCGGGATGTCGCTGTCGGTGAACGCGCCGTCGTAGTCGACGCCGCCTTCCTTGGTCGACGTGTACGAGCCCGCCTCGGAGTGCGAACCGCCGTTCAGCGGGGCCTCCGCGGCCGCCTCGCGCTCCTCGGCGGCCTGATCGTCGTGTCGTTCGTCGCTCATCATGATTCCGTTCGTCGGGGGAGGGCGCCGTCGCCGCTCACCGTGGCCCCATCATGCTCCTCGCGTGGCTGCGATGGCACCCCTCGCCTAGAAGCCCTCCGGGTCGCGCGTGACGTAGGGGGCCTCGAGCTGGTCGAGCTCGTCGTCGGTCAGCCACACGTCGACGGAGGCGACCGCGTCGGCGAGGTGCTCGGGCTTCGTGGCGCCGAAGATCGGCGACGACACGGCGTCCTGCTGGCGCACCCAGGCGAGGGCGACCTGCGCCCGCGAGATCCCCCGCGCCTCGGCGACCGCGGCGACGGCGTCGGCGATGGCCCGATCGCCGTCCTCGCGCTGGCGGTAGAGGGTCTGGCCGAAGAGGTCGGTCTCGCTGCGGGCCGTCGTGGCGTCCCAGTCGCGCGTCAGCCTGCCGCGCGCGAGCGGGCTCCAGGGCAGCACGCCCACGCCCTGATCGAGGCAGAACGGGTGCATCTCGCGCTCCTCCTCGCGCTGGATCAGGTTGTACTGGTCCTGCATCGAGACGAAACGCGTCCAGCCGCCGAGGTCGGCGGTGTACTGCATCTGCGCGAACTGCCACGCCCACATCGACGACGCGCCGAGATAGCGGACCTTGCCCGCCTTGACGACGTCGTGGAGCGCCTCCATGGTCTCCTCGACCGGCGTCTCGGGGTCGAAGCGGTGGATCTGGTAGAGGTCGATGTAGTCGGTGCCGAGGCGGCGCAGAGAGTTGTCGACCTCGGTCATGACGGCGAGGCGCGAGAGGCCGGCGCCGTTCGGGCCCTTGCGCATGCGGCCGTTCAGCTTGGTCGCGATGACGACCTCGTCGCGAGCGGCGAAGTCGGCGAGCGCGCGGCCCGTGATCTCCTCGCTCGAGCCGTCGCTGTAGACGTTGGCGGTGTCGAAGGTCGTGATGCCGGCTTCGAGCGCCTGCTGGATGAAGGGGCGGCTCTCCTCCTCGGGCAGGCTCCACTCGTGCCCGCCGCGAGCCGGGTCGCCGTAGCTCATCATGCCGAGGGTGACCGCGGAGACCTGCAGTCCGGAGGAGCCGAGACGGACGTATTCCATGAGAAGCCTTTCGAGACGGGTGTCGTTCACGACCGACCCTACTCGCGGCTCTCCCCCTCCCGAGTGCCCGCCGACCCGCGGCCCAGAAGCTCGGGCGGAGCGCAGCGACGCCCGGCGACACCCACCCCCGAAGGCCCGCCCGGAGGGCCCCAGCGGAGCGACGTCGCGCGAAGCGCGACAAGCAGGCACGACGAACGAAAAAGGCCCCTGCCCTTCGGGGCAGAGGCCTTCTATTCGTTCGTGTCCGAGGGGGGACTTGAACCCCCACGCCCTATACGGGCACTAGCACCTCAAGCTAGCGCGTCTGCCATTTCCGCCACCCGGACGAGTGTGTGTCTCACTGCTGCGGCCTAACCGCCTCGAAGACATTAGCACGAGTTCGAGGGCCGGCCTGACACCCTCCGCCCGGTACCGTGGACGCATGACCTCGCACGAGCAGACCGACCTCGACGAGACCGCCGCCATCGCGCGCGACCTCATCCGCTTCGACACCACCAACTACGGCGGCGGCCGCTCCAACGGCGAGACCGACGCGGCCGAGTACGTCGCCGCCAAGCTCGAGGAGCTCGGCCTCACCCCGCTGATGTTCGAGTCGGAGCCCGGCCGCCACAGCGTGCTGGCGAAGGTGCCGGGGCGTGACCAGACGAAGCCGGGGCTCGTCGTGCACGGTCACCTCGACGTGGTGCCCGCGGATCCTGCGAACTGGTCTGTCGACCCGTTCGGCGGCGAGGTGAGAGACGGCATGCTCTGGGGGCGCGGCGCCGTCGACATGAAGAACATGGACGCGATGATGCTCACCAGCGTCGGCGACCTGCTGCGCTCGGGCCAGCAGCCGGAGCGCAACCTCGTGCTCGGCTTCCTGGCCGACGAGGAGGCCGGGGGAGTGCTCGGGTCGCACTTCCTGGTGAAGAACCACCCCGAGCTGTTCGACGGCATGGGCGAGGCGATCAGCGAGGTCGGGGGGTACTCGACGTTCATCGACGGCAAGCGCGCCTACCTGCTTCAGACCGGCGAGAAGGCCCTGATCTGGATCAAGCTCATCGCGCGCGGCACGGCCGGCCACGGGTCGCAGATGATCAGAGACAACGCCGTCACCCGCCTCGCCGAGGCCGTGACGGTTCTCGGCCGCCAGGAGTGGCCGGTCGAGCTGACCGACACGACGACGGGCCTGCTCCGCGAGGTCTCGCGCATCCTGGGCGTCGACCCCGAGCAGATCGCCCCCGACGAGCTGGTGCTGAAGACCGGCACGGCGTCCGGCTTCATCAAGGGAAGCCTGCGCGTCACGACGAACCCGACCGTGCTGCAGGCCGGCTACAAGCACAACGTGATCCCCGACACCGCCGAGGCGCTCGTCGACATCCGCTGCATGCCGGGTGACGAGCAGAAGGTGCTCGCCCAGGTGCGCGAGCTGATCGGCGACGACATCGAGATCGAGACGATCCACACCGACATCGGCCTCGAGACCGAGTTCGGCGGGCCGCTCGTCGAGTCGATCAAATCGACCCTCGACAAGCACGACCCGGGTGCGCCCGTGCTGCCCTACCTCCTCTCGGGAGGCACCGACAACAAGGCGCTCAGCCTGCTCGGCATCAAGGGCTACGGCTTCGCACCGCTGCGCCTCCCGGAAGAGATGGACTTCCCGGCGATGTTCCACGGCGTCGACGAGAGGGTGCCGCTCGAGGCGCTAACCTTTGGCAGTCGGGTGCTCCGCGACCTCCTCGCCACCTACTGATCCTCCCCTTGTACCGAGAGGCTTTCCCAGCACGTGGAACACTTCCTTCAGGCGCTCCTGCTCGGCCTCGTCCAGGGCCTCACCGAGTTCCTCCCGATCTCGTCGAGCGGTCACATCCGCCTCGTCGCGCTCTTCTTCCCACACGCCGCCGGCAAGGAGTTCGACCCGGGCGCCGCCTTCACCGCGATCATCCAGCTCGGCACCGAGCTCGCCGTCCTCATCTACTTCTGGAAGGACGTCACGCGGATCGTCGGCAAGTGGTTCCGGTCGTTGTTCGGCCGGGTCGACCGCGGCGACCCCGACGTCCGCATGGGCTGGCTCGTGATCATCGGCACCTTCCCGATCGTCGTCGTCGGCGTGCTGACGCAGAAGTTCATCGCGAACGAGTTCCGCTCGCTCTGGCTCCTCGCGACGGTGCTGATCGTGTTCGGCCTCGTCCTCGCGGCCGCCGACATCCTCGGCAAGAAGACGGCCCGGTTCGAAGAGATGAAGTGGGGCCACGGCATCGCCATCGGCATCGCCCAGGTGCTCGCGCTCGTTCCCGGCGTCTCGCGCTCCGGAGCGACCACGTCGGCGGGTCTGGCACTCGGGTACTCGCGGCCCGCCGCCGCCCGGTTCTCGTTCCTGCTGGCGATCCCGGCCGTCTTCGGCTCGGGGCTGTTCGAGGTCTACCAGTCGTTCCACGATCACGCGCCCAACCCGTACTCGTGGGGCGACACGCTGGCCGCGACGGTCGTCTCGTTCGTCGTCGGCTTCGTGGTCATCGCGTTCTTCATGAACTACATCTCCAAGCGCAGCTTCCTGCCGTTCGTCGTCTACCGCATCGTGCTCGGCGTCGTGCTGTTCGCGCTCCTCGGCATCGGAGTCATCGGCTGATGCGCTCCTGGAGCTTCCCGGTGCTTCCCGGGCTTCCGGGCGCAGGAACGCCGCCCACCCTCTACGACACCGCCACCGGCGGCGCGCACCCCACCGACGGCGGCCGCCTGTACGTCTGCGGCATCACCCCCTACGACGCGACCCACCTCGGCCACGCGTCGACGTACCTCGCGTTCGACACGCTCGGCCGCGTCTGGCGCGACGCCGGCATCGAGGTCGCCTACGCGCAGAACACCACCGACGTCGACGACCCGCTGCTCGAGCGGGCGAACGACACCGGCGTCGACTGGCGCGAGCTGGCCGACTCGCAGACCGACCTCTTCCGCTCCGACATGGAGCACCTCCGCGTGATCCCGCCCGACCACTACATCGCCGTGACCGACGTCGTCGAGGCCATCGGAGACGCCGCCGCGCGGCTTCTGGCGACGGGCTTCGCGTACCCAGTCGACACCGCCGACTCGGAGGCCGGCGACGACCTCTACTTCGACGTCGACCGAGCGACGGCCGACACCTCGTGGCACCTCGGCATCGAGAGCCGCCTCGACGCCGACACGATGCTCCAGTACTTCACCGAGCGCGGGGGAGACCCCGACCGCCCCGGCAAGCGCAACGTGCTCGACCCCCTGCTCTGGCGTTCCGCGCGCGACGGAGAGCCGTCGTGGCCGAGCGCCGTGGGCGACGGTCGACCGGGCTGGCACATCGAGTGCTCCGTCATCGCTCACGACCACCTGGGCCTGCCGATCTCGGTCAACGGCGGCGGCAGCGACCTGATCTTCCCGCACCACGAGATGAGCGCCGGCCACGGCACGGCGCTCACCGGCGACGCGTTCGCGTCGCACTACGCGCACACCGGCATGGTCGCCTACCAGGGCGAGAAGATGTCGAAGTCGCTCGGCAACCTGGTCAAGGTGTCGGAGCTGGTCACCGAGGGCGTCGATCCGCGCGCCATCCGCCTCGCACTGCTGTCGCACCACTACCGCAGCGACTGGGAGTGGTTCGACGACGACGTGTTCGCCGCCATCGCGCGCATCACGCACTGGTCGGAGTGGGCGACCACGGCGGTTCCCGGCGACGAGGCCACCGAGCTTCTGACCGCACTGCGTGCGGCCCTGTCGGACGACCTCGACACCCCGTCCGCGATCGCCGCGGTCGAGGCCGCCGCCCGCTCGGGCGCTGTGCCGACCTCTGTCGACGTCGATGCCGTCGACGCGCTGCTCGGCATCGACCTGCGGTCGTGAGCTCCGGAACGCCGGCTGCACGAATGCTGGGGCCGCTCGACGCTCTGCCGCATCCGCCCCGCCGAGTCCTGATCGCCGGCGTGGCCGGCGCCGGAAAGTCGACGCTCGCACGACGGCTGTCGCGGATCCTGCAGCTGCCCTACACCGAGATCGACTCGCTCTATCACGGCCCGGACTGGACCGCCCTGCCAACGTTCGAGGCCGACGTCGAGCGCCTCACGAGCGAGCCTGCCTGGGTGAGCGAGTGGCAGTACCACGTCGTGCGCCCGCTGCTCGCGGAGCGCGCCGACACCCTGGTCTGGCTCGACCTGCCGTTCCGCACCGTGCTGCGCCGTGTGGTCTGGCGGACTGTCACGCGCCGGGTCACGCGGAAGCGCCTCTGGAGCGGCAACGTCGAGGGCCCGCTGTCGACGTTCTTCACCGACCGCGACAACATCATCCGCTGGTCCATCCGCACGCGCCGCGATCCCGCTCGCGACTGCACGCGGGCCGCGCGAGAGCACCCGCACCTGCAGGTCGTGCGCCTTCGGTCTCCCCGCGACGTCGAGCAGTTCGTCTTCGCCGCCGGCACGCACCGGGCCGACGCCCTCGGCTGACGGCTAGGCCGCCGGCGGACGCCAGGGGTCGTCGCCGGACTTGCCGTCGCGCTTGCGCAGGTACCGCTCGAACTCCTGGGCGATGGCCTCGCCGCTCGCCTCGGGGGAGTCGACGGTGTCGCGTGCCTGCTCGAGCTGCTCGATGTAGCCCGCCATGTCCTCGTCGTCGGCGGCGAGCGCGTCGATGCCGCTCTCCCAGGCCGCGGCCTCTTCGACGAGGTCGCCGCGAGGCACCTCGACGCCGGTGATCTCCTCCACCTTCTCGAGGATAGCGAGCGACGCCTTCGGGGAGGGCGCGTTGTGCACGTAGTGGGGCACGCTCGCCCAGATCGACACGGTGGGGACGCCGGCGGCCTCGATCGACTGCGACAGCACCGACAGGATGCCGACCGGGCCCTCGTAGGTGGAGCGCTCGACCAGCAGCTCGGCGCGGACGTCGGGGTTCTCGCTGCCGACGTAGAGCGAGATGGGTCGGGTGTGCGGCACGTCGGCGAGCATGGCACCGAGGAAGACGACGCCGGCGATGTCGTGAACGTCGACGAGGTCGACTATCTCGGCGGCGAAGCTGCGCCAGCTGCGCGAGGGCTCGGCTCCGAGCAGCACGAAGAGGCTGTCGTCGGCCCCTTCGACGGGCGAGGCGGCCGATGCCGGGCCATGAAGCAGGATCCGCGGCCACACGAGCGTGGAGTTGCCGTCTTCGTCGCGCGCGGCCATGGGCCGGTTGAACTGGAAGTCGATGTAGGCCTCGCCGTCGAGCTCGGCGAGAGTCGTCAGCTCGAGGGTCTCGACGAGGGAGCGGGCGACGTTGCTCGCCGCCTCACCCGCGTCGTTCCACCCCTCGAAAGCGACGACCATGAGCCGACCCCCGGCAAAACGTGACGTTGACGACACCTGACTCCTCTGCGGTGCGCCACCCCGGCCGGGCCGCGCACTAGCCATCAACGATAGCCTCCCCGGCCGCTCGCCGCGTGCGGCGGCGGGTGGCCGTCGACCGCCTGGCCTAGACTCGGGCGTCGTGACCGAAACGACTTCCGCCGACGCTCTGCTGCCCTCGGCCGTCCTCTGGGACATGGACGGCACCCTCGTCGACACCGAGCCGTACTGGCAGCAGTCGCAGGTGCGCCTGGTCGCCGAGCACGGCGGGTCGTGGACCCGCGCCGACGGCGACTCCCTGATCGGCTCGGGCCTCTGGCACTCCGCGAAGGTGCTCCAGGACCACGGCGTCGACCTCACCGCCCAAGAGATCATCGACCGCATGACGGACGACGTGCTCGTCGGCATCCGCGCCCACCTCCCGTGGCGTCCCGGCGCGCGCGAGCTGCTCCGCGAGATCCGCGACGCCGGAATCAAGACGGCGCTCGTCACCATGTCGTTCCGCCGCATGGCGGAGGAGATCGCCTCGAACATCGAGTTCCAGGGGTTCGACCTCGTCGTCGCCGGCGACATGGTCGAGAACGCCAAGCCGCACCCCGAGCCCTACCTGCTCGCGGCGGGCCGGCTCGGAGTCGACATCGACCTCTGCGTCGCCATCGAGGACAGCCCGACGGGCGTCGCCTCGGCGGTGGCCGCCGGCGCGGCGACGCTCGGCGTCGAGCACCACGCGCCGCTCCCGCACGACGGGGCGTTCCAGCACCGGAGCACGCTCGCGGGCGTGACCCTCGACGACCTCGCGCAGTTCCTGCGCCAGAAGAAGAAGGCCGAGGCCGCCGCATGAGCGCCGAATCGCCGCAGGCACAGCGCCGACAGTCCGGACCCTTCCTGTGGGGCGACAAGGTGCAGCTGACGGGGCCCAAGGCCCGCATGCACACCATCGCGCTCACGCCCGGGGGCGAGTTCCACACGCACCGCGGGATCATCCGCCATGACGACGTGGTCGGCAAGCCGGACGGATCGGTGCTGATCGCCTCGACCGGAGACGAGTACCTGGCGCTGCGACCGCTTCTGGCCGACTTCGTCATGTCGATGCCCCGCGGCGCCGCGATCGTCTACCCGAAGGACGCCGCGATGATCGTGACGTTCTCGGACATCTTCCCGGGCGCGACGGTCGTCGAGGCGGGCGTGGGCTCAGGAGCCCTGTCGCTGTCGCTGCTGCGGGCCATCGGCCCGACCGGCCGCCTCGCCTCGTTCGAGCGCCGCGACGAGTTCGCCGACGTCGCGCGCGGCAACGTCACCTCCTTCCTGGGCGCCGAGCCCGACAACTGGACGGTCACCGTCGGCGACCTCGCCGACGAGCTGCCCGGAGTCGTGGGGGAGGGCGAGGCCGACCGCGTCGTGCTCGACATGCTCGCCCCGTGGGAGAACGTCGACGCCGTCGCCACCGCCCTCAAGCCCGGCGGGCTGGTCGTCTGCTATGTCGCCACCGTGACGCAGCTCTCGCGCACCGCGGAGGCGTTCCGCCACTACGGCGGCTTCACCGAGCCCGACTCGTCCGAGACGCTCGTGCGGGGCTGGCACGTGGAGGGCCTGGCCGTGCGCCCCGACCACCGCATGATCGCGCACACCGGATTCCTGATGACGGCGCGACGGCTCGCCCCGGGCGCCGTGCTCCCGCAGCTCAAGAGACGCGCGTCGAAGTCGGACTTCAGCGAGGAGGACGTCGAGCTGTGGACGCCCGGCGCACTCGGTGAGCGCTCGGCCACCTCGAAGAAGCTTCGCAAGACCGCCAGGCAGGCTCAGTCGGACGCCGCCAAGGCGATCGCCGGCGCCGACATCACCACCACGCTCCCGCAGGATCAGACGGAAGAGACCCTCTAGTGACCCAGTCCCTCATGAAGAAGCAGACCATCACGAAGACGCTTGCCGTCGCGGGTGCCATCGGCGCCCTGCTCACGCTCTCGCTCGCCGGGTGCAGCTCGACCAGCGATCCGCAGGCGAGCTGCTCCGGAGGCACCGCGTCGGGCAGTGTCTCGGACTCCGTGAAGGTGACCGGCAAGACCGGCTCCGCCCCGAAGGTGACCTTCGACAAGGGCCTCAGCGCGAAGAAGACCGAGAAGACGACCGTCGTCAAGGGCGACGGCTCGCTGGTGAAGTCGGGGCAGCCCGTGATCTTCCAGGTCACCTCGTACGACGGCGACACCGGCAAGAAGATCGCCTCGTTCTCGACCGACTACACGTCGGCCGGCACCTACCTCATGGCCGGCAAGGCCGACAGCCTGACGGCGCTCAGCGAGGGCTTCGTCTGCTCGCACGTGGGCGACCGCATCGCCGTCACCGGGACCGCGCAGGAATCGACCAACGGCCAGGGGATCGAGAGCAGCGGGGTCGGCGCGACCGACAGCATCGTGTTCGTCGCCGACATCCTGAAGGCGTTCCCCGCCAGGGCGACCGGCAAAGCCGTCGCTCCCCAGGCCGACCTCCCGACCGTGAAGCTCGCCAAGAACGGCGCCCCGACGATCACCATCCCGAAGGACGTCACGGCGCCGACCAAGCTCGTCTCGCAGGACCTCATCACCGGCTCCGGCGCGAAGGTCAAGGAGGGCGACCAGGTGATGATGCAGTACACCGGCGTGCTCTACAAGAACGGCAAGGTCTTCGACTCGTCGTGGACCAAGGGCCAGGCCTTCGTGGGCAGCCTCACCTCGGGTCAGCTGATCGACGGCTGGGTGACCGGCCTCGCCGGCAAGACCATCGGCAGCCAGGTGCTCCTGGTCGTCCCGCCGGGCGACGGCTACGGCTCGAAGGCCAACGGCGAGATCCCGGCGAACTCGACCCTGGTCTTCGTCGTGGACCTCCTCGGCAAGGTGTCCTGAGCGACCGAGGGACATGGCAAGACCCAGTAGGCTGGTCGGCGTTTGCTCGTACAAAGGAATTGAGGACTCGTGCGCAAGATCCCCGCGCTGATCGTTACGGCCGGACTCCTGGCGACGTTGACCGCCTGCTCCACGAGCACCGCTCCCGGCTCTGCCGGGTGCACCACCCCGGCCTCGGGTGACGCCTCCAGCGTCGTCTCGGCCAGCGGCACGGTCGGCAAGAAGCCGACCTCGGTGTCGATCCCGACGCCGATCAACACGAAGCAGACCGAGGTGTCGACTCTCGTCGCGGGCCACGGCCAGGTCATCACCGACGGCACGCCTGTGCTCATCAAGTACACGATCTACAGCGGCGCCACCGGCGACGTCGTCTCGTCGAGCTCCTATGGCACGCCGACTGCTCCCCTCACCGTCGGCGCTACCAGCGGCGGCCCCATCGCCGACGCGCTCGTCTGCTCGACCGTCGGCTCGCGCGTCGCTGTCGCCGTCAAGGCCAGCGAGCTCACCTCGACCACCGCCAAGAAGACCGACAAGTCGGGCCCGGCGTACATCGCCGTCGTCGACATCGTGAAGGCGTTCCTCCCCAAGGCCGACGGCCGGCTCGTGCGCGGCGTCAACAACATGCCCGCCGTCGTCACCGCGGCGAACGGTGCTCCCGGCATCAGCATCCCCGACGTCGCGGCGCCGACCACCGAGAAGGTCCAGCTGATCCGCAAGGGCTCGGGCCACGTCCTCACCAAGAGCGACACCGCGATCGTGCAGTACACCGCCGTCGACTGGGCCTCGACCCCGACGGTGCAGGGCTCCACCTGGACCGACACCGGCGCGGCCACCACGGTCGACCTCGGCTCCAGTCAGATCGCCGCCTCCGTCCGCTCGGCTCTGATCGGCCAGCCGGTCGGCTCCCAGGTCATGGTCGTCGTACCGCCGGCCAAGGGAGCCACCACCGCGAGCACCTACGTGTACGTGTTCGACGTGCTCGGCGCCCTCTGATCCGCACCCGCACGCCCCGCGCTCGTCGCGGCACCCGACTGATCTAGGATCGTCGTCGTGCCCGCTTCCCGCGCTCCGCGCGTCCCCGTCGAAGAGAGGCTCTTCAGCCTCGTCCTCGCCCTGCTCGCGACCGAGACCGGACTCACGAAGACCGAGATCCTCTCCACTGTCCAGGGCTACCGCCAGCGCTGGACGCAGGGTGACAACGCCGCCCTCGAGCGCCAGTTCGAACGCGACAAAGACGACATCCGCGAGCTCGGCGTGCCCCTCGAGACCATCGAGGAGCCCGGAGACACCGGCAACAACCAGAACCTCCGCTACCGCATCCCTCGCGGTGCCTACGAGCTGCCGGACGACATCGCGTTCTCGTCCGAGGAGACGGCTCTTCTGACCCTGGCGGCGATGGTCTGGCGCGAGGGCACGCTCTCGGGGGAGTCGCGCCGCGCTCTCCTCAAGCTCCGCAGCCTCGGCGGCACGGCGCCGGTTCCCGAGCTCGACTACGCGCCCCGCATCCGCTCCCGCGACGCCGCCTTCGAGCCGCTGCAGACCGCGCTCGACCGCCGACTCGTCGTGCGCTTCGACTACCTCAAGCCCGGCGACGACGCTCCTCGCGCACGCCGCGTCGTGCCCTACGCGCTCGTGCAGTTCCAGGGGCGGTGGCTGTGCTCCGCCATCGACCCGGAGACCGACGGGTGGCGGACGTTCCTGCTCTCGCGCATCGTCAGCCCGGTCGCAGTGACCGCCGAGACGGCGACCGTGCCCCCCGACGCGACCGCCGAGCGCGCCCTCGCCGACCTGGAGGCGCTGTGGGAGGCCCAGATCGCCGTGGTGCGCGCCGACCCGGCATCCGATGCCGAGACGCGCCTGCTCAAGCGCCGCGGCACCGTGCGCCGGCTCGACGGCGCGCTCACCGTGCACTGGTCGGACCGCCACCTCCTCGCCGACGAGCTCGCGTCGTTCGGCCCCGAGGTCGAGGCCGTCTCGCCGCCCGAGATCCGAGCGCTGGTCGTCGCGCGCCTCGCCGCACTCGTCGCCGACCATCGCGGCACCGCTGACTCGGAGGCCTCCCGTGGCTGAACGCGCCCCCGCGCTCCAGGCGCAAGACAAGCTGGCGTTCCTGCTCTCGCTGGTGCCCTACCTGATGGACAGGGGGAGCGTCAGCATCGCCGAGGCCGCCGCCCACTTCAAGGTGCCGGTCGCGCAGATCAAGCGCGCCGTCGAGCTGATAGCCGTCTCAGGGATTCCCGGCGAGACCACCCAATACCAGCACGGCGACCTCTTCGACATCGCCTGGGACGACTTCGAGCAGAACGGCGTCATCGTTCTGACCAACATGGTCGCCATCGACGACTCGCCGCGCTTCTCGGCGCGCGAGGCCGCCGCCATGATCGCCGGCCTGCAGTACCTCTCGTCGCTGCCTGAGAACGCCGACCGCGCCGCCATCGCCACCCTGATGTCGAAGCTGTCTCGCGGAGCGTCGAGCGCGCCGAGCCAGGTCGCCGTCGAGAACGCCCCGACGAACGACCTCCTCGCGCTGGTCGAGCGCGCCGTCGAGGCGGGCGTGCAGCTGGAGTTCGACTACGCCGGAGTCCGCGGCCAGGTCGAGCGCCGCCGCGTCGACCCGCTGCGCGTCGAGTCGCTCGACGCCGACTGGTACCTCCGCGGCTACGACCACCTGCGCGAGGCCGTCCGCACCTTCCGACTCGACCGCATCGCCGCGCCGGCGGTGTCCGACCAGCCGATCTCGTTCACGGCGTCCGATGTCGTTCTGCCCGAGAAGCTGTTCGAGGGATCACCCGACGACGTGGTCGTGACGGTCGAGATCGACACCGCGGCGTCCTCGTTCCTCGCCGACTACGCTCCCGACGACATCGAGGGCGCAGGAACATCCCGCACCCGCCTGCACCTGCGGGTCAACCAGTTCGGATCCCTCGCCCGGCTCATCTCCGGCCTGCCCGGTCGTCCCGTGGTCATCGCCCCGGCCTCCGCTCGCGACGCGGTCTCCGACTGGGTCTCACGAGCAAGTCACAGGTATGGCGAGGATGAGCTCTTTTCGGTCGACGGCGGGTTAGACTAGCCACCCCTACGAACTTGCAAGGAGGCAACTACCATGTTCGGTAACGCCTTTGGATGGCCCCATCTTCTAATCATCCTCGTGATCCTGCTCCTCCTCTTCGGTGCGCCGAAGCTGCCGGGTCTCGCGAAGAGCATCGCCCAGTCGATGAAGATCTTCCGCACCGAGATCGCTCCCAACCACGACAACAAGCCCACCGACACGAGCAGTGCAGCTCCGTCGGCCGGCACGGTCAACGACACGACGGTCCACCCGACCACGACGACGTCGACCGACCTCCCGCCGAAGCAGTAGCGCGTGGCCGCGACCTCAGTTCCTGGGGGCGGGCCAGGTCTGGACGGGCCTGCGGCGAAGCGCCGCGGTGCGGGCTCCTCGAAGAGCGCCGAGGGGCGGATGTCCCTCGGGCAGCACTTCCTGGAGTTGCGCAAGCGGCTCTTCTTCGCGGCCGTCGCCATCGCGCTCGGCTCCATCGCCGGATGGTTCCTCTCCGAGTACGTCCTCGACATTCTCAGGGCGCCCGTCGAGACCATCGCCGGTGACGGCCACCGTCTCGCGTCGCTCAACTTCGGCAACATCACTGGCGCTTTCGACCTGAAGCTCACGATCACCATCACCGTGGGCATCATCATCTCGAGCCCGGTGTGGCTGTACCAGATCTGGGCGTTCATCGTCCCGGCCCTGGTGCGCAAGGAGAAGATCTACGCGCTCGGGTTCCTCGGGGCAGCCATCCCGCTGTTCCTCGCGGGCTGCTGCGCCGGCTTCTTCGTGCTTCCGCACATCGTGCAGGTGATGACGAGCTTCATCTCGCAAGACGACTCGTCGATCATCGACGCCAAGACCTACTACGACTTCGTCCTGAAGCTCGTGCTCGCCGTCGGCGTCGCCTTCGTGCTGCCGGTGTTCCTCGTGCTGCTCAACTTCGTCGGCGTCATCTCGCACAAGTCGATCATCAAGAGCTGGCGCGTGGCCATCATCCTGATCGTCCTGTTCACCGCGATCGTCACCCCTGCCGCCGACGTCATCTCGATGCTGCTGCTGGCTGTTCCGATGATCCTGCTGTTCCTCGCCGCCTGCGGTGTGACCTACGTGCACGACCTCCGGGCCGCACGCCGAGTCGCCGCGCTCGACGCAGAGCTCGCGGGCGCCTGAGCCCCGCGCGCATAGACTCGACCGCGTGACCAGCAGCGATCCGTCTCCTGCCGAGCGCTTCGCAGCGTCGCGCAACCGTTCCAAGACCCCCCAGCTCCAGGCGTTCCGCTCGAGACTGGGTTTCGGCCTCGACCCCTTCCAGATCGCGGCCTGCGAGGTCGTCGAGGAAGGCCGGAGCGTCCTCGTCGCCGCTCCCACCGGTGCGGGCAAGACCCTGGTGGCGGAGTTCGCGATCCATCTCGCGATGCAGGATCCCCACCACAAGGTCTTCTACACGGCGCCGATGAAGGCGCTCAGCAATCAGAAGTACCAGGAGCTCGTCGCCGAGTACGGCGCCTCCGAGGTGGGCCTGCTGACCGGCGACACCAACGTCAACTCGCGCGCCCGCATCGTCGTGATGACGACCGAGGTGCTGCGCAACATGCTCTACGCGGGCTCCGACCTGCTCGAGGATCTCCGCTGGGTCGTGCTCGACGAGGTCCACTTCCTGGGCGACCGCTTCCGCGGTGCCGTCTGGGAGGAGGTCATCATCCACCTCCCGCTCGACGTGCGCATGGTGTCGCTGAGCGCGACCGTGTCGAACGCCGAGGAGTTCGGCGACTGGCTTATGGCCGTCCGCGGCGACACCGACGTCATCGTCTCCGAGGAGCGCCCCGTGCCCCTCCAGCAGCACGTGCTCGTCGGCAGCAAGTACCTCGACCTGTTCGACTCCAGCGGCAAGGCCGCCACCAACCGGGTCAACCCGGAGCTCGTCCGCGCGGCGTCGCTGAACGTCCGCGCCGGCGGCCGTGGCGGGCGACCGGGCTCGGGATCCCACGGCTACCGCGGCCGAGACTCCGCGCGTCCCGGCCCGAGCGGCCCGCAGAACTTCGGCCGCATGGACCGCTGGCGGATCGTCGAGCTGCTCGATGGCAAGAACCTGCTGCCGGCCATCTTCTTCGTCTTCAGCCGCGTCGGCTGCGACCAGGCGGTGCGCCAGGTGCTCCGCTCCGGCATCCGACTGACCTCCGCGGCCGACCGCGACGAGATCCGGCAGATCGTCGACGAGCACTGCCGCACCCTCCGCGACGAGGACCTCGCCGTGCTCGGCTACTACGAGTGGCTCGAAGGGCTCGAGCGGGGTGTCGCCGCGCACCACGCCGGTCTCCTGCCCGCGTTCAAGGAGGTCGTCGAGGAGCTCTTCCAGAAGAAGCTCGTCAAGGTCGTCTTCGCCACCGAGACGCTCGCCCTCGGCATCAACATGCCGGCGCGGAGCGTCGTGCTGGAGAAGCTCGAGAAGTACAACGGCGAGTCGCGCGTGCCGATCACGCCGGGGGAGTACACCCAGCTGACCGGTCGTGCCGGTCGTCGCGGTATCGACATCGAGGGCCACTCGGTGATCCAGTGGGCGCAGGGGCTCGACCCGCAGGCGGTCGCCGCACTCGCCTCCCGCCGCACCTACCCGCTCAACTCGAGCTTCCGACCCACCTACAACATGGCGGTCAACCTGATCGAGCGGTTCGGGCGCTCGCGCACGCGCGAGGTGCTGGAGACCTCCTTCGCGCAGTTCCAGGCCGACCGCGCCGTCGTCGACCTCGCCCGCAAGGTCCGCTCGCAGCAGCAGTCGCTCGACGGCTACGCGAACTCGATGCAGTGTCACCTCGGCGACTTCGGCGAGTTCATGATCATCCGCCAGGAGATCGCCGACCTCGAGAAGCAGGGGGCGTCTCGCGCCGAGACGCAGAGCCGCGGAGAACGCGACCGCCGACAGCAGAAGATCACGTCGCTGCGTCGGCAGATGCGCTCGCACCCCTGCCACGCCTGCCCCGAGCGAGAGCAGCACGCACGCTGGGCCGAGCGCTGGTACAAGCTGAAGAAGCAGACGGACCAGCTCTCAGCGCAGATCCGCGGTCGCACCGGAGCCGTCGCGAAGATCTTCGACCGCGTCACCGACGTGCTCCTCGACCTCGGCTACCTGATCCCGCCCGACGGCTCGGCCCAGGGCGACTCGTCGAGCGTCTCCCGCACGACCGAGGTCGAGGTCGCGGCGCCGGGGCGCACCCTGCGCCGCATCTACGGCGATCGCGACCTCCTCGTCGCCGAGTGCCTGCGCCGTGGCGTCTGGAACCAGCTCGACGTGCCTCAGCTCGCAGCGATGGCCGCCACTCTCGTGTACGAGCCGCGACGAGACGAGGGGATGCTGGGCGACCGCTTCCTGCCGCGCGGGGAGTACCGCACGGCGCTCGACCGCACGCAGACCATCTGGTCGGAGCTCGACGACCTGGAGCAGTCGCACCGGCTGCCCGGCACGTCGCAACCGTCGCCCGGCATCGCCCTGGCGATGCAGAAGTGGGCGCGCGGCGCCGACCTCGACACCGTGCTCGACGATGCCGAGCTCGCGGCGGGCGACTTCGTGCGCTGGACCAAGCAGACGATCGACCTGCTCGACCAGCTCTCGATGGTGGCCGACCCGCCCGTGGGCGCGACGGCCCGCAAGGCGCTCGACGCAGTGCGCCGGGGCATCGTCTCCTACAGCACGGTCTAGGGCGCTTTCCGGGCCAGGGCCCCGACTGGGCCGTTTAGACTCGTCGGGTGCCCCGACTCTTCGGCGCGCCGCCCCTATCGGGTCCGCCGCGCTCAGCCGACTTCCGTCTGCCCCTGTGGATGGCCGTCATCGTCGGCGCCGGCGGAGGGGCCTTGCTCGAGTTCGCCTTCCCCGACAAGAACATCTGGATCCTGGCGGTGCCGGGCACGGCGCTGATCCTCCTCGCCCTCCAGGGTCGGAGCGTGGGCGGGTCGCTTCTGGTGGGGCTCGCCTCGGGCGGAACCTTCTTCTTCGTCCTCATCGACTGGGTCGCGACGTACCTCGGGCCCGTTCCCTGGTTCGCGCTGGCCGGGTTCGAAGCGGTCATCTTCGCCGTCGGCGGCATCGCCATCACCCTCGCCTATCGCTGGGTCGCTCGGGTCTGGCCCGGCACGCTGGGCCGCACCCTGCTGCTGCCGGTCGTCGTCGCAGGCCTCTGGACCGGCCGTGAGTTCGTCGCGGGCCACTACCCGTACGGCGGCTTCTCGTGGGGCCGCGTGGCCGAGAGCCAGTCGCAGAGCCCGTTCGCGCCGCTGACCGCGTGGCTGGGGGTGTCGGGCCTCAGCTTCGTGCTCGTCGGCCTCGCCGCGTTCCTGCTCCAGTTAATCGTGGATCGGCCCCTCGTGCGCTCGACCCGCCTTCTGGTGGGGCTCACGGCGATCGTCGCGGTCCTGGCCGTGCCGGCATGGCCCACGCAGTCGGCAGGGACGTCGACGATCGCGGCCGTGCAGGGCAACAGCAAGGCGGGGTTCTTCCAGAAGCACGACTACGGCGACCTGACGAACGCCCAGGTGCTCGCCACGTACGACGGCGTGCGGCCCTCCGACACGATCGACATGCTCGTCTGGCCCGAGGGCGCGTCAGATCGCAACCCGACGACCGACCCCTACGGTACGTACATCTTCGACACGCTCTCGCAGGCCTACGACGCCCCGATCGTCTCGGGAGTCATCACCCAGCGCGGGTCGAAGGACTACAACTCCTCGGTCGTCTGGAACGACGGCGCGGTGCAGGCCCAGTACGACAAGCGCCACCTGGTGCCCTTCGGCGAGTACGTGCCGGACCGACCCTTCTTCATGGCGCTGGCCCCATCGCTCGTGGGGCTGCTCACCCGCGACCTCACACCGGGTACCAACTCGAACGTGCTCGACGTCGGCAGCATCAGAGCCGGCATCTCGATCTGCTTCGACATCGTCGACGACGCCCTCACCCGGCAGATGGTCGACGACGGGGCCAAGGTGATCCTGGCCCAGACGAACAACGCCGACTTCGGGCAGACCGACGAGAACACGCAGCAGCTCGCCATCGCGCGCCTGCGGGCCATCGAGACCGCGCGGCCGCTGGTCAACGTGTCGACCGTCGGCTCGAGTGCCGTCATCTCGGCCGACGGTGCGACGATCGACAGCATCCCGGCGTTCCGCCCGGGCGCCATGGTCACGAAGATCACTCTCGGCACGGGCACCACGCCGGCTGTCTTCGCCGGGGCCGCCCTCGAGCAGCTCGTCATGTTCTTCGGACTCGCGTCGCTCGTGCTGGCCCGCGTGCTGCTGCGCGGCTCCGGGTACGCCGAAGCCGAGCGTCGTCACCGGGTGGCGAAGCGCGCTCGTCGGCTGGCTCGCGCCGCGTGAATCGCTCTCTCCGGGCACGGGCGCAGCAACGACGCAGAAGTCGCGCCCGACCTGAGTGGTCGGGCGCGACTTGGCTGTCGTGCGGCCTGAGCTGGTGAGGCTAGGCGCCGATCTTCTGCTGACCCTTGCGCGCCCTCAGGAAGTCGAGTCGCTCCTGCAGGAGCTCCTCGAGCTCCGGGCGCGTACGGCGCTCCAGGAGCATGTCCCAGTGGGTGCGCGGCGTCTTCACGTCGCCGCGGTCGATGTCGACGGGCTTGCCGTCTTCGGAGAGCAGCGTGCCCTCCTGACCCGACTTCGGCGACTGCCACGACTCGGGAACCTCGGCCTCGGCCGCGAAGACGACCTCGAACGTCGAACCGTCCGCCGTCTGGAACATGGCCTTCTTACGGGGCGAGAACTCGACGCCCTCTTCGCTCTGGAGGCTCTGGCTTCCGAGCCTCATTCCACGCAAACTGCGATCTGCCATTGTGTGGTCTCCTCTCGCGTTGCAATCTCCCTTTGTAACCACTTAAGATGAAGGTTTGTTTCGGCGGCCCCAAACTCACAGTGCGCACACAGCGGATCGGGAGTTGCCGTCACGACCTGGCTTTCCTGTCTGGTGTTCGGAGCAGAACGCACTAGCGCTCGCTCACGGTCGCGCAGTGACGACGGGGACAGCCAGATCGGCCCGGTCGGTGATGAGCCCGTCGACGCCCAGATCGAGCAGACGCTCCATGTCGGCCGTCTCGTTGACGGTCCACACATGGACCTCGACGCCGTTGGCGTGCGCGGCGCGGACGAGAGCCGACGACAGAACAGGGAGCGAGCCCTGCCGCTCCGGAATTTGCAGCGCGTGGATGCCCTTCATCGCCAGGCGCGCGAGAAGGGGTACCCGCGTCTGCGCGGCGACGACGGCGCGGATCACGCCGGGCGACGAGGCGGACGTCGCCACGCCGGGCAGGTCGGCCACGGCGCGGTGCCGGCGCTTCTCGTCGAAGGAGGTGACGAGGACGCGATCGATCGCGTTCGCGCACCGGATGGCGGCGACGGCGGGCTCGACCACGGCGTCGTGCTTCAGATCGATGTTGAAGCAGGCATCGGGAAACGCGTGCAGCGCCTCGGCCAGCGTCGGGATCTCGACGTCTCCCCGAAGCCGGATACGGCGCACCGCCGACGCCGTCAGCCCGGCGATGGGCGACTGCGGCCCGCCCACGCGGTGCAGATCGGGGTCGTGGCTGAGGACGGCGACACCGTCGCTGGTCGCGTGGACGTCGGTCTCGAGATGCATGACGCCGAGCGCCATGGCGTGCAGGAAAGCCGGCAGAGTGTTCTCCGGCTCGCCGACCGCCAGCCCCCGGTGCGCGATGACGCGAGGGGACCGACGGTCGAACCAGCGCGTGGTCACTCGGCGGAGGGGCCCGCCGAGGTGGGGGCCGTCGGCGCGGGCGCCGGGGCGGGCGGCGTACCGGGAGTTCCGGCGCCCTCGCCCTTCATCGCATCGCGGGCACCGAGGAAGCCTGCGCCGACGCCCTTGAGCGCCTCGGTGAACTCGGACGGGATCATCCAGACCTTGCTCGCGGTGCCGTCGGCGATCTTCGGCAGCGTCTGGAGGTACTGGTACGCGAGCAGCTTGGGGTCGGGGTCGCCATCGTGGATCGCCTTGAAGACGGTCTGGATGGCTTCGGCCTCACCCTGAGCACGCAGGACCTGCGACTTCGCCGCACCCTCGGCCTCGAGGATCGACGCCTGGCGCGACCCCTCGGCCTGGAGGATGGCGGCCTGCTTGGTGCCTTCAGCGCGGAGGATCTGGGCGCGTCGATCGCGCTCGGCGCGCATCTGCTGCTCCATGGAGTCCTGGATCGACAGGGGCGGCTCGATGGCCTTGAGCTCGACCCGGCCGACGCGGATGCCCCACTTGCCGGTCGCCTCGTCGAGGACGATGCGCAGCTGGCCGTTGATGTTGTCGCGACTGGTGAGGGCCTCTTCGAGGTTCAGGCCGCCGACGACGTTGCGGAGCGTGGTGGTGGTCAGCTGCTCGACGGCGCCGAGGTAGTTGGCGATCTCGTAGGTCGCCGCACGGGCGTCGGTCACCTGGAAGTAGACGACCGTGTCGATCGAGACCACGAGGTTGTCCTCGGTGATGACGGGCTGGGGTGGGAACGAGACGACCTGCTCGCGCATGTCGAGCAGCGGCCGCACGCGGTCGATGAACGGCACGAGGATGTTGAGGCCGGGGGAGAGGGTCTTGTGGTACTTGCCCAGCCGCTCGACCACGCCGGCCGTGGCCTGCGGGATGATCCGGATCGCGCGGAAGAGGATCACCAGCACGAAGATCACGACCACTATGAGGACGAGAACGAGCACGATCCCCCCGATGGCTGCTGCGTCGACGTTCATGAGAGGCTCCCTTGGTTGGTGGGCGAGACGGGCTTGCTGGGCGGTGTGGTGCCGGGGACGACGACGGCCGTCGACCCCTCGATCGCCGTGACGACGACCGGCGTGCCGGTGTCGAGGGTGCCGGACCCCTCGGGGGCGAGGAGCCGGGCGCTCCAGGTCTCGCCGTTCGACAGCTTGACCTGGCCGGGGCCGGCCGCGGGGTCGCCGCCGACGACGGGGACGACCACGATGCCGGCGAGGCCGAGGAGGGCCTCGACGCCGGTCTTCGTCTGATCGCCGCCGCGTTTCAGCGCACGCAGGAGGGGCGGGCGCACCGTGAAGAGGAGCAGCAGGGAGACGATCGCCGCGACGATCACCTGCAACCAGAACTCGCCGCCGAACAGGCCGGCGAGGAGGCCGCCCACGCTGCCGATGGCGAGCATGAGGAAGGTGAACTCGACGGTCGTCACCTCGACGATCACGAAGAGCAGTATCAATCCGATCCAGAGCACCCAGTAGTAGTCGGCGAAGAACTCGGTCATCGTCATGCTCCCTTCCTTGGGAATCGGACCGAAAAGGTAAGGTACAGAATTTCGGCTGCTTGCCCCACGTTAGCAGTCCGCGCTCCGCTTGGTAGCCTGAGGCTGCACGTTTTCGCCGCATCGACAGGAGTACCCCAGAGTGTCCAACCCCCTCGCCGCAGGCAGCCTCGCGGGTCGCCGCGCCCTCGTCACCGGATCCTCTCGCGGAGTCGGCGCCGACACCGTCCAGTACTTCGCCGAGGCCGGCGCCTCGGTGGTCGTGAACTACCGCAACAAGGAGAAGCGCGCCCTCCAGCTCGTCGACAGGATCGTCGCCGGCGGCGGATCGGCCATCGCGATCGGCGCCGACCTGACCGACCCCGACTCGGTCCAGGGGATGTTCGACCGGGTGGAGGCCGAGCTCGGCGGTCTCGACGTTCTCGTGCTCAACGCGTCGGGCGGCATGGAGTCGGGCATGGCGGCGGACTACGCGCTCCAGCTCAACCGCGATGCGCAGGTCGACGTGCTCACGAAGGCGCTGCCGCTCATGGCCGAGGGCTCGCGCGTCGTCTTCGTCACCAGCCACCAGGCGCACTTCATCCGCACCACGGAGACCATGCCCGAGTACCTCCCCGTGGCGCTGAGCAAGCGCGCCGGCGAGGACGCCCTCCGCGAGCTGATCCCGATGCTCGCCGAGAGGGGCATCGGCTTCACCGTCGTGTCGGGCGACATGATCGAGGGCACGATCACGGCGACGCTGCTCGAGCGCTCCAACCCCGGCGCCATCTCGTCGCGCCGCGAGTCGGCCGGCAAGCTCTACAACGTCGCCGAGTTCGCCGCCGAGGTGGCCGCGGCCGCGCTCGACGAGGTCCCCTCCGACAACACCCGGCTGGTCGGAGACGTCTCCGACTTCGCCGCGGTCTGAGCGTCGGCGCCGTGGCCACCCCCACCCCTGCCGGCGACGCCGGCCGCTCGCGCCGCATCCTGCGTCTCACGTCGCGGCTCATCGTGCTCGACGAGGCAGACCGCGTGCTGCTGATGGACACCAGGTCGCCCGACACCTCGGGCGTCTCGCGCTGGATCACGCCCGGCGGCGGGGTCGACCCGGGGGAGTCGCACCGCGACGCCGCGATCCGGGAGCTCCACGAAGAGACCGGCCAGGTCATCTCGGATCCCGGCGAGGTCGTCTTCACCTCCGACTTCGAGGTCGAGTGGGATGCCGCCGACCACACGCACGGCCACGCCGAGTTCTACGTCGTGCGCCTGCCGCACTTCGAGGTGGTCTCGGACGACTGGACCGACGACGAGAAGGTCGACATCGTCGAGTCGCGCTGGTGGAGCATCGACGAGCTCACCACGACCACCGAGCCGTTCGAGCCTCTCAATCTGCCCGGCATCATCCGGCGCGCACTAAACCGGTAAGCACTCGACCGGCAGGCACTCGACCAGCCGGCACTGGGCCGGCAGGGCCTCGTCTCAACACATGTGATGAGACGAGGTTGGGCCGTTCGGCCGTATCGGCGGGCGAGGCGCCCTTCGTAGGCTCGAGCCATGGACCTCACCGTCATCGTCCCCACCTTCAACGAAGCCCCGAACGTCGCCGAGCTCGTGCGCCGCGTCGAGAAAGCCGTCGAGGGCATCGACGCCGAGATCCTGTTCGTCGACGACTCGAACGACAACACGCCCGACGTGGTCCGCGAGGTCGCGTCGAGGCACGTGCTCCCGGTGCGCCTGCTGCACCGCGACAACCCGGTCGGCGGACTCTCCGGTGCCGTGATCGAGGGCCTCCGCTCGACGACGAGCCGCTGGTCGATCGTCATGGACGGCGACCTGCAGCACCGCCCCGAGACCCTCCCCGCGATCCTCGCCAAGGGCGACGCCACGGGAGCCGACGTCGTCGTCGCCTCGCGCCACGTCGACGGCGGATCGAGCGACGGCCTGTCGGGCGGCGTGCGCCGTCTCGTCTCGCAGACGTCGATCAAGGTCACCAAGGCGCTCTTCCCGAGCCGCCTGCATGGTACGAGCGACCCGATGTCGGGCTTCTTCGGCCTCCGCCGCGGCTCGATCGAGGTCGACGGCCTCCACGCCCGCGGCTTCAAGATCCTGCTCGAGATCCTCGCTCGCCAGTCGCTGTCGGTCGCCGAGGTGCCCCTCGTTTTCGAAGCGCGGCTCGCGGGAACATCCAAGGCCGACATGAAGCAGGGAATCGCCCTCGGCCGCCAGCTGTTCGACCTGAAGTTCGGCCGGATCTCCGGCTTCGCCGCCATCGGAGCCCTCGGCGCCGTCGCGAACCTCGCCATCCTCTACGGCCTGCAGCAGTTCGGCGTCGGCTACCTCGCCGCCGCCTGCATCGCCGCAGTCGCGACGATCATCGGCAACTTCCTGCTGCAGGAGCGCTTCATCTTCAACGACCTCAAGGCCGGCGCCCGCACCGTGTGGAAGCGCTGGTGGCACACCTTCGCCTTCAACGGCACGGAGTCGGCGGTCCGCACGTTCCTGCTCTGGCTCATCGTCGAGACGACCTCGCTGCACAGCGTGCTCGTGCAGGCCGGCCTGATCGCGATCGGCTTCACCCTGCGCTACCTCTACCAGTCGCGCATCGTCTACAAGAACGTCGGCACGTCCGAGCCGACGCTCGACGACATCGTGGAGAGCGAGACTGCGGCACATGAGGCCGCCACGCACGACATCTCGGCCCACGACGCGCACCCCGCCACCGGCCCGGTCCGCCAGGCCGAGGTCGCCTAGCTCCGAACGAGGCCGTTCTCGTAGGCGAAGATCACCAGCTGGACGCGATCGCGCAGATCGAGCTTGCCGAGGATCCTGCTCACGTGCGACTTCACCGTCGCATCGCTGAGGTGGCGGTCGTCGGCGATCTCGTTGTTGCTGAGGCCCGCCGCCAGCAGGGAGAAGATCTCCCGCTCCCGGGCGGTGAGCTCCGAGAGCGCATCGGTCCCGGCCGTCGTCGGGCGGCGAGCGAACCGCTCGACGAGCCCGGTCATCACCGAGGGCGCGACGACGGCCGAGCCCGAGTGGATCGTGCGAAGCGAAGCGAGCAGGAACTCGGGGTCGGCGTTCTTGAGCAGGAAGCCCGAGGCACCCGCCTGAATCGCCTTGAACGTCTTGTCGTTGAGCTCGAACGTCGTGAGCACGACGACCTTGGGGGCCGGCCCGTCAGCGGCCAGGATGCGCGCGGTCGCCTCGACGCCGTCCGTCACGGGCATCTCGATGTCCATCAGGATCAGGTCGACCGGCTCGGAGGCCGCTCTCTCGACCGCCTCGCCGCCGTCGGACGCCTCCCACGCGACGGCGAAGTCGTCCTGCGAGTCGAGGATCATGCGGATCCCGGCGCGGAACAGGGGCTGGTCGTCGGCGAGGCCGATGCGGATCTCGGTCACTCGGGAGCTCCTGGGTGGTGGGGAATTCGAGCGGCGACTCCGAAGCCGGTGACGCCGTCGACGCGCGGGCCGCTCTCGACGGTGCCTCCGACGAGGCGGACGCGCTCCACCATGCCCGCGAGGCCGTAGCCGCCCAGACGAGGCCGGTCGGCCTCGGCGATGAGACCGGGGCCGCCGTCTTCGGTGGTGTGCGTGGTCACTCCGACGCCGTCGACGGTCCACGAGATGGCGACATCGACGCGGGTGCCGGGGCCGCCGTGCTTGAGCGCATTGGTCAGGGCCTCCTGCACGACGCGGTAGAGCGCGAGGTCGCCCGCCGTCGAGAGCTGCAGACGGTGGCCGGTCTCGGCGACCTCGACGACCAGCCCCGACGAGCGGAGGTTGGCGACGAGCCCCTCGAGGTCGGCGATGCCGAGCGAGCCCTCGTGGCCGTCGCCGCCCGAGAGCACGTTCAACAGGTCGCTGACGTCGTCGAGGGCCGATCGGGCCGACTGGTTGATGACGCCGAGCGCGTCGGTCGCGGCCTGCGGGTTCTTCGCCACGGCGTACCGGGCTCCGTCGGACTGCGCGATGATCACCGCGAGCGAGTGCCCGATCACGTCGTGCATCTCGCGCGACAGGCGCGTGCGCTCGGTCTCCTGGGCGACTCGGAGCTCGGCCCGGAGCAACTCCTGGTCGCCCTCGAGGCGCTCGAGGCGCGCGGCGATGAGGGCCCGCCGCGTGCCCGTGATCGTCCCGAGCAGCCAGAACAGCGAGAGCGCGGCGGCGATGACCCCGGCCACGCCGACGAAGTAGATGACCCGCGACACCGCGAGCTGCGACGCGTGCTGCCCGTGGGGGAGGAAGAGCCCCGTGATCAGGACGAGCTTCACGCTGGCGACCACGCCGCCGGCCAGGCTCGACGCCAGGCCGAGACGGCGGACCAGACGCGACTCGGACAGGCTCGTCGCGAAGATGACGACGGCGAGCATGACATTGCCGTTGATGAAGGAGGGCAGGACCAGCAGCTGCACGAGCGCCCCGAGCCAGGAGATGCCGAGGGCCGTGCCGGGGGAGCGGCGCCGGAAGACGAGCGCCAGTGCGAACAGCGCGTCGACGGGAAGCGTGATCCAGCCCGTGCGGAACACGTCCAGGCACCCGAAGAACCCGAACGCGACGACGCCCACGATGACGTCGACCGCGAAGGGCCGACGGTCGAGGGATGTCCACATGGGTCTTACGCTAGCGTCCGCCGAAGGGGAGTCGGCCCTGCCAGGTCGCGTCGGGCGTCATCTCCCGTCGCCGACACCGTGTCGCAGCGCCTCGAAGAGCGCCTCGAGCCGGGCGCGGTGGCCAGCCGCCAGCGCGTCGGGCTCTGCGCCGGCGAGCAGCCCCGCGGCAGTCTCGACGAACACCGCGGCGTAGCCGTTGACGAAGAACACGGCCAGTATCCGCCCGTCCGGCCCGAGCTCGTCGGCGAGCACGCGCTGGAGGCCGGCGGCGATGCCCCGGGCCCGCGCTATCAGCGCGGGGGAGCCGACGACGGTGCGCAGGAACTCGACCGACCGTTCGCTCAACCCCGAGAAGGCGTGCTCCTCGTCGGCGAGGCCGACCATGGCTCGGTGCAGCGACTCGACGACATCGCCCGGCTCACGCGCGGCCGACCGGAGCAGGGCCTCGACGTCACCCGAGCGGTCGAGGAAGAGATCCTCCTTCGTCGGGAAGTGGTTGAAGACGGTCACGCTCGACACGCCCGCGTCCTTCGCGACCTGAGCCACCGTCACAGAGTCGAAGCCGCGCTCGATGAAGAGGCGGTTGGCGGCTTCGAGGATCCGGGCGCGCGTCTGGGGCCCGCCGCGCTCGCTCGTTCTGGGCATGTCGCTCGCTTTCTCCACCGACTGAGTCTTGTGTGACTTAATTTAGTGACATAACCTAACGGCATGTCCATCACCATTCTTCCGTCTGCGCGCACGCAGCCCGCCACTCTCCGAGCCGCCTGGCTCGCCCTCGCGGGCCTGTCGGCGGTCTTCCTGTTCGAGATGCTCGACAACTCCGTGCTGAACGTGGCTCTGCCGACCATCGGCCGCGACCTGCAGGCGTCGACGACGGCGCTCCAGTGGGTGACCGGCTCGTACTCGGTGGTCTTCGGCGGCCTCATGCTCGCTTTCGGCAGCCTGTCGGACCGCTTCGGTCGCCGCCGGATGATGCTCATCGGCCTGACGCTGCTCGCCGTGGCCAGCCTCGCGACCGCGTTCGTCACCAGCGCCGAGCAGCTGATCGCCGTCCGCCTGCTCATGGGCGTGGCCGCGGCCATGACGACGCCGGGCTCGATCGCCCTGGCGTTCCGCCTCTTCGCAGGCGACGACCTGCGCGTGCGGGCGATGAGCCTCATCACGACGGTCGGCCTCGTCGGCCTGGCCCTCGGCCCGACGGTCGGCGGTCTCGTCATCGCCATCGCACCGTGGCAGGTGCTGCTGCTGGCCAATGTGCCGATCGCCGTCCTCGCCTGGATCGGAATCCGCGGCGGCATCGCCGTCGACGAGCCGGGGGAGCTGCATCGCGACCCCATCGATGTCGCCGGCGCCGTGCTGGGCACGGTGACGATCGTCCTCGCGCTGGTCACCCCGACGCTCTTCGTCGACTTCGGCGCGAGCTCCTGGGCGGCCTGGGCATCAGCCGTCGCGGCCGCCGGGGGAGCAGCGCTCTTCGTCCGCCGCATGCGGACTGCTCAGCACCCGCTGCTCGACTTGGCGCTCGTGGCCCGGCCGCTGGTGTCGTCCGGCCTCGCCTACAAGGCCGCCACCGGGCTCGCGACCGCCGGCCTCGGCTACCTCGTCACCTTGCAGCTGCAGCTCGACTGGGGCTGGCCGCCGGCGCTGGCAGCTGTCGGCCTGCTGCCGCAGGTGGTGGTCCTGCTCGCCGGCGGGCCGTTCGTCGGCCCGCTGGTGAAGCGCATCGGAATGGACCGCGCCGCCTGGCTGAGCTCCGTCTGCGTCATCCTCGGCCTCGCCGTCTACGGCGTGCTCGGGACCCTCGGCTACCCGTGGGTCGCCACAGCGCTCGTCCTGGTGGCCGCGGGCATCCGGATCAACGGCGTCGTCGCCGGAACCAACGTCATGCGCGGCCTTCCCGAGAACCGCACGTCGATCGGCGCAGCCCTCGTCGACACGGCCTCCGAGGTCGCCACCGGCGTGGGCGTCGCCGTCACCGGAACGATCCTGGCGGCACTGTTCACCGGCAGCATCGCGACGGCGCACTGGTCGGCGGCCCAGACGGCGGAGTTCCGCGACGCCGTGATGGTCGGCGGGCTGAGCCTCACGGCGATGGCCGCGGCGCTGGTGGCGTGGGGTGCGTGGCGGGCCCGGCGCGGCGGCACGGCGACGGCCGTGCCCCATCCTGCGCTGTGAGGTCCTTCGATGCGCTGATAATGCACATTATGTCAAGTAATGCGAATTCCGGACCGGAGTTGCCCCGTTGCGCACGCCCTAAGCGACCTTGCGCCACACCGACACGTGACCCGCACTGTCGGCCATGAACGGCGCACGCGTCCAGTCGGCCCAGCGCTGATCCAATCGCAGGCCGGCGTGCATCGCCATCAGGTCGAGCTCCGACGGCCAGACGTAGCGGTGCGGCGACGAGAACGTCGTCGCGGCACCATCGGCGAAATCGTAGTGATGCGACACGAGCAGCTGCGTCACGGTGTCGATCTCGTCGAAGCCGAGGTGAGTGTCGGTCACCTCGAACGGCTGGTACCTCTCCCCCGGAACCAGCTGTCGCAATCGCGGCACGAACGTCTCGATGACGAATGCGCCGCGGGGTCGCAGGTGTGCCGCGGCGTTCTCGAAGCACGCGACCTGCTGCTCCTGCGTCAGCAGGTTCGTGATCGTGTTGTATACCAGATACACGAGGGCGAACTCGCCGGGGACCCGGGTCGATGCCATGTCGCCGACGACGACCGGCAGCGCCTCTCCCCCGGGCTTCGCCGCCAGCTCGGCGGCCATCGCCTCGGAGAACTCGATGCCCGACACCGCGACACCCGTCTCGGCCAGCGCAAGTCCGATGCGCCCGGTGCCGATGGCGAACTCCAGTGCCGGCCCGTCCGCCGCGATCCCGCGCAGGAACTCCACCGTCGGCCCCACGACCTCCGGCGCGAACATCCCCGCCGACGAGCGGTCGTACGAGCGCGCGACATCGGCACCCCAGACATGCGGGTCGAGATCGTCGGCGTCAAGCGGCATGGCGTCCTCCTCGGGCGCAGGAACTGCGTGCCACCCTACCCACGGCCCCGCGCCGCCGCACGTGCCTGCCCCCGCCGCCCCTCCCCCGCCCGGCCCACGATCGTCCGCGCACAGCACGACGGCCGGGCCACCCGCAGGTGACCCGGCCGTCGCCGGTGCTGCCGCTGCGCCTAGTCGGTGCCCGAGTCGAACGCCGCGGACTCGCTGGCGGCGTCGGTGGCGCGCCCCTGGGCGTCCGTGGCCGCGTCGACGGGCTCGGAGGCGCCGAGGATGAGCTCGCCCTCCCCTGCCTCGAGCGACCCGACGAGGTCGGCCGTGGCTCCGCCGATCAGGCCCGACAGGGCGTACTGCTCGAGGCGCGAGCGCGAGTCGGCGATGTCGAGGTTGCGCATCGTGAGCTGGCCGATGCGGTCGTCCGGGCCGAAGGCCGAGTCGCCGACGCGCTCCATCGAGAGCTTCTCGGGGTGGTAGCTGAGACCGGGGCCGGTGGTGTCGAGGATCGTGTAGTCGTCGCCGCGGCGGAGGCGGACCGTGACCTCGCCGGTGATGGCCGAGCCGACCCAGCGCACGAGCGACTCGCGCAGCATGAGCGACTGCGGGTCGAGCCAGCGGCCCTCGTACATGAGGCGGCCGAGCTTGCGGCCCTCGTTGTGGTAGTTCGCCACGGTGTCTTCGTTGTGGATCGCGTTGAGCAGGCGCTCGTAGGCGAGGTGCAGCAGAGCCATGCCGGGTGCCTCGTAGATGCCGCGGCTCTTCGCCTCGATGATGCGGTTCTCGATCTGGTCGGACGCGCCCAGGCCGTGACGGCCGCCGATGGCGTTCGCCTCGAGCACCAGGGCGACGGAGTCGGCGAACTCCACGCCGTTGATCGCGACCGGGCGGCCGGCCTCGAAGCGGACGCTCACCTCTTCGGTCGCCACCTCGACGTCGTCGCGCCAGGCGGCGACGCCCATGATCGGCTCGACGATGTCGAGGCCGTGGCTGAGCTCCTCGAGGCTCTTCGCCTCGTGCGTGGCACCCCAGATGTTGGCGTCGGTCGAGTACGCCTTCTCGGTCGAGTCGCGGTACGGGAAGCCGCGGGCGACGAGCCACTCGCTCATCTCGGTGCGGCCGCCGAGCTCGTTCACGAAGTCGGAGTCGAGCCACGGCTTGTAGACGCGCAGGCGCGGGTTGGCCATGAGGCCGTAGCGGTAGAACCGCTCGATGTCGTTGCCCTTGTAGGTGGAGCCGTCGCCCCAGATGTCGACGCCGTCCTCTTTCATGGCGCGGACCAGCATCGTGCCGGTCACCGCGCGGCCGAGCGGCGTCGTGTTGAAGTACGTCTTGCCGCCGGAGCGGATGTGGAAGGCGCCGCACTGGAGGGCGACCAGGCCCTCTTCGACGAGGGCGCTCTTGGCGTCGACGAGGCGCGCGATCTCGGCGCCGTACTCCTTCGCGCGCTCCGGCACCACGTCGATGTCGGGCTCGTCGTACTGGCCGATGTCGGCCGTGTACGTGCACGGAACAGCGCCCTTCTCGCGCATCCACGCGACGGCGCAGGAGGTGTCGAGGCCACCGGAGAACGCGATGCCGACGCGCTCGCCGACGGGGAGACTGCTCAGTACTTTGGACATGACGAAAATCCTAGTGCGAACCTCGCCCCCGACCCGACCGGGCGACGCGGGTCAGCCGCGCGTGATCTTCGGCTTCTTGGGCACGGCGACCTTGCGGCCCTTCGGATACCCGGCCTCACGCGCGGCGTGCTCCTTGGCCTCGGCCTTCTCGGTCTTCGCCTCGCTCCGGTGCTGGTACAGCGCGAAGAGACTCGCCAGGACGGCGACTATTAGGGTTACCACTCGCATAGCCCAACCCTACGACCGCCGAGGCGCCCGCCGCCCAGCAAGGACCCCATGACGACAGACGGACCCGCCACGAGCGAGGGCGCGCCGAAGCCCGACACCGACCGGTGCCCCTGCCTGAGCGGTGAGACCTACGGGGCCTGCTGCGGGCCGTTCCACCGCGGCCGAGAGTCGGCACCGACGGCCGAGCGTCTGATGCGGTCGCGCTACTCGGCCTTTGCGGTCGGCGACGCCGCCTACCTGCTCGCCACCTGGCATCCGTCGACACGGCCGGCGAGCCTCGAGCTCGACCCGGCCGACCGGTGGTTCCGGCTCGACATCCTCGACGTGGTGCGCGGCGGAATGCTCGACACCGAAGGGACAGTGGAGTTCGAGGCGCGGTTCAGAGGCGACGACGGCGCTCACGTGCTCCGAGAGCGGTCGACGTTCCTGCGCCAGAAGAACCGGTGGCTGTACGTCGAGGCGGTCTAGCCCGCTCCGAAGCTCAGACCTCGCCGAAGCCCGAGTCGACGAGCTGGACGAGCGCATCGACGGCCGCCACCGCGTCGTCACCCGTCGCGACGATCGAGACGGTCGAGCCCTGCGGCAGGCCGAGGCCCATGATGCGCAGCAGGCTCTTGGCATCGACGCCGTTGATCTGGATGCTCGACGAGAAGGCTCCGGCGTGCTTCACGAACTCGGCCGCGGGGCGCGCGTGCAGGCCCGACGGGTTGATCAGCGTCGTCGATCGCTCGACGGCGCCGGCCACCTCGGCTCGGCTGAGGTCGCGCTCGTCGGCGTGGGCGTCGGCGACCCCCGTAGCCGTCCGGGCCGCGGCCGCGACGTCGGCGAGCGACCCACCGGTCTCGGCCGATACGGCTGCGGCGACCGTGCCCTCGACGACGGGCGCGTCGGCGATCACGACGAGCGCCTTCTCGGCGTCGTCCAGGAAGTCGACGACAGTCTCGGCGGTCAGGATCGCGGACCCGAGATCGCACAGGATCACGACACCCGATCCGCCCTGCGCCCGGGTCAGCCCCTGCGAGATGCGGTCGAAGCTGGTGCCGATGCCGCCCTCGTCCGTGCCGCCCGCGGCCACGATCGTGATGCTGGGCGCCATCTGCGCGGCCAGCTCGACCGTGCCCTCGGCGATCTTCGAGCTGTGCGACACGACGACGATTCCGACTGGTGCTGCCATGGGGTCAGCCTTCCTGAGAGGCGGCCGCGTCGGCCGCGGCGGCGATGATGAGAGAGGACGACTCGGCGCCCGGGTCACGGTGGCCGACGGCTCGCTCGCCCAGGTAGCTCGCACGGCCCTTGCGCGCCACGAGCGGCTCGGTCGACACGGCGCCCGCGGCGGCGGCGTCGGACGCGGCGCGCAGCACCTCGCTCGGCGACTTCCCGTCGGCGGCGGCAGCGGTGGCGGCGTCGACGGCCGGGGTCCACGCGTCGATCATCGTCTTGTCGCCCACCTCCGCCTTGCCGCGCAGCACGACGCCGTCGCGCGCCGCCGTCAGGAAGGCGACGACCGCGTCGGAATCGAGCTCCGCCTGGTCTCCGATCGCCTGCGAGCCTTTTAGGTACGCGGTTCCGAGCAGCGGACCGGAGGCTCCGCCGACCGTGGAGATCAGCGTCGTCGCAACCAGCTTGAGCGCCTCGCCCGGCGTCGAGTCGGACGGGAGGCTCTCGAACTTCGCCTTGACGGCAGTGAAGCCGCGGTCGAGGTTCTCGCCGTGGTCGCCGTCGCCGATCTCGCGGTCGAGGTCGATCAGGTGGAGCCGGTTGTCCGAGACGACCTTGACGGTGTCTGCGACCCAGGCAGTGACCCAGGAGAGGCCGAGGCTCATGGCAATCCTTTCGAGAGGAGGTGGGGCGGGGGCTCAACGGCCCCAGCGGAGGGCGACGGTCTCGACGGGGGCGTCCCACAGCTCGGTCAGCTCGTCGTCCAGCTTCGCGACGGTGATCGACACGCCCTGCATCTCGAGGCTCGTAGCGAAGTTGCCCACCAGCGTACGCGCGACCTCGATGCCCTTCTCGGCGAGCACCTTCGCAGCGTGCCGGTAGACGATGTACTGCTCGACGAGCGGCGTGCCGCCCATCCCGTTGACGAAGAGGAGCACCCTGTCGCCGGACGCGAACGGGAGGTCCTCCAGGATCGGCGCGAGCATGCGATCCACGATCGCGTCGGCCGGCTCGAGCGGGATCCGCTCGCGTCCGGGCTCGCCGTGGATTCCGATGCCGATCTCGATCTCGTCGTCGGCGAGCACGAAGCTCGGCTCGCCGGCGTGCGGCACGATGCCCGCGGCGAGGGCGACGCCCATGGTGCGCACGACGGAGTTGGCCTTCGTGGCGATGGCGACGACGGCATCGAGGTCGTCGCCGCGCTCGGCCGCCGCGCCTGCGACCTTCTCGACGAACACGGTGCCGGCGACGCCGCGCCGCCCGGCCGTGAAGAGGCTGTCCTTCACCGCGACGTCGTCGTCGACGACGACCGAGGCGACCCGCACGCCCTCGGCGTCCGCGAGGTCGGCCGCGGTCTCGAAGTTCAGCACGTCGCCCGTGTAGTTCTTCACGATGTGGAGCACGCCTGCCCCGCCGTCCACGGCGAGCGTCGCGGCCACGATCGGGTCGGGGGTGGGCGAGGTGAACACGGGCCCGGGAACTGCGGCCGACAGCATGCCCACGCCCACGAAGCCCGCATGGAGCGGTTCGTGGCCCGAGCCGCCTCCGGAGACGATCGCCACCTTGCCGCTCACCGCCCCCGAGGCCCGAGCCACGAAGAGCGGGTCGGGCGTGACGCTCACGATGTCGGGATGGGCGAGCCCAAACCCCTCCACGGACTCGTCGACGACGTTCTTCGGATCATTGATGAGCTTCTTCATCGAAGGCCTCCCAATCGGCTGATGCGCTTACCGTACCGCTCCGGTAACGGACACAGCCAGACACAGAACAAAGTCCGACCGTGTTGGTATCGCAAACCTGTGCGCCGGGTCTAGGGTGATGGCAATTGCTCATCGCGGAGTACCCAGCAGGGGAACTCTGCTTTCACGGCTAAGGACGGTCGAAGTGGATCTGGGAACTATTTTTCTCTCCGAGACGGTGGGCACGGCGATGCTTCTCCTTCTCGGTGGCGGCGTGGTCGCCAACGTGGCGCTCGTCAAGAGCAAGGGCTTCAACGGCGGCACGCTGATGGTCAACTTCGGTTGGGGCCTCGCGGTCATGGCCGGAATCCTGGTGTCGTACAAGTCGGGCGCCCACCTCAACCCCGCAGTGAGCATCGCGCAGCTGATCCTGGGGAACATCACGTTCGTCCAGTTCCTCGTGTACGTGCTCGCCCAGATGATCGGCGCCATCATCGGCGCCGTGCTGGTCTACCTGGCGTACAAGAACCACTTCGACGAAGAGCCGGAGCCGGCCGCCAAGCTCGGCGTGTTCTCTACCGGCCCTGCGATCCGCAGCTACGCGTGGAACTTCGTGACCGAGGTCATCGCCACGTTCGTCCTCGTCTTCGTGATCATCGCGATCGGCAACGGCAAGGCTCCTGCCGAGCTCGGCCCCTTCCCGGTGGCCTTCCTGGTCGTCGGCATCGGCGCCTCCCTCGGTGGCCCGACCGGCTACGCCATCAACCCGGCCCGTGACCTCGGCCCGCGCATCGCGCACGCCTTCCTCCCGATCAAGGGCAAGGGCTCGAGCGACTGGGGCTACGCCTGGGTGCCGGTCCTCGGTCCGCTCGTCGGCGGCGCGCTCGCAGCGCTCCTGTCGTTCGCGCTCCTCCCCCTCGCCTCCTAGAGGCCCCGAGGCCCGGACGACTCCCGTCGCCCGGGCCTCCGCATGAACTCACCACCCCGTACCGATCTGAACTATCAACGAAGGAGTTCACACCGTGAGCGACGACTACATCCTCGCAATCGACCAGGGCACCACCTCCAGCCGTGCCATCGTCTTCGACCACTCGGGCGGCATCGTGTCGACCGGGCAGCTCGAGCACGAGCAGATCTTCCCCCGCGCCGGCTGGGTCGAGCACAACCCCAAGGAGATCTGGGAGAACACGCGCGAGGTCATCGGCCAGGCGCTCTCCCGCGCCAACATCACGCGCCACAACCTCAAGGCGATCGGCATCACCAACCAGCGCGAGACCGCCGTCGTCTGGGACAAGAACACCGGCGAGCCCGTCTACAACGCCATCGTGTGGCAGGACACCCGGACGCAGGAGATCGTCGACCGCTTTGCGGCCGACGGCGGCGTCGAGCGCTTCAAGGACATCGTCGGGCTCCCCCTCAGCACCTACTTCGCCGGAACCAAGATCGTCTGGATCCTCGAGAACGTCGAAGGCGCACGCGAGAAGGCCGAGGCGGGCGACCTGATCTTCGGCACCACCGACACCTGGGTCCTCTGGAACCTGACCGGCGGCGTCGACGGCGGCGTCCACGTGACCGACGTCACCAACGCCTCACGCACGCTCTTCCTCGACCTCGAGACCCTCGAGTGGCGTCAGGACATCCTCGACGTCTTCGGCGTGCCGAAGTCGATGCTCCCCGAGGTCAAGTCGTCGTCCGAGGTCTACGGCTACGCGTCCTCGTCGTCGCTGGTGCGCGAGGTGCCGATCGCCGGCATCCTCGGCGACCAGCAGGCCGCCACCTTCGGCCAGGCCGCGTTCGACAAGGGCGAGTCGAAGAACACCTACGGCACCGGAAACTTCCTCATCTTCAACACGGGCGAGGAGAAGGTCAAGAGCGAGAACGGCCTGCTCACGACCATCGGCTACAAGCTGGGCGACGGTCCGACGCACTACGCGCTCGAGGGCTCCATCGCCGTCACCGGCTCGCTGATCCAGTGGCTGCGCGACAACCTCGGCATCATCAACTCGGCCCCCGAGGTCGAGACGCTCGCCACCACGGTGGAGGACAACGGCGGCGTGTACTTCGTGCCCGCGTTCTCGGGACTGTTCGCGCCGTACTGGCGCTCGGATGCCCGCGGCGCGCTCGTCGGCATGACCCGCTACGTGAACAAGGGCCACATCGCCCGCGCCGCCCTGGAGGCCACCGCCTTCCAGACGCGCGAGGTGCTCGACGCCGTCAACGCCGACTCGGGCGTCGACCTGACCGAGCTCAAGGTCGACGGCGGCATGACCGCCAACGACGCGCTCATGCAGTTCCAGGCCGACATCCTCAACGTGCCGGTCGTCCGCCCGGTCGTCGCCGAGACCACTGCGCTCGGCGCAGCCTACGCAGCCGGTCTCGCCGTCGGCTTCTGGGAGAACCTCGACGATCTCCGCGCCAACTGGCAGGAGTCGAAGCGCTGGACGCCCAACCTCGACGACGCGGAGCGCGACCGCACGCTCCGCCTCTGGAAGAAGGCCGTGACGCGCACGTTCGACTGGGTCGACGAAGACGTGAACTGATTCACCGTCGGGCAGACGAATGACAGAGAGGGCCGCAGGAAGTTCCTGCGGCCCTCGTGTCGTGCTCGGAGTCAGGAGCGGGTTGCGGCGACCCACTCGTCGAGCTTCGCAGTCGCGGCCCCGGAGTCGATGGAGCGCGCGGCCACCTCGAGCTGCTCGCGGAAGCGATGGACGATCGGGCGCTCACGCTGGGCGGGATCCTGCGCGAGACGGAACGACACCAGGCCCGCAGCCGCGTTCAGCAGGACGATGTCGCGGACCGGGCCGGTCTCCCCGCCGAGCGTGCGACGGGCCACGCCGGCGTTGTGCTCGGGGTCCTTGCCGAGCAGGTCGTCGATCGACGCGCGCGGGATGCCCAGCTCGACCGGATCGAGGTCGTGCTCGGTCACCTGGCCGCCCGACACCTCCCAGATGTGGCTGTGGCCCGTCGTGGTGAGCTCGTCGAGGCCGTCGTCGCCGCGGAACACCAGTGCCGTCGCTCCCCTGGTCTGGAACACGCCGACGATCAGCGCGACCTTCGAGGCGTTGGCCACGCCGACGGCGCTGGCCTCAGGACGCGCGGGGTTCGTGAGCGGACCGAGGAAGTTGAACACCGTCGGGACGCCGATCTCGCTGCGCGTCGGGCCGGCGTGCTTGAAGCCGGGGTGGAAGGCTGCCGCGTAGGCGAAGGTGATGCCCACCTCCCGCAGCACCTCGGCCACCCGGGAGGGATCGCGGGTGAGATCGACACCGAGCGCACTGAGCACGTCGGACGACCCCGACGACGAGCTGGCGGCGCGATTGCCGTGCTTGATGACCGGCACGCCCGAGGCCGCGACCACGATCGACGCCATCGTCGAGACGTTCACCGTGCCGAACCGGTCTCCCCCGGTGCCGACGATGTCGACCGCCATGGAGTCGACCGGGAGCGGCACGGCATGGGCCAGGATCGCGTCGCGGAACCCCACGATCTCATCGACCGTCTCGCCCTTGGCCCGCAGAGCGATCAGGAAGGCAGCCAGCTGCGAGCCGGTCGCCTCGCCCACCATCACGCGCTCCATCGCCCAGGTGGCGTCGGCGATCGAGAGGTCCTCGCCGTCCAGGAGCAAGTCGATGATGCGGGGCCAGGAGAGATCGCTTGTCATGACTCTCAGCCTACTAAGCGCCTTCTTTCAGATATCTCGCCATCAAGACTGGCAGGGTCTTGCGGCGAAATTCTCGGGGCTTTATCGGCCATAATGAATCTTGTGACAAGTACCTCTCTCTCGAGACCTTCAGGCGGACCGGTTGTCAACCGGCCCAGCACTGCCGCTGTCGGAACCATCGTGTGGCTCGGAAGCGAGGTGATGTTCTTCGCGGGCCTGTTCGCGATCTACTTCACCCTTCGCAGCACGTCACCCGAGCTCTGGGCGTCGCAGAGCGCCAAGCTCGACGTCCCGTTCGCGGCCTTCAACACCATCACCCTGGTTCTCTCCAGCGTCACCTGCCAGTTCGGCGTCTTCGCCGCTGAACGTCTGCAGGGCAAGCGCACGGGCAAGCTCTTCCAGGTGTCGAAGTGGGGCCTGGTCGAATGGTTCTTCCTCTCGTACGCCATGGGCGCCGTCTTCGTCTCCCTGCAGACCTACGAGTACACGAACCTGATCGCCGAGCACGTGACGCTCCAGTCGAGCGCCTACGGCTCGGCCTTCTACCTGACGACCGGCTTCCACGCCGCGCACGTCACGGGCGGTCTCCTCTGCTTCCTGTTCATCATCGGCCGCGCCTATGCGGTCAAGAACTTCAGCCACCGAGAGGCCACCAGCGCCATCGTCATCTCGTACTACTGGCACTTCGTCGACGTCGTGTGGATCGGCCTGTTTCTCGTCGTCTACATCTTGAAATAAGCATCGTCTCAAATAGGCATTGGATTCCCACAGCAGAATGTTCTCCTCCTCTAAAGCCACCGCCACGGCCGGCCGCAAGCGCGTCGGACGCCGCTCGCCGCTCGCCACCGTCTCGCTCATCGTCGTCGGCCTGCTGACCACCGGCGGTGCGTACGCGCTCTTCACCTCGACCGCCACGGCCGAGACGGGCAGCGGCACCACCTCCGCCGTGTCGCAGGACAAGGTGAACGAGGGTCAGAAGCTTTTCGCCGCCAACTGCGCCACGTGCCACAACATGAGCGGATCTGGCACGACCGAGGGCCCGAGCCTCATCGGCGTCGGCGCGGCTGCCGTGGACTTCCAGGTCGGCACCGGGCGCATGCCCGCCGCGGCGAACGGTCCGCAGGCTCTCGAGAAGCCCGTGCAGTTCACGAACGAGCAGATCCAGGCGATGGCCGCCTACGTGGCCTCGCTGGGCACCGGCCCTTCGGAGCCTCAGTCGAAGTACCTCAAGGAGAACGGCAACGCCGCCAACGGCGCCGAGCTGTTCCGCATCAACTGCGCCATGTGCCACAACGTCGCCGGCGCCGGGGGCGCGCTGACCGAGGGCAAGTTCGCTCCCTCGCTCAAGGGAGTCTCGTCCAAGCACATCTACGAGGCCATGCTGACCGGCCCGCAGAACATGCCCGTGTTCAACGACATGAACATCACCCCGCAAGACAAAGCGGACATCATCACGTACCTCAAGTACCTCGAGAAGAACCCGTCGCCGGGCGGATTCCAGCTCGGCGACCTCGGTCCCGTCTCCGAAGGCCTCTTCATCTGGATCTTCGGCCTCGGCGCGATCGTCGCCATCACGGTCTGGCTGACAGCCCGCTCGCACTAATCCCCTCTCGCGGGCACGGCGATCAGACCGGCTCGCGAGCACCGAAGTCAGTACCACCGATTTTTTGAGTCACGAGCTCACCGAAAGGCAGCACCATGGCAGATCACGACGACGAGACCCTCGCGGGCTCGGCTGTCGAGAAGGCTGAGCCGCAGAAGATCTCCGCGGGTACCGCGGTCATCCCTGCAGACCCCTTCGAGAATCCGGGCGAACCGCAGCACCACATCCGGATGACCGACAAGGACCCGGCGGAGGAGAAGCGTGCGGCCCGACAGGTCTCGACGCTGTTCTTCGCGTCGATCGTCTTCAGCTGCCTGGCTGTGGCCGCCTACATCGCCTTCCCGATCAAAGACGGCGACACCGGCTCCATCCGCCTGAACAACCTGTTCCTCGGTCTCGGCATTGCACTCGGCCTGCTCGCCATCGGCATCGGTGCCGTCCACTGGTCCAAGGCGATCATGCCCGCGCGCGAGATCACGGAGCAGCGTCACCTCACTCGCGGCTCGGATGCGACCCGCGCCAAGGCCGTCGAGGTCTTCGAGCTCGGCAACAAGGAGTCGGGCTTCGGTCGCCGCAGCCTGATCCGCAACAGCCTCTTCGGCGCCCTGTTCGCCTTCATCCTCCCCGGCGTGGTCATCTTCCGCGACCTGGGCCCGAAGGTCGACCCGAACGTCGTTCTGAGGCATACACTCTGGAAAAAGGGTATGCACCTCACCCTCGACCCTTCCGGCACTCGCATCAAGGCTGCCGATGTGACCCTCGGCTCGGCTTTCCACGTCATCCCCGAAAGCCTGCTCGACTCCGAGGATCTGCTCGAAGAGAAAGCCAAGGCTGCCGTTCTCCTCATGCGCCTGAAGCCTGAGGACCTCCACGAGCCCGAGGGCCGCGAGGACTGGCAGTACAACGGAATCGTTGCCTATTCCAAGATCTGCACGCACGTCGGCTGCCCTGTGGCGCTGTACGAGCAGCAGACACACCACCTGCTCTGCCCCTGCCACCAGTCCACGTTCGACGTGACCGAGAACTGCAAGGTCATCTTCGGACCGGCCTCACGGCCCCTGCCGCAGCTGCCCATCACGGTCGACGACCAGGGCTACCTCGTGGCACAGAGCGATTTCCACGAGCCGGTTGGCCCGAGTTTCTGGGAGCGTGACCGCGCATGAGCGCCACGACCGAATCACCCGTAGAGACCCACGAAGTGGGCTACGCCGAACAGGGCAACATGCCGCTGCGCCCCGCTAAGGGCAGCAAGCTCATGGGTGCCGCCGCCAACTACATCGACGAGCGCACGAGCGTCTCCGGCCTGGTCAAAGAGGTGGGTCGCAAGATCTTCCCCGACCACTGGTCGTTCATGCTCGGAGAGGTCGCCCTCTACAGCTTCGTCGTGATCCTGCTCTCGGGCACTTTCCTGACGTTCTTCTTCCAGCCGTCCATGGCCGAGGTCACCTACAACGGCTCGTACGTGCCTCTTAAGGGCATCGACATGTCGGCGGCGATGCAGTCGGCCCTGAACATCTCGTTCGAGATCCGCGGTGGCCTGCTCTTCCGCCAGATCCACCACTGGGCGGCCCTGCTGTTCATCGCTGCCATCGGCCTGCACATGCTCCGCATCTTCTTCACGGGTGCGTTCCGCAAGCCGCGCGAGATCAACTGGTTCATCGGCTTCGTGCTCTTCATCCTGGCGCTGGCCGAGGGGTTCACCGGCTACTCGCTCCCCGACGACCTGCTCTCGGGCAACGGTCTCCGGATCATCGACGGCATGGTGAAGGGCATCCCTGTCCTGGGCGTGTGGATCTCGTACCTCCTCTTCGGCGGAGAGTTCCCCGGAACCGCGATCGTCAGCCGTCTGTACTCGCTGCACATCATGCTGCTGCCGGCGCTCCTCATCGCGATGCTCGGCGCCCACCTCCTGCTGCTCGTCATCAACAAGCACACGCAGTTCTCGGGCCCCGGCAAGACGAACAACAACGTCGTCGGCGTGCCGGTGATGCCGGTGTTCGCGGCCAAGGCCGGTGGGTTCTTCTTCATCGTCTTCGGTGTCATCGTCCTGATCGCGTCGCTCTTCACGATCAACCCGATCTGGAACTACGGACCCTACGACCCTTCCCCGGTCTCCGCGGGCACGCAGCCCGACTGGTACATCGGCTTCGCCGACGGCGCGCTCCGACTGGCGCCGCCTCACTGGGAAGTCGTGTGGGGCGGCTATACCGTCTCGTTCAACATCCTGGTTCCGATCGTCGTCCTGATGGGCCTTCTCGCAACCGTCGCCTTCTATCCCTTCATCGAGGGCTGGGTCACCGGCGACAAGCGCGAGCACCACATCCTCGACCGTCCGCGAAACGCTCCGACCCGCACGGCCATCGGTGCCGCTCTCATGACGCTGTACGCAGCGCTGTGGGCCGCAGCCTCGTCCGACCTCATGGCGACGCACTTCAAGCTGTCGATCGATCAGGTGATCCACGTCATGCAGTTCTTGACCGTGGTAGGCCCGTTCATCGCCTTCTGGATCACGAAGCGCGTCTGCCTCGGCCTTCAGCGCAAGGACCGCGAGATCGCTCTCCACGGCCACGAGTCGGGCCGCATCGTCCGCCTCCCCGGTGGCGAGTTCATCGAGGTCCACACCCCGCTCACCGAATACGAGCGCTGGACCCTGGTCAGCTACAACGAGTACGAGCCCCTCATGGTCCGTCCCAACGAGCGCGGAGTCATCACGCCCGTCGAGCGTGTTCGGGCCGCCGTCTCGGGGTTCTTCTTCGAAGACCGCATCTCCCCCGTCACCAAGGCTGAGATCGAGGCGTCGCACCACGACAGCCACGGAGCCATCGACGCCGGCGACTCGCACCACTAAGCGCTCCGCCGCCCGCACAACCCCCGTCTGCACTTCGGTGCGGGCGGGGGTTTCGCGTTGGCGGAGCGACCGGGTGGTGGCGTGAGCGGGGTCGTGCGGTGGCGGCGTGAGCGGGTCGTGCGCCGGCGACGTGCGCGGGGTCGTGCGCCGTCGCCGTGAATCCGAGAGCTCTGCGGTGCGAATTCGCTGCGTAGGGCCAGCCTGGGCACTCAGGAGGCAGACCTTCGCCGGCCTCAGCGCCGGGCTCCCGCCGGGACTCCCGGCGGCGGCGCACCCGCTCCTAGCGGGACTCCCCCGCCGTCCGGCCGGTACCTCGTCGGCGGGCTCCTCTTGCGGCCCGCAGGGGCGTATGGCCTCCGCCAGGTCACTGTGGCCGTCGCGCTCCTCCGCGCCGCCCTTTTCCCACGATCGCGACATGGCACCACCATCTTTGATGGTGCCACGTCGCAATGTTGGGCCGAAAGTGCTCCGCCTCGCCTCCATCGGTGGGCCAGCAATCCCTGCCCCGCACCACGATCGGGACTCGGCGCCACTATCATTCGTGGCGCCGAGTCCCGATCATGGGTCGGCACGCAGGAGGCGCGCCCAGCTACTCGGGCTGCCTTGGCGGGCATGGATCCGCAGAGCCGCGCCACGATCGCGACGTGAAACCACGATGTGGAGTGGTGTCATGTGGGGATCGGGGGCGGGGCGGCCGATCGCGGGGTGAGCGACCGCGGCACTGGGAGCGGCGGCGGTTTGCCGGTCCTGCGCCCGAGGGAACGGCCGGGACGCGAAAGCGGGGCACCACCCGAAGGTGATGCCCCGCTAGGAGAACGCGCAGCGCACTCAGTGCTTGTACACGCCCCGGTAGTTCTCGTAGACCCAGCCGACGAGGGCGACGGCGGTGAGAGCTGCACCGATGAAGATGAGCCACATGCCGACCGCGAGGGCGAGGAAGACGATGGTGCAACCAGCCGCAAGGAAGATCGGCCACCAGCTGAACGGGTTGAAGAAACCGATCTCGGGGTCGCCGTCGTCGATGTTGGCGTCGAGACGGTCTTCGGGCAGCTCACCGCTCTGCGCGAAGTGCGAGCGGTTCATGTAGAACCCGAGGAAGACCGACATGATTCCGGCGAGGCCGATACCGAGGGTTCCGGTCCACTCGACGGTCTGGAACTCCCGCGAGAGGAGGCTCCAGACCGTGTAGCCGGCATCAGCGACGAAGAAGAAGACCGCGAGGATCCAGAAGATGTTCGATTGAGCTCTCATGACGCGTCTTTCTACTTGACCGTGTTGTCGCCAGCGTCGTACGTGGGGGCATCAGGCGCATCTTTCAGCGGGCCCACGCCGACCGGGATGCCGGCCTCGGGGTGGTTGAGGTCGAACGCCGGGGACTCGGAGCGGATACGCGGGATCGACTCGAAGTTGTGGCGCGGGGGCGGGCACGACGTCGCCCACTCGAGCGAACGCGAATAGCCCCAAGGGTCGTTCACAAGCACCTTCGGCGCCAGTCGAGCCGTGATGTAGACGTTGTAGATGAACGGGAGCATCGACACGCCGAGCAGCATGGCGCCCATCGTGGAGAGCTGGTTCATCCACTCGAATCCGTCTTCAGGCTGGTAGGTGGCGTACCGACGCGGCATGCCCAGGACGCCCAGCCAGTGCTGGATGAGGAACGTCGTGTGGAACCCGATGAAGAGCAGCCAGAAGTGGATCTTTCCGAGACGCTCGTTGAGCATCTTGCCGGTCCACTTCGGCCACCAGAAGTAGAAGCCGGAGAACATCGCGAAGACGACCGTGCCGAAGACCACGTAGTGGAAGTGCGCGACGACGAAGTACGAGTCGGAGACGTGGAAGTCGAGCGGCGGCGAGGCCAGGATCACGCCGGTGAGACCACCGAAGGTGAAGGTGATGAGGAAGCCGATGGCCCAGAGCATGGGAGTCTCGAATGTGATCGAGCCCCGCCACATCGTCCCGACCCAGTTGAAGATCTTCACGCCGGTGGGCACTGCGATGAGCATCGTCATCAGAGAGAAGAACGGCAGCAGGACAGAGCCGGTGACGTACATGTGGTGAGCCCACACCGTGACCGACAGAGCGGCGATCGCGAGCGTCGCGTAGATGAGGGTCTTGTAGCCGAAGATGGGCTTGCGGCTGAAGACCGGGAACACCTCGGAGACGATGCCGAAGAACGGCAGCGCGATGATGTACACCTCGGGGTGGCCGAAGAACCAGAACAGGTGCTGCCACAGGATGGCGCCGCCGTTGGCGGGGTTGAAGATGTTCGCGTCGAAGACTCGGTCGAAGCCGAGGCCGAACAGGGCTGCGGCGAGGACGGGGAACGCCATGATCACGAGGATCGAGGTGACGAGGGTGTTCCAGACGAAGATCGGCATGCGGAACATGGTCATGCCCGGGGCGCGCATCGTGATGATCGTCGTGATGAAGTTGACACCACCGAGGATCGTCGAGAAGCCGGTCAGCGCCAGGCCGAAGACCCAGAGGTTTCCGCCGAGACCTGGAGTGAATGTCGTGTCGGACAGCGGCGCGTAGGCGAACCAGCCGAACGAGGCCGCACCCTGCGGGGTGAGGAAGCCGGCGATGACGACGAGCGCGCCGAAGAAGTACAGCCAGAAGGCGAAGCCGTTGAGCCGCGGGAACGCGACGTCGGGCGCGCCGATCTGGAGCGGCATGATCGCGTTGGCGAAACCCGAGAACAGCGGCGTCGCGAACAGCAGCAGCATGACCGTGCCGTGCATCGTGAACAGCTGGTTGTACTGCTCCTTGGTCTGGACGATGTCGAGACCCGGGGCGAACAGCTGCGCCCTGATGATCAGCGCCATGACGCCGCCGATCAGGAAGTAGATGAACGAGGTGATCAGGTACATGTACCCGAGAACCTTGTGGTCGGTGGAGGTGATCCACCGCACGACGACGTTGCCCTTGCGGCCGACGCGAGTCGTGTTGAAGTTCTGACCGGAGGACTGGCCGCCTGTCTCGGGGCGGGTAGCAGTGGCTGAGCTCATCGAATGCGCCTTACTTGCTCGAGGTGCTGTCGGCGCCTGCGGCGACCGGGGTCTTGTTGTCGGGCTCGTTGGTGTTGGTGTTGTACTGGTCGCCCAGATCACCGACGTTGCCCTCGTTGCGGAGCGTGTCGAGGTACGCCTCGTAGGCGGACGGCGAGACGACCTTCACGTTGAAGAGCATCAGCGAGTGGTACTCGCCGCACAGCTCGGCGCACTTGCCGGTGTACGTGCCCTCTTTCTCGGGCGTGAAGTACTCGTAGTTGGTCTTGCCGGGGATCATGTCTTTCTTGTACAGGAAGTCGACCACCCAGAAGGAGTGGATGACATCTCGCGACTTGAGGATGATCTTGACCGTCTTGCCCTTGGGCAGGTAGAGCACGGGAAGCTTCGACTCGTCGACGTTTCCGTCGCCGAGCTCCTGCGCCTGGATGCCCTGGTAGTAGACGCTGTTGGCCTTCGTCTGGGTGTCCATGTAGTTGAAGTCCCAGGCCCAGCGCTTGCCGTAGACCGTGATGGTCACGTCGGGGTTGGCGGTGGGCTTCTCGATGTCGGCCTGGTCGCGGGCCGTGAAGAAGAAGAAGCCGAGCACGAGGAACAGCGGCACGATCGTGTAGAAGATCTCGATCGGCATGTTGTACCGGAGCTGGACGGGAAGGCCCTTGTCGGCCTTGCGGCGACGGTAGACGACGACGGCCCAGATGATAAGGGCCCACGTGATGACGCCGACGCCGAGGAGGACGATCCAGGACGTGACCCAGAGGCCGATCGTGGCGTTGACGTGGTTCGTCGTGCCGCGCTCGGTGGGAAGCCAACCCTGAAGCTGCTGCTCCGTACAGCCGGACAGGGCCAGGATCGAGATCGCTGCCACAGGAATGGCGGCGAGTAGACGACGTTTTGAGCGCACTGTTACCTCTCGGATGACTCAGCTGTAGGGCACGCTCCCCCGCCGACCAGAGCCGGAGCTCTCAGTAAGAGAAGGAACATGCTTAGCCTACTCGCAGGCAAGGGGTGCATTCGTCCCACCCGGCCGCGGTTCGCTTGATGATGAGACGAAAAAACGGCAGGGCTCCATCCGTCTGGATGAATCCCTGCCGTTCTCTGGATGAACGCTCAGTGGAAGCTGTCGCCGCAGGCGCAGCTGCCCTGCGCATTGGGGTTGTCGATCGTGAAGCCCTGCTTCTCGATGGTGTCCTCGAAGTCGATCGAGGCGCCCTCGAGGTACGGGACGCTCATCTTGTCGACGACCACCTCGACGCCGTCGAAGTCGACGGTCGCGTCGTTCTCGAGCAGGCGCTCGTCGAAGTAGAGCTGGTAGATGAGGCCCGAGCAGCCGCCAGGCTGGACGGCGACGCGAAGGCGCAGGTCGTCGCGGCCCTCCTGCGTGAGGAGGCTCTTCACCTTGTTTGCTGCGGCGGCCGAGAGGCCGACCTTGTGCGCGGGCGCGTCAGCGACGATGGGTGCGGTGGCGATGTCAGTCAAAGTGCCTCCAGGTTCAGGGGTTGTCACACAAGTGTAAGCAGGTCAGGATCGCGCGTCGAGCCTCGCGAGCAGGAGCGCCTCGCTCAGGATCGAACGGTGGAAGACGCCGAGGTGCTGCGACTCGTTCGGGCTGTGGGCCCGTGTGTCGGGGTCCTCGACGCCGGTGACGAGGATCTGCGCCTCCGGGAAGACCTCGGCCAGGTCGGAGATGAACGGGATCGAGCCGCCGGCGCCCGTCTGGACGGGCGTCTCGCCCCATCCCTCGGCCAGCGCGGCGAGCCCTTCGGCGAAGCCCCACCCGGAGGTGTCGACGAGGAACGGGTTGCCGGTGTCGACGTCGCTGATCTCGAGGTGCGCTCCGAACGGCGCGTTCGACTCGAGATGCGTCTTCAGCGCCTGGAACGCCTCGACGGCCGGCTGGCCCGGCGCGACGCGGGCGCTGATGCGCACCGAGACCGTGGGCAGGAGGGTGTTCGACGCGTTGGCGACGCTCGGCGCGTCGATGCCCGTCACGGTGACGGTGGGCTTCGACCACATGCGGCTCAGGATCGGGCCGTCGCCGATCAGCGAGACGCCCTCGAGCAGGCCTGTCGTCTGACGGATCTCGGCCTCGTCGAACTCCGGGTACTCGGCCTCGCGCGAGGTCATGCCCTCGACGGCGACGGAGCCGTCTTCGGCGTGGAGGGAGGCCAGGAGGCGGACCATCGCCAGCATCGCGTCGGGGACGGCGCCGCCCATCATTCCGGAGTGCGACGCGTGCGCCAGCGTCGACACGGTGAGCTTGAAGGTCACGTTGCCGCGCAGGCCGACGGTGAGCGCCGGCACGGAGGTGGTCCAGTTGTCGGCGTCGGCCACGACGATCACGTCGGCGGCGAGCTCGTCGTGGTGCTGGGCCAGGAAGTTGGTGAACGAGCGCGACCCGAACTCCTCCTCCCCCTCGATGAAGACGACGATGCCGAGGTCGAGGTCGTCGCCGACCACCTCGTGGATGGCGCGGAGAGCTGCGACATGGCTCATGACGCCGGCCTTGTCGTCAGACGCCCCGCGCCCGTAGAGGCGCTCGCCCCGGACCGTCGGCTCGAACGGCAGAGTCTCCCACAGCGCCTCGTCGCCCTCCGGCTGCACGTCGTGGTGCGCGTACAGGAGGACCGTCGGCCGGCCGTTCTTCGCGGGGCGCTTCGCGAGCACGGCGGGGTGGCCGAGCTGGTCGCCCTCGATCGGGGCGCGGCTGGTCGTCACCGACTCGAAGAGGCCGGTCGACTCGATCAGCGCCGCAACCGCCTTGGACGACACGACGACGTTCTCCGGGTCGAAGGTGTCCCACGAGACGCTGGGAATCCGCACCAGGGCCGAGAGGTCGGCGATCGACGCGGGCAGAGCCCCCTGAACGCTCTCCCGGAGCTTGGCCGAGAGTTCGGGATTCAGCGGGGCAGGAGAATAGGAGGTCTCAGTCATGACAGGTAATCTTAGGTTCTCCGACGAAACCAAGGATCTCCCCGTGGCCAAGGCACCCATCATCTCCCCCGACAACTCGACGAAGAAGTCGACCGAGTCCGACGAGCCGATCACCATCGGCAAGGGCCGAGCCACTCCGACCCGCAAGGAGCGCGAGGCCGCGAACCGCCGCCCGCTCGTGCCGGTGGGCAAGGAGGCCCGCAAGGAGCAGCGCGACCGGGTCGCCATCGAGCGCAACAAGGCCCGGCTCGGCCTCGCCAACGGCGAAGAGAAGTATCTCCCGGCCCGCGACAAGGGCCCGCAGCGCAAGTTCGTCCGCGACTACATCGACGCGCGCTACTCGGTCGGCGAGATCATGCTGCCCCTGATGGTGATCGTCATCGTGCTCAGCTCGGTGCCGGCCCTCGCCAGCATCGCGCTCTTCGCGATCTGGGGCTTCGTGCTCCTGGCCGTCATCGACTGCTTCTTCGTGGGCCACCGCATCGTCAGGAAGCTCGAGGCGAAGCACGGCAAGGAGCACGTCGAGCGCGGACTCCGCTGGTACGCCGCGATGCGCGCCCTGCTCATCCGCCCGATGCGCACGCCGAAGTCGCAGGTCAAGCGCGGCTCGTTCCCCGCCTAGCCGGTCCCCGGCCTAGCCACTTCCCCGATCAGCCGCTCCCCCGCGTCGCCCGGGGTCCTAGCGGCGCAGGTCGCGCAGACCACGGTTGATCTCCCGTGCCCACAGTGGCCCGCGATACAGGAACGCCGTGTAGCCCTGCACGAGCGTGGCGCCGGCGTCGAGGCGCTCCTGAACGTCGGCGGCAGTGGTGACCCCGCCGACCGAGATGACGCAGAGAGTCGCAGGAACTGCCTGGCGGATCACGCGCAGCACGTCGAGCGACCGCTGCTTGAGCGGGGCACCCGACAGGCCGCCGGCCCCCGCCTTCTCGACGACCTTCAGGTCGCTGACCAGACCGTCGCGCGACAGCGTCGTGTTCGTGGCGATGATCCCGCCGAGACCGAGCTCGACCGTCAGCTCGGCGACGCGGCGCACGGCATCGTCGTCGAGGTCGGGCGCGATCTTCACGAGCACCGGCGTGCGGCCGGCGGCGTCGCGGACGGCCGTGAGAAGAGGGGCGAGCTTGTCCAGCTCCTGCAGGCCACGGAGCCCGGGCGTGTTGGGCGAGGAGACGTTGACGGCGAGGTAGTCGGCCAGCGGCGCTAGCAGGCGGGTCGAGACGAGGTAGTCGTCGACGGCGTCGTCGACCTCGACCACACGGCTCTTACCGATGTTGACGCCGATGACCGGGCGGTGACGGAGATGGCGGGCGCGGCCGACGACCCCGGCGGCCTTGAGAGCACCGCCGTTGTTGAAGCCCATGCGGTTGATCACGGCACGGTCGGCGACCAGCCGGAACAGACGCGGCCGGTCGTTGCCGGGTTGCGCCTTCGCAGTGATCGTGCCGACCTCGACGTGGCCGAACCCGAGGGCTCCGAGGCCGGCTATGCCCTTGGCGTCCTTGTCGAAACCGGCGGCGACGCCGAACGGCGAGGGGAAGGTCAGGCCGAGCGTCTCGACGCGGAGCGAGCGGTGGGGCTTCGTGGCGCGACGGACGAGCGTCGACACGACGGGGATGCCCGGGATCGCCTTGATGAAGCCGAACGCCAGGTGATGCGCGCGCTCGGGGTCCATGCGTACGAAGAAGTGCCGGAAGACGAACCCGTACACGCCGGCGTCGTCGTGGGCGTCGGTCTGGCTCACTTGTCTGCCGCCGACGTCGCCTTCGGATGATTCGCGTGGTCTTCTCGGAGGACGCGGATCGACTCCTCGAAGTCGTCGAGCGAGTCGAAGGCCTGGTAGACGCTGGCGAAGCGGAGGTACGCGACCTCGTCGAGCTCACGGAGCGGAGGAAGGATCGCCAGGCCCACCTCGTTCGCGTCGATCTGCGAGGCGCCGCTCGCGCGAACGGCCTCCTCGACCTTCTGGGCCAGGACGGCGAGGTCGCCGTCGGTGACCGGACGGCCCTGGCAGGCCTTTCGGACACCCGAGATGATCTTCTCGCGGCTGAACGGCTCGAGGACCCCGTTGCGCTTGATCACGGCGAGGCTCGCGGTCTCGGTCGTGGAGAAGCGGCGGCCGCAGTTCGGGCACTGGCGGCGGCGGCGGATCGACGTGCCGTCGTCGCTGGTACGGGAGTCGACGACTCGGGAGTCGGGGTGGCGACAGAATGGACAGAACATATGCGACCAGGCTATCGCGAGAGGCCCGGTGCCTACGGGCGCTCGAGGCGCGCGGCGACGGCCTCGCCGTGCGCGGGCAGCAGCTCGGCGTTCGAGAGCGCGACCAGTCGCTCGGCGACATCCGCCAGCGGCGCGGCGGTGTAGCGGACGATCTGCTGCGGGCGCAGGAACGTGTACGCCCCGAGGCCCGACGAGAACCGCGCTTGACCGCCGGTGGGCAGCACGTGGTTCGAGCCGGCGAGGTAGTCGCCCAGGCTCACGGGCGTGTCGGGCCCGACGAAGATCGCGCCGGCGTTGGTGATCCGCGCCAGCACGGAGTCGTCGTCGGCGGTCTGGATCTCGAGGTGCTCGGGACCGTAGGCGTTGCTGAAGTCGGCGGCGCGTTCGAGATCGTCGACGAGCACGACGGCCGACTGGGGCCCCGCGAGAGCGGTCTGCACGCGTTCGGCCGAGTGAGTCAGCGGCGCGAGTCGGCCCACCTCGGCGACGACGGCCTCGCCGAAGTCGGCGGAGTCGGTGACGAGCACGGCCGAGGCCTGCTCGTCGTGCTCGGCCTGGCTGATGAGGTCGACCGCGACGAGCGTGGCGTCGGCGGTCGCATCGGCGATGACGAGGATCTCGGTGGCTCCCGCCTCGGAGTCGATGCCGGTGACCCCGCGCACGAGGCGCTTCGCAGCGGCGACGTAGTTGTTGCCCGGACCGGTGATGACCTGGACCGGCTCGAGGTCGGCGTCGTCGACGCCGTACGCGAGGGCGCCGATGGCACCGGCCCCGCCCATCGCGTAGACCTCGTCGATTCCGAGGAGCCCGGCCGCGCCGAGGATGGTCGGGTGCACCGAGCCGCCGAACTGCGCCTGCGGCGGAGACGCCAGGGCGATCGAGGTGACGCCGGCGACCTGCGCGGGGACGACGTTCATGACGACGCTCGACGGGTAGACCGCCTTGCCGCCGGGCACGTAGACCCCGGCGCGGGCGACGGGCTGCCAGCGCTGGACGATGGTGGCGCCGTCGGCGGGGTGGGTGGTCTGCGATGCCGGCACCTGCGCGGCGGACGACGCCGTGACCCGCGCGATCGACTCGACGAGCGCGGCCTTCACCAGCGGATCGAGGGCTGCGACGGCCGCGTCGATGTCGGCCTGCGGCACGCGCAGCGAAGCGGGGCGCACCCGATCGAAGCGCTCTGCCTGGTCGAGCAGCGCCCGGCTGCCATGCTGACGGACCTCGGCGATGAGCATCGCCGCGGCGGCGCTGGCGGCGGTGACGTCGACGGTCGCACGCGGGATCAGGGCGAGCAGCTCGCTGGAGGTGGACGTCTGGCCGCGGAGGTCGAGGGTAGCGATCATGGCCCGGTCAGCCTACCGGGAACGGGTGAGAGGGGCGGCCGTCAGACAGCCGACGGCAGGGTCGCCGCCAGACGGCGGAGAGCCGCCTGATCGGCCGCCGAGGCCGACTCCAGCAGCGCCTCGATGCGCGGCTCGACGACGGCCTCGATGCGCACGGCGGCCTCGCGACCCGCGGCGGTGAGACCCACGGTCACGACGCGGCGGTCGGTCTCGGAGGGAGCCCGCTCGACGAGCCCCTTGGTCGCGGCGCGGTCGACCAGACCCGATACCGACGACCTGTCGAGTGCCAGCTGGTCAGCGAGCGACGCCATCGTGGGAGTCCGGTCGCGGAGGATCCCCAGCATGCGCAGCTGCGTCACCGACAGGCCGAGCTCGGCCGCAGCCCGGGTCAGCACCTCGTGCACGGCAAAGGTGAGCTGAGCTGCGGCATCGACGAGCGAGAGGTCTACGGGCATGCCCCCAGCCTACTTGACATGGTTGGTACCACCAACTATATGATTGGTGCTACCAACTACTTTCGCCAGTCTGGAGCTCCCTATGAAGGCCGCAGTCGTCACCTCGTTCGAACAGCCGCCCCGGTACGGGGAGTTCGCGTCTCCCGTTCCTGCGTCCCCTCACGACGAAGTCGTCGAGGTGCTGGCGTCGGGGCTGCACCCGCGCGTCCGCTCCCAGGCCGACGGGTCGCACTACACATCGACCGACGAGCTGCCGCTCGTGCCCGGGATCGACGGGGTCGGCCGCCGTGAGAACGGGGAGCTCGTCTACTTCGTGCTCGGCGACGGGCCCCTCGGCGCCATGGCGGAGCGGACGCTGATCGACACGCGCCGCAGCGTCACACTGCCGGCCGACGTCGATCCCGTCGCGATCGCCGCGGCGATGAACCCGGCGATGTCGTCGTGGATCCCGCTGCGGACGCGCGTCGACTTCCGGCCCGGGCAGTCCGTCCTCGTGCTCGGCGCGACCGGGTCGGCCGGCCGGCTCGCGCTGCAGACGGCCAAGCGGCTGGGCGCCGACCGCATCGTCGCCGCCGGTCGCGGGGCCGAGCGCGTCGAGGCCCTGCGCGACCTCGGTGCCACGCACGTCGTCGACCTGTCGGCGGAGCCCGACGCCGTCGCCGCGCAGATCGCCGCGACCTCCGCGGAGGTCGATGTGGTGCTCGACTACCTCTGGGGCTCGCCGACCGAGGCCGCCATTCCACCCCTCCTGAAGGCGCGCGGTGATCGCTCTCGCGCGCTCGACTGGATCGAGATCGGCGCAGTGGCCGGCCCGGAGATCGCGCTGCCGTCGACGGTGCTGCGGCAGGCGAACGTGCGGTTCCTCGGCAGCGGGCAGGGGTCGGCGAGCGTCCGCGCGATCGTCGAGTCGCTGCCCGCGCTGGCGGCTGAGATCATCGCGGGCACGTACCGGCTCGACGCAGACGCCGTCCCCCTGCGCGACGTCGAGGCCGCGTGGGCGACGCGGGCCTCGCAACGCGTGGTGCTCGTCCCGTAGCCGCGATGCTCGTCGGGTTCGGCGGGCGCTCGTCGCGTTCGCAGGCGCTCGTCGCGTCGGGCCCGCGCTCGTCGGGTTCGGCGGGCGCTCGTCAGTCAGGGCGTGTCGCCGGGGGGCGCGCCGATTACGACGCGGACCCGCACGAGCATGATTCCAGCCCCCGCACGATCCCGCCCCGGCGAACCACGGCCCTCCCGCTGACGACGGCAGGAACTCGACGTGGCTAGGCAGGCAGGCCCCTCCCGCTCGGGGCCGCGCCCCGCCTAGCCTGAGCGCGTGACCGACATCGACGCCCTCCTCGCTGCCCCGACCCCCGCCGCCGCGCTCGCCCTCGAGGCGGCGCGCGAGTGGATGAGCCCCGCGCTCGTCGCCCACAGCCTGCGCTCGTGGGCCTGGGCCGTCGCGCTCGCGGAGCGAATCGACCTGCCTTACGACGCCGAGCTGCTCTTCGTCGCGGGGATGCTGCACGACGCCGGGCTGGCTCCGCACTTCGACGCCGTCGCCGTGCCCTTCGAGGAGGCGGGCGGTGCCGTCGCGGCCGTCTTCGGGGCCGGAGCGGGCTGGGCTCCTGTGCGGCGCGGGCGCGTGCGCGAGGTGATCGAGCGGCACATGTGGAGGTCGGTCGACCCCGCATTCGATGCGGAGGGGCACCTGCTCGAGATGGCGACGTCGCTCGACGTGCGTGGTTCCGGGGCCTCCGACTGGGATCCCGCGCTGCTTCGCAGCGTGACGGAGCGGCTGCCGCGGTCCGGGTTCAGCGACGAGTTCGGCGGCTCGATCGCGGCGCAGGCGGCGCGCAAGCCGGAGTGCAGCGCCGTGCGGCTGCACTCCGCCGGCGGAGCGGCGGCCGGCGCCGTCGCGTGGGCAGCGCTGCTGCCTTAGCCGCGCGGATCAGACCCCCGCGATCGGCCCATCTGCCAGTCCGCGGTCCGGCGGAGAGGACGGATCGGTGGGTCTAGCGGACGGGCACGCCGCCTAGAGCAGGCAGCTGGGCCCGAGCAGGCTCTTCAGCTCGCCGTAGAGATCGGCCGTGATATCGACGGGCATCGGGATCTCGAACGTCCGGGCGTTGTCGCCCTTGAGCAGGCGCAGGCGCACCTCGGTCGCACCGGCGTGGCGGCCGAGGACGGCCCCGAGCTCGGTGACGACGTCGGTCGTGGCGCGGAACTCTGGCATGCTCAGCACCAGCGGGCCGCTGCTGGCGGCGACGCCGAGGTCGGGCATGAACATGCTGACGGCGTGAAGGTTCTTGCCGTCGTCACGGACGCTGACGCGGCCCTTGAGCACGATGACGGAGTCGCCGACCAGCGAGGGCCCGAACTCCTGGTAGGTCTTGCCGAGGAACATCGCGCTGATCTCGCCGCCGAAGTCTTCGACGGTGATGATGCCGTAGGGGTTGCCCGAGTTGCGGGCGACGCGGTGCTGGACGCTCGTGATGAGGCCGGCGATGGTGACCGTCTCGCCGTCGATGGAGTCGTCGGCGGCCGTGATGGTGGTGACCGTGGTGGAGGCGTGCTTGGCAAGCGGCAGCTCGAGGCCGGCCAGAGGGTGATCGGACACGTAGAGGCCGAGCATGTCGCGCTCGAAGGCGAGCTTGTCGCGCTTCGTCCACTCGGGGCGCACCGGCACCTGCTGGGCGTGCGCCGGTTCGTCCCACAGCGAGTCGAAGTCGAAGCCGACCTGGCCGTTGGCCTCGGCCCGCTTCTCGCTGACGGCGCCCTCGACGGCGGCCTCGTGGATCTCGACGAGGGCACGCCGGGTGTCGCCCATCGAGTCGAACGCGCCGGCCTTGATCAGCGACTCGACCGTGCGCTTGTTCGCGACGGGAATCGGGACCTTCGACAGGAAGTCGTGGAACGAGGTGAACGCGCCCTTGCTCTCACGGGCGGCGATGACATGGTCGACGACGTTGAAGCCGACGTTGCGGATGGCGCCCATGCCGAAGCGGATGTCTTCGCCGACCGCGGCGAAGAAGCCGATCGACTCGTTGACGTCGGGCGGGAGCACCTTGATGCCCATGCGGCGGCATTCGTTGAGGTAGAGGCCGAGCTTGTCGCGGGAGTCGCCGACGCTCGTGAGGAGCGCGGCCATGTACTCGGCCGGGTAGTGCGCCTTGAGGTACGCCGTCCAGTACGACACGACGCCGTACGCCGCCGAGTGCGCCTTGTTGAACGCGTAGTCGGAGAAGGGAAGCAGGATGTCCCAGATCGCCTTGACGGCATCGGCCGAGTAGCCGTTGTCGAACATGCCCTGCTGGAAGCCCGCGTACTGCTTGTCGAGCTCGGACTTCTTCTTCTTGCCCATCGCGCGACGGAGGATGTCGGCCTGGCCGAGAGAGAAGCCGGCGAGCTTCTGCGCGGCGCTCATCACCTGCTCCTGGTAGATGATGAGGCCGAAGGTGCCGCCGAGGACCTCGCTCAAGGGCTCTTCGAGCTCGGGATGGATCGCTGTGATCGCCTGGAGGCCGTTCTTGCGCAGCGCGTAGTTCGTGTGCGAGTTCGCACCCATGGGGCCGGGTCGGTAGAGCGCGATGACGGCCGAGATGTCTTCGAAGTTGTCGGGCTTCATCAGCCGCAGCAGGCCGCGCATGGGCCCGCCGTCGAGCTGGAAGACGCCGAGGGTGTCGCCGGAGGAGAGGAGCTCGTAGGCGCCGACGTCGTCGAGCTCGAGGTCTTCGAGCACGAGGTCGAAGTCGCGGTTCGACTTGATGTTGTCGAGGGCGTCGTTGATGATCGTGAGGTTGCGGAGCCCCAGGAAGTCCATCTTGATCAGGCCGAGCGCCTCGCTGGCCGGATAGTCGAACTGCGTGACGATCTGGCCGTCCTGCTCGCGCTTCATGATCGGGATGATGTCGAGCAGCGGGTCGCTCGACATGATCACGCCGGCCGCGTGGACGCCCCACTGGCGCTTCAGCCCCTCGAGGCCGAGCGCCGTGTCGAACACGGTCTTCGCCTCGGGGTCGCCCTCGACGACGGCGCGGATGTCGCCGGCCTCCTTGTAGCGCTCGTGCTCGCGGTCGAAGATGCCGGTCAGCGGGATGTCTTTGCCCATGATCGCGGGCGGCATCGCCTTGGTGAGCTTCTCGCCCATGCCGTAGGGGAAGCCGAGCACGCGCGAGGAGTCTTTCAGCGCCTGCTTCGCCTTGATGGTGCCGTACGTGACGATCTGCGCGACGCGCTCGGAGCCGTACTTGTCGGTGACGTAGTTGATGACCTCCGTGCGCCGACGGTCGTCGAAGTCGACGTCGAAGTCGGGCATGGAGACGCGGTCGGGGTTCAGGAACCGCTCGAAGATCAGACCGTGGCGGATGGGGTCGAGATCGGTGATCTTCATCGCGTAGGCGGCCATGGAGCCGGCCCCGGAGCCTCGGCCCGGCCCGACGCGGATGCCGTTGTCTTTCGACCAGTTGATGAAGTCGGCGACGACGAGGAAGTAGCCCGGGAACCCCATCTGCGCGATGACGCCGACCTCGTAGTCGGCGCGCTCCTGGACGTTCTGCGGGATGCCGTCGGGGTAGCGGTACTTCAGGCCCTCGGCGACCTCCTTCTTGAACCAGGTCTCTTCGGTCTCGCCCTCGGGGACGGGGAACCGCGGCATGTAGTTCGCCTCGGTGTCGAACTTGACCTCGCAGCGCTCGGCGATGAGCAGCGTGTTGTCGCACGCCTCGGGGTGGTCGCGGAAGAGGTGGCGCATCTGCGCCGCGGTCTTGAGGTAGAACTCGTCGGCGTCGAACTTGAAGCGGTTCGGGTCGGAGAGCGTCGAGCCGGACTGGACGCAGAGGAGGGCCGCGTGGCTGGTGGCGTCGTGCTCGTGCGTGTAATGGAGGTCGTTCGTCGCGAGGAGCGGCAGGTCGAGCTGCTTGGCGAGCTTCACGAGGTCGTCCATGATGCGGCGCTCGATGCCGAGGCCGTGATCCATGATCTCGGCGAAGTAGTTCTCTCTGCCGAAGATGTCGCGGAAGTCGCTCGCCGCCTTGAGCGCCTCGTCGTACTGGCCGAGGCGCAGGCGGGTCTGCACCTCGCCGCTGGGGCAGCCCGTCGTGGCGATGAGACCCGTGGAGTACTGCGACAGGAGCTCGCGGTCCATGCGCGGCTTGAAGTAGTAGCCCTCGAGCGACGCCTTCGACGACAGGCGGAACAGGTTGTGCATGCCCTCGGTCGTCTCCGAGAGCAGGGTCATGTGCGTGTACGAGCCGGCGCCCGAGACGTCGTCACGGCCCCCGTCGCCCCACTTGACTCGGGTCTTGTCGCCCCGGTGCGTACCCGGCGTGATATAGGCCTCGGTGCCGATGATCGGCTTGATCCCTGCGGCGGTGGCCGTCTTGTAGAAGTCGAACGCACCGAAGACGTTGCCGTGGTCGGTGACCGCCACGGCCGGCATGCCCTGCTTGGCGGCCTCCTCGATCAGGGGTTTGACGCGTGCGGCGCCGTCGAGCATCGAGTATTCGCTGTGGACGTGCAGGTGCACGAAGGAATCGCTCGAAGACAACTTTTCTCCCCTGGGTCAAGGCGTGCGACAAGCGTAACCGGGGCCGCCGACATCCCTCGGCGCGTCGCTCCAAATCGCAGTCAGGAAGACCGAAGGACCTCAAGCGCGTGTTGAAGGTCTGCCGGGTACTCGGACCGGAACGACACCCAGTCACCCGTCGCCGGGTGATCGAAGCCGAGCTGGACGGCGTGCAGCCACTGCCGCGTGAGCCCGAGCTTGGCCGACAGCGTCGGGTCCGCGCCGTAGAGCGCGTCGCCGACGCACGGGTGGCGCTGTGCGGCCATGTGGACCCGGATCTGGTGCGTGCGGCCGGTCTCGAGGTGGACCTCGAGCAGCGACGCGGCGGGGAACGCCTCGACCGTCTCGTAGTGCGTGACGGACGGCTTGCCGTCGACGACGACCGCGAACTTCCACGACGACGAGGGATGGCGGCCGAGCGGCGCGTCGATGGTGCCGATCAGCGGGTCGGGGTGCCCCTGCACGACGGCGTTGTAGATCTTCTCGACGGTCCGCTCGCGGAAGGCCTGCTTGAGGAGCGTGTAGGCGCGCTCCGACTTCGCGACGACCATGAGGCCCGAGGTGCCCACGTCGAGGCGGTGGACGATTCCGGCGCGCTCGGCCGCACCGCTGGTGGCGATGCGGAACCCTGCCGCGGCGAGACCGCCGAGCACGGTCGGGCCCGTCCAGCCCATCGACGGGTGCGCGGCGACGCCGACGGGCTTGTCGACGACCACGAGGTCGTCGTCGTCGAAGACGATGCCCATGCCGGGCACGTCGACCGCGACGACCGTCGGCTCTTCTTTCGGTTGCCAGGTGACCTCGAGCCACGCGCCGGCCTCGAGGCGGTCGGACTTGCCGACGATCCGCTGGTCGACGCTCACTCCCCCGAGCCCTGCCACCTCGGCGGCGAAGGTGCGGCTGAAGCCCAGGAGCTTGGCCAGGGCGGCGTCGACGCGCTCCCCCGCCAGGCCGTCGGGCACCGGCAGCGAGCGGGACTCCGTCACGAGGCGTCCCGGGAGGACGGCTCGGGGCTCGTCGCGGCGGCGTCGGGTCGGGCGACAGCGGCGGGATCCTGCGCCGGAGCGCCTTTCGGCACGCGCACGACGCGCTGGCCGTCGAGGCCGATGCCCAGAAGCGTCAGCAGGAGCAGAAGGCCCATGCTCGAGACGATGAAGGTGTCGGCGACGTTGAAGATCGCCGGCAGGAGCTTCGGGAAGTAGATGAAGTCGATCACGTGGCCGACGCCGAAGCCCGGCTCGCGGAACAGGCGGTCGGTCAAGTTGCCGAGAGTGCCGCCCAGCAGCATGCCGAGCATGAGCGCCCAGCGGAACGAGCGGATGCGCCGGGAGAAGACGATGATCGCGACGACCACGGCGGCCGCGGCGATCGAGAACACCCAGGTCGATCCGGTGGCGAGCGAGAACGCGGCGCCGGGGTTCTTCACGAAGTGCAGCTGCAGGAACTCGCCCAGGACGTCGACCTGCTCGCCCACGATGAGGCTGTGCACCACGAGGTACTTGCTGCCCTGGTCGAGCGCATAGACGACTACCGCGACGAAGGCCAGTGTCAGCAGGACGCGGACACTGGCCTTCGGGGTAGCCGTTCTAGTTCGAGCCAAAGCCCTGGAAGCTGGCCGGAGCGGCGGACTGCGCCGACACCGGCTCGGGGGCGCCTTCGCCGTCGAGCTCGCGAAGCTGGCCCTCGATGTAGCTCTTGAGCTTGGCGCGGTACTCGCGCTCGAAGCCGCGCAGCTCGTCGATGCGGTGCTCGAGGCCGATGCGCTCGTTGTCGAGGCGCTCGACCTGCACGCGCTGCTCGCCCTCGATCTTCTCCTGGCGGGCGCGGAACTCGGTGTCGAACTGGTCGGCCTTGGCCTTCTGCTCGGCCTCGAGCGCGGCCACGCGGGCCTGGTGCTCGGCCTCGAACTGCTCGGTCTTGGTGCGCGAGGTGGTCTCGGCCTCGGAGACGAGCTGAGCGGCGGTGGCGTGACCCTCGGCGATGAGCGCGTCGCGCTTCTCGATGCCCTCGCGGACGTGCTCCTCGTGGAGGCGGCGCGCGAGCTGCAGGAGGTTGTTCGTGCTGGTCGTCTCGTCGACGGTCGGCGCGGAGTAGGCGGGAGGAGCAGAGACGGCGGCGGGCGCCGGAGCGGGCTCGGGCTCCGACTCGACGACCGGGGCGGCCGCGACGGGCTCCGGGGTCGGCTCGGGCTCGGGGGCCTTCTCGATGGCGACGGGAGCGGCCGCTGCCGGGGCGGCGGACGCCTGGCGCTGAAGGTCTTCGGCCTTCGACTCGCTCGTAGCGAGACGCTGGCGGAGCTCTTCGTTCTCCTGGCCGAGACGACGAAGCTCGACCACGACCTCGTCGAGGAAGTCGTCTACCTCGTCTTGGTCGTAGCCCTCACGGAACTTCGTCGGCTGGAACCGCTTGTTGACTACGTCTTCAGGCGTCAAAGCCATTGCCGTCACCTCGTGAATCTCTGGTACATGGTCTGGGAATGGTGTCTGTCGCTTCGTCTCGCCCTGAACGAGAGAGGCCGATGGGGACACCGTACTGACTCAGCCTACAACGACAACAGTCGACCTGACCTGAAGGCTGAGGGTCATCCGCGCGTCGCGCGAGTCGCGAGACGAACCGGCCGTCAGCGCTGGAGGGCCGAGGCGACGCTCATCAGCACGACGACGAGCAGCATCACGATGCTCCAGCCGAAGTCGAGCGCGACAGCACCGAGGCGGATCGGAGGGAGCACCCGCCGGATCGCCTTGATGGGCGGATCGGTGACGGTGTAAGTCACCTCGGCGAGCAGGAGGAGCGGACCCTTGGGGCGGTACGTGCGGCTCACCGACTGGGTCAGGTCGAAGATGAACCGCGCCCACATCAGCAGGAAGAAGATGAGGAGCGCGACGTACACGATCGTGGCAATGGGCTGGACGATCATCGAGGGGATTCAACTCGCTGTGATAGTGCGGGGAGGCCCCGCCGGCGGAAGCCAGCCCCGGGGAGGTTCTCAGGACTGGGCGAAGAACGACGCGTCGATGTCGGACTCTGCCTCGGCCTGGTCGCCGCTGACGGCGATGTGCGACGGCGAGAGAAGGAACACCTTGTTCGTCACCCTCTCGATCTTGCCGTACAGACCCTGGGAGAGTCCGCTGGCGAAGTCGACGAGACGACGAGCATCGCCCTCGCTCATCTGCGAGAGGTTGATGATGACGGGGATGCCGTCGCGGAAGCTGGCCGCGATCGACTGGGCGTCCTTGTACTCGCGCGGGTGGACGGTGAGGATTTCGTTCATCTCGGTGGCTACCGCATTCTTGGTCGACGTGGGGCGCCTCAGGGGCGTCACAGGGGCCTTGTTCGCCACGGGAGCCGGGACCGGCTGCACGGGCGAGGCCGGAGCCTGCTTGTGGGGGTGCGCGGACTTCTGCGCGGGGTGCGCGACAGCCGGCTGCGGCGCCGTCTGCTGCACGGCGGCCGGCTGGGGCCGCGACTCGCTCTGGGGGGCGTTGCCGTCGTATTCGAGTTCTTCGTCGGCAAGCCCGAGGTAGATCAGGCTCTTCTTGAGGGGGTTCGCCATGGTGTCCTCCGGTCGTGGCTCGTCTGCATCGACATTAACGAGCGTCGGGGCGGTTTCCGGTGATTGCGGTGCCGATTCGTAGGTGTGTCGCGCCTTCGGCGATGGCCTCGGCGAAGTCGAGAGACATCCCGGCGGAGATCCGGTCGGCCCCGGGCGACAGGGAGCGCACGCGCTCGGAGAGACCCCGGAGGCGTGCGAAGGCGAGCCGGGGGTCTCCTTGCACCGGAGCGACCGCCATGACGCCGCGGAGCACGATGCCGGGACTCTGGAGGACGCGCTCGGCGACCGCTTCGAGGTCGTCCGCCTGCACTCCGCCGCGACCCGGATCGTCGGTGAGGTTCACCTGCACGAAGCCGTCCAGCACAGTGCCGTCGTCGGTCGCCAGGGCGTCGATCACACTGGCGCGGTCGAGCGAGTGCACGACAGAGGCGTAGGCACGAGCCTGACGGGCCTTCTTCGACTGGAGCTGTCCGACGAAGTGCCACCGGAGCCCGTCGAGATCGCTCGTCTCGGCGGCCTTGGCCTGCGCCTCCTGATGGCGGTTCTCGCCGACATCTCGGATTCCGAGCGCGTGGAGGTCTCGAACGAGCTGCGCCGGATGGAACTTCGTCACGACGATCGTCGTGAGCTCGTCCGGGTCCCGACCGGCCGAGCGGGCCGCATCGGCGATGCGTCCGAAGACGTCGTCGACACGGCCCGCGAGGTCGGAGAGCGCAGCCATAGCCGGAGGGATGGCCGCTACTTGAGGAAGTCGGGGACGTCGAGGTCGTCGTCGCCGTCGTCGAACACCGGGTCGGGGCTCTGGGCGGGCTCCTGGGGGCGGGTGTACGTCGGGGCCGCGCCGCTGTCGGCGATGGCCGAGACACCGGCGACCGTGGTGGTGGCGGGGCCGTCGGTCTCGACGAAGCTCGCGCGGCGCTCCTTGGTCTTGGTGGTCGGCTCGCCGCCGTCGAAGCCGGCGGCGATGACGGTCACCCGGACCTCGTCGCCGAGCGTGTCGTCGATGACGGCACCGAAGATGATGTTCGCCTCGGGGTGCACGGCCTCCTGGACCAGGCGCGCAGCGTCGTTGATCTCGAAGATGCCGAGGTTCGAGCCGCCCTGGATCGAGAGCAGCACGCCGTGGGCTCCGTCGATGGAGGCCTCGAGCAGCGGCGACGCGACGGCCAGCTCGGCTGCCTTGATGGCGCGATCGGCGCCGCGCGACGAGCCGATGCCCATGAGCGCGGAGCCCGCGCCCTGCATGACGCTCTTCACGTCGGCGAAGTCGAGGTTGATCAGACCCGGGGTCGTGATGAGGTCGGTGATGCCCTGCACACCCGCGAGGAGCACCTGGTCGGCGGTGCCGAAGGCCTCGACCATCGAGATGCCGCGCTCGGAGATCTCGAGGAGGCGGTCGTTCGGAACGACGATGAGGGTGTCGACCTCTTCTTTGAGCTGCGCGACGCCGGCCTCGGCCTGCGCCTGACGACGACGACCCTCGAACCCGAAGGGCTTCGTGACGACGCCGATCGTGAGGGCGCCGATCGACTTGGCGATGCGAGCCACGACCGGAGCACCGCCGGTGCCCGTGCCGCCGCCCTCGCCCGCCGTGACGAAGACCATGTCGGCCCCGGCGAGGGCCTCCTCGATCTCCTCGGCGTGGTCTTCGGCGGCGCGACGACCGACCTCGGGGTCGGCGCCTGCGCCGAGGCCTCGCGTGAGCTCGCGGCCGACGTCGAGCTTGACGTCGGCGTCGCTCAGCAGCAGAGCCTGCGCGTCGGTGTTGATCGCGATGAACTCGACGCCGCGAAGCCCGAGCTCGATCATGCGGTTGACGGCGTTGACGCCACCGCCGCCGACACCGACGACCTTGATCACGGCTAGGTAGTTATGGTTCGTTGTCACGTCCGGCCTCCGCCTGGTGGAAGTTCTCGCAAACCTTCAAGTTGAACTTCAAGGTTAATGTTATGCGCAGTATGCATATCTGCAGTCACAAGGTAGGTCGACCCGGCGCGACCTGTGTCGACGTGAGCCGCGTGTCGCGCGAATCGGGTCGAGCTCCACGCTACTTGGTGCGGATGATGCCGTTGTCGGGAGCCGACACGTCGTACTGCACCGACTGCTGCGGATCGCGCGCGTTGTGGTCGCGGATGAGCCCCGTCAGCAGCTGCGCCTTCTTCGCCGACCGGTCGGCGCTCCCCCAGACGACCTGCTCGCCGCCCGTGAGGGTGAGCGTGACGTCGTCGGCGGTCGACGCCGAGACCGACGCCACCTTCTTCAGCAGCTCGGCCGGCAGCGCCAGAAGCACCTCCGCCGTCGACCGGAACACCTTGCTGTCGACGCTTCCGCCCTTGAGGCCGACGACCGGGACACCGGCGGGCTTCCTGGTCGACGTCGCGATGACCACGCCGGCCGGGTCGACGAGCTCGTACGTCTTGCCGACCTTCACCGAGGCGATCGGCTCGCGCTCCGTGATGCGGATCACCAGCGTGTGCGGCGGCTTCGTCTCGGTGACGTACGACTCGATCAGCGGGAACTCCGAGAGGTCTCTCTTGACGGCCGTGAAGTCGATCAGCGCCAGCGGCTTGCCGACCTGTGCGTCCAGTGACGAGAGCACCTGCGCCCTGTCGACGCGCGACGTTCCCTGGACGGTGATGGTCTGCAGCGACAGGGCCGGCGAGAACACGCTGATCGTGACCGTCGCGACCAGCGCGAGCACGACGGCGCCTGCGGTGATGAGGGTGGCGCGGCGGTGGCGCGTGCGCCGGGTGAAGCGGCGCACCTCGGTCCGCTCGACGGCTCGGCGCGCAGCGGCCGCACGCCGGGCCTGTCGGCGCGCGTCACGGGCGCGATCGCGCGCCTCGGCGGCACCGCGGTCGTCCCGGGGCAGATCGACGGGCGCAGGGACTGCGGGCTCCACCGCCGGGGCCTTCGTCCGCGGGCCCGGCACCGGCACGGCGGGCCGGCTCGCAGCCGGCCTCGACGGCGCGACCCCGGCGCGAACGGGCTTCGACGGTGCTGCCGCCTGTGGTGCTTCGGGCCGCTCGGCCGGAGCGTGACGGTCGAATCCCTCGGGGCGCTTCATGAGTCGCCTGTCACGCGGCGCTCTCCGGCGTCGCCTCGAGGCTGCCGAGCAGCTGCGGGACGATCCGGTAGACGTCTCCGCAGCCGAGGGTGATCACGAAGTCGCCCTCGCGGGCGATCTCGGCGACGCGGTCGGCGGCCGCCTGCCAGTCGGGGACGTAGTCGGCCTTGGCGGCGTCGCGGAAGCGCTCGGTGACGAGGGCACCGGTCACTCCGGGCACCGGGTCTTCGCGTGCGCCGTAGACGTCGAGCACCACCGTGTGGTCGGCGAGGGACTCGTACGCGTCGGCGAACTCTCCCGCCATCATCTGGGTGCGGCTGTAGAGGTGAGGCTGATGGACCGCGATCAGGCGACCGTCGCCGACGACGCTGCGCGCGGCCTGCAGCGCGGCCGCGACCTCGGTCGGGTGGTGCGCGTAGTCGTCGAAGACGCTCACCCCGCGCACTGTCCCGTGCAGCTCGAAGCGGCGCTGGGTGCCGCCGAAGACCTCGAGGCCCGCGATGGACTCCTCGGGGCTGAGACCGAGCCCCGTGAGCACGGCGTAGGCGCCTGCGGCGTTCAGGGCGTTGTGGTGGCCGGGCACGCTGAGCTGCACGCGGCGCTCGACGCCTGCATGCACGAGGGTGAAGGCCACCGGGCCCGAGGTGGTGACGTCGGCGACGCGGATGTCGGCGTCGGCGGCCGCGCCGAAGGTGACGACCTTCGAGCGATCGAGCTTGTGAGACACGGCGACGGCCCCGGGATCGTCGCTCGAGATGGCGACGAACTCGCTCGCCGCCGAGGCGAAGGCGACGAACGCCTCGTCGAAGGCCTCGCGCGAGCCGTAGTGGTCGAGGTGGTCGGCGTCGACGTTCGTGATCAGGGCGATCGACGTGTCGTAGAGCAGGAACGAGCCGTCGGACTCGTCGGCCTCGATCACGAAGAGGTCGTCGGCACCGCCCTTGGCGCTGACGCCGAGCGACTGGATGACGCCGCCGTTGACGAAGCTCGGGTCGCGGTCGGCCTCGAGCAGAGCCGTGATGATCATGCCGGTCGAGGTGGTCTTGCCGTGCGCGCCCGCGACCGACACCAGCCGGTGCCCGCCGATCAGCCACGCGAGCGCCTGCGAGCGGTGGAGCACGGGGATGCCCCGCTCGAGGGCGAGCTGGTACTCCGGGTTGTCCTGCCAGAGGGCGCCGGTCACCACGAGGGTGTCGGCGTCGCCGACGTTGGCCGCGTCGTGGCCGATCGCGACGGTGGCTCCGAGCGCGCGGAGCGCCTCGACGTTGCCGCTCTCGCGCGAGTCGGAGCCCGAGACCGGGATGCCTGCAGCGAGGAAGACGCGGGCGATGCCGCTCATGCCGGAGCCGCCGATTCCGACGAAGTGCGCGCGCCCGATCGTCTCGGGAAGCGGCTGGTCGAGGTCGGGCTTGATCATGAGTTCGCGATTCGTGTGGAGGTGGACGCGGGAGTGGCCTCGAGGACGAGGTCGACCGTCTTGTCGGCGCCGTCGCGCACCCCGACGGAGGCCGCGCGGACGGTCATGTCGGCGATGCGGGCCCGGTCGAGCAGGATCGGCACGAGCTTCGAGCGCACCCACGCCGGCGTGAACTCGGCGTCGGCGACCAGGACGGCGCCGCCGGCGTCGACCACGTCGGTGGCGTTGAAGCGCTGCTCGCCGTTGCCGACGGGATAGGGCACGAGCACGGCGGGCAGGCCCAGGGCGGTCAGCTCGGAGACGGTCGCTGATCCTGCGCGGGAGACGACGAAGTCGGCAGCGGCGAGGGCGAGATCCATGCGATCGCAGTACTTCACGATGTGGTAGTTCGCCAGGCTGGACGGCCCGAGCTCGGACTTCTCGCCGGTGATGTGCAGGATCTGCCAGCCCGATCCGAGCACGACCTCGGCGGCCCTCGACAGCGTGTCGTTGATCCGTCGCGCGCCCGTCGACCCTCCCGTGACGAGCAGGGTCGGCAGCGACTCGTCGAGGCCGAAGAACTGGAGCGCCTCGCTCTTGACCGCGTGGCGGTCGAGGGTCTCGATCTCGACGCGCAGGGGCATCCCGACCTGGCGCGCGTGGCGCAGCTTCGTCGACGCGAAGACGACGCCGACGTGCTTCGTCGCGAACGAGCCGAGCACGTTGGCGATGCCGGGCTTGGCGTTGGCCTCGTGCACGACGATCGGAACCCTGGCGCGCCAGGCGGCCAGGTAGGCGGGCGCGGCCGCGTAGCCGCCGAACCCGATGACGACGTCGACTCCGCGGTCGCGGAGGATCGAGCGGACGCCGCGCACCGAGCCGACGATCCGCGATGGGAAGCGGAGGGCGGCCGCGTTCAGGCGCCGCGGGAAGGGAAGGCGCGGCACGGTGAGCAGCTCGTAGCCGCGGGCCGGGACGAGCCGGGCCTCGAGGCCCTCGGCGGTGCCCAGCACCAGGATCGTCGCGTCGGGCTCGCGGCTGCGGAGCCGATCGGCAGTCGCCAGGAGGGGGTTCACGTGCCCGGCGGTGCCGCCGCCGGCGAGGAGGTACGTCGTCACCGGAGAGACCCTACCTGCTCGTCGGAGCGCAGCGCTGACACCGGGTCGCCCGGCCGTCGGTGCACGAACGAGAGCACCACGCCGATGGCGATGAGAGTGAAGATGAGCGACGACCCGCCCGCGCTGATCAGCGGCAGGGGCACGCCGAGCACCGGCAGGAGGCCGAGCACCACCGCGATGTTGACGAGCGCCTGGCCGATCACCCAGGTCATGACGCCGCCGGTGACGATGCGGACGAAGGGGTCGTCGGTCGAGCGCAGGATCTTCATGAACGACACGGCGAGGACGATGAACAGGGCCAGGACGACGCAGGCGCCGATGAGGCCCAGCTCTTCGCCGACGATGGCGAAGATGAAGTCGTTGTCGGCCTCGGGCAGCCACGACCACTTCGCCTTCGAGTTGCCGAGACCCACGCCGAAGACCCCGCCCGAAGCGAGCGCCCAGAGCCCGTGCACGGTCTGCCAGCAGGTCGACTGGTACGCCTCCTCGGAGCTGCAGCCCGACATCCACGCCGAGATGCGATCGGTGCGGGAGCTCGCTCCCGACGTGATCACCGGGAGCACGCAGGCGAGCAGGATCAGCGGGGGGACGAAGAACCTCAGCTTGACGCCGGCCACGAACACCGCGACGGCGACGAGCATGATCAGGATCAGCGTGGTGCCGAGGTCGCCGCCCTTCATGACCAGGCCCATGGCGATCAGGACGACCGGGATCAGGGGGACCAGCAGCTCTTTCCAGTCGCCGAGCTTGCGCTCCTTCTTGACGAGGATCATCCCGATCCAGATCACGAGAGCGAGCTTGAGGAACTCGGAGGGCTGGGCGCTGAACGAGGAGCCGATGCGGATCCAGTTGCGGTTGCCGTTGACGGTGGAGCCGAGGGGCGTGAAGACCAGGAGCTGGAGGAACATCGCGAGCACGAGCAGGTGCCAGGCGTACTTCTTCCAGGCCCAGGTGGGCACTCGGCTCACGACGAGCATGGCCGGGACGCCCAGCGCCGCGAAGATGCCCTGGCGCAGGAACGCGCCGAAGAAGTCGTGCGTGGCGACGTACTGCTCGACGCTCGACGACGACAGGACCATCACGAGGCCGAAGACGACCAGGAAGAGCGCGGTCCCGAGGATGACGAAGAAGCTGGTCTCCTCGGCCGCGAACAGCTTCTTGACCGCGACGCGAGCGGCCCCGGTCGGTGCCGATCTGATTCGGCCCGCGACGGCGTCCGAGAGGGTGCGGCTTCGCGCCGACCCGTCAGACTTCAGGCGTCGCGGGAGGCTCGACGGCGTGTCGGCCATCGGCGTCACCTCCCAGGTGGTCGTGCACGGCTCGGGCGAACGCGTCTCCGCGCGCGCCGTAGTCGGCGAACTGATCGAACGATGCCGCGGCCGGCGCGAGGAGGACGGTGTCTCCTGCCTCGGCGACCGCGGCCGCGAATGTCACGGCCTGCGGCATCACTCGTTCAGTGTCGGTCTCGTCGACCTCGAAGACCGGCATGCCGGGCGCGTGTCGCTCGAAGGCCTCCCTGAGGATCTGCCGGTCGCTGCCGATCAGGACGGCGGCTTTGACGCCGCGACGCACCTCGGCGACGAGCGGCGCGGGGTCGACGCCCTTGAGCAGGCCGCCGACGATCCAGACGACACTCGGCGAGGCGGCGAGCGAGGCCTTGGCCGCGTGCGGGTTCGTGGCCTTCGAGTCGTCCATCCAGACGATGCCGCCCGCGGTCGCGACGACCTCGGAGCGGTGGTGGTCGGGCCGGAAGGCCGCCGTGGCGAGCCGGATCGCCTCGGGGGCCACGTCGAGGGCGCGGGCGAGCGCGGCCGCGGCGAGGACGTCGGCGACCAGGTGCGGGGCGGCCAGACCCGACGCGGTCAGGGTCTCGAGGGTGGACAGCTCGAGGGCGCGGTGCGCGCGGTCGGCCAGGAAGGCGCGGTCGACGAGGATCTCTTCGACCACCCCGAAGTCGCCGACCGGCGGGGTGCCGAGGCCGAAGCCGACGGCGCGGCAGCCCTCGACGACGTCTGCCTCCTGCACGAGCAGCCGCGTGGCGATGTCGGCGCGGTTGTAGACGCAGGCGACTCTCGTGTTCGCGTACACGCGACCCTTGGCGGCCCGGTAGGCGTCGGCGCCGCCGTGCCACTCGAGGTGGTCGTCGTCGATGTTGAGGATGACGCTGGCCACCGGGCTGAGCGAGCCGGGGCCCTCGATGGGCAGGTAGTGCAGCTGGTGGCTCGACAGCTCGACGGCCAGGACGTCGAAGCCGAGCGGCTCGCGGATGGCGTCGAGCACCGGGAGCCCGATGTTGCCGCAGGCCGCGACGCTCCGGTCGTCGGCGGCGACCATCGCGGCGACGAGCTGCGTCGTCGTGGTCTTGCCGTTCGTGCCGGTGATGAGCACCCAGTCGGCGATGTGCTCGGGGGTCTTGTCGCGCACGCGCCAGGCGAGCTCGACGTCGCCCCACACCGCGGCGCGCGAGGCGGTGGCCCAGACGACGAGCGGGTGGTGCGGGGCGAAGCCCGGGCTCACGACGACCACGTCGGCGTCGAAGGCGACGAGCTCGGCCGGAGGCGTCGACAGGTCGGCCTGGACGATCAGGCGGGCGCCGATGACCGGGACGAGCTGCGCGCGATCGGACGCCTCGTCGGGCGCGACCACGACCACGTCGGCACCGAGCTCGGCGAGAGTGTCGGCCGACGAGAAGCCGGAGACGCCGAGGCCGAGCACCGCGACGCGGAGCCCCGACCAGTCGGCATGCCAGCTGATGAGCGAGTCGAGGGGAGCCGCCATCAGGACTTCGAGATCCACTCGAGGTAGAACACCCCGACGCCCGCGGCGACGAACAGGCCGGCGACGATCCAGAAGCGCACGACGACTGTGACCTCGGCCCAGCCCTTCAGCTCGAAGTGATGGTGGAGGGGGCTCATCAGGAAGATGCGCTTGCCATGGGTGAGCTTGAAGTACGCGCGCTGCAGGATCACCGAGCCGGTGACGACCAGGAACAGCCCGCCGATCAGGATCAGCAGGAGCTCGGTGCGGCTGAGGATCGCGAGGGCGGCGAGGGCGCCGCCGAGACCCAGCGAGCCGGTGTCGCCGAGGAAGATCTGCGCCGGCGACGTGTTCCACCAGAGGAAGCCGATGAGGCCGCCCGACACGCAGGCTGCGACGACGGCGAGGTCGAGCGGGTTCGTCGTCTCGTAGCAGGCCGACTGGACGGCGCGGGCGCTCGTGCAGAGCTGATTGTTCTGCCAGAACCCGATGAAGATGTACGACCCGATCGCCAGGATCGAGGCGCCGGTGGCGAGCCCGTCGAGGCCGTCGGCCACGTTGACCCCGTTCGAGGCCGACGCGGTGATCATGATCACCCAGATGGTGAACAGGATGCCGCCGAGGAGGGGGCCGGCGAACGCCAGGTCGAGCCACGGGATGTCGCGGACGCCCGAGATCATGGTCGACGCCGAGGACTGCCCGACGCGGCTGTGCACGGAGAGCGCCAGCACGGCGAAGAGGACGGCCACGAGCACCTGCCCGAGGATCTTCGCCCAGCCGGTGAGGCCGAGGCTGCGCTGGTTGCGGACCTTCGTGAAGTCGTCGAGGAAGCCGACGAAACCGAGGCCGACCATCATCAGCAGCACGAGGAGACCGCTCGGAGTGAGTCGGTCGCCGCCGGCGAGGTGGCCGACGAAGTAGCCGATGACCGTGCCGAGGATCAGGACGATGCCGCCCATGGTCGCCGTGCCGCGCTTGGTGTGGTGCGACTGCGGACCGTCGCTGCGGATGAACTGGCCCCAGCCGAGGCGGTGGAACAGCCGGATGAACAACGGCGTGAGCAGCAGGGTGAAGACGAGCGACACCGCTCCGCCGATGAGGAGGGCGATCACGCGGTCACCCCCGCGAGGCGGTCGCCGAGGAACCGGAGACCCGCCGACTTGGACGATTTCACGAGGACGACGTCTCCTTCTCGCAGATCGGCGCGGACGGCGTCGTACGCCGCGTCGATGTCGGGGACGAGGAGGGACTCCCCGCTCCAGCTGCCCTCGAGGCCGGCGGCCATGTGGACATGGCGGGCGGCGTCGCCCACGACAACCAGCCTGTGGATGTTGAGGCGCACGGCGAGACGGCCGATACGGTCGTGCTCCTCCTGCGCGAACTCGCCGAGCTCGGCCATCTCGCCGATCACGGCGACGGAGCGCTGGCCTGGGCCGACGATCTGCGCGAGCGTCTTGAGAGCCGCCGCCACGGAGTCGGGGCTGGCGTTGTAGGCGTCGTTGATGATGGTGACGCCGGGGCCGCCGTCGAGGACCTCCATGCGCCAGCGCTCCGCGCGAGCGACGCCCTCGAGGACGGTGGCCGCGCGGTCGACGTCGAGGCCCCACTCCCCCGCGACGGCGAGGGCCGCGAGGGCGTTCATGACGTGGTGCTCGCCGAGGATGCGGAGGTGGACCGGACGCGTGAGGCCCGGCGCGTGGAGGACGAACGCGGTGCCCGAAGCGGTGACGTCGACGTCGGATGCCCGGTAGGACGTTCCTGCGCCCAGACCGAAGGTCACGACGCGAGCGTCGGTCAGGTCGGCCATCGAGCTGACGCGGAAGTCGTCGGCGTTCAGGATCGCGGTGGCGGTCTCGGGCAGGTCGGTCACCATCTCGGACTTCGCCCTCTGCGTGGCCTCGATGCCGCCGAATTCGCCCGCGTGCGCGAGGCCCACCTTGAGGACGACGCCCGTGTCGGGCTTCGCGATCGCGACGAGTCGGGCGATCTCGCCGGAACCGGAGGCGCCCATCTCGACGACGAGGTACTTCGTGGCCCCGGTGGCGCGGAGCATGGAGATCGGCGCGCCGACGTGGTTGTTGAACGAGCCCTCGGGCGCGACCGTGGGAGCGAGGTCGGACAGGATCGCGCGCAGCATGTTCTTCGTGCTCGTCTTGCCGTTGCTGCCGGTGATTCCGACGACGCGGAGGCGGTCGTCGCCGGACGCCGACTCGCGGACCCGGGCGACGACGGCGCGGGCCAGGTCGGCCAGCGCCGTCACGCCGTCGTCGACGACGAGGAGCGGGGCGGCGCAGGCGACCGGGCCCTCGCTGATGACGAGCGCGGCGCCGTTCTCGACGGCCGACGTCACGAACAGGCGGCCGTCGGTGACCTCGCCCGGAAGCGCGAAGAAGATCGAACCGGCCGTGACCAGACGCGAGTCGGTCTCGACGGAGCCGTCGACGATGGTCGCACCGGAGGTCTCGGAGGCGAGCGCGAGAGTGCCGCCGACGATCTGCTGGATCTCGGCGAGGGTCAGCGCGATCACTCGGCCCACCCCGCCTCACGGAGCGCCGCGCGGGCCTCCTCGCGGGCGGAGTAGGGCGTGCGCACGCCCTGGATGTCGCGGTAGTCCTGGTGGCCGGGGCCGGCCCAGAGGATCGAGTCGCCCTCGCCGGCCAGCGCCACGGCGGTGCGGATTGCGGCCTCCGGCGGGCTGACCTCGTGGATCTCGTGATCGGGATACGCCTCGCGCGCCGCGTCGAGGAGTGTCTTGCGGATCGCGTCGGGGTCTTCGAAGCGCGGGTGGTGGTCGGTCACGACGAGGATGTCGGAGCCGGCCGCCGCGACGCGGGCCATCTCGGGCCGCTTCGTGGTGTCGCGGTCGCCGTCGGCGCCGAACAGCATGACGACCTTGCCGGGAGTGAAGCGGCGCACGGCCGCGAGGGTGGTGAGGAACGCGTCGGGGCTGTGGCCGAAGTCGACGAAGACGCTCGGTCCGCGCGCGCCCGAGACGCGCTCGGTGCGGCCGGGCAGGTAGGCGACGATGCCGCCGTCTTCGTCGAGGGCCTGGCCGATGGCCTCCAGCTCGAAGCCCGCTTCGACGAGCATGACGATGCCGAGGGCGGCGTCGGCGGCCATGTGCCAGCCGATCATCGGGACGCGGGTCACCAGCGAGCGGCCCTCGGGGCCGGACAGGCGGAACTCGGTGTAGGCGGCCTGCTCGTCGAGCAGCTCGACGCTCCAGTCGGCGTCGCGCTCGACGCCGGCGATCGCCGGCGTCATCGCGATCGTGGTGACGGGGATGCGGCTCGCCTCGACGACGCGCTGGCCGTAGTCGGAGTCGAGCGAGACGACGGCGCGCTTGGCGCGGTCGGGCTGGAAGAGCGGCAGCTTCGCCTGGAAGTACTCCTCCATGTCGGCGTAGTCGTCGAGGTGGTCGTGGCTGAGGTTCGTGAAGCCGGCGACGTCGAAGACGATCCCGTCGACGCGATTGCGGCTGAGGGCCTGTGCGCTGACCTCGACGGCCACGGCCCGCACCTCGCTCTCGCGCATGCGGGCGAGGAGGGCGTGCATCTCGGTGGCCTCGGGCGTGGTGAGGCGCGAGACGACGGTGAGGTCGCCGATGTGGCGCTCGGCCGTGGACGAGAGGCCCGTGACGAGGCCGAGCTGCTTGAGGATGCCCTCGAGGAGGTACGACGTGGAGGTCTTGCCGTTGGTGCCGGTGACGGCGAAGAGCAGCGGCGCGTCTTCGCCGGTGCGGTAGACCCAGCTCGAGACGTCGCCCAGGGCGGCGCGCGGCGAGTCGACGAGGATGACCGGCAGGCCGCTGTCGACGGCGATCTCGGCGCCATCGGCGTCGGTGAGGAGGGCGACGGCGCCGCCCTCGCGAGCCTGCGCGGCGAACTCGGCGCCGTGGCGGTTCGCCCCGGGCACGCCGACGTAGAGGTCGCCGGGGTGCAGGTCGCTGGTCGAGAGAGTCACTCCCGTGATCTCGATGCCGTCGAGCGAGCCGATGTGCTCGAGTCCGAATTCGCTGGCCAGCTGGCCGAGCGACCTCGCCGAGGGATGTTCCGGTCGCAGGACCGGGGGGATCCGGGCACTCAAAGAATCCTCATTTCTAGCTCAGGTCAGGAGCCGTGGGTGTCGTGCTGCCAGGTGGCGTGCTGCCAGGCCTGTGTCACCACGTGTCTGGCAGGTCGGTGGCCGGCGTGGTCGACGGCTTCACCCGGTAGGTCTCCAGGACCTGGGACATTATCTCGCGGAAGGCCGGAGCCGCCGCGAACGAAGTCTTCAGCGTAGTCGGCTTCGTGAAGGTCACGAGCACGACGTACTGGGGGTTCTCGGCCGGAGCGATGCCGGCGACCGAGATCACGTAGTCGTCGCCGTATCCGCCCCCGGGCGCGTCGGCGATCTGCGCCGTGCCGGTCTTGGCCGCGACGTTGTAGCCCGAGATCGGCGTCATGCCCTTGAGCGTGCCCTCGGGGATGGTGTTCTCGAGCATGTCGACGACGTCGCGCGCGGCCTTCGTCGACACGACGCGCGTGCCGCTCGTGCTCGGCTTGTCGATGACGGTCCCGTCGGCCTGCTTGCAGCCCTTGACCAGGGTGGCCGGCATGCGGACTCCGCCGTTCGCGAGCGTCTGGTATGCGCTGGCGATCTGGATCGCCGACGTGGCGATGCCCTGGCCGAACATCGAGTTGATGTCGGTCTGGCTGTCCCAGCTGCTCGGCGTGCCCAGCTGGCCGACCGTCTCTCCCTGGAAGCCGACCGCGGACTGCGAGCCGAGGCCGAACTTCTTGAGGTAGTCGTAGCGCGTCTGCTTCGAGAGCCGCTCGCCGACCTGGGTGATGCCCACGTTGGACGAGTTCGCCAGGATGCCCGCGAGCGTCAGGTGCTCGGTCTGGTGGAACTCGGCGTCGCTGATCCGGCCGCCCCACGGGAACGTGCGGCTGTAGGGGACGGTCTCCGGCGTGCCGGTGTTCGCGACGCCCTGGTCGATGGCTGCGGCGGCGATCAGCGACTTGACCGTCGAACCGGGCTCGTACGAGTCGGTGAACGCCTTCGAGCCGAGGTTCGTGACCGGCGTGCCGTCGACGTCGTTCGGGTCGACCGAGTCGGAGTCGGCCACGGCGAGGAGCGATCCGTCGGAGACCTTCATGACGATCGCGGTGCCCGACTGCGCGCCGAGAGCCGTGACCTGCTCATCGAGGTCCTGCTGCACCTGGTACTGGAGGTCTTCGTCGATGGTCGTCATCAGAGTGCCGCCGTCGACCGCCTCCTTGGTCGTGACCGTGCTGCCGGGCAGCTTGACGCCGTCGGCGCCGCGCTCGTAGGTCTGCTCGCCGTTCGTTCCGGCGAGGCACTTGTCGTACATGTACTCGAGGCCCTGCTGCGCGCCGTCGGTGCCGAGGAATCCGACCAGGTTGCCCGCCACCCCGCCGTTGGGGTAGACCCGCGAGGTGGTGCGCTGCGGGGACAGCCACGAGATGCCGAGCTTGACGATCCGGTTGTAGGAGTCGACGTCGACGGCGCTGGCGACCTTCGCGTACAGGCTCGTCTTGTCGGCCGTCAGGGCTTTGAGCACGGTCGAGGACTTCTGCCCGGTCGCGGACGCGATCTGCTTCGACGCCTGCGCCAGCGTGTAGGTCGTCTTCACGCCCTTCTTGGACGTGACGCTGTAACCCGCCTGCGCGTACTTCGGCACGGCGAGGATGTCGTAGCGGAGGACGGTCGCCGCGAGCACCTTGCCGTTCGTGTCGAGGATGTCGCCGCGGTCGCCGTAGAGCGTCTGCGGGACGCTCCTCTTGTCTTGGCTGTCCGTGTTCAGCGACGCGGCCTGGACCACCTGGATGTCGACGAGGCGGACCACGAAGATCGCGACGAGCGCGAAGATCACGATGCCCGCGACCGTCGCGCGACGGCGACGACCCCGGTGCGCGATCGCGGCCGGACTCAGCTTGCCTCGTCGGGCGTTACTCACAGAGCATTCCTCACCGCTAGCGGGTCTCTGGTGCCGCCAGCTCGTTCGAATTCGACGGTACGGAACCGGTGGCGGATTTCACGTCTGCCGCGCCCGTCGTCGACGAAGAGTCGGCCGAGTCTTTCGCCGCGGTGCTCTTCGTGGACTTCGTCACGACGGGAACGCCCTTGAGGAGGCTGTTCGCCACGAGGTTGTCGCTCGTCGCGGCGTCGGAGGCCGCGGGAGTGGGCGTGCCGAACACCTTGAGCGTGTTCAGGTCGAGGTAGACCGGGTTCTGGTTGCGGACCATTCCGAGGGCTGTCGCGTTGTTGGCGATGTTCTGCGGCGACGACAGCACCTGCAGCTTCTCGGAGTACTTCGCCTCGGACCGGTTCAGAGTCGTCTGCTCGTTCTGCAGCGCCGAGATCTGGTACGCACCCTGGCTCAGGGCGATGCTGATCGCGAGCTGGGTCAGGAGCAGCACGAACAGCGCCGCGGTGGCGATGAGCGCGTAGACGAGCCGGGGTCGCGCGCGGCGCTGGGCCAGGCTCGACACGATCTCGATGGGACTGCGGCGCGGACCCAGTTCGTCGAGGACGCTCTCATCGGGCTCGAGGCCGATCTGCGCGGTGGCGAGGGTGGTGCTCATGCCTGTCTCCGGATTCGCTCGGCGGCGCGCAGCCGCACGGGTGTCGCACGAGGGTTGACGTCTTTCTCCTCATCGCTGGCGAGCTCGGCGCCGCGCACGAGGAGGGAGAACTCGGGGCGGTGCTCGGGCAACTCGACCGGCAGCCCGCGGGGGGCCGTCGACGTCGTCCGTGCCGCGAGCTCGCGCTTGACGAACCGGTCTTCGAGCGACTGGTAGGCGAGCACGACGATCCGCCCGCCGACCGCGATGCGGTCGAGGGCGGTCGGAAGGGCCGACTCGAGGGATGCCAGCTCGGCGTTGACCTCGATGCGCAGGGCCTGGAAGACGCGCTTGGCGGGGTGGCCAGCGCGGCTGAGGGCGGCCGGGGTGGCCTCCTGGAGAAGGTCGACGAGCTCGCCGCTGCGGACGAGAGGCGTGTCGGCACGACGCTCGACGATGCGGCGGGCGTAGCGCGGAGCCAGCTTCTCCTCGCCGTACTCGTAGAAGATGCGGCGGAGCTCCGCCTCGGAGTACGTGGCCAGGATGGTCTCGGCGGTCGTGCCCTGGGTCGGGTCCATCCGCATGTCGAGCGGGGCGTCCTTCGAGTACGAGAACCCGCGGTCGACCTGGTCGAGCTGCAGCGAAGAGACGCCGAGGTCGAAGAGGACCCCCGTCACCTCCGGGATGCCCAGCCCATCGAGCGCGCGGCCGATGCCGTCGTACTCGGTGTGGACCAGCTTCGCGCGGTCGCCGAACGGGGCGAGCCGCTCCCCCGCGATCGCCAGGGCCTCGGTGTCGCGATCGAGCCCCACGAGGGTGAGCTCGGGGAAGCGCGACAGCATCGCCGACGAATGGCCGCCCATGCCGAGCGTGCAGTCGACGACGACGGCACCGGGCGTGGAGATCGCGGGGGCGAGGAGCTCGAGGGTGCGCTCGAGCAGGACGGGAACGTGGATCTGGTCGTCTGCCATGAGTGACGGAGTCTGATTCCTCGGCCCTGATCCCCATCCATCCCACCTGGCACCGGGGAAGGTGTGCCAGGGGTGGACGGCTGGGAGTCAGGGCCGAGGGCGTCAGAGGAGCCCGGGGATCACCTCCTCCGTGGTGTCGGAGAAGGAGGATTCGTGCTCGTCGTAGTAGCTGTTCCACGCCGCGGTGTCCCAGATCTCAGCCCGGTTGCCGGCGCCGATCACGGTGAGGTCGCGGCTGAGGCCGGCGTACGCCCGGAGGTTCGCAGGGATCGTCACACGGTTCTGCTTGTCGGGGATCTCGTCCGAGGCGCCGGACAGGAACAGGCGGAGGTAGTCGCGGGCCTGCTTGCTCGTGATGGGCGCCTTGCGGATGTTCGAGTGGACGACTTCGAACTCGCGCTGACTGAAGACGTACACGCAGCGCTCCTGCCCACGCGTCATCACGAGGCCGGAGGCCAGCTCGTCGCGGAACTTCGCAGGAAGGATGATCCGGCCTTTCTCGTCGAGGCGCGGCGCGTAGGTACCGAGGAACACTGCACGTCACCCCCACTCGCCCGCCGTTTCCTCCACTTTACTCCACACTGCGCCACCAAAGCGATGCCTTGACCCGAACGGGGGGCCGATGACATGCAAAAACCCCGCAGACACAAGGGTCTGCGGGGTGGAGGAAAATGGAGTGAATCAGGCGTCCGAGGCGCGTTTCACCACAAAAAAGGACCGACCCGGAGGTCGGCCCTTTCAGAAGAAGAGGAGGTCAGCGTTCGTCGCCGCCCTGGCGGCGGTCCCAGCGATCGTTGAGGCGGTCCATCATGCTGCCGCCACCCGCCTTGCGGCCATTGCGCCCGGCGGAGCCGCCCGGAGTGGAGGACTGGGGAGGGACCGGTGCAGGCCCGAGGGAGCCACGTCGACGGGGAGGAGCAATAGCGAAGAGGGCACCCGCGAGAAGGAGGATGAAGCCCGCGACGCCGATGAGCGGCTGGCGGAAGGCGACGCCGGCGACGACGACGGCGACACCTGCCAACGCACCGAGGATGCCCACGACGACCAGCGTGTAACTCGGTCGTCCTCGACGCGAGTTCATGGTGGTGACGAAGTCGGAGTCGTTGTTGTAGAGGCTGCGCTCCATCTCTTCGAGCAGCCGCTGCTCCTGTTCGGAAAGAGGCATCTTGATTTCCCTTCAGGCTGAGCCTCTTCAGGCGGAGCCCCTTCGGGCTGAGCCTCTTCAGGCAGAGCCCCTACAGGCTGAGCCTGAGACTGGTGGTGCTGGCACGGAATCGCCCGGTCGGACCGGTCGTTTCGTGCGCGGCTGGTAGCTACCGATCTTACGACCGCCAGCTGTGGTTAGGCTAGGCGGCGTGGCTGAGAGTACGCGGTTAGTAGACGTCGTTCAAGACCGGATCGATACCTTCCTCCGGGGACAGCGTCCGCATCTGGACAGCATCGGCTCGGACCTCGACCCCTTCTCCCGTTTCTCGGCCGATCTGCTGCACGGCGGCAAGCGGTTCCGGGCCCTCTTCTGCTACTGGGGATGGCAGTCCGTCGCGGGTCTGGCCACCAGCTTCGACCCGCTCTCCAGAGGCTCGGGTCGAGAGGCGCTCGCGAGCGTCATGACGGCGTCGGCCGGCCTGGAGTTCTTCCACGCAGCGGCGCTCGTGCACGACGACATCATGGACAACAGCGACACCCGTCGCGGGCAGCCGGCAGCCCATCGCCGCTTCGAAGGCCTTCACCGCGACGAGTCATGGCTCGGCGACGGCGAGGCCTTCGGGCGCAACGCCGCGCTCCTCTTCGGCGACCTCCTCCTCTCGTGGAGCGACGAGCTCGTCTCGGAGGCGTTCGACTCGCTCGAGTCGCGCGCGGCCGCCCTCGCGGCGCGGCGCGAGTTCAACCGCATGCGCACCGAGGTGACGGTCGGGCAGTACCTCGACATCCTCGAGGAGAGCGCCTGGGGCAGCGTCGACGACGAGCTCCTGCTGTCGAGGGCGCAGCGCGTCATCGTCTACAAGTCGGCGAAGTACTCGGTCGAGGCGCCCCTGCGGATCGGCGCGGCGATGGCCGGGGCCGAGACGCCGGTGCTCGACGCGCTGAGCGCCTTCGGCCTGCCGCTCGGCATCGCCTACCAGCTGCGCGACGACCTCCTCGGCGTCTTCGGCGACCCGCAGGTGACCGGGAAGCCCGCCGGCGACGACCTCCGCGAGGGCAAGCGCACCGTGCTGATCGCGACCGCGCGGGCTACCCTCCCCGCCAACGCGGTCCGGCTGCTGGACGAGCTGCTGGGAGACCCGGAGCTCGACGACGACCAGGTCCAGATGCTGCAGGCGACGATCCGCGAGTCGGGTGCTGTCGACGCGATCGAGGAGTCGATCGCCGAGCAGGTCGAGAAGGCGCAGCGCGCGATCATCTCGGCGCCCCTGTCGGGCAGTGCTCGGCAGCAGCTCTCGCAGCTGGCCGAGACCGTCACGGCCCGCAGCGCCTGAGGGCGTCGTTGCCGCGGGGGCGCCAGCCCGACAGATCAGAGCATCGACTGCGCGACGCGCCGCACCTCGGCCTTCCGCCCCGCCTGAAGCGCCGCGACCGGGCTCGTCCCCAGCGCGTCGTCGTCCGACAGAAGCCAGTCGAGGGCCTCGTCGTCGGTGAAGTGGTTGTCGGCGAGCACCGTGAGGGTGCCGCGGATCTCGTGCATGGGCTCGCCGTCGACGATGAGCACCGCGGGGATCTTGCGGACGCCGTCGACCCGGGTAGCGATGAGCACGTGCTCTTCGAGGAGGCGCCGCACGCGGCTTGCGGTGGTGCCGAGCTTCTCCGCTGCATCGGGGAGGGTCAGCCAGGCCGTGTCTGCGAACCAGGGTCGCGTCGAGAGTTCGGTCACCCCTCAAGAGTGCCACGGGTTCGCGGGGGCCGGTGCCCCTCCCCCGCTTTGGGGCCCGAGTCACATCAGCCACACCCGCCTCATGAGTTGACTCGCCTATACAGGTGTGTCACGGTTGACGACGTCGACACGCCGGTCGGGCGCCGTCGGATCACACCAGGGGACATCAATGACCGAACAGGAACGACCCGCATCCCGCACGGCCGCGTACCGGATCGGACGCGGCATGCTCGGCACCGTCCCGATCGTGCTCGCCTCGTCGATGCTCGTCAGCGCGAACGTCACCGGACCGCTCCTGGCGGCCGACCACGTCCAGCCGCACCAGAAGCGCCCCGGCGTCAGCCCCGACCCAGTAAGGGCGACGGAGTCGACCACGTTCGACCTGACGGCCGTCACCACCGACACGCCCGACGTCGAACTCGCCTCGGCGCACATCGAGACGGCCTCCGCACCCACCACCTACTCGGTCAAGAAGGGCGACACGGTCTCGAGCATCGCCGGCCGGTACGGCCTCTCCACCGCGTCGGTGCTCGCGATGAACGGCCTGAGCTGGAAGTCGACGATCTACCCCGGACAGACGCTGCACCTGTCGTCGGCCAAGGCGAGCGCCGGCACGACGACGAAGAGCACCGCCTCGACGACGAGCGCCGGAGGCCGCTACACCGTGGTACGGGGCGACACGCTCTCGTCGATCGCCGCGCGGCACGGTGTGACCACGGCCGCCCTCTTGAAGGCGAACGGCCTGGGGCTCGCCAGCATCATCTACCCCGGACAGAAGGTGACGATCCCGGGAATGGGGACCACCTCGAGTTCCAGCGCCCCCTCTGCCTCGTCGTCGAGCTCGTCGAGCTCGTCGAGCTCGTCGAGCGCGCACTACGTCATCCGGTCGGGCGACACGCTCTCGTCGATCGCCAAGGCGCACTCGACCACGGTCGAGAAGCTGATGAACGCCAACGGCCTCAGCTGGACCAGCACGATCTACGCCGGCAAGAAGCTGACGATCCCGTCGAAGGCGGCGACCGTCACGGCGGCCTCGACCGCGACCAGCCCCGTGCAGAAGTCGGGCTCGGTGCCCGCGTCGGCCCTCGACGCCGAGCAGCGCGCCAATGCCCGCACGATCATCGCCGTCGGACGGTCGCTGGGCGTCAGCGACTACGGCATCGTCATCGCCCTCGCGGCGGCGGCCCAGGAGTCGAGCCTCTACAACCTGTCGTCGGGCGATCGCGACTCGGTGGGGCTGTTCCAGCAGCGGCCGAGCCAGGGCTGGGGCTCGAGGAAGCAGCTGCTCGACACCGCCCACGCGGCGCGGCTGTTCTACGGCGGATCGCACAACCCGAACGCCGGGTCGACGTCCGGGCTGCTCGACGTGCGCGGCTGGTCGCGCATGACCGTGACGCAGGCCGCGCAGTCGGTGCAGCGCTCGGCGTACCCGACGGCGTACGCCAAATGGGAGCGGTCGGCGCGCATCTGGCTCGCGAGCCTGTAGGGGCTGCCCGCCGATCGCCCAGAACGGGACAATTCGACGCCGAGAACGCCCGGATCTGGGCAACTCGCTGTCGGGATGGCCCGGATCCGGGCAACTCGCACATAACGGTTTGACCCTCGGCGGTGAGCCGCGGCTGGCGGTCGCCTCGCTTTCCGTAGCATTCTCGGCGTGAGCTCCAGCCAATCCGACCCGATGATCGGCCGTCTGATCGACGGTCGATACCAGGTCCGCTCACGCATCGCCCGCGGCGGCATGGCGACGGTCTACCTCGCCTCTGACCAGCGGCTCGAGCGCCCGGTCGCCGTGAAGATCATGCACGGCCACCTCGCCGACGACGAGAACTTCAAGGAGCGCTTCATCCAGGAGGCGCGCTCGGCCGCCCGGCTGGCGCACCCCAACGTCGTCAACGTCTACGACCAGGGGCAGGACGACGAGTCGGCCTACATCGTCATGGAGTACCTGCCCGGCATCACGCTGCGCGAGCTCCTCCAGGACCACCGCGTGCTCACCGCCGACCAGGCGACCGACATCCTGGAGGCCGTGCTCGCCGGTCTCGCGGCCGCCCACCGCTCCGGCATCGTGCACCGCGACCTCAAGCCCGAGAACGTGCTGCTGGCGGACGACGGCCGCATCAAGATCGGCGACTTCGGCCTCGCCCGCGCCGCCTCGGCCAACACGGCCACGGGTGCGGCGCTGCTCGGGACGATCGCGTACCTCTCTCCCGAGCTCGTGACCCGCGGCATCGCCGACACGCGCAGCGACATCTACGCCCTCGGCATCATGCTCTTCGAGATGCTCACGGGCGAGCAGCCGTACAAGGGCGACCAGCCGATGCAGATCGCCTACCAGCACGCCAACGACACCGTGCCGATGCCGAGCTCGGTGAATCCGCGCGTTCCCGCCGAGCTCGACGAGCTGGTGCTGTGGGCGACAGCCCGCGACCCCGACCAGCGGCCCCGCGACGCCCGCGCCATGCTCGACCACCTGCTCGAGCTGCAGCGCGGCGGCGGAGCGCCCACGGGCATCCAGAAGACCATGGTGCTGCCGGCCGCGATGGCGCCGGTCGGCCCGGCCCCGGCGCAGAGCACCGGGCCGACGTCCGGCCCCGGCTCCACGGGCGACACCCTGATCCTCGCGAAGGGCCGCCACCGCACCGGGCCGGTCCTGCCCGCCGGAGCGCCGACCGACAACGCCGCCGCCCTGACCCGCAAGGCGCGCGCCCGCCGCCGCCGCGGCGTCGTCTGGCTCGCCATCGTCATCGTCCTCGCCCTCGTCGCCGGCGCGGTCGGCTGGTGGTTCTCGAACGGCCCGGGCGCCCACGCCGTCGTCCCGTCGATCGCGAACGCCAGCGTCGCGCAGGCGACGTCGACGCTCGAGGGCGACGGCTTCGCGGTCAGCTCCCAGCGGGTCAAGCAGTTCGACCCCGACATCGCCATCGGCCAGGTGCTCGGCACCCGGCCCCGCGGCGGCGCGACGGTGGCCAAGGGCGCCAAGGTCGTGCTCGTGATCTCGCAGGGACCGCAGTCGCTGCCCTTCCCCGCCGTCGTCGGCGAGGCCGAAGACACCGCGAAGTCGCAGCTCGGCTCGTTCACCGTAGGCGACTCGACCTACCGATTCGACGGGTCGGCCGCTAAAGGCACCGTGCTGTCGGTCGCCGGCAAGAACTCGGCCGGCGACACCGTCGACCTCGGCTCGGCCACGACATACAAGGAGAAGCGTCCGGTCACTCTCACCGTGTCGCTCGGCGGAGTACCCGACGTCACGGGCAAGGCGCTCTCTGACGCGCAGTCCACGCTCGAGGCCGTCAACCTGCAGGGCGTCGAGGCGTCGAGCGAGTACAGCGACAGCGTGCCCCAGGGTCAGGTGATCCGCCAGGCGGCGGCGGCCGACGGCGCGGTCGTCGAAGGCTCGACGATCGACCTCGTCGTGTCGAAGGGGCCGCAGCCGATCACGGTGCCCGACGTCACAGGCAAGTCGATCCGCTCCGCCGAGGAGCAGCTCACCGGGCTCGGCTTCAAGGTCGCCTACAAGGCGTGCACGCCGGCAGCGGCCTGCGTGCTCGTCAACTGGAAGTCGCTGCTCACCGTGTCGAGCTCCGACCCCGGCGCGACAGCGACCGGCTTTCGGGGCGACACGATCACGCTCAAGTACAACGCGTTCGGGATCGGCTAGGCCGGAGGGCCGGCCGCCCGAAATTCAAGGAGATTCTCGGCCTCGTCCACGGCGCGACAGCGATCTCGGGCCGCTGCGGCAAATATCTCCTTGAATTTTGGCGGGGGGCACGAGACGAGACCCCCGCCGACCGGTGTCGACGGGGGTCTCGGGGCTGGGCGCGGCGCCGCTAGTTGTTGCCGGCGAGCTCTTCGGCGACGAGGAACGCGAGCTCGAGCGACTGCATGTGGTTCAGGCGCGGGTCGCAGAGGCTCTCGTAGCGCGTCGCGAGGGTGGCCTCGTCGATGTGCTCCGAACCGCCGAGGCACTCGGTGACGTCGTCGCCGGTGAGCTCGATGTGGATGCCGCCCGGGTGGGTGCCCGCGGCACGGTGCGACTCGAAGAAGCCCTTGACCTCGTCGACGATCTCTTCGAAGCGCCGGGTCTTGTAGCCGGAGGGCGTCGTCATGCCGTTGCCGTGCATGGGGTCGCTGACCCACAGCGGAGTCGCGTCGGCGCCCTTGATGGCCTCGAGCAGCGGCGGCAGGGCGGCGCGGATCGTGCCGGCGCCCATGCGCGTGATGAATGTGAGACGGCCGGGCTCGCGCTCGGGGTCGAGCTTGTCGATGAGCCGCATCATGTCGTCGGGCGTCGTCGTCGGGCCGAGCTTGACGCCGATCGGGTTGCGCACCCGCGACAGGAAGTCGACGTGTGCACCGTCGAGGTCGCGCGTGCGCTCGCCGATCCACTGGAAGTGGCTCGACAGGGCGTACGGGGTGCCGGTGCGCGAGTCGATCCGGGTCATGGGTCGCTCGTAGTCCATGAGCAGCGCCTCGTGGCAGGTGTAGAACTCGGCGCGCTTCATCTCGTCGAAGTCGGCGCCGGCGGCCTCCATGAATCGGACGGCCTTGTCGATCTCTTTGGCGAGGTGCTCGTACATGACGTTCGCGGGGTTCGAGGCGAAGCCCTTGTTCCACGAGTGCACCTGGCGCAGGTCGGCGAACCCGCCCTGGGTGAAGGCCCGGATCAGGTTCAGCGTCGAGGCACTGGTGTGGTACCCGCGGACGAGGCGCGCAGGATCCGGCTGCCGTGACTCGGGGGTGAAGTCGTACCCGTTGATGATGTCGCCGCGGTACGCCGGAAGCGTCACGCCGTCGCGGGTCTCGAAGTCGCTGGAGCGCGGCTTCGCGAACTGGCCGGCCATGCGGCCCATCTTGATGACGGGCACGCTGGCGCCGTAGGTGAGCACGACGGCCATCTGCAGGATCGTCTTGACCCGGTTGCGGATGTTGTCGGCTGTGGCGTCGGCGAAGGTCTCGGCGCAGTCGCCGCCCTGGAGGAGGAACGCGTTGCCGGCGGCCGCCTCGGCGAGACGGGCGCGGAGCGTGTCGACCTCGCCGGCGAAGACCAGCGGCGGGTACGTGGCGATCTCGGCCGAAGCCGCCTCGACGGCCGTCGAGTCGGCCCACTGCGGCTGCTGCTTGATGGGGAGCGTGCGCCAATAGTCCAGTCCTGCGATCACGTCGGGATCGGCGGAGATGACTGGGAAATCGGTCTGGAGCACGGTGTCCTCAATTAGGTGATGGCAGGTCGTCGATCAGTCGATCTCGACCAGGGGAGCCTATCGCGAAAGGACGGCTCGCCTCTCCTTGACCGAAGACGCGTAGACGTCGGCGTATTCCTGCCGACTGAGGGTCGCCAGCTCGTGCATGATCTCGTCGGTGATGGAGCGCAGGATGAACCGGTCGCCCTCCAGACCCTCGAAGCGGCTGAAGTCGAGAGGCTCGCCGAAGACGACCCCGATGCGGTGCAGGTGAGGCCGCTTCGAGCCGGTGATCATGACCTTCTGGGTGTCGATCATGGCGACGGGGATGACGCGGACGCGACCCTCGAGGATCATGCGCGCGACGCCGGTGCGACCGCGGTACAGGCGCCCGTCGGGGCTGCGCGTGCCCTCAGGGTAGATGCCGAGCTGCTCGCCCCGGGCGAGCACGGCGAGGCCGGTGTTGAGCGAGGCCTCGGAGGCCTTGCCGCCAGAGCGGTCGATCGAGAGCTGGCCGGTGGCGTTGAAGAACAGCTTGGTGAGCATGCCGCGCACGCCGCGCCCGGTGAAGTAGTCGCTCTTGGCCAGGAACGAGATACGGCGCTCGAGCACCAGGGGCAGGAAGATCGAGTCGACGAACGAGAGGTGGTTCGACGCGAAGATCACGGGGCCCGACTCGGGCACGTGCTGCTTGCCGACGACCCAGGGCCGGAAGACGGACAGCAGGATCGGCCGGAAGAGGAACGTCTTCATGATCCAGTAGAACATCGGCGGTCTCCCTTGGCTGCGTCGGGCGTAGGCAGTCTAGAGCTTGGCTGCGTGCGTGCGGGCCAGGTCGGCGGCACCCACGACGCCGGCGTCGTTGACGAGCTCGGCGATGACGAAGTCGGGCTCGGGGTGGAAGCCGCGGGCTGGGAGATGCTCGAGGTAGGCGTCGCGCACGGGCTTCAGCAGCAGCTCGCCGGCCTGGGCGACGCCGCCGCCGAACACGAACAGCTGCGGGTCGAGGATCACGCTGAGCGACGCGCACGCCTGGCCGAGCCAGGTGCCGAGCTCGGCGAGGGCCTCGAGCGCGCCGGGGTCGCCTGCGGCCATGAGGCCGGCCACGTCGTGGCCGGTCAGCTCGCCGTTCTTCACGCGGATGTCGCCGAGCGCCTTGCCGGTCGCGCCGCCGCGGTCGGCGACCTCGCCGGCCATGCGCAGCAGGGCACGGCCCGAGCCGTACTGCTCGATGCAGCCGCGGGCCCCGCAGCCGCACTCGAGGCCGCCGGGCACGATGCGCATGTGGCCGAGCTCGCCGCCGGTGCCGAAGCCGCCGCGGAACAGGCGGTCTTCGGTGACGATCGCTCCGCCGACGCCGGTGCCGATGGTGAGCATGGTCATGTCGCTGACGAGGCGGCCGGCTCCGAAGCGGAACTCGGCCCAGCCGGCCGCGTTCGCGTCGTTGTCGATGGTGATGTCGAGGTCGAGCTTCTCGGTCAGGCGCGCGCGGAGAGGCTCGTTGCGCCACGGGATGTTCGGCGTGTAGTAGACGGTCGACTGGGCGGCGTCGATGAAGCCGGGCGCGGCGACGCCGGCGGCGATCACGTCTCCCCCGGAGGTCGGCGCGACCTGCTGAAGCTCGTCGATCATGGCGACGACCGCGTCGACGATCGCCTGCGAGTCGTTGCCGGTGGGGGTCGGAACCCGCCTCTCGGCGACGATCTCGCCGAGCTCGGTGACCACGCCCCCTGCGATCTTCGTCCCGCCGATGTCGATTCCGATTGCCTGCACGAGCAATCACTCTACCCGGCGCGGCGCGGGCAGAGGGCGGCCCCGCCACGGGTCCGGACGGGTGGCCGCTACAGTGGAACGGCCCGACCCCGGGCGAGAGGAGCTGCCCGTGGACGACCCCGTCGAGGCCGAAGTCTCACAACCGGCGCTCCTGCCCGACGGCACGATCGGCGCCCTGGTCGTCCCGGCTCTCGAGGCCGCGCCCGAGGCCGCTCTGATCGGGATCCCTGACGCGTTCGGCGGGTGGTTCGATCTGACGGCGGGCGAGTTCCTGCATCGGGCTCGCTCTCTGGCGTCCGGATTCATGGCGGCCGGGCTGCAGGCGGGCGACGTGATCGCCGTGCTCAGCACCAGCCGGTTCGAGGTGGCCCTCGTCGACCTCGCCGCCGCTCTGGCCGGCGCCGTCGTGCTCCCCCTCTCTCCTCTCGACGGGCCCACCGAGCTGCTCGCCGTGCTCGAGGAGACCCGTGCCCGCGCCGTCGTCGTCGAGACGGTGCGCGACTTCGCCCGGTTCGACGAGATCCACGGCGACCTGCCCCTGGTGGCCGAGGCCTGGCAGATCGGCCTCGGCGACCTCGACAAGCTCGCCGAGCTCGGCGCCGGGATCAGCGCGCAGGAACTCGCGGCTCGCGCCGCGGCCGTCGACCCCGCCGCCGTCGCCGCGCTGATGGCCGACTCCGCCGGCGTCGTCGTCGAGCTCACGCACGCCGACCTGGTGTCGCGGGCCGTCGAGCTCGGCCTCGCCCTGGCGGGGTCGGGGGCCGTCGACGGGGAGGACGCCGCCGTGCTGCAGATCCTGCCGGGTACAGACGCCTTCGCCCGCGTCACGACGCTGCTCGCCCTCTCGACCGGCTCGCGCCTGGGCCACCTCGCCGACCCGGCGCGGCTCATCGAGTCTCTGGCGTCGTTCCGGCCGACGCTGCTCGTCGCCCGCCCGGCGACCTACGAGGCCGTCGAGGAGGCCACGCTCGCTCGCGCCGAGCAGACCAGCCGGGGCCCTGCGCTGAAGCAGGCGCTCGAGGTCGCGGTCGAGCACTCGGCCGCGCTCGAGGCCGGGACCGTGCCGCGCGGGCTCAAGACCCGGTTCGCCCTCGCCGACGCGCTCGTGCTGAGGGGCCTGCGGAAGGCCGTCGGCGGCCGCGTGCGCGTCGTCGTGTCGTTGGCCGACGAGGAGTCGCTGCCGCTGCGGCTGCGGCACCTGATGCGCGCGCTCGACGTGCGACCCCTCGAGGCGCTCGGCGGAGTGCGGACCACCGGCCCGGCCCTCGTCGAGCGGTACGACGACGCGTTCGAGCGGCCCGTCGGCGGCGTCGGCGCCCCGCTCGCCGGCGTCGAGGTGGCCGTCGGCCCCGACGGCGGCATCGGCCTGCGCGGAACCGGCGTCGTCCCGCCCGACGGAGCCGACTGGCTCGACACCGGCCTCGTCGGCGAGGTCGAGGGCGGTCGGGTCTTCCTCGCCGACCGCTGACTCGCCTGGCGGCTTCGCCGGGGTCGGCCGCACGCCGAGATGGCCCCCGCCGTCGCCGAGCCTCCGGCAGCCCGACGCCCACGGCCACCTCGCGCAGCCCGGCGCCGGCCGGCACCGCGTCGCCGCGCCGCGCGCACGCGCCGAGATGGCCCCCGCCGTCGCCGAGCCTCCGCCGACCCGACGCCCACGGCCACCTCGCGCCCCGGCGCCGGCCGGCCTGACGTCGCCGCGCCGCGCGCACGCGCCGAGATGGCCCCCGCCGTCGCCGGGCAACCCCCGCGGCGCAGCCGCCAAGGGCGCACCGGATCAGAACCAGTCGCTCTCCCGGATCTGCCTCATGGCATCGCGTTTGATCTCGGGATCGAGGCCCATCACATAGAGCTGCCCGTCGAGGTGGTCGGTCTCGTGCTGGAGCGCCTGCGCCATGAGGCCCTCGCCCTCGAGCACGACGGGGTTGCCGTCGAGGTCGACGCCCTCGACGCGAGCCCACGGAAACCGCCGGCGCGGGAAGTAGAACCCGGGCACCGAGAGGCAGCCCTCGTCGACGAGGTCGGCCTCGCCGCGCGTCTCGACGAGCACGGGGTTGAGCACGTAGCCGATCTCGCCGTCGACGTTGTAGCTGAACGCCCGGAGGCCGACGCCGATCTGGCAGGCGGCGACTCCCGCGCGGCCGGGGAGGGTGACGGTGTCGAGGAGATCCTGCACCAGATCGGCGAGGCCGGGGTCGCCGACCGTCACCGGGTCGGAGGGGCTGCGCAGGACGGGGTCGCCGAACAGGCGGATGGGGCGGTCGGTCATTCCGGGAGACTCCAGTGCGGCGAGATCAGGGGGCGGACTATTTCACCACGACCAGGAGGTCGCCGGCGTCGACCTGCTGCGTCACGGGGATGGCGAGGCGCTCGACGACGCCGGCCACCGGGCTGGTGATCGCCGCCTCCATCTTCATCGCCTCGATGGTCGCGATGGCGGCCCCGGCCTCCACGCGATCGCCCGCGGCGACCTTGAGCGTCACGACGCCCGAGAACGGCGCCGCGACCTCGCCGGGCTGCGTGCGGTCGGCCTTCTCAGCCGACTTCTGCGACACCTCGATCGACCGGTCGCGGATGAACACCGGGCGCAGCTGGCCGTTGATCGTCGTCATGACCGTGCGCACGCCCTTGTCGTCCGCCTCGCCGATGGCCTCCAGGCCGATGTAGAGGTTCACGCCGCGCGAGACGGGCACCGTGTGCTCGACGCCGGGCTTGAGGCCGTAGAGGTAGTCGGGCGTGGCGACGACCGACAGGTCTCCGTAGGTGTCGACGACCTCGCGGTACTGCTTCGTCGGGCCGGCGAACAGGAGGCGGTTCAGGGTCTCCTGCCGTGCGCGGCCGGGCTCCTCCAAGAGCTCCAGGTCGGCAGGATCGACGGGCTCCACCCCGATCTTCACGTCGCGGCCCGCCAGCACCTTCGTGCGGAACGGCTCGGGCCACCCGCCGGGCAGATCGCCGAGCTCGCCGGCCATGAAGCCGATGACGCTGTCGGGGATGTCGAACTTCGACGGGTCGGCCTCGAACTCGGCAGGGTCGGCGTCGGCCGCCGCGAGCTGCAGGGCGAGGTCGCCGACGACCTTGGACGACGGCGTGACCTTCGTCGGGCGGCCCAGGATCCGGTTGGCCGCGGCATACCAGTCCTCGACCTTCTCGAACTGGTCGCCGAGGCCGAGGGCGATGGCCTGCTGGCGCAGGTTCGACAGCTGGCCGCCGGGGATCTCGTGCGAGTAGACGCGGCCGGTGGGGCCGGGCAGGCCCGACTCGAACGGCTTGTAGACGCGGCGCACGGCCTCCCAGTACGGCTCGAGGTCGCTCACGGCGGCGAGCGAGAGGCCGGTGTCGCGCTCGGTGTGCGCGAGGGCTGCCACGAGAGCCGAGGCGGACGGCTGCGACGTCGTGCCGGCCATCGGCGCGCTGGCGACGTCGACGGCGTCGGCTCCGGCGCGCGCCGCGGCGAGCAGCGTGGCCAGCTGGCCGCCGGCGGTGTCGTGCGTGTGCACGTGCACGGGCAGGTCGAAGCGCTCGCGCAGGGCGCCGACGAGCTTCTCGGCGGCGCTGGCGCGGAGAAGACCCGCCATGTCCTTGATCGCGATGATGTGCGCGCCGGCGTCGACGATCTGCTCGGCGAGGCGGAGGTAGTAGTCGAGCGTGTACAGCTCTTCGCTCGGGTCCAGGAGGTCGGCGGTGTAGCACAGGGCGACCTCGGCGACGGTGGTGCCGGTCGCCAGCACGGCGTCGATCGCCGGACGCATCTGCGACACGTCGTTGAGCGCGTCGAAGATGCGGAAGATGTCGACGCCCGTCGCGGCGGCCTCGTGGACGAACGCCTCGGTCACCTCGGTCGGGTACGGCGTGTACCCGACGGTGTTGCGGCCGCGCAGGAGCATCTGGATGGCGATGTTCGGGAGCGACTCGCGGAGCGACGCGAGCCGCTGCCACGGGTCCTCGCCGAGGAAGCGGAGGGCGACGTCGTAGGTCGCCCCGCCCCAGGCCTCGACGCTGAAGAGGTCGGGGGTCATGCGCGCGACGTACGGCGCGACGGCGAGGAGGTCCTTCGAGCGGACGCGGGTGGCCAGGAGCGACTGGTGGGCGTCGCGCATCGTCGTCTCGGTGACCGCCAGGCGGGTCTGGGCGCGGAGGGCGCCGGCGAACCCCGCCGGGCCGAGCTCGAGGAGCTGCTGTCGAGTTCCTGCGACCGGGGCCTCGGTGAGGTCGATCGACGGGAGCTTGAGCGCGGGGTCGATCGCGCCCTCGCCGTGGCCGTTGGGCTGGTTCACCGTGACGTCGGCGAGCCAGGTGAGGATCTTGGTGCCGCGGTCGCGCGAGACGTGGCCCTCGAAGAGCTGGGGTCGCTCCTCGATGAAGGCGGTGCTGAGGTCGCCCGCGGCGAAGGCCGGGTCTTCGAGGACGGCCTGCAGGAACGGGATGTTCGTCGAGACGCCGCGGATGCGGAACTCGGCGAGCCCGCGCTTGGCGCGCGTGACCGCCGCCGTGAAGTCGCGGCCGCGCGCGGTCATCTTGACCAGCATCGAGTCGAAGTGCGGGCTGATCTGCGTGCCGGGATTGATCGTTCCGCCGTCGAGGCGGATGCCCGAGCCGCCCGGCGATCGGTACGTCGTGATGCGGCCGGTGTCGGGGCGGAAGCCGGCGTTCGGGTCTTCGGTGGTGATGCGGGTCTGGAGGGCCGCGCCGTGCAGGTGGATGTCGTTCTGCTCGAGGTGCAGGTCGGCGAGGGTCTGGCCGGACGCGATGCGCATCTGCGTCAGGACGAGGTCGACGTCGGTGACCTCTTCGGTGACCGTGTGCTCGACCTGGATGCGCGGGTTCATCTCGATGAAGACGTGCTGGCCGGCGCGCTCCCCCGCGGTATCGAGAAGAAACTCGACCGTGCCGGCGTTGACGTAGCCGATCGACTTCGCGAAGGCGATCGCGTCGCGGTACATCGCCTGGCGGATGCCCTCGTCGAGGTTCGGCGCCGGGGCGATCTCGACGACCTTCTGGTGGCGGCGCTGCACCGAGCAGTCGCGCTCGAAGAGGTGGACGGTCTCGCCAGTCGCGTCGGCGAGCACCTGCACCTCGATGTGGCGGGGACGCACGACCGCCTGCTCGACGAACATGGTCGGGTCGCCGAACGCGCTGTCGGCCTCGCGCATGGCTGCCTCGAGCGCGGCGCGGAGGTCTTCGGGCTCATCGACCCGGCGCATGCCGCGCCCGCCTCCGCCGGCGACGGCCTTGGCGAAGACGGGGAAGCCGATCTCGTCGGCACCGCTGATGAGCTCCTCGATATCGCGGCTGGCGGGCGTCGACTTCAGGACGGGCACGCCCGCAGCAATCGCCTTCTCTTTCGCGGTGACCTTGTTGCCGGCCATCTCGAGCACGTGCTGGTCCGGGCCGATGAAGGTGATGCCGGCTCTGGCAGCGGCCTCGGCGAGCTCCGGGTTCTCGGAGAGGAAGCCGTAGCCCGGGTAGATGGCGTCGCAGCCCGACTCGACGGCGACGCGCACGATCTCGGCGACGTCGAGGTACGCGCGGACCGGGTGGCCGATCTCGCCGATCTGGTACGCCTCGTCGGCCTTGAGCCGGTGCATCGAGTTGCGGTCTTCGTACGGGTAGACGGCCACGGTGCGGGCACCGAGCTCATAGGCCGCCCGGAAGGCGCGGATCGCGATTTCGCCGCGGTTGGCTACGAGGATCTTGGAGAACACAGGGTTCGTGCCTTTCGGAGGGGCCGGCGCCGCACCTGGGAATCCCTCGGATCGCCCCGCGGTTCGCTGTCGGCTTTTAGGTGCTTCAACAGTAGTGAAGCTATCGTGTTCAACGTGCATGTACTCAGCGTCAGCTCACTCAAAGGCGGCGTCGGCAAGACGACCGTGACGCTCGGACTCACGTCGGCGGCCTTCGCCAAGGGCCTACGGACCCTGGTCGTCGACCTCGACCCGCAGTCCGACGTGTCCACGGGCCTCGACATCACGGTGGCCGGGCACCTCAACGTCGCCGACGTCCTCGCCTCCCCGAAAGAGAAGACGGTGCGCGCGGCGATCGCGCCCTCCGGCTGGACGAAGGGGCGCCAGGGCAAGATCGACGTCATGATCGGCAGCCCGTCGGCCATCAACTTCGACGGGCCGCACCCGTCGATCCGCGACATCTGGAAGCTGGAGGAGGCCCTCGCGAACGTCGAGGCCGACTACGACCTCGTGCTCATCGACTGCGCGCCGTCGCTCAACGCACTCACGCGCACCGCGTGGGCGGCGTCCGACCGCGTCACCGTCGTCACCGAGCCCGGCCTCTTCTCGGTGGCCGCCGCCGACCGCGCCCTCCGCGCGATCGAGGAGATCCGCCGCGGCCTCTCGCCTCGCCTCCAGCCCCTCGGCATCATCGTGAACCGGGCGCGCGTGCAGTCGCTCGAGCACCAGTTCCGGATCAAGGAGCTGCGCGACATGTTCGGGCCGCTCGTGCTCTCGCCGCAGCTGCCGGAGCGGACGTCGCTGCAGCAGGCGCAGGGTGCCGCGAAGCCTCTGCACGTGTGGCCCGGCGAGTCGGCGCAGGAGATGGCACGCAACTTCGACCAGCTGCTCGAGCGCATCATGCGCACGGCCAAGATCGGCGACTACGCCGAGACCCCCGCGCCCCGCTAGAGACCCTCCTAGGGCGCCAGACACACTGCAACGGCGAGAACGGCAGTCCGTGGACTGCCGTTCTCGCCGTTCTGGAGTGTCTAGGCCGTACGGGTGCGGCGGGCCGCGAGTTCGTCGGCTGGGTCCATCGCGGGCGTCGAGTCGAGCTCGACCAGGCTGTGCTCGACCTCGCGTAGCACCTTGCCGACGGCGATCCCGAAGACGCCCTGGCCGCGCGACACGAGGTCGATGACCTCGTCGTTCGAGGTGCACAGGTAGACGGAGGCGCCGTCGCTCATGAGCGTCGTCTGGGCGAGGTCGTTGACCCCGGACTCGCGGAGCTGGTTGACGGCGGTGCGGATCTGCTGGAGCGAGATGCCGGTGTCGAGGAGCCGCTTTACGAGCTTGAGCACGAGGATGTCTCGGAAGCCGTAGAGGCGCTGCGATCCTGAGCCCGATGCACTGCGGACGGTCGGCTCGACTAGGCCGGTGCGGGCCCAGTAGTCGAGCTGGCGGTAGCTGATGCCGGCGGCGCGAGCGGCGGCGGTGCCGCGGTAGCCGTGATCGTCTTCGAGCTCGACCATTCCGTCGGTGAACAGCAGCTCTTCGCCGTAGGCCGGGGTGGTCGAGGGGCGAGAACCGTCGCTGAAGGCTTCCTCGGGGGAACCTGTCTCGCTCATGAAGTGCCTCTCACGTTGCCGACCACGCTGGACATTGACACATTAACGTTCAACATCGGGTTGATGGTTGTACCTGGGTCAACCGTACAGGCGGGCCCGCCTCGACCCGGCGACATTCGCCACCCTCGGGGCGGCGTGTCGCAGGTCGTCAGAGCAGTCTACGTATCGAGGCGGCCGAGCGCAGTGCGGATCAGCGATCCGCGCACGATCTCGAGCTGCTCGGCGATCTCGCGGGCCATCTCGGCGACGCGCGCGCGACCGGCGGCGTCGCGCCGACGGGCCGACGGTGCCACGGCGCTCTCGATGAGGCCGAGCTCGCGATCGGCGGCGGCGCGGAGGGCCCGGAGGTGACGCGGCTCGATGCCCGACTTCTTCAGCTCGACGAGAGCGGAGACGACGTGCACCGACTCGTCGCCATAGAGATCGGTGGCCGGAATCAGCGAGGTGCCGACAGCGTCGTCGACGAGCGCCGCCGTGGCACCGGTCTCGGCGATGAGCTCGTCGCGGCTGAGCCGGCGGGGCTGAGCCAGCATCGAGGTCGGCGCTGCGCCCGTGGGGAGGTTCACGGGGCGGCCGGCGTCGAGATCGTCGAGGTGCCCCCGGATCACCTTCAGCGGGAGGTAGTGGTCTCGCTGGAGCCCGAGGATGAACCGGAGGCGCTCGACGTCGTCGGGCGAGAACTTGCGGTAGCCCGAGGCGGTGCGCACGGGGGTGACGAGCTGGCGCTCTTCGAGAAACCGGAGCTTGGAGTTCGAGAGGTCGGGGAAGTCAGGCTTGAGGCGCGCGAGGACCTGACCGATGGTCAACAGATCCGGCGCAGCCTGGGCGGTGGACGCCCGGGCCAGAGCGCGCGGCACTACTTCGTCGCCAGATTCGCGAGATCGACTCGGGACGCATAGAAGGTGAGCCGGAACTTGCCGACCTGGACCTCGGCGCCGTCGCTGAGGAGGGCCTCGTCGATGCGGACGCCGTCGAAGTAGGTGCCGTTCAGCGAGCCGAGGTCTTTGACGCTGAACGAGGTGCCGTGGCGGTGGAACTCGGCGTGCTTGCGGCTGACCGTGACGTCGTCGAGGAAGATGCCGGCGTCGGGATGACGGCCGGCGACGGTGACGTCGGCGTCGAGCAGGAAGCGGGCTCCGATGTTGGGACCGCGGCGGACCACGAGAAGGGCGGAGCCGGAAGGCAAGGCGGACACGGCCTCGCGCTCGTCGGACGACACGCCGCCTTCGAGGGCAGCGAGCTGCGCCTGGAACTCTTCGTTGAAGCTAAGGGTCGTATCTACCTCGGGGCGGGCGTCACCGTGCGCGCTATCCGCGCCGGACGACGGGGTGGCTGACTCTGCCATCGTGGACCTCCTGTGGCCCCCAAGCGTAGCGGAATCGTTACCGAGCTTCAGCACCGGATTTCGCAGGTTCGGGCATTGGGCTGGTTATTGCCGTCTTCACCACTGTCGCTCAGAGTCGTCATAGGGATTTCCATGACTGGGCGCTTTGTATGGATTCACGTCACCACCCGCCCCAGGAAGGCAATCATGAACGACAGCAGCAACACCACGCCCGGTGCTTCTGGAGCCCCCGAAGACTCCCAGGGCGAGGAGAGCACGACGCCGACGTCGGCCCCCGAGAACGAGGCCGCAGCCGATGGCGCCACCGAAGAGCTCCCCACGGCCCACACGCTCCCGCACCGCACCGGCCCGACGCCCGCCCACTACGTGAGCGAGGCGGCCCCGCAGCAGGGCGCACCGCAGCAGGCGCCACCCGCCGCGGGCTCGGAGTGGTCCGAGATGGGCGCCGACGGCTACGCGGCCCAGCAGCGGGCCGGCTACGGCCAGCAGCCGTACGGGCAGCAGCAGTACGGGCAGCGGCAGTACGGCCAGCCCTACGGCCAGCAGCCCGGGTACGGCCAGCAGCCCGGCTACGCTCAGCAGCCCGGCTACTACGGCCAGGCGCCCTCCGGCTACGGCGCCCCGGTGCCGCCCGCATTCCAGAACGCCAAGCGCAAGCCGAAGCGCTGGATGACCATCGTCGGCGCGGCCGCGGCGGGCGTCATCATCGTCGGAGCAGCCGGCGGCGTTTTCGCGCTCGGCCACTCCACCGGTGAGAAGGCGGCCGACGCCGCCGGCCAGAGCCAGACGCTGCAGCTCCCGAACGGGTCGAGCGGCTCCGGATCATCCGGATCGGGTTCGACAGGCGGCACCTACGGCTTCGGCCAGGGCACGCTGCCCGGCTCCGGCGGCTCGTCGAGCGACGGGTCGAGCTCCGGCACCGGCACCGTTCCCGCCGACGCCACCGCGGCCACGTCCGCCGAGAAGCAGGGCGTCGTCACGATCGTGTCGACCCTCGACTACGACGAGTCGTCGAAGTCGGCCGGAACCGGCATGGTCATGACCAGCGACGGCGAGATCCTCACCAACAACCACGTCGTCGAGGGCGCCACGAGCATCACCGTCACGGTGGTCTCGACCGGCAAGTCGTACACGGCCAAGGTCGTCGGCACCGACGCAACGAACGACGTCGCCGTGCTCAAGCTCGAAGACGCGAGCGGGCTGCAGACGGTCTCCTTCGGCCAGAACGCCACCGTCTCGACCGACGACACGGTCCACTCCACCGGCAACGCGGAGGGCACCGGCAGCCTCGTCACGGCGAAGGGCACCGTCCTCGCGACCAAGCAGTCCATCACCGTGCAGAGCGAGTCCGGCACCGGCACCGAGTCGCTGTCGAACCTGATCGAGGTCAGCGCCGACGTGGTCTCGGGCGACTCCGGCGGCCCGCTCCGCAATTCGGACGGCAAGGTCGTCGGGATCATCACGGCCGCCTCGTCGGGCACCTCCGACACGACCGGCTACGCCATCCCGATCTCGGACGCCCTCACCATCGCCGGTAAGGTCCTCGACGGCACGTCGACCAGCACGATCCAGATCGGCCTGCCGGCCTTCCTGGGCGCGCAGATCTCGTCCACCTCGACCGGCACGACCGGCAGCGGCGTCACCATCGCCGGAACCGTCTCGGGCAGCGCGGCCGCCAAGGCCGGGCTCGTCGCCGGCGACACCATCACGAAGCTCGGCAGCACGACGGTCACCGACTCGACCTCGCTGACCGACGCCGTGCAGTCGCACGACCCGGGCGACTCCGTCTCGGTGACCTACACCGACTCGGCCGGTGCCAGCCACACCGTCACCGTCACCCTCGGCGAGGGCCCGGCTCTCTAGCCACCCGCGTCACCGAACGGCCGTCCACCCCCGGGTGGGCGGCCGTTCCGCGTCGTGCAGGGCGCACGGCGCAGGAACTCGGGCGCCCGCCTAGGCGAGCAGGTCGCGCAGCGCCGACGGCCCGATCACCGTCGCCCCGACGGCCGCCGAGCGCGAGGCGAGCTCCCGGTCGGCGGTCACCACGACGACCCGGGCCGAGCCGACGCGGGCCCGGGCCTCGGCGACCACGGCGGAGTCGCCGTCGGCCGGGGCCCGGACGACGGTCAGGAGGTCGGGGGCCGGGAGTTCCTGCGCGGCCTTCGCCTCTCCTTCGACGACGAGCACGATGCCGGGCCAGCGTGTCGCGACGAGCGGGGCGTCGGTCAGGACGGCGCCGGGGACTCCCCCGGCGGCGAGGCGGCCCAGGTCGGCGGCGAGGCGCTCGGTCGCGCCCACCCGGTCGCGCCACCAGCCGTCGGGCTTCGAGCCGACGACGTTGGCGGCGTCGACGATCAGGGCGACGCGGGCGTCGAGCAGCGGTCGGAGGCCCTGCCACGACGCGGCGAATCCGGGGTGGAGCGGGAGTGCGTCGACGTCGTCGACCGGCACCCACTCGAGCGCCTCGCTCTCGCCGTGGCGACGACGGTCGTGTACGACCAGAAGCCGAGGTCGACGGCCGAGGTGAACTCGATGCGGAGGGCGTCGGCGGGCACGGAGGCTTCTTCGGCGCTCTCGCGGAGGGCTCCGTCGACGGCGGACTCGTCGAACTGCCGGGCACCGCCGGGAATGCCCCAGGTGCCTCCGAAGTGGCTCCATGCGACGCGGTGCTGCAGGAGGACGCGGTGCTGGGAGTCGACGATCAGGAGACCGGCCGCACCGGCCTTGCCCCAGTACTTGCGGCCGTCGGGCGCGACGACCCAGCCGTCGGCGGGTCCGTGAACAGTCACACCATGAAGCTTGCCACTGTTGGCGCCGGGTGATCGACCAGCGCCGCCCTCGACCGGATCAGAACAGCGGTGCGACGAACAGGAGGTAGGAGTACTGGGCGACGCCGAAGAGGCCGAGCCCCATCGCCCAGAGCGAGCGGCGGCGCCCGAAGGCCGCCTTGCCCCGGGCGACGAGCACGCGCGACCGGTGGAGGCCGAGGGCGCCGAAGACCAGGCCGAGCGCCGGGAGCACGTAGAAGCCGCTGACGAAGACCGCGCCGATCCCGACGATGATGCCCGCGATCGCGAAGCGGTTCGTCAGCCCGGGGTCGCGCACGGCCGGCGCCGGCGAGAGGCCCGGATCGGCCCCGTCGACGCGTGCCCCGGCGGCTTGCGCCATGCGGCGGCGCAGGCGCTCGGCTCGGAGCGACATGGACGTCACCGCGGGCGGCGGCGGGGCCGCGGGCGGCGGCGGGACCGCGGGCGGCGTCGGGACCGCGGGCGGCGTCGGGACCGCGGGCGGCGTCGGGACTGCGGGGCGCGTCGGCTCTGAGGGCGGCGTCGGGTCCGTCTGGTCAGCTGGCATGGCCCAGCCAGGATACCCGGGCCGTCAGGTCGACCGCGGCTCGACCGGACAGCGGCTCAGTTGGCGAGAACCGAGAGGATGTTGCCCGAGGGGTCGAGGAACCAGGCGATGTCGGGCCCCCGATCGGCCGCCTTGCCGCGCATGATGCCGCGCTCGTCGGCCCAGCCGCCGTAGTTCTCGAGCGAGACCCCGGCGGCCTCGAGCTCGTCGACCGCCGCGTCGATGTCGGCGACCTCGAAGTTGAGGATCGTGAAGACGGCGGGCACGTGGTCGTCCTTCGGGTAGGCGATGACGTGGGCGCCGCCGGGAAGCGCGATGTCGAGGATCCCCATCCCGTTCTGCTCGACGGAGAACCCGAGCACTCCCCCGTAGAACTCCCGAGCGGCGTTGACGTCGCGGACGGCGAAACCGGAGAACGCGTGAGACGTGGTGAGCATGACGACTCCTTCGTGTCGATGTTGCATCAGCATGCCACTGGTGGTTCGATGTCGGGATGCTCTCGAACGACTCGGGAACCCACCATCCCGAGGATCAGTGAGGATTCGATGACCGACACCCGCGTGTCCGTTCCCGAGGCGCTGCACCGCGCGCTGGCGGACGTCGCACTCGGCGGTCCGCTCACGTCGTGGGCCCACCTGACCGTCCAGGGCGACCGCACCCGGCCCGACGGCTGGCTCGACTCGCGCCGCCACACCCTCCGCCAGCGCCTCTGGTCGGCCGGCGCACCCGAACCCGACATCGACGCGATCGACGCCGCCATGGCCGTCGCGCCGGATGTCCCGGGCCGCGCCAGCCGCTTCGTCGTCGCCCGCGACGGCGGTCTCCTGCTCAGCGAGCTCCTGCTCGGCGACCGCGCCGGGCACGACACCGGAGGCACGGGCTTCGTGCCCGACGTGGCGCCGGTGCTGGCCGCGTTCGGCACCGTCGACGGCGGTGGCGCGCCGACCCGGTACGACGGCCTCGGCGTGCGCGACACCGTGCGGTCGCTGCGGGCGGGCCGCGTCGGCGTGCTGACGCTCGGCGACGCGGGCTTCGGCGAGCAGACGGTGGTCGCCCTGCGCGGGGCGCCCTGGCTGGGCGAGGTCGGCGACCTCGGGCTCGACGACGCCGACCGTCTGGCGCTCGTGCCGACGCGCGCCGGACTGCTGCGGGCGGCCCTGCAGACGGGTGTCGAGGTGGCGTTCGCGCAGCCCGGCGGCGTGCCCGACGACCTGCCGGTCGCGTACACGTTCCGCTGACCGCGCCTGCTCCCGGCCGGGCGGGGGGTCAGACGAACCGGACGGACTGCTGCAGGCGGTCGCGCAGCTCGAAGACGTCGACCCGCGGAGCCTCGGGGTCGAGCCCCTCTCGCAGCAGGTGCGGGAGCACGGATCGGCGCACGAGGTACGCCGAGTTCCGGCGCCCCTTGCCGATCGGCTCGACCGGATCGCCGGCGGCGTCGTCGGGCACCACGACCAGCAGGGCCGTGAAGGGCACCCGGCTGGTCTTGGCGAATGCGCGGGCGCTCCGGGTCAGCGCGCGCACCGGCTGCTCGTCGGGCGGGACGCCGTCGCCCACGAGCTCGCCCTTCACAGCCGACACCCGGCCGCCCCAGTCGTCGGACCGGATCGCGTACACGCCGGTCGGGGCCAGCACGACGTGGTCGAGCTTCACCTCGGCGCGCGCGGAGACGTCGCTCCAGACCGTGTAGGCGATGCCGAGCTCGCCGATGGCGGTCGCCGTCGCCTCTTCGGCCAGCGCCTTCGCCAGGCACCGACGGATCTCACCCGGCGCCGAGCGCACCAGCACCGTGTCGTACGGGTCGTCGACGGTCTCGCCGCGGCCGACCCACTCGTGCAGCAGAGCCAGGTACAGCTCGCGCGCCTGCCCGCCCGGGTGGCCGAACGCGCGGGCGCGGGGCTTCGACTCGGTGCGGCGCCGCGGCGGAGCGGGCGCCCAGGTGTGCCCCTCACGCTGCGATTCACGGGCGGCGGGCCGCCCGCTGTCGTACCGGGCCCGATCGTCGACGGAGCCGACGAGCTCCCAGGCGAGCTGCACGCGCCGGAACCTCTCGGGAGTGCCGCCGAGGTCGGGATGCGTCTGGCGTGCCAGCCGCCGGTAGGCCCGACGCAGTTCGTCCTGGCTGGCGGCGGGCGAGACGCCCAGGACCTCGTAGGGCGTGGCGGAAGCGGGGCTGTCTGACATGTGTCGCACGAGGATACCGGGAGGGGATCGCCCCAGTATCCGAGAACGCCCCGAATCATCGGCGACGGCCGGGATCGCGGCCCGGGTACGGTTGTCGCGTGACTGATGACGACCTGAAGCCCCCGGCCAAGCGCAACGTCAAGGCGCTCACGGCGTTCCTCGCCGAGATGGAGCCCGACGACGCGATCGTCGCCACCTTCGCCACCGAGCGGTACGGCGTCTTCGCCGTGCGCGGCCAGTCGAAGCACTCGCAGTCGCTGGGCGGCTACAGCCTCGGCAGCCACCCCCTCGACTCGAACAGGAAGCCGCAGAAGACCCTGCAGCTGCTGCGGACCTTCCACTCGGCGGAGCGAGACGCCCAGGCGCAGGAACTCCCGTCGGAGCCGCCCGCCGTCGACGCCTCCGTCGCCCACGGCGCCCTCGTGCGCGTCACCGTCTCCGAGCCCGCCTACGGGGTCTTCGACGTCGCCGGCGTCGCCGTGCACTCGTCCGTCGACGACAGCGTGCTGGTGGGCTCGTGGATCGTGTCGACCCGCGGCATCGTGGCCGAGCGGGTCGCCGCCGTCGAGGTGCTCGCGCCGGTCGGCGGGCACGACCTGGCCGTCCCCCGCCAGATCACGAGCTGGGGAGCCGAGGCGAGCGCCGAGGTCTAGCGCGGCGCTCGGGGGCGCAATCTGCCGCGTTGTCGCTCCGCCGACATAGCTCCGCTCTCGTCGGCGGCGCTCCGCCTTGCATCTCACGCCTCCGAGCACCGCGCCTTTACGGGGTGGGGGCGGCTTTGCGGGCGCGGCGACGCGCGCGACGGGCCTGGAACCAGGCGATGGCGCCCCGCACCTTGCGCTGCACCCACATGTTGAGCCGGTGCGCCGCCGGGAACTCCGTGCCGAGGATCGCCAGTCCGAGGAAGACGACGAGCCACCCCGGCCCCGGCAGCGGGATCAGGATGATGCCCGCGATGACGACCGCGAAGCCGATGATGCCGATCGCTACCTTGTAGGCCGTCCGCAGCCGCGGGTACAGGTTGAGCCGGGCACGGAAGAGACGGGCGCGCCTCGCGATCCGCGTGTTGCGGAGGCGGTGGTGGTGCGCGGGGTGGTCGGCCTCGTGCAGCGGCTCGTGCAGCGACATGACCGAAGCGTACCGGCGGCCCTTGGGAACCCCCGGGGTGCGAAGTGAGCGCTCACGGCCGGAGGGGTCTAGGCAGGACCAATGGAATACACACACCTCGGACGCACAGGGTTGTCCGTCTCCCGCGCCATCCTCGGCACCATGAACTTCGGTCCCGAGACCAGCGAGGCCGACAGCCACGCCATCATGGACGCCGCTCACGACAAGGGCGTCAACTTCTTCGACACCGCCAACGTCTACGGCGGCTCGGTGGGCAAGGGAGCCACCGAGTCGATCATCGGCCGCTGGTTCGCCCAGGGCGGCGGCCGCCGCGACAAGACCGTGCTCGCCACCAAGCTCTACGGCGACATGGGCGACTGGCCGAACTCGGGCAAGCTCAGCGCCTTCAACATCCGCCACGCCATCGACGCCAGCCTCGAGCGTCTCCAGACCGACCACATCGATCTGATCCAGTTCCACCACGTCGACCGCGACACCCCGTGGGACGAGATCTGGACCGCCATCGAGGTCGCCGTCACTCAGGGCAAGATCCTCTACGCCGGGTCGAGCAACTTCGCCGGCTGGCACATAGCGCAAGCGCAGGAGGCCGCGAAGGCCCGGCACTTCCTGGGCCTGGTCTCGGAGCAGTCGCTCTACAACCTCGTCGCCCGCGACATCGAGCTCGAGGTGCTGCCCGCCGCCCGCCACTACGGTCTCGGCGTCATTCCCTGGTCGCCCCTGCACGGCGGCATCCTGGGCGGGATCGTCGGCAAGGAGTCCTCGGGCAAGCGCCGCCTGACCGGACGCTCGAAGGAGTTCGTCGACGCGCACCGCGAGCAGCTCGAGTCGTACGAGACGCTGGCGCAGGAACTCGGCCACGCCCCCGGCGAGCTCGCCCTCGCGTGGCTGCTCCACCAGCCCGGGGTCACCGGGCCCATCACCGGCCCGCGCACCATGGAGCAGTTCGACTCCGCGGTCGCCGCCGTCGACATCCACCTCGACGACGCCGCCCTGGCACGCCTCGACGAGCTGTTCCCGGGGCACAAGCCCGCCCCGGAGGACTACGCGTGGTAAGAACGCAGCACCCGACGGCGGGAGCTGGCTCCTGCAACCCCTACGACAACGAGAGAGACCATTCATGAGACAGCGCATCATCGGAGATGTCAGCGTCAGCGCGATCGGACTCGGCGGCATGCCGATGTCGATCGAGGGCCGGCCCGACCGCAAGCGGTCCATCGCCACCATCCACGCCGCCCTCGAGGCCGGCGTGACGCTCATCGACACGGCCGACGCCTACAGCCTCGGCGGCAAGCCCGACGACGAGGGGCACAACGAGATCCTCATCGCCGAGGCGCTGAAATCGTGGCACGGGAGCATGGACGACGTGCTCGTTGCCACGAAGGGCGGCCACACGCGGATCCACAGCACCGACGGAGGCTGGGATCAGGACGGCTCCCCCGCCCACCTGAAGGAGGCCGCCAAGGCGTCCGCCAAGCGCCTCGGCGTCGACGCCATCGGGCTGTACCAGTTTCACCGGCCCGACCCCAGGGTGCCGTTCGCGGACTCGATCGGCGCGCTCGTGGAGCTGCTCGACGAGGGCGTGATCCGGATGGCCGGCATCTCGAACGCCGACGTCGACCAGATCCGCGAGGCCAACACGATCCTCGACGACCGCCTCGTGTCGGTGCAGAACCAGTTCAGCCCGGCGTTCCTGTCGTCGACGGCCGAACTGGAGCTGTGCGACGAGATGAGCATCGCCTTCCTGCCGTGGTCGCCCCTCGGCGGCATCACGGGGGCGTCCGCGCTCGGGTCGAACCACGCCGTGTTCGCCGAGATCGCGAACGCGCGCCGGCTCTCGCCTCAGGTCGTGTGCCTGGCATGGGAGATGCGCAAGTCGGAGGTCGTCATCCCGATCCCGGGAGCCAGCCGCCCGCAGTCGATCATGGACTCGGTCACCGCCGCGTCGATCAAGCTGAGCGACGACGAGTTCGCGCGTCTGGAAGCCGCCGCCGTCTCGGCGTAGGCCACCTCGAAAAGCCCCGATCGGGTGTTCTCGCTTGCGAGAACCCCCGATCGGGGCTTTTGACGTCTCCGCAGGGGGTCTAGGCCTCGCGGCCCGTCGGCATCTGCGTCAGCGTCGGGTCGGTCTCGGCCAGGCCGGCGAAGACGCCCTCGATGCGCTCGACGACGTCGGCCTCGAGAGCGACGCCCGCGGCGACCGCGTTCGACTCGACCTGCTCGGGGCGCGAGGCCCCGATGATGGCCGACGCGACGTTGTCGTTGTGCAGCACCCAGGCGAGCGAGAGCTGCGCCTGCGTGAGGCCGATGTCGGCGGCGATCGGCTCGAGCTGGGCCACCGCGTCGAGCACGTCGTCGCGCATCCAGCGGGAGATCATGCCGGCGCCGCCCTTGTCGTCGGTGGCTCGGGAGCCGGCAGGGAGTTCCTGCCCCTTCTTGTACTTTCCGGTCAGGACGCCCTGGGCGATGGGCGACCAGACGATCTGCGAGATGCCGAGCTCCTTCGAGGCGGGCACGACCTCCTCTTCGATCACTCGCCACAGCAGGGAGTACTCGGGCTGGTTCGAGATGAGCTGGATGCCGAGCTCCTTCGCGAGGGCGGCGCCGTCACGGAGCTGCTGGGCGTTCCACTCGCTGACGCCGATGTAGAGCACCTTGCCCTGGCGCACCAGGTCGGCGAACGCCTGCATGGTCTCTTCGAGCGGGGTCTCGACGTCGTAGCGGTGCGCCTGATAGAGGTCGACGTAGTCGGTCTGGAGGCGCTTCAGCGAGCCGTTGATCGACTCGGTGATGTGCTTGCGGCTGAGTCCGGTGTCGTTGTGCCCCTTGGGCCCGGTCGGGCCGTAGACCTTCGTGAAGATCTCGAGCGACTCGCGCCGCTCGCCCTTGAGGGCCTCGCCGAGCACGACCTCGGCCTGCGTGTTGGCGTACACGTCGGCGGTGTCGAAGGTCGAGATGCCGACGTCGAGGGCGGCGCGAACGCACGCCGTCGCAGTGTCGTTCTCGACCTGGGAGCCGTGGGTGAGCCAGTTGCCGTACGTGAGCTCCGAGATCTTGAGGCCGGAGTTGCCGAGATACCTGAATTCCATGCGAGTGTCGCTCCTGTCGTGGGGCGCGGCGGTGCGCCCTGGGCGACGGTACTCCGTGAGCGCTCACACGGGCGCGCGACCCGAGCCGTCGGAACCCTCGGAGTCAGAGGCGGAAGGTCGCGCGCGGGATCGTGTCGACGAGGTCGCGCGCGACGCGGAGGGCGTCGTCCTCGCTCATCTGATGGGTGACGACGAGCGACGCCAGGTAGCCGGCGTCGACCCTCCGCGACATGTCGTGGCGGGCCGGTATCGAGCAGAACGCGCGCGTGTCGTCGATGAAGCCGGAGGTCTTCGTGAAGCCGACGCTGTCGGTGACGGCCTCGCGGTAGCGGCGGATGGCCGCCGGGGTGTCAATGAACCACCAGGGAGCGCCCGCGAAGACCGAGGGGTAGAAGCCGGCGAGCGGCGCGATCTCGCTCGAGAAGGCCGTCTCGTCGACGGTGAAGAGCACTAGCCGGAACGTCGGGTGCGTGCCGAACGCCTCGAGGATCGGCCTTAGCGGGCGCGTGTACGTGCCGGCGACGTCGGGCAGGTCGTGCCCGCGGTCGGGCCCGAAGCGGTCGAGCGACGGACGGTGGTGGTTGCGGAGCACGCCGGGGTGGAGCTGCATGACCAGGCCGTCGTCGGCCGACATCGCGGCGCTCTGGAAGAGCATGGTGCGGCGGTAGGCGACGGCGTCGTCGGGTGTCGCCAGGCCGCGCAGGGCGAGTGCATGCACGCGCTCGGCGTCGGCCGGGTCGAGCGGTTCGGACGACGCGTCGGGCACGCCGGTGTCGGTGGCGGTCGCGCCGTGCCGGATGAAGTGCTCGCGGCGCGACCTCAGGGCGTCGAGAAGCCCCCGGTGCGTCGAGGTGTCGATGCCGCTGACCTCGGCGAGGCGCTCCACCGAGGCCGCCCACTCCGGCCGCGCCGGGTCGAAGTACGAGTCGGCGCGGAACGTCGGCAGCACGCGCCCGGTGAACGTCGGATCGTCGCGGAGCGCGGCGTGCGCCGAGAGCGACGAGGCCGGGTCGTCGGTGGTCGCGAGGACCTCGATGCGGAACGCGTCGAAGAGGGCACGCGGCCGCATGTCGCCAGCGGCGAGCCGCGACACGAGATGGTCGTACTGGCTGTCCGCGTTCTCTGCCGACGGATGCTCGTCGAGACCGAAGACGTCGTGCAGCTCGGTCTCGAACCAGTAGCGGACGGGTGTGCCGAGGAAGACGTCCCAGTGCTCGGCGAGGGCTCGCCACACCTCGCGGCCGGGCGCCGCCCGGCCCGACCCGTCGACCGGCTCGACGCCGAGCGCCTCGAGCGGCACCCCGGACGCGTGCAGCAGGCGCAGGACGTAGTGGTCGGGGGTGATCAGCAGCTCCGCCGGGTCGCCGAACGGCAGGTCGTCGACGAGCAGCTGCGCGTCGACGTGGCCGTGGGGCGACAGGATCGGCATCCGGGCGACCGACTCGTACAGGTCGCGCGCGATGCGCAGGGTCGCGGGGTCGGCCGGGAGCAGGCGGTCGGGGTGCGGGGCGAGGAGCCGCCCGATGGAGGTGGACGTCATCGTCGTGCCTTTCGTGATCAGCGAAGCGGGTTCGGTGGAGAGGGCTCGGTAAAGAGGGCTCAGTGGAGAGGGCTCAGCGGGGTGCGGGCCCGGTCGTCGACCGGACCGTCAGCGTCGTGGGGAGCACGACCGACTGGCGCTGGGGGTCCGTGCCGTCGGCCGAGCCGAGCTTCGCCATCAGCATGGAGACGGCCACGCGGCCGGCGCGCTCGATGGGGGCGTGGAGTGTCGTGAGCGGAGGGTTGCAGAAGTCGGCGCCGAAGATGTCGTCGCAGCCGACGATGCTGAGGTCGTCGGGCACCGACACGCCGCGCTCGCGGAGCCGCTGCAGCATGCCGATCGCGATGAGGTCGTTGAAGACGATGCAGGCGGTGGCACCCGAGTTCAGCGAGACATCGGCCGCGACCACGCCGGCGGCGGTCGTCGGCGTGAAGGGGCCGACGCGGCGAGGCGAGATCCCGAAGCGATCGGCGGCGCGCTCGAGCGACTTCCAGCGGCGCTCGTTCGACCACGACGTCACCGGACCCGACACGTAGACGATGTCACGGTGGCCGAGCGAGTAGAGGTGCTCGAGGGCCTGCTCGACGCCGCCCGGGGTGTCGATCAGGACGTTGGCCACACCCTCCGGCCTGCGGTTGATGGCGACGAGCGGAATCCGGCGCGCGAACTCGGCGAGGTCGGCATCGGGCAGCCGGGAGGCGGTCAGGATGGCGCCCTCGGCGCTGGACCGCAGAGACATCAGGGTGGCGGCCTCGAGCTCGCCCGACTCCTCCGTGTCGACGAGCAGCTGCGTGTAGCCCGCCGCCTTCAGCTGCTGCTGCGTGCCGCGGATGATGTCGAAGTAGAACGGGTTGGTGATGTCGGCCACGAGCACCGCGACGGCCCGCGAACGGACCTGGCGGCCCGAACGACCGGACCTCGACGGCACATAGCCGATCTCGGCCGCCGCGCGCTCGACCCGGGCGCGAGTGGCGTCGCCCACCCGCTCGGGCGTCGACAGGGCGCGCGACACGGTCGACGGCGCGACGCCGATCATCTCGGCGACGTCGGTGATCGTCGCGGCCTTCCGGCGGGAGGGATCGGTCATGCGATCCATCATGTGGCAACGATAGGCAATCGTGGCAAATTAGTGGCAAATAATTGTCTCTAATTTGCCATCCTCCTAGGGTCGGGGCAGTCGACGACGGACGCGGTCACCACGCATCGCCGCTTGACGCCACTCACCGTTTCAAGGAGGAAACCGATGAAAGCTCGCACGATCGCCGCGACCGTCGCCGCCATGGCAGCGCTCGCCCTCGCCCTGCAGGGCTGCTCCAGTTCCGGGTCGTCCGGCGACGGATCCGTGAGCGGCGCCGGCAAGACGCTTAACATCCTGACGGGCGTCGACACCCTCTACCCCGCCGAGCAGAAGCAATGGCAGCAGAATCAGGCCGCCCGGTTCAAGAAGGACACCGGCGCCACCCTCAAGTACGACACCTACGCCTCGGCCAACGAGGAGCTCACGAAGATCCAGACCTCGGTCGTGTCGGGCCAGGGCCCCGACGTCTACAGCATCGGCACGACCTTCACGCCGACCGCGTACTCGACCGGCGCGTTCGTGAAGCTGAGCGACGACGACTGGAAGAAGGTCGGCGGGCGCGACAGGTTCGTGCAGGCGAGCCTCGGTATCTCGGGCCCCTCGAAGGGCGACGAGATCGGCGTGCCGTTCGCCAGCCGCCCGTTCGTGATGGCCTACAACACGAAGCTGCTGAAGGCCGCTGGCATCGAGAAGCCGGCGACGACGTGGGATGAGTTCGCCGAGCAGGCCAAGGCCCTGACGAAGGGCGACACCTACGGCATCGCGGCGGGCTACGCCGACGGCTTCGACGTCTGGAAGTTCGTGTGGGCGATGGCCAACCAGGCGGGCAACCCGATCGTCGACGGCAAGACCGCCACCATCGACAGCCCGGCCATGCGCGACGCCTACAAGGCCTACTTCGGCTGGGTGACCTCCGACAGGGTCGTCGACCCGGCGTCCGTCGGCTGGAACAACGCGCAGGCGCTCGCCGCCTTCGCCTCGGGCAAGGCCGCGTACTTCCCGATGACGACAGCGACCAGCAAGAACACGCTCGACAAGTCGGCAGTCAAGGGCGACTACGCGTACGCGCTCATGCCCACCGTCCCGCCGGGCGCCACGGAGCGTCCCGCCGATGGCAGGGACGCCGCGTCGATCCTCTCGGGCGACAACCTCGTCGTCGCGAACTACTCGTCGAATCAGGACCTCGCCTTCGCCTACATCAAGCAGGTCACGGAGCAGAAGGAGCAGGAGGACTTCTACACGACCTTCGGCCAGCTCCCCACGAACCAGGCCGCCGCGACCGCCCTCGAGACGGACGACAGCACGCTGGCTCCCCTGATCGCCGCCGCCGGCAAGTCCGTCGCCACCCCGTTCTCCGGAGCCTGGGGCGACGTGCAGCTGGCGATCACCAACATCACCGTGCAGAGCATCCCGGCACTGAAGAGCGGCTCGATCTCGGACGATGCGATCGAGAAGCAGCTCCAGACGGCCCAGAAGGCCGCGGAGTCATCGCTGAAGAGGACGAAGTGAGATGGTCATGACGACTCCCACCGTCGGCGAGCGCGCCGCAGCGCCGACCGGCGACCTGCGGCCGCAGCCGAAGCCGCCCCGGCGACGAGGTCTCACGACCCGGGGGCGTCCGCTGTGGATGCTGCTCCCGGGCGGCGTGCTCATGGGCCTGGTCATCGTGGTCCCGCTGCTGCTGGGCGTGTTCATCGCGCTCCTCGACCTCGACCAGTACACGCTGCGCGCGTGGCTCACGGCCCCGTTCATCGGGGTGCAGAACTTCGTCGAGGCCCTGACCGACTCGCCGCTGCTGTCGTCGATCGGCATCAGCGCCAGCTTCGCGCTGATCGTCACGGCGGTCACGCTCCCGATCGGCGTCACCGCGGCGATCGCGACGCAGAACGCGTTCCGGGGTCGGGCCGTGATCCGCTCGATCTTCCTGATCCCGTACGTGCTGCCCGCGTTCGTCGTGGCGACGGTGTGGCGCACGATCCTGCAGCCCTCGGGTATCGCGAACAACGTGCTGAGCGGCTTCGGAATCGACGGCGGCCTGTGGCTGAACGGGCCGAAGAGCTACTGGGCCCTGGTGTTCGTGGCGATCTGGTCGTCGTGGCCGTTCATCTACCTGCTCGCGCTGTCGGGCCTGCAGAGCGTCGACACCGAGGTGCACGAGGCGGCCGCGATCGACGGCGCCCTCTGGTGGGCGAAGCTGCGCTACGTGATCTTCCCGTACCTGAAGGGGCCGATCTCGCTGGCGATCATCATCTCGATCCTGCACGCGATCAACAACTTCACGCTGCCGTTCGTGCTGTTCGGGGTTCCGACGCCGTCGAACGTGCAGGTGATGCCGGTGCTGACCTACATCGCGAGCTTCCAGAGCTTCCGGTTCGGGCTGTCGGCCGCGATGGCGATCGTGTCGCTCGTGATCGTCGCCATCCCCCTGTTCGTCTACCTGCGGGCCGTGCGTCTCGACTCGGGCGACGAGAAGGTCCTGACCGAGACGGAGGCCGCCGAGTGAGCGCCGTCACCCCCCTGAAGAGCACGGGCGCAGGAACTCGCCGCTCCCGGTCGCAGCAGGCGCAGATCATGCGCCTCCTCCCCCGCCCCCTCCTCGTCGTGATCCTCGCGGTGCTCCTCGCGTTCGTGCTGATCCCCGTCGTGTACATCCTCCTGGCGTCGGTGAACTCCGACATCGCGGTGGCGCGCGGCGACTTCTGGCCGACCGCGTTCACGATGGAGAACTACTCGAAGATCTGGACGACCGTCGCCCTGGGCCGGGGCCTCGCCAACAGCGTGATCGTCGCCGGCGGCGTCGCCCTCGTCTGCGCGTTCCTCGCCGTCGCGACAGCGTACGTGCTGGTGCGGTTCCAGTTCCGCGGCCGCCTGACCTTCCTCCGCGGTCTCCTGGCGCTGCAGTCGATCCCGGGGACGCTTCTGCTCCTGCCGGTGTTCGTGCTGTTCTCCAGCTTCGCCACGGTCACGGGGGTCCAGGTGATCGGCACCCGGTGGGGCCTGTTCATCACGTACCTGACCTTCGCCCTGCCGTTCTCCACCTGGGTCATGGTGACCTATCTGCGCGGGCTCCCCCGCGAGCTCGAGGAGGCCGCCCGCATCGACGGGGCGTCGTCGTGGCGGATCCTCACCCGCATCGTGGTGCCGCTGTCGTGGCCCGGGATCGTGGTGTCGGGCATCTTCGCGTTCCTGCTCGGCTGGAACGACGTGCTGTTCGCCTCGATCATGACCAACCCGGACAGCCGCACGGCCGCGGTCGCGCTCCAGGTGTTCGGGGCCACGCAGGAGGGCGGGGCCATCCCCGTCTACGGCCAGATGATGGCGGCCGCGCTCGTGTGCGCCCTGCCCGTCGTCGTGCTCTATCTCATCTTCCAGCGCTACCTCGTCGGTGGCCTGACCGCAGGAGGCGTCAAATGACCACAGCAACCTCGACACTCACCTGGACCCTCTCGGGGTTCGGCGACGAGATCGACGCCGACCCGGGCGTTCAGGCGGCCGTGCTCGGCTCGCTCGGCGCCCGTCACATCGAGGTGCGCGGCGCCTGGGGCACCAACGTCGTCGACTTCACCGCCGAGCAGCTCGCCGAGCTGGCGTCGGTGCTCGAGCACCGCGGCATGAGCGTCTCGGCCATCGCCTCCCCCGTCGGCAAGGTGCCGGTGTCGCTGCCCGTCGAGCACGAGGTCGAGAGGCTGGGCCGGGCCATCCGCGCCGCCCACGCCCTCGGCGCCCGCTACGTGCGGATCTTCTCGTTCTACCCGGCCGAGGGCCAGGACCCCGACGAGATCCGCGACGAGGTGATGGCGCGGATGCGCGCTCTCGCCGAGGTCGCCGAGCGGGAGGGCGTGATCCTGCTGCATGAGAACGAGAAGGAGATCTTCGGCGACATCCCCCGCCGCGTTCTCGACATCGTGACGACGGTCGACTCCCCCGCGCTGCGGCTCGCCTGGGACAACGCGAACTTCGTGCAGTGCGGCGTCAAGCCGTTCACGGAGGCGTGGCCGCTGCTCCACGAGTGGGTGGACTACCTCCAGGTGAAGGACGCCGTCATGGCAACCGGTCAGGTCGTTCCTGCGGGAGAGGGCGACGGGGAGCTTCTCGAGACCGTCATCGCCCTGCGCGACCGCGGGTACGACGGCTTCGCCTCGCTCGAGCCCCACCTCGCCGACACCAACGCCCTCGGCGGCTTCTCGGGCCCCGCCGAGTTCGGGCGCGCCGCCCGCGCCTTCGCCCTCCTCACCGACCGAATCGGAGTCACCACAGCATGAGCACGATCAAAGCAGCCATCGTCGGCTGCGGCGTCATCGGACGCCACCACGCAGCCGTCCTGACCGCGCACGACGGCTTCGTCGTCACGGCCGCCGTCGACTCCGTGCTGCCCGCCGCGACGGCGCTCGCCGACGAGCTCTCCGCCGCCGGCGCACCCTCCCCCTTCGTCGCCGAGAGCCTGGGCGAGGCGCTCGCCGGCGCGGACGTCGACCTCGTCGTCGTCTGCTCGCCCAGCGGCCTGCACGTGTCGCTCGCCGAGACCGCGATCGCGGCCGGCCGCCACGTCGTCATCGAGAAGCCCCTCGACGTCAGCATCGCCCGCGCCCGCCGCATCTCGGAGCTCGCCGCCGAGGCGGCCGAGCGCGGTCTGGTGGTCTCGGTCATCAGCCAGCACCGCTTCGACCCGGCCAACGCCCTGCTCGCCGGCGCCGCCCACGACGGCCGCTTCGGACGCATCACCTCGGGCCTCGCCTCGGTCGCCTGGTGGCGGAGCCAGAAGTACTACGACTCCGGCGACTGGCGCGGCACCTGGGCGCTCGACGGCGGGGGCTCGGTGATGAACCAGGGCGTGCACACCGTCGACCTGCTCGTCTGGATGCTCGGACGGCCGGTCGAGGTCAGCGCCCAGACCGCCGTGCTCGCCCACGATCGCATCGAGGTCGAGGACCTTGCCGTAGCGACGATCCGCTTCGAGTCGGGCGCCCTCGCGGTCGTCCACGCGACCACCGCCGCCTACCCGGGCGACCTCACGCGCATCCAGGTGCACGGCGACCGCGGCACCGGCGTCGTCTCGGACGACCGGCTGGAGTACTTCCACGTCCGGGCCGACGACGTCGAGGACACCCTGCAGGGCTCGGCGAGCAAGGAGAACCAGGCGGCGGGGATGCTGCCCGACGACCAGATGGCGGGGGGCCCGGCCGAGAAGGACCACTTCGTGCGCGGCCACTCGCGCCAGTACGACGACATCCTCGGCGCGATCACGGAGGGCCGTCAGCCGGCCGTCCGCGTCGACGACGCCCTGCTCTCGCTCGCCACCGTCAAGGCCGTCTACGTCGCGGCCACGCTCGGCCGGCCGGTGCTCGTCGACGAGGTGCTCACCGGCATCCTCGACGACCAGGACGTCACCGTGGGGGTGCGCTCGTGAGGTTCTCCGTCTTCACCGCGTCCACGCCCGACTGGGAGCCCGCCGAGGCGGCGCGCACCCTCGCGTCTCAGGGGTGGGAGGGCGTCGAGTGGCGCGTCGTCGACCAGCCCGCCTCCGACTTCCCCGGGTTCTGGGCGGGCAACCGCTCGACCTGGCCGCTGACCGGGCTCGAGGAGTCCCTCCCGGCGATCGCCGCCGTGACGAACGACGCCGGCCTCGCGATGTCGGGCATCGGCGGGTACGCCCGCGCCGACCAGCACGAAGACGTCGAGCGGATGCTCGCCGCGACGGCGGCGCTCGGCGCGGGCCAGGTGCGCGTCACCATGCCGCGCACGGACACCGGCGCCGCCTACCCCGCCGTGCAGCGGCGCACACGCGAAGACCTTGAGTGGGTCGCGTCGCGCGCCGCCGAGCACGGGGTCAAAGCGCTCGTCGAGCTCCACCACGAGACCATCACGCCCTCGGCCAGTGCCGCGATGCGCTTGATCGACGGACTCGACCCGGCCCACGTCGGCGTCATCCACGACCTCGGCAACCTCGTGATCGAGGGGCGGGAGAACCACGTCGCGGCATTCCAGCTGCTGGGCGAGTACCTTGCCCACGTGCACGTGAAGAACGCCCGCTGGGTGACCGACGGCTCCCGCCGCGACGACGGATCGCTGATCTGGACCCACGAGTGGGCCCCGCTCCGCGACGGCCAGGCCCACGTCGGCGGGTATCTCCGCGACCTGGCCGACCACGGGTACGACGGCTGGGTCACCGTCGAGGACTTCTCGACCGATCTGCCGCTGGCCGAGCGCACGGCCGACGACCTGGCCTTCCTGCGCTCGCTCGTGAGCGCGCATGTCTGAGCGGCTCACGGCGGCGGCGCTCTCCCCGGACGCAGCCGCGATGCGGGCGAACCGGCGGCGCGGCATCGTGCACCTCGGTCTCGGCGCCTTCCACCGGTCGCACGAGGCCTGGTTCACGCAGCGCGTTCCGGCCGACCGAGAGAAGTGGGGCATCGTGGCCTTCACCGGCCGGAAACCCGATGCGGCGCAGGAACTCGCCGCACAAGGCGCGGTCTACACTCTGCTCGAACGCTCGGCCGGTGACGACACGGCCACCCTCGTCGACGTGATCCTCGAGGCGCACGACGGAGCGGACGCCGCCGCCTGGCGGGCTGCCGTGGCGTCGCCGGCCACGGCCGTCATCAGCCTCACCGTCACCGAGGCCGCCTACTGCCGCGCGGCCGACGGCTCCGTCGACGTCGACCTGCCGGAGGTCGCCGCCGACCTGGCGGCCCTGGCCGCCGGCGAGCCCTGCCGCACCGTCCCGGGCCGGCTCGTCGACGGACTCCGCGCCCGGCGCGACGCCGGCTCGGGGCCCGTCGCGATCGTCCCGTGCGACAACCTGACGGCGAACGGCGAGGTCGTGGCGCGGGTCGTGACGTCGCTCGCGGAGCTCGCCGGGGATACCGGGCTTGCCGCATGGATCGGCGCCAATGTCTCGTTCGTCTCGTCGATGGTCGACCGCATCACGCCGGCGGCGACGGACGCCGACCGCGCCGACGCCGAGGCGCTCACCGGCTGGCGCGACGAGTGCGTCGTCGTGGCGGAGCCGTTCGCCGAGTGGATCGTCGCGGGCGACTTCCCCGCCGGACGCCCCGCGTGGGAGACCGCCGGAGTCCGCTTCGTCGACGACGTCACGCCGTTCGAGCAGCGCAAGCTCTGGCTGCTCAACGGGGGCCACTCGCTGCTCGCCTACCTCGGCCTGCTGCGCGGCCACGAGACGATCGCCGAGGCCATGGGCGACGCCGCGTGCGTCGAGGCCCTCGAGACGCTGTGGAGCGAGGCCGCCGCCGAGCTCTCCCTGCCCGCCTCCGAGGTCGACGAGGCCCGCGCAGCGCTCCGGACCCGCTTCGAGAACCCCCGCATCCGCCACCTCCTCCGCCAGATCGCCGGCGACGGCTCGCACAAGATCCCGGTCCGCGTGATCGACCCGCTGCGGCGCCGCCTGCAGCGCGGAGCCGGAGTCGGACCCGGGCAGGCGACCGCCCTCGCGGCCTGGCTGCTGCACCTGCGCGAGCAGCCGTCGCTCGTCTCCGACCCCGGGGCTCCGGAGGCCTCGACGTCCGCCGTCCTCGCCGCCGTCGCTCCCGACCTCGCCACCCTGCCCGACCTCACCGAGGCGGTCGATGCCGCCGTCGACCGCCTCTCCGCCGACCTAGGAGTCCCCGCATGATCATCGCCAAGGCCGAAGTCATCGTCACCAGCCCCGACCGCAACTTCGTCACCCTCAGGCTCACGACCGACGACGGCCTGACCGGCCTCGGCGACGCCACGCTGAACGGACGCGAGCTCGCCGTCGTCGCCTACCTCGAGGAGCACGTGCTGCCGTTGCTGATCGGCAAGGACGCCCATCGGATCGAGGACATGTGGCAGTTCCTGTACCGGAGCGCCTACTGGCGCCGCGGCCCGGTGACGATGGCCTCGATCGCCGCGGTCGACGTCGCCCTCTGGGACATCAAGGCGAAGGCCGCCGGGATGCCCCTCTACCAGCTGCTCGGCGGCGCCTCGCGCACCGGGCTCCTCACGTACGGCCATGCCTCGGGCAAGGATCTCGAGGAGCTCTTCGACAGCGTGCGCTCGCACCAGGAGCAGGGCTACAAGGCCATCCGCATCCAGACCGGCGTGCCCGGCCTGAAGTCGATCTACGGCATCGCCTCCAACGCGACCTTCGAGGCCAACAAGGGCGTCCGCTACGACCACGAGCCCGCGCAGCGCGGGGCCCTGCCGAACGAGGAGGACTGGGACACCCGCTCCTACCTCCGCCACGTGCCGACGGTCTTCGAGGCCGTCCGCAACGAGTTCGGCCCCGACATCCCGCTGCTGCACGACGGACACCACCGCATGACGCCGATCCAGGCCGCGTCGCTCGGCAAGAGCCTCGAGCCGTACGACCTGTTCTGGCTCGAGGACGTCACGCCGGCCGAGAACCCGGAGGCGCTGCGCCTGGTGCGCCAGCACACCACGACGCCGCTCGCGATCGGCGAGATCTTCAACACGGTGTGGGACTACCAGCAGATCATCCGCGAGCAGCTCATCGACTACGTCCGGAGCGCCGTGACGCACACCGGGGGCATCACGCACCTGAAGAAGATCCTCGAGTACGCGTCGCAGTACCAGATCAAGTCGGGCATGCACGGCCCGACCGACATCTCGCCGGTCGGCATGGCCGCTGCGATGCACCTCGGGCTGTCGATCCACAACTTCGGCATCCAGGAGTACATGAAGCACGGCGAGAAGACCGACGCCGTCTTCGAGCAGTCGTTCACCTTCGAGGACGGGATGCTGCACCCCGGCGACAAGCCCGGCATCGGAGTCGAGCTCAACGTCGACGAGGCGGGCAGGTACCCGTACGAGAAGGCGTACCTGCCGTACAACCGGCTCGCCGACGGCACCGTGCACGACTGGTGACGCGCGCCGACCACGCACGCGATCTGCGGCGTCGTCGGTCGCCTAGGAGCCGAGGCCGGCCACGAGGTTGATGAGCGTCGCCAGGATCACGGAGCCGAAGAGGTACGACAGCAGGCAGTGCCCGAGGACCACGTGGCGGATGGCGCTCTGCGTGATGCTCGTGTCGCTGATCTGGAAGGTCATGCCGAGGTCGAAGGCGACGTAGGCGAAGTCGAGGTACGCCGGCGGCTCGTCCTGGTTGAAGTCGATGCCGCCCACCGTCTCGCCCGAGTAGTAGAGGACGGCGTACCGGAGCATGTAGAGGGTGTGGATCAGGAACCACGACAGCGCCACGCTCGCGAGGGCGAGCCCGGCCAGCAGGTCGGCGTGCAGCCCGGTCGCGTCGTGGGCCTCGACGACCGTCACCACGACTGTGACCAGGCTCGCGACGCTGGCGAGCACGAGCAGCAGATGGCTCGTCGGGCGCGACGGATCTTCGCGGTGGGCGTGCGTGCGGACCTCGCCGGCGGGCAGCGGCACCACGACGGCCCACACCCAGACGAGGAAGGTCAGGCACGCGACTGCCCAGCCGATCACGACGGACTGGAGGCCCGCCCCCAGCGCGGCGGCGACCCCGCCGCTCGCGAGGCCGACCGCCGCCATCACCGCGAACCGGAGGCGGCTGCGACCCCGGATGCCCGCCTCGGTGCTGGTGGCGTCGGGGCTGCTGTCCATGGGCTGATCGTCGCGCGCGCCCGGGCCCGGCGCGCGGCGACACGCCGTGTCGCGTCGTCCGCGCGCGGGGGCGCGCGGTGCGCGTGTCGTCCGCGTGCGTGCTCGCGCTGCTCGGGCCGCGCGAGGTGGCCCTCCGCGTCGCCGGCGCGTCCGCCGCTGCGCGAGCCCCACCCGCCAGCCCCCGCGAGATGGCCCTTCGCGTCGCCGGCACCCCACCCGCCCGACGGCCAGGGCCACCTCGCGGGCTCGCCGGCCCGCCGGCTCACCGGCCCGGCACGGCCAAGCGGCCCGACGCCGCCGCATCCGCCGGCGCGACCCCACCCGCCACACCCCGCGAGATGGCCCTCCGCGTCGCCGGCACCCCACCCGCCCGACGGCCAGGGCCACCTCACGGGCTCACGCCGGGGGGGGGGGGGGGGGGGGGGGGGGGGCCGGGGCCGGGGCCGGGGTTACGGCATCACGGCGCGGGCCGACGGCGCGAGGCCTCGCCGCGAGCCAGCGCGCGACGCAGCCGTCCGACGAACGCCGCCCAGTGGGGGCCGCGGAGATCGTCGTCCGAGAGATAGAGCACGGTCCACCCGGCGTCGGCGAGTGCCTCGCGGCGGCGCTTGTCGTCGCGGTACGTCGTCCGGTTCGTGCGGTGGTGGTCGCCGTCGTACTCGACGCACACCCGTTCCCGGCCGAAGATGATGTCGGGCCGCGCCACGAAGCGGTCGTCGGCGTCGTGGATCGCGCAGTTGAGCAGCGGCAGACGGAACCTCTCCCGCATCAGCTGGAGCCTGAGGCGCGTCTCGCGCGGCGACTCCGACCCGACGCGCACCTGGTCGAGCGCCGCGCACAGAGCTCGCACTCCGCGCTGCCCGCGCCGGCGGTCGGCAGCGGCGCGGAGATCGTCGAGGTCGCAGCCCGCCGGCCCGACGAGGTGGTCGCCTGCGGCGACGAGCTCGTCGACTGAGAGGAGCGTCGCGCATTCCGCCCACGCGTCGACGCGGTCGGACACGCGGATGCCGCGCAGCACGGCCACCCGCGCCCGCTCGGCCGTGATCCGATGGCCGACGAAGCCGTCCCGTCGAGTGACCGACCCCGTCCCGATCGTCGTCGTGTGGACGCCGTCGACCGCCGGGACGGGCATGCCCCAGAGAGCGGCGGCCGTCGTGTGGCTGAAGTGCTGGTTCGGGCCCAGCACCCCGGCCAGGAGCACGGGCGGAGGCAGCCCCGCGAGCGACACGTGCGCTCGGAGGCCGCGCGCAGGGCGCAGCAGATCGCGGCGGCGGAGGCGCTCGGGCGAGACGAGAGGGAGGGCGTCGCGGACAACGAACGGATGAGTGCTCAGAGACGGAGGAAGGGGTCGGGGGCGCATACCCACAGACTGGCCGAGCCGGGAGTTCCTGCGCTGGTGCTCTCCACAGGGTGCCGCGCGCTCTCCACAGGCCCCCGCGCCGCGAGATGGCCCCCGCCGTCGCCCCGGCCCGCGCGCGGTGACAGCGAGGGCCATCTCGCGAACGCGACCGGCACGGCGGCGTGTGACCGCAGTCCAGCACGGTCAGCGGCGAGCCCAGGAGGTCGGCGAAACGCGTCGCCTGCTCGACCGTCCGCACGGGGTCGAGCCGCCCGTGCACGACCTCGACCGGCATGGCCCGCAGCGCCGCGAGACGGGGAGCGAAGTCGAGGGCGGCCCGCCGCTCGACGCCGAGGGCGTGGGCGAGCGTCGAGGCGCGCACCTCGGGCGGTGGCGGCGACGCGAACGAGCGGTCGAGGATCCCCTCGGCCAGGGCGGGCGACCACGCCGTGCGGATGGTGCGCAGGATCGCCCCCACGTCGCCGTGCTCGTGCATGTTCGGGCCGGTGTCGACGAGGACGAGCCCGGCGACGACGTCGGGGTGGGCGAGTGCGAGTTCCTGCGCCAGGACACGCCCTGTGAAGTGGCCGATCACGACGGCCGGTTCGCCGCGCGCTCTCGCGAGATGGCCCTGCTCGTCTGGCCGCCCGCGCCGAAACGACCGGCACGGCCATCTCGCGCGACACGACCCGGGCGGCGACGCCGCAGCACCAACCCGCGATCCAGGCGACGCGTGTAGAAGGGACGACGGACCAAAGGAGAACACATGAGCACGACCTCACGCACGAACCCCTACGACGACATCGCCCAGGTGCCGGCTTTCGACCTCACCTCGACCGACGTCGGCGACGGGTCCGAGCTGCCCACCCCGCAGGTCTCCGGCATCTTCGGCGCCGGCGGAGACGACGTCAGTCCGCAGCTCAGCTGGTCGGGATTTCCCGAGGGCACCAAGAGCTTCGCCGTCACGGTGTACGACCCCGACGCCCCCACCGCCTCGGGCTTCTGGCACTGGGCCGTCGTCGACGTGCCCGTAACAACGACGTCATTGCCCTCCGGCGCGGGCGATGCCGAGGGGTCGGGCCTGCCATCCGGCGCATTCCAGCTCAAGAACGACGGGGGTCTCGCCCACTACCTCGGCGCGGCTCCCCCGGAGGGCCACGGCAGGCACCGGTACTTCATCGCCGTGCACGCTCTCGACGTCGACACGCTGGGCATCGACGCGAGTGCCACGCCCGGCTTCCTCGGCTTCAACCTGTTCAGCCACACCCTCGCGCGGGGCGTCATCACGCCCTGGTTCCAGGCGAAGTAGCGCTCGCAGCCACCCAGCCCCTCCGCTTCGGCACACCCCCTGCATCCCGCAGGCGGGATCGTGCCGAAGCGGAGGGGCTCTGCCGTGGGCGCAGCAAGTGCCCGTCGGGCGGGGCCTACTTGGTCAGCTGCACTTCGGTGAACGCGCCGTCGGCGAGCCGCGTCGGCGCACCGCCCGCGGCGTCGTACCGCACGAGGCCCGTCGTCTGGCCGACGTAGAGGGCTCCGGCGGTGTCGGTCGTGACCGACGTCGTCGCCGCGGGGAAGCGCTCGTCGTCGGTGGCCAGCGCGAGCGAGTCGACGGGGATCGACGTCGTGGTGCCCGCGAGGTCGGTCGACTGGACGGCCGCGACGGCCAGGTCGGGCGTGCAGGTACCGGAGCCGAGGCCGTACGACGTGCACCATCCTGCCGCCTGCAGAAGCGAGAAGTCGCCCGAGAGGCCGACGCCGCCCACGACGTAGCCGCCGCCGAGCGAGACCGGCGCGGTGCCGCCCTTGGCGACGCGCGCACACGAGACGGAGACGCTGCCGCCGGTCGAGATGCTGGCGTAGTAGAGGTTTCCCTTGGCGTCGAACGTGCCCGACACCGGCGTGGAGTAGGCGGAGTCGGCGATCGCGCGCGTCGCTGTCCGGCCCGAGGTCGTATAGGCGACGACCTGGTGCGCGCCGGCGACGTTCTCGAGCACGCGGACCGTGCCGTTCGGGGCGACGCCGAAGCCGACGGGCGCGACTGGAAGCGTGGCGACCGCGATCGCCTTCGTGGTGCCGGCGAGCACCTTGAAGACCCTGGTGCCGCTCGAGATGTAGACGGTTCCGGCGGCGTCGAGGGCGACGGCCGACGAGGCGGCCGCCGTCGCCGACGTGAGGACGCTCGTCGTCGCGCCGGTTCCGCTCACGCGGACGAGGCCGGCGGGCGTCACGGCGTAGGAGGTCGCCGTGGCATCGACGGCGTAGGCGGTGACGTCGGCCGCGACGGTGGTGGCGGTGTCGCCGACGGCCGGGAGGCGCACGAGGTCGCCGTCGGCGTCAAGGGCGAAGACGGTCGCGGGGGTGGCGGCGGCGAGCTTGGCTCGGGCGGCGGCGGCCGCGGCATCGCGCAGGTGGCGCTCGACCTCGGAGCGGCGGCGGGGGGTGAGCTCACCCGACGGCGCACGGATCGCGACGGAGCTGACGATCATGCCGGCTCCGTTGCGGACTCCGACTGCGGCGCAGGTCTGGCCGGTGACGAACTCCTCGTTCTCCCAGGCGACGCCCGAGTTGCCGACTTCGACCAGCTCGGCGAGCAGATCGGCGCGGGCGGTCTTGGTCGTCGGAGTGAGGCGGCCGAGTCCGTGGACGTCGAGGTACTGGTCGCGCTGCTCGCTCGACATCCCGGCCAGCAGGAATTTGCCGAAGGCCGTCGCGTGGGCGGCCTCGTGGAATCCGAAATTCAACGGGGTGAGCCGCGGGTGCGCCGGCGAGTCGACGACGTAGGCGACGACGACGTCGGCTCCGCGGTAGACGCGAAGTACGCCGCCGTCTGCGTCAGCGAGTGCAGGCGCGACACCTCCGCTCGCACCGACGTCGGGATGCCGACCTGGCGGTGCAGCGAGACGCCCAGCCGGTCGAGCTTGTAGCCCAGCTCGAAGCGGTGCTCTCCTGTGAGGTGCACGAGGTAGTCGCTCTGGACGAGCGCCTGGAGCAGCCGGTACACGGTCGGTCTCGGGTAGCCGAGGGCGTCGGAGACCTCGCGCGCCGTGGCTCCGCCGCGCTCGGCGACGGCCTCCAGGATGGCCAGCGTCTTCTCGACGGTGGCGACGCCGGACTCGCGGGCCGTGGCGGAGGGGCCCCGCCCCGCGGTGGGCGCCACGATCGGCGACGTCGGAGCGGGTGGCGCTTCGGAGGGTCGGGCAAGTGTCGAAGCTTCATCGATTCGCATGCCCCCAGTGTGCGCGCCCGCCGGCCGATACGGCCTCCCATGTCTCTCATTCTGTGAGAACCGTCGACTTTTTTAGTATTTACATGTCACAGCGGAATATGGCATAGTGGCGGATCTCGGCACGACGAAGCGCCTGAGAAAGAGGATCGAATGAACTGGTCAAAACGCGTCGCCATGACGTCGTCTCTCGTGGTCGGACTTGCTGCCATCGGGGTCGCTCCGGCCCTGGCCGCGCCGACCCCTTCAGCGCCCATCGAAGTAGCGGTTCCGCAACCGGCGCACAACGTCCAAGCGACTTTTACCGCCGCGGAGTGGGCCCAGGCCTATCGCGAATTCAACTCGACGGAGCTCGACCGTGAATACTCGCGTTCCGCTGGCGTCGAGACTGCCACGTTTCATGTGACGCCCGATCTCAGCCTGACGTTGGTCAATCCAGAGTCCATTGGCGAGGTTGGCGAAGAGATCACGCGTGACTCCCGGCTCGGTGTCGGCAAGACAAAGTACGGCTATTGGTTCTCGTTCAATCAGTTCGATCAAAACGTCCTCTCGAACACGTTGATCACTGCGGGAATCGTGGCTGCCATCTGCGCCATCCCTGGAGTCGGCGCGGTAGCTTGTGCCCTTGCGGGAATCGTGGTCGGTGTGGCCGTCTCATACATTCACAAGAAGGGTGTCTGCTCGCAGAAGCGCAACCTCTATTGGTACGACGTCAAGGGCGGCAGCACGATCCAGTGCCGGACATCGGCGCCGAAATGAGCCGAGCAAACCGCAGCGTTCAGGATCGCCTGATCGCCACCGCGATCCTCTTCTGGGTGGCCGTCCTTCCGTTGTGGTGGCTGTCCTTCGCGGCTGCAGCCGGGGTGAGCCACCTCCTGGGAATCGTCCTGGCCATTCCGCCATCTGCCTGCATGGCGCTGGGCTTCTCCCGGTTCACACGCGCCCGCGCTCTGAGCCGCAAGCCCGGTGCCTGACGGCGAGACTCCGGTGCGAGCCCTTTCGACGTCGCTTCTCGCGGCCGACGCTGGAGTCTCGGCCGCGTCCGGCTACGAGAACTGGATCCCGCCGTCGACCAGGATCGTCTGCCCCGTGATGTAGTCCGAGTCGGGGCCGGCGAGGAACGACACGAGCTGCGCCACGTCGTTCGGCACCGAGACGCGGCCGAGCAGGATGCTCTTGGCGTTCTCGGCCAGCGCCTCGCCCTTCTGCAGGCCGTCGCGGGCGGCGAGCTTCTCGTCGATGAGGTCCCACATCGCCGTGCCGACGATGCCGGGGCCGTAGGCGTTGACGGTGATGCCGTACTCCGCCCACTCCATGGCGGCGGCCTGCGTCAGGCCGCGGACGGCCCACTTCGTCGCCGAGTACGGCCCGAGGTACGCGAACGGCCGGAACGCGACGATCGACGCGGCGCCGATGATCTTGCCCGGGGTGCCCTGCGCGATGAACTGCTTCGCGGCGGCGCGGTAGCTCAGGAAGACACCGGTGATGTTGACGTCGAGGATCTTCTGGAAGTCGGCGAGGTCGTAGTCGAGCAGCGCCTCGACCTGCGCGATGCCCGCGTTCGCGACGAAGGCGTCGAGCCCGTCTCCGGCTTCGGCGGCGGCGGCGACCAGCGAGGTGACGGAGGCCTCGTCCGTGACGTCGGCGACGACGGCCGTGGCCGTGCCGCCCGCGTCGTTGATGGCCTTGGCGGTCTGGTGCAGGTCGCTCTCCATCACGCCGAGGTCGGCGACGACGACGTGGTGCCCGTCTTTCGCAAGACGGAGGGCGATGCCCTCTCCGATCCCGCGGGCTGCTCCGGTGACGACGACGGTCTTCTGGCGTCGGTGCTCATGATGGTCCTCCTCGACCCTCCGCGCCCTTCGCGGAGTCCACTGATCACACCAAACGGTTCGGCCGTGCACCCGCCGTCGTCTCACCCTGTGAGAGCGACAGATCTTACGAATCGCGCAGGAACTCCGACCCACGCCCGTGGTCACCTCGCCCCGGCCGTACGCTCGACACGATGGTTACCCTCGTCTTCCTGGGGCTCGTCGGTGGTCTGATCACCGGCATCTCGCCCTGCATCCTGCCGGTGCTCCCGGTCATCTTCCTGTCTGGCGGCGCGCAGGGCGCGAGAGAGAACATGCGCGACGTCGGCAGCCGTCCGTTCCTGGTCGTAGCGGGTCTCGCTCTGAGCTTCAGCGTCTTCACGCTGCTGGGCTCCGTCGTGCTGAGCGCCCTGCCGCTGCCGCAGGACATCATCCGGTGGGTCGGCCTCGCCGCCCTCGTGCTGCTCGGCGTCGGCATGATCGTGCCGCGCTTCCAGCACCTGCTCGAGAAGCCGTTCTCGTGGGTGCCGCAGCGGCAGGTCGGCACCAACCGCGGCGGGTTCCTGCTCGGCCTCATCCTCGGCGCGGTCTACGTGCCGTGCGCGGGCCCCGTGCTCGCCGCCATCACGGTGGCGGGGGCGACCGGCAGGATCGGCGGCGACACCGTCGTGCTCACCGTCGCATTCGCGATCGGCACCGCCACGCCCCTCCTGATCTTCGCGCTCGCCGGCCGTGGCGTCGCCGAGCGGGTCAAGGCGTTCCGCACGCGGCAGCGCGCCATCCGCGTCGGCGCCGGCGTGGTCGTGCTGGGCCTCGCCGTCGCGCTCGCGTTCAACGCCACCGACGGGATCCAACGGGCCATCCCCGACTAAACGGCCTCGCTCGACCAGTCGCTGCAGAGCGGCGGCTCCGGGGTCTCGTCGGCCCTGCAGGACGCCAGCGGGTCGGGGTCGGGGTCGGGGTCGTCCGGGAGTACCGGCGTCTCGGGCGGCTCCGGTGTCTCCGCTGGCGACGGCAGCCTCGCGACCTGCCAGGGGGAGGCTCAATACACCGTCGCCAAGACGCTGCGCGACTGCGGCGCCGCACCGGCGCTCACCGGCCTGACCGGCTGGTTCAACACGGCCGATGACAAGCCCGTCACCCTGGCGTCTCTCCGAGGCAAGGTCGTGCTCGTCGACTTCTGGGCGTACTCGTGCATCAACTGCCAGCGCGCGATCGCGCACGTGGAGCAGTGGTCGAAGACCTACTCGGCCGACGACTTCGTCGTGCTCGGCGTGCACACCCCCGAGTACGCGTTCGAGCACGTCGGCTCGAACGTCAAAGCCGGAGCGAAGCGCCTCGGAATCACGTACCCCGTCGCCCAGGACAACGGGTACAAGACGTGGTCGGCTTACGCGAACACGTCGTGGCCGTCCGACTACCTGATCGACGCGTCGGGCGACATCCGCCACGTGTCGGTCGGCGAGGGCGACTATGCCGGCGTCGAGGGCATGATCCGGCAGCTCCTCGCCGCGGCCGATCCGACGGCGACCCTGCCGCCGGCGACCGATGTGGCCGACACGACGCCGACCGACTCGTCGCAGTCGCCCGAGACCTACCTCGGCACGAAGCGGGCGACCTACTATGCGGGCAGCCGCGACCTGGCGAACGGCACGGCGACTTTCACGACGCCGTCGACCGTGCCCGCCGACGAGTTCGCGCTCGGGGGGCGGTGGAAGGCCGGCTCCGAGAAGCTGACGAGCGTGTCCGGATCGACGATCACGCTCAGCTACACGGCGTCGAAGGTCTACCTCGACGTCGGTGGGACGGGCACGCTGACCGTCGGAGGCAAGTCGATCGCCGTTTCGGGGGCGCCGAACATCTACACGGTGGCGTCGTCGTCGGCCGCGGAGACGGGCATGATCACGGTCCACCTCACGCCGGGTCTCGACGCCTACTCGTTCACCTTCGGGTAGGTGGCGTGCGGCGCCAGCCGCTCGGCGCCCGCCGCCCGGCGCCCGCCGCCCGGCGCGGTCGCCTCCGCGAGATGGCCCTGCGCGTCGGCGCGACGCCGGCCCGACGACACGCACGGCCACCTCGCGCCACGCGGCCGCGCCCACCACGGCGTGCAGCCCCACCGGCGCACCGCGCGACCGACCCGAGATGGCCCTGCGCGTCGGCGCGACGCCGGCCCGACGACACGCACGGCCACCTCGCGCCACGCGGCCGCGCCCACCACGCCCACCTCGCGCCACGCGGCCGCGCCCACCACGGCCACCTCGCGCCACGAAGCCGCCGGCGCGCCGGCCGGGCGACGCGCGCCCCGCGCTAGCCCAACCAGGCCTGGATGGGCCCCCGAGCGAAGTAGACGAGGAATCCGACGGCCACGATCCAGAGCAGCGGGCTGATCTCGCGTGCCTTGCCGGACAGCGATCGGATCAGCACCCACGAGATGAAGCCCGCGCCGATGCCGTTCGAGATGGAGTACGTCAACGGCATGACGATGACGGTGAGGAACACCGGCAGCGCGACGGAGAACTCGCCCCAGTCGATGAGCCGGATCTGCGACACCATCAGGGCGCCGACGACGACGAGCGACGCGGCGGCCACCTCGAGCGGCACCACCTGGGTCAGCGGCGTCAGGAACATCGCGAGCAGGAAGAGCACGCCGGTCACGACCGATGCGAGGCCCGTGCGGGCGCCCTCGCCGATGCCGGCCGCCGACTCGACGAACACCGTGTTCGACGAGCCCGACGATGCGCCTCCGGCCACGGCGCCCACGCCCTCGACGATGAGGGCCGAGCGGAGCCGCAGGAACGTGCCGTCGGGGGCCGCGATCTCCGCCTGGCGGGCGAGGCCGGTCATGGTGCCCATCGCATCGAAGAAGTTCGTGAAGACGAGGGTGAAGACGAGCATCGTCGCGGCGACGCCGCCGATGCGCGAGAAGGCGCCGAAGAGGTCGAACTGGCCGACGAGCGAGAGGTCGGGCAGAGAGACGATACCGGTCGGCAGGACGGGCGCGTTGAGGTTCCAGCCTGCCGGGTTGGTCCCGAGCGACTCCGGGACCTTGAAGATCGCGTTGAGGATGATGGCGATGATCGTCGTCGCCACGATGCCGATCAGGATCGCCGCCTTGACCCTGCGGGCCATCAGCACGCCGATGACGATCACGCCGATCACGAAGACGATCGTCGGCAGCGTCTGGATCGACCCGGCATCGCCGAGCTGCACCGGGGGCGATGCCTCCCCCGACGTCCGCACGAAGCCCGCGTCCACCAGCCCGATAAACGCGATGAACAGGCCGATGCCGACGGTGATCGCCGTCTTGAGGGCCGCGGGCACGGCCTTGAAGATCATGGTGCGGAGGCCCGTGGCCGCGAGGATCACGATCACGAGGCCCTCGATCACGACGAGGCCCATCGCCTCGGGCCAGGTGACGTCTTTCACGACGCTGACCGCGAGGAACGAGTTGATGCCGAGGCCCGCCGCGAGGCCGAACGGCATGCGGGCGACGACGCCGAACAGGATGGTCATCACACCGGCGGTCAGGGCCGTGACGGCGCCGACCTGGGCGTTCTGCAGCCAGTTGCCGAGGATGTCCTTCGACGCCTGATCGGCCGAGAAGCCGCCGAGGATCAAGGGGTTCAGGATCACGATGTAGGCCATCGTGACGAAGGTCACGAGGCCGCCGCGGACCTCCCTGCCCCAGGTCGACCCCCGCTTCGTGATCTCGAAGTAGGTGTCGACGGTCGTCGAGAGAGCGCGGTTCGCCATCGGTTCTCCTCAGGTTCAGGAATGGCCGTCAGCAAGCCTACGGCGTGGCCGGACCCTCACACGACCGAGGCCGCCGCGGTCACGGGAGGCGCGTGACCCGGAGGGGGATGACGCGCTCGGGGAACGACATCGGCGCCTGCAGGCCCGCCGAGGCGAGGGCAGCCCCCGGCAGGTCGACGCCGGGCCACCACGACGGAGGCCGGAGGCCCGGCTCGGGCTCGCCGATCAGGATCGGCTCGACGCGGTAGCGCGCCGCCGGGTCGAGGCCCGGCAGCACGAAGCGCCCCGCCGGCGCCGTGATCGACGTGCCCGTGAACGCGACGAAGAACAGGGCCTCCGACCGGTCGCCCGCCACGGCGCCGTACACGTTCAGCGTGGGGTCCTCGGTGTCGGAGCGCACGACGACGCCGGTGTGCATCAGGGCGCGCGAGCGCTTGTAGAGCGCGACCCACTCGGTCAGCTCGGCCATCTCGAGTTCCTGCGCCTGGCGGAGGTCCCACTCGATGCCGAAGTGGCCGAAGATCGCCGTGCCGGCACGGAACGACAGCGGGTGCGCGCGCCCGGTCGTGTGGCTGACCCCCGAGCCGATGTGCGAGCCGAGCAGCTCGGGCGGCAGCAGCTGCATGCTCCAGCGGTTCATGTCCTGGCGCTCGAGCGGGTCGATGCAGTCCGAGACCCAGACCCGGTCGGTGCGCTCGATGACGCCGAGGTCGACGCGGCCGCCGCCCGACGCGCAGGCCTCGATCTCGAGGCCCGGGTGGCGGCGCTTCAGCTCGTCCATCAGCGCGTAGGCGGCGAGCGTCTGCGCGTGGACGCCGGGCGCGCCGACGGGAGGAGTGCCCGCGTCGAACAGGTCGCGGTTGTGGTCCCACTTGATGTAGGCGATGGCGTACTCGTCGAGCAGCGCCGACATCCGCTCGAGGATGTGGTCGAACGCCTCGGGGATCCCGAGGTTCAGCACCTGCTGGCTGCGGGCGCGCACCGGCAGCCGGTCTGCGGTCTGCAGGATCCACTCCGGGTGGGCGCGCGCCAGGTCGCTGTCCTCGCTGATCATCTCGGGCTCGAACCACAGCCCGAACTCCATGCCGAGGCCGTTGACGTGATCGATCAGCGGCCCGAGCCCGTCGGGCCAGACGCCCTCGTCGACGTACCAGTCGCCGAGTCCGCGGGTGTCGTCGCGCCTCCCGCGGAACCACCCGTCGTCGAGCACGTACCGCTCGACGCCGACCTGGGCCGCGCGGTCGGCGAGGTCGGTCAGGCGCCCGAGGTCGTGGTCGAAGTAGACGGCCTCCCACACGTTCAGGGTCATCGGGCGCGGCCGCGTCGGGTGCTGCTCGCGCGACCGCAGCCAGCGGTGGAACCGCGCCGCCTGATCGTCGAGCCCGTCGCCGTAGGCCGCGTAGACCCACGGCGACCGGTAGGCGCCGCCCTGCTCCAGCCTGATCTCACCGGGAAGCAGGAACTCTCCCCCGCCGACGACCGCGGCGCCGGTGAAGAGGCGCTCGGCGTAGTGCCGGTGGTTGCCGCTGAACGCCGTGTGCACGCCCCACACCTCGCCGCGGCGGAACCCGAAGCCGGGCACGCCCGCGCTGAGCACCGTCGCCGCATCGGCGCCGGTGCGCCCCTTGCGGCCCTCGCGCTCGTGGATGCCGACGGCGAAGTCGTTGCGCTGCGGCACGCGCTCCTTGCCCCAGCGGCCCGCGAAGTCGAGAAGCACCTTCGCCCGGGGTGGCACGGGGAAGGCGAGGTTCAGTTCCTGCACCCGGTACAGGCCAGGGGCCTCGTTCAGGAGGGTCGCCCGCGCGCGGACGAGCCCGGAGGCGAGCAGCTCGAGCTCGACGGTGATCAGCAGGCCGGCGACCGTGTCGCGGGCCTCGACGACCAGGAGCCCCGCCCCCACCTCGACGAAGACGCCGAGCGCGGCGCCGTCGAGGGCCACGCCGTCGAGGGTGGACGACTCGGGGGTGAACGCGGGAGCCCAGGCCGAGCCGTCGTCGCGGTTGCCGGCGACGCCGGGCTTGCCCGCCCAGCCGACGTGCTGCTCGGGCACCAGGGCCAGGCGGATCGGGTCGTCGACGATGTTGCCGGTGCGCGCCTCGACGTTGGCCAGCACGAGCGCCTCGGCGTCGGCCCGGGTCAGCTCGCCGAGGTCGGCGCCCCAGTGGACGATCGCCGGCAGCGCGGCGTCGGCGATGTCGACGAGCAGGCTGACTCCGGACGAACGGAGGTGGACGAGTTTCGGCATTGGAACTCCAGGGGGTGAGGCGCGATCAGCGGAAACACCAGTATGGCGACGTTGACACTCCGTTACGAGCGACCCGCGCGGAGAGCCGCGACGACGAGCGGAACCTGCAGCGGCAGGCGCACCACGGCGATCGCCCTGCGCCGGTTCGATGCGCGCGGGCTCCGGAGGGCGCCGACGGCCATCGTCACGTTCGCGGGAAACACCGCCACGAACAGCGCGGCCGTCAGCACCCCGCCGAGACGCCGGGTGCGCGGCATGGCGAGGGCCGCCGCGCAGACCAGCTCGGCTGCGCCCGACAGGTGCGTCCAGGTGCGGGCGGTGCCCGGCAGGGATCTCGGCACGATTCCGTCGAAGGTCTGAGGGCGAGCGAAGTGCAGGGTGCCCGACGTGCCCAGCAGGGCGACGAGGGATGCGGCGAGACGGGTCATGACGACGATCTCACTCCGCCCGGCTGACACCGCGACTCAGGATCGCGCTCGTCAGGGCCTCGACCGGCTCGCGCGCGGCCGACGGATTCGCCTGCAGCACGTAGTCGACGTCGCCCAGGTCGGGCAGCGCGAACCGCACCGACACCTTCACCAGGTCGGACGGGATCAGCGAGTACGGGAACGCCGCCACCCCGATGCCGGCGCGCACCGCCGCCAGGATCCCGTTCACGTCGCGCGTGTTGCAGGTGATCCGCCAGGTGCGGCCCGCGGCCTCCAGCGCGTCGATCGCCATCTGCCGGCTGAGGCTGGGCCCCTGGTAGGTGATCAGCGGAACCGGCTGGTCGGGGTCGAGCTGCATCCGCTCCTGCGCCATCCACACCATCGGGTCGCCGGCCACCCGCGTGCCGGTGTCGAACTCCCCCGCGTTCTGCTTGACGAAGATGAGGTCGAGGTGACCCGACGCGAGGCGCCGCCGCAGGGGCATCGACTGGTTGACGGTCAGCTCCAGGTTGATCTGGGGGTAGAGCTGGCGAAAGTGGCGCAGGATCCGCGGCAGCTGCGTGATAGCCAGGTCGTCCGCCGCGCCGAACCTCAGCCGCCCCCGCATCGCCGAGCCCGAGAAGTAGCTCTCCGCCGCCGCGTGCGCGGCCAGGATCGTACGGGCGAACCCGGCCATGGCGTCGCCGTTGTCGGTCAGCGCGACCTCGCGGGTGTCGCGGGCGACGAGCACGCGGCCGGCCGCCTTCTCGAGCTTCGAGACGTGCTGGCTCACCGTCGGCTGGCTGATGGCCAGGCGCTGCGCGGCCTGCGTGAAGCTGTGCGTCTCGGCGACGACGAGGAAGGTGCGGAGCAGGGTCGGGTCGTACACGCGGTCTCCTCGCATTACGAAAGCCAATGACCTTGATTATGGCCATAGGGGAACAGAATGACAACGACGAACCTAGCGTGGAAGGAGATCTTCCCTCTCGCACCACGACCTCTGGAAACCTCTCTGTGACATCGTCGACGTCGACTGCCTTCCCCCCTACCGAACCGCTCACGATCGTGACCGAGCGCCCGCCGTGGCGTCACACCTTCATCGCCCTCTCCGTCCGCAACTTCCGCGTCTGGACGGCCGGCAACATGGTCGCCATGACCGCCGGCTGGATGCAGCGCGTCGCTCAGGACTGGCTCGTGCTCGAGCTCACCGGCAGCGCCACCGCCGTCGGCATCACCGTCGCCATGCAGTTCGCCCCGATGATCATGTTCGGCCTCCTCGGCGGCGTGCTCGTCGACCGGGTCTCGAAGCGCATGCTGATGATGATCACGCAGTCGGTCTTCGCCGTGCTCTCGATCGGCCTCGCGGCCCTGACCCTCTCGGGTGTCGTCGAGGCCTGGATGGTCTGGGGCATCGCCTTCGTCACCGGTCTCGTCACCGTCATCGACAACCCCGCCCGCCAGGTGATCGTGACCGAGCTCGTCGGCCCGAAGAACCTCCGCAACGCGATCAGCGTCAACTCGTCGGTGTTCCAGCTCGGCGGCATGATCGGCCCGGCTATCGCGGGGGTCCTGCTGCTCGCGGTCGGCGCCGGCTGGGCGTTCGTCATCAACGGCGCGGCCTGCCTGCTCGTGGTCGGCATGCTGTCGCTGCTCCGGGCCGGAGAGATGTTCCGCACCGCTCCCGCGCCGCGCCAGAAGGGCGCGCTCAAGGCCGGCCTCGCCTACGCCGTCGGCAAGCCGACGATCATCTGGCCGGTGTTTCTGGTCGCCGTGTTCGCCGTGTTCGGCCTCACGATGCCGGTGCTGCTCGCCTCGTACGCCGACGTCGTGTTCAAGGTCGGCGCGGGCGGCTACGGCCTGTTCAACTCCATGGTCGCGGTCGGCGCCCTCACCGGTGCGCTGCTGTCGACCCGGCGCGCCAACCTGCGGCTCCGCACCGTCGTCATCGGCGTCGGCGTCACCGGGGTCATCCAGGCGGCCGGCGGGCTCATGCCGAACATCGTCGCGTTCGCCGTCGTGCTCATCGGCGTCGGCATGTCGGCGCTGCTGTTCCAGACCGCGTCGAACTCGCTCGTGCAGATGTCGTCGAACATCGGCGTGCGCGGCCGCGTGATGTCGCTGTACATCCTCGTGCTGCTCGGTGGTCAGGCCGTCGGCGGGCCGCTGATGGGCTGGATCGTCCAGAGCTTCGGCGTGCACGTCGGCATGATGGTGTCGGGCGGGGTGCCGGCGCTCGCGGCCGTCTTCGCCGGCGTGATGCTGGCGCGCCGCGGGCACCTGGCGCTGCACGTGCGGGTGCGCCACCACGTGCCGGTGCTGAGCATCGACCACCGCGTGGCGTAGGCGGCGTCGCCCTCCGCGAGGTGGCCCGCGCCGTCAGGCTCCGCCGCGCCCCGCGAGATGGCCCGCGCCGTCGGGCCCGGGCGCGCGGGCCGACGCGCACGGCCATCTCGCGAGATGGCCCGCGCCGTCACGCCCCGCCGCGCACCGCGAGATGGCCCACGCCGTCGGGCCCCGCCGCGCGAGCCGACGCCCACGGCCACTTCGCGAAATGGCCCGCGATGTCGCTCCCGCCGCGCCTCGCGAGATGGCCCGCGCCGCCAGGCCCCGCCGCGCGGGCCGACGCGCACGGCCACCCCGCGAGATGGTCCGCGCCGTCGGGACCCGCCGCGCACCGCGAAATGGCCCGCGCCGTCAGGCCCCGCCGCGCGGGCCGACGCCCACGGCCACCTCGCGCCGCAGCTACTCGCTCGCCGAGGCCACCGCCGACGCGCTCGGGCCGCCGCTCGGCGCGCCGACGCCGCCGTCGCGGTGGTCGCGGTGGTCGCGGTGCAGCTGACCGTCGCGCTCGGCCTGCACCCGCACCGACGACGTGTCGACGCGCGCGTCCCCGTCCGACGGCGCCGTGCCGACCCCGCCGCCCTGGGCGCTGTTCGCGGCCTCCTCGGCCGCCTTGCGCCCGGCCGCGATGGCGAGACCCTGCGCCGTCGCGAGCATCGACGGCCGCTTGCCGGTGATGGCGGCCGTGCGCATCCGGCGCGTGAACAGCTTCTTGCCGAAGATCGTGAGCAGGGCTCCGGCCACGAGGTACCCCGCGAAGATCCGGAAGGCGCTCCACACGTCGGGGCCGACGCCGTACTCGGCGCGTCGCAGCAGCTCGATGGTGCCCGTTCCTGCGACGAAGGGGTGAAGGTGCTGGAAGAACTCCGGCACGAGCTGCACGGGGATGGCTCCACCCGAGGCCGGGACGGTGAAGAAGACGAAGATCAGAAGGGCGCCCGCGGCGACGAACCGGCCGAGGAAGTACGCGAGCCCGTTGGTCACGAGACCGACGGTGAAGACCGTGAGCGCGCCGATCCCCCAGATCTCGAAGAAGTTGCCCGACACGGCACCGATGATCGAGTGCGTGATCACCACGGCGATGAGCGGCAGCACGACGGCGACGCCGGCGATGATGGCCAGGCGCACCCGGTGCCGCAGGGCGCCGCCCATCAGGCCGACGAACATCGCGCTCATGTAGCCGGCGATCATGAAGACGAGCGTGACGTAGAAGAGCACCGTGCCGAACGAGTCGCCGGCGGGCAGGGGTGCGAGGTCGTCTACCGCGAGAGTGCCGCCGAGCTGACTCGCGACCGGAGTGAATGCCGTCTTCGCGAGGGTGGCGATCTGGTACTGCGCAGCGCTCGCGACCACCAGGGTCGAGGTGGTCGTGCCTGGCTCGAAGGCGGCGACGAGCTCGCCCGACCGCACGCCCTCGCGGGCCTCGGCGAGCGTCGCGACGGTGGTGACGTCGAACTCGCCGACCGTCTGCTTGGCGAACGCATCCGCGACCTCGGAGCTCGACGAGCCGACGAACGCGACCGGGAGGTCTTTGGGCGTCGGGTCGTGGAACGCCAGCACGTAGAAGAAGCAGAAGCAGATCACGAAGAAGAACGGCAGCCAGAGCTGGAGCCCGATGAGCTGGACCCCGGGCGGCAGCTTCTCGTACGAGTTGCGGTAGCGGGTCCAGGCGCCGGGCTTGTCGCCGACGTGCTTGTGAGAGTCTTCTGCAGTTGTCATGGCTTCAGGCAGGATATCCCCGACAGGTGTCGGTCTTGGCGGGTGGCGCTCAGACTGCCGTGCGACGGCGCCCGCCGAAGGCCAGCGACACGTCGAGCCGCCACGGCGACTCCGACCACGGCGTCTGCACCTCGCCCACGAAGCGCAGCCGGTCGCCCGCGTGCACGGTGAGGCGCCCGCCGAGGTCGAACCGCGAGCTCAGGGCGAAGACGGCCTCCCCCTCGTCGAGCTCCAGGTCGTCGACGAAGGCGGGGTCGATGGTCGCCCCGAACCCCGCCTCGTCGAACCATACCGGGACCCTCGCGAGCAGGATCTGCGGAGCCACCGTCGCCCACTCCGCCACAGCGCCGGGCACAGCACCGGCGAGCACGCGCGCGTCGAGGCACCCGTCGGCGTCCAGGGTGGCCACCGACCTCCGGAGGTCGACGCCGAGGTCGACGCCGTCCACGCGAAACCGGTCGTCCATTCATCCAGCGTAGGCCGCCGTCCGTTTACTTGTAGAAGCAACCAATTGCTAGGATCTCGCCCATGACGGAAACCCGGTGGCTCACCTCCGACGAGCGCGAGGCGTGGGTGCGGTTCGCGGCCGTCCTGGAGCTGCTCCCGGGCGTCCTCGACTCCCAGCTGCAGCGCGACGAGCGGCTCACCCACTTCGACTACTTCGTGCTGGCGATGCTGTCCGAGGCACCCGACCGCACGCTCCGCATGACGGCGCTGGCGACCCGCACCAACGCCACGCTCCCCCGGCTCTCCCGGGTCGTGACCCGCCTCGAAGAGCAGAGGCTCGTGGCCCGCAGCCCCAGCGCCGACGACCGCCGCGCCACCGACGCCTCGCTCACGGACGCGGGCTGGCGGAAGGTCGTGCACGCCGCGCCCGGCCACGTGGCTAACGTCCGCGACTCGGTCATCGACGCCTTGACGCCCGCGCAGGTCGTGCAGCTCCGCTCCATCAGCGACGCGGTGCTCGGCCGGCTCGACCCCGACGGGAAGCTCTTCGCCTCCGGTAGTTGACTGGGCTCATGCGAACCATCGTCTACACCGAGCCCGGCTCCCCCGACGTCCTCCACCTCGTCGACCGCGACATCCCGACCCCCGGCCCCGGCGAGGTGCGCGTGCGCGTCGTCGTCTCGGCCGTCAACCCCACCGACTGGAAGTCGCGGCAGAACGGAACCGTCGAGTTCCCCGAGGTCACCCCGAACCAAGACGGAGCGGGCGTCGTCGACGCTCTCGGCGACGGCGTCTCGACCCTCGAGGTCGGCGACCGCGTCTGGACGTACCTCTCGGCTCGCAACCGACCGACCGGCACCGCGCAGGAGTACACCGTCCTCCCGGCCGAGCGGGTCGTGAAGCTTCCCGCGGGCACGAGCTTCGACGTCGGGGCGACCATGGGCGTCCCCGCGATGACCGCCCACCGCGCCCTGACCGTGCTCGAGGGCGGTCCCGACCGCCTGCACGCGGGCGCGCTCGACGGGCGGGTGGTGCTCGTCGCGGGTGGCGCCGGAGCCGTGGGCCACGCCGCCATCCAGCTCGCGCGCTGGGCGGGCGCGACCGTCATCACGACGATCTCGAGCGACGAGAAGGCCGAGCTGGCGCGACGCGCGGGCGCGCACCACGTGGTGAACTACCGCACCGAAGACACGGCCGCTGTCGTGAAGGCGATCGCCCCCGACGGCGTCGACATCGTCGTCGAGGTCTCGATCGTGCAGAACGCCGACCTCGACGCCGACGTGGTCGGGCAGCGCGCCGTCGTGTCGATGTACGCCGACGACGGCGGCGCGACCGCAGAGCTCGCGGTGCGCCCCAACATGTCGAAGAACACGCGCTACCAGTTCGTGCTGCTCTACACGATCGGCGAGACGGCCATGCGGGCCGCGGTCGAGGACGTCACCGAGGCCCTCATCGCCGGCGCGCTCCCCGTCGGCGAGGCCGCGGGGCTCCCGCTCGTCCGCTTCCCCCTCGCCGAGACGGCGGCGGCGCACCAGGCCGTCCAGGATTCCGTCACCGGGAAGGTGCTCATCGACATCGGCGACACGACCTCAGCCGGCTGACGTCCCTGCGGCGGGGCGGCGGCGGCCGAGGTGCCGGCCACGTCAGTCGCCCCCGCCGCCGCCTCCCGCCGCGCCACGATGATGCTGCGCACCGCCTGCGCCACGTCGGCCTCGCGGTGCACCTTCAGCCGCTCGGGGTCGATCGGCGTCACGAGCCGGCGCAGGATCCCCGCGGCGTCGCCCTCGACGACCGAGCGGCGCCGGAAGACCCCCAACACCCTCCGCTCACGTTCGACGAGCACGCCTCGCGCGATGAGGTCGTCGCGCACCGTGTCGCACATGACATCGGTGTCGATGAGGGCGAGCCGGCGGACGATCGGGTGCGGACGCGGATCGGCCACGACGAGGCCGAGCTTCCGGTCGACGGCCGGATCGCCGACGGGCCGCTTGTCGAGCACGACGATGCGGTCGCGCGCGACGCGGGCGACGCGGTCCCGCGGCGAGTTAACGCACCCGTAACAGCAGAGAAACGGGGGCGTGACGCCACGCTTCCAGACTGTGAGGCACATACCTGTCGCTCGACAGGAATTCCCCTCGCGAAAGGCACGTCATGAGCTCGCCCTCTCGCTCCACCCCGCTCTCGCCCCGCACCGAGCCCGCCGCGGTCCGCACCGACTCGGCGGAGCCGAACGCGCTCGGCTACCCGCAGGACCTCCACCGCGGCGTGGGCTCCTTCGCCTCGTTCGCCGCCGGATTCTCGTTCGTCTCGATCCTCACGACCGTGTTCCAGCTGTTCGGCCTCGGCTTCTCGTTCGGCGGCGCCGCGTTCTTCTGGGCGTGGCCGGTCGTGTTCGTCGGCCAGCTGATGGTGGCCCTCAACTTCGCGCAGCTGGCGGCCTGGTGGCCGATCTCGGGCGCCATCTTCCAGTGGTCGAGCCGCCTGGCCGGGTCGGTGGTCGGCTGGTTCACCGGCTGGACGATGATCATCGGGCAGATCCTCACCGTCGCCGTCGCAGCGGTCGCCGTGCAGGCCGTGCTCCCGGCGATCTGGTCCGGCTTCCAGATCGTCGGCGGCCCGACGGCCGACTCGGCACCGCTGTCTGCGACCGGAGCGCAGAACGCCGTCGTGCTCGGCATCATCATGCTGGCGATCACGACGGCGGTGAACATCGTCTCGGTGAAGCTCATGGCGCGCGTGACGAGCGTCGGCGTCACCATCGAGATCGTCGGTGTCGTCGTGCTCGTGGCGGCGCTGTTCCTCCTGCCCGAGCGGTCGGCGAGCGTCGTCTTCACGCCCGAGGGCCGCGCCCCGGGCGGCTCGTACCTCTGGGTGTGGCTGGCGTCGGCGCTGATGGCGGCCTACGTCATGGTGGGCTTCGACTCGGCGGGCGAGCTCTCGGAGGAGACGCATGCGCCCCGCCGCACGACGCCCAAGACGATCATCCGCGCCCTCACGGTCTCGGGCCTCGGCGGCGCGCTCCTCATCGTCGCGGCCCTCGTCGCGGCTCCGAGCCTGTCCGACGGCTCGCTCGTCTCCGGCGGGCTCGCCGGCGTGGTCGAGTCCCGGCTCGGAGGCGTCCTCGGACGGCTGCTCCTGTGCTGCGTGGCCGTGGCGGTCTTCGCCTGCACGCTGGCGGTGCAGACGTCGGGCTCGCGCATGGTCTACTCCATGGCCCGCGAGCGGGCTCTGCCGTTCTCGGCCTTCCTCGCGAGGGTGTCTCCGCGCACGGGGACGCCGATCGCGACCTCGGTCGTCGTGGGCGTGGCCGCCGCGATCGCACTGGCCGTCAACTCGGGCAACTCGGCCCTGTTCACGGCGCTGTCGAGCCTCTGCATCGCGATGCTCTACCTCGCCTACCTCGGCGTCACCGTGCCGCTCCTCGTGCGGCGCCTCCAGGGCTGGACGCGCGACAAGGAGGCCGGCGTCGACGAGGACGGCAGGCCGCTGTTCTCGATGGGCCGCTGGGCCATCCCGGTCAACGTCGTCGCGGTCGTCTTCCAGGTGCTCATGGTGATCAACCTCGCCTGGCCGCGCGCGGCGATCTACGACCTGACCGGGCACAGCTGGTGGCTGCAGTGGTCGGCGCTCCTGTTCATCACGGCCACGCTCCTCGTCGGCGGCGCGTACTACGCCGCGACGCACCGCCGTCACAGCGCCCTGCGGCTCGTCCCGACGACCGCCGCGATCCCCCTGGTGGAGGCCGCATGACGGCCGACACGACGGCCATCGGCGCCGCGGCTCCCGGCACGGACACGGTGTGGGCCGCCCGCGAGAACGCGCGGGCTCGGGCGGAGCTGACGGCCGACTTCATGCCGTACCTCCCGGCCTCCACCTCGCCGTTCGCGCCCGAGGGCATCGATCCGAGCGACCTGACCTGGGCCGAGACCGTCGCGCCCGGCGGATACACCCACCGCGTCGTCGCCCGAGGCACGCGCATCCGCTTCGACGATCCGACGGGCGACGCGTGCGCGCACGTGCTCGTCTTCAATGCGCTCGAGCCGTGGGAGCGCCTGAACGTCGCCGACACGCAGAAGATCCCGTGGCAGGCGTACCTCGGCGAGGGGCATCCGCTTCTCTCGGGCGACGGGCGGGTGCTCGCCACGGTGACCCGCGACGGCTCGGGTCATCACGACGCGTTCTGCGGCACCTCGACCGCGGCCTGGAACGACAGGAAGTACGGCGCCAGCGTGCCCGAGGGCCCGGCGCCGGCGGGCCGCGACCTGTTCGTGCTCGGCGCCGCGAAGCACGGCCTGACTCCGCGCGACCTACCGCCGTCGGTGTCGTTCTTCCAGGGCGCCCGCGTCGACGAGCAGGGCGACGTGCACTTCGATGGGAGCGCAGGAGTGGGCGCCTTCGTCGAGCTGACCGCCGAGCTCCCGCTGATCCTGCTCGTGGCCAACGTGCCGCACCCCCTCGACCCGCGGGAGTCGTACACGGTGGGCCCGCTGCGGGTCCACGCGTGGCGAGGCTCCCCCACCGGTCCGGGCGATGCGGCGTGGAGCACCAGCCCGGAGCGCACCCGCGCCTACCTCAACACCGCCGACTACTGGGAGGCACGCCGACCATGACCCTGTTCGCCACCACCACCGGAACCCTGGAGTCGACCGTCCCGGTCGGCGCCTCGATGGCCGACGGGTCGCCGCTCGACTGGTCCGGCCCGCTGTCCGCCGGAGCAGTCGTCCTCGACGATCGGATCGCACCCTGCGCCTCGTGGTCGGGGATCGTCGCCTCAGGCGACGTCCTCACCATCGTCGACGTCGGCGGCAACCAGTCGGCCGACTGCCTGATCTTCGACGCGCTCGACCACGGCCGGCGCTACAGCGTGCCCGACACGATCGCCTGGCAGGGCAACGCCTACGTGCGGGAGGGCACCGTGCTGCGCTCCGGCGAGGGCGAGCCGCTGATGACGGTGACGGCGAACGAGATCGACCGCCAGGACACCATCGGGGGCGCCTGCTCCAAGGAGTCGAACACGCTCCGCTACGGCTACCACACGCACTTCCAGCACGGCTGCCGCGAGAACTTCCTGGCGGAGGGCGCCAAGCGCGGCCTCGGCGCCCGCGACCTGGTGTCGAACCTGAACTGGTTCATGAACGTCCCCGTCGAGCAGGACGGCACCCTCGGCATCGTCGACGGGATCAGCGCGCCGGGCCGCCGCGTCGCGGTCCGCGCCGAGCGCGACGTCCTCGTGGTCATCTCGAACTGCCCGCAGATGAACAACCCCTGCAACGACTTCAACCCGACTCCGCTCCGGATGATCGTCACGTCCGGCGGGGCCGCGCTGTGAGCGCCCGCTTCGACACCGTCCTGATCGCCAACCGCGGCGAGATCGCCCGGCGCGTCATCCGTTCCGCGCACGACCTCGGCCTGAAGGCCGTCGCCGTGTTCTCCGAGGCCGACCGGGCCGCCCCCCACGTCCGCGAGGCCGACGAGCGCGTGCTGCTCGGACCGGCGCCGGCGCGAGAGTCGTACCTGCGGATCGACGCGATCCTCGAGGCGGCGGAGCGCACCGGCGCGGGCGCCGTCCACCCGGGCTACGGGTTCCTCTCGGAGAACGTCGAGTTCGCCGGCGCCGTCGAGGGCGCGGGGCTGGCCTTCGTCGGCCCGACGCCCGAGCAGATCGTGTCGTTCGGGGCGAAGCACACCGCCAGGGCTCTGGCCGGCGAGGCCGGCGTGCCGATGCTGGCCGGGACGGGCCTGCTCGCAAGCGCCGACGAGGCGGTTTCCGAGGCGCTCAGCATCGGGCTGCCCGTCATGCTCAAGGCGACCGGCGGCGGCGGCGGGATCGGCATGCAGGCCTGCGCGACCGTCGACGAGGTGCGGGAGGCCTACCTCGGCGTGGCGCGGCTCGCCGAGAAGAACTTCGGCTCGGCCGGGGTCTTCCTCGAGCGCCTCGTGCGCCCCGCCCGGCACGTCGAGGTCCAGCTGTTCGGCGACGGCGAGGGCCGTGTCGCCGTGTTCGGCGATCGCGACTGCTCGCTCCAGCGCCGCAACCAGAAGGTCATCGAGGAGGCTCCGGCACCGGCCCTGCCAGGCCACGTGCGCGAGCTGCTGCACTCGTCGGCGCGATCGCTGGCCGAGAGCGTGGGGTACCGCTCTGCGGGCACGGTGGAGTTCGTCTACGACCCGGTCCGCGAGGAGGCGTCCTTCCTGGAGGTCAACACCCGGCTGCAGGTCGAGCACCCGGTGACCGAGGAGGTCTACGGGGTCGACCTCGTCGCCCTCATGCTCCGACTCGCGCGCGACGGCTCCGCCGGCATCGACGACGCAGTGTTCGACGTCGCCGCCGAAGCGCGTGGACACGCCGTCGAGGCGCGCGTCTACGCGGAGGACCCGGCGAAGAAGAGCCGCCCGAGCTCGGGCCTCGTCACCCGCGCGGCCTTTCCGGGAGACGGCTCCCCCGCTCTCGACGGAGTCCGCGTCGACGGCTGGATCGAGACCGGGCTCGAGGTGTCGCCCTTCTACGACCCGATGCTCGCGAAGGTCATCGCGTCGGCGCCGAGCCGCGACGGCGCGCTCGACCTGCTGCGCGAGGGCCTCGAGTCGTCTCGCGTCGATGGCGTGGTGACCAATCTCGCGTTCCTGCGCTCCCTCACCGACGACGTCGAGCTGCGCGGTGCCGTGCACTCGACCTCGACGCTCGACGAGACGCACGACCCGGACGCCCGCATCGACGTCGTCTCGCCCGGTCTTCAGACGACGGTGCAGGATCTCCCCGGCCGCGTCGGCTACTGGCAGGTGGGGGTGCCTCCGTCGGGTCCCTTCGACCCGGTGTCGTTCGCCGAGGCGAACCTCGCGGTCGGCAACCCGGAGGGCGCGCCGGCGCTCGAGGTGACCGCCACCGGACCCACGCTGACCTTCTCGACGCCGAGCGTCGTCGCCGTCACCGGGGCGCTCGCGACCATCGAGGTCGACGGCGTTCCCGTAGCGCAGTGGGAGCCGTTCGACGTCGGAGCCGGGCAGACCGTGTCGGTCGGCACGGCCGCTGGGCCCGGCCTCCGTCTCTACCTGGCGGTCCGGGGCGGCATCGACGTGCCGCCGTACCTCGGCAGCGCCTCCACGTTCACCCTCGGCGGCTTCGGCGGCCACGCGGGGCGAGCACTGCTCGCCGGCGACGTCTTGCGCACGGGCTCGCCCGACTCCGAGGCCGACCACCCGGCCATCGTCGGCGACGAGCGGCTGACGCGGATCCCGGGGCCGACCCCGGCGCACCGTCGGCCCGCGCTCACGTCGAGCTGGCAGATCGGCGTCACGGAGGGGCCGCACGCGGCGCCCGACTTCTTCACGCGCGCCGACCTCGACGCCTTCTACGCGACCGACTACGGCGTGCATCACAACTCGGCGCGCACGGGGGTGCGTCTCATCGGGCCCCGCCCCGGCTGGGCCCGCGAGGACGGCGGCGAGGCCGGACTGCACCCGTCGAACATCCACGACACCGCCTACGCCGTCGGCGCCGTCGACTTCACGGGAGACACGCCGATCATCCTGGGCCCCGACGGGCCGAGCCTCGGCGGCTTCGTCTGCCCTGCCGTCGTCGCGAGCGGCGAGCTCTGGAAGGTCGGCCAGCTCCGCCCGGGCGACACCGTCCGGTTCGTGCCGGTGAGAGAAGGCGACGCCGCGGCGCTCGTCGACCACCGGGCGTCGCTCACCCTGCTGACCTCCGGCGGCGACGGCGACGACGGGGTGCTCGCACGGCGCGACGCGTCGGCCGATGCGCCGAGCGTCACCTACCGACGCGACGGCGACGACAACGTGCTGGTCGAGTACGGCGACATGACGCTCGACATCGGTCTCAGGATGCGCGTGCACGCTCTCCAGGAGCGGCTGGCGGAGGCCGGGGTGGCCGGCGTCGTCGACGTCACCCCCGGTATCCGGTCGCTGCAGGTCCACACGGACGCCCGCACGCTGAGGGCCTCCGACATGGCGAGGATCCTGCAGGAGCTCGAGACGGAGATCCCGCCGACCGGCGAGCTCGTGGTTCCGTCGCGCACCGTGCGGCTGCCCCTGTCGTGGGACGACCCGGCGACGCGCCTCGCGATCGAGCGCTACATGGCCGGCGTCCGGAGCGACGCCCCGTGGACCCCGTGGAACATCGAGTTCATCCGCCGCATCAACGGCCTCGAGACGGTCGACGACGTGTTCCGCACCGTCTTCGACGCCAGCTACCTCGTGCTCGGCCTCGGCGACGTGTACCTCGGCGCGCCGGTCGCGACGCCGCTCGATCCACGGCACCGGCTCGTCACCACGAAGTACAACCCGGCCCGCACCTGGACCGCCGAGAACTCCGTCGGCATCGGCGGGGCGTACCTCTGCATCTACGGCATGGAGGGCCCGGGCGGCTACCAGTTCGTCGGGCGCACCACGCAGATCTGGAACCGGTTCCGCAAGGGCGGCCTGTTTCAGGACGACCCCTGGGCGCTCCGCTTCTTCGACCGCCTCGAGTGGTACCCCGTCTCGGCCGACGAGCTCCTCGAGCTCCGCGCCGAGACGGACGCCGGGCGCGGTGTCGTCGACACGACCGACGGCGAGTTCTCGATCGCGTCGTACCAGCGGTTCCTCGACGACAACGCCGGGTCGATCGCCGACTTCCGTGCCGTACAGGCGGCGGCGTTCGACGCCGAGAAGGAGCGCTGGCGGGTCTCTGGCGAGTTCGACGTGCGCGACGAGCCACCCGTTCCCGCGACCGACGAGGTCGTCCTGCCCGAGGGAGCGACGGGGGTGTCGGCGCCCTTCCTGTCGACGATCTGGCAGGTGAACGTCGAGAAGGGGGCGATCGTCGAGAAGGGCGACCGCATCCTGGCCGTGGAGGCGATGAAGATGGAGTCGGTGATCGAAGCACCCGTGTCGGGGCGGATCCTCGAGGTGTACGCGAGCACCGGTGATCAGGTGTCGCCCGGCCAGGTGCTGGTGTCCATCGAGCACGGCTCGAACGGAGCCGCGTCGTGAGCGCCGTGGCGCGCGTCGAGGCGGCGTTCGCCCGAATCGCCGAGGCCGATCGGCCCGAGGTCTTCATCAGCCTGCGCTCTCGCGACGAGGCCCTGGTCGAGGCCCGCGCACTCGACGAGCGGGCGTCGGCCGGCGAGCATCTTCCCCTCCACGGCCTGGTCGCCGCGGTCAAGGACAACATCGACGTCGCGGGGCTGCCGACGACAGCGGGCTCCGCCGCCTACTCGTACGAGCCCTCGCAGGATTCGACGGCCGTCGCCCGGCTCCGCGCCCTGGGCGCGCTCGTGCTCGGCAAGACCAACCTCGACCAGTTCGCGACCGGCCTCGTCGGCACGCGGAGCCCCTACGGCGCCGTCCGCAACGCGTGGGATGCCTCGCGCATCTCGGGCGGCTCCTCGTCGGGATCGGCCGTGGCCGTGGCGCTCGGCATCGTCGACCTGGCGTTCGGCACCGACACGGCAGGATCAGGCCGGGTCCCCGCCGCGCTCAACGGGATCGTCGGCGTGAAGGCCACTCGCGGCCTCCTCCCGACCACCGGCTCCGTGCCGGCGTGCCGCTCGATCGACTGCGTCACGGTGTTCGCCCGCGACCTGGGGCTCGCCCGGACGGCCGTCGAGCTGCTCTCCGGCGCCGACGGCCTCGACCCGCTGTCCCGCGACGACCGGCCGACCGAGATCGTCCTGCCGGCTCGCCCCCGCGTCGCCGTCCCCGCGCCCGTGCACCTCGACGGGCTCGCCCCCGGCTGGGCAGACGCCTTCGCGCGCAGCGTCGCGGCCCTCGCGGCCACCGGCGTGGACATCGTCGAGGTCGACATCACCCCGCTCCTCGAAGCGGCGACCCTCCTCTACGGCGGAGCCTTCGTGGCCGAGCGCTACGCCGCGGTCGGCGACTTCGTCGACGGGCACCGCGACCTCATCGGAACCGACCTCGACCCGACCGTCGCGTCCATCGTGCTGGCGGGTGCAGAGCCGAGCGCCGTCGACCTCTTCCGCGACCGGGAGACGCTGGAGAGGCTCGGCCAGACGGGGCTCGCCGCCCTCGACGGCTGCGATGCGCTCCTCACCCCGACGACGACCTGGCATCCGACCCTCGCCGAGGTGGCCGCCGACCCGGTCGGCGCCAACTCGCGCATGGGGCGCTTCACGAACTTCGCCAACCTGCTCGACCTCGCGTCTCTGGCGGTGCCCGCCGGCTTCGTCGACGGCCTCCCCTTCGGCGTGATGCTGACCGGGCCCGCGTTCTCGGATCGCGCGCTTGCGGGGCTGGCCACGCGCATCCTGCACCCCCGCATCGACCTGCTCGTCGTCGGGAGGCACCTGCGCGGGCAGCCGCTCGAGCGGCAGCTCGTCGTCGCCGGAGGGACGTTCTCGCGAGCCGTCCGGACCGCCGCCTCGTACCGTCTCCACGCGCTGGCCACCACGCCGCCGAAACCCGGACTCGTGGCCGTCTCGGCGGGCGGCGCGCCTATCGCCGGCGAGGTCTGGTCGCTGCCGGCGGCAGGATTCGCGACGTTCGTCGCCGCGCTGCCCGCGCCCATGACGATCGGAGCCGTGACGCTCGAGGACGGCGCCGTCGTGCGCGGCTTCCTCTGCGAGCCGGCCGCCCTCGACGGCGCTCGCGACATCACGCGCTTCGGCGGGTGGAGGACCTACCTGGCGGACGCAGCCCTCGTCGAGTCCGCCCAGTCGGCGTCGGCAGAATAGGTCGCATGAGCACACGTCCCGCCAAGGTCGGCCGCCCGCGCGCCGTCTCCGACGCGGCGCCCGAGACCTCGGCCCGCGACCAGATCCTGACCGCAGCCGCCGCCCTGTTCGTCGACCAGGGCTTCGGCCAGACCTCGACCCGCGCGATCGCCGAGGCCGTCGGGATCCGCCAGGCATCGCTCTACTACCACTTCGCGGGCAAGGACGAGATCCTCGTCGAGCTGCTCGAGACCTCGGTCCGGCCCAGCGTCGACGTGGCCGAGCGGTTCGCGGCGGATGTGGGCGACGACGCCACCCGGGCGGCGGCCACGCTCTTCGCGCTGGCGCACGTCGACGTCGGCACGCTCTCGTCGACTCCGCACAACATCGGCACGCTCTACCTCCTCCCGGAGGTGCAGGATGCCCGCTACGACGAGTTCCGCGGCGAGCGCGATCGTCTGCAAGGCGTCTACGGGAGGCTCGGCGCCCTGGCCTCGCCTCTCGCGATCCCGGAGCCTCTGATCGGCTCGCTCCTCATCCAGATGGTCGAGGTCGTGATCCAGCTCCGCCGTCAGGGGGTGGCACCGGAGTCGATCGACCGCCGCGCGATCGCGACGTCGTGCCTGCGGATGCTTGGCCTCGGCGACGACGACGTCCGCGCTGCCGCATCGACGGGCGCCCTCCTCCTGCCCCGCCCCTGAAGCGCCGGACCGCGACGACGACCGCCATTCGGCCGGTCGCAAAACGAGCCCGCCCTCCGGCTTCCCTCTGGAGCCACTTCACCCCCGCGTGAATTCACGCCCAGGGAAAGCCTCCCGAGTGACTTTCCCTGGGCGTGAATTCACGCGCAGGGAAAGCGGCTGGAAACGGGAACCCGGTTGCCAGCGCGGGGCGGTCAGGTGATGATCGCGGCGGTCGAGCCGGCGTTCGCTCCCGAGGTCGACGAGGCGCGGTGCTGCTCGATAGACGAGCGGACGGCGCGGGCGACGTCGGCGTCGCGGAACGGCTTGAGCACGTGGCGGTCGACGGGGCCTGCCACGCGGCGGAGCACGCCGGTCGCGTCGCAGATGCCGATCAGCGCCTGCGCGCTCTCGTCGGCCTTGACCTCGCCGGCGAGCACGACGCGGATCATCTCGAACGCGGTGCGACCCGCCTCGCCCGTGGTCGCCGGGTAGCGCTTCGAGGGGAAGATGCCGAGCACGCGCTTCTCCTGCAGCGACACGTCGCCGCGACGTAAGAGCAGCCCGATGACGTCGTCCTGCACCTCACGGCGCTCGAAGCGCGACACCCACCGCGCCACGGAGCGGTGCTTCGGGTCGGCCTGGACAGCGGCGAGCGCCCGGTGGAGCACGGCGTCGCCGAGCGGCCGGGGGTCCATCAGCTGGAGCTTGCCGCGGTCGTCCCACGAGATCCGGCGCTCGATGAGCAGGTCGGCGACGACGGCTCCGGCCACCCCCGCGGCATAGGCGATCTGGTCGACCAGGAGCTTGCCGGTCTGCGGATCGCGGGCGAGCAGTGCGAAGTCGGTCGTCGTCCCCATGGGGCGAGCCTAGGGGACGGTGCGTATTGCGCCGGGTGAAACGTCGCCGTCACAGAGCGGACTGCGGCGTAATCGAGCTTTAACTGGCGCGACGCCGGCGGCTGTCGCGCCGCCGGCCGCCGCTGCCGCGAGTAGCCCCGATCTGGGCTTCTCGACCGCCGGGTCGCCCCGATTAGGGCAACTCGCGCGACACGGGAGGCGGTGACGACGGGAAGCGGCGGCGACGACAGGCGCTGGGGCGGGGCGACGGCGCGCTCAGGCTGCTGGGACGAAGCGGCGGAGGCGGGCTGCGAGTTCCTGCGCCTCCGTCAATTGGCTCTTCGTCACCCGCAGGGTGCGCCAGTTGTCGGCCGCGAACCGTTCTCGGCGCTCGATGTCGTTCTCGAAGGTCGCGCGGTCGACGCGATGCCCGTCACCCTCGTACTCGATCGCCACCTTCTCACGCGGATACGCCATGTCTGGGCGGCCGAGATAGGTGCCATCCGCCGCGAACTGCTTCTCGTTTAGCTCATCGGGCTCGCGGCAGCCCGCCCTGAGGACGAGCAGGCGCAGCCGGGTCTCCTGCGGCGACCACACCTTCGGCCTCGACAAGGCGAGAGCATCGGCCAGCGTGCGGCAGCCCCGCCGCCCCGCCGCTGACTCGACGGCGGACTCCAGGAGCTCCCGCGGCAGGAACTGCGCCAGCCCGTGCGGCGACCACCGGTCTTGAAGCGCGTCGGCCATGGCGACCACATCGTCGAGCGCCCACCGCTCGGCGCACTGGATCCACGCGCGCGTCGGCAGCACGACGGGGAGGCCCTCCACTGTCGCGAGAGGGAGCCCCGGCGCCGTGTGGCCGACCACATCCGGTCTCCTCGGCGCACGGTGTTCTCCTGTGGCGACCACGTGGAGATCGGCCCGGCTCGCCACCCATCCCGGCGGCCCGGGGAGTCCCCACAGCAGGGCGGCGGTCTGATGGCTGAACGCCTGCCCCGGCAAGAGGAGGGGTGCGTACTCGACGCAGCGTCCGACGACGTCCTGGGGCTCGGCGTTCGTCGAACGGAGACCACGATGCGGATGCCGCAGGCCTACGGCGCGGAGACGTTCAGGAGGGATGCCCTGGTCGAGTGCGTCCGACACGCGGAAGACGCCGTGCCCGAGCGAGAACGGAGGCTGGTTTTTCTGCATGCCGTCAGCGTGCCTCCGGGTGGGCGCTCGCCGCTCGCGCCCTCCACAGCCCTGGCGGCCTTATCCACAGGCCGTCGAAACCTACCGCCGCCACGCGCTGGTCTCCGTTGCCCAGAACGGGGCAACTCACCGCCGCACAAGCCCAGATCTGAGCAACTCGGCGAGAACCCCGGAACGGGGCAACTCACCGCCGCACAAGCCCAGATCTGAGCAACTCGGCGAGAACCCCGGAACGGGGCGACTCACCGCCGCACAAGCCCAAGTCTGGGCAACTCGGCGAGAACCCCGGAACGGGGCAACTCACCGCCGCACAAGCCCAGATCTCGGCAACTCGGCGAGCACCCCGGAACGGGGCAAACCGACGACGCGAACGCCCAGGTCTGGGCAAGTGGGCGGGGGCGGGGGCGGCGGACGGCCCGGGGACGGCGACGGAGCCGCTAGTTCGCGACGAAGCTGCGCAGCGCGGCGACGACGAGGTCGTGGTCGACGACGTCCTTCAGGCCCGAGGCCGTGATGGTGCCGACCACCTGCCCGCCGACCACGAGGGGGAATGCCCCGCCTGACACGGCGTAGGTGTCGTCGACGAGGAGCGGAGTTCCTGCGCCCTCGTCGTTCAGGCGGGTGAGGAGCGACGGCTGCGAGTCGCGGACGGCGACGGCCGCCTTGCGGCGCAGCCACGAGTCGGTGTCGGGCGAGACGCCGCCCTGCGCGCTCTTGTAGACGACGTGGTCGCCGAGCACGACCTGGATGGCGAGCGCGTACCCGTTCTCGCGGACGAGCTCGGCGGCGAGCGACCCGAGGGTGTACGCATCGCTCTGGTCGAACGAGTCGAACCGCAGCTCGTCGAGCTGGGCCTGCACGTCGGAGGGGGTGAACTCAGGAAGGGTCTCGGTCGTCATGCGCCCAAGTCTGTCAGGCGATACGGGCGCAGGAACTCGAGGTGCTCGCGATCCCCGGCGAGTAGCGTCGAGCGCATGCCCTCACTCACCGATACGTTCACCCTCTCCAACGACGTCGAGATCCCGAAGATCGGCTTCGGCACCTGGCAGATCCCCGACGGCCCCGACGCCTACGACTCGGTCGCCGCCGCGCTGAAGGCCGGCTACCGCCACATCGACACCGCCCGCGCCTACGGCAACGAGGCGAGCGTCGCCCGCGCTATCCGCGACAGCGGCATCCCGCGCGACGAGATCTTCGTCACCACGAAGCTGCCCGCCGAGATCAAGGACCACGACGAGGCCCTCGCCAGCTTCGAGACGACGATGTCGGCGCTCGAGATGGACTACGTCGACCTCTACCTGATCCACGCACCCTGGCCCTGGACCGACATGGGCAGCGACCACCGCACCGGAAACCAGGCCGTGTGGAAGGCCCTCGAGGGCATCCACGCCTCCGGCCGCGCCCGCTCGATCGGCATCTCGAACTTCACCGTCGACGACATCGAGTCGCTGATGGAGACCGCGACGGTCACGCCGCACGTCAACCAGATCCGCTGGTACGTCGGCTACACGCAGGACGAGACGACTGCCTACTGCCAGCAGAAGGGGATCCTCGTCGAGGGCTACTCGCCGCTCGCGACCGGCGCGATCCTCGACAGCGCCGACCTCGCGGGCATCGCCGCCAAGTACGGCAAGTCGGTGGCGCAGCTCTGCATCCGCTACCTGCTCGAGAAGGACGTGCTGCCGCTGCCGAAGACGACCAGCGCCAAGCGGGCGGCCGAGAACGCCGACGTCGACTTCGAGATCTCGGCCGACGACCTCGCCGCCCTCGACGCGCTGACCGACCCGACGGCCTAGCCGACCCGACGGCCTAGCCGACCCGACGGCCTGGCGGGCCCGCCGACCTGACGGGCCCGCCGGCCCGACTGCCGCCTACGACCCGGCGATCGCGGCGGTCACGCCGGCGACGTAGCGCTCCAGCTGCTCGCCCGACGGGTCGTGCGTGGGGTTCACCTCGGTGAGGCTCAGCGCTCGCAGGTTCGGGGCCGACAGCAGGAACTGCACGACGTCGAGCGCACCCGCCAGCGTCTGCCCCGTGCCGTAGTGCGGGAAGTCGGCGAGCGGCAGGTCGGCGGAGTCCACCGCGTCGACGTCGAAGTGCACGACGAGCCCTTCGAACACGTCGAGGCGGGTGCGCGCCGAGCCGGCGGCCTCCATCGGCACCTCGCGCAGGTGGTCGTCGCTGAAGTGGAGCACCTCGCGGTCGTCGGTGAGGACGTCGTCGTCGAACGAGTCGGGGTCGTCCTGGTTGTAGCCGAGCAGGACGATCTGGTCCTCCTCGAGCGGCGGCCACGACGGCCCCAGGCGGCCGAGCGGCGAGTCGACGATGCCGAGCAGGTGCGACACGACCGTCGAGTCGAGGATGCCGTTGCCGCGCACGCCGGGCACGGAGAGGTCGGCGTCGCCGTCGACGTAGGCGACGCCCACCTCGGCCTGGACGCGCTGGACGCCGGCCACGACACCGAGGGTGACGGTGCAGTCGCCGCCGATCACGACGGGGATGCGGCCGTCGCGGACGATGCGCTCGACCTCGTCGGCGACCTGCCCCGCGACCTCGATCGCGGCGGCGATGTTGCGCGCGCCGCCGACGGGGTCGGGATCGGCCCGGAACACCGAGCCCGCCACGTCGCCCGCGTCGATCACATCGGCTCCGGCCTCGCGGAGCCGGTCGACGAAGCCGAAGTCGCGCAGGGCCTTCGGCCCGAGCTCCTGCCCCGCGTGGTGGGCCCCCGCGCTCGAAGGGACACCGAGGACTTCGTACGCTCGCGCTTCGCTCATGCCTCGAGCGTGCCATGTCGGCGACGGGTGTGCCCGATATGCACGGGGAGCGTGCAGTTCCTGCGCCCCCTACAGCACCCGGGCGGCCTCCTCGATGGCGGCCGGGCGCCGCTGGATCTCGGCGATGCGGGCGATGTCGAACTTGCCGGAGCGATCGAACGCGTAGAGGCCGTTCTGCTCCTGGAACACGTCGGTGAGCTGCGTGTAGCAGTAGCCGAACATGTCGGCGTTGCCGAGCAGCGTCGTGACCAGCCCCTCGAAGCGCTCGTAGAACTCCTCGGCGGTGCGGACTCGCTCGCCGTACCCCCACGACGTCGTGCCCGACTGCGGGGCGGCGTCGGTCGCCGCGGCGGTCTCGGCGTTCCACCAGATGCCGCCGAACTCGCTGCAGAAGTAGGGCTGGCCGTTGTAGGGGACGCTCCACGGCTGAACGTCGTGCTGCTGGAGGTCGCGGTCGTCCTCGGTGTTGAGGAAGGCCGTCTTCGAGCCCACGTCGAGCAGGCCCATCGTCTCGCGGAAGGTGGCCGGCACCTGGTCGTAGTTGTGGCTGTCGTAGATGTCGGTCTCGAACACGCGATGCGAGTAGCCGGAGGTGTCGAGCACGGGACGCGTGGTGTCCATGGCCTTGGTGGCGAGGAACATGCCGTGCATGACGTCGTCGAGCACGGTGATGCGGTCGGAGATGTGCTGGCGCGTCTCGTTGAGCGGGCACCAGCCGATGATCGCCGGGTGCGAGTAGTCGCGCTCGAGCGCCTCGAGCCACTGCGTCGTGTAGGTCGCGCCGGGCTGCTGGCGGTCATCGCTCGGGCCGGTCGTCTTGCAGCCCCAGTCGCCGAACTCGCCCCACACGAGGTAGCCCATGCGGTCGGCGTGGTAGAGGAAGCGCTCCTCGAACACCTTCTGGTGCAGGCGCGCCCCGTTGAAGCCGGCCTCCATCGAGAGGCGGATGTCGTCGATCAGCGCCTGTTCGCTCGGCGCCGTGAGGAGGCCGTCGGCGTAGAGGCCCTGGTCGAGCACGAGGCGCTGGAAGACGGTCTCGCCGTTGATCAGGACCGCCTGGCCGACGATCGAGACGCTGCGGAGTCCGGCGTAGCTGCCGATCGAGTCCACCACGTCGCCCTCGGCGCCGAGCAGCTCGATGCTCACGCCGTAGAGGAACGGGTCGCCGATCGACCACACGCGAACGCGGTCGGCGGGGACTGGCACGGTGACGCGGGGCGACAGGGTGAGATCGGCTCGGGCGTCGTGCACCGCGACCTCGCCGTCGTCGTCGGACAGGACGACGCGCACCCGGCCGCCGGCGAGCCCCGTCGACAGCGGCACCTCGACGGTGAAGGACTCGGAGCCGAGGTCGGGCGTGATGCGCGGCCGACCGATGGCGACCTGCGGCACCGGCTCGAGCCACACCGTCTGCCAGATGCCGGTGGTGCGGGTGTAGTCGGCGTCGTGGTTCCAGTACTCGGCCGACTGCTTGCCTCGGGCCTGCGGGGCGTCCTTGGAGTCGCGGGCCCGCACGGTGATGACGACCGTGTCGCCGGCCTTCGCGCCGGCACGGCTGGTGATGTCGGCCGTGAAGCTCGTGAAGCCGCCGCGATGCCGCGCGACCTCGGCGCCATCGACCCAGACCGTCGCGTCGTGGTCGACCGCGCCGAAGTGCAGGAGCACGCGGTCCCCGGCCCACTCCGCCGGGATATCCACCTCGCGGCGGTACCAGACGGCGTGGTGGAAGTCGTCGTCGCCGATCCCCGACAGGGGCGCCTCCGGGGCGAACGGCACTGTTATCTCGGCACGCAGGAACTGCGACGCGTCGGCGAGCCCCCGCTCGAACCCGGAGTCGCCCGGATCGAACTCGAACTGCCACTGGCCGTTGAGGTTCAGCCACCGCTCGCGCGTGAACTGGGGGCGGGGGTACTCCGGGCGCGGGATGGTCGCGGTCATGACGTCGTCCTCGAGGTCGTGGAACAGGTGATCCGCGTCCACGCTACAACGTTGTAATAGCCCGTCGCACCTTCCCTGCCCAGAAATTCAAGGAGAAATGTGCCTCGACCTTCGGCGGCATGCGGATCACTAGAGTGGGTCGGCGAAGATCTCCTTGAATTTCTGGAGACGGGCGGGCGGGGGCGGGGCGGGCGGGGGCGGGACGCCGCGTCAGGCCGGGACGAACAGCGTGATCGTGTCGACGACGAGGGCCGGCCTGTCGGAGCCCTCGATCTCGACCGTGACCCGATAGGCGAGCCGCACTCCCCCGGAGCCGGGCGTCACGCCGGTGATCTCGCCGACGGCCCGCACGCGCGACCCGACGACGACGGGCTGCACGAACCGCAGCCGATCGGCGCCGTAGTTGATGGCGGCCGAGACGCCGTCGACCCGCAGCAGCCCGTCGGCGAACGCGGGCAGCAGCGACAGCGTCAGGTACCCGTGGGCGATCGTCGCGCCGAACGGGCCGTCGGCCGCGCGCGCCGGATCGACGTGGATCCACTGCTGGTCGCCGGTCGCGTCGGCGAACGCCTGGATCCGCGCCTGGTCGATCACGATCCACTCCGACGGACCGAGCTCGGCACCCTCCGACCCCGCCAGATCGGCGGGTGCGGCGAAGACCGCGGCGCTCACGAGAGCGGCCCTCCCGCCACGTACAGCACCTGTCCCGACACGTAGCCGGCCTCCTCGGAGCAGAAGTAGGCGGCGGCCGCGGCGACGTCGTCGGGCTGGCCGACGCGGCGCACGGCGATCTGCTTCGCGGCCTCGGTCAGGAAGGTCTCGAGCGGCACCTTCATGCGCTCCGCGGTCTGCGCGATCATCGCCGTCTCGATGAACCCCGGTGCGATCGCGTTCACCGTGACGCCGAACGGGCCGAGCTCGATCGCGAGCGTCTTGGTGAACCCCTGCATCCCGGCCTTGGCCGCCGAGTAGTTGGCCTGCCCGCGGTTGCCGAGCGCCGACGACGACGACAGGTTCACGATGCGGCCCCAGCCCTGGTCGACCTGGTGCTTCTGCACCGCCCGGCTCATCAGGAAGGCCCCGCGGAGGTGCACGCCGAGCACGGCGTCCCAGTCGTCGACGCTCATCTTGAAGAGCAGGTTGTCACGCAGGATCCCGGCGTTGTTGACGAGAACGGTCGGCGCCCCGAGCTCGGCCTCCACGCGGCCCACCGCGCCCGCCACCGACTCCTCATCCGAGACGTCCGCTGCCACGCCGACGGCACGGCCCCCGGCCGCCGTGATCTCCGCCGCGGCGGCGTCGGCATCCTCCTGCCTCAGGTCGACGAGGGCGACGGCCATGCCGTCGCGGGCGAGGCGGCGGCCGACCGCGGCGCCGATGCCGCGGCCTCCCCCGGTGACGATGGCGATGCGCTGCTCGGGGTCGGTGCGCTGGTCGGTCATGGTGTTCCTCTCTGAAGTGCGGAAGTACTGAAGTGCTGAAGTACTGAAGTGCTGGAGTCCGGACGGGCCGGAGGTCGGAGGCTCTCCGGCGCCCGTCAGGGCGACGGGAAGACGATCAGCTGACGGAGCGCCTCGCCGTCGGCCAGCGAGTCCATCGCCTCGTTCAGGCCCGAGAGCGGGATGGTCGACGACACGAGCTTCTCGACGGGGAGGAGGCCCTTGCGCCATAGGTCGACGTAGACGGGGATGTCGCGCGACGGGACCGACGAGCCGAGGTAGCTGCCGACGACGGTGCGCGCCTCGGCCGTGAGCGTGAGCGGGGCGATCGTCGAGCGCGCGTCGGGCCTGGGCAGCCCGACGGTGACGGTGGTTCCGCCGGGCGCGGTGAGAGCGAACGCCGTCTCGAACGCGGCGGGGTGGCCCGCCGCCTCGATGACGACGGGAGCCCGGAGCCCCAGAGCGACGGCGTCGTCCGGCGACGCGACCTGCGCGGCGCCGAGGGCCGTCGCGAGTTCCAGCTTCGCAGGGACGGCGTCGATGCCGATGACCCGGTGCCCGGTCGCCTTCGCCACGAGGACGGCCGCCATTCCGACGCCGCCGAGGCCCACGACGACGACGTCCGCCCCGGGGTCGGGGCGCCCGGCGTTCAGGACCGCGCCACCGCCGGTGAGGACCGCGCAGCCGAGAAGGGCTGCGACCTCGGGCGGGACGTCCGGATCGACGCGGACCACCGAGGTCTCGCTCACGACCGCATGGGTGGCGAAGGCGGACACGCCGAGGTGATGGTGCACGGACACGCCGTCGCGGGTCAGCCGCGAACCACCGCCGACCAGCACGCCGTCGCCGTTGGCGCGGCTGCCGACGATGCACGGCAGGCGTCCATCTGTCTGACAGGCCTGGCACCTGCCGCACCGCGGCAGGAACGTCATGACGACGCGATCGCCGGGCGCCACGTCGGTGACACCGGCGCCGACGACCTCCACGATGCCGGCGGCCTCGTGGCCGAGCAGCATCGGCACCGGTCGCACACGGGCGCCGTCGACCACCGAGAGGTCGCTGTGGCAGACGCCCGCCGCCTCGATCCGCACCAGCATCTCGCCGGCCCCGGGCGGGTCGAGCTCGAGCATCGAGAGCGTGAGCGGGCGCGACCCGGCGAAGGGCCGGGCCGCATCGGTCCGCTCGAGCACGACGCCGTCGATCCTCACCGCGAGCTCCAGACCGGACGACCGCTCACGAGAGCCGCTCGATCACCATCGCCATGCCCTGGCCGCCGCCGACGCACATGGTCTCGAGGCCGAAGGTGGCGTCGCGAGTGCGGAGGCCGTTGAGCAGCGTCCCGGTGATGCGGGCGCCGGTCATGCCGAAGGGGTGGCCGACGGCGATCGATCCGCCGTGCACGTTCAGCCGCTCGACGTCGACGCCGAGTTCGCGCGCCGACGGGATCACCTGGGCGGCGAACGCCTCGTTGATCTCGACGAGGTCCATGTCGCCGATCGACATGCCGGCGCGAGCCAGCGCCTGGCGCGATGCCTCCACCGGGCCGAGCCCCATGATCTCGGGGCTGAGGCCGGTGACCCCGGTCGAGATGATCCGGGCGAGCGGCGTGATGCCGAGCTCGGCGGCGCGGGTGTCGCTCATGACCACGAGCGCCGCGGCTCCGTCGTTGAGCGGGCAGGCGTTTCCGGCCGTGACCGTGCCGTCCTCGCAGAAGACCGGCTTGAGGCCGGCCAGCGTCTCGGGCGTGACGCCCGGGCGCGGCCCGTCGTCCACGGTCATGACCGTGCCGTCGGCGAGCGGGTACGGGGTGATCTCGCGCGCCCAGAATCCGTCGACGATCGCCTGCTCGGCCCGGTTCTGGCTCAGGGCGGCGAACTCGTCCTGCTCGCGACGGCTGATCCCGAGCATCCCGGCGACGTTCTCGGCGGTCTCGCCCATCGAGATGTACGGGTCGGGCAGGGCGCCGCGGAGGCGCGGGTCGACCCAGTCGCCGCCGTCGGCGGGGGCGTGGAACTCGGGGAAGCGCGGGTTGCGGAGGTCGACCCCGGGGATATAGTCGCTCGAGCCGCGGGCCGCGCCCGACACGCTCTCGACGCCGGCCGAGATGAACACGTCGCCCTCGCCGGCCTTGATCGCGTGGAACGCCATGCGCGTGGACTGGAGGCTCGACGAGCAGTACCGGTTGACGGTCGTGCCGGGCAGGTGGTCGTAGCCGAGCGCCACGGCGACGATGCGGGCGATGTTCATGCCCTGCTCGCCGCCGGGCATGCCGCACCCCATCACGAGGTCGTCGATGGCGGCCGGGTCGAGTTCCGGCACCTTCGAGAGCACGTCGCGCACGATGAACGCCGCGAGATCGTCGGCGCGCTCGCCGCGGAGCGAGCCCTTCATGGCGCGGCCGATGGGCGTGCGGGAGACCGCGACGATGACTGCCTCGGTCATGAGACGAACGCGCTCGTGCCGGTGATGGCGCGGCCGACGATGAGGGAGTTCATCTCGCGGGTGCCCTCGAACGAGTAGATGGCCTCGGCGTCGGCGAAGCGGCGGGCCACCCCGTAGTCGAGGACGATGCCGTTGCCGCCCATCACCTCGCGGCACCAGGCGACCGTCTCGCGCATCCGCGACGTCGCGAACGACTTGGCCATCGACGCGTGCGCGTCGGTCTGGCGGTCGTGGTCGAGGAGGTCGGAGGTCTGCATGCAGAGGGCGATGGAGGCCGAGATGTTGCTCAGGCAGCGCGAGAGCAGGTCTTGCACGAGCTGGAACGACGACAGCTTCTTGCCGAACTGCTCGCGCTGCTTCACGTAGGCGACGGCCGCCTCGTAGGCGCCGATCGCATTGCCGATGGCCTGCCAGGCGACGTCGGCGCGAGTGAGGAGGAGCACCTTGGCGGTGTCGCGGAAGGAGTCGCCGCGCTGCAGCCGGCGCTCCTCGGGCACGATGACGTCGACCATCTCGATGTCGGCGTTCTGCACGATGCGGAGGCTCTGCTTGCGCTCGATCTTGGTCGCGGTGAAGCCGGGGGTGTCGGTCGTGACGAGGAAGCCCTTGACCTGGCCGTCGGCGGTGTCGCGGGCCCAGATCACGACGACGTCGGCGAAGGTGGCGTTGCCGATCCAGCGCTTCTGGCCGTTCAGGGTCCAGCTGTCGCCGTGGCGGGTCGCCGTGGTGCGGAGGCCGCCGGCCGAGTCGGAGCCGGACAGCGGCTCGGTGAGGCCGAAGGCGCCGATGGTCTCGCCGGTCGCCATCCTCGGCAGCCACTCGGCGCGCTGCTGAGGGCTGCCCGCGACGCCGATCGAGCCCATGGCGAGACCCGAGGTGACGCCGATGAAGGTCGACACGCTCGCGTCGATCCGGCCGGACTCGAGCGCCGCCCAGCCGCGGAACTTCGCGCTGTTCTCGAACTGGCGCGACTCCTCCCAGATCGGGCCGTAGGCGCCGAGAGCGGCCAGGGGCTTGATGACCTGGTGCGGGAACTCGGCCCGCTCCCAGAAGTCGTCGGCGATCGGGGCCACCTCGGTCTCGAGATAGTGGCGCAGCTCGTGGATGTTCTCGTTCTCGCGAGCGGTGAGGGCGTCCTGGGCGAAGTAGAAGTCGCTCGACAGGTAGGCGGTTTCAGGTGTTGTGAGGGTCACTGGTCAGCTCCGTTGCGTGGTGTGTGACTACCGGTTGCCTCCATCATGCATCGTTTTCGAAAATGTTGCACGGACTCCCCGGCAATGCCTAGAGTGCTCTCATGTCGACGCAGACCGCAGCCCCCGCCGCCGTGCCGGCGTCGTGGGCGGGCATCGTCGCGATCCGCGTGCCGTCCGAGCTCTCGGCCCGTCTCGCCGCCGGCACCCACTCCGACACGGTGCGCGCCTTCGTCCTTGCGCGCCGCACGTTCCTCGCCGGCGAGCGGGTCGACATGAACGTTCTGGCCGCCGGCCTCGGCGTCGACCGCACGTCGCTGTTCCGCTGGCTGGGCAACCGCGACGCCCTTCTGAGCGAGGTGCTGTGGTCGCTCGCCGAGCCGACGCTGACCCGCATCGAGAGGTCGACCGACGCCGTCGGGGCGGCACGCCTGACCCGCGTGCTGGGCGACTTCGTCGCCGCCCTGATCGAGGCGTCGTCCTTTCAGGGCTTCCTGACGCGCGAGCCCGCCCGGGCGCTGCGGGTCCTGACGACGAAGGAGAGCCAGGTGCAGCGCCGCTACCTGGCCTTCGTCGAGGCTCTGCTCGAGGCCGAGGTCGCCCGCGGCGCGATCCGCTTCTCTCTCCCGATCCACGACCTCGCGTACCTGCTCGTGCGGATCTCGGAGTCGTTCACGTACGCCGACCTGATCACGGGCGAGAAGCCCAGCGCCGAGCGGGCCCGCGCGGCGTTCGAATACGTTCTGAGGGACTCATGATCGACGGAACCCGCCCCTACCGCCTCGCCGTGGCGACCCGCTGGAACGACAACGACGTCTACGGCCACCTGAACAACACCGTGTACTACCAGGCGATGGACACCGCGATCAACACCTGGATGATCACGGTGGCGGGGCTCGATCCGCTGCACGGGCCCGCGCTCGGGTTCTGCGTCGCGTCGTCGTGCGAGTTCCAGGCGTCCGCGGGGTTTCCGGACGAGATCGCGGTCGAGCTATCGATCGCGAAGCTCGGCACCACGAGCGTGACCTGGGCACCCAGGATCCTGCGCGACCGCGACGACACGCAGCTCGCCGTCGGCACGTTCACCACCGTGTTCGTCGACCGGGAGACGACGCGACCCGTGCCGATCCCGACGGGGATCCGGCTCGCCATCGAGAGCGAGTTCGCCGTCCCCGCCGCCTGACCTCATCACACCCGCATCACCGAACGAAGGACGAACGATGACGTTCACCACCGCCCCCGCGACCACCGCCCCTGATGGCACCGCGGAGCTGCTCGACGGCCCCGGCCTCGGCACCCTGTCGATCGCCGCGATCCTCGCCGAGAGCGCCCGTCGCCACCACGACCGGCCGGCCCTGCTCTTCTCGGGCGGCACCACGACCTACAGCGAGCTGTGGGACCAGACGCGTGCCTACGCCGGGGCCCTTCGCGCGCGCGGCATCGGCCCGGGCGACCGCGTCGCCCTGATCGTGCCGAACGTGCCCGACTTCTGCCGCGCCTACTACGCCGTGCTCGCGTTGGGCGCGATCGTCGTGCCGGTGCACCTGCTGTTCAAGTCGGAGGAGATCGAGTACGTGCTGCGCGACTCGGGCGCCCTGCTCGCGATCGTCGCGGCGCCCCAGCTCGGCGAGGCGCTTCCCGCTGCGGCAGCCGCCGGCGTCCCCGTGGTGTCGGTGCTCCTCCCGGCCGACGCGCCGACGCCCGTTCCGGTAGCGCGGCTCGAGGTCGAGGCCGCCGCGGCCACGCCCATCGAGCGCTACGAGTCGGTCAACCCGCTCGCGGCGGCGACGATCCTCTACACGTCGGGCACGACCGGCCACCCCAAGGGCGCCGTCGGCTCGCACCTGGCGATGATCGAGCAGGTCAGCGCCGAGCTGATCGACTGCACCGACATGGCCAAGGAGGACGTCGTGTTCGGCGGCCTCCCGTTCTTCCACGCCTTCGGCCAGACGTCGGTGCTCAACACCGTGTTCCGGCGCGGCGCCGCGATCGTGCTGCTGCCGAAGTTCGACCCGGCCGCCGCGCTCACCCTGATGGCGGCGACGAGGACGACGATCTTCACGGCCGTGCCGACCATGTACATCGGCCTGCTCGCCGCCGCGGCAGCCGCGCCCGACGAGCCGCGCCCGCCGCTCCGCTACGCGGTGTCGGGCGGCTCGGCGCTGCCGGTGGCCGTGCTCGAGCGGTTCCAGGAGATGTTCGGCGCGCCCGTGCAGGAGGGCTACGGCCTCACCGAGACGAGCCCCGTGGCGACGGTGAACGACCTGGACGACCCGCGCGCGGGAACGATCGGCAAGCCCATCTGGGGCGTCGACGTCGAGATCGTGAAGCCCGATGTCGACGACCACGTCGAGTTCCTGCCCCGGGGCGAGATGGGCGAGATCGTCATCCGCGGGCACAACCTGATGAAGGGCTATCTGGGCAACCCCGAGGCGACCGACCAGGCGATGGTCGACGGCTGGTTCCACACCGGCGACCTGGGGTCGAAAGGCGAGGACGACGTGGTGACGATCGTCGACCGCAAGAAGGACATGATCGTGCGCAACGGCTACAACGTGTACCCGAGCGAGGTCGAGGACTGCCTGATGCGCCACCCCGGCGTGATGAACGCGGCGGTCTTCGGCGAGCCCGACGACGTGCACGGCCAGGAGGTGCACGCGGCAGTCGTCGCGCGGCCCGGCGAGGCGATCGACTGCGACGACGTCATCGCCTTCGTCAAGGAGCACCTGGCGGCGTACAAGTTCCCGCGCGTGGTGCACGTGGTCGAGTCGCTGCCGCTCGGGGCCAGCGGGAAGGTGCTGAAGCGGGAGCTCGTCACGCTGTTTGCGTGAGCGAGGACACCGACGCTCTTTGCGTGAGCGGGGGCGGCCGAAGCGCGAATAGGCTCGGAGCATGACCGATACACCCTCGTCCAGCCCCCGTCGCGCCCTCGTCCTCGGAGGGGGTGGCATCGCCGGCATCGCATGGCACCTCGGCGTCCTGACCGAGCTGCTCGCGGTCGACGTCGACGTCGACCACGCCGACCTCGTCGTCGGCACCAGCGCCGGCTCGGTGGCGGGGAGCATCCTGCGATTCGGCATGGCGCCGGCCGTCTTCGCCGCCCAGGCCGCCGCCGGCTCGGCCGTCACGACTCCCCCGGAGGGCGTCGACGCGCCCGGAGCCGACATGAGCGACTTCGGGCAGCAGGTGATGGACGTCGTGGCGGGTGCGACCAGCCAGCAGGAGGCCCGCGCCAAGCTCGGCCAGGCCGCGATCGCCTTCGCCCGGGGCGCCGAGTCGCCGCTGCTCGCTCAGCTCGGCAGTCAGTTCCCCGACGCGTTCGGCTGGCCGCCCGCGCCGCTCAGGGTGTGCGTGGTCCGTGCCGACACCGGCGAGTTCGAGGTGCTCGACTCGTCGAGCGGCGTGCCGCTCGCCCGTGCCGTGGCCGCCAGCTGCTCCGTGCCGCTCGTCTTCCCGCCCGTCGAGATCGGCGGCCACCCGTACGTCGACGGCGGTGCCTGCTCAGCGACCAACGCCGACGTCGCAGACGGCTTCGACCGGGTGCTCGTGCTCTCGTGCGGCACCGAAGACCCGGCCAACCCGCTCGGGCCCCAGCTCGACGAGGCCGTTGCCGGGCTGCGCGCGGCCGGCGCCGACGTGATGGTCATCACCGCCGACGAGGCCAGCCTCAAGGCCTTCGGCGGCAACTCGCTCGACGACTCGTCGCGCATCCCGTCGGCGCTCGCCGGCCGCACGCAGGCCGCGGGCATCGCCGGCGAGGTCGCGGCCTTCTGGTCGTGAGCCGCGAGGGCGAGGCGGCGCAGGAACTCGCCGTCCTCCTCCGCGCCACGGTCGACCGACTGACCGCCGCCGGCGCCCGCGACGAGGCGCTCGGCGCCGTCAAGGAGCCGCGCGGCTTCGGCCCGTTCAAGTCGAGCCCGGCGATCGCCCCGATCGGCCGAGCCTGGCGCCTCGGGAGCCTGCTGCTCGGCGCCGACGCGTCGCTGTTCTCGGTCGGCCGGATCACCCGCGCCACCGACACCGGCCGCCCGCAGGGGCTGTCGCTCGGCGTCGAGCAGCGCCGCGCCGAGCGGATCGCGGCGATGCGCGGCCACTTCGCCGACGGCGAGGTCGTCAACTTCGACTACGAGCCCGTCGACACCGGCGCCGCCGCCCTGACCGACGGCCGCGGCACCCTGCTGCTCGGCCCCGAGGGGAGCGTGCGTCTGCGGTGGAACTCCGCCGGCGACACCCGTGCGCTCGCCGCCTACCTCGACGAGCAGGTCGCGCTGCTGCTCGACGGCGTCTGGCCCGCCGACGACTGAGCGGCGCTACTTCTTCGCGCGGGAGGGCTGCACGCGGGGCGGCTCCCCCGGCATCTTGGGGAAGTCGGGCGGGAAGGGCAGTTCCTGCGCCCCGTCGCGCTCCCACCACTCGAGCAGCGGGGCGATCGAGCCGCCCGGAGTCTCGTGCATCGCCTGCCACGGGTCGCCGACGGTCTCGAGCCGCGAGGGCACCGACAGGACCGTGAACGACGCAGGATCCACGGCTCCGAGCTCCTCCCACGACACCGGCGTCGAGACGGTCGCCGAGGCCAGCGCCCGCGGGCTGTAGGCGCCGGCCATCGTCCGGTCGCGGTTCGCCTGGTTGTAGTCGACGAAGATGCGCTTGCCGCGCTCCTCCTTCCACCAGTGGGCGGTCACGGCGTCGGGCAGGCGCCGCTCGAGCTCGTGCGCGGCGGCGATGACGGCGTGGCGGACGTCGAGGAACTCGTGCTCCGGCGCGATCGGCGCGAAGATGTGGATGCCGCGGTTGCCCGACGTCTTGACGTACGCGGTCAGACCGACCTCGTCGAGCACGGCGCGCAGGGCGACGGCTGCGGCGATGGCGTCGGCGAAGTCGGTGCCCGGCTGCGGGTCGAGGTCGATGCGCATCTCGTCGGGGAAGTCGGGTGCGTCGGCGCGCGAGGCCCACGGGTGGAACACGACCGTGTTCATCTGCGCGGCCCACACGGCCGCGGCCGGCTCGTCGATCACGAGCTGCGGGTGCACGCGTCCGCTCGGGTAGGTGACGTCGGTGGCGCGCACGTAGTCGGGCGTGCCGCGGGGCGGGTTCTTCGAGAAGAACTGCTCGCCGTCGACGCCGCCCGGAAACCGCTGCAGCGAGATCGGCCGACCGCCGTTGGCTCGCACGAACGGCTCGCCGACGGTCACCAGGTAGTTCGCCAGGTCGAGCTTCGTGATGCCGAGCTCCGGCCACAGCACGCGCCCCGGACTCGAGACGCGCACCTCCCGCTCGCCGACCTGCACCATCACCGCGTCTGACGCCATGCCGTCACCGTACTGCTCCCGCCGGCAGAGCGTGCGGCGGCGGCTGCGACGGGCCACACTCGGGGCATGATCCCGAGCGCGCAGAACCCCGTCAGCCCGATGCTGGCGAAGGCCGTGGCGGCCGTGCCCGACGGGCCGGGCCTGGCGTACGAGCCGAAGTGGGACGGCTTCCGCGGGCTCGTGTACGTCGACGACGACGGCGGCGTCGAGATCGGCAGCCGGGGGTCGAAGTTCCTGACCCGGTACTTTCCCGAACTGGTCGACGCCGTCCGCGAGCAGGTCACCGGAGCGTGCGTGCTCGACGGCGAGATCGTGCTGCGCCAGGGCGACGAGGGCCACGAGACCCTCGACTGGGAGGCGCTCTCGGCCCGCATCCACCCGGCCGCGTCGCGCATCGCGAAGCTCAGCGCCGAGACGCCGGCCTCATTCATCGCCTTCGACCTCCTCGCCTGCGGCGACCTCGACCTCACCGGCGTCGCGTTCTCGGAGCGCCGCGCCGCGCTCGTCGACCTGTCGGCGTCGTTCCGGGCGCCGCTGCACCTCGGCCGCACCACGGACGACCCCGAGCTCGCCCGCAGCTGGCTCGACCAGTTCGAGGGAGCCGGCCTCGACGGCGTCGTCGCCAAGCCGCTCGACGCCGTCTACGAGCCGGGCAAGCGCCGCCTGCTCAAGATCAAGCACCACCGCACCGCCGACGTGGTCGCCGTCGGCTACCGCGTGCACGCCTCGGGCTCCGGGGTGGGCTCGCTGCTCGTCGCACTCCACGACGAGAACGGCGAGCTCAGGAACGTGGGCGGCGTCTCCGCCTTCTCGAACGCCACGCGCCTGGCCCTCGTCGACGAGCTCGCGCCCCTCGTGCTCCGCGACGACGACGGCTCGCCGGTCGCCGCTCAAGGCGAGCGCAACCGGTTCTCCAGCTCGAAGGACGTCTCGTTCGTGCCGCTCGAGCCGACGCGCGTGCTCGAGGTGCGCTACGACCAGATGGAGGGCCACCGGTTCAGGCACACGGTGCAGTTCGAGCGCTGGCGGCCCGACCGCGACGCTTCGAGCTGCACGTTCGAGCAGCTCGAGGTCCCTGCCGCGTACGACTTCGGGGCGATCGTCGTCTGAGCGACGCGTTCAGGCCGTCGGCGCGACCTTCGCCAGCCCGTCGAGGATCGTCTGCCAGTTCGACGCCGAGTGCGCGGCGGCCTCCTCCGAGTCGTTCCCGGTCTGCTCCACGGTCACGCGGCAGCCGCCGTCGACCGGCTGGATCCGGTAGCTGACCCGCTGGTAGTTCTCGGGCACGTCGGGCTTGCCCGACATCGGGCTGAAGAAGCTGGTGACGAGCCGCAGCGGCTCCGCCCGGTCGAGGACGGTGCCGTGGTCGCGGTAGCGCCTGCCCTCCCTCTCGCCGGAGTAGGTGATGGGGCTGCCGATCTCCCAGTCGCTGTCGACGACGGTGCCGAAGAAGTACTGCTTCACGAGGGCCGAATCGGTGAGTGCCTTCCAGCACTGCTCCGGGTCGGCGTCGACCACCTTCATGGCGCGTGCAACATGGTCGGTCATGGATCCTCCAGACGTGTCACGCGCAATGATGCTCTTCCCGGCGGAGAGCCGCCACAGTAACGTGTGGCCATGACAGCGACCGAGGCACCTGCGAACCACACGACGACCGTCCGCTCGACGGTGATCTCGGCGCCCGCGTCCGCGATCCTCCCCTATCTGACCGACTTCACGACCTGGGTCGACTGGTCGCCGTGGGAGAAGAGCGGCACCAAGCGCGAGTACCAGGGCCCGCAGGGCGAGGTCGGCGCGTTCTACGGCTGGGACGGCGACCGCAAGACCGGAGCGGGCCACATGACCGTCGCGAAGATCGCGCCGACCGCCGTCACCATCGACCTCGACTTCACGCGCCCCTTCACGACGTCGAGCAAGGTGCACTTCGGCCTGTTCGAGACTGACGGAGCGACCAAGGTCGTCTGGACCATGTACAGCCCCAAGAACGTGATGTCGCGCATCATGGGCCTGTTCATGAACTTCGACAAGATGATCGGCGGCGACTTCGAGACCGGGCTCGCAAAGCTCAAGGCGCTGGTCGAGAAGGGCTGACGCGGCGTCGTGCGCCGCGACCTCCGCGGGAGTAGAACGAGACCATGACTCTCGGGACGACACTCCTCCGCATCACCGTCGGCGGCTTCTTCATCGGCCACGGACTCCAGAAGCTCAACGGATCCTTCGGCGGCCCCGGCCTCGAAGGCGCCGCCGGCATGATGGAGTCGCTCGAACTCCGCCCGGCCAAGCGCAACGCGCTCCTCGCCGCGGCCACGGAGACCGCCGGGGGCGCGGCCATCGTGCTCGGCGCCGCCACCCCGCTCGCCGCGGCCGGCCTCATCGCCACCATGACGACGGCGATCCGCACCGTCCACGTGAAGAACGGCCCGTGGAACGCCGACGGCGGCTACGAGTACAACGCGACGCTCATCGCGGCGCTCGCCGCAGTGGCGTCCGGCCCCGGGCACGTCTCGTTCGACGCCTTATTCGGCAAGAAGAAGTGGGGAGTGGGCGGCACCCTGTTCGCCCTCGCCGCCGGTTTCGCCGCGTCGACGGCCGTGATCGAGATGGGGCGCAGGAACTAGCGCCCCGCGTCATCGATCCGCGCTCGGTGCGCGAGCTCCTGCCGATGAGGCACGGCCTCCCCGCGGAGCGTCACCAGCCCAGCGTGCCGGGCGCTCCCTTGAATGGCCCGACGATGCGCGATGTGATCCAGCCGCCGTAGAAGTCGCCCTCCTGCGCGGCGACCCGTTCGCCGTCGACGTCGCACGACTCCATCGCGCCGGGGTAGACGGCGACCGTGTCGCGCAGCATCTCGAAGCCCGGCCACGGCTCGCGGTAGAACCAGCCGGCGCGCGGAGCGACGACTCCCCCGGCGACGACGTCGAGGTACGCCGCCTGCCCCTTGAACTCGCAGAGGCTCCGGCCCGGGGCGGGCTGCAGCGCGCCGGGCGAGAACGCGGAGCGGGGCAGGTAGTAGACCGGCGGGTGGCTCGTCTCGAGCACGCGGAACGACGCGTCCGTCTCGGCGACCGTCTGGCCGCCGAGCCGCACGACGATGTGCTCGCCCGACGGCTCCACGCGGGGCGGGCGCGGGTAGTCCCAGACGGACTCCTGGCCGGGGCCGGGGTCGACGCGGTGCGGGGGGCGGCGGGTGGTGTGGCGCATGGGGCCATCGTGCTCCTGCTCGCCGTGTGCGCTCACACGCTCGCGAGGATCTTGCGCGTAGACGTCCTTGTCAGCGTCGCACCGACGCGCGCTCCTCCTTGTCACGCGTGCACGACGACGCGAATGTCCTTGCGAGCACACGCGCCGTCCTCGCCAAAGGAACGCGCACCGCGACTCCATCCCTGCTCGGGCCGCGCGCGCTCGCAAGGATCTTGCGCGTAGACGTCCTTGTCAGCGTCGCACCGACGCGCGCTCCTCCTTGTCACGCGTGCACGACGGCGCGAATGTCCTTGCGAAGCGACGTGGCGTCCTTGCACAAGGACCCCGCGCTACTGCGGCACGGGCCCCGACAGTGCCTCGACGACCGCGACGGCCGCCGGCCAGTACGACGCGTAGTGGTTCGCATCGGCGTTGACCTGCACCTCGTGCGCGGCCTCGGTCGGCGCGAGCGTCTTCCAGCTCGGCAGCCGCACGAGCTTGTCGAAGAAGTGGGTTGCCGCAATGTACGGGGTCATGCGGTCGGAGTACGTGCCCCACGCCCCGTTGTCGCGCTGCTGAAACAGCCCGCGACTGTCGGGCCCGACCGCGTCGCCGTGGTCGATGTTGACGAGGCTCGACTCGCCCATCGCCGTCATCACGCCGATCGCCTGGGTGCGCGTGCCGATGCCCTGAGCCCGTGCGGCGTTGATGATGTGGGCGGCGTTGATCAGGCGGTCCTGGCAGTAGCCGGCGATCGGGCCCGCAGGAACGCGGACGCTCCCGACCTGCACCGCCTTCACGGCCGGGCAGCTGACCCCGGCCGACCCCGCGTCGGCTCCGCCGGCCGTCGTGCCCGACTGTCCGCCGGCTCCGCCCGAGGCGGCCTTCGCGACGGCGTTCGCGGCGTCGCCGATACGGGTGCCGACCCCCGACGCGACGGCGGAGATGCCGATCGCCACGGCCAGGGTGACGACGAGGCCCGAGCCGATCGCGAGCGCGAACCCGAGCAGCCGCTCGGTCGGCCGCGGCGTGAGGCCGGCGCGCCGGCGGTTGCCGCGGCCGGCCGTCGAGCGACGGCGAGCCACCCGTGCCCGGCGCGGACTCCGCGTGGGCACGGCACTGCGACGGGACGACGGACGACGGGGCACCAGACGAGGCTAGGCGATGCCGCCGACAATGACCTCGTACTCGAGGACGAGACCCGGCGAGCTCGCCCTGCGCTCGCGCATTGCGTTCGCGCACAGCGCCCGCGCACTGCGTTCGCTCACAAGGACGCGTGCGCGCCCCACAAGGATTCCGCCGCCGAGGTGCAGCTCGCGCAAGGAGAACCGCGCCCGACTGCACGCCCCACGAGGACCCCTCTGCCAGCAATCCTTGCCACCGAGCGCAGCGCGCAGCGCGCAGCGCGCAGCGCGCGGCGCCAGGCCGCCGACGCCGCGATGTTCACGAGCCAGGGGCGACGAGATGCGTCGATGATGACAGACGCAGCCGACATCCGGGGTGATGATCAGACGAACGCCAGCACCACGACCGCGTTCACCGTCACGGTCGCCCAGAACGCCCACTGGAACGACGACTTGCGCGTCTTGTGCCGGAACACCTGCTGCGCGACGACGGCGCCCATCCAGCCGCCCAGCACCCCGACGACGAGCAGGTTGCGCTCGCTGATCCTCCATCGACCACGGCGCGCGGCCCGCTTGTCGACGCCGTAAACGACGAACAGCAGCACGCCGAGCGCGAGGTAGATCCACGGGGTCCCCGACGGGAACTCGCGGACGGAGGCGCGCCACAGGTATAGCGCGGCGAAGGCGGGGAGGGAGAGCCACGAGAGGAGGGAGCGCACTCGGCGATGGTACTGGGCGAGGTGCCGCACGTTCCTGCACACCAGATCACCCGGCTGACGACACAGCCCGGCACGCGGAGCTAGCCTGGACGAGTGCCCTTCCATCCGCTCGCCGACGCCGTCTCGCCGGGGATGGTGCACACCGAGACTCGCGCCCGGGTCGTCGCGCTGACGCAGCTGCGGTCCGACCTGTTCATCCGGGCGGCGTCCGCCGGCCTCAGGGTGGTGCTCGTGAGCGACGAGCAGACCCGGCTCACCGACGCCTACCGCGACCTCATGGCGATCGCCGGCGGTGCATGGGTGGTCCGCTCGGCCGAGGGGCTGCGCGACGGGATCACCGGCCGCACGCTGCCGTCGGTCGAGGCCGTGCTCGAACCACCCGCTGACGACGACGCCGTGTCGTCGCGCTACGCCACCCTCGAGCAGCCCGACCAGACGCAGTTCGTGGTGTCGGCCTCGATCCGGCACCGGGCCGAGGACGCGACCCGCCTCGGCCGTGCTGCGGAGGTGTTCGCGACCCTCGGCGGCGCCACGGCCCCGACCTGGTGGGGCACCGCCGAGCCCCTCGACGAGCCGTGGAGCAAGGACGCCGTGACGGCCGCTATCCGCGCCCGCATGCCGCACGACACCCGCGTGCTGGTCGGCGGCTCAGCCGAGCACCCTCTGGCGGCGAGCCTCCTGGGGCGACGCACCGACCGCGGCGTCGAGGAGGTCGTCACCGGCCTCGTCGGCGTCGGCGCGCCCGGGTCGAGTGCCGTGGCCCGCGCGTTCCATGCCGCTCCGAGCCTGCTGGCGTCGCTGGCCGACGAGGCCCTCCCCCTCGTCGCCTCGATCTTTGCGCGCGTGGGCAACCGCGATCTGGCGACGCGTCCTTTCGTGCGGCAGGATCCCGAGCCCGTCGCCCTCCTGATCGGCGCCCCGGCGGTGCGCGACCTCGGGCTCGACCCGGCCGGGATGGCCGACCGGTTCGGAGCCGTCCTCGCCGGCCGTCCCCGCGTGCCGGCCCTCGTCTTCCCGCTCCGCGACGATCCCGCCGACCGCACCGGCGGCTGGCCCCGCGCCGAGGCCGTCGTCGAGGCGCTCGGCCGCGATCGCCTCGAGCAGCTCACCGGCTTGCGCCTGCGCCCGAGCCCCAGCCCCAGCCCCAGCCCGAGCCCAAGCCCGATCCACGAGAGCGGCCCGATCCGAGAGGCGCACCCCGATGCCCCGTGAGTTCGTGCTGCTGACGCCCGAGATGCCCGGCGATGCGGCCTTCCGGAGCGCGGCCGACGCCATCGGGGTGCCGATCGCGCTGCACCTCGACGCCGGCGGCCTGCTGGCCCGCTTCAGCACGCCGGAGTCCGATCCGCTCGTGACCGTCCTGCACCCGCAGCGCGCCCCCGGGCCCGACGAGATCGCGCGGATCCTGCCGGGTGTCCAACCTCGGCCGGGCACCCTGGAGCACGTCTGGTGGTCCGATGTGGTCGTGCCATGGGGCGCGGCGCAGCAACTGGCCGTCCGCCTCGCCGAAGCGATCGCCTCAGCCCTCGGCGGCACCCTCGTCGACCTGGCGTCCCCGCCGATGCCGCCGTCGACCGACCCGGCCCCCTAGGCCTCCGGCGTCACTCCGAACCGCTGGGTCAGCTGCCCCCCGATGAGGTCGCCGAGCGCGTCGGAGACGTCGTCGACCAGTCGCGTCACGACGTCGGGCACCCTGCCGCCGACCCCGGCGACGGGTGCCGACCGGTCGACGTTCTCGAGTCCTGCCGGCGCCTTAGCGAGGCCCGCGGCTTCGAGGGGACGCCACACCCGCTCGAGGCCGGCGACGTCGCCTGACTCGATGCGGCTCGCGAACACGTCGCTGAACACGGCCTGCAGGAGGCTGTCGAGCCAGCCGCCCCACTCGGCACGCCTGCTCTCGGAGGCGAGCGCCGAGGCGATGTCGCGGTTCGCGTCGAGCTGCGCGGCGGTACTCGCCGACACCGCGGCGAAGAGGTCGCTCCACTCGGGTGAGCTCTCGAGCGCGGAGAGCTGATCCGGCCAGGTGACAGGCGCTGCGAGGGCGGCCGTGATGACAGGCGAGTCGAGGGCCTCGTCGGGCGCGACCACGGGGGCATCGCCGACGCCCGCGAGGGCGGCGAGCCAGGGGGGCAGGAACTCGGCCGAGCGCGGGTAGCGGCGCAGGTCTTCGCGCCAGTCGTCGTCGGTCGGCATGACGTCGTCCGGGTCGTCGGGCGGCGTGAGCAGGCCGGTGAGAGAACCACCGTACGGTCGGACGTCGTAGTTGAAGTCGTAGTGGAACCTGCCGGCCGCCTCGATGGTCACGGTCGCCGACAGCCACGTGCCTCTCTCACCGTCGACCATCGCGGCGCGAACGGCGGACCAGGCTTCGAAGACGGCGAACCCGCCCCTGACACTGTCCGTGGACGAATCAGCGCGAATGACCTCTGAACTCGCGATATTCGCCGATCCGCCCTCGACGAACTCGCTCACGAGGGTGATCCACTCACCCGGGGGAGCCGCACGGAAGAGCGTGAGGGCCAGCTCGCGTTGGGCGTCGGCGGACCTCTGGACTTCTTCGAGAGTGGGACTCACTGCTTTGCTGTCGCTTTCGTCGGTTGCACGGCTACCAGGATGGCACCGATCAGTTTCGGAAGGACCGCTGATACATCTTCCCGTCGATGTTCCACTCGACTGTGTAGCCGGTGGGAATTCGCGTCGGGTCGCCGTGCGGATAGGAGAAGTCGATCGTCACATCGACACTGTGACCGGCGTCGATCTTCTTGGCCCACGAGTCTTCCAGAGCGCGATACGCGCCGCGGTTGACCTCGGACAGCTGCGGCACGTTGTTGAGACCTTCAGCCGGGGTGTCGAAGCGAATCCCGAACGGGTGGCCCGCGTCGTAACCCGGGATCTTGCCCGGCATGACGCGCTGCTGATACGCGTTGCGAGCCGTGCCGTCCGTCACCTGGTTCGGATCGAAGTGCCCCTCAGCGTGCTGCAGCCGGCCGACGTCGTCGGTGTGGAAGACGTACTTGCCGTCGTCGACGACGTAGACCGTGTTCGGCTCGATCCTGCTGTGGTACATCTCGTGGTTCCACGCGCCGGGGCTGCCCGAGTCGAGCGTGACGACGGCCGGGTCGGTGGCGGTGGCGACGTGGTCGGGAGGCGTCTCGACGTAATCCGACGAACGGTGAGGCCCCGCGTCGTGCGGCTGACCGCCGAGGTCGCCGTCCGCGCCGTGCTGCGGGCCGTGCGGCGGGGTCTCCCCGCCGCTCGAGCCGTGGCCGGAGGCGCCGCTGCCTGAGCCGCTGCTGCCCGAGCCGCCGCTGCCCGAACCGGAGTCGGCGTGCGACGGCCCACTTGCGTGCGAGGGCTGCGATGCGTCGACGTGGCTCTGTGGGCTGGCATCGGGGCCGCGCTCGACCGTCGTCGAGCCGTGCTCGGCGGACGGCGGCCGGACCGAGTCCGCGGCGCCGGACCCGGAGGCGCCGTGCTCGGCACCCGAGGCACCGGAGCCGACGAGCGCAGGCTCGTGCTCGACGGCGCTCGGCAGCTGCTCGACGGGGGCGTCGTGCCCCGACCACACCTTCGACTGGAGGTCGTGGACCGTGTCGATCTCGGAGAGGTCGGCCACCGGCGGCACGGCGTCGTCGGCCAGGCGCACCGGCTCGATGCCCTTGAGCACCTCGGAGTCGACGCCCTTGGTGGCGGCGATGAGGTCGAGCGGCGTGCCGGCCTTGCCCACGGCCTCGGCGAACCCGCCGAGGTGCGACGCCTCGGCGCCGTGCGCCGCGGCTCCGGCTGCCTCGGCGCCGTGCGCTCCCGCGCCGACCTCGCCGGCGCCGGGGATGAAGAACGACCCGATGTTGAAGACCGACTCGCCGGCGGCCCCGCCGGGGTCGTCGATCCACGACTGCGCGATGTTGTAGCCGTCCCACGACTTCGACTCCCACCACTGGTCGGGGAGCTTCAGCCCGACGAGGCCGCCGACCGTGTCACCGAGTGCGGTGAAGTCGGCGTGGGCCTGATCCTGCATCGTGGTCTTCACCGCGTCGGGGAGGACGTCGGCGAGCGGCGACAGAGCGAGGCCGTCGATCGCCTGCTGCACCGGGTTCAACGACGCGGCCAGATGCGACAGACCCATCCAGGCACCGCCGTACGCCTGCCCGGCCCGGCTCCAGGCGTCGCCGGTCAGATCGGACCGCCCGGTCACAGCGCCGGCGATGAGCTCGGCGTACCAGGGCACGCCAGTTCCGTCGTAGCCGGTGAGGAGGGTATTGACACCCTGCACCATCTTGTAAGCACCGGTGACCACTCCCCCGACAAGGTGCGCCGGGAATCCGAGCGTCTTCTCGCCGCAGGATTCCTTTCGGCTGCCGGTCGAGCCCCAGGGGGTCGTGATGTCTTTCTCGCCCTCCCACGGCATCTTCGGCATCATCGCCTCGACCTGGTCCATGATCTCGGCGGGTGTCTGACGACCCGACGTCGAGTCGGGCGACTGGCCGGCTGCGGTCAGGATCGCGGCGGCGCACGTCTCCTGAGCGGCGATCCACTGGTCGGCGAGGTCTTTGCCGCGGCGGATGAGGTCGTTGTTCTTGTCGACCATCGCCTGGTCCTGATCCCAGGAGTCGATGGTGACCGTCGGCAGGATGCTGCCCGTGACGACGCCGCTGGCGATCACCCACGGGTCGGTGCTGACCTGGTCGTGCGCCGTGTAGTGGTTCGCCTGGTAGACGAACGTCTGCGCCTCGGCCTTGAGCGCGGCGAGCTGCTTCTGGATCGGCGTCACCGCCTCGGCGTAGGCCGAGAGGGCTGCGGCCACAGCGCCGAAGCCGTCGCCGATGACGGTCGAGGCCTGCCCCACCGGGGTCATCACGTCGTAGAGGTGCTCGGCGCCGTCCGACTGATATGACGCGGGCAGGGTCTGCCAGGCGCGGAGCGTCGCGGCACCGGCGTCGCGGATGTCGGTGCCCAGGCCGTTGAGGGTGGTCGCGTCGGCAACGACCTGCCAGGGCCGCAGCCCTTCGCCGGGGAGGGCGGCGGGGTCGATGAGGCTCACTGGGCGGCCCCGGGGCGCTGGCTCGACGGCGTCGGAGCGGATCCTGCGTCCGTGCCAGAGCCCTGCCCGTCGAAGAACGAGAAGTCGTTCGTCGTCGCGGCGTGGACGGCCATCGACTCGGAGGTCGCCGCCATCTCCTCGTCGCCGTGGTTGATCGCGATCGTCGCGGTGGCGGCACCGTCGACGGCGGCCGGGATGCGCTGCTGCACGGTCTCGGTCGACTTCGTGATCGACGAGAAGAACTCGCCGAGCGCCGACGCGATGACCTGCGACTGCGCGTTGAGCGCCGCCGACTGCACGGTGGCGTCGACCTTGCCGAGCGCGTCGTAGATGGGCGCGCTCTCAGTGGTGACGCTCGAGAGGACCGACTTCACGCCGGCCGGATCGACCTTCCAGGTCATGGTGCTCCCCCTTGCATGGAACGGCCCGGTCAGCCGATGTTGTCGACCGCGCTCTTCGCCTTCTGGAGCGTGGCCTGCGCGGTGTCGTCGTTGCTCTGGAGCGACGTGCGGAGGGTCTGGATGATCTGCTTGACCTCGGCGGCCGCGTTCTTCCAGCGGAGCTCTTTCGACTGGTATTCGTCCGACACGCCGTCGGCCTGGTAGTCGCTCATCGCGGCACGGACGTCGCCGTCGCGCTGGTCGATGAGCGCCTCGAGGCGTGCGGCGACGGTGTTGAAGTTGTCTTGAGCGCTCTGCGACGCGGCGACGTCGTAGTCGCGGCGGTCTGCCTGGTTGCCTGCCATCTGTCTCTCCCCCTCAGTGCGAGCCGCTGAAGCGCGCGGCGTCGAAGTTGACCGAGCCCTGGGCCTGGGCCTGGTCGTCGGCGAGCTGCTGGTCGCCGGTTCCGAATGCGGTGTTCATGCCGCCGATGCCGGTGAGCACGGCCGACAGCGAGGCGTTGAGCTCGTTCGCGACCTCGTCGGACTGACCCTTGAAGCGGTCGAAGGCGGCGCGCCCCTGGCCGTTGAACTTGCCTTGGAGCGGCTCGGCCGCCTGAACCAGCGCCTTGACCTGCGCTCCGAGGTCTTGCGACGCCCCGCCGGTCTTCTTGCTCAGCACTCCGAGAGTGTCTGCGCCCATTGCGAACTTCACGGTGATCCCCCATCGATCTCATCGTCGTTGCCGGCCCTGGTTGCAAGACCGCCCGCACCCCCTCAACGAGGGTCGCCAAACCATCCTGCGCCCCGATTGCGCATCATGCAACTTCACTCGCGGATTGTCCCCCGGGTTGCCGACAGCATTTCGTCCCCTGACAAAACAGGCCGTCGGGGCCGTTATCGTAGGGTATTCCACGTTGACGGCTACCAGGGGGGAGCACTCATGAGCGGCGCCCTGCTGGGTTCTCTGAGCTGCGCGCGGTGCGCGACTATCCTCCCCTCCGACGATCTCTTCTGCACCCGTTGCGGTGCCCGACAGCTGCGGTCCGCAGCAGGAGGGGCCCTCGTGCAGAGCGCCGGGCTCACCGCCGGCGTGGTCCAGGCGGTGCCCTCGCGCCGGCGTGCGGCCGATGCGGTCGACGTCGCCGCGGCGATCCTGGGCGGGGTCCTGGGCGGAGCCGCGGCCCTCGGCTCGGGCCTGGTCGTCGCCGCCCTGATCGTCGGCATCGTCGTCGTCGCCGCCGTCCAGCTCGCGTTCCTCTCTCGTACCGGCCGCACTCTCGGCCTGCGCGTGCTGAACCTCCGCCGCGTCGACAACCTGACGGCGCTTCCGTCCACTGTCCTCGGGGCCGCTGAGGCCGCTCTCGTGCCCTGGCGCCCGCGCTCCGTCCTCACGGCGGATCTCTCGCGGGGTCGCGATCCGCTGGCCCCGGTCAGCTCGGCGGCGTCGCTCGCAGAGCTCCACGTGGCCTCCGGGGCCGAGCCGAGTCCGTCCGAGCGTCCCCTCGACAGGCGGGCACAGGGCGACTCACCGCACGGGCTCTCTCCCCACGACCTCGGGGACGTCCCGCCGAGCGCCGCCGACTCGCCCCGCCGCAGCCGCCACGGGGCCCGCGCCGCGACCGCCGACGCCACCGGCACCGCGCTGGCGTCGGTCCGCCTCCTCTTCGACACCGGCGCCGAGCTCGAGCTGTCGGGGTCGCTGCTCGTCGGCCGCAACCCCGAGACCGACGCCCGCGGCACCGACGTCCACGCCCTCCCCGACCTGTCGCGGAGCCTCTCTCGCACGCACGTGCTCCTCGACTGGCGCGACGGCCTGCTGTGGGTCACCGACCTGAACACCACGAACGGCAGCGCGATCGTCGACGCCGACGGCGGCTACCGACCGCTCGTCCCGGGCCTGAAGTCGGCGGCCTCGCCCGGCTGGCGCGTCGAGATCGGCCGCCGCACCATCCAGATCCTCCCAGGAGCACCCGCATGAACAACGACGCCATCCTCCTCGAGTCGGTCAGGACGCACCGGGCGAGGCTTCGCGGCGCATTCCTGGTCGGCGAGCTCGCCGAGCGGCGCGACGTCAACGACAACGTGAAGAGGCTCATCGGCAGCGTCGTGCTCGGCGCGGTCATCTGCGCGGGCTGCGTCGGCACGTCGTTCGTGCTGAACGCCCTGGCCGACCAGAAGGCGGCGTCCTCGACGTCGACGGCGGCTCCGCAGTGACCGACTACACGCGTCTGACGATCGTCGGCTCGGCGAGACGGGCGACGATCGTGGTCCCGAGCGACGAGTCGATCGGCGCGCTGGTGCCCCGGCTGATGGAGCTCCTCGAGGAGCGCGTCGCGAGCGTCGCCCGCCCGCTGACGCTGGTTCGGCTGACCGGCGAGCAGCTCGACGCCACGATGTCGACGGCGGAGCAGGGTGTCGGCGACGGGGAGGTCCTGCGCCTCCTGCGGCTCGACGAGGCTCCGCCGCCGCCCGAGGTCAGCGACGTCACCGACACCGTGAGCGAGACCCTCGCCACGCGACCCGGACTCTGGTCGGCCGGTCACCGCACGGTGCTCGGCGCCGGCGCCATCGGAGTCCTCGCGCTCGTCGCCGGATCCGGAACCGACACCGCGCCGGTCGCCGCCGTGGCCGGCTGGGCGGTCGCCGCTGTCGCCGCTGCATCGCTCGGCCTGGCCGGCCGGGTCTCCGCCTCGCGGGTGCTGCTCGGAGCGGCGCTCGGGCTCTCCCTGCCCGCAGCCGTCTGGCTGGCCACGGGGCTCCGTTTCGGCTTCGAGGCAGGCGTGGAAGTCGTCGAGACCAAGGAGCAGTTCGTTCTCGACGCGGTGGCGTTCCCGATGGCCGCCCTGCTCGTCTTCGCCTGGCTCGCGCTGCTGCTCGGCGTCGGAGTCGGCCGTCGATCGCGCCCGGCAGCCCTCGGATCCGCCGCCGGTGCGGTCTCGGGGATCGTGGCGTCGGCGATGCTGACCGCCGGGCTCCCGCTCGGCGAGGCGGCCGCGATCCTCACGCTGCTCGCCGCCGTGGCCTGCGGTCTCGTTCCCTGGTACGCCATGAGCGCGTCGGGCCTCACCGGCCTCGACGACCAGGTCATGGCCGGGCGCCTGGCCGAACGCACGTCGGTGCTCCAGACCGTCGGCGACGCCTACCGCACCCTCACCTGGACCACCTTCGCCGTCGCCACCGCACTCGCCGCTGGCCTAACCGGGCTGGTGTGGTCGCAGGATCCCTGGCTGAACGCGCTCGCCGCCGTCGCGATCCTGGTCTCCGCCCTGCGCACGCGCGCCTTCCCCCTCGCGGCACAGGCCTGGGCGCTCTGGGTCGCCGCACTCGTCCCGATCGTCGGCTACGTCGTCTGGCACCCGGGATCGACCTGGCTGCTCGGCGCCGTCGCACTCGTCGTCGCCCTCCTCGTCATCGCCCGGCCCGCGATCCACCAGCGCGCGTCGCTCCGCCGACTCGGCAACGTCGTCGAGTCGCTCGCCGTCATCGCCCTGGTCCCGCTCGCCCTCGGTGCATTCGGCGTCTTCGGTCAGCTCCTGGGAGCGTTCTGATGCCGGCCCTCCGCAGCCTTCTCGCCGGCGCGCCCGCGGCCGTCTTCGGCTCCGCCACGGCCGGCCTCACCGAGCTCGACGGCGCCGACCGCGTCATCCGGGCGCCCCTCGCGCTCAGCCACCGGATCGCCTTCGTCCAGCTCGCCGGAGGAACCGGCACCTCGACCGCGTCGGCGGCCGTGGCGAGCCTCCTGGCGCACCGGCGGCGCGGCCCGGTGCTCGGCGTCGCGGCGTCCGGCGGCGACCGCACGCTGCTCTGGCACTCCGGCGCGACCGACGTCGAGCCGGGCGGCGAGCCCGATCCCCGTCGTCGATCACCTCGCGGGTTCGCCGACGCGTCGGCCGGTCTCGCGGTGTCGCCGGGCGGGCTGCACCTTCTCGACGTGCGGCCGGGGCCGGCGCCCATCGCCGCGACCGAGGCCGACTGGGCCCTCTCGGTCGCGCCGATCACGCGGTTCTTCGACGTCGTCTGCACCGACTGGGGCGTCCGGCGCCCCGAGCTCGACCTGGGCGGCGTCGCCGCGGGAAGCCACGCCGTGTGCCTGGTCGCCCGTGCTGACCGGTCCAGCCTCGAGCAGGCCGTCGCCGTCGGGCGCGCGCTCAGCGCCCTCGAGAGCCGGCCGCGCGTCGTCCTGGCCGCCGTCGACCTCGGCGACACCGGCGGGCGTGCCCCCGAGGCCGTGCGCTGGGAGCCCGGCACCACGATCATCCGGATCCCCTTCGATCCGGCGCGCTCCGCAGACGCACCGGCCGGGAGCGCCGAGCTGTCGACCCGGTCGCGACTCGCGACGACGCGGCTCGCCGCTCGTCTCATGCCGCCACTGGCGACACCGGCCCTCGCCGAGGAGGCGCTCCGATGACCCGCCGCCTCGTGCACCGTCCGACCCGCGTCAGCCGGCCGCTTCGCCCCGACGAGGAGGAGCCGCTCGCTCCCCCGCCGGCCCTCACCGAGGGCCCGGTCGGCGGCATCCCCCTGCAGACGCTGCTCCCCGTGGTCGGCTCGTTCTCGTCGATCATCATGATCGTCGTGCTCCGGAACGCGAACCCCGTGTTCATGGTCGTCGGAGCACTGGTGCTGGTCGTGGCACTCGTCGGCGGACTCGGGATGGCCGTGTCGCAGCGCGGCAACGCCGCCCGCACCCGCCGGACGCAGCGCGAGAGGTACCTCGACTTCCTGGAGCGCACCCGCGGCACGATGCGCCGCCGGGGCCGCGAGGTGCGCGCCAAGGCGGCGACCCTCAACCCGGAGCCCGCGGCGCTCACCGAGCTGGTGCGCGACCCCGCGCGACTGTGGGAGCGGCGCCGCAGCGACGCGGACTTCCTCGACGTCCGCCTCGGCACCGGCGACGTCCGCTGGTTCGACCTCACCCTGCCCCGCGACCAGAACCCCGTGCAGCCGTTCGACCCGATCATGCTGGCCGAGGCGGAGACCGTCGCGCGGCACTACTCGATGGTCGCCGGGATGCCGGTGACCCTCGACCTCGACCACGCGGGCCACGTGGCGATCATCGGCGACCGCGACGGCGTCGTGCGCGCCGCCCGGGCCCTGATCAGCCAGCTGGCCGCGCTGCACTCGCCCGACGACCTGCATCTGGCCGCCGCCTACCCCGCCGACGCGGCGGCCGAGTGGGACGGCTTCGACCTCCTGCCGCACGCCGTCGATGACGCGCTGAGGGATGGGCCCGTTCCTGCGCGCAGGATCGCCACCGACACGACGGCTCTGCTCCGCGTGATCGGAGGTGAGCTCGCCGACCGGGCGCAGCTCGCCGCGACGGCGAAGCGCAGCGCGGGCACGTCGGGAACCGCGCTCGGCTCGCGCCTTGTCGTGTTCGTCGACGACTACGGCCACGTCGCCAGCGGCCTGCCGGTGCCCGACGCCGACCTCGACCTCGCCGACCTGCAGGTGACGGCGGTGCACCTGCTGAGCGACCGCCTGCACGAGCCGTCGAACGTCACGGTCCGGGTGACCGTCGACGGCGACGAGGCCGTGGTGACCGACGCCCGGGTGGAGGCGAATGGCGAGGTCACGACCTCGACCGTGCGGCTCGACAGCGTGGCCCCCTCGACGTTCCAGACGCTCGCCCGCGAGCTGGCCCCGCTGCGGCTCAGCCTCACCGCTCAGGACGAAGCGGAGTCGGTCGAGGGGATCAGCGTCACCGACCTGCTCGGCATCGCCGACGTGACCCGCGTGGCCCCGGAGAACGCCTGGACGCCCCGGTCGCCCCGCGACTTCCTGCGCGTGCCGATCGGCCTGGACGACTTCGGCGCGCCCGTGCTGCTCGACCTGAAGGAGTCGGCACAGCTCGGCATGGGACCACACGGCATCTGCATCGGTGCGACCGGATCAGGCAAGAGCGAGATGCTCCGCACGCTGGTGCTCGGCCTGGGCCTGTCGCACTCCCCCGAAGACCTGAGCATGGTGCTCGTCGACTACAAGGGCGGCGCAGCATTCGCGGCCTTCGCCGGCCTGCCCCACGTCGCCGGGATCATCGACAATCTCGCCGACGACGCGGGCCTCACCGAGCGCGCCCGGGCGTCGATCGCCGGCGAGGTGGTGCGCCGCCAGAAGGTGCTGCGCGACGCCGACAGCTCGCCCTCGATCACGCACTACCGCGAGCTGCGCGAGCAGCGCCCCGAGCTCCCGCCGCTGCCGCACCTGCTGCTGGTCATCGACGAGTTCGGCGAGCTGCTGACGGCCGAGCCCGAGTTCATTGACCTGCTGATGACCATCGGCCGCATCGGGCGCTCGATCGGCGTGCACCTGCTGCTGTCGAGCCAGCGGATCGAGGCCGGCAAGCTGCGCGGCCTCGACACCTACCTGTCGTACCGGATCGGCCTCCGCACCTTCTCGGAGGCGGAGTCGACGACGATCCTCGACCGGCCCGACGCCTTCCACCTGCCCGCGATCCCCGGCTACGGCTACCTCAAGGTCGACACGTCGATCTACCGGCGGTTCCGCGCCGGCTACGTCTCGGGGCCGATCGAGCAGTCGACCAGCCCGGCCTCGGACCCCGCCGCCCGGCCCGAGCCGCTGGTCCTGCCCGCCTACAACACGCTGGCCTCGGCCGACGCGACCGGCGACGAGCCGGAGGCCGAGCTCGAGCGACCATCCGTCGGCCGCGCCCTCGTCGACGAGGCCGTCGACCGGCTCCGTGTCGCCGGACGCACGGTCAGCCCGGTCTGGCTCCCGCCGCTCCCGGACCGGCTCGCCCTGTCGCGCGTGGTCCAGGGGCGACGCGAGCTCGACGAGGCCCTCCGGATCCCGCTCGGCCTCGTCGACGACCCGGCCAGCCAGTCGCAGGGCTCGTGGGTGCTCGACCTCACCCGCTCCGGCGGCCACGCGGCCGTCATCGGCGCCCCGCAGACCGGCCGCTCGACGCTGCTGCGGTCGGTCGCCGCCGCCACGGCGCTCACGACGACGCCCCGCCAGGTGGCGGTCTACGGCCTCGACCTCTCGGGCGGCGGCCTGGCGCGCATCGAGGGGTTCCCGCACGTCGGCGGCGTCGCCACGCGCTCCGACCCCGACCGCGTGCTGCGCCTCCTCGAAGAGCTGCACCTGATGCTCACGCAGCGCGAGCGGGTGTTCCGCGAGAACGGCATCGACTCGCTGCCGGCGCTCCGTGCCCGGCACGCCGCAGGAGGACTGCCCGAGCTGCCGTCCGCCGACGTGATCCTGCTGGTCGACGGCTACGGCGCCGTGCGCGACGAGTTCGAGCGCTTCGACCAGCCGCTCGCCGAGCTGCTCCAGCGCGGGTCGAGCTTCGGCATCCACGTCGTCCTGTCGCTCACCCGCTGGAACGAGGTGCGGATGAACCTCCAGCCCCTGATCGGCACCCGCCTCGAGCTCCGCCTCAACGACGCAGCCGACTCGGTCATCGACCGCAAGCTCGCGCAGACGATCCAGCCGTCGCAGAAGGGCCGCATGATCACGGAGGAGCGCCGCTTCGCGCAGATCGCCCTGCCGGTGCTCGACGACGTCGACGACGACGGCGTGCCCGAGGCGATGGCGCAGCTCGCCGCTCGCGCGAGCGCCAGCTGGAACGGCCCCGCCGCGGCCCCGATCCGCCTGCTGCCGACCGACTACACGCCCTCCGAGCTGCCCGACGTCTTCGACGAGCCCGACCGGATCCCGTTCGGCCTCCGCCAGGACACCATGCAGCCCGCCGTCCTCGACCTGCAGCACACCGACCAGCACCTCACCGTCTTCGGAGACGGCGGCTCGGGCAAGACGACCCTGCTGCGCGGCCTGATCGAGGGGCTCGTCGAGCGCTACACGGCCGACGAGCTCGTGATAGCCGTGATGGACGCCCGCGGCACCCTCGCCGACGTCACCCCCGACGACTACCTCGGCGGCTACGCGTCGTCCGCGCTCGAGGCCCGCCAGCTGACGACCGCGATCGCGCAGGAACTCGACAGCCGTGGCGCGTCACCCGACCGATCGAAAGGACCCCGCATCGTCGTGGTCGCCGACGACTTCGACATCCTCGCCTCGGGCGGCACCGAGCCGCTGCGGCCCCTCCTCCCGTACCTCCCGTCGGCGCGCGACCTGCGCCTCAACGTCCTCCTCGCGAGGCCGGTCGCCGGCCTCCAGCGCGCCCTCTTCGACACGTCGCTCCAGTCGATCCGCGACACCGGCGGCTCCACCTTCCTCATGTCGGGCGAGCGCGCCGAGGGGCAGATCCTGCCGCGGCTGTATGCCGAGCAGATGGTCGCCGGGCGCGGCCGCCTCGTGCGGCGCGGCGAGCGGCCGTTCGTGGCGCAGGTGGCGCACTTCGGGGCCGGGGTCGTGTCCGCCGACGGGGCTGCCGATGTCTGACTTCGAGCGGCGCCGCGAGACCCGCGGGGTCCGGGTCGTGCTCGCCGGGACCGCCGGCGGCACCGGCACGACCACGCTGGCCGCGCTCGTCTTCGAGAGCCTCCGGCACTCGCTCGAGGGTGCGCCGGTGCTCTACGACCACTCCGGCGGCGACCTGGGCGCCCGGCTGACCAACGGCGACGACGTCGCGCAGCTCGACGACTCGCTCGCGCTGCACGACATCGGGCCGCACGCGTTCACCGGAGGAATCGACGCCCTCGAGGCGCCCCACGACCTCCTGGTCGCCGTGACAGCCGCGTCGCCCGCCGGCCTGTCGCTCGCCGAGCGGCTGCTCTCGACCGCGGCCGACCGGTTCGGCGCCGCCGGGACCTCGCGCCTCGTCGTCGTCGCCAACGGGGCCGCGGGGCGCTCGCGCATCGGCCGAACCGCCGAGGTTCTGCGCGACCGGTTCGGACAGGGTGCCGTGGTGCTGTTCCCGCGCGACGAGGCCCTCGCGATCGGCGGCCGGATCCCGCTCACGCGTCTGGGGATGCCTGCCCGCCGCGGCCAGGCCGCGCTGGCGCAGCGATCCGGCGAGCTGCTTGCGATGCACCGTCGGGCCCGCTGACCCGCACACTCTGCGCCGCGGAGCAGGACCTCAGCCGAAGACCGGCGACGGCGCCGGGATCCGCACGGGCGGCCGCGCGGCGAGGCGCTTCTTGACGCCTGCCCAGATCTTCTTGCGGCGGCCCTTGAACCAGTCGTCGTCGTCCTTGTGGTTCTTGATCTCCTGGTACGCGAGATACACCGACATGGCGAGGCTCAGCACCGAGAGCTGCTGTCCGTCGAGCAGTCCGACGACGCCCTGCGCCGCGAAGCCCACGACGACTGCCCAGCTCAGGATCCGGCGCTGCGTCAGAGCGACGTAGCGCTCGCGAGAGCCCTTCACCGTCCTGCGGACCCGCCCCGTGAGGGCGGTCTCGGCGAGGATCACAGCGAAGAGGACCATCGAGATGCTGTAGCTGACGGTTTCCATTGCATGCCTTCTGTCTCGGTCCATTGTCGACCCGAACCCTTGTCGTCCGCTACGAGTGCTCGGCGGTCGCCCTCATGAGGTGAGGTCGCCGGCGGCGGCCCGCGCCCGGAACGCCACCATGTTCATCCGGTTGCCGCACCGCACGCTGCAGAACCGCTTCGACCCGTTGCGCGAGAGGTCGACCAGCACGCCGTCGCAGTCGAAGGCCTCGCAGGTGCGCAGGCGCCCCATCTCGTCGCTGCGGAGCACGTCGACGAGCGCGAGCGCGGCCTCGACGCGGATGCGGTCGGCGAGCGGCGCCGTGAGGTCGGTCGCGTGCAGGTGCCAGTCCAGAGCGTCGTGCCGGACGAGCTGCGGCAGGGCGCCGACCTCGCGCAGCATGAGGTTGACCTCGGCGACGGCGGCATCGCGGTCCATCACAAAGACCCCGCGCAGGCGGTCGCGCGCGTCGAGCACGGCGACGAGCTCGGCCTCGTCGCGATCGAACCGCCCGGAGTACCCGAACGCATCGAGCAGCGCCGTCAGCTCGGACGGCGTCGCGATCTCGTCGACGCCCGATCTCGACGCCGTGGGCACCGTGTTCGACAGGGCCACGACGAACTCGAGGGCCTCGTCGGTGTCAGGGGCAAAATGCAAGTTGACTCCTTACTCAGAGCCACACTAACGTCTCGATCAGAAGCACGACAACCTCTCATCTCCGACTCGCGCACACGCCTCGATCAAGGACCGCCCATGCCCCGCTCGTCCACCACCACCGGCCTCGTCATCGCCGTCGTCGCCGCGTTCACCTTCGGCATGTCGGGCGCGTTCGTGAAGCCGATGCTCGAGGCCGGCTGGAGCCCGGCGGCGGCGGTCACCGTGCGCGCCCTGGTCGGCGGGATCGTGCTCGCACCCGTCGCCGCGATCAGCCTCCGCGGCCGCTGGAGCGCGCTGTGGCGCGGCCGCTGGCGCGTGCTTGCCATGGCGGTCATCGGCGTGGCGGGGTGCCAGCTGGCGTACTTCGCGGCAATCGAGCGGGTTCCGGTCGGCACCGCGATCCTGCTGGAGTACATGGCTCCGCTTCTGCTCGTCGGGCTGGTGTGGGTCCGCACGCGGCGCCGCCCCGAGACCGTGGTGATCGTGGGCAGCGTCGTCGCCGTGGCGGGCCTCGTGCTCGTCGTCGCACCGGCCTCGGGCGTGCACCTCGACGCTCTCGGCCTGTTCTTCGGCGTGCTGGCCATGGTCGGCTGCGCGATCTACTACGTGGTGGCGGCGGCTCCGGCCGACGGGCTGCCCTCCGTCGCCCTCGCCGCCGGAGGCCTCCTGATCGGCGGACTCGTGCTCGGCGCCCTCGGCCTCGTCGGCGCGCTGCCGTTCACGGCGAGCTTCGCGCCCGTCACCGTGCTGGGATCGACCGTCGACTGGTGGGTGCCCGTCCTGATCGTCGGGCTCGTCGCCACCGCTATCGCCTACACGGCCAACATCACGGCCAGCGAGATGCTCGGGGCGCGCCTCGCGTCGTTCGCCGGCCTGCTCGAGGTCGTCGCGGCGACCCTGTACGCCTGGGTGCTGCTCGGCGAAGACCTGACGGTGCCGCAGCTGCTCGGCGGCGTCCTGATCCTGGCCGGCATCGCCTTCGTCCGCTCGGCCAGGGGCGACGCCTCGAGGCGCATCCCGACCGGGCCCGCGGCTCCGGCCATCGACCCGACTCCGACGGGGCCGCTCACCCTCGTCTAGCCCCACCCAGAATCAGTCAGCCCAAGCCGGTCAGCCCAGAAGCTTCTGGCGCAGGAACTCGACCATCGTCCGAACGAGCTCTCGCTTCGAGTCGGCCCTGCGGTACTCGTGCCCCTCCCCGGCCAGCTCGAGGTACTCCACGTCGGCGCCGCGCTCGCGCAGGGCCGCGACGATCTGGTGCGACTCCCCCACCGGCACGTTGGTGTCGAGCTCGCCGTGCACGACCAGCAGCGGTGCGACGATGTCGTCGGCCCGGCCGAGCGGCGACAGCTCGGCGAGCAGCTCCGCGTCGTCGACCGGGTGCCCGTACTTGGTCGTGGCGGCCGCCGCGATCCACGGCTCGGTGTCGCGGTAGAACGTGTGCAGGTCGCTCATGCCGCAGACGGCCACGCCGGCGGCGAAGACGTCGGGCGTGAAGGCGAGCGACGCGAGCGTGGCGTAGCCGCCGTAGGAGCGCCCTTCGACGGCGACGGTGGAGGCGACGGCGAGTTCCTGCGCCAGAAGCCAGTCGCGGCAGTCGACGATGTCGGCGTGCGCGTTCCAGCGGAGGGCGAGGTCGTCGGCGTGGACGAACTCCGAGCCGAAGCCGGAGGATCCCCGGATGTTCGGCGCGAAGACGGTGATGCCGGCGGCGACGAGCGCCTGGTGCTGGGGCGAGAAGGCGGGGCGCTCCTGCGACTCGGGGCCGCCGTGCAGGTGGATCATCGCGGCGGGCGGGCCGTCGCCTGACGCCGCGCGGTACAGCCACCCGGTCAGCGTCAGCCCGTCGCGCGCCGTGAGGGTCTCGAGCGTCGGCTCGACGAGGCCCTCGGGCAGCTCGGGCCCGTCGGTGACCGGCGACCAGGCGTGCGTCGAGGTGTCCAGGCGCCAGAGCGCGCGCGGGCGGAGCGGCCCCTCGACCGTGAGGAGCACGCTGCGGCCGTCGCGCGAGATGACCGGGTTGGTGACGACCTGGCCGGGGAGGCCGTCGACCCGGGTGCGCTGGCCGGAGGCGGTGTCGAGCAGGTCGATCTCGCTGCGTCCGGCGGCGTTCCAGACCAGCAGCAGCACCCGCCCGGCGTCGTCGGCGTCGAGCTCTTCGAGCTCCGCGTCGTCGCGGCCGGCGAGAACGTGCGACTCGCCGCGCCAGCCGTGCGGGCCGAGCGGCATCGCGACGAGCTGACGCCGAGGCAGCCCGGCCTCGGTGGCCAGGTAGGCGATGAGCGGGCTCGACTCCGACTCGGGCGAGGGCCGGATCAGCGCCGTCTCGGCCGACCCCGCCCACGGCTCGACGAGCAGCGGGTGGTCGTCGTCGGTGAGGCGGTCGACCACGACGACGAACTCGTGGCCGCGGCCGCCGTCGCGCAGGATCACGAGACGCTCCTCGACCGACACGTCGAGGATGTGGATCAGCTCGCCGGTGGCCAGGTCGTCACGGGCGCCCGACTCGGGGTCGACGAGGTAGGCGCGAGCCGGCTGCTCCGGCTCGGTCGAGGGCAGCGTGACGACGACCCGGTGGCCGCTGCGCGACCACGGTCCGAGCTCGGCGTGCTGGTCGCGCGATCCGGCGATGCGCTGCGCGTCGGAGCCGTCCGGCCGCACGACCCAGACCTGCTGGCGCACACCGCCGTCGGTGGCCACGGCGACGGCGAGCCAGGCGCTGTCGGCCGACCATGAGACGGCGATGACGGGGTCGTCGCTCAGGGTGATGCGGTGCGGGGTCGGGAGAGTTCCTGCGCTGATGACGTCCTGGACGAACACCTCGGGAGAGCCGAAGCGGTCGCTGACGAAGGCGACGCGACGGGCGTTCCGGGTCATGGTCGGGCCCCAGGAGCCCCACGCGCCCACGAGCTGGTCGACGAACGGATCGGCGACGGTGGTCGAGGTGGTCACGAGGTCACCCCCTGGGCCTGCAGCCACATCTCGAGGGTGGCGAGCTGCCAGAGGGCGTTGGAGCCGAGGGTGGTCCGGGCGTCGTTGGGATTCGCGAGCATCGACTCGACGGTAGCCGGGTGGAAGAATCCTCGCTCGCGGGCGGCAGGATCGAGCAGGGCGTCGCGCACCTTCTGCAGGTAGGGCCCCTCGAGCTGGCGGATCGCCGGAACCGGGAAGTACCCCTTGGTGCGGTCGATCACGGCGTCGGGGACGATGCCGCGGGCGGCCCGCTTCAGGACCCCCTTGCCGCCGTCCTGCAGCTTGAGCTGCGGCGGGATCCGCCCGGCCAGCTCAACGAGCTCGTGGTCGAGGAAGGGGACACGCGCCTCGAGCCCCCACGCCATCGTCATGTTGTCGACGCGCTTGACCGGGTCGTCGGTCAGCATGATCGACGTGTCGATGCGCAGCGCCGCGTCGACGCTGGTCTCGGCGCCGGGCCGGGCGAAGTGCTCGTCGACGAACAGGGAGGGCACGTCGGTCTCGGCCAGCCACTCCGGGCGCAGGATCCGCGGCATGTCGCGCCAGCGCCGATCGAAGAACACCGACGCGTACGCCTCGGCGGCACGGGCGCGCGGCACGCCGTTCAGCGGCGGGTACCAGTCGTAGCCGCCGAGCACCTCGTCGGCACCCTGGCCCGACTGCACCACCTTGATGCTCTTCGACACCTCCTGGCTCAGCAGGTAGAAGGCGACGCAGTCGTGGCTCACCATCGGCTCGCTCATCGCGGCGATGGCGCCGTCGATGCCGGGCAGCAGCTGGTCGCCGGGGATCGGGATGCGGTGGTGGTCGGTGCCGAACTCCTTCGCCACGATCGACGAGTACTCGAACTCGTCGCCCGACTCGCCGCCCGCCGACTCGAAGCCGATGCTGAACGTCGCGAGGTCGGTCTGCCCGGCCTCGGCCAGGAGCGCCACGACGAGGCTCGAGTCGATACCGCCCGAGAGCAGCACTCCGACCGGCACATCCGACACCATGCGGCGCTTGACGGCGGTGCGGAGCGAGTCGATCAGGGCGTCCTGCCAGTCCTGGTCGCTCCAGCCGGCCTCGGCCTCGTCGCGAGCGAACGCGGCCTCCCAGTAGAGGGTGTCGGAGTGCTCGCCGGTGGGCTCGACCACGCGGATCGTCGCCGGCGGCAGCTTCTTGACGCCGTTCAGGATGGTGCGCGGCGCCGGCACGACCGAGTGGAACGTGAGGTACTCGGCCAGCGCGTCGACGTCGATCGAGGTGTCGGTGCCGCCGCCCGCCAGGAGCGCCGGCAGGGTCGAGGCGAACCGGATCCGCTCGGGCGTCGCGTCGTAGTAGAGCGGCTTGATGCCGAGGCGGTCGCGCACCAGGATCAACCGGCCCGACCGGTGCTCCCAGATCGCGATGGCGAACATGCCGAGCAGGTGGCTCGCGAACCGCGTGCCCCACTCGGCGTAGGCCTTGAGGATCACCTCGGTGTCGGAGGTCGAGAAGAAGTGATGCCCCTTGCGGCGCAGCTCGTCGCGGAGCTCGACGTAGTTGTAGATCATGCCGTTGTAGGCGATCGTCAGCCCGAGCTCGGCATCGACCATGGGCTGCGCGCCGGCAGGGCTGAGGTCGATGATCGAGAGCCGGCGGTGCGCGAGGCCGATCGGTCCGCGCGTCCACAGGCCGTCGCCGTCGGGGCCGCGATGCACCTGGCAGCCCGACATCCGGCTGAGGGTCGCAGGATCCGCCTGCCGCCCGTCGAACCGCAGCTCGCCCGCGAGCCCGCACACGTCAGGCCTCCCCGTCGGAGCCGGCGTCCGGCCCGATGATCCAGGTGTCTTTCGCGCCGCCGCCCCGCGACGAGTTGACGACCATGCTGCCCTCGGGCGCCACCCGGGTCAGGGCGAAGTCGGCCAGGCGCGCCTGCGTCGGCCCGACCCCGGTCAGGTAGACGAAGGCGCGGAGGTCGACGTGGCGCGGCTCGAGGCCGGTCGCCGTCAGGGTCGGGTGCGACGAGAGCGTCACGACCTCCTGCGCCACCCAGCGGGCCGGGTCGGCGGCGATCTCCGCGCGGCGCGCCGCGACCTCGGCCGCGTTCGCGCTCGGGCCGATCAGCACGCCGTGGCCGCCCTCGCCGTCGACCGGCTTCGTGACGAGCTCGCCGACGCGGTCGAGCACGCTCAGCTTCTCGGCCTCGTCGCTCAGCCGATACGTCGGCACCGACTCGAGCTTCGGCTTCTCGTCGAGGTAGTACTCGATCAGGTCGGGCACGGCGACGTACATGGCCTTGTCGTCGGCGAGGCCGTTGCCCGGGGCATTGGCGAGGAAGACGTCGCCGGTGGCGGCGACGTCGATGATGCGCGCGCCGAGGTCGGGGTCGGCGGGGGTTGCCAGTTCCAGCACCTCGCCGTCCATGCGGAGGTAGAGCGCGTCGATGACCTCGCCCGTTGCCGCGTGCCGCACGCGGTGGCCGTCGACTGCGAGGTCGTCGGCGGTGACCAGGAGCAGTCCGGCGCCCTCGGCCAGGGCCTGGTGCTCGAACCAGGCGCCGCTGCCGGGCCCGCTGCTCAGGACGGCGCCCACCGGCTCGGGGTTCGTGCTGTGAGCGAGGAGCGTCTCGCGCAGCAGGGCGAAGACCGTCTCGGGGTTCAGGAGTCCGGCCGGGCGGGGCGCCTCGGGCACGACCTCGTCGAGGAGGTGGCGGACCGCCACGGCGTAGGCGGCGCCGCTCGGGCTGCGGACGTTGTCTTCGAGCACGCGCCAGCCGCCGAACTCGTTGCGGATCAGGTCGAAGCCCTGGACCGGCGCACGGACGGTGCCCGTCGGCAAGAGGGAGGCCTCGACGCGCCAGCCGCTCGCGTCGACGACCTGGGCCTCGCTCAGGACGCCGTCGGCGACGATGCGCCGGGATCCGTAGGCGTCTTCGAGGAACGCCTCGATCGCCCGGGCGCGCTGTGCGAGCCCGGCGGCCAGCTGCTTCCACTCGTGGTGCGTGACGATGCGCGGCACGAGGTCGACCCCGAAGCCGCGGAGCTTGTCGTCGACGACGAAGCTCAGGCCCCTCTTCTGCGCCCACTCGTCGCGACGCTCGTTCTTCGCGCGGATCGCCTCGGCGTCGAGCGTGCGGAAGTAGCCGCCCACGTCGGCGTAGGCCGGGCGGGCCCGGAGTCCCGGCCCTATCGCCTCGTCTCCGGCACGGAACCGGTAGCCCCGGATAGTCGGTGTCGTCGGCAGGTCGCCGGCGGCGGGCCCGTGCGTCTCTTTCACGACCTGGTCGACGACGTCGTCGAGGCTGCCGTGCTCGGCGAATGCGGCGCGCTGGCGGTCGGCCGAGTTGCCGCGCGCCAGGGTCTGCTCGATCAGCCCCTCGACGTCGTGCCAGTCGCCGAGCTCCTCCAGCTGCGGACGGAGGGAGGTGGCGAGCGACCGCACGGCCTGCGCCGCCGGGAGCCGCTCGGGGTGGATGCCCAGCCCGAGCAGCTCGCCCGTCAGGCCGGCGCGGGCCGCCTGCCACATGGCGGCGCGGTGCAGGGGCGCCGCGCGCTGGCGGTCGGGCCGGCCGTCGAGGATGTCGATCTCGGCCTTGCGGACGGCCGCCCGGAAGAGCCCCGCGATCAGGACGGCATCGTCGACGATCGGGCACGCGTCGCAGGTGCGGAGCTCGAGCGTCGGCGCGTGCGACGACGGCCGGATGTCGAAGTACGCCATCTTGGCGTCGGCGATTACGCCCGAGCCGATGAGGTCTTGCACCATGCGGTCGTACTCGGCGGCGCCCGACATCGGGCCCGTCGCGCCGGCGCTCGGCCAGCGCTGCCAGATGATCGAGCGGATGCTCGCGTAGCCGGTGTCCTGCCCGTTCCAGAACGGGGAGCTCGCGCTGAGCGCCAGGAGGCCCGGGAGGTACGGGGCCACGCGGCCCATGATCTGCACGGCGAGATCGCGGTCCGAGACCCCCACGTGCACCTGAAGCCCGCAGATCAGCTGCTCGTCGACGAGCATGCGGTACTGCTCCTGCATGCGCCCGTAGCGGCCCGTCGTGGTGAGCTCGAAGTCGGCGAACTCGGAGCGCGGGGCGGTACCGGCCGCGGCGATCGCGAGATCGTTCGCGGTCGCGACCTCGACGAGGTCTCTGCGCAGGGCGAGGATCTCGCGGCGCAGATCGGTGAGGTTCGTGACGACCGGCACGTTGGTCTCGACGGTGGTGCGCTGGAGCTCCGCCCCGTACTTGTCGGGCGGCAGCTTCGACAACAGCTGTGGCGCACGCGCGGAGAGCCTCTTCGTCTCGAGGTCTATCAGGTGGAGCTCTTCTTCTGCCCCCAGGGTCAGCTCTGCGCTCATTGCTCGAACCTAGTCGGGTTCGTCTACCAGCGGTAGGACTCTTGGGGGTTCCTCATGGAAGTGGCGGGTCGGCCCCGCCGGATCGGCCCGGCCCCGCCCGGCCGGCGTCGCGCGCCGCTCACCCCCGCCGGATCGGCCCAGTCCCGCCCGGCCGGCGTCGCGCGCCGCTCACCCCCGCCGGATCGGCCCGGCCCCGCCGAACACCCAGCGGGCACGTGCCGATTCGGCGGGCATGAGCCTGACGAGCAGCTCGGCCCCGCCCGGCCAGCGTCGCGCGCCGCTCACCCCCGCCGGATCGGCCCGGCCCCGCCCGGCCGGCGTCGCGCGCCGCTCACCCCCGCCGGATCGGCCCGGCCCCGCCGAACACCCAGCGGGCACGTGCCAATTCGGCGGGCATGAGCCCGACGAGCAGCCCAGCCCAGCCCCGCCCGGCCGGCGTCGCGGGTCGCTCGCCCCCGCCGGATCGGCCCAGCCCCGCCGAACACCCAGCGGGCACGTGCCGATTGAGCGGGCACGAGCCCAACGAGCAGCCCAGCCCAGGCCCGCCCGGCCGGCGTCGCGCGCCGCTCACCCCCGCCGGATCGGCTCGGCCCCGCCGAACGCCCAGCGGGCACGTGCCGATTGGGCGGGCATGAGCCCGATGACCGGCTCGCCCAAGGCCGAGACTCATAAGCCCCCGCCTGATATCGCCCAGATATCAGGCCAGGGCTAATACCCAGCACAGCCCGGCGAGGGCGAAGGCGCACGCCCAGCTGACGAGGCTCCCGATCAGGAAGTACTCGGCCTGATCACCGCCCGACGCCTTGTTGATCTCGGGGAACCGCACGATGCCCTTGGCCGCGATCAGCGCCGCAACGACCGGCCACGCCCCGGCCAGCGTGAAGCCGGCGAGCAGCAGGCGCTCGATCGGGCCGATCATGCGGCCGCCCTTGAGAGGTTCGGGTCGCGGCTGCTCCGGAGCCGGCGCCTGTCGCCACCGACGCTTGGCGACGGCCGGCGGAGCGCTCGCCTTCTGAACGCCGGTCGGCAGCGCCGACGTCACGATCACGTTCGCCGACTCGATCAGGAAGAGCGCCGAGCCGATCCCGGCGACGACGGCCGCCAGCGGCACCGGGCACAGGAACTCGAGATGGTCACCCCGGTACCAGTCCCCCACGATTCCGCCCGCTTCAGCGCCGACGCCCCCGCCGAGCACCAGGGCCGCCAGCCCAGCGGCCAGACCCGCCACCGGAAACCACCGTCCGACCGCGCGCGACGCCCGGCCCGACCGCGTCGTCGCGATCCACACGGCGGCTCCGACGACCTCGATCAGGACGCCCCAGAGAGGCAGGCCGAGCCCGAGCCACGCGACCCACGCGATGAGCGCCCAGGCGACGGCGACGGCGACGATGGCGCGGCCGCGCCGACTCGGAGACTGGTCGCGGGTCGCGGCACGGACGATGTCGGCGACGCCGATCAGGGCGAGCAGGATGGCAGCGAGCATCAGGCAGACCCTTCCTGAGCGACCCGCGCGCCGCCGAGCAGCCGCAGGCCGTCGACGAGCGCCATCGCTCCCGACGACTGCAGCGACTGCGACACAGCCGACTGCGTGACCCCTTCGACGCGGGCGATCTCGGCCTGGGTGCTGCCGTGGAGCACTCCGAGGGCGACCCGTCGGGCGCGGGCGTTCATCCGCGACACGATCTGGTCGCGCGCGAGGAAGTACGAGTTCACGAGCCGCTCCTCCGGGCCGCCCGGATCGGTGGACGACACGAACCAGGATCGCAGGCTCGGGTTCTTCGCGTCCTCCCGCCGGTGCGACTCGTTGATCGCGTCGCGCGCCGACCACCAGCCCGGGCCGTCCTGCAGCGGACCCCTGCCGCCTTCTCCGATCGGACGCACGAGGCCGGCCCCGAGGCCGAAACGCAGCTCGAGCCCCGCCGGGAGCCCGAGCATCGCCGCCGTCGTCGCGACGACCGCGTCGCCGAGGGCCGTGTAGACCACCTGGAACTCGTCGCCGACCGTGGCCTGCAGCGGATCGGCGGCCTCGACACCCGACTCGGCGAAGGCGGCCTCGATGAGGCGCTGAGCCCCGGCCCGGTCGGCCATGTCGCGGGAGTTGACGATGTCGCCGATGACGGCGATCACAGATGAAGCGTCCATCCCGTAAGCATATCGCTTATTTCTGCAATTTATAAGCCCCTAGCTAATTCCCGCACCCGCCGAACGCGCGGGTCTAGCGGCCGCCGACGAACGGCGACACCGGCGCCGCCATCGTCGGGCAGGCGGCCAGGATCCTGGCCATCGCCTCGTGCTCCGCGGGAGTGACCCACAGCGCGTACTCGACCTTGACGCTGACCTGGTGGGCCACGTACGTGCATCGGTACGACTTGTTCGCCGGGAGCCAGGACGCCGCGTCGGAGTCGCTCTTCTGCTGGTTCGACGGCCCGTCGACGGCGAGGAGGTTGACGGGGTCGTTCGCGAGCGAGACCCGCTGGGCCTGCGTGAGCTGCTGCGCGCCGGTCTGCCACGCGTCCGAGAGCGCGACCATGTGGTCGATCTGCACCTCGGCCGAGGTGTCGTAGCCGCGGGTGAACGCGATCGTCTCGCCGGTGTAGGGCGATGCGAGCGTGCCCGACTCGACGTCGCAGTCGGCGGCGATGTCGGTCGCGGTGAGGTCGCGCGTGAGGATGTCCTCGCGGGTGTCGCAGCCGTTGCGGTCGACGTCGGTCCACGCCTCGCCGAAGTCTCCGACGCGGTCGTAGCCGGTGCTCGGAGCCCGGCCCTTCACCGGCAGCGTGGCCAGGAGCGCCAGCGCCGTCGTGTCGAAGACGGCGGGGTCGGTCACGACTGGCGATTCGTCGCCGACCGCGCCCGAACCCGAGCCGGAGCCCGTGCCCGTGCCCGTGCCCGAACCGTCGCCTGACGAGCCTCCGTTCGACTCCGTGCCACCCGACGAACCGCCCGTGGCCGCCGACGAGAAAGCGTCGGCGATCGGCCCGAGAAGGCCGTTGTGGACCGCGAGATAGCCGGCTACGACGAGGACAAGCACGACGACTAGGGGCCGCGGCGAGCGCTTTCTTCTCCGACGGGCCACGTCGCCCAGCCTATCCAGCGAGGGGCCCGTGTCGGCCAGCCCCCGAGCGGGGCGCGTCGCGGCTGCCCGACACCGCTGTACGCCTCGATTCGGCCTTTTCTGAACGCCGCGGACTGCCGGATAGGCGGATCGCCTGGGCTTAGGCCTCGAACGGCCTCCCCCACTCACGGGGGTGTGCCCGGCGCCCGCCGTCGGCGACGATAGACGGACCGGACGAGTGGGTTCGGACGACCTCAGGGGGAACACGTGACACACGGCGGCTACGCGGTCATCGACTTCGAGACGACGGGCTTGTGGCCCGCGAAGCACGATCGGGTCGTCGAGATCGGCGTCGTGCTCGTGTCGGCGAGCGGCGCGGTCGAGGGCGAGTTCGAGACGGTGGTGAATCCGGGGCGCGATCTCGGTCCGACGCACATCCACCGGCTGCGGGGCGCGGACGTCGCCGACGCTCCGGTGTTCGCCGACGTGGTGGGCGAGTTCCTGGACCTCCTGGTGGGTCGGGTGGTCGTGGCGCACAATGCTCGCTTCGAGGTGGACTTCCTGCGTGCCGAGCTCGCACTCGTCGGGCTGGCGTCGCCGCTCGACACCGGCGACGCCCTGTGCACGATGAAGCTGGCGACGCGGTACCTGCCAGGTTCGGGCCGCCGCCTCGCCGACTGCTGCGCCGCGTTCGACATCGAGCTGACGGACGCCCACGAGGCTCTCGCCGACGCCCGGGCCACGGCACGACTGCTGGCCGAGTACCTGCGGGTCGGCGCCGGGGACGCCGGACACTGGGACGAGTGGGGAGAGCGGGCGAAGTTCCTGCGCTGGCCCATCACCTCGTGGCCGGGTTCGCCGGCGAAGGCTCGGCCGCGCACGGCGGCTCTCGCGGGTGCTCTGACACCTGTACGGTCGCTCGAGCAGGCGGCGACACGACTCCCGGCACTCGACACGACGCACGGCGAGTCGCAGTACGCCGCGATGCTCGACCAGGCGCTGTCCGACGGCTACCTGTCGCTCGACGAGGCCGACGCGCTGCGCGACCTGGCGCTGAAGCTCGGCATCGACGCCGTCCGTCGCCGGGTGCTGCACGAGGACTACTTCCGGGCGCTCGTCGACGCCGTGTGGATGGACGGCATCCTGACCTCCGACGAGCGGGCGGAGCTCGACTCCGTGGCACGGATGCTGGATATCTCGAACGAGATGCAGCAGGCCGCGCTCGTCCCGCCCGCGCCAGGCGGCTTCGGCGCGACGCTGAACCGAACCGACAACGTCGAGCTCAACCCCGGCGACGTCGTCGTACTGACCGGCGACATGTGGCTGCCGCGCGGCGAGATCGAGAAGCGCCTGGCCGCCCACGGCATCGTCGTGTGGCCGGCGATCACCAAGAAGACGGCGCTGCTCATCGCCGCCGACCCGACGTCGCTGTCGGGCAAGGCGCGGAGGGCCCGCGACTACGGCATCCCCGTCGCAGCCGAAGAGGACCTGAAGCGCGTTCTCGCGTAGCTGATCCTGCGGCTCAACCCACCGATCCGGCGTGAACTAACCGATCCGGCCCAGGCACAAGTCCGCGGACGGGCGGATTGGCCGACCGAGCAGGCTTCGCCGTTGGGCGCTTGACTTGCCTAAACAACATAGCTAGGTTAAACCGCATGGAACCACTCCAGCGCATCACCCAGCCCACCCGCGACGTGCTCGCCGCCCTGCTGCAGGGCGGCGACGAGCCCGTCTGGGGCCTGCTCATCATGAAGAGCACGGGCCGACCGTCAGGAACGATCTACCCGATCCTGGAGCGGCTCGAACGCCACGGGTGGGTGCTCGCGTCGTGGGAGGCCGACACCGACCGCCTCGGCCCGCGTCGCCGTTTCTACGAGTTCACCGCCGACGGCCGCGTGGCCGCCGCCGAGGTGCTCGCGGCTCAGGCTCCGGCCCCGAGGCCGTCCCGAGCGGCGGGTGCAGCCGGCAGCACGGCGTCCGGAACGGCGGCCACCGCATGAGCCGCCTCGCCGGGCGCATCGTCGCCGTCGCCGCCGCGCTCTCCCCCGCCGAGCAGCGCGGCGAGCGCCGCGAGACATGGCAGGCCGACATCCGGGATGCCACGTCGCTCGACCTCTCTCCCACTCGAATCGCCCTAGGAGCCCTGTCCACCGTGGTCCTCCATCCGTCGCCCCGCCGCGAAGCCCGCCTGCCCATCGCCGCGCAGCCGCACACGATCCGGACCATCCCGGTGCTCGTGGCCGTGGCCTTCCTCTCGGTGCTTGCCGGCGGCGCGCTGATCGCGCTCCTCGGCCGGTACAGCGGGTCGCCGTCGCTGGTCACGGCCAAGTGGATGGCGCTCGGACTGCTGTCCGCAGTTCCTGCGCTGGCTCTCATGGGCGCAGCCCCTCTCGTCGAGGGCGCCTCGCGTCGCGCCCGAGCCATCGCCTGCGTCGCCTTTGCCGTTGCGACGTTCCTCTTCACGGCCCCGCTCACAGGCGCGCTGCGCTCGACCTGGATCTGCACCGCCCTCGCCGCGGCCCTGGCACTCGGCACCTGGCTCGCCCTTCGTGGCCGGCTGCGCTCGTCGTGGTTGCTGATCGTCGCGCCCGCCGTGGCGACGTTCGCGGTCGAGCTTCTCGTCCCTGCGACCCTGACGCTCCCGTCGACGCCGGTAGCCGTGCTGACGATGGCCTACTGGGGCCTGACGCTCGTGCCGTTCGCGGTCGTCGTCGCGTGCGTGCGGCTGGCCGTCGGCGCTCCCGTGGCGGGTGCCGGGCGCGAGGCTGGGCCCTCCCTTCCGGCCTAAACCGGCCGATCACCGCCGCACCGCCGCCCCGTAGGCTCGACGCATGATCGACCCCTCCGACGTCCTGGCCCACTGGGGCTGGGTCTACGACACCGACGACCGGGGCCCGATGAGCGGCGAGTTCGCACTCCAGACCGACGGGTCGCTCTTCATCCGGTCGGGCGGCTCGAGCAGCCACCGGGGCGAGACGACGTGGCGGTTCAGCGACTGGACTCCCTTGCGTGCCTGGGAGCCCGTCACCGACGCCGACGCAGCGATGGCCGCGATCAAGGAGCGCTACTACTCGCTCGCGGCGCCCGGCCCTGTGCCCGTCGACGCCACGGAGGCCGGGCCGTTCCCCGGCCACCCGGAGAGAGCCCGCTACCTCTAGCACCCCCTCCCTCAAGCCCGGCCGCACTACCCGCCGAATGCGCACGATCGCGTAAATTGGCCCCGTGCCCATCCCCTACCGCGACTCCTCCGACAGGCTCCTCACCGACTACCCGCGACCGAGCGTCGCCGTCGATACGGCCGTGCTGACGGTGACCCCGGAGGCCGAGCTCGGCGTGCTCCTTGTCCGCTCGGAGGCTGGCGGGTGGCGGCTGCCGGGCACGTTCCTGCACCCGGGAGAACGTCTCGTCGACGCGGTCATCCGCGCCCTCGACGTCAAGGCCGGAGTCCGCGGGCTCGCCCCTCGCCAGCTCCACGTCTTCGACGAGCCCGACCGAGACGATCGCGGCTGGGTGCTGTCGGTGGCGCACCTCGACGTCGTGCCCTTCGATTCTCTGGCGCAGGATCCCGACCGCGCCACGATCGTCCCCACCGCCGCGCTCGAGGCCTGGCTCCCCGCTCCCCTCCCCTACGGCCACGCGCAGATCATCGCCGCGGCCGTCGCCGAGCTCCGCGCCGAGTACGCCGAGCGCCCCGACCCGGGGGGCCTGCTGCCGGAGCCGTTCACCCTCAGCTCGCTGCGCCGCCTCCACGAGGCGGTGGCCAGCCGCCGTCTCCTGCCGGACTCGTTCCGCCGCCTGATGCAGCCGCAGCTGGCCCCCACAGACGACGTCTCCGAGGGCTCGGTCGGCAAGCCCGCGCGCCTCTTCCGGCGCGCGCCCGCCGCCTGACCCCCGCGCTCGCGCCCGACGACATTTTTGTCACCCCACGACACCGCTTTCACCCCACGACACCGCTTTCGCCCCACGACACCGGCGATATCTGGTGTCCTCCGGCGATTCCGGTGTCAGGCCGTCGCCCGCGGCGCGGCGCGGCGCCGCTCGGCGAGCCGACCGACCGACCGACGGACCGCCCGCTAGCCCAGCAGCCCCGTCGACACCCCGACCAGCACGAAGATCCCGACGGCGATGAACACCGCACCGCCGACCGCCATGAGCGCCGGCGACTGCGTGTTCGGGCCGACCCGGATGCCGCGCCGCTCGCGCTGAGCTCGAGCCGCGCGAGAGATGTGCCCGCGGAAGAGGATGAAGCACACCTCGAACACGATGGCGAGAGGCCCCCACACCAGGGCGAAAACGTGAGCGTCCATCCCTCGACTCAACCGCACGGGCCAGACGAACGCCCGGCGGGCCTTCTGCCGAACTCGTTCCGCCTGACCCCGAGCAGGTGTAGCTTGCCCGTCATGGCTGCGAAGAGACGCATTCCGAACCTCCACCCGTGGTGGCGCGTGCTCGGCGGCGTCGTGGCCCTGGCCCTCGCCGTCGCGGCGATCGTGATGTTCGCGCTTCACGAGCACGACGCGCAGAAGGTCTTCGACGTCGGCGCACTCGTGGGAGCAGCGACAGCCGTCTCGTGGGCGATCCTGCGGCACCGGTACGAGCCGCCCGACGACGAGCCGGCCGACTCCTAGCCCAGCCGCAACGTCACGTCTGCGATCAGGACAGAGCTCTCCCGCTCACAGCGGATCGCGCTCGTTCAGCTCGGCGAGCGCCTGCCGGGCACGCTCGACACGGTCGCCGACCGGTTCGTCCCACCAGTACGGTCCGCGCTCTCCGAGGCCGTGCTTGGCCAGGCCGACGCGATCCCGCGCCTCCCGCTCCGCTTCGGACTCGCCCGCCCTCTTGGCCACGCCGACGGCCGACCGGGCCCGGCCGAGGTGACGCTTGAGGTCGTGGACGACCTCGTCGGGCAGTTGGGGGTCGGTGCGACGCCACCGTCGCCCGCCGATGACGAGCCATCGCTCGTCATCGTGAGGCATTTCTGAAACCTACGCGCAGCCCGTGTGCGCGGCCTACTTCAGGTTCTGCCGGGGTACGACGACCTCGCGCAGGATCAGCATCGCCGCCGCCGCTACCGGCACCGCGATGAGCGCTCCGAGCACTCCGAGGAGCGTTCCGCCGACGAGCGCGGCGATGACCACCATGGCGCCCGGCACGTGCACGGCCCGACGCATGACCCGCGGCGCCAGGAGGTACGCCTCGACCTGCATGTAGACGAGGTACCAGATGCCGAGCACGATCCAGGTCGACGGGTGCGTGGGCAGCAGGGCGAGCTGGGCGAGCACGATGACGGCGGCCGCGGAGACGGTGCCGACCAGCGGGATGAGGGCGCCGACGAAGGCGACGAATGCGAAGAAGGCGGGCAGCTGGGCACCTGTGATGCTGAGGATGATGAAGCTGCACACGCCGTTCAGGAGCGCCAGGGCGACCTGGCCGAGCACGTAGCGCCCGACCGACTCGCTGATCTCCTCGGCGAGGCGACTGAACTCCGGTCGCCCGGAGGCGGGCACCAGCGCGTACAGGCCCCGCTTCATGCTCCGCAGCGACGCCATGAAGTACAGGGTCAGGATGATGACGGCGATGGTTCCGGCGACTCCGTTGCCGATCGCGGCGCCGACGGCCAGCAGGCCGCCGCCGATGGTCGCCAGGTTCTTCGGATCCGTGACGAACGACACCCCGCTGTCGACGAGCGACTGGATGTCGAGGGTCGATTTCGGCACGAGCTCCTGGATGCTGTCGATGATGCCCTGGGAGGTCGTGTTCTGCACGTAGCTCGCGAGGTTGCCGATGAGCGTGCTCGTCTGCGAGATCACGGTCGGGACGATGGCGAAGACGATTCCGGCGAGCGCGATGAGGACCCCTACCGTGACGATGGTCACGGCGAGGGGTCGCGACAGCTTCCGGCGTTCGAGCCAGACGACGAGCGGGTCGAGCCCGAGGGCGAGGAAGAGCGCGATGCCGATGTACGTGATGACCGTGGTCAGGTGGCCCAGGGCCGTGCCGATGACGATGGCGGTCAGGACGCCGAGGCCGCCCACGAGGCCGAGACGGAAGGCGGAGTGAATTCGCACGGGGTTCTCCTCCGGCGAGAAAGCGGGCTTGTGCTCCGGCCGGTCGGAGCGCGCCCTGTGGCGAGACCGCCGACCTCCGACCCTATCGACGTCGCGGCCGTCGCGACCGCCTCCTCAGTCGGCGTCGACGCCCGTCACCGCGATGGCTACCCCCGGCGCGATGAGGAGGTCAGTGGCACGATACGATCCCTCGCCGTGGTTGACCCGGAGCCAGAACGGCTCCCTCGCGCTGACGGCTCTGGCGATCTGGGCCTTCACGTCATCGAGATCGACGTCTGCCACGGTGTAGTCGACCCCGCCGTAGGTGATCGATACGCGCTTCATCGAGCGGCCGGAGCATCGCCGGCGGGGCCATGCGGCTCGGGAAGCACCTGCAGGCCGTGCGGAGCGTTGGCGGACTGCTCGAGGAGGCCCAGCCACTCGCGGTTCAGCCCGGGCATCCGCGAGCCGTAGAACTTGAAGACGAGAGAGATCGTCGGATGCACCCAGATGGTCGTCCGGCCATCGCCGACGCGCTGGTCGTCTTTCCACGAGAAGTAGAACGACTCGTTCCGCCTGAGCTTCGAGCCGATCACGACCTGGAGATGCCCCAGGGTCCTGTCGTCGAATTCGACGCTCAGCGCCTGGCCGTACGTCAGATTGCCCATGAGGCACCTTCATCCCGCTGGCGAGGGTCGCACGGAGTGCGACCCGCTCGCACGCTGCAGGCCCTCATGGTTGCACAGGCTGTCGCTGTTCGGGGCATCGCCTAGTAGTCGGTCGGGTACGCATCGTCGATCTCGGGGTCGTCTTCCGTCAGGGGTCGTGGCATGCCCAGTGCGGCGGTCAGGCGCTCGATGTCGGCCACTACGCCGGCATCCTCGACGTCGTCGTAGTCGCTGGGCTCGGGGACCATCAGGAGCTGACTCGCAGGGCCGATCAGGATCTTCGCGGTCGCCGTCAGGCCCGACGCGAGAACGATCGGGAACGAGACCAGGTCGGACTTCTCGTTCAGCGCGAGCGCCTGCGCGTAGCGGCCGATCGCGTCGGCGATGCGGTCCCCCGTCACGATGGAGCCGGACGCATAGGTGATTCGCTGCACAGCGTCCTCTCGTCTACCTGGCCGGCTTCGAATCAGGCGAAGCCGGCCAGGATCACCAGACGAACGGTCGTCGTCGGCCACGTCGACGCTACGGGTAAACGCGGCCGGGGATGAGGGTCTTGACAGTTCCTGCGAATCGCTTCGTTCTCAGGAGGCGCCGCCCGACGCGGGCGGGTTCTCGGCGAACCAGCCGATGAGCTGACTCAGGGCGAGCGACGTGCCGCCGCGCGCGGAGCCGTTGCCCGAGATGTCGTCGAAGGCGGTGCGGTAGCCGGGGATCTCGTCGGCCATCGTGTCGGTGACGGGGCGGTACGCCATCGTCCACTCGGGGAACCGTCTCTCGGGCAGGATCTCCTCGAGCTGCGTCTCGACCTGACCGTGGCGGGGGTCGGCCTGGATGATCGCCATGCGTTCGCGGACGACGTCGAGGGGCCCTTCGATCAGCTGGAGGAAGTACCCGTCGCGGTAGAGCAGAAGCCCTGTGAGGCCGAGCCGCTTGTTGTTCGATCGGCTGTTCATCAGGAGGACGGCGAGATCAGCGTCCGTGAACTCGGTGGTGGCGACGCTGGAATAGACGATTGACAGCAAGTAGAACCCTTCGACTCGCTGAGGCTACTGCGTCACGGCGCCGGCGGGCGGCTCACCGTCTGCGCGTGCCCCCGACCCCCGGCACCGCCGACACCTGCCGCATCCACTCGGCGACCTGCACCTCGTCGAGATCGGCGAGGGTCCGCAGCTCCACTCCGCGCGTCGCCTTGCCCATCCCGGTCGGGGTCACTGGCGGAACAGGATCGAGCACCATCGCCGCGTTCATGAACATGAGCTTGACGTGGCCCGCGAACCCGCCGCTGCTGAAGCACCAGCCGTCGCCGACGCCGTAGTACGCCATGCCCCACTTCACCGACCGGTGGAGGCCGGGCAGGGTCGAGGCCGCCAGCGCGTCCACCGCCTCGGCGACGCCGTGCTGCGGTTGCGGAAGGCTCTCGATGTAGGCGAGCACCGGGGCGTCGCCGTCGGCGGCCTTGGCGGGGCTGGCCCGCCCTGTCATGCCCTCTGGCAGCACGAACGGTGCGGCTGCGTCGTCTTCGGGCTTCATATCGTCATTCCTACCCCCGTGCCGGGCCGCCGGCGTGGCGCCATGGCGTCCGGCCTCTCCTCTGGGCCGCGCCCCGCCTCGGCGACACCGCTTTCGCCGCCCGACACCGGCGATATCCGGTGTCGGCGTGCGTCTCCGGTGTCGCCCACCGCCGCCACGCGCGCATGGCGCCTCGACTCCCGGGAGTCGCGGCGGGTATGGCATCTCGGCGCCGAGTTCACGATCGATCTCGATCCGATGGACGAGTTCATGTTTGTCGAGCTCCACGCCGGGACCTACCGCTACGACCCCTGGGGGTCCGGGCGCTTCGTCGAGGCAGGCGGCTCGCTCGTGATGCCTCCGGGGCAGGCGATGAGATTCACCATCGATCATGCCGACGTGTCGACGTGCTCGTTCTCGTCCGACCTCATGCACGAGACGGCGAGACAGGTCTTTGATGTCGATGAGGTCAACCTGATCGAGGGGGCCGTCGCCCCTGTCGATGCGGCGAACGCCTGGCTGTGGCACCAGACGATCACCAGCTACCGGCGGGGCGTGCTCGGCAGACGCGACATGTACGAGAACGACCTGGTGCGCCGGGAGTCGGCCCGCTATCTCATCGTCAGCGCGATCAACGGGTTCGGCCTCGTTGCTGCCCCCGTCCGCAAGGCCCGCGGCAGCGCCGCCGCGCGGTCGCCTACGTCGACGACCACGTGCAGTCCCCTCTCACCGTGCAGGACATCGCGTCGGCAGCCCGCCTCTCGGAGCACGGTCTGCTGCAGGCGTTCCATCGCGAGCGGGGTCAATCGCCGATGCAATACGTCCGGGCCGCGCGGATCGCGGGCGCGCACGCCGCCCTCGTCGCGGGCGACCCCACGCGAGGCGACACCGTACGACGAGTCTCCGCGGGAGACACTGCACCGGTGACGGGGCAAGGAGGCCGACCGTGGAAGACAGACAGGGCGGGAGCTGGTGAGGCTCCCGCCCTCGACTCAGAGACCTGATCCATCCGTTGAGGCGTGCTCAATCGTCTCAAAACCGCCGAAAATCACCGCATCGCACGACGCCAGATCGGTCCGATTTTGTTCGCTCTGGGCGAACACTGCGCCGTCTCGTGCGGTGTTCGTCCGGTCGGTGCGGTATCTGTCGGCGAGCTACTCCGATCTGCGTTCGCCCGAAGCGACGCGTTGTCGAATTATCCGCGCGAGGGAGAGCACTCACCCCTGACGAAGGACTCCCCTCGGCGGCCCCACGGCGAGAGTGGACGCATGCACACAGCAGACGTCGCCGGCAGCCCCGTATCGGTGCCCGCACGAAGGCCGCCGGGCTGGCCGAGTGCCGTCGCCAGCGTCCTCGCCCTCCTCTGCGCGGGACCAGTCGGCTGGCTCGTGCTTCTCGCGATCCTCGTCCCCGCAGATCGAGGCGAGGAGTCGGCGGCGGTCGCCCTCGGCATCGTCACTGGCAGCGTCTGGGCTGTGCTCGTCGTCATCTCAGCGCTCCTGGCCTTCGCCGGCCGCAGGCGCCGCGGCGCTGTCCTCTTCGTGCCGCCGCTGCTCATCAGCCTCGCCATCACGCTCGCTCCGCTCGTCGCGGTGTCCGCCTAGGGCCCGCCCGCCACGCGGTCGGTGAGACGATGACAGCGTGACGGACACCCTCGACCCCGCGCTCGTCCCCGAGCTGCTCGTCACCGACCTTGATCGGAGCCTCCGGTTCTGGTGCGACCTTTTCGGCTTCGACATCAGGTACTCGCGGCCGGCCGAGCGGTTCGCGTACATCGCACTCGGCTCCGCGCACCTCATGCTGGAGCAGATAGGCGTCGGCCGAAACTGGGTCACCGGCGCCCTCGAGGCCCCACTCGGCAGGGGCATCAACTTCCAGATCACCGTCCCCGACGCCGGCGCCCTGGCCGAAGCCCTGAACCGCGCCGACGTCGAGCTGTTCCTGGAGCCCGAGACGAGGTGGTACCGCGTCGGCGACGAGGACGCCGGTGTCCGGCAGTTCCTGGTGCAGGATCCCGACGGCTACCTCGTCAGGTTCCAGTCGTCGGTCGGGCGCAGGCCGGCCTCCCCCTGATCGACTCCAGAGGCTAGATTCTCCCGACCCGGTGAGCCGATGCCGGATGCGAGTCGGAGACGAGACGCTTTCCGTGACCTTGGAATCGCTCGCGGAGCGTCGACGTGGTGAACGGCAGAGGCGCCCGTCCGCGAGTGCGCAGCTCGGGCAGCAGCTGGTCGAGGATCTCGTCGTAGGTTCCAGGGTTCGTGTACGTCTCCATCAGGAATCCGTCGACTCCGGTGTCGTTCGCGTACTGCTCCATACGGTCGGCGACCTCCGCGGCGGTGCCGACGAGGATCATGCCGCGAACGCCTCGGGTCTTCAGCTCGTTCAGGATCTCGCGCACCGTCCATCCGTCGAAACGGCGCACGTTTGACTGGCTCAGCTCGTCGTTGCCTGCCGGGATCGGCTGGTCGGGATCGAGCGCGAGGAGGTCGACTCCCGAGTAGTGCGAGAACTGCGACGCGGCGATCTCCTCCGAGTGGAACGAAGCGAACTCCTCGTACTTCGCGCGGGCCTCGTCGGGGGTGTCGCCGATAATCACGGTGAGGCCGACGAGAATTTGGATCGCGCTTCCGTCGCGGCCAGCTGCGTCGGCCCGCTCTCGGATGTCCGCGACCGAGGCCGCGTCACCCTCGACGGTCGTCCCCTGCAAGAAGACGCACTCCGCGTGGGTGGCGGCGAACTCGCGACCTCGCCCCGAGCTCCCCGCTTGGAAGACGAACGGCACGCGCTGGGGCGACGGCTCGACCGAGAACACTCCTTTGGAGCGGAAGAACGGTCCGTCGTAGCGGACGGAGTGCACCTTCGCAGGATCCGCATACGTGCCCGACACCCGGTCTTTCGGCACCGCATCCGCCTCCCAGCTCCCCTCGAAAAGCCGGTAGCTGAGGGCGAGGTAGTCGTCGGCGCGATCATAGCGCTCGTCGTGCGGGACGAGGTCGCGACCGAACGAGTCCGCGGCGGCCTGCGCCCCGGCCGAGGTCACGACGTTCCAGCCGATCCGGCCCTTCGAGATGTGGTCGAGCGTGGCGAAGCGGCGGGCATTCGCGTACGGCTCCTCGAAGATCGTCGATGCCGTCACCACGACCGGCAGGTGCTTCGTGACCGCGAAGATGGCCGGTACAACGGCGAACGGGTCGGCGGCCGGGATGTGGTCGCCCATTCGGATCGCCGTGTCGGGCACGACGCCATCGACGGCCGGGCTGCCGTAGCTGTCGGCGAAGAAGAGGAAGTCGGCGTGCGCCTCGTCGAGACGCCGGGCAAGCGACATCCAGTACTCGAGGTCGAGGTAGTCCGAGCCGCGGTTGTCAGGGTGGCGCCAAGTGGCACCCGTCATGCCGTTCGGATTCATGTGCTCGAAGAACCCGATGACGAAGGGCGCGGGTGTGCTGGATGCGGAGTCGGTCATTTATGAACTATAGAGTTCATTAATGGCGCGTGTCTATCGCCTCGCCGGGACTCCGCCGAGCAGCGCCACAGCCGCCGCATGATGGGCTTCGGCAAGGTCGCCTCGACCCGCACCGCTGAGCAAAGCGATCTGCAGGCCGCTCCAGAGGGCCGAGAGCGACCGCGCGACGGGCTCGGGCTCGGGGATGCCCGCGCCGGCCACGGCGTCCACGAGCAGGGAAGTCATCCTCATTTTGCTCTGGTCGAGAAACGCCTCGTAGGTCGACGGGTCTTCGATCGCGCGCCCCAGCTGGGCGAAGTACAGGCGATGCCACGACTCCTGCGCGGGGTCGGCGATGTGCGCCCAGGCGGCGTCGAGGCGATCGACGAGAGCGCCGTCGCCATCGAGGATATCGATGAGGCGGGTGGTGAGCTCCCGACGCGCGATGATGTCGCCCACCGCTTCCCGGACGAGCTCGTCGAGCGACGAGAAGTGATAGAGGAGCATGCGCCTGTTCGACCCGATGCCCTCGGCGAGTGCCGTCAGGGTCAGGTCGAGGAGGCCGTGACGCAGGATGTACCGCTCGGCGTTGCGCAACAGCTTGTCGCGGGCGACGGGGCCGCTCGTCATTGATCACTCCCCTGGCTCGTCCGGCGGGGTCTCCAGCGTTGTGGACCCGCAGACGAAAGACTAGGCGAGCACGAGCACAATCGAGCTCATTCGCCCTTGTCGGGGTCGTTGCCTCAGCTCATCAGCAAGTAGCGCCACCTGGTGTCCGTCACGTCACCGGAGGGCCGCTGCTTCGAGTGTCGGGCGATATAGCCCACGACCGTGAGCATGTTCTGGTGGTCGTCCTTGCTCACGTCGGGTTTCCTGTTCTGGTGTGGCATCTCGTCGTGCCATGATCGAGAAATCGCGCTCGAGAAATCGGCGCGGGACACTGTTCTACCCGAACTCAGTCGTCGCTGTCGACGGTGTTCGTGACGACGGCGCCGGTGCTGCTGTCGAGACGGATGCTGTGCTTGGCGCCGGCCGCGTCGACGACGTCGCCCTCCCAGACGGTCTTCCCGAGGTGGTCGTCCAGACCGAGCTCGACGACCGTGCCTGCCACGGTGGCCGTCATCGTCGACGCGGCCTTCGCGTAGCCGATGCCCGAGGCGGCGACGAACGCCTTGTTCTCGGCGAGGTCCTCGGCGTCCGTCGGCTTCTTCGCGGGACCGGCGGTAATCGAGGTGCCATCCGCGCCCGTGTGGACCTCCTGCTCGGCTCCGTCTGACGTCGCGACCAGGATCTCCCACGACGTCGCGCCGGCCTCCTGCTCGATCGACAGGATCGACCCCCCGGAGACCGCGGCCAGGGCGGTCTTCGCAGCCGTCGTCAGGGCCCCGGCGTCCGAGGCGCTCGACGTAGCCCCGGGTGCGGGCGACGAGGTCGTGGCAGGAGCCGAGGCCGCGGTGGTCGGCGAGCTCCCCGAGCCTGCGCCCTGATCGGCGGTGGAGGTCGAGCAGCCGGCGAGGGCGAGAGCGCCGACCAGGGGAAGGGCGACGGCGAGGGCGATGGTCTGGGGCTTCTTCGTGGTGAACATGCGTCCAGAGTGCCGGGGCGATGCTTAAGCGGAGCCTAAGCGGCAGGAACTCGCACGACGAACCGCGCCCCGCCCCCGTCGGCGGTCTCGACCGCGACCGTCCCCCCGTGCGATCGCACGACCGACTCGACGATCGCCAGGCCCAGCCCCGACCCGCCCGAGTCGCGGTCGCGGCCCTCGTCGAGGCGGACGAACCGGTCGAACACCCGCTCGCGGTCGGCCTCGGGGATACCGGCGCCGTCGTCGTCGACGATGAGCATCACGGTGTCGCCGGCGAGCGCCGTGCTGACACGCACCCGGCTCCCGGCGTGGCGCGCCGCGTTGTCGACGAGGTTGCGGACGGCCATCGTGAGCAGGCGCTCGTCGCCCGTCACCCGGACGGCTGCGACCTGGGAGCTGTCGACGGCCACTCGCCCCAGGGCCCGGACCCGCGACGCCTCGGCGAGGACGACGTCGTCGAGGTCCACCGCCGAACGGGTGCTGGGCGCGATCTCGTCGAGCCTGCTCAGGAGGAGGAGAGAGTCGACGAGTTCCTGCTGCCGGGTGCCTTCCGAGAGCACGACGTCGGCCAGCTCGCTGAGGCTCGTCTCGTCGGGGTAGAGCCGTGCGAGCTCGGCGTGCTGGCGCACGGTCGCGAGGGGCGAGCGGAGTTCGTGCGAGGCGTCGGAGACGAAGCGCTGCTGCGCCGACTGGGCTGCGTCGAGGCGGCCGAGCATGCCGTTGAGGGTGCGGGCGAGGCGGTCGACCTCGTCGCCGGTTCCGGGTTCGACGACGCGGTCGTGGAGCCCCGCACCGCGGATGGCCTCGGCGTCGAGCCGTATCCGCTCCACGGGGCGCAGCGCCCGGCCGACGACGATCCAGGTCAGGATCGCCATGGCCACGACCACGATCGGGACCACGATCACAAGGAGCTGGATCACGGTGGAGACGGCGTCGTCGGCATCGTCGAGGGATGCGCCGACGACGAGGATCGCGTCGTCGATGCCTGCCGCGTCGACGTCGTCGGAGACGAGCAGCCAGCGCTCGTCGTCGCGGACGACGATGGCGCCGTCGTCGGTCGACAGCGTCGAGCCGCCCGCGTCGTCGCCATGAGCCACCACGGAGCCGCTGTCGGTCTGGAGCTGCACGAGCAGGTCGTCGTCCTGACCGGTCACGACGCCCGCCCCTTCGGTCTCGACGCGGCTGGAGATGGTGCTGAGGGTCTGCTCGGCCGCCGACCTGACGCCGTCGTGCAGCGAGTGGCGGAGGACGACCACGAACGCGGCCGCACCGAGGGCGCCGACGACGAGCGCGATGAGAGCGACCCAGGCCGTGGCGCGCGTTCGGATGGAGCGCCGTCGGCGCGCGACGTCACTCATCGCCCGTGCCGAGTCGGTAGCCGGCGCCGCGGACCGTCTCGATGGTCACGGTGCCGTACGGACGGTCGAGCTTGCGTCGCAGGTGCGCGACGTACACCTCGACGATCGACGGATCGCCGTCGAAGTCGTCGTCCCACACGCCGGCCACGATCTGGCGCTTCGACACGACGTGGCCGGCATTGCGGGCGAGGAACTCGAGCACGGCGAACTCGCGGCTCGTCAGGTCGATCTCGTCGTCACCCCGGTGGGCACGGCGGCGGCCCGGATCGACCCGGAGGTCGCCGATCTCGTGGACGACCGGACGCGCCGGCGCACCCCGCCGGGCGAGCGCGCGGATCCGAGCCACGAGGACGGGGAACGAGAACGGCTTCGTGACGTAGTCGTCGGCGCCGGCATCGAGAGCCTCGACCTGATCCCACTCGCCGTCCTTGGCGGTCAGCATGAGCACGGGCGTCCAGTTCTGCTCGTCGCGCAGCGCCCGGCACACGGCCCAGCCGCTCATCTTCGGCATCATGAGGTCGAGCAGGATCGCGTCGTAGGTGTTCTCGCGCGCGAACCAGAGGCCGTCGACCCCGTCGTGGGCGACGTCGACCGCGAAGCCCTCGGCCATCAGCGCGCGCCGCACTCCGTCGGCCAGGCGCTTCTCGTCGTCGACTACAAGGATTCGCATGCGACCACCTTGCCCGACGCTTCCTTGCGCGCAGCCTAAGCGGGCGGAGTCAGGACACCGGCAGCCGCCCCGCGCAGGGCCGCGACGAGCGCCTTCGCCATGCCGCTGCCGGCGCTCCCGCGGCGGACCGCGATCGAGACGCGGCGGTGGCCGTGCCCGTCGAGGGGCACCGTGACGACGTCGGAGCGGTGCCGTACGGCGAGCTCGGGAAGCACGGCCACACCATGACCGGCGGCGACGTGACCGGCGACCAGGTCGAACGTCGAGAAGCGCGCGGCGACGGTCGGCTCGAAGCCGGCCCGGCGGCAGAGGCGCGGGACCAGCTCGCCCAGGAAGCTGCCCTCCCGGTCGAGCACCCACGCCTCGTCGCGTAGCTCGACGAGTCCGCTCACGCTCCTCGGTGCACCGCCTGGCAGCACGATCATGAGCGGGTCGCTGCCGAGCGGCAGCAGCACGACGCCCGGGTCGGGCCGGAACGAGCCGTCCTCCTGATCGAACGTGACCGCGACATCGCACTCGCCCCGCTGCAGGGCGGCGACGCTCTCGTGCGGCTCGAGCTCGACGAGCTCGACCCGCAGGGCCGGATGCGCCGCGACGACGGCCGAGCGGGCGGTGGCGAGCAGCGGAACGACCGAGCTGGCGAACCCGGCGAGCCGCACGTGTCCTGAGACGACGCCGCGGGCCTCGCCGACCTCGACGGCGATCGACTCCAGCCGGTCGAGCAGCTCGCGAGCCCGGACGACGAGGAGCTCGCCGAGCGGGGTGAGGCGGATCCTGCGCCCTGATCTCTCGAACAGGACCGCACCCGCCTCGCGCTCGAGGACGGCGAACTGCTGCGACACGCTGGACGGGCTGAGGCGGTGCTCGTCGGCGACGGCGCGCACCGTGCCGAGGCGGGCGAACGACTCGATGAGGCGGAGTCGTTGCGGATCGAGCGTCGGCCTTGTGCGGTTCATCCGAACAGCGTATGCGGAAGAGAGTGCTGGTCCCGCACAACGGCTCACTCCTAGTGTCGCCGTATGGCTCTCGCAGACTTCGAACGGTACCCGCTCACCTTCGGCCCCTCGCCCGTGCACCCGCTGACGCGCCTCACCGAGCACCTCGGCGGCGCGAGCATCTGGGCGAAGCGCGAAGACGTCAACTCGGGCCTCGCCTACGGCGGCAACAAGACACGCAAGCTCGAGTACCTCGTGCCCGACGCCATCGCCTCCGGCGCCGACACCCTCGTCTCGATCGGCGGCGTGCAGTCGAACCACACCCGCCAGGTCGCGGCGGTGGCGGCGAAGCTCGGCATGAAGGCGGTGCTCGTTCAGGAGAACTGGGTCGACTGGCCCGACTCGGTGAACGACCGCGTCGGCAACATCATGCTCTCGAGGATCATGGGGGCCGAGGTCAGGCTTGATCCGGCCGGATTCGGGATCGGCTTCAAGAGCAGCTGGGAACGAGCCCTCGACGACGTACGCGAGCGGGGCGGCAGGCCCTACGCGATCCCCGCCGGCGCCTCGGACCACCGTCTCGGCGGCCTCGGCTTCGCCAACTGGGCGTCCGAGGTCGAGCAGCAGGAGCGCGAGCTCGGCGTCTTCTTCGACACCATCGTGGTCTGCAGCGTCACAGGCTCGACGCACGCCGGCATGATCGCCGGCTTCGCGGGGCAGGAACGCGCGCGCCGCGTGATCGGCATCGACGCGTCGGCGAAGATCGACGAGACGCGGGCCCAGGTCGCCCGCATCGCCCGCAGCACGGCGTCGCTGATCGACCTCGGCCGCGAGCTGCGCGACGACGAGATCACCGTGCTCGAGGGCTGGGCCGGCGACTACTACGGGATCCCCGTCGACTCCACCCTCGAGGCGATCCGCCTCACCGGCTCGCTCGAGGGCGTCATCATCGACCCGGTCTACGAGGGCAAGTCGATGGCCGGGCTGATCGACCTCGTGACCTCGGGTGACATCCCGCGCGACAGCACCGTGCTCTACGCGCACCTCGGCGGGCAGCCCGCGATCAACGCCTACAGCGCGCTCTTTCGCTGACGCGGCGGCGACGCCCTACAGCGACTCCAGGTACTCCGCGTTCGCACGCAGGGCCGACTTGTACCGCTCGAGATCCCCGGCATCGACGTGGTCGGCCAGCAGGCGGAGCACGCCGGCGAGCGCCGCATCCTTCCGGCCGGCCGCGTGCAGGCTCAGCGCCTCGAAGGCGCCGAGAGACACCGAGTCAGGAAACTCGTCTCGGGCCCGCGCGAACACGGCGAGCGACTCGTCGACCTGGCCGAGATTCCTGAGCGTGCTCCCGTACTGGAGGTAGCACCGGCGCAGCAGATCGCCCGAGAGTCCGGCCGCGAGGGCCTGCTCGTAGAACCCGACCGCTGCCGACTCCTCCCCCGCCGTGTCGTAGGCGCCGGCGAGCTCGTAGAGGACGCGTGGGTCGCGAGGGTGCACCTCGTACACCGCACGGAGGGCGGCGATGGTCGGGGACATGTCGTCGCGGTCGCGGGCGGCGAGGAGGCGGTCGAGGTGGTCTGCGAGTTCCTGCGTCATGGGGCTCCCTCTGCAGGCGTCCGCCCGCCCGACCACGCTAGCGGGCGCGGGCGCAGTGCCGTCAGAGCGAGGCGGGGAAGGCCGTTCGCCGCCCGATGAGGGTCAGCACCAGCGCCGCCACCCCGAAGACGAGCATGACGACGGCCAGGATGAGGCCGTCGCCGACGGTGAGGAGGGCGCCTCCCACGATGCCGGCGAGGAAGATCGCGATGTTGAACGCCACCGGCAGGAACGAGCTGGCCACATCGGCGTTCTCCCCGCCCGCCGTCGTGAGAGCGGCCTGCACCTGCGTGGCTGCGCCGCCGAAGGAGAGACCCCAGAGGACCGCCGCGACGAGCACAGCGACGACCGAGTCGTGGGCGAGGAGCAGCAGCAGGGCGGCGACGATGAATGCGCCCACGCTGATGTGGAGCAGCGGTCGCGGGCGACGGTCGATCAGAGCCCCGGTGATCACCACGCCGCCGATCGCGGCCACCCCGTACACGAGCAGCACCAGGCCCGCGGCGAGGCCGGTGGAGGTCGCCGAGAGGTACGGCGAGATGTACGTGTAGATGGTGTTGTGCGCGAGCATCCACGCCACGATGACGGCCAGGATGATCACGATACCCGGGATGCGGATCACCTGGGCCAGCGGGAGCCGGACCGCCGCCGACTGGCCGGGGGCGTCGGGCACGAACGCCAGGATCAGCACGAGCACGACCGCGCCGACGAGGCTGAGCCCGCCGAACGACCAGCGCCAGCTGGCCACGGAGCCGATGGCCGAGCCGAGCGGCGTCCCGAGGGCGAACCCCAGCGGGGCACCCGTCGAGACGATGGCGAGCGACAGCCCCGCGAACCGGGGCGGGCTGATCCGTCGCGCGTAGGTGGCGAACATGCCCCAGATCACTCCCGACATGGAGCCGGCGACGAAGCGCGACCCCAGCGACAGGGCGAGAGACGGCGAGAGCGCGGTCACCGCGTTGGCGAGCACGAGCAGCGCCACGGCTGTCAGCAGCAGCGGCTTCCGCCGGAATCCGCGCGTGAGCGTGATGGCCGGGACGGTGACGATCACCGTTCCGATGGCGTACGCGCTCACGAACAGCCCGACGCCGGCCTGAGTCGTGCCGAGACCCCGGGATATCTCCGGCAGCAGCCCGGCCGGCATGGTCTCCATGGCGACGAGGACGAACCCGATGGCCGCGAGGAGCGAGAGCGGAAACCAGGGCAGCCGATCGGATCTCGGGCCCGCCTGCGTGGGCGTCTCAGACGTGGTGGTGTTCATCGGTCCTTTTCTCGGCGATCCGCTCGGTGGCGGCCCAGGAGGCGAGCATCTCAGTCATGACGCGAGATGGCTAGTCGACGTCGGTCGTGACGCTCTTCGCCTCCCACGCGGCGATGTCCGACTCGAGGGCCGCGAGGGCTTTGCGCACGATCGGCACCGCGTCGGACCCCAGCACGAGCAGGAACGGCAGCCCGCCGCCGTCGACCGCCTCCACCAGCACGGATGCGGCCTTGGCGGGGTCGCCCGCCTGGGTGCCGTGGGTCGTGTCAGCACCGATGCGGCGCTTGCCGCTGGTCTCGTCGTAGTCGGCGATGCGGGTGGCCGACTCCGTCAGCGAGCGGCCGGAGAAGTCGGTGCGGAAGCCGCCCGGCTCGACCACCGTGGCGGTGATGCCGAGCGGTGCGACCTCGGTGCGGAGGGCCATGGTCAGCTGCTCGACGGCGGCCTTGGCGGCGCCGTAGTAGCCGGATCCTGCGCCCGTGGTCCGCGCCCCGATCGACGAGAAGTTGACGATGGTGCCCGAGCGTCGCGCGCGCATGCCCGGCAGGACGGCCTTGATCGTGCGCACTGTGCCGTGGATGTGCGTGTCGAAGAGCTTCGCGACGTCGGCGTCGTCTCCCTCTTCGACGGCGGCGCGGTAGCCGTAGCCGGCGTTGTTCAGCAGCACGTCGATCTGCCCGAAGCGCTCGATTCCGGCGGCGACCGCGGCGGCGACGCTGCCCTCGTCGGTCACGTCGAGTGCGACGGCGAGCGCGGTGTCGGGATACGTCGATTCGAGGTCGGCGACCGTGCCCTTGTCGCGAGCGGTGACGACGACGTTGTGTCCCTTGGCGAGGGCCTCTTCGGCGAAGGCGCGGCCGAGGCCGGTCGACGATCCGGTGATGAGCCAGGTGGTCATTTGATTCCTTTCGCGTGGTGCCGGGCCGGTTGGCCCTACCGAACACGCAACACCCGATCGTGCGGGGGTGCGAGGTGCTGGCGGTACCTCCCTCGACCGCGGAGGCCACGCAGGCCCACCCGCCCGACCGCCATCGGCACCTGTCAGGGAACCTGCGCGCCGCCGGGTTCGTCGACCTCCCGGGCCTTCGGGTCGGGGTCGTGACCGGCGCCGGTGAGCTCTTCGGAGTCGTGATGGTAGGCGGCGACGATCATCGCATTGACGGTCGCGATGAACGGGACGGCGAAGAACGCGCCCGCGACACCGGCGATGGTCGAGCCGGCGATGACGCCGAGGACGATGCCGAGGGGGTGCACCTTGACCGCGGAGCCGGTGAGGAGCGGGTGCAGCACGTGGCTCTCGAGCTGCTGCACGAGGAGGACGATCCCGAGCATGATCAGGGCGTGCACCCAGCCGTTGAAGACGAGGGCGATCCCGACCGCGGCGATGCCTCCGACGATGGCTCCGACCACCGGGACGAAGGCGCCGAAGAACACGACGACCGCGATCGGGACAGCGAGCGGGACGCCGAGGATCAACGCGCCGACGCCGATGCCGATGGCGTCGGTGGCGGCCACGACCAGCTGCACGCGGATGAACGAGGTGAGGGTGCGCCAGCCGGCGTCGCCCGCGGCGTGGATGCGGCCCGAGGCGCGCTTCGGGAAGATGCGGACGACCCATTCCCAGATGTGACGGCCGTCGATGAGGGCGAACAGGGTGACGAAGAAGACGATGAACACGCCCTCGAAGAGGTGGATCGCCGAACTGCCAGCCGCGGCCGCCCCCGCGCCGATGTCGGAGGCGTGGCTCTGGAGCCAGGTCGTGGCGTCGGCGACGTACCCGTCGATCTTTGACTCCGTGAGACCGAAGGGGTGCGTGGCCAGGAGCGACTCCGCGGACTTCAGCGACGTGGTGACCTGCTTCTCGAGGGCGGGCAGCTCGGAGATCACCTGCTGCGTCACGAGAAGTCCCAGCCCGCCGATGACTCCGAACACGACCAGGAGGGCCACGACGATGGAGATCCACTTGGGGATCCCCCGTCGACGGAGCCACGCCTCCAGCGGAAGGAGGAGAGCAGAGAGGATCACCCCGATGAGCAGGGGGATGACGATCTCGGAGAATTCGTAGACGAGCAGCCCCACCAGGGCCAGGCCCGCCGTGATGACGATCACGCGGCCGGTGAATCCGGCGCCGACCTTCAACCCCTCGGGGATGGGGTCTTTACGCGGGCTGGTCGCATCGGAAGTCGGGGTGGTGTGGGGAGAACTCATCGTGCGGCGCTTTTCGGTCGAGGGTGCTGTCAGATGGCGATCTGATCGCTGTGGCGGAAGAAGTCCGCGTAACTGGGATCGTACGCAGGAGCGGCGTCGGCCGTCGCCTCGGTCTTCGCCGGGAGTCCCGCGAGGGAATCGTGCCGACGTCGTTTGGGGTAGACCCCGATCCGCGCGACGGGCACCCGCAGATTCCGCTCGTAGATGCTGGCGGCCGCGGCGTCCGAGTCGAGAGCCCGGTTGACGGTCGAGACGAGCTGCTCGTGGGTGAGGCTGCTGAGGGAGTTCATCGTCGGGCCTGTCGTTCTGTCTCGGCTCAGCGGCCCAGTCCGAGCATGAGCGCGACGGCTGTCGCGGATGTTCCGGCGAGAGCGGCGACGGCGCCGATGAGACTGAGTGCCGCCGCGTGTCGAGCGAGGGCGGAGGGGGCGACGAAGCCGGTGCGTGCCTGCGGGGTGTAGCCGCTACGAATCGGGACGAGGCGGACGATCTCGCCGAGGGCCAGGTGGCGGCCGCCGTCGGGGGTGATGCTGCTCATGGGCTCGTCTCCTTGGTAGGGCTTACGCCCCGTGCCGCCCGGCAGAGGCCGGACACTTGCGACCCTAGGAGAGGCCGCGGGCTCGACTGGTGTCGCCTGACCGGATCCGCGTAAAACGGCCGGTGCGTCTTCGCGGACCGGCCAGCGCTCCTCGTCCACGACCGGACGAGCATCGGACCGTCTAGGGTTCGGATTGACCCCGATCAGGATTGAGCCCCATGTCCCACCCCTCCGCCGTCGTGGAGGACGCCTCCCACCGGGACGCCCTCATCCGAAGCGCCGATCAGCTCTTCACCGCCGGAAAGATCACCTCGACGACCATCGATGACGTCGACGACCTGGCAGAGCTGTCACGAGCCGACTTCGATGCGGTGTTCGACGGCAAGGACGCTCTGATCCAGGCGGTTCTCGACCACCGCCACACGACGTGGACCGGGCATCTGCTCGACGCCATCGCGGCGCCGGACGACCCGCGCGACAAGATCCTGACGATCTTCACGTACCTGGAATCGTGGTTCGCCGAGCCGACGTTCCAAGGCTGCGCGTTCGTCAACGTGTACGCGGAGCTCGGCCCCGACATCCAGTGGGTGGCCGATTCGGCCGCCCACCACAAGCTCGTGTTCAGCGCGCTGGTGACTCGGCTCACGATCAGCGCAGGCATGCCCGCGAGTGTCGGCGCATCCATTGCTCTGCTGGCTGAGGGCGCACAGGTCACGGCCGCACTGACCCGCTCGATCGCACCGGCGCGCGAGGCGCGGTCCGCGGCAGCGCTGCTGATGGCCGTCTACCAGCTCGACCACGACCTTCCCGAGCTGCCGAACTTCGACACCTGACCGACAGGTGCTCCGAGCGACGGGTCGTCGGCTCGGATCGCGGCGTGTGGCATGATCCAGTCGTGTCGTCCGAATCGGATCCGCGGGTGCGGATCGAAGCCCAGGGAAGAGACATCGACGCGGCCGTCGACCTCTTCCAGTCGGGCTACAACGGCAACACGTTTCAGGCCGAAGCCACCGAGCGCCCCTTCTTCTACAGGCACACCGCTCGTGGCGACAGAGACATGACCTTGAGGTCGACCCGGTTCGACGGGCATGTCAGCGGCGTCATCGCCCCCGGCGACGACTACGTCGTCTCCTGGCTCGTCTCAGGAACGGGCCGTTTCGACATCGGTCGATCCGAGAGCCTTCTCGACGTCGAGCAGCTGATGGTCTTCCCCACCGACTGGCCCTTCTCCTTCGACTTCACCGACGTCCACCAGCAGCTCGTGCACTTCCACCGCCCCTACCTCGAGACGATCGCCGCCGAGCAGTACGGCCGCGGGCCCGGGCCCCTCACACTGGATCACACCGTCCCTCCGACGGGCGCCTCGATCCGGGCCTGGAAGAACACCATCGGACTCGTGGCCCGCATCGGTGCGGACGTCACGACGAGCCCCGTCCTCCAGGCCGAGATGACTCGGATCACCGCGATCGCGTTTCTCGGCCTCTTCCCCCCTCGGCGGAGCGACATCCCCGCGTCCCTGCACGTCGCGAAGAACACGTCCCTGAAGGTCGCGGTGGACTTCATCCACGCCAACGCGCACCTGCCCATCAGCACGACGGACATCGCCTCGGCCTCCGGCCTGGGTCTTCGCACTCTTCAGGAGGGCTTCCGCCGTGTCCTCGAGACGACGCCGAACGCCTACCTGCGAGGTGTGCGCCTCGACCGCGCGCGGGCCGAACTCGACGCGGGCCGATCGGGCGAGGTCGCGAACGTCGCACGGAGATGGGGCTTCGGCAACCTCGGTCGATTCTCTGCGGCCTACGCCGATCGCTTCGGCGAGCGCCCCGGCGACACCGCGCGACGCTGAGTACTCGGGGACACCAGGATCAGCGCCGTCGCCGTGCAAGCCCGAGCGTCGACGGCCGGGCCTCACCCCCGAGAGGCATCCGTCAGACCCCGGAGGGGGCTCTCGTCGATGTCGGCCAGCAAGGCCGCCGTGTCGTCGTAGACGGCCACCGCTCCGGCTTCGACCAGCTCCGCTCGTCCGGTCCCGCCCGATCGGACGGCGATGGCTGCAAGACCCGCGGCCGCAGCGGCCTTGCAGTCCCAGACGGCGTCGCCGACCATGATCGCCCGATCCGTGTCGGCGCCGGACCGCTCGAGTGCGACACTGACGATGTCGGGTGCCGGCTTCGCCGTCTCGACGTCCTCAGACGACGTCACCGCGTACACGAACTCGTCGGCGTCGAGCAGCTCGAGCAGGATCTCGAGCTCCTGCTGGGGTGCCGAGGTGGCGAGGACGACTCGGCATCCACGGTCGGACAACGCACGAAGCAGGTCTCGAGCGCCGGGAAGGAGCTGCAGTCGCGGTGCGAGTCCCTGGTAGTGCTCCGCGTGGAGCTCGGAGGCGCGGGAGCGGACCTCGTCCGATTCGCCGGGAATGAGCTGCTCGAGCAGCTCGGAGCCGTCGGCGCCGATGGCGCTCTGGATCCGCCAGGACGGCACAGCGAGATCGAGATCGCTGAATGCCGCGTTCCAGGCGTCGACATGCAAGAAGTTCGAACTGACGAGGGTTCCGTCGATGTCGAAGAGGACTGCGGTGGCGGGCTCTGTGCTCATGCGTCGACGCTACGCCGCAACCGGGGTACAACCGACCGCGCATCGACTGACAAGCGTGAGCGTGTCGTCGACCCGCGTCGTCTCATGGATTCCTGAACCACGGATGAAGGATCGAATGAGCACCACCCTGACGCACGACATCGCACGGACAGCCGCCGACCGCTTCGGCTGGGACGACCTGCGGCCGCCCCAGGAGAAGGCGATCACGGCGATCCTGGAGGGTCGCGACGTCCTGGCCGTGATGCCGACCGGCTACGGCAAGTCGGCGATCTACCAGGTGGCGGGAGCGCTGCTGGACGGACCGACGATCGTCGTCTCGCCGCTGATCGCGCTTCAGGCCGACCAGGTCGCAGGGCTCTCGGAGAAGCCTGACGCCCCCGTCGCCGTCTCGATCAATTCGGGGCACACAGCGGCCGAGAACGAGGAGAGCTGGCAGCGCCTCGCGAGGGGCGATGCGACATACGTGTTCGTGGCGCCCGAGCAGCTGGCCGACGACGAGGCCGTCGAGCGCCTGTCGACCGCCGGCGTCGCCCTCGTCGTCGTGGACGAGGCGCACTGCGTCTCGACCTGGGGCCACGATTTCCGTCCCGACTACCTGCACCTGGGTGAGATCGCCGAACGCCTCGGCCGACCTCCCGTCCTCGCGCTGACGGCGACCGGATCGGGGCCGATCCGCGACGACATCGGGCAGCGATTGGGATTGCGGGATCCTGCTCTCTTCAGTCACGGATTCGACCGCCCCAACCTGCACCTTGAGGTGGTGCGCCACGAGGACGACGACGAGAAGGTACGCGCCGTTGAGGACCAGCTGGCCTCCGCCGAGATGCCCGCGATCGTCTATGTCGCGACACGGCGTGAGACCGGCACGTACCCGACATCGATCTCTGAGGCGCGGCCAGAGCTCGCCGTCATCGGCTACCACGGCGGCCATCGCTCTGCCGAGCGGGGCGAGGCGCACGAGCGGTTCTCGGCGGGCGCAGTCGATGTCGTCGTGGCGACCAGCGCCTTCGGGCTGGGGATCGACAAGCCCGACATCCGGAGCGTCATCCATGCGGATGTCCCGGACTCGCTCGACGAGTACTACCAGGAGATCGGCCGAGCGGGGCGAGACGGCGAGCCCTCCACCGCCACGCTTCACTACCGCCCCGAAGACCTCTCACTCCGAACGTTCTTCGTCTCCGGCCTGCCGCCACGCGATCAGCTGAGGGACGTCTTCACGGTCGTGTCCGTGGCCGGCGGCCCGGTCAGGCGGTCCGCCGTGGCCGATCAGGTCGCGCTGAAGCGCCGGACCGTGTCGCGGTTGCTCGACCTCCTCCACGAAGCCGGTGCCGTGACGGAGTCGGCGAAGGGGGTCGCCGCCGCCGCCGGCTTCGACCCGAAGGGCGCGGCGGAGGCCGCGCGCGGTATCGCAGCGACCCGGGAACGAGTCGAGAAGTCGCGCATCGCGATGATGCGCGGGTACGCCGAGACCACGAGGTGCCGGCGCCGGTACCTTCTCGGCTACTTCGGCCAGGACGCGCCGGAGCGCTGCGGCAACTGCGACAACTGCGACCGATCGACCGAATCGGTCGAGCAGGTCGAGAGCTCGGACGACGCGGTAGCGAGCTCGAACGACGCGGTCGAGACCTCTGGCGACGCTTTTCCGGCCGACACGACCGTCGTGCATGACGCCTGGGGCACAGGAACCGTCATGTCGAACGACGAGGGGCGAGTCACCGTGTTCTTCGAGAGCGAGGGGTACAAGGTGCTCGACACCGAGGAGGTGCTGAAGCGAGAACTCCTTCACATCAGCCCGGGGCACCAGACCGCGGCCGCTCGGTGACGCACGACGAGCCCCTGGTCGGGGCAGTGAAGCCGCCCGCCGTCCACCTGATGACCCTCAACGTCCGGCGCCGGATGCCCCGCCTCTGGCCGTCTCCCGCGGCCGATCGGTGGTCGCATCGGCGGCAGCTGATGCAGACGCTCCTCCGACGGGAGCGACCCGGGATCCTGGGAGTTCAGGAGGCGCTCCCCGACCAGGCGGACGCGATCGGCGAGATGCTCGGTTCGAGCTATGCCTCGGTCGGGGGCGGGCGCGGGCGCGACGGTCGCGGCGAGCGCTGCGTGCTCTTCGTCGACACCGCGCGATTCGTCGTGCAGGACAGCAGCACCTGGTGGCTCTCCGCCACGCCGACCCGCGCCGCAAGCAGATCGTTCGGCAACCGGATTCCGCGGATCGTCACCCAGGCGACCCTGGCCGACCGAGTCTCCGGCTCCCCTCTCACGGTCTTCGTCACCCACTTCGATCATCTGTCGGCGCGGTCGCGGCTGAGGTCGGCGCGAATGCTCTCGAGGTCCGTCGAGGCGGTCGAGGGCCCCGTCGTGGTCCTGGGCGACTTCAATGCCGACGCCGACTCCGCTCCCCATCGAGCCCTGACCGCGGGAGGCGTCCTCGTCGACGCGTTCGACGTCGCCGAGCGCCGCCTCAGCGAGACCCGAGGCACGTTTTCGCGTTACGGGGCGCCGCAGCCGCACGGGCGCCGGCTCGACTGGATTCTGACCGACCCTTCGGCGGTCGTCTCGGCCGCCGGGGTCAACGCCGGATGGGCCTTATCGGATCACGATCCTGTCCACGCCGTCGTCACGTGGCGGGCGATGTGAGCGGCCACGCCGACGCACGCGGCCGTGGCGCCGTACTTCGATCCACGGGCCAGACCTTCTTGCGCCGACCGACCACAGCGGGTCTTCTCGCCGCCGACGTCGTGCGCGGGCTCGCCGTCGTCAGCATCGTCGTCGCCACGATCGGCTGGGGTCCGGTGCAGCTCGGGGTCTTCGCGCTCGCGATGCTCGGAGTGATCGTTCCGCGAGCCCTCGGTGTTCGCAGCGCTCTTGATCTGGCGACCGGCATCGCGTGCCTCACAGCCGCCTGGAGCAACGTCTTCGAGCTGTACACGACCGTGATCGGGTGGGACAAGCTGATTCACTTCGCCCTCACCGGGTGCCTCACGGCTCTGGCCCTCGTCATCGCCCAGCGTTCGCGTCTGCTCCCCGGGGTCGGCGACCACCGGATCGGCTTCGCCGTCGTGGCGACGATCGCCGGGTTGGGCCTCGGTGCCGTATGGGAGATGCTCGAGTGGGCCGGGCACTCGTTCATCTCACCCGGCATCTTCGTCGGCTACGTCGACACGATCGGCGACCTCGCGGCCGACGGTCTCGGTGGACTGTTCGCGGGTGTGTTCGCTTCGGCGCTGCTGGCGCGGCCGACGTCGACGGCGGGGTGACGCTGCCAACCGTCTCGCGGTTGTCGTGACACCCGCCTTCCGGTGTGCGACCCGCCTCCCGGTGTGCGACCCGCCTCAGGGCACGAGCACGTAGCGCCCGAAGACCCCGCCCGCGTCCATCCTGCTGTGAGCGTCGGCGGCGTCGGCGAGCGGCAGCACCCCGTCGACCACCGCTGAGATCTCGCCTCGTGCCGCCGCCCCGAGAAGACTCGCCCGCGCCGCAGTCCGCTCGGGCACCGGCACCGTGTCGAGGCTGAACGTCGAGAACGATAGCGACCGCTGGAACAGCCGCATCAGCCCCATGCCGAAGTCGGCCGGCGGGTAGCCGCCGACGATGCCGATCGACACGATGCGGCCGTTGGGGGCGAGCCGGTCGAAGAACGCGGGCAGGCCCTCGCCGCCGATCACGTCGATCAGGACGTCGAAGGTCGTGTCGCCGTCACCGGTCCCGAACTCGCGGCCATCCCGATCCAGCACGTCAGTCGCGCCCAGGGCGAGCAGTCGCTCTCCACGCTCCTGAGACGACGTCGTCACGGCGATACGTCCGGCCCCGCCCCGCGCAGCGAGTTGCACGGCCACGATCCCCAGGCTCCCCGACGCACCGCGCACGAGTACCGACTCCCCCGGCGCGAACCGGCCGTGCGCGAGGGCGAAGTGCGCCACAGGGCCCGCGCTGCCGAGGGCGACGGCGTCGGTCGCGGCGAGTCCGTCAGGAATCTCGGTCACATCCCGCTCGGCAGCCACCGCGAGCTCGGCGTAGCCGCCCTGTATTCCTGTAAACGCCCACACCTTCGTGCCCAGCCAGTGCTCGTCCACGCCGTCGCCGACCTGCACGACCGTCCCGGCGACCTCGCTGCCCGGGATCATCCCCACCGGAAATCCCGTACCGAGCGTCCCGCGCCGGATGACCGCGTCGACTCCCCCGACGCCGATCGCCTCCACCGCGATCAGCATGACACCTGATTCGGGCGCAGGATCCGGCCGCTCCGTCACGACCAACCCCGACGCCGGCCCGTACTCCTCGATCGTCACTGCCCGCACTGCGTGCTCCTTCTGCTGATTGCGCGTCACCCGCGCCGAGTGCGACCGTAGCGGACGCCCCCGTCCACTTCGCTAAAGTGAGACCCGTGACCGACGGATTGCCTCACCTCCTGCGCAGCGACGCCCAGAGCAACCGCGACCGGGTGCTCGCCGCGGCGCGCGAGCTCTTCGCGACGGAGGGCCTGGGGGTGCCGATGCGCGAGATCTCGAGGCGCGCCGGGGTGGGCCCGGCGACGCTGTACCGCCGATTTCCGACCAAGCCCGACCTGGTGGCCGCCGCGTTCGCCGACGAGCTGAGCGCCTGCCGGGCGATCGTCGAGGACGGCGCCGCTGATCCTGCCCCCTGGCGCGGCCTGCAGTCGGTCATCGTGGAGCTCACCGAGCTGAACGCGCGCAACCACGGGTTCGTCGAGGCGTTCACGAGCCAGTATCCGGACGCCGCCGACTTCACAACCCACCGCCGCGAGCTGCTGCACCTGCTGACGTCGCTGGTGCGGCGCGCTCAGGAGTCGGGCGAGCTGCGCGCCGACTTCGTGATGAACGACCTGATGCTCGTGCTGCTCGCCGGGCGCGGGCTCGCCGCACTGCCGCCGTCACGGCGCGATGCGGCTGCCCGCCGCTTCGCCGACCTCGCCATCGATGCGCTGAGGGCGTCGGCCTGAGCCGCTACTGGCGAACCGCCTGAGCGATTCGCGCCGCGACGATGTCGGCCGCGAGGCCGGTCGTGTCGACGACCTCGGCCTCGGCGTGCAGCCACGTCCGCGCCGCCTCGGCGTAGGGCTCGAGGTAGGCACGACGGAAGACGGAGGGGCCGAGCTCGTGGTCGTTCTCGATCCGCGCACTGAGAGTCGCCTGATCGGCATGCAGCACGAAGTGCCGGACCGAGATGCCGTGCGACGCCAGCCCGGAGCTGATCTCGCGCCAGTACTCCTCGACCAGCACGGTCATCGGCATGATCAGCGTGCCACCCGTGTACTCGAGCACCTGCCGGGCCGTCTCGACGACCACCGGTCGCCACGGTGCCCAGTGCTGGAAGTTGTCGGTCGCCGGGAGCCCGGGCGTGACGTCCATCAGCACCTCGCCGACCTTCTCGGCGTCGAGGATCCGCGAGTCGGCCACCAGCGGCTGCAGCAGGCGGGCGGTCGTCGTCTTTCCTGCACCGTGTGTTCCGTTGAGCCAGACGATCATAGTGGCGACTCTAGGCGCGTGCGATTTCGTCTCGCGTCCGCCGGAGGGGTGATCGTCGATCGATAGGCAGAGCACCCTCTCGACAGCCGAAGCTAACCGTGCTAGCTTTTGGCTAACGCAATTAGCCAATTGGGAGAGATCATGACCGAGACACTCGACATCGATGGCCAGACCATCGCCTACGACCTGCAGGGCCACGGCCCCCTGGTCGTGCTCGCCCACGGCATGGGCGACAGCCGTCACTCGTACCGCTTCATCGTCCCGGCCCTCGTCGCGGCCGGCTACCGGGTCGCCAACGTCGACATCCGCGGGTGCGGAGAGTCGAGCACCGGGTGGACCGGGTACGGGCGCACCGACATCGCCGGTGACCTCGTCGCGCTGGTCCGGCACCTCGGCGGCCCGGCGGTCGTCGTCGGCCAGTCGATCAGCGGGGGCGCGGCGACTATCGCCGCCGCCACGGCACCCGACCTCATCGCGGGGATCGTCGAGCTCGCGCCCTTCACCCGCACGCAGTCGGTCGACCTGGGCGGTCTTCTTCGGGTCAAGAACCACCGCCGAGGAACGATCCAGCTCGCGAGAGTCATGATGAGCGGCAGCCTGACGGGCTGGATGAGCTACCTCGACATCGCCATCCCGACGAAGCCGGCCGACTGGAGCATCGAGCGGGCTCGCATCGAGACGACGCTCACCGACCCCGAGCGGATGGGCGTCCTGCGGGCCATGACGAAGACGAGCCCCGCCGACGCCGGCGCTCGTCTCGCCGACGTCCGCTGCCCGGTGCTCATCGTCGAGGGCGGCGCTGACCCGGACTGGGCCGACCCACGCGCCGAGGGCGAGCGCATCATGGCCGACCTCGCCACCGGCCTCGGCCAGATCGCGGTCATCGACGGTGCCGGCCACTACCCGCACGCGGAGACGCCTGAGAAGCTGCTCGACCTGCTCCTGCCGTTCCTGACGTCGACGCTCCCTGTCGGTACGGAGGCCGACAATGCCTAGAGCGGGCCTGGATGCCGACGTCGTGACCAGAGCCGCGGCCACCGTGGCCGACGAGATCGGGCTGTCGCAGCTGAACATGAACGTCGTCGCCGCGCATCTCGGCGTCAAGGCGCCCTCGCTGTACAAGCACGTCGACGGCCTGGCGGCCCTGGTGCACAGCGTCGCCGTTCTGGCGGCCACCGAGCTGAGCGACGCTGTTCGCGACGCGACCCAGGGCCGTGCGGGCAGCGACGCCCTCGCCGCGGCGGCCCACGCGATGCGCGCGTTCGTCCGAGACCACCCGGGCCGGTACGAAGCCACCGTGGGAGCCCGCGCCACCGGCCCCGACGACCCCCTGTCGATCGCGCTGCTGCGCGGCCTCGACTCGTTCGCGGCCGTCCTGCGGGGCTACCGTCTCGACCCGGCCGACGAGACCCACGCGCTGCGGATGCTGCGCAGCAGCCTCCACGGGTTCGCGATGCTCGAGATGGCGGGCGGCTTCCAGATGGCGACCGACGTCGACGAGAGCTTCGCCTGGATGGTCGACTTCATCGACCGTGGTCTGACGGCGACCACCGCGCCGCCGGCCGAGTAGAGGACGGGGCGGGGTCATTCGTTCGCTCGCCCGTGACCGAGTTCGGCGCATTTACTGAGAATCAATCGCTTCTGCTCTAGCATGAGCGAACGTCACTTCGGACGCTCGTCGTGGGGAACGCCCCGCCCGGACAAGGACACCCATGATCATTCCCGCGCATCTCGGCCGCCGCCGATCTCGCCTCGCCATCGCCCTTCTTGCGCTTGCCCTCGCGGCCTCGGCGTCCATCGCTCCGGGGTTGCGAGCTGATGCCGCCACCGCAACGCGGACAGTGAGCGGTGTGATCGGCGATGCGACCACCGGTGCCGTTCCGGCGAACACCTCCATCACCCTGGAGTACGGCGAATCGGGAACCGTCTTCGCCTACGGCTCGGTCTCGAAGACCGGGAAGTACTCGTTCGCGCTCCCCAAGGTCGCGGGCACGGGCTTCTACGTGGCAGTCTTCACGGACGACGGCAAGCACGTCCTCGAGACGCACTCTCCCTCGTTCGACCTGACGACCACGACCCCGAGCTTCACGCGCAACGTGAAGATCGCGGCCGGGGCCAGACTCACCGGGCATGCGACTCCGACCAGCACCACTGCCCGCTACGCCCAGGCGTACACCGCCGACGGCGACTACAGCGGCTACCCCGGTTCCGTCGAGTCGAACGGCGCGTTCACGATCACTGGACTCGCGGCCGGCACCTACCGGGTCCGGATCTCGGGCGACGACATCGCGCCGGTCTACGTAGGCGGCACCTCCTCGCTGGCCGCAGCCACAGCCTTCGAAGTGGCCACCGGCCAGACAATCGACACGGGTGTGACCGCGGTGTCACCCGGAGCCACGATCTCCGGCCACGTCACGGGCAGCCCGGGAGGCGCCGCCGATATGGCAGAAGTCTCGCTGCTCGACGTCGACGCGCCCTCTTCTGAAAAAGCGTCATTCTCCCCGTCGCACCCGCCCTTCGGCGCATTCACCTACACCGACGAGAACGGGTACTACTCGCTCGAGAACGTCCCCGCGGGCACCTATACGCTCCGCTTCGGTGCCTCGTACAACGATGTCAAGCATGTGACGCAGTTCTCTGCCGGGAACAACGCCGGCGTCGTCCACCGCTCCGACGCAGAGCAGATCGCCGTGTCCGGGACCGGCCAGATAACGCGCGACATCGCCCTTCCCCTCGGCGGCAGCATCACCGGGACGGTGACCGCCGATGGCAAGCGCGCGACCTTCACCTCGACCGCCTACGCGCAGGACTCCGACGGCAAGTGGGAGGCGCTGGCGCGCGGCTCGTCGTACGAGGGCGACGGCAAGTACGTCATCCCGGGTCTCTCGGCCGGCACCTACAAGGTCGGCTTCACCAGCTACTCGACGGCGGCGCTGTTCACTGACGAGTACTACGACGACTCGCGTACGATCGCCGATTCGCAGACAGTACAGGTGGTGGGCACCTCGGCCACGAAGGGGATCAACGCCGTCCTGACCGTCGCGGGCCCCCTGGCCAAGTTCGCGACCCACCCGCTTCCCGTCATCACCGGCACGACCGCCGTGCGCAGCAAGCTCACCGCCGTCCCCGGCACCTGGTCGCCCACCGCCACGTCGTACACGTACCAGTGGAAGCGGAACGGCACCGCGATCTCCGGGGCCACGAAGAGCACGTACACGCTCCTCGGCGCCGACGCAGGGAAGGCCATCACCGTCACGGTGAAGGGCGTACGGTCCGGCTACACGAGCATCAGCCAGACGAGCGCCGCCACCGACGCCGTCACGCCGGGCACGATCACGATCTCCTCGGTGACGACGGGCGGAACCCACGCGGTCGGGGCCACCCAGAAGGCCGTGACGATCGTCTCACCCTCGAGCGCGACGCTGACCTACCAGTGGCTCCGGGACGGCGCCACAATCAGCGGTGCCACGAAGGCGACCCACAAGCTCGTCGCGGCCGACGGCGGCAAGGCCGTCTCGGTCAGGGTCACGGCGAAGATCACGGGCTACACGACCACATCGCAGAGCTCGGCCTCGTTCACCCCTCCGCGCGCACTCACAGCGACGCCCGTGCCGAAGATCACCGGAACAGCGGCCGTCGGCAAGAAGCTGACGGCGAAGGCGGGCACGTGGTCGCCCGCACCGGTGACGCTCACCTACCAGTGGAAACGCGGATCGACGTCCATCGCCAAGGCCACCAAGTCGACCTACACGCCCACGGCGACCGACCGGGGCAAGAAGCTGACGGTCGTCGTCTCGGGCGCCAAGTCCGGCTACAGCAAGGTCGCCAAGAGCAGCGCATCGGTCACCGTGAAGTGACGTCGGGCACGCTCCCGCGCCTCTCGCTGTGGGTGGCCTGCCTCGCGCCGATCGTGTTCTTGCCGGGGGCCCTCGACCGCTGGTTCCTCCCCAAGGCGGTCGTGCTCGCCACCGCCTGCGCGGTGGCGAGCTTCGCGCGAACCGGTGACGGCCGCCTGCCGCGGTGGTTCGCTCCGCTGGTCGCGGCGGCCGCCGTCGTGCTCGTGACGGCAGCCGTGCTGTCACCAGCACCCTGGGCCGAGATCTGGGGCCGGTGGCCGCGGTATGAAGGAGCCGTCATGCTGCCGGTGTACGTCGCCGCGGTCTGGCTGGGCACTCGGATCATGGGCCCGAGAGCGCCCTCCTCCCGGTCGGCGACGCTGGTCTCCGGGGTCGCGACCGCGTCCCTCCTCCTGGGGTTCGTGTCGCTGCTCGAGACGATCGGCTTCCGCCCCCTCGGCAGCTCCGCCGACCGGCCCGGCGCGCTCCTCGGCAACGCGAGCGACCAGGGACTCGTGGGCGTCGTGTTCGCGGCCGTCCTCCTGCTCCCCACCCTCCGTGCCTGGGCTCCAGTGGCTGCCCCGGGCGTGCAGTCGCGAAGCGCGGCAAGGTGTCGCCGCCACGTGCCGTCCTCCCGGCGCCGACTTCGTCGAGCCGCCGGGTCGTGCTCGTCGCAGCCCTGGCTGCGGCGGTGTTCACCATCGTCGCGTCCGCATCGCGCGGTGCGGCGGCGGCGGCAGCGGTGACCGTCGTCGTCCACCTCGTGATCGAGCTTCGTCGGGCGGGCAGCCCGCGTCAGCGCCGCACCATCATCGTCGTGTCAGCCGCCATGCTCGCGGTCGTCGTCGCCACGACCCTGGCCCTACCCGCAACCCGGGCGCGTTTCGTCTCGACCGACGGACTGGCCTTCGAGTCCGCCGCCGACAGGCTTCTCATCTGGCGCGAGGCCCTGGCTGTCATCGCTCAACGCCCCGTCCTCGGCTGGGGGCCGAGCGGCTTCCTCGACGCCGTCAGCCGAGTCCACGGCGCGCAGTGGCAGCGCGACGTGGGTTCGGCCACGACCTTGGACTCGCCGCACAACTGGATCCTGCAACTCCTCTCCGCCGGCGGCATCCTCCTCGTGTGCGTGGGTCTCGTCGCGATCGTTCTCGGTGTGGTCTCGGCGCGCAGGAACTGGACAGCCGCCACCCGACCACCCGCCGACGGCCCGCCCGTCTCCTCCGATCCCGACCGGGCCGACGTCCTCGCCGCTGCCGTCGCGGCTCTGTCCGGCCTTGCCGTCGGCTGGTCGGTGACGTTCACCGCACCGGGAACGGTCATCCTGCCGGCGTTGCTGTTCGGAGCCCTGGTGGCGCGGGCGCCCGCGCCGAAGCGGGCGCTACGGCGCCCACTCGGCGCGTTGCGATCCGTTGGCGTCGTCGCGTGGTGCGCGTTCCTGGGGGTCGCGGCTGTCGCCGACATCCCGCTTGGAAACGGCGTCACTGCCGCCGCAGCCGGTGATATCGCCCGGGCGGACTCCTCGTTCGAGACCACCGCGCGCCTCCGGCCGTGGGATGCCGATGTCGCGTCGATCGCCGCCCAGTCGTTGGCGGCGTCCGCCGACGCAGGGAACACCGCGGCCGCTCCTCTCACCGTGAACTGGGCCCGTCGCGCGCTGCGGTCGACGCCCGGCGACCTCCTGGCGAGTAAGGCACTCGCCGTCGGCGAGCAGTACACGGGCGATCTCGATGGCGCAGCGTCGACGCTGCGCGGGCTCGCGAACGACCACCCGTACGATTCCGAGGTGGCTCAGCGGCTCGGAGGCGTGCTTCTCGTGCAGGGCAAGGTAGACGACGCGACCACCGAGCTCGTGCGGGCGTCCGAGCTCGCACCCGACGATGTCGACATCTGGAAGACGCTGGCCTTCGCGTATCAGCAGTCGGGCGACGAGGCGAGCCAGACGCGGGCCGAGGCGCGGATCGCAGACCTTTCTGGCGGTGGTCGCTAGCTGTCCCCGGACGTCAGCCGAATGAATCGACTCAGCAAGCCCAGCTCCCCCAGCGAGTGCGGCAGCCCGGTCGCGAGCCTTGGCGAGCACACCAAAAACGCCGCCCACTGCGCCCGCGAGATCGCGACGTTCAAGCGGTTCGGCTGCAGCAGGAACTCCAGACCCCGTGCGATGTCAGCGCTCGACGAGGCGGCCAGCGACACGATCGCGATGACGCCTTCACGGCCCTGGAACATGTCGACGGTTCCGGCCTGCGTCTCGTGCAGGCCGGCTTCGTCGAGAGCGTCGCGCAGCAGGTGCACCTGCGCGTTGTAGGGCGCGACCACGATGACGTCGCGCGCCTCCAACGGACGGCCGACGGTGTCGTCGGGGCCGTCGAACCAGCGGCGCCCGACGGCGTCGAGGGCGATGGCCACGACGCGTGCAGCCTCTTCGGGCGACGACGTCGTGTTGCCGAGGTGGTCGACCGCGGCGACGTGCAACCCGGGCTCGATGCCCTCGAGCAGTCGCTGCGGGGCGCGCGATCGCAGCTCGCCGGCGTACGAGAGGGCCGAGACCGGCGCGCACAGCGCCGGGTCCATGCGGCGGGTCTGCGCGAGGAAGTACCCGAACTCCGCCGGCAGCACGTCGCGCCCGTCGGCGAGCCAGCCGAGCGCCGACTCGTCGACCGGCTCGGGGTGCGTGCCCTGGCTGACCTGCGGCAGCTGCTGCGGGTCGCCGAGCAGCAGCAGGCGCTCGGCCGAGACCGCGGCGGCGATGGTCGGCGCGAGCGAGAACTGCCCGGCCTCCTCGACGACGAGCAGGTCGAACGAGCGCCGCTCCGTCAGCGATCCGGCGAAGGTCCACGCCGTCCCGCCGAAGACGAGACCGCCTTCTCGGCCCAGGAACTCGCCCTCCCCGCTCTTCTTGACGAGCGCTATCCACTCCGAGTCGTGCTTCTCGGCGTCCTTCGGGGTCTTGCCGATGCGGTCCGGGCTCAGCCCGACAGCACGGCCGGCCTTCACGACGGCGTCGAGCACGTTCTCGACGGCGGCGTGCGACTGGGCGACGACACCGATGCGCCAGCCGTGGGCGGCGACGAGGCGCGCGATGACGTGGGAGCCGACGTAGGTCTTGCCCGTTCCTGGTGGGCCTTGGATTGCGAGGTAGGTGTGGTCGGACGACAGCAACGTCGACACGACCGCCTCGACCGTGTCATCGTCGTGGATGCCGGCGATCGTCGCGCGCGGCGGGATGCGGCGCAGCAGGTCGAGCACGGGGTCGGCCGGCAGCTCTGCGCCCGCTCGGAGGTGCTCGAGCAGCGTGGCGCCCCACTCGCCGATGGCGTCGCTCAGGATCTTCGTCGCGATCGGCGGGCCGGGCGTCAGGGCGACCGGGTGGTCGTCGTAGGGCTCGACGTCTTTGGGCAGGCGCTCGAGCACGACCGCCTCGACGGTGGTCTCGGTCGTGCCGACGATGTCGATGATCTCGATCGATCCGGTGAAGCCGCGCGATGCCGGGCCCGACGTCTTGAGGCCGGGTGGCGGCGGGAAGTCGTAGAGGGCGCGAGGCTTGGCTCCGACCGACAGGCGGCTGCCGGGTGCGGGGCGGAGCGTGAGTCGCAGGGTGCGCGACCAGCTGCGCGCGGGTTTGACCGGCGGCGCCCAGTCGGCGTCGACCGTGGCGCGCTCGACGACGAAGACGTCTTTCTCGTCGGCGAAGTCGTCGATGTCGGCTTCGAGGCGGTTGAAGTGCTCCTGCCACGACTTCTTGGCTTCGCGGCGGTGGTAGTCGATGGCGCTGGCGGCGAGGGCGATCGCCGTCTGGTCGGCGGTGCGGTCGGCCGGGTCAATGCCCTCGATCGTCGCCATGAGCGAGACGAAGGTGGGGTTCGGCTCGGCGGGCACCGGGGCTTCGGCCAGGTCGAGCTCCGGGGCGGCGTCTGTCTCGACCGGCGGGCGCAGCGTCAGCAGCCAGTCGCGTAGCTTGAGCGTCGAGATGCAGTCGTAGCGGTTGTAGTCGCCGACCTGGTCGAGCAGTCTCTGGCCTTCGACGGCGTCGCCCGATCGCACGACGTCGATGGCGTGGGCGTACGCGGCGATGCTGTCGACGGCATTCGCCACGTCGTAGCCGGCGCGCGTGGTGTCCATGTAGAGGGGTTCGAGCTTCTTGATGGAGTAGCTGTGCGACCCGACGACGAGCGCCTGCTTCACGATCGGGTACAGGTCGACGAGCACGTTCTGGCGCAGCAGCTCGTCGATCTCGTCTTCGCCGACGCCGTGGCGCGCCGCGAGCGAGAGCAGGTGCGTCTTCTCGTACGAGGCGTAGTGGTAGATGTGCATGCCGGGGTGCGCCGCGCGGCGTTCCCGCAGGTAGTCGAGAAAGTCTTCTAGCGCAGTGCGCTCCTCGGCGATCGTGTGCGCCCAGAAGGTGACGAAGGTCTCGTCGTTCTCGATCAGGCCGAAGAGGTAGTCGAGCCCCCAGGTCCGGTTGTCTTCGGTGTAGAGCGGGTCGCCCTCGAAGTCGAAGAAGATGTCGCCGGCGTCGGGCAGGGGGATGGCGTCGAGGGCGCGCGGTGCGATGACCTCGACCGCGGGCACCGGGCCGGTGGTCGCGAGCTGGGCGGCGGCCTGGCGCCGCATGCGGTCGAGCACCGTCGTCGAGATGCCCGCGATCGGCCCGGTTGACCGTGCGAGCTGGTCGATGGTGGTGATGCCGGCGGCGTTCAGGCGACCGCGCTGCTCGAGCCGCATGCCCGCCACGAGCACGACGTCGCGCGACGCCTCGACCTCGACGGAGCACTGCGCGCACCGCCCGCAGGCCGCGAACCGGGGGTCGCCCCACTCGAGCGCCGCGTCGGCGGCGAGCCGGTCGGCGAGCACCTCGCGAAGACGCACGAGCTGCACCCGGTACACCGGCAGGATGTCGGCCAGCGCATGCGTGCTCACCGTGCCGTTGCCGAGCACGAGGTGCACGCGGTCGCCCACGGGAATGCCCAGGGCAGCGATCTGCTCGGAGTACCCCGCCAGCTGCAGCAGCGCCGAGATCTTGGCGTGGCGCGCGAGCTTCGTGTCGTAGACCTCGTACTCGCCGGCCTCGTTCAGCACCAGGAAGTCAGAGAACCCCAGAAACCACCCGTCGAAGAACGTGGCCTGATACAGCGCAGGAACTCGGGCCTCCATCGCCGCCCGAGCCGCCGCGGCCGCCTCGCCGTACTCGCTCGGCTTCGGCCGGTCAGCGAACTCCGCGATGTTGTCAGCGCCGAGCTGCCCCCGCAGCGTCTCCAGCCACCGCTCCTCGTGCTCGATCCCGAGCGCGGCCGTGCGTTCGAGCATGGCGTCGGGCACGTCGACCGCCTTGTCGATCCGCCCGAGCTTCGCGTCGAGCCGGCGGAGGAAGGCCCACTCGCAGGCCGCCCACGTGCTCAGGTCGGACGGACTGGTGACGACGCGGTCGCCTGCGGTATCGACGTACAAGTGGCTCCCCGGGGTGGATCTGGCTGGCTTTCTCGTCGCTCACGCTAGTGGGGGCCGCTGACATCGGGGTTACGGCCGCGCCTCATCGCGGACGGGATTCTCGCTGCTCATTCGCGTTCGGAATTATGAATTCGAGGTCCGGCCTCGCCTCAAGCTCACTTATCCGGATCATGGTGACTTCGCTCGTAACGATCTCGCTCAGGTGAGCAATGTCCACTTCGAGCTCGCTAATGACGATTTCGCAAAGCCGTTCCAGAACGAGCGCTCCTTCCTCATTCGGCGCGTTCACGGTGAGGTGAGTCGTGCCAACAGAATCGAGGCGAGCATTTCCCTGAACAGAGAGAGCTAGTTTGGCGAAGACAGCGCTCTGCTGGAGTGCGTTGTCCGAATGAGCCACGAATTTATTGCGAAGATTTCCGAAGTGGACGTGGGCGGCCAGGGCATCACCAGGTTCTTCACCAAAGCGTGCAAGCCATCTTTTCCTGTCTCCCGATGTAACCCCACGCCAGTACGAGACGATGGCCGATTGCCAAACGGCACTTCCCATAACACCGTCCGAATCTTCAGCCGCGAGAAGTGCCAGGTAGAGGCGGGTGTATTGGAGACTCGATTTAAAGTCAGAGAGCAGTTCGACAGCGTGACGAAGGGCTGCTGAGTTCGGGGTGTTCACTTCCACGAGTCGCGAACCCGACTCGGCTACGACTCTGGCAACAAAATGCTGGGCCTCGTCGTCGAAGCGAATGACCTGATCGAAGTTCGCTTCCGCCAAATGGGTCATACGTCCACGCTAAGTCCAAGGCTTCGAATCGTGGTGCAACGCCATCACACATCCCGAATTGGGGACCTAGCGATCCTTGCTAAGCCGCCAGGCCCGAATACAGTGGCCTCATGGTTACAAGTGGGCGGGTCGTCGGCGGCGCGTATGTTGATGGGACCGTCTCGGTTGCCACGATTGGTAGCGGCATCGTGGTTCAGTCGGGGTTCAAACGCCGGAAGCTCGACTTTGAGCACGTGTCGCAATGGCAAGAGGTCGTTATGGGCCAACAGGTGAACGCCGCTAGCGCGGTGAGCCAGGCCGTTGTCGGCGCTGTGTTGCCTCGCTTTATCAGTAAGTCGGCATCCGCCGCCGTGGCAGCCACGTTCGATACGACGACGCGGCCGCCCCACACTGTCCGTATTGACTGGGCTGACGGTCAACAGTCGCTTCTCAAGCTTCCCGACAAACTCTTCACACACTTCGAACTCATCCTGGGTGAACTCCGGTCGCCAGACACAGCGATCGTCCCCAATGTCACCGCCACCGAGGTTGTGACCTCCGATACCGGAGAGCCTCCGACGTTGACGGAACAGGCATTCTCCCTTGTCTCTGGATTGATCAAAGATCGAAAGCAGGACGGCACGAATCAAGCCATCGATCCCAGCCAGATCGACGTCGCTGATCAGCTTTCAAAACTTGCCTCGCTTCGGGACGCCGGCATATTGACCGAAGAAGAGTTCACAGCCAAAAAGACTGAACTGCTTGCGCGTATGTAGCCCGAAAAACCTGCGATCGCTCTTGGCTCGCGTCTCGACTTGGTCGAACGTCCTTTGACCGAATAGCGCATAAAGCAATCAGGGCTGGTACGTCGTAGCGGTGGCCACGTCCGTACCGTTGACGTCAGGGTTCTTCACGGTCGCCGCGCACTCGGTCATCGACGGTGTCCGCTATCGAAAGCCCGAGCACAGCCGCACGAAAAGCCGCATTCACATTCCCCAGCGGCAACGCACCCTCCACGGCCGCCAACGCGTCGACCGGCGACACCCCCAGATGCCGCACCGCATACACAGCCCCCACCGCCGGCGTCCGGGACATCCCCTGCGCGCAGTGCAGCAGCACCGTCTTCCCCTCGGCCCGCAGCGCAGCCACGGCATCGGCGGCCTCGGCGAGCACGAAGTCGAGGTGGGGGTTGGCCGACGGCTGCACCTGGTCGATGAGCCAGACCTGCACGTGGTCGGCGGGGCTGATGCCGGAGGGAGTTCCTGCGACCCGACACAGAGACACGACCGCGTCGACGTCGGAGGGCAGCGACGACAGGATGCCGACTCCCCCGAGCCACACTCCCTCGTCGAACGGGTGGCGTGCGAGCGAGGTGATGTCGCCGTAGCTCGTGTAGTCAATGGCCGCCGTTGGCACCCCGCCGCGTACAGCGAGCGTCGGAAGCTCCACGAGGTCGGCATAGCGCAACCCCGGCCAGCCGTGCAGCTCGCGCTGCCACCGCGTCGGAACCGCCGACACCCCGTAGAACGCCCCCGCCAACCCGCCGGCGATCGCAGCGACCGTATCGGTGTCGCGCCCACCCCGCACCGCCCGCTCGAGCACGTCGACGAGCGAGTCGCCGTTCGTGATCGCCGACCACGCCCCCTGCAGCGCCTCGACGACCCAGCCGTTGTTCTCGAAGTCGCGGGGATGCTCGCGCTCTGCTTCGTCGAGCAGGGCCGCCCACCGTGCACGGCGCTCCGGGCGCAGGAACTCGAGACCCTCACGAATCACAAGCCGCCCCTCGACGATCGCGGCCCGGATCGCGAGCGACCACAGAACGCACGCGTCGCCGGCATCCTCGTCGAAGTGGGTGAGGTCGCTGATGCGTCGGGCGGCCAGTGCGAGGCCCTCAGGGTCGTCGAGGTAGCCGAGGGCGACTGGCGCGGTCCGCATGAGGGAGCCGTTACCGCCCGAGCGTCCTGACCGGGTGTGGACAGCCAGCGCCGCCTGGCGCGCGGCCACCTCGGTGTGCTCGCTCATCAGCGACATCACCTGGCGGGTCTGCGATCCGACGTCTTTAGCGGTGGCGGCCCAGGTCTGCCACTCTCCGGCGATGCGCCCCAGCGTGGCCTCGTCGTCGAGCCCCTCGCCAGCAGCCAGCTCACGGAGGATCGGCACGGCCATCGAGGTGTCGTCGGTCCATTCGCCGCGGTCCCAGTTGAAGGCGCCGCCGCCGATCATGTCGACGACGGCCCCGTCGGGCAGCGGGCCGCCGAACTCGTAGCCGGCGCCGAGCGCGTCTCCGCTTGCCATCCCCACCAGTGCCCCTGCGGCGCGATCCATGTTCACCATGTCGGTCCCCCTCGTTCGTTCGTTCAAGTTCATTCGCTTGTTCGAGACATTTACGCTCAACCGCGCAAATCCATGGTAGAACCAAGTCAGTGATTTACGCAAACTCGCGTAAACCCGACACCCCGATCAATGCCCGACGCTCTTCCCACACTCAACCCACTCGAACCTAAGCAAACCTAGACACCAAGGAGATCCCAATGACCGACTCGAACTACACCGCCCTGCTGCTCGTCATCGACCGAAGCGGTTCGATGATCTCGATCCGCGACGAGATGATCGGTGGCGTCACCGCCCTGCTCAAGACGCAGGCGAAGGCGCCCGGCCTCCTGACCGTCGACGTCGTCCAGTTCGACAACGAGATCGAGCAGCTGGACACCCTCGCCGACCCGCGCTCCATCGAAATCGCGCTCGAGCCTCGCGGCGCCACGGCCCTCCACGACGCCGTCGGCATCGCCGTCACGACCTTCGGCTCCACGCTCGCTGCCCTCCCCGAGCACGCCCGCCCCGCAACCGTTCAGGTCGTCGTGGTCACCGATGGCCATGAGAACACCAGCCAGGAGTGGACGGCCGCCACCGTCAAGAAGCTCGTGCGGCAGCAGACCACCACATACGGCTGGGACTTCGTCTACCTCGGCGCGAACCAGGACGCCGTGCTCACCGGCGCCGCGCTTGGCTTCGCTTCCGACAGCTCGATGACGTTCGAAGCTGGTGCCGCCGGCGTCGCGGCGGCCTCAGCCACCGTGAACCGGTACTTCAGTGACGTCCGCGGCGGCACCCGACGCGGGTTCGACGAGGGTGAGCGACGGGCTTCGCGGGGTAGTTGAACGGCGTGGTGACTCGCCCTCATGATTGCTTGCAGAATCGCGCGAGACGTCACGGAAGAGAACCCTCGGATATGTTCTTGACAAGCGACCGCTTCCTAGAAGTGACCGAGCCATTCTTGAACATCTCCTAATCGGCTCCTTGGAGATCTCGACTTGCCTCCGAAAGAGGTTCGCAGTCCGAGATACGCCACCCCTGCTAGCTTCGCGATGGATGGAGCAGGTCGGATGACCTGTTAGCTTCGAGGCAATGATTGGGGAAACGATGGCTGGCGCCTGGGTTATTCGCTCTGGAAAGTACGGAGAGCGAGACGAATGGGCGACACAGGTTGGTGTTTCGGGTGGAGGGTGGCGGGAAGTTCCCGATCTCACGCAGGCCAGGGACCGGGCCGGCGTCGAGGGCGTGATCGCGGAGGTGTTTGGCGCGGAAAGTGCCGGGCTTCGGGCCTCGTACACAGGACAAATGTGGGCATTGCGGGGCCGGATCGAGGTGGGAGATCTTCTCGTGTTGCCGATGAAGACCACGCGCGAACTCGCCATGGGCCGGGTAACCAGCGGGTACCGGTACCTCAGCGATGAGGCGGACCCGAACTGTCGACACGTCGTCGAAGTCGAATGGAAGATACGAGTCCCCCGGACAGTCATCAAGCAAGACCTTCTGTACACACTCGGAAGCGCCATCTCCATCTTTTCCCCAAGCCGCAACAACGCGGTGGCTCGCCTCGAGCACGTCTTCGCCCACGGAACCGATCCGGGCGCTCTCGGCGTTGCAAGAGGGCCGGCTCGGATCAAGGAGGAGACGACCAGCCAAGATCTAGTGGACGAACCCGAGCTGCTGCCCAACGTCGCTGAGCTTGCGCACGACCAGATCATCACCCGGATCGGCGAAGAGTTCTCTGGCCATGGCTTCGCACACCTCGTCACTGAGCTTCTTCGTGCCGAAGGATTCGACGCAGACGAAGCACCCCCCGGGGCTGACGGAGGGATCGACATCACCGCGGGGCGCGGTTTGCTGGGCCTGGAGTCACCAAAACTGATAGTCCAGGTGAAAACCGGGCAAGTGGGCTCCGAGGTGGTTGCACAGCTGAACGGGCTTGTCGTTACCCAAGGGGCAGATTTTGGCCTCCTCGCAACCTGGGCTGGCCTCAGCAAGCCCGCTCGCGACGCAGTGAAACACCAACGGTTCCGAGTGAAGGTTTGGGACTCAAAAGACATCGTCGATGGTGTGCTGCGCAACTACGAGCGACTTCCAGAAGCAATCACGTCGCGTCTGCCGCTGCACCGCGTGTGGATGCTTCGCGACGACACTTAGGCGAGACGCCGCCAGGGATTGGAAGAATCCGGCGGCGTTAGTTGCCGGGCGAGTGGTGGCGGTGAGGACCGCTGAACCAGAGTCCTGTTCGCCAGGATTGTCGATACGTGCCCAGGAACCCCACCGTCTTGGCATACAGATGGATGCGCCACGCAGCACCAGCGGCGGCCGGCAGCGCACCGCCCATGGTGGAAAGGCGTTCGAACGCTTGGGCGAGAGTTTGGGTCTCTAAAACGGCTTCGTGGGAAGCCAAGTTGTAGGTCATCCGTGGTGGCATGTCGCGGGGGCCCACGGCTACGGGACCAAGATCGGCAATGTGATCGCCGTTTTCCAGGTGCAGCCCGAACGGGCGAGGATGGGCCCCGGCTCTGGCCCGCTCCTGTTCCGTCTGCCAGAGAGACCACCCCAGATCTAGATCCTCAGCGTGCCATGCATGGTCATGGGAAAGAGCGCCGGGGTTGCGAAATTGGGGCAGGGACTGCACCCAGAACAGGTACGGCTCAACCGCGCCGTCGGCCCCCCATACGTCAGCAAGAAACGCCAGATGAGGGTCTTCTGTCGGACGCCCCTTATCGATCCACCACCGGAGTCCCCGGTCATGGCGCCGCCAGCCGAGAACATAGGTGAGGAAACCCTGAAGCGCCGCCCAGTAGCCCAAGACGCCCGGTTCCACCTCATGTGGTCCGCCGCCTGGGCGCTGTGGAAACCGGGCAGTGGAGGGTGAGGCCAATGACTGAAACACCAGCGGCAAGGCCCACGTCCATCCGTCGGTTCCTTCGGGAACTGCTGCTCGCGTGGCTCCTGAAAGCCGTCGAACCATTGAGTCCTCGTCCTGGTCGAATCGGTCTAGATCGAAGTAAGGCATGGTCATCCCCTAATCGGCCCTATGGAACTCGGACACGTGCGACCCACTGGTGGTTAGCCGAGTCTGAAGAATCGGTCGAAGAAGACGCCGAGCTTGTCGAGGACCGTCTGCTTCTTGATTGCGTGGTTGCCGCCAGCGGTAAAGCGCGACACCGGGGGCAGAATTCGGGTGATCGCTGTTCCTCCAGACTGGATTGCGCCGTCGCGGAATGCCGTGTCGATGAAGTCCTGGGTCGCTTCTGGGTTGAGGTTTTCCTCCTCAACGATCCGCCCAAGCTCCTCGGCACGCTTCGCGGCGATGAACGCCTGCCAGTCCTTCCCGACATCGCCATCCACAGTGACGGAGTCGACGAACGACTCGATGAGGTCTGTCTTGTTCCGAAGAGATGGGCTCGAGTCGACGGCTCTGCTGATCGTGGCCCGAATCTCGGTGTCGTCACCGTCACCCTTGGCCTCTCGGTATTGCTGGACGAGCATGAGGATGTAGTCGACGTTGATCTCGACCTGTTTGATCAGCTCGATTTCGAAGAGGACGTCTTCTGCGATCGATTCCTTTTCCGCGTGCTGTTCGCGGCGGAAATCCGCGTAGAGGTCGAGGTAGACGGACTGGTAGTCCTGCATCTGCCGGGCGGTCAGTATCTCGTTGCCCTCGAAGTCGTCGAATGAGGTGAGGATGTTCCTCAGCCGTAGGATCCCGCCGAGCAAGGCGACAAATTGCTTTTGAGCGGTCTCCCCAATGATCGGGGTACCCAGCGGGAACTGACTCAGCAAATCGGACGCCTTCTCGGCGTACTCGGCGTAGTAGTCGCCGTAAGGCTTGAGGAGCACGATGCCGCCGGCGTTCTTGTTGCCGAACAAGGCGATGGCGTCGGTGGTCTGGTCTTCCAAGTCCCGGAAGCTGACGATGTTCCCATAGGTCTTCACGGAGTTCAGGATCCGGTTTGTGCGGGAGAAAGCTTGCACAAGGCCGTGGGCGCGGAGGTTCTTGTCGACCCAGAGGGTGTTGAGGGTGGTGGCGTCGAACCCGGTGAGGAACATATTCACGACGATGACCAGATCAAGCTCGCGGTTCTTCACCCGGAGGGAGAGGTCCTTGTAGTAGTTCTGGAACTTCTCCGACGACGTGTCGAAACTCGTCCTGAACAGGCCGTTGTAATCCTGGATCGCACCTTCGAGAAAGGTGCGCGCGTCGGACGAGAGGGCTTGAGTTTCGAACTCCTCTTCCTCGAGGATCCCGTCAGCGACAGCCTCGTTGGCGGCGTAGCTGTAGATCAGTCCCACCTTGAGCCGCTGCGCCTCCGGAAGGTCCCTCTGCTGCTTGGCGAACTCGCGGTAGTACGTGCGGGCGGCGGGGATCGACGCGGTGGCAAAGAGGGCATTGAATCCGCGGAGTCGTTTTCCGGCGACCGCGTAGTACTCGGCCCGCTTGGTCTTCTGGTCGAAGTGCTCGAGCGTGTAGCCGACGACCTGGCGGACGCGTGTCTCCGAGAGGAGGGCGCTTTCGGTGTCGATGGCGGACACCTGCTTGTCGGTGACCGCGGGTGGCAGCTTGATCGTGTTGACGTAGTCGATGCGGAACGGGAGTACGTTCTTGTCCGTGATCGCGTCAACGATCGTGTACGTGTGAAGCTTCTCCCCAAACGCCTGCTCCGTCGTCCGCAGCACCGGGCTCCCGCCGGTCCCGGCGTTGGCCGAGAAGATCGGTGTCCCGGTGAAGCCGAACAGGTGATACTTCTTGAACGCCTTCACAATCGCGGTGTGCATGTCCCCGAACTGGGACCGGTGGCACTCATCGAAGACGATAACCACGTGCCCGTCGTAGATCTCGTGGCCCTTGTTGCCGAGGATGAACGTGGCCAGCTTCTGGATCGTGGTGATAATGATCCGAGACGCCGGGTTCTCGAGCTGCTGCTTCAGGACACGGGTGGAGGTGTTGGAGTTCGCGGCGCCCTTCTCGAACCGGTCGTACTCGCGCATCGTCTGGTAGTCGAGGTCTTTGCGGTCGACGACGAACAGCACCTTGTCGACGCCGGGCTGCCGGGAGGCCAGCTGCGCGGCTTTGAAGCTCGTGAGGGTCTTTCCGGAACCGGTGGTGTGCCAGACGTAGCCGCCTGCGGCGATGGTGCCGAGCTGCCTCTGGTTCGTCGACGCCTGAACTCGCTGCAAGATCCGCTCGGTGGCGACGATCTGATACGGACGCATCACCAGCAGCATCCGGTCGGCCGTGAAGACGCAGTAGCGCGTCAGAATGTTCAAAAGGGCGTGCTTGGCGAAGAAAGTCTTCCCAAAGCTCGTCAGGTCCTGGATGGGCCGGTTGTTGGCGTCCGCCCACCAGGACGAGAACTCGAAACTGTTCGACGTCTTCCGCACCCGCCGAGTCCCGGTGGCCTCGTCGAGGTGCTGCCGACGGGTGGTGTTGCTGTAGTACTTCGTCAGCGTCCCGTTGGAGATCACGAACAGCTGCACGTACTCGAATAGACCAGAACCTGCCCAGAAGCTGTCCCGCTGGTACCGGTCGATCTGGTTGAACGCTTCCCGGATGTTCACGCCGCGCCGCTTCAGCTCAATGTGGACCATCGGGAGACCGTTGACCAGGACGGTGACGTCGTACCGGTTCGCGTACTTCGCGCCGCCGGCTCCTTGTCCGACTTCGTACTGGTTGATGACCTGGAGACGGTTGTTGTGGACGTGCTGCTTATCGAGCAGCATCACGTTCTTCGACGTGCCATCATCCCGGCGGAGCAGTTGCACGTGATCCTCCTGGACCCGCGCCGTCTTCTCCACAATCCCGTCTCGCTCCCCCGCAATCCGCTCCGAGAAGAACCGGTCCCACTCCGAATCCGAAAACGTGAGCGAGTTCAAGAGTTCGAGCTGGCTCCGAAGGTTCGAGACGAGCTGATTCTCCGTCGTGATGGCGAGGTACTCGTACGCCTGCTCCTGTAGCAGGGAGATAAATGCCGTTTCAAGATCTGCCTCCGACTGGTAGGCCACGTCCGCCGCGGGGTCCGGTGTGAACTCAGCAACAACGGTGCTTTCTGCGCTCAAAGCGATCGGTTCAAAATGGCGAGTTTCCTCATTCGTCACGCGACCACCTCGGCAAATGTGAGAAGCCGGTCTCGGTAGAACCCATGTTGTATCCGACGGGCCGCTAGCTCGGCTGAAAGACGGATTGTCAGATCAATATCGAGTGAATCCAATTCGTCGAGAACGCGGACCAACCGATCCTGATCGACCAACGACGGAATCGGGATCGAGTACTTTTCGAACATGGGTCTCCGGAGGGAGGTGACAGAAGCATGGACAGCGGTCATGGTCAGATACCGACCGAAATCCTCCCGGACGAAGTGATAGAGAAATTTCGGTCGAATCGCCGGAGACCTCGGGCTTATTCGGTACGCGCGCTGATGCAGTGAGTATTTTCCTTCAATAAAATGAAATATCTTCCCGACTCCAACCCCATCGCCAGCCGTAATAATTGCCGCCTCGTCGAACTCATAGGTGTCACTTGCCAGAGGTTCCTGGGAACGCACAAAAAGCGGGTATTTCCCATGAGCTATGGCCTCGTTGGTGTTTCGAGATCCTGTGCCGATTGCTGCGACATCGAGTAAGGGAAGCCAGGTCACGTCCTCCTGCTCCTCGAAATCTAAAAGCGTCTCCCGGTAGAACCGAAGCTGACGCGCACGGGCGGTTAGCTCCGCCTGCAAATGATGTTCCAGCTCTAATTCCAGTTCAGTGAACTCGTCCAAAACCTTTGCGATCTCGCGCTGAACCTTAATCGGAGGCAGAGGAACGCGGACCTCTAAAAAGCGAGATTTAGATACGTTGAACCGCGTGACGCCGCTAGCAGTTCGTACAATCTGACGGCGCACCGCTGGTGATCGGAACAGGTGTCGCGCGAACTCTGGCAGGTAGGTATCCGGCTCGGTCGCCCGAAAGCCAAAGCAGAAGCTGTTGAGATATAGCGGCGCCTCTGGTTCGGCCATGACCACAGACGACATGCCGACGTCATCCCCATTCTCGGAGGACGACGTGAAAAGGACATCGCCCATCGCAAGGCGGTTCTGTCGCTCATCTCCGCCTACGGTCACGGGAAAAACGTCATTCAGGTCAGCGACCTCGTTTCGAAAAACATTGACGTAGGGCAGAAAGTGAGCGTTTCCATCGGAGAAGTCGGCCTTAGATTTACCCGAGAGGCCTCCATAAAGAGTCCCAAGCTCGCCAAGAGTGCGGTACTCCACTCCGTCCGATGAGAACTCATTAGGCAAGCGATCGGCGCGGTTCACGGGTTTACATTTCCAAGGGTAGCCACAATCTCGTCGATTCTCTGCCGCAATTCTTGTTGACGGCCGACGATCTGTTGTATTTCGGTATTGAGGGCAGCGATGTCTACGGCGATGCTGGTGTCTTCGGCTTCCAAGTAAGACGAGACCGCAATGTTGTAGCCGTTTTCCCCGATCCTGGCGTTGTCGACAAGCACGGCGAAGTGCTCTCGGTCCTGGCGTGTGGAGTAGGCGTCAAGAATCTTGGCCCGATTGGTGTCGTCGAGCTTGTTCTTGCTCCCGGCCCGAACGAACTCGGTGGAAGCGTTGATGAACAGCACCTTGTTATCAGTCTTGGATTTCTTGAGCACAATAATGCACGTGCCGATGGTGGTGCCGAAGAACAGGTCCGGGGGCAGCTGAATGACGGTGTCGACGTAATTGTTGTCGATCAGGTACTTACGTATCTTTTGTTCCGCGCCACCCCGGTAGAGAACGCCGGGGAACTCGACGATGGCGGCGGTCCCATTGACCGCAAGCCAGGAGAGTATGTGCATGGTGAAGGCGAGGTCCGCCTTCGATTTTGGTGCCAGGACGCCCGCAGGCGCGAAGCGGGCGTCGTTGATCAGCAGCGGGTTGGCATCTCCCTCCCATTTCGCAGAGTAGGGCGGGTTGGAGACGATTGCTTCGAAGGGTTCGTCGTCCCACTGCGCGGGGTCTTGGAGGGTGTCGCCGTGGGCAATGTTGAATTTCTCGTAGTTGACGTCGTGGAGGAACATGTTGATCCGGCACAGGTTGAACGTCGTCAGGTTGATCTCCTGCCCGTAGAACCCCTGTCGGACATTGTCCCTCCCTAGGACTTTCGAAAATTGCAGGAGCAGGGACCCGGAGCCGCAGGCGGGGTCATAGACCTTATTCACTTCGGTTTTCCCGACGACGGTGATCCGTGCGAGAAGCTCGGAGACTTCTTGGGGGGTGTAATACTCGCCGCCCGATTTCCCGGCGGTGGAGGCGTACATGCCCATCAGGTACTCATACGCGTCCCCGAACGCGTCGATCGTGTGGTCCGCGAAGTTCCCTAGCTGGAGGTCTCCGACGGCGGCGAGGAGCTTCACGAGTTTCTCGTTCCGCCGAGCAACGGTGGGACCAAGCTTGTTGCTGTTGACGTCGAGATCGTCGAACAACCCCTTCAGGTCGTCCTCGCTGTCCGTCCCGACCGCAGACCCTTCAATATTTCGGAACACCCGCTCAAGGGTCTCGTTGAGGTTCTCATTTCCAGTCGCTTTCGCGAGAACGTTTTGGAACAGTTCACTGGGGAGGATGTAGAACCCCTTTTCGGCGACGGTCACCGCCCGCCCGAACTCCGCATCCGCGTCTGCGAGCTGGCCATAGTCGAAGTCGGCCGTGCCAGCGCGCTGTTCCTGCTCGTTCAAGTAGGAGGAGAGGTTTTCGGAGATGAACCGGTAGAACAAAATCCCGAGGACGTAGGTCTTGAAGTCCCACCCGTCGACGCTGCCCCGCAGGTCGTTGGCGACACGCCAGATGGTCTTGTGCAACTCGCCGCGCTGGGCTTCTTTAGTCATGCTCTCTCGATCTCCTGAAACGCTGCACGCCAGTCAGAAGCGCACGTGACTCAGCCTATGGCGGGTCGCAGGCCGACAGGATGAGGTTCGGCCCATCCCTCTCAACCTGGCAGTCGAACCACGCGCTTCGTTGGGTGCTGTTGAATCGGCCTGGGTTTTGTTCCTAGGTTGTGCCTGGTCCGGCGGATGCCTGCTGGGCTAATTCGAGGTCAGCGTAGTACGCCTGCTCGACCTCGATCGGGGTGGCGTAGTCCGGCTCGGAGTGGAGGCGCTGGTTGTTCCACCACTAAACGTATTCGAGCGTCGCTAACTCGACTTGTTCGTCGGTGCGCCAGGGGCTGCGCTGCCGGACCAACTCGGTCTTGTAGAGCCCGTTCACGGCCTCGGCTAGAGCGTTGTCGAAGCTGTCGCCGACCGTCCGGGTCGACGGGGTGGCATCGAGTGCGACGATCCGCTCGGTGTAGACCAGCGCCGAGGAGCACGACCTGTGGTCCGAGTGGTGGATCAGCCCGGCAAGGTTTCCGTCGGCCGCCCACGCGGCCATGTCGAGGGCTTGCAGCGGGAGGATGTCCGCTTTCAATGCGGCGGCCACGTTCCAGCCGCCGATCCGTCTCGAGTAGACGTCGGTAACGAAGGCCACGTAGGCGAACCCTCTCCAGGTGGCGACGCAGGTCACGTCTGCGACCCAGAGCTTGCGAGGCCCTTCGGCGGTGAAGCGCCGCTTCACGAGTTCATGCGGCAACGTCTGACGCGGGTCCGACTTCGTCGTGAACAGACGCTTCGAGCGCCTGACCCCGCGAACACCGGCGGCGCGCATGAGCCGTTCGGTCTGGTCGCGGCCGACGTTCCACCCCTGCCTGCGGAGCAGTGCGTGCATTTTCTGCAGCCCGTAAACCCCGTAGTTCTCACGGTGCAACCTGGCCACCACAGGAACGAGAAAGTCGTCCCAGAGCTGCCGCGCGGATGGCGGACGTGCTCTCGCGGCCCGGTATCCGCGGGCGGTGAGGAACCCACGAACTGCCGGGCGCAGCACCCGGCAGATGGCGCACGCCCTGCGAAACGATCCCTCATCTGATCGATGAAGCGAATCGTCTCGTCGTGGGACGGCCCTGTTCCTTGGCGAAAAAGACTGATGCGGACTTTCGGATCTCGTTCGCACGCTTCAGCTCGGTGACCTCGCGTTTCAGGCGACGGTTCTCCTCGAAAACATTTGACGTCACACTGGGCCGCTCGCCGGCATCGACCTCGTAGCGGCGCTGCCACATCCGCAGTGTCTCCGGACTCATCCCGAGCATCCCGGCGACATGCCTGATCGCGGCCATCAAATTCGGGTGCTCCGGGCGGGCCTCATTCACCATCCGCAGCGCCCGGTCACGCATCTCTGTCGTGTACTGGGTCATGATGCCCATCCTTGACCAAAGAACGGAACAAAACCCAGGCCGACTAAGGTTCCCTTGCCCCGCACCCAGGTGTCCCAAACCAAAGAGCGCCGAAACCTATGGGTTTCGCAGCAAGGGACAAGGGCCTAACAGGGTCAGGTGGAAATCAGACCTTCAGCAGCCCCGAGCAATCGACTCGCCAGTGCTCGCTAGGCGCTGTCTGTTGTGGCAGCACTAGTCGCGCTTGTCACCGACGGGTCAGAAGTCGAGTCCTCGCCGGGCTTGTACAGCTCATAGCTAGTGCGGGGAACGCCTTCGATCTGCATAAACATTGCATTGGCCTGTTGGGCACGCGTGATGTAGGGAGCCAGGAGTCGCCCAACTCGCCGCGGACCTGCTTCACTCCAAAGAACGTACTCAGAGGCTTTTAAATTGAAGATATAGGGGCTGTCATCGTGGAGCACATGGACAACGAATGAGTTGGGATTGTCCCTATTCAGGTCCGTGAACTTCGTCTTGCTCGGAGGGTGGGGCTGCTTAGTTCCTGGAACGACGAAAAGACGCATGTCTTCGCCGTCCTTCAATCGGCCAGGCACGGTGTGACACGCAGGCGTCAGATTCAGCCAAATCTGATCTGGGTTCTCGCTGTCGAAAAACATGTCGCCCGGCATCACGACGTTTAAATGCAGCCTGTTCGCAGGAATGACTGTCCGACCATTGAGAACCTTGCGCATTGCGCTGCTCGCCAATTGAGCGTTTTCACTCGCCGCGAGCATTGTTTCCGTGTCAAATTTCACAAGATCGATGCGGTGAAGCAAGTTGGCGGTGAGGGTGGTGGCTAGTTCGAAGGATGGTTCGACCTTGTCGTCTATGGCGTTTTGCCAGACGTAGATAGGCCAGTTGGAATCCAACTTGTTTAGATCAATAAATAGTCGATTCTTGGCCTTTTCATACTCCTGCTCCCAAACGCGAAGCACTGAGAGAGCCAAATTGTTCTCGACCCAGGTTGACAGGTCATTGATCAGGTCGTCAACAACGGCCGATTTTCCGAAGACCTTGATTCGGGTGTCGAGCTCCTTCCCTCCGAACCGGTGGTCTTCCTCAAGCTGGCGTTGAATGTCTGCGACATCTTCTGCACTGATGATGAAGATCGGGCAGAACACCGTTGCCAATAGCTCTTGCAGGAAGCGAAACAATTCATCTCGCGCGTAGCCGCTTAGTGTTGAGGCTCCCGAACCACCGTAGGAGCCTGGGCTCAGGTCCCAGTCGAGGACCAAGAACGAAAGCGACTGCCAGTGCCGAATGGCAGCAACATCTGGGAGCGTCGAGTAGGCCGCAACGGGCCTCCCGTCCGCCTCCATCGCCTTCCGCATGATGTAAGCGGGTTTTTCGCGGTCATCTATTTCGTCATCGATGAAGGCCACGGGCCCATGCAGAATCGACATTCTTACTCCCCCGGTGTTCCAAAAGTGACCTCGAAGCTGGCGCCTGGCAGCATGCGCGAGTCATCTGAAGCCGCGATGTCAACAGAAAAATCGTTCCTAAGCCCCACTTCTCGGGCGATGAACAACCCAAGGCCTTTCCCTTCATCACCTTTGCCAGAATAGAAGGGCTCGAAAATGAACTCGGCATCGGTGGGACTGATCCCCGGACCGTTGTCTGAAATGACGATTTGCGAGGCTTGGGTTGGGAAGGCACGAATTAGTCGTGGCTCGTGGCTACTGGACATGAGCCAATAAGTGGCGTTGTCAATCAGGTTGATGAAGCACTGCAAAAGAGCTGCCTCAGTCGTCATAACTCGAAGCGGAGCGGTGTCGTCTATTTCGAACTGGATGTTTTTATCCCGGTGAAGTGAGGCGTACATCGATTTGACTCGTCGGAGATACATAAAGACGTCAAGTGAGGAACGCTTCTGCCGCGTAGACACGAATAGCCCTTGGACGTCTCGGAAGCGGGAGTCAACGAACTCGAGCCTTTGGACGAGGCTGCCCGTGTCGGCGTAGACGGGCTCCATGGCCAAGCCAAGTTCTCGAAGTTCTCGATGAATCTTCCGGGCGAGACGAAGAGATTCTGTGCCTGCCGCTATCAGGTCATGCGAGGCCGACTCGACGGACAGCCCAACTCCCGCTAGGTCCTGAGTTCGAGCCAACTGAACCTTGGCTAGTTCCCTCTCGGACGTGACAGCTGTATTGATTCGCTGCAGGTTTTGCTGAAGCGCCTTTGGTAGTCCGGCCGCATTGATCAGGTCGGAAATTTCCTTATCGAAGACACCTTGGTCTCGTTGAGATTTTTCCTTGTTCCTGCGGTTTGCGGCGGCGTATTGGTCATACGGCTTAGCGCGAAGCCAGCTCAGAACAGTCTGAATCAGGGCAACAAAGTCTCCGCTCGAGCGCCCTGCGTCTATAAGACCTTCCCGGTTTGTCTTGTCCTGAAGGAGGGAATTTTGTTCTTGCGTAATGCTGACGTAGCCCAGTGCCTGATCATTGCTAAACATGGATCGGGCAGACTGGGTGCCGCGAATTCGATCAACCTGGAGCCAGTCGTCCTCCGGGTCTCCATATGGGTAAACCCGGATTCCGTCGCGGTAGAGATAAACGCGGTGCTCTCGTAGAAGGTCTTTGTCATCCCTTCGAAGTAGATGCTGTGCAGGAGCGGTAGGTGAGAAGTCGAAGATGTAGAACTCAAAATTGAACGGGCCACAGGCGATTTCGGGATGCTCGGCCTGCTCTGGTCTAAAGCGGTCTCGGAACGGTCGAATGCCGCGCACTTCGCCAGAGTCGATAGAGAGCCGGATTGGTCGCTTGTTTACCTCGAAGGAGAATTGACGTTCTTGGTCATGAAATCGACCATTCGTCACTCTGAGTACCGCACGGTCGAAGAGCGCTGAAAGCTCGAGTTCACGGACGCCTGCCAGCTCCTGGTCGACTCCATCGACGAGAAAGTGGACTTCGAAGCTCGCGGCTGTCTTCGGGGCCTTTGCTACTGAGTCCGGTTCAGTAGCCCACATGATCGGCTGCATGCGCTCGAGATCTGCGAAGGCTTCTTCAAACTCTTCCCGGCTCCACTCGGACCGGAGCGCGGAGATCTCAATCCGCGTGCCATGGTCGGAAGAGCCGGTCTGGCTCGAGCCGCTAAAGACCCGTGCCTCGCCTTTAGAGAGATTTGCTCCCATCTCATCTAGGTAGAGCGGCTCGTACTCAAATCCCGCGTCGGGAACCACGTCCAATTCACTCAGGTCGACCAGCACTGTGAGCTCTTCGGCTTCGCCTGAGGTGCGTGTGGTGAGCATCACGACGCTACCTAGCTTGAAGGAAGCAAAGCGACCAATGCCCTTCTCACCCTGCATGACTCGGCCACTTGAGGTGGCACCTTGCGTTCTCTTGCGGTTGAGCTTCGATGGAGTGGCAGGGTTCATCCACGCTCCCCTAACAACGTCCTCCGGCATGCCGGTGCCGTTGTCGGTTACGACTATGGAAGACGTTTGCGTAGCGTGACCGTCGGGGTCAAAGCCTTGAAAATCGACGTCGACGCGGGTGGCATCCGCGTCGTAGGCGTTCTTCACGAGTTCTACCAGAGCTATTCGGTCGTTTTTTATCAACTGCTCGCCGAGCATCGTGAGCAGGCGAGCGTGAGGACGGAACGCTAAGACCTCAGCCACGGGCGGTGCCTTTCATCGTGAGAACGACCTCTGAGCGCATTCGTTTAGCTAGTGCCATGTCGGCGCCTCGGGAGCTCATGGCCATGTAGCGCTTTTGCGGGGGAATTTCGCGTTCATGGCGGGACGCGAGAGCGAACCCCATGGCTTCGAGTGCCGTTTGAGTGATCAAATCGTTGCGAATGTAGTTTCCCTTGAGAGTGGAGTTCCCTACAACGACAACGACGGATCCGTCCGCTTTTAGAACTCGTCGCAGCTGCTTGGCGAACCCGACCATGTCATGCGCAAAGCGAAGAATCATTCCTTTGGGAAGGGTGTCCGGCTCACTCACTGAATCAGTGATCATGTCGGCCAAGTCTTGGCCCAGTTCGTCTGGCGGACCATCCAGAGCCCGCTCTGCCCCGATGCTGTCTCTCCGGATCTCGCGCAGAGATGGAATGGAGTGACCGAACCAAATAAGAGCTAATTTGTGGCCTCTCAGGTAATCCAGTGCATTGAGATACGGCGGCGATGTAACAGCAAGATCAGCGCAGCCGTCTGAAATACCGCCCAGTGTGCGAGAGTCTCCCAGAAGTACGTTGGCGGAGCCTAGATTTTCGCGCTTCTCAAGCAACCGCCCGAGTGCCTGTGCCGATTTTTCGAAACCAAGGAAGACGTCGTAGTCGGATTCCTGCTGCACCTTGTGAGGCCTGCTATGCGCCGTGTCTGCGGCAAGTGAAGCCTGAGGAGACTTAGTGACAATGATCCGGCTGAGAGCCACCTGCAGCGCGAGTCTCTGGTGAACGTCCTCGATGTTCTTGATGGCGGCCGCCAGGACGGTGAGTTGGTATTTTTGCTTTTTCCCGAACCAATATTGCGCAAACCGTTCGGTCTCATCGTCGATCCATGGCGAATGAGCTTTGGCCTGCTTACTCGCCGAAATGGCGCCCTGCGCGAGTTCGCTTAGCGAGGCGAAATTTTGGGGCGACGTCACCACCGTCGACATCATGACGGCCAAAGGATCAATGTCGATTCCGAGAGCCCTCTGACCCCGCTGAACAGCGGCGGCCAGCACGGTGCCGGAGCCGCACATGGGATCGATCACTAGTAGCTGCTCTGCGGAACGCCTCTCCGGAATCGCATTCAACGCGATCTCCGGAGCCATACGCGCCGGAAAGGGATGGATCGTCCTAGCGCTCAAAAGCATTTCCCCTGTCGTGCAGCTGAATAGCTAACGCGCCGAATCTACCGGGAGTGGTGCTGGTTTTAGTCGTCTCCGCTTCGGCGTGTGGTTTACCCCTGGTCGTCCGATTGCAGGCCATCCGGCTCGTCGCTCTTCTCGAGCCGGGCGCGCAAGTCGGTTTTCGCTTGCGCGGCCGCGCCCCGAACTGCTTCGAATTTCGTGCGCAGCACCTTGCCCTGGGTAACCGCCGTTCGGCCGCCAAGAAAAAGAGCTCCACCTGCGACAATCCCGACACCAACGAGCTTGGGAGCGGCCTTGAGCACGGCCTCCGAGCCAATTGCTTCGATCAATTTATCAACGCCGCCGACATCTTTAGCCCAGGTCGTGATGTCTTGGTACTTCCCCAAATTGCTCATATGCCTTTGCTTTCTCTATCCGGCAAGACGATTCTCTACCGGCCTTGTCGAGACATCCTCACAGCCGGGGCGCGGCTGAATGAAATTGATCTAATCCAGTCTGCGTATGGGCCGGCTCTTCGGACGCGCAGGCCCCGGTCGGGGCGAGAGCTCAGTAAAGAGTCGCGCGGTTCACCCCGAGCTTTGGGCGACGACGCTCTTGGGAACGCCTGCGCCGATCAAGCCCTGAGCTTCGCTGATCTGTTCGATAGTCAGCTTAGGTGCGCGGCCGAGGTATTTCCCGGCCTCTTTTGCGATCCGGATTCCCTCGCTTTGACGCTCACGGATCAGGGAGCGTTCAAACTCGGCGAAGGCGCCGAGGAGGTTGAGCATGAGCTCACCGATCGCATCGCCGGTATCGACGCCGTAGGTCTGCTGCTCTTTCACGAACGTCACCGAGGCACCCTTAGTCGAGATCTCGTCGACGATGTCGCGTAGGTCACGCAGGGACCGCGCGAGACGGTTCATGGATGCGACGCGAACATTGTCGCCGTCGCGGACGTACCGGATGCACTCGGCCAACGCCGTCCGGTCGTCGCAGGAACCTCCTGAGACCTTCTCCTCGAAGACTCGATCGACGGGTCCGACCGCTTCAAGCTGACGCGCGAGGTTCTGGTTAGCGCTGCTGACGCGCACGTGGGCGACTGTCTGCGTCCTGTTTTGCGTCATTCCTAGCCCCTTAAACAGATCTGTTGCATTGATCCGTATTGGTCTCTGAAGCGACGCGGTTTTTCCATTCTTGAGGTGCTGCGTTGGGCTGTACCTCAGAGCATCACCTCGCCAGTGGCACCGCGCCTCACTTCAGTCGTCGTGAGTGCGAACACCGGGAACACGAGCGCGGCTATCAGGAGCGGCGCGCTCCGAGTCGCGGTGGGGTAGCGCGGCGACGCAGGGGTAATTTCGAAACTCACATGTAGAGCTTTGCATTAAGACTCCAGCGCCTGCAATGCTCTCGGGATGTCCCTCCGCTCCACCCGCCACACGACCACCCTCGTCGCCACCGGCATCGTCGCCTCGCGCCTCACCGGCTTCGCCCGGAGTGTCCTCCTTGTCGCGGCGATCGGCGGCACGAGCGCGTCGCCCGGCGGGCAGATCTTCGACGTCGCGAACGCGCTGCCGACGAACTTCTTCGCGCTGATCGCCGGCGGAGTCCTCGCCTCCGTGCTGCTCCCCCACCTCGTGGAGTACGTGTCGAAGGGGCAGCGGCGGCAGCTCGACAGCATCGTGACGGCCGCGCTCCTGGTCGGGCTGGTGGGCACGGTGGCGCTCCTGGCGGGAGCGCCCGGCCTGGTGCGGATCTACGCCGGATCCTGGCCGGCCGACTGGCTGCGACTCGGAACGTGGCTGGCGCTGTGGTGCCTCCCGCAGGTGTTCTTCTCGGTCGCATTCGCGGTGGCGGCCCAGCTGCTCAACGCCTACGGCAACGTGGTGGCGGCTGCCTGGGCTCCAGTGGCCGCGAACGGGGTTGCGTGCGGAGGGGTGGCCGCGTTCCTGCGCCTCGTGCCCTCGGGGTTGGTGGCGCCTGACGAGTGGACCCGGACGATGGTGCTGCTGACGGCGGGCGGGGCCACGGCTGGCGCCGTCGTGCAGGCGGCGGTGCTGGTGGTGCCGCTGTGGCGGTGCGGGTTCCGGTTTCGGCCGCGCCTCGCCTTCAGATCTCTCGGCAGGATCGGCGACGCTGCGCTCTGGTCGTTCGCCGCGACACTGGCGGGGCAGCTCGCGTTCGTCGTCACCTCGTCGGTGTCGTCGTCGGCCGGGGCTCGGCTCACCGCCGCCGGGGTCGTCGGGCCGAGCCTGAATTCGCTGTCGAATGCGTACCTGCTGGTGCTTGTTCCGTTCAGCGTGTTCGTGGTCGCGGTGACGACGACCAAGGCCAAGGCGCTGGTCGAGGCGTCGCCGCAGGAGCTCGAGCGGCTCGCCGGGCGGCTGCTCGGTTTCGTGCTGGCGGTGATGACTCCGTCGGTGGTGGCGCTCGTAGTGCTCGCGCCGGTCGTGAGCCGGATCATCTGGAACACCGACGTGATCGGCACGGTGGTGATCTGCCTGGCGCCGGGGATGATTCCGTTCGCGCTGCTCTACGTCTGCACCCGGGTGCTGTACGCGGTGAGGCGGGCACGGCTGGCGTTCGTGCCGCAGGGGGTGGTGGCGGTGGTGACTGCGGCGAGCGCCGTCGTCGCGTCGGCCCTGCTGCCGGACGAGCAAGTCGTGCTGGGTGTCGCCGTGGGGGTCGGGGTGGCGAATGCGGTGGGGGTCGGTGTGGCGCTGGTGCTGATACGAAGGCGTGCCGGGGTGCGGGTGGGGCTGCGGCGCCTCGCGCACCCAGCGTCGTAGCGTGTGGTCATGGACACCCCGCGGACCATCGACGATTACCGATCGGGCGCCGTGCACGAGAGCTGGATGCGGATCTGCCGCTTTCTGCTGAGCGACGACGAGTTCCGCACCCTCCGCATCGAGATCGTCGACGACCATGGCAAGGCTGTCGCCGGGAGCACGGTCGTCGGCGAGAACGACTTCGGCGCGCGCGTCACGATCGCCGACGAGCAGCTGAACGTCTCGCTGTTCGAGCCGCGCTCCGTCGACGAGATCGCCTCGCAGTTCTACAACGACCTGCAGGACTTCATCTCGGAGTCCGCCTTCGGCTGGAGCGAGCTGCGCGGGCCGATGTGGGCGTGGGACGAGCAGGGCGGGCCGGCGCCGTACGAGGCGTGAGCCGAGCGCCGTCACGGGGGTGACCCTGTTGCGGTCGGAGCGACTTTCCCTGCGCGTGAATTCACGCACAGGGAAAGTGTCCCGAAAGGGGAAGGCGGGGGGCGGCAGGCGGGGCGCGGGCGGGCGGGCCCGACGGCGGCGCGCCAGTTCCTGCGCCTGTAGGCAGTTCTGGCCCTGTGGATAACTCTGCCGGGGTCGACGGGGTCGTCTACGGTGGACGTGTGAACGACGCCCTCTTCGACAGCCTCTTCCGCGCCCTCGAGGCCGAGCCCGACAACGCCGAGCTGCGGGGCCAGGTCGCCGAGCTGCTGCTCGAACGCGGGCGTCACGCCGAGGCGCTCGAGCACGCGTCGCGCATCCTCCGCACCGAGCCGACCAGCGCCACCGCGCTCACGGTGATCGCGGGGGCGAGTGCAGCCCTCGCAGGAACTTCGGCTCCCCAGCCAGCAGCCCCCTCCGCCGAACCTCCCGCCGCCCCGGCCGCCGCATCCGCCACCGCCGAGCCGACTGCGTTCGACTGGCACCGCGCCGAGGCCGACCTCGGCCCGCAAGACGTCCCCGCGCCATTCGTGAGCGACGACGCCGACGGCACGGACGACGGGCGCATCGCCATTCAGCCCGGTGACGACGCGGTCGTCCCCTCCCTCGACGTCGAGATCCCCACGGTGACGCTGGCCGATGTCGGCGGCCTGGAGGTGGTCAAGCAGCGGATCCGCGAGTCGTTCCTCGAGCCGATGAAGCACCCGGAGGTCGCCGCGGCGTTCGGCAAGACGCTTCGAGGCGGGCTCCTGCTCTACGGCCCTCCCGGCTGCGGCAAGACGTTCATGGCCAAGGCGATCGCGGGCGAGCTCGGCGCTCGGTTCATCACCGTCGGAATCAGCGACATCGTCGGCAGCTACCAGGGCGAGACCGAGCGCAACCTCCACAACCTGTTCGAGAAGGCCCGCAGCCTCGCGCCCGCCGTGCTCTTTCTCGACGAGCTCGACGCCATCGGCGCCCGCCGCTCCGGCCTCGGCGCCGGCTGGTCGGGGCTCCGCCTCATGGTCGACCAGCTGCTGCTCGAGCTCGACTCGATGGTCGCCGACAACGACGGCCTATTCGTGCTCGGGGCCACCAACTCGCCGTGGGACGTCGATGCGTCGCTCTTGCGCCCCGGCCGCTTCGACCGCATGATGCTCGTGCTCCCGCCCGACGCCCCGGCGCGCGAGGCGATCCTCACGCACCACCTCGAACGCCGCCCCATCGCCGGCATCCAGCTGCAGAAGCTCGTCGACCGCACCGACGGCTTCTCGGGCGCCGACCTCGAGCACCTCGTCGCCTCTGCGGCCGAACAGGCGATGACCCGGTCGATCAAGTCGGGCGTCATCGAGCCGATCGGCATGAAAGACCTCGAGACCGTGCTCAAGCAGGTCAAGCCGAGCACCGGCTCCTGGCTCGTCAGCGCCAAGAACGTCGCCAGCTTCGCCAACGCCGACGGCCGCTACGACGACCTCGTCGAGTACCTCAAGCAGAAGCGGATTCTCTAGCGACCGATGGAGGGGGACGCAGAGGGGATCATCACCCGGGCCGATCAGCTGCGCGGGCTCGGCCAGCACGACCGCGCCCGCACACTCATCGACGACGCCCTCGGCGCCGACCCCGAGAACCCCGACCTGCTGTTCGAGCACGCTCTCCTGCTCACCGACGCCGGCACCCGCTGGGGTCTCATCTTGGCCGAGAGCACCCTTCGCGAGGTCATCGCCGCCGAGCCCGACAGGCTGACGTTCCGCGTTGCCTGGGCCACCGTCATGTCGCTCCTCGGCCACCTCGACGAAGCTCGGTCCGCCCTCCTCGACCTGCTCGCGGTCTCGCCCGACCTCGCCGAAGCCCATCTGCAGCTGGCGATCACTTACCTCGGCGAGGGCGACGGCAACGCGCACCTCGCCGACGAGACCCTGGCCCGCTCCGCCTCCCGCCGCAGCCTCGAGCTCACCCGCGGCTCGACCCGTGCATACCTCACGGCGATCACCATCGAGCGCCACTTCGGCCACGACGCCGAAGCCCTGCGCCTCACGAACGCCGCGCTCGAGACCGACCCGACGAACCAGCCGCTGCAGGTCGTCCGGGCCGAGCTGGCACCCCTGGCCGAGCAGGCGTCGCGCGCCCTCGACCTGCTCACGCTCGACCCGACCGACGGCCCCTCGCGGTCACTCCTCGACGCCGTCGTCACCTGGCGTCGGCGCGCGGCCGCGACCCCGCTCCTGCTCGCCGCGCTCCTGCCGGGGCTGCTGCTCGTGCTCGACCTCTCCCCCGCGCTCCCGGCGGTCGGAGCCGTCGCCTCCCTCGTGGTGTGCGCGCTGGCCGGAGCCGCCTACCGCGACTTCCGCCGCGGGCTGCCCCCGGCGTACCTGGCGCTGAGGCGCACCGAGTTCAGGCAAGGTCCACTCGTGGTCGGCGGGGCGGCGGCCGGGCTGGTGGTGATGGCGGTCGGTGCGGCGGTGGCGGTGGCCTCAAGGGATGCCGCCGCGTTCCTGCTGCTGATCGCCTCCCTGATCGACTTCGCCGTCTTCGTGCTGATCGCGCGCGACGACCACCGGATTCTCTACCGTGCCCAGCCCGGCGCGGCGTCCGCGTACGGAACCGCCTACCGCTTCGCCCGACGACGCCTCGAACTCGGCGCCTGGACCGCAGTCGCGACCGCCGTCATCGGCCTCGTCATCGCGGTCACCCCCTACGTCCGCAACGACGTCGACCCCACCGCCGACGTGATCCCGTTCGCCGCCGTCGGCGCCGCGTTCGCCGTCATCACGATCTACACGCTCGTCGAGACCGTCGCGTCGCACCAGAGCGTGCCGCTCACGCGCAGTCGGATGCGCCTGTTTCGTGCCCGCCGGGCCCTCTCCGTGATGGCTGTCGCGCTGACGATGGGCAGCTTCGCGGTGGGCGCCGCCACGGGCTTCACGCTCGATGACGGCGCAGGAACTCCCCGCCCCGTCTCGACCCTCCACCCCGCTCCCTACACCCCCGACCCTGCCGAACCCGCCTCCGGGGCCTGCGCCTACACGCACCCGCACGCCTTCACGCCCTCGACCCCCTGCTTCCCGTGATGGCGACCGACCCCGAAGCCGTCTTGCACCAGGCCCTCACCTTCGAGGGGCTGGGGCAGACGCAGCGCGCCTTCGAGCTCGTCGGAGCAGCCGTCGTCGAGCACCCCGGCCACCCCAGGCTGCTGACCGAGCTCGCCTCGCTGCAGGCCGACCTCGGCGACCTGCCGCGCGCCGAGGTGCGCGCCCGCGAGGCCGTGGCCGCCGCGCCGAACGCACCCGGGCCGCGCATCATGCTGGCCAACATCATCCTGCGGGGCGGCCGCAAGGAGGCCGCCCGGAAGCACCTCGACGTCGTGCTGCAGCTCGCGCCCGACCACCCGGCGGCGCACATCAACTACGCGCTCACCTACCTCGGAGCCCGCTCGGCCCGCGAGCGCGCCATCGGCCGCCAGGCGTACGAGCGCGCCCTCGAGCTGAGCCGCGGCTCCTCGTCGATGGTCGACCTGGCCGCGATGATCGAGCACGACTACGGCAACGACCCCGAGGCCATCCGGCTGCTCGACCAGGCGCTCGAGCTGGAGCCGCAGAACCGCGCGCTCCTCAAGTCGCGTGTGGAGTACTCGGCCGTCGGCGAGCAGACCGACGCCCTGACGACGCTGCTTCAGGCCGACCCGGGCGACTCCGAGTCGCGCGAGCTGCTCGACGCCGTCGTCACGTGGCGCCGGCGGGCCGCGGGGTCGGCTCCGCTGATCGCGGCCTTCCTGCCCGCGCTGCTGTTCGTCTCGACACGCGCCTGGCCGATGACCGTTGCCGGAGTGGTGATCGGCCTCATCGGCTGCGCCCTCGCCGGCGCCTGGTACCGCGGGTACCTGCAGCGGCTGCCGGAGGCGTACCGGCGGGTGCGCCGGTCGGAGTTCCGCGGGTTCGGGGTGGCGCGGGCGCTCGCGGCGGCGGGGCTCGCGGCGCTGGCGGCCGCCGGGGTGGCTGCGCCCGTGTCGGTGTGGGCGAGTTCCTGCGCCCTCGGGGTCTCGGCCCTGCTCGAGGTCGCCGCGCTGTCGATCGCCGCGCAGGACGACCGCCGCGTGCTCCGGACGGCCCGGGCCCGCACCGGCTACGCCTGGTACGGCACGGCCAACCGGTTCGGAACGCTCCGTCAGGAGCTCGCCCTCTGGACAGCGCTCGCCACCGCCGTCGTCGGACTCTCGGCATATTTGACGGGGTGGAGCGTCGTCTCGGGCGGCGCCTCGGTCGCCCCGCTCGTCGCGATCGGGGTGGTCACCGCCGCGATCGCGATCTTCGCGCTGTGCGAGGCGATCATGACGACGGCCAGCGTGCCGCACCGGTTCGGCGGGCGGCTGGCATTCCGCTACCGGCTCGGGATCGCCGCGCTCGCGACGCTGGCACTCGTCGGGAGCCTCGCCGCCGGCGCACTGACCGGGTTCGCGCCGACGTCGTCGTCGAACCCCTCGCCGGGCGGTGACCCGTCGGTGGTCGACCCGGACTTCGACTTCGCGACCGACCCGGTCACCGTGCCGCACATCACGTTCTCGGTGCCGCCGGTGCCGACGTTCGCGCCGACGCCGTAGGGGGGCGGGGGCGGCGTGCCCTCCGCGGCCTCATCTAGTCGCGAATCCGACTTCTCGGCGCGTTTATTCGCGACTAGATGCCGGAATCGCGACTAGACGCGTCGGCGCGGCGGGGCGGGGCGGAGTGGGGCGGCGAGCGCCGCCTCGAGCTCGAGGGCGCCGGCCGTCGAGCGATCGTCGTAGAACTCGACCCACGCATGGGCGACGTGACCAAGCGGGTCCGCGTCGTGGACGACGTACGGAGCGTTCGACGCGCTGATCCGCTTGGTGCCGTGGTCGTCGGGTTCGCCGAGCACGAGTGCGTCGACTCCGTGCGACTCTCCCAGGGCCGTGATGACCTCTGCCGACCGCGCGCCGATGACGGCCACGATCGTCGCGTTCTGGACTGCCATGGCCCATTGGACGTCGCGGGTGCGGGGTGCACCCACGTGCAACCCGCTCGGGGCCGCCGGAGACGAATCTCAGCGAATACCCACCTTCCTGCTCGGGGCCTCCGAACAGTCGTCTGAAAGCAGGCATTCGACGACTCGAGGCAGCCATGACCACCATCACTCCCCCGCGACTCACCGCAGTTCGGCGCCAGACGGCCTCGGTAGCGGCCTCATCTCTCGTGGACTCAGACGTGCTGCGGGCTCTCGATGAGTCGGCGAGCCGCCGCCTCGTCCGTGCAGCCGAGCGTCGACGCCAGCGTGTCGTCACCGTGGCCTGCTCGATCCTCGTCGGACTCGGCGCCACCGGCACCCTCGCCTTCGCAAGCCTCCTCGTCGCCGGCCACTAGCGGCGGCTCGGCCACCCACGACCGGCGCCAGGCCTCAGGCCACGGTGACCGTCACTTCGTCCCAGCCCTCGGCTCCGTCGGGAGCCGGCGGAACGTACTTCGCCGTCTGCCGCTTGCCGTCTTTCGACGTCGCCCGCACCTGGATCCGGTGCCGGCCCTTCGTGGCGTCCCACCGGTACACCCACTGCCGCCAGGTGTCGTCGCTGATCGAATCGGCGAGCGTCGCCTCGACCCAGTCACCGTTGTCGACGCGGATCTCGACGGCGGCGACGCCGGTGTGGGGCTCCCACGCGACGCCGGCGATCGGCACGGTGCCCGCCGACACGGTCTTCGAGCCCGACGGGGTGTCGATGCGCGACTCCAGCTTCGCCGGCCCCTTCTCGGTCCACCCGCGCGTCGACCAGTACGCCTTCTCGTCGGCGAAGCGCGTGACCTTCAGCGACGTCACCCACTTCGTGGCGCTCACGTAGCCGAACAGGCCGGGCACGACCATCCGCACCGGAAATCCATGCTCGAGCGGCAGAGGCTCACCGTTCATCCCGATCGCGAGGAGCGCCTGCGTCGAGTCGTCCTGCAGCACCGACAGCGGCGTGCCGGCGGTGAAGCCGTCGATGCTCCGCGACAGCACCATGTCGGCCGACGCGTCGGGAGCCCCGCGCTTGAGCAGCTCCCGGATCGGATAGCCGAGCCAGCGCGCGTTGCCGATGAGGTCGCCTCCGACCTCGTTCGACACGCACGACAGCGTGGCCGTGTGCTCGACGAGCGGAAGGTCGAGCAGCTGCTTCCAGGTCAGGGTGATGGGCGTCTCGACGAGCCCCTCGATCTGCAGGCTCCACGTCGACGGGTCGATCTGCGGCACGGAGAGCGCCGTGTCGATCCGGTAGAAGTCGGCGTTGGGCGTGATGTACGGCGTGATGCCGGCGACCGAGAGCGAAGCCCCCGCCGGAGCCGCATCCTCGGTCACGGCAGCGGCCGGCAGCTTCACCGCGGCACGCAGTGCCTCCGCATTGACGACGGCGCCGTTGATCACTCGGGCACCCGCCCCGACCACGGCCCACGCCGCAGCGCTGAGGGCGGTCCAGCGGAAGAACGCGCGCCGTTCCAGGCCCGACGACCGCATGGCGGGCGACAGCTTCGGCCGCACCTCCATCTCGCCGGCGTCGTACCGTGCGGCGGCCTCCCACCGGAACAGCCGCGCGATCACGGCATGGAGCACGAGAGTGGCGACGATGGCCCCGACGAGCGACGGCACGATGTCGAAGTTGCCCGCTCCGGCACGGGTGCGCACGGCGAGGATCGCCAGCAGCCCGCCGACGCCGAACACCACGCGCCCCAACGGTGGCCGGCTGCGTTCGAGCAGCCCGGCGCCCGCCGTGATGATCACGAGCAGAACCCCCATGAGCGCGAAGAGCGCAGCCTTGTCGCCGGTGCCGAAGAGTGCCACCATCAGGTTCTTCGCCCCGGGCGGCGCGAGGTCGATGACCGCGCCGCCGACGCCCACGAGCGGGCTGGACCCGGCGCCGATCACGACGGCGACCGCCTCGGCCGACGCGAGGAACGCGATCAGGGCGAGGACCCCGCCGAGCGCCGCCCACACCTTCAGCGCGCGGCTCGACGGCACCGCCGCGGCAGGCGGGGCCGCGACAGGCGGAGCGACACGTGTGGACATGGATCGAGGCTAGGCGAGCGGCCCGAGTTCCTGCTGTGGTTATCCACAGTCTCGCGGCATCTCGTAAGACCCGCGCCGTGCCTTATCGAAGGACGCCGCGTCGGCACACAAGGATTTCGCGCTCCGGCTGAAGGCACCACAAGGAGATCCGCCCTGCCGTGCGCACGCCACAAGGACGCTCACCCCCGCAATCCTCACCAAAGGCAGCCAACGATTTGCCAACCCGGCAAACGAGCTTGCCCCCGCACCCGCGCCGCCCCCACCCTGGGAGCATGACCTCCTCTCCCGTGCCCGACGAAGCCTTCTGGAACGACCTCTACGGCGACCGCCCGCGCTGGAGCGGCAACCCCAACCCGCACCTCGTCTCGACCGCGACGGGCCTCACGCCCGGCCGCGCACTCGACATCGGATCAGGCGAAGGCGGCGACTCGATCTGGCTCGCACAGCAGGGATGGGATGTGACCGCACTCGAGCTGTCCTCCGTGGCGCTCACGCGGGCCCGCACCGCCGCCGAATCCGCCGCCGGGCTCCGCCCCGTCGACTGGCTGCACGCCGACGCCCTCACCTGGCGGCCGTCGGGCGCCGACTTCGACCTCGTCTCGTCGCAGTACTCGCACTTCCCGCCCGCCGAGATGTCGACGCTCCTCGCCACGATGGCGGCCGCCACCCGCTCCGGCGGCACGCTCGTCGTGGTGGGGCACGAGGCGCACGAGCACGCGATGATCGGACCGGAGTTCTTCTTCGCCGCTGCCGACCTCGCCGCGCAGCTCGGCGAGGGCTGGACCAACGCGCAGGCGGGCCTGCTGCCGCATCCGGTGCGCGAGGGCCGCGACGAGGTGCTGGTGGCGGTGAAGGCGACCGCATAAAAGAGGTCGCCGCTGGCCTGGTGCGCGTCTTTCGCGGGCCTGTGGAGAACGCCGACGAGTGTCGGCGGCCCCTGCCAGACTGGACCCATGACCGAGGCACCTCCCCTCGTCGATGCGACGGACGTGATCCGGCTGGTGGGCCGGCCGGCGTTCGAGCGTGCCAAGAGCTCTGTCCGGTCGCAGCTCGTGCTCAGCACCGCGTGGAATCCCGTCGAGCACCGCCTGAGCGGGTCGGTCAAGGGCAGTGAGGACGAGCCGTACGAGGCCGCGGTCACCCTCACGCCGGCGCGCGGCGACTATGGCCGGCCGACGCAGAGCTCCTGCACGTGCTTCGTCGGCGAGGCCTGCAAGCACGTCGCTGCGCTCCTGCTCGCGGCGAACGCGGCGAAGGTGCAGCAGACCGTGACGGCGGGCGCGCAGTCCGTGTCACCGGGGGCGCCTCCCGACCCGGCCGCCCCCGCCTGGAAGTCCGCGCTCGAGGCCCTCACCGGCACCCCGGCACCTCCGCGCGAGACGGCTACGCCGATGGGGCTCCAGTTCGAGCTCCGCGAGCGTGGTCGCACGCCCACCCAGCGCTGGGGAGCACCGACATCCCGACCCGCCACGCCCCGCTCGGCCACGGCGGGCGGCAGCTTCCGGCTCGGTGTCCGGCCCGTCACGATGAGCGCTCGAGGCAACTGGACGCGCGCCTCCCTCACCTGGACCACCCTCCCGTTCTCGCTCAACCGTCTCGGCTCGAGCCCCGAGCAGCACCGCTGGTTCGGCCAGTTCCAGGCGCTGCACCGGTCCGCCCGGGAGGCGTACGTGCCGGGCGAGGCCGACTGGCTGTACCTCGACGACTTCGCGAGCCCTCTGCTCTGGCCGCTGCTGGCCGAGGGCGCCCGGCTCGGCATTGGCTTCGTCACCGGCAAGCGCGAGACCGACGTGACCGTGGCCGACGAGGCGCGGCTCACGCTCGACGCCGCGCGTGCTCCGCTCCCTGCCGCCGCCGACGACGCGTCGATCCACCTCACTCCGACGGTGCTCATCGGCGAGCGCTCCCATCCCGCGCCGTTCGTCGGGGTCGTCGCCGACCACGGCGTCTACACGTGGGCCTTCACGCCCGCGCCGCACTTCACCCTCGCGCCGACGGGGCACCTGACCGCCGAGCAGCGGGCTCTGCTGACCAGCCCGCGCCCGATCGAGGTTCCGGCGGCGGCGAGGGACGAGTTCCTGCAGGAGTTCTATCCCCGCCTCGCCTCGACGGTGGAGGTCGTCAGCTCGGACGCCTCGGTGGCGCTGCCCGAGATCGAGCCGCCGATGCTGACGCTCACTTGCACGTTCGAGGACGGCGACCGCCTCGACCTCGAGTGGGCGTGGGAGTACGCCGGCCGCGTCGAGAGGCTGTCGACGTACCCGGTGCCGGGCGATCTCGACGGCGTGCTGGGCGGCCCGCCTGCCAAGCTCGCGTTGCGCGGGCTCGACGCCGCGGAGTTCGTCGCCACGGTCCTGCCGGTGCTCGAGGCCCGCGACGACGTGCGCGTGCGCCAGGTCGGCGAGCGCCCCGACTACCGCGAGCTGACCGAGACGCCGCAGCTCACGGTGACCACGGTCGAGACGGACAAGCGCGACTGGTTCGACCTCGGCGTGCTCGTCACCGTCGAGGGCCGCACCATCCCGTTCACGCCGCTGTTCAGCGCGCTGGCCAAGGGCCGCGACAAGCTGCTGATGGTCGACAAGACGTACCTGTCGCTGAAGCAGCCGGTCTTCGACGAGCTCAAGCGGCTGATCGCCGAGGCCGAGGCGCTCGACGAGTGGAGCGCTGGTGGCGGTCCGGCGGGCGAGCTCCACATCAACCGGTACCAGGCGAGCCTCTGGTCGGAGTTCGAGGAGCTCGCCGACGCCAGCCACCAGGCCGAGTCGTGGCGCCGCACCGCCGAGGGGCTCAACGGCATCGCGGCCGGCGAGAGCATCCAGGCGTCTCCGGTGCCCGACACCGTGCAGGCCGAGCTGCGGCCTTATCAGGTCGACGGGTTCCGGTGGCTGGCCTTCCTCTACGAGCACGGGCTCGGCGGCGTGCTGGCCGACGACATGGGTCTGGGCAAGACGCTGCAGACGCTCGCCCTGATGGAGCATGTGCGGCGGGGTTCCGGAGTTCCTGCGCCCCCGTTCTTGGTCGTCGCACCGACGTCTGTGGTCTCGAACTGGGTGGCCGAGGCGGCGAAGTTCACGCCGGGCCTCCGTGTCGCGGGCGTGACGACGACGGCGGCGAAGGGGCGGCTGAAGCTCGACGAGCTGGCTGCCGCGCACGACGTGATCGTCACGTCGTACGCGCTTCTGCGGCTCGACCTCGCCAGGTACGAGGCGGTGGACTGGGCCGGGCTCGTGCTCGACGAGGCGCAGATGATCAAGAACCGGCAGTCGAAGGCGCACAAGGCGGCCGTCGAGATCCGTGCGCCGTTCAAGCTCGCCATCACGGGCACGCCGCTCGAGAACGACCTGATGGATCTCTGGTCGCTCTTCCATGTGGTGTCGCCGGGTCTGCTGACGACGGGTCTGCGGTTCACCGAGGAGTACCTCAAGCCGATCTCGCAGCACGACCGGCCCGATCTGCTCGCTCGACTGCGGCGGCGCGTGCGACCGCTGATGCTGCGGCGCACCAAGGAGCTCGTGGCGTCCGACCTGCCCGAGAAGCAGGAGCAGGTGCTGCGCGTCGACCTCGCGCCGGCGCACCGCAAGCTCTACGACCTCGTGCTGCAGCGGGAGCGGATGAAGCTGCTCGATCTCGTCGACGACCTGGATCGCAACCGGTTCATCGTGTTCCGGTCGCTGACGCTGCTGCGGATGCTGGCGCTCGACGCGTCGCTCATCGACGCCGAGGCCTACGCCGACGTGCCGTCGTCGAAGCTCGAGGTGCTGCTCGAAGAGCTCGCCGACGTGGTGGCGGGCGGGCACCGGGCGCTGATCTTCAGCCAGTTCACGTCGTACCTCCGGCTCGTCCAGGCCCGGCTCGACGGCGCGGGCATCGCGCACACCTACCTCGACGGCTCGACGCGCCACCGCGCCGAGGTGATCGACGAGTTCAAGGCGGGGGCGGCGCCGGTCTTCCTGATCAGCCTGAAGGCCGGCGGGTTCGGGCTGAACCTGACCGAGGCCGACTACGTCTTCCTGCTCGATCCCTGGTGGAACCCCGCCTCCGAGGCGCAGGCCATCGACCGCACCCACCGCATCGGTCAGACCTCGAACGTGATGGTCTACCGGATGATCGCCAACGACACCATCGAAGAGAAGGTCATGGCGCTGAAAGAGACGAAGGCCAAGCTCTTCGACGCGATGATGGACGACGACGAGGCCGCATTCGGCGGGTCGCTCACGGCGGCCGACATCCGAGGGCTGCTCGAGGGGTAGCACTGGCTCGTGCGTGCCCTCGAGGGCGACGGACCCTGTGGATAACTTCAGCGGGATGTCGGCGGCCCCTGCGAGAGTAGGGGCATGACAGACGGCACCACGACCATCGACGGCACCTCTCTCGACGCGGAGGCCCTCGAGCTCCTGCGAGCGCTGACCGGGCGTGACGACGCGGTGTTCCACGACGGGCAGCTCGAGGCGATTCGGGCGCTGGTGGCCGATCGTCGGCGAGCCCTGGTCGTGCAGCGCACCGGATGGGGCAAGTCAGCCGTCTACTTCATCGCAACCCTTCTGCTCCGGCGTCGCGGGGCCGGCCCGACCCTGCTCGTCAGCCCTCTGCTCGCCCTCATGCGCGACCAGGTGGCGGCCGCTGCCCGAGCCGGAGTGCGCGCCGCAGCGCTCAACTCGGCCAACGCGCACGAGTGGGGCGACGTGCGCGAGCGCATCGCGGCCGGTGAGGTCGACGTGCTGCTGGTGTCGCCCGAGCGGCTCAATAACCCGCGGTTCCGTGACGAGCAGATGCCCGAGCTGATCCGCACGCTCGGCATGCTCGTCGTCGACGAGGCGCACTGCATCTCCGACTGGGGCCACGACTTCCGGCCCGACTACAGGCGGCTGGCCGACCTCATCCGCACGCTTCCGCACGAGGTTCCCGTGCTGGCGACGACCGCGACCGCGAATGCCCGAGTCGTGGCTGACGTCGAAGAGCAACTGGGCGCAGGAACCCCGGTGCTCACCATCCGAGGCTCCCTCGCCCGAGCCTCGCTCCGGCTCGGTGTCCTGACCCTGCCCTCGAGCAGGGAGCGCCTCGGCTGGCTCATCGACCACCTCACCGACCTGCCCGGCTCGGGCATCATCTACACGCTCACCATCTCCGCCGCCGACGACACCGCGCGGCTGCTGCGTGACGCCGGGTACGACGTCGCCTCCTACTCCGGGCGCACTGATCCCGAAGAGCGCGAACGGCTCGAGCAGCGCCTCAAGACGAACGACCTGAAAGCACTCGTGGCGACCAGCGCCCTCGGCATGGGGTTCGACAAGCCCGACCTCGGGTTCGTCGTGCACCTCGGCGCGCCGAGCTCCCCCGTCGCGTACTACCAGCAGATCGGCCGCGCGGGGCGAGCCACCGACTCGGCCGACGTGCTGCTGCTGCCGGGGAGCGAAGACGGCGAGATCTGGCAGTACTTCGCGACAGCGTCCATGCCCTCCGAGGCGCGGGCGCACGCGGTGCTGTCCGCGCTCACCGACCTGCCCATGTCGACGCAGGCGCTCGAGGCCCGGGTCGACGTCAAGCGGTCGCCGCTCGAGCTCATGCTCAAAGTGCTCGACGTCGACGGGGCCGCCAAGCGAGTGCAGGGCGGCTGGATCTCGACGGAGACCGGCTGGAGCTACGACGCCGAGCGCTACGGCCGCATCGCCGAGGCCCGCGTCGCCGAGCAGAACGCGATGATCCGGTACGAATCGGGCGAGACCTGCCGCATGCAGCTGCTGCAGGCCGACCTCGACGACCCGGCCGCGGCACCCTGCGGTCGGTGCGACGTCTGCGCCGGCGCGTGGTACCCGGTCGACGTCGACTCATCCGCAGCCACGCAGGCCGCCGGCGCCCTCGACCGGGTCGGCGTCGAGATCGAGCCCCGCGCGCAATGGCCGACGGGCGCCGACCGCGTGGGCCTGTCGGTGAAGGGCAAGATCAGCCCCGCCGAGCGCGTGGAGCCCGGCCGTGCCCTCGCCCGACTCACCGATCTCGGGTGGGGAACAACCCTCCGCACCACCTTCGCCCCGGCCACCCCCGACGCGCCGCTCAGCCGCTCCCTCCTCGACGGGTGCGTGCGCGTCCTCGCCGACTGGCCGTGGGAGGCCCGACCCACCGGCATCGTCGCGATGCCGTCGTCGACCCACCCGCAGCTCATCGCTTCCCTGGCCGAGGCCCTCGGCGCCGTCGGCAGGCTTCCCGTGCTGGGCTCGCTCGCGTCGTCGCGCGTGGCCCCTCCCGGCCCGACCGGTGCGGCCGATTCCGTTCCGGCCAGGCGCGAACGCGGCGGAAACAGCGTCTTCCGCCTCGCCGACGTCTGGGAGAGCGTGCACGTGCCGGCCGAGCTCGCCGCGACCCTCGCCGCCCACTCCGGCCCCGTCCTGCTCGTGGACGACCTCGTCGACAGCCGCTGGACCCTCACCGTGGCCGGCCGCGCCCTCCGTCGTGCTGGCGCCGACGCCGTGCTGCCCTTCGCGCTCGCCGTCGTCGGCTAGGGCAGGCGGGCCGGCGCGCCCGTCGCGTCCGTCGCGTCCGGCGCGCCCGTCGCGTCCGGCGCGCCCGGCGCGCCCGTCGCGTCCGTCGCGCCCGGCGCGCCCGGCGCACGCTCGCGCCCGGCGCACGCTCGCCCGGCGTCCGCACGCCCGCGCCTCGCGTTCACCTCCGCCCGACGCCGCGCCCCCGCACCACGATCGGGACTCCACACCACGCACCCGGCCGAACGCACCACGATCAGGACTCCCCACCACGTCGTGCCGTGGTGCCGAGTCCCGATCGTGGGCAGAAGCCGCGCCGAGCACGGCCGGCAGGGCCCGACGCCGCGCCCCCGCACCACGATCGGGACTCCGCACCACGCACGCGGCCGAACGCACCACGATCGGGACTCCACACCACGTCGTGCCGTGGTGCCGAGTCCCGATCGTGGGTCGGGCCCGACGACCGGCCGCCGATGCCCACGATCGCGATACTCCGGCCCACGATCGCGACATGACACCACAATCCGGCTTGGTGTCATGTCGCGATCGTGGGCCGAGCTGCCGCGAAGGACACTCCGGGCCGCCGCGCAGGCCCGCCGCGCTACTCCGGCGGCACCCCAGACCCACTCGACCCCGCACCAGACGCACCAGCCCCACCAGACCCCGCCGGGCCCCCCGGCCACGCCGACCCACCACCTCCGAGCCGCCGCCGCACCCGCGCGATCGGCCCGGTGCGCGGCTCACGCTCGAGCGGCGCGACGACCTCGCGGTCGTAGTGCGCGCTGAGCTCGGAGAGCAGCACGGCGCGATGGGCGCGCGCGTACGCCCGCGACTCGCGACTGAACGCGACGACGGTTGCCCAGCACATCAGGATCATCACGATGCTGAAGGGCAGCGCCGTGGTGATGGCGGCGGTCTTCAGGGCGGTGAGGCCGGCGGCGACGAGGAGAGCGATGGCCACGAGCGCAGTGATGCCGGCGAAGAAGACGCGGATCCACGCCTTCGGCTCGATGTCGCCGCCGGTCGCGATCATCGCCATGACGAGCGCCCCGCTGTCGGCCGACGTCACGAAGAACACGGCGATGAGGATGATCGCACCCACGACGAGCACCGACCCGGCCGGCAGCGACCCCAGCAGCTGAAACAGAGCCCCCTCGACGTCGACAGCCCCACCCGAGCCGGCACCAGACCCACCGAAGACAGCCCCAGCCCCACCCGAGCCGGCACCAGACCCACCGAGAGCACCCCCGATCAACCCGCCACCCCCGTACAGCTGCGCGAACAGCGCCGTCCCGCCCAGCACGCCGAACCACAGGAAGGTCAGCAGCGTCGGAACGAGCAGCACCCCGAAGACGAACTGCCGCACGGTGCGTCCCTTCGAGATGCGCGCGATGAAGATCCCGACGAACGGCGCCCACGACATCCACCAGCCCCAGTAGAACGTCGTCCAGGTGCCCTGCCACGCCTCGCCGCGCGCACCCGAGAACGCGCTGACCGTGAACGACAGCCCGACGAAGCCCTGCAGGTAGGCGCCGATCGACTGCACGAATTCCCTCATCAGGAACTGCGTGGGCCCGACGATCAACACGAAGACGAGCAGTGCGCCCGCGAGCAGCAGGTTGAAGTTCGACAGGAGCTTCATGCCCCGCGCCACACCCGTGACGAGCGAGACGACGGCGACGAGCGTGACGACGATGATCAGCACGATCTGCACGGTCAGCGACGACTGCACGAACCCGGTCTTCTCGAGCCCGGCGCTGATCTGCAGGACGCCGAGGCCGAGCGAGGTGGCGACGCCGAAAAGCGTGCCGACGAGAGCGATGACGTCGATGAGGTTGCCCCACCCGCCGCGCACCCGCTTGCCGAGCACGGGCTCGAGCGCCCAGCGGATCGACACCGGCCGGCCCCGGCGGTGCACGGCGTAGGCGAGGGCCAGTCCGACGACCACGTAGATGCCCCATGCGTGCAGGCCCCAGTGCAGGAAGGTCTGCGTGATCGCCTCCTGAGCGAGGTGCGCAGGCGCGCCGGTGACGCCGGGGCGCGGGTCGGCGAAGTGGCTGAGCGGCTCCGACACCCCGTAGAAGACGAGTCCGATGCCCATTCCCGCGGCGAAGAGCAGCGAGAACCACGACGCCGTCGAGAACTCCGGCTTGTCGGTGTCGCGGCCGAGCACGATGTCGCCGTACCGGCTGAACCCCATCCAGATCGCGAAGCCGACGAAGCCCGCGGCGATCAAGACGTAGTACCAGCTGAAGTCGCGCACGATGGCGGTCTGCACGGCGGCGAACACGCCCTCGGCGGTGGCGGGTGCGGCCAGCGTGAAGGCGACGAAAGCGAGCACCAGCACGGCGGCGGGCCAGAACACCCAGCGCTTGACGGCGGGCGCACCTGAAATCCTGACAGCAGGCGCACCTGACTTCTGCGACGACATTCCGACCCCGATCCGTGGGAGGTGAGCCCACTGAAATGGAGTATGCCACGAGTCGCGGCAGCGAGTTCCTGCGCAGAAGCAGAACTGCACGATCTGCAATCTCCCCCGCAGACGTAACCGCGCGAAAACCACGAGGGCAGGATGGCCCGAATCGCACGACCCGAGCAGTAGATACTCCGGAGGTCCTCATGGCTGCAACGACCCAAGCGCCCGCGCCCAAGCAGGAGACGGAGCTCAAGCGGGCGATCGGCCCGAAGCTCCTGCTGCTGTTCATCGTCGGAGACATCCTCGGCACGGGCGTCTACGCCCTCACCGGGCAGGTCGCGGCGGAGGTCGGCGGGGCCGCGTGGCTGCCGTTCCTCATCGCGTTCGGCGTCGCGCTGGTGACGGCCTTCTCGTACCTGGAGCTCGTGACGAAGTACCCGCAGACCGCCGGCGCCGCGCTCTACGTGCACAAGGCGTTCGGCATCCACTTCGTGACGTTCCTCATCACGTTCATCGTGATGTGCTCGGGCATCACCTCGGCGGCGACGGCCTCCCGCGCGTTCGCGGCGAACCTGGCGGCGGGCATCGACGTCGAGCTCGGCAACGGCACGGTCATGCTGATCGCGATGGGCTTCATGCTGCTGGTGATGGCCATCAACTTCCGCGGCGTCTCCGAGAGCGTCAAGGCGAACGTCGTGCTGACGCTGGTCGAGCTGTCGGGTCTCGTGATGGTGATCCTGATCGGCTTCTACGCCATCTTCGGCGGCCGCGCCGACTTCTCGCGCGTGGTCATGTTCGAGACCCCGGGCGACAAGGCGCTGCTGCTCAGCATCTCGACCGCGACGAGCCTGGCGTTCTTCGCGATGGTCGGCTTCGAGGACAGCGTCAACATGGCCGAAGAGACGAAGGACCCCTCGAAGATCTTCCCGCGCGTCATGCTCACCGGCCTCGGCGTCACCGCCGTCATCTACGTGCTCGTGTCGCTCTGCGCGGTCGCCGTGGTGCCGATCGGCCAGCTCGCCGACAACGAGACGCCCCTGGTGACGGTGGTCGAGACGGCGGCGCCGGGATTCCCGATCGGATCGCTGCTGCCGTTCATCTCGATGTTCGCCGTCGCCAACTCGGCGCTCATCAACATGATGATGGCCAGCCGCCTGCTCTACGGCATGAGCAAGCAGCGCGTGCTGCCCGGCTTCCTGTCGAAGGTGCACGCGAAGAACCAGACGCCGTGGGCCTCAATCCTCTTCACGACCGGGATCAGCCTGCTGCTGATCGGCTACGTGTCACTGTCGCCCGAGTCGCCGATCGTCGCCGTGCTCGGCGGAACCACCTCGCTGCTGCTGCTCGCCGTGTTCGCGGTGGTCAACCTGGTCGTCCTCAAGCTGCGGCGCGACACCGTGCCGCACGGCCACTTCCGCGCCGGCCGCGTGCTGCCCGTCATCGGGATCCTCGCCTGCCTGTGGCTGGTCCTGCCCTGGTCGTCGGGCCGCGGCTACGAGCAGTACGAGATCGCCGGCGCCCTCCTCGTCATCGGGATCGTGCTCTGGGGCGTCACCTTCCTCGTCAGACGGCGCACAGGAACTGCAGCTCCCGAAGCTGCACCGGCGCCCGAAGACGAGCCCGCCGCCCGCCCCTGACGGCACCGCACCCCGCCTGAATTGCCGCCCCGGCACCAACCACCCCTCCCGACCGACTACGGTTCATACAGTGAGTGACGAAAAAGCCCCGATCGAGACCGAGAATCCCGCAGCCGCAGAGAGCGGCGAGAGCGACCAGGTGACGTTCGCCGACCTGGGGCTGAGCGACGAGGTCCTGAAGGCCGTCCGCTCCATCGGCTATGAGACGCCGTCGGCGATCCAGGCCGCGACGATCCCGACGCTGCTCGCCGGCCGCGACGTCGTCGGCCTCGCCCAGACCGGAACCGGCAAGACCGCCGCCTTCGCGCTCCCCATCCTGTCGCGCCTCGATGTGTCGGCCAAGAAGCCGCAGGCGCTCGTCCTCTCCCCCACCCGCGAGCTCGCGCTCCAGGTCTGCGAGGCGTTCGAGCAGTTCGCGTCGGGCATGCGCGGGGTCCACGTGCTCCCCGTCTACGGCGGCCAGGCCTACGGCGTGCAGCTGTCGGCTCTCCGCCGCGGCGTCCACGTCGTCGTCGGCACCCCCGGCCGCATCATGGACCACCTCGCCAAGGGCACGCTCGACCTGTCCGAGCTCAAGTACCTCGTGCTCGACGAGGCCGACGAGATGCTCAAGATGGGCTTCGCCGAAGACGTCGAGACGATCCTCGCCGACACCCCCGACGACAAGCAGGTCGCGCTGTTCTCGGCGACGATGCCGTCGCAGATCCGCCGCATCTCGAAGCAGTACCTGAACGACGCCGAAGAGATCACGGTCAAGCAGAAGACCACCACGTCGGCCAACACCACCCAGCGCTACCTGATGGTGTCGTACCCGCAGAAGGTCGACGCCCTCACGCGCATCCTCGAGGTCGAGAACTTCGAGGGCATGATCATCTTCGTCCGCACCAAGAGCGAGACCGAGACGCTGGCCGAGAAGCTGCGCGCCCGCGGGTACTCCGCCGCCGCCATCTCGGGAGACGTCGCCCAGGCGCAGCGCGAGCGGACCGTCAACCAGCTCAAGTCGGGCAAGCTCGACATCCTGGTCGCCACCGACGTCGCGGCCCGCGGCCTCGACGTCGACCGCATCAGCCACGTCGTCAACTACGACATCCCGATCGACACCGAGTCGTACGTCCACCGCATCGGCCGCACCGGTCGCGCAGGCCGCTCGGGCGCGGCGATCAGCTTCGTCACGCCCCGCGAGCGCCGCCTCCTCGGTGCGATCGAGAAGGCCACTCGCCAGCCGCTCACGCAGATGCAGCTGCCGACCGTCGAAGACGTCAACGTGACCCGCCTGACCCGCTTCGACGACTCGATCACCGAGGCGCTGTCGCAGGAGGCGCGGATCTCGGACTTCCGCGACATCATCGCGCACTACGTCGAGCACCACGACGTGCCCGAGGCCGACGTCGCCGCCGCCCTCGCCGTCGTCGCCCAGGGCGACACCCCGCTGCTGCTCGACCCGGCCGCCGAGCGCGCCGCGCGTCCGCCGCGCGAGGAGCGCCCCGCTCGCGACGGAGACCGTCCGGCTCGCTCCTTCGATCGCGACGACCGCGGCGAGCGCCCCGAGCGCCGCCCCCGCTCGAACGCGCCGATGACCGCCTACCGCATCGAGGTCGGTCGCCGCCAGCGCGTCGAGCCGCGTCAGATCGTCGGCGCTCTGGCCAACGAGGGCGGACTGTCGCGCGAGGACTTCGGCGCCATCCAGATCCGCCCCGACTTCTCGATCGTCGAGCTCTCGTCGGAGGTCGGCCAGGACATGCTCGACCGCCTCGCCGACACCCGCATCAGCGGCAAGCTCATCGAGATCCGTCCCGATCGCCGTGGTGCCGGGGCTGCGCGTCCGCCGCGCGAGTCCGACCGCGGGTCGCGCGACGAGCGGCCGGCGCGCAAGCCGCGCTACTAGAAGTCCTGCGGGCCCTGCCGCGGGTTGCGTCCAGGCGCGCGCGCTCGGCGGGGTTGGGCGTGCGCTGCGGCGGCGGGTTGCCGGCGGCAGTTCCTGTGCTGCCCGGACTCTTCGGCGAGGTGGCCCCCGCCGTCGCCTCGCCGCCCGCGACCCGACGCGTAAGGCCACCTCGCGCGGCTAGACCGGCAACGCCACCTCGCGCCGCTAGACCGGCAACGCCACCTTGCGCCGCCCGACCCACGGCCCGGGCCAGACCACCCTGCAACCGGATACCCTCACCGCATGGACGATCTCACAGTCGAGCTGGCATCCGTCGGGCCTGCCGCCTTCACCGCACGCGACTACAGGCCGACTCGCGTCCGGCACGTGGTGCTCTTCCGCTTCGGGCCGGAGGCGACGCAGGAGCAGCGCGACGAGGTGACTCGGCGGTTCCGGCAGCTGCGCCACTCGGTCCGGCCCGACGGCGCCCCGTACATCGTGTCGATCGATGCGGGCCCGCAGTCGAGCGGCGAGAATGCCGGACACGGATTCGAGGTCGGCTTCGTCGTGACCTTCGCGTCGGAGGGCGACCGCAACTACTACGTCGGCGCCCCCGTGCAGAGCGACCCCGCGTTCTTCGACCCGGAGCACGCCGTCTTCAAGGAGTTCGTCGGCCCCCTTCTCGAGACCGGCGGCCGCGGCGCGCTCGTGTTCGACATCGTCGACGACGGCGAGTCCTGAGAAGCGCGGTCAGTTCCGCAGCTGCCGCGGCAGATCGTCGATGCGCGCCATCTCGTCGTCGTCGAGGGCGAACCCGTCGAGGTCGATGTTCTCTCGGATCCGCTCCGGGTTCGACGACCGCGGAATCGCCACGATCCCCTTCTGCACGAGCCACCGCAGAGCGACCTGCGCGCTCGTGACGCCGTGATCAGATGCGATGGCACCCAGCGCAGGATCCCGCAGCACCGGCCCACCCTGCCCCAGGGGCGAGTACGCGGTCGTCGAGATCCCCCGCTGGCGGTTCTCCTCGACGAGCTGCGCGCGCTGGCGGCGGGGGTGCAGCTCGATCTGGTTGACGGCCGGCACGACGTCCGATCCCTTCGCGAGGGCGTCGAGGTCGGCCGCGTCGAAGTTCGAGACCCCGATGGCGCGTACCTGGCCGGCGTCGAGGAGTTCCTGCATCGCGAGCCAGGTCTCGAGGTTGGTCTTCGCGTTCTGCGGCCAGTGGATCAGGAGGAGGTCGACGACGTCGACTCCGAAGTTCTTGCTGGAGGCGTGGAAGGCGCGGCGGACTCCCCCGTCAGACATGTCGGTGCGCCAGATCTTCGTCGTGAGGAAGCGGTCGGCCGGGGCGAGGCCCTCGTCGGCCAGACCCGCGGCGACGTCGCGCTCCGTGTGGTACATCGTTGCGCTGTCGAACGCCGGGTAGCCGGCCGCCGCAGCCACGGCGACCGCCTCGCGGTTCACCTGCCAGGTGCCGAAGCCGATGGCGGGCATGGCGACGCCCGGGGCGTTGGGCAGGGGGACGGTCAGGTCGGCGATGCTCATGCGGAGGGCCCTCTCACTCGGGGCCGTCGCAACGACCCGTCCTGATTCTGTCGTACCCGCCCGGAGGAGGGCCTGTCTCAGCGTGGGCGGTTCGCGGCGGAGCGCCCCGCACCTGTCGCGAGATGGCCTCCGCCGGCGCCGTGCCGGATCGCAGGCGACGGCGAGAGCCATCTCGCCGGCAGCGCCACGCCCGCACGAACGAAGACGGCCGCCCGTGGGCGACCGTCTTCACAAGCGCGTCGTTATCTGACACTGGTCGGGCTGACAGGATTTGAACCTGCGACCCCTTGACCCCCAGTCAAGTGCGCTACCAAGCTGCGCCACAGCCCGAGATTGCTCTTCGTGATGAAGTGCGACCCGGTGTTGCCCCGACCGAGGCAACCGGACCAGCATACCCGACTCCGGCGCCCGCTCCGAACCACTCCTGCATCGGCGGAGGTGCGGCGACCCCCGACCCGCGCCGTAGGCTGGAGGCACGATGAGAGCGACGCACGTGAAGCCAGCGACGACGGTGATCGCGGTGGCGATCCTGAGTTCCTGCGCCCTGGCTTTGACGGGGTGCTCGACGGGGTACCCGAGCATCGAGGGCGTGTGGCGGGCCAGCGACGGCTCGGCGAACAAAACCGTCAGCGACGACGGAAACTGCACGAACATGCTCTACAAGGGCGCGACCATGATCGAGATCGCGAAGCCGGGCATGTGCCACATCACGGGCTCGGACGGCACCGGCTACACGCTCGAGGTCGAGCAGGGCGGCACCACCGTCGACTACACGGCGACGTTCTCGAAGAACGACTCGACGATGACGCTCTCCCGCGTCGGCGATGACTTCGTGACACTCACTAGGGTGCCCAGCGCCCACTGACCACCCGGGGCGCTCCCGCGGGCCCTCTCGCACGGCGGGCTCAGCCCCGCGCGCCGCGAGTTCGCAAGGATCGCGCGGCGGGGCGTCCTTGTCGGCGTCGCACCCGCGCCCCGGGATCCTCGTGGGGCATGCACGATTCGCCCGAAATCCTCGTGAGTGTGCACGGCGTCCTTAGCTAAGGACGACGACGACGCCCCTCACGCGTGATGCGCGCAGTGATCCCCCATCGGCTCCATCGGCAGGTCGAGCATGGGGTTGCCGTCGAAGAACCCGACGGGCTTGAGGTGGAACCCGGCGCGCGCGACCGGCATCACGGGCCAGTCCTCGGGCCGCACGACGTGGTGCACGCCGACGGTGTACCAGCAGACGACGTCCTGGTCTTCGAGCGGCCGGTCGCCCTCGATGAAGCGCGAGACGCCCTGGTCGGCGGGCTGCTGCGCGATGTACTCGCCGGCTGCGTACCGCTCGCGGGGTGAGTACTGCGTTACCCAGAGCTGCTTCGTCGCGAAGGCTCCGCGCTCGCGCTGCTGCGACCCGGGCATAGCGAAGAAGGGCGCGGCCGCGCCGGGCTCGATCAGGTAGCCGGGGCGCCCGCCGATGCCGTTGAGAGTGTCGGACGACGTCACCAGCCAGGTGCGCGCGGTCTGCGGCGACGCCTCGCGGGCCGCGCCGGCCTCGGAGGTCAGGCGGGTGCGCGACACCTTCCACGCGCTCCCCCACGGGTTCTCGGGCCCCGCCGGGACAGCCGCCGAGTTCAGCTCGTCGACGTTGTTGCACTGGCCGTCGACCTGCATGTCGAGGCGCACCGAGAAGAAGTGCTGGTGGTGCGGGCCGTAGAGCTGGGGCGCGACCTGCGTGCCGAAGCCGGGCTCGCCGCCGGGGGCGACCGCACCCTCGAGCAGGGCGCCGGTCGAGATGATGCCGGTGAGCTTCACCTCGAGCTCGATGGAGCCGTCGAGGTGCAGGTTCCAGTAGAAGCCGTAGTCGTAGTTGCCGACGGTGACGAAGAACGAGATGACGAGGCGGCGGTTGCGGCGCACCTCGCCGCGGCCGTCGCGGTACTCGGTGTGCTTCCAGCCGATGCCGGCGTCTTCCTCGTGGATGCAGATCCCGTTCGGGATCGTGATCGCGCCGCCGTCCTGGTCGTTCACCACGGCGTCGAGGTAGAGGATCTCGCCGACGCAGTCGCAGCCGAGCTCGAGCGAGTTCGCGAGCACTCCGAGGCCGTACTCGCCCTCGTCGAAGACGTTCTTGTTCCAGTGCGTAGCCGCGGGGTCGCCGTAGGGCACGTACATCTCGGCGACCGACCCGCGGTAGAGCACCGGCCGCAGGCGGCCGTGGTCGTCGTACCGGACATCCTGCAGCACGACGCCCTCCCGGGGCGTGTAGCCGACGTTCAGCCGCCACGGGCCCCAGCTCAGCGAGTGCCCGTCGAGCACCACGCTCGACCCCTCGGGCTGGCTGATCTCGATCGGCTTCATCGGCGCGCGGGCCGCGGTGAGCGGCGGGTACTGGCCGTCGCGCGACCAGAGCGCCTCCTCGAAGTTGCCGTTGGTCGGCGGCAGCGGCACGACGCCGTGGTCGGCGACCTCCAGCACCTCCCAGGTGTCCATGTCGATCGTCACGATCAGGCCCTCGACGGGGTGCGCGTAGCCGTTGTCGTACTGCCCGCGCCGCACGAAGGTCAGCAGCCGGGCGAGGCGCCGCGTCGGGGCGTCGCCCTCGCCGGTGTAGCCCGACGACCACTTGTCGATCATGGCGCCGCTGAAGTCGTCGACCCCGCGCAGCCGCATCGCCGCCTGCCAGCGCGGGTCGGCGCGCACCAGCTCCTCGGACTTGTCGAACTCCTCCACCGTGATCGGCGGCTGCACGCCCTCGATGTGCTCGAACGACACCACGGCGTCCTGCGTCAGCGACACGATCGCCTCGTACGTCGCGTGCTCGGCCGTCTCGCGGATCACCGCGAACCCCTGGCGGTCCCACGCGTCGCCGGGCCGCCAGGCGACGACCTCCGCCTTGGGCGGGTCGAACGTCTCGATGAAGACGAACCGCGAAGTGGCCTTCAGCCCCTGATCCCGGCGCAGGATCCGCGCCACCCCGGCGATCTCGGCCGCCGACAGCGGCTCGAGCGGGTGAGCGGCGGGGCCGGCGTCGCTCGTGCGGGCGGCGCCAGCGGGCACCGCGTCGTCGTGGTGGGCGTGGCCGCCGTGCGCGTCGTGATCGGCGGCGGCGTGGCCGGGGTGCGCGTCGTGGTCATGGCCGGCGTGCTCCGGCGCGGTGTCGTCGGCGTCGGCGTGGTCGGCGTCGGGCGGGGTGTGGGTCACGGGCGGTCCTCCGAGGCGGGGCTGGGGGCCGCGGCGACGTCGCCGGGCCGGCGTCCGTCGACCGTACCGACGGGGCGGGCCCCACGCCCACTGCCGAAACGGCGCGCAGGGTCGCCGTTTCGGCGGCGGCCGGCCGCGCTACCCCTGCGACGCCGGCACGGCGCGCGCCGCCCGCGGCCGCGCGAGCAGCACGACGAGCACCAGCGCCGCGAGGGCGAGCGCGACGATCGCCGGGGCTCCCACGTCGACCGCGTGCGCGAGCCCGCCGGCGGTGGCCTCGGCTCCGAGCCACAGCGCGGCGGCTCCCTGAACGAGGTAGGCGACGAGGTAGACGGCCGACAGGGTTCCGGCGCGGTGGTGTGCGGGCGCGTAGCGGCTGACGATCTGGAGGCCGGCGGCGAACAGGAGGCTGTAGGCGACGCCGCCGAGCACGCAGAACACGAGGAAGAGCCCGAGCGAGTGCAGCGACGCGGCCAGGATGAGCGAGCCGAAGCCGGCGGCGGCCGCGACGAACGCGATCGGGGTGGCCACGACGAGCGGGATCCTGCGCGATGCCAGCGCGACGACGCCGATCACGACCATCGACAGGGCGATGATGGCGCCCGTCACGAACGCGTTGTCGCTGCCGACGAGCTGCTTGCCGATCGACGCGCCGAGCGACAGCACCACGGCGCCGAGCGCGTACGAGGCGCTCACGCACACCGCCGCGGCGGCGACCGCGCCCCACAGGGCCTTCGGAACGTGGATGCCACGAGGTCGCCAGCGCGCGCCGCCGGCGGGGCGATCCGGCTCGAGGCGCCCGACCAGCACGAGCACGACGGCCTCGACGGCGAGCAGCACCCAGTAGGTGAGGTGCAGCGGGAACGGCGCGTACTGCACGAGCGCGCCACCCAGCAGGGTCGCGAACACGAGGCCGACCGCCGTCGATGCGGTGCTGATCGCACCGGTGCGGGCCGAGTTGACCGGACCGGCGATGTCGATCATCTTCGCGGTGGCGGGGCTCAGCGACAGGCCGACTCCGAGGCCCATGAACCCACGGCCGATCAGCACCCAGACGACCCCGGGCGCGAGCGCGAACAGCAGCACGCCGACGATCGACGCGAGCACGCCCAGCAGGATGCTGCCTCGGCGCCCGATCGTGTCGCTGAGGTCGCCGAAGACGAGCAGCACGATCACGAGCACGAGCGGGTAGACCGCGAAGATGGCGGTCGTCGCGAACGGCGAGAGGTGCCAGTCGGCGGAGTAGAGCGGGTACACCGGCGTGGCCGCCCCCGACGTCCACAGCGCGAGGGCGAGGACGGCGGCGCAGGTCCAGAAGGCGAGACGGCTCGAAGCGGGCATGGGGCGACCCTAGCAGGGCTGGATACGGAAAACCAAGTGAGCTATCGTTGACGCATGCCCCCGCGCCCCTGCCCCGACCCCACCTGCGGCATCGCCCAGAGCCTCGACGTCCTCGGCGAGCGCTGGGCCCTCCTCGTGGTGCGCGACGCGTTCCTCGGCAGAACCCGCTTCTCGGAGTTCCGCGCCTCCCTCGGCGTCTCTCCCGACGTGCTCACGACCCGCCTCGCGACCCTCGTCGAGTACGGGGTGCTCGAGCGCCAGACCTACCGCGAGCCCGGCGAGCGCGAGCGCGACGAGTACGTCCTGACCCCGGCCGGTCGCGAGCTGGCGCCGGTCCTGGCGGCACTCGGCCGGTGGGGCAACGACCACCGCCCGGTCGAGGGCGCAGGAACTCGCCTCTCGTACCGGGCCGCCGACACCGACGAGCCGCTGCGCCTGGCGTTCGTCGACCCGGCCGGGCGTGCTGTCGCGCCGTCGGCGGTGCGCGTCGAGCGGCGGCCGGTCGCGGCCCCGTAGCCGTCGCGCCGCGCCGCGCCGCGCCGCCGCGCCGCGCCGCACCCTCGCACGGCTAACCGTCTCACGCGTCGCTAACCGACGCGACGGTTAGCGGCGCGTGAGACGGTTAGCTGAGCCCCTCCACGCCGGCCAGCGGCTACGCCGGCTGCCGCCCGCGCGGCCGCCGACCTCAGCCCCGCACCGGCGGCGGGAACGCCGACCGCATCGTCGGCGACGACAGCTGCACGGCGACCCCGACCATGAGCGCCGAGAACACGAGCTGCTCGACGACCATCCACGTCGGGTACAGCCCCGGGAAGCTCGCGACGACCACCGTGACGAGCGGGAAGATCCGCGAGAACAGCCGCATCCGCGCGAACGCCCAGTAGTAGCCGAGCTGGGCGCGCCAGGCGAACACGTACAGCGACAGCGTCAGGAGCAGCACCACCGTCGAGCGGAACCACACAGCCCACGGCACCTGCACCCCGTGCGACGCGAGCACCACGGCGATGACGATCGCGGCGAGCCCGACCGCCGTCTCGCTGACGAGCAGTGCCCGGATGCGCTGGAAGGCCCGGACCGTCAGAGGGTGCGACCGCATGTCCTCGCGCACGACATAGGCGTGCTGACGGCCGCCGGCGAGCCGGTCGACGCGGAACCGGCCGAACAACCCGTCGAGCAGCGCTCCGAACGTGCCGGGGGTCGGCGTCGATGCGGTGGCCATGCCGTCCATTCTCGCCCATTCCCGCACCCGCGCCTCGCCTGCACAGACAGAATCGGCCTCGACGCCAGTCCGCGGACTGCCGTCGAGGCCGATTCGATGGGTTCAGGCCTACGCGCGCTTGCGCTTCTCGCGCACGCGCATGTTCACGGTGATCGGCGTGCCTTCGAAGCCGAAGATCTCGCGCAGGCGCCGGGTGATGAAGCGGCGGTACTGCGGGTCGAGGAACCCGGTCGTGAAGAGCACGAACGTCGGCGGACGGTTGGCCGCCTGCGTGCCGAACAGGATGCGCGGCTGCTTGCCGCCGCGCACGGGGTGCGGGTGCTCCTGGGTGAGCTCGGCGAGCAGGGCGTTGAACTTTCCGGTGGGCACGCGGGTGTCCCACGACTCGAGGGCGAGCTCGAGCGCGGGCACGAGCTTCTCGAGGTGGCGGCCGGTCTTGGCCGAGATGTTGACGCGCGGCGCCCAGGAGACGTGATCGAGGTCCTGCTCGATCTCGCGCTCGAGGTAGCGGCGGCGATCTTCGTCGAGGAGGTCCCACTTGTTGAACGCCAGGACCAGAGCGCGCCCGGACTCGAGGACGAGATCGATGATGCGGAGATCCTGCGTCGAGATCGTCTCTGTCACGTCGAGGACCACGACAGCGACCTCGGCCTTCTCGAGAGCGGCAGACGTGCGCAGCGATGCGTAGAAGTCGGCGCCCTGCTGGAGGTGGACGCGCTTGCGGATGCCGGCGGTGTCGACGAAGGTCCAGATGCGGCCGCCGAGCTCGACCTGCTCGTCGACGGGGTCGCGGGTGGTGCCGGCCATCTCGTTGACGACGACGCGCTCCTCGCCGGCCGACTTGTTGAGCAGCGACGACTTGCCGACGTTCGGGCGACCGAGGATCGCGACGCGGCGGGGGCCGCCGATCTCTTCTTTGGCGACCTTCGAGACGGCCGGGAGCATCGTCATGGCCTTGTCGAGCAGGTCGGCGACGCCACGGCCGTGGAGGGCAGAGACCGGGAACGGCTCGCCGAGGCCGAGGCTCCAGAGCTCGGCCGCCTCGATGGCCTTGCGGTCGTCGTCGGTCTTGTTGGCCACGAGCAGCACGGGCTTGTGGGTGGCGCGGAGCATCCGCACGACGTGCTCGTCGGTCGCGGTGGCCCCGACGTTGACGTCGACGACGAACAGCACGGCGTCGGCGAGGTCGACCGCGATCTCGGCCTGCATCGCGACGGAGGCGTCGATGCCGAGCGCGTCGGGCTCCCACCCGCCGGTGTCGACGATGGTGAAGCGGCGTCCGCCCCACTCGGCCTTGTACGAGACGCGGTCGCGGGTGACGCCGGGCTTGTCTTCGACGACGGCCTCACGGCGGCCGATGATGCGGTTGACGAGCTGCGACTTGCCGACGTTCGGGCGGCCGACGATGGCGAGCACCGGGAGTGCGGGCGCGTAGGTGATCGCGTTCGGGTCCCACTCCGACGCGTCGAGCACGTCGAGGTCTTCGTCCTCGAGCTCGTACGCCTCGAGGCCCTGGCGGAGCGACGCCGCGCGCTGGTCGGCGTCGACGTCGTCGAGGGTCGCCAGGCGGTCGGCCATGGAGTCGTCGAACTCCGGGAAGTCTTCTTTGTCGTTCGCCATGCTGGCTCCTTGCGGTTTGGTGCCCGCGCGCTCAGCCTTCGGCGGCGGGCGCCGTGGCAGTGGAACGCACGAGCTCGACCACGGCCGAGACGGTCTGATCGAAGTCGAGATGAGTGGAGTCGAGGGTGGTGACGCCGGGAGCGGCTGTCATGAAATCGACCACCTTGCTGTCCTGCTGGTCTCTCCTGGTCAGCTGCCGGGCTGTTTCTTCGGCACTCTGCCCCGTGATCTCCGCGGAACGCCTCGCCATTCTAGCCTCTTCGGACGCCGTGAGCAGGATTCGCACCTGAGCGTCCGGTGCGACCACCGTGGTGATGTCGCGCCCCTCGGTGACGACGCCGGGTTTCGACGTCGACGAGATCACGCCGCGAAAGAGGGAGACCAGGAACTCGCGCACCTCGGGAATCTTCGACACGTGCGCGACCGACTGTGTCACGCGCGGCGTCCTGATCTCGTCGGTGACGTCGACGCCTGCGACCTTCACGAAGTACTCGTCGGGGTCGATGCCGATCTCGTAGTCGAAGCTCGGGATGGCAGCCACCACCGCGGCGGGGTCGGTCAGATCGACGTCGGAGTTCGCGACGTGCAGCGCGAAGGCCCGGTAGGCGGCACCGGTGTCCTGGTAGTCGAAGCCGAGCGCCCGAGCGGCCGCCTTGCTGACACTGGACTTGCCGCTGCCGGCGGGGCCGTCGACGGCCACGACGACCGGGCGGTAGAGGTCGCTGGCGCGGTACCGCGCGAGGAGGTCGCTCTTGAAGGCGGCGAGCTCGGCGGACGTCTGCGGGTTCGAGTTCTGGGGGTTGGAGTTCTGGGGGTTCGATTTCTGGGGAAGGTCTGCGTTGCTCACTGTGCTCCTGCGATGGTCCACCCGCGGCGGACCAGGTCGTCGATCAGTCGTTCTTCGTGCTCGGGCACGACGCTCACCTCGGCGAGGCCGAACTGGGCGCCGGGCGAGTGCTCCAGGCGGAGGTCCTCGAGGTTGACCCCGATCTCGCCGATCTCGGTCAGCAGGCGTCCGAGCTGGCCGGGGGTGTCGTCGACGAGCACCACCACCTGCGTGAACACCTTCTTCTGGCCGTGCTTGCCGGGCAGGCGGGCCACACCCGCGTTGCCCGAGCCGATCGCCTCGGCGACGACGCGGAGCGAGCCCGGGTCGGCAGGCGCGTCGAGTGCGGCGATGACGCCGTCGAGGTCGTCGCGGTAAGCGCGCAGCACCGTGGCGACCCCGGCCGCGTTGGCGCCGAGGATCTGCACCCACAGCGCGGGATCGCTGGCAGCGATCCGCGTCACGTCGCGGACGCCCTGGCCGGCGAGGCCGAGCGAGGCGTCCGGAGCATCGCGAAGGCGCGCCGCCATGAGCGACGCCACGACCTGCGGGGCATGCGACACGACGGCGACTCCGGCGTCGTGGTCTTCGGGAGTCATCTCGATCGGGGTCGCGCCGAGGTCGAGGACGAGGTCTTCGAGGGCCGCCGCAGCGCGGTAGCTGATGCCGTCGTGCCCTGCGATCACCCAGGGGCGCCCGACGAACAGGTCGGCGCGCGCCGAGACGGGGCCGCCGCGCTCACGCCCGGCCATGGGGTGCGAGCCGATGTAGCGCGAGACGTCGGCGCCGCGGCGCTCGAGCTCGCGCAGGGGCTCCACCTTCACGCTGGCGACGTCGGTCACCAGGGCTGCGGGGTAGGACTCCAGCTCGCGCTCGACGATGTCGGCTGTCACGTCGGGCGGCACGCACACGACGATCAGCGTGGGCTCGTCGCCCTCGGCGGGAGCGCGGCCGGCGCCGTAGTCGATCGCGAGGCGTCGGGCCGACGGCGAGGCGTCGTCGAGGATGACCTCGACGCCCTGCTGCCGGAGCGCGAGGCCGATGCTGGCGCCGAGGAGGCCCGATCCGACGATTCGGACGACTCCGGCCAGGCGCTTGGAGTCGTCGCTCACCGGTCGCCTCCGGGTCGCTGCCCGCCCGGGCGCTGGCCTTTGCGGCGCTGCTCCTGCTGGCGGCGCACCTCCGAGCGGCGGCTGGGCGCCGGGGCGCGGCCGCCGGTCACGTCGCCGTTGACGGCCACGCGGCGGTTTCCGTCGCTGTCGTACTGCTTCTTCGGCACGCGGCGAGCGCCGGCATCGGACGCCTCGGCGGCACCACGACGGCTCTCCTCGCGGGCGTCGAGCTCGGGCTCGTACTCCTCGTCGTCTTCGTCGTAGTACTCCTTGTCGCTCTCGGCGACGTCGTCCTCGACGTCGGCGACGAGCTCGACCCCCGTCGAATCCATGGCGTCCTGCACCGCGGCCGCCACGACAGCCGACGGCTCGGCGGGAGCGATTCCGGCGTCGCGCGCGATCGTCAGGATGTCGCCCAGCTCGTCGCGGGTCAGGTCGCGGACCTCGCCGATGCGCAGCGACCCGAGGTGCAGCGGGCCGAACGAGCGGCGCACGAGGTCGACGACGGGGTGGCCCACAGCGTCGAGCATGCGCCGCACGATGCGGTTGCGGCCGGAGTGCAGGGTGATCTCGATGATGCTGGTGCCGCCCGCACGACCCGTGCCGCGGTCGACGATGCGCGCGGAGTCGGCGTGGATCGGCCCGTCGTCGAGCTCGATGCCCGCCATGAGCCTCTTGGCCGTGGCCGGAGTGATCGAGCCCTCGACCTTGGCGATGTACGTCTTCGTCACGCCGAACGACGGGTGCGCCAGCACATGGGCGAGCTCGCCGTCGTTGGTGAGGATGAGGAGCCCGCTGGTCTCGGCGTCGAGGCGGCCGACGTTGAAGAGGCGCTCCGGGTAGTGACGCGTGAACTCCGTGAGGTCGGGGCGGCCCCGCTCGTCTTTCAGCGACGAGACGACGCCGACCGGCTTGTTGAGCATGAGGTAGCGGCGCGACGTGTCGAGCTGCGCGGCCTGGCCGTCGACGACGACCTTGTCGACCGCGGGGTCGACCCGGCGGCCCGGCTCGGTCACGACGACGCCATTGACCGTGACGCGCCCGGCGGCGATCAGGTCTTCGCTGACGCGGCGGCTGGCGATGCCGGCGGCGGCCATGACCTTCTGCAGGCGCTCGCCCTGTTGCTCGTTCTTATCGGACATCCTCGAACCCTCCGGCTCCATCGGGAAGCAGCGGCGAGATCAGCGGCAGGTCGTCGAGCGAGTTGATGCCGAGATGCGTCAGAAGCAGCTCCGTGGTCTCGTAGTTGATCGCCCCGGTCTCGGCGTCGGTGAACGACTCCGTGATGAGACCCCGCCCGAGCAGCGTGCGCACGACGCTGTCGACGTTGACCGCGCGGATCTGCGCGATGGCCCCGCGGGTGATCGGCTGCTTGTACGCGATCACGGCGAGCGTCTCGAGCGCAGCCTGCGACAGCTTCGTCGGGTTCTGCGTCAGCACGAAGTCGCGCACGATGGGGTCGAACTCCTCGCGCACGTAGAAGCGCCAGCCGCCGCCGACCTCGCGCAGCTCGAACCCGCGCCGCACTCCCCCGGCGCCGCCGTCGAAGTCGGCCACGAGGTCGTCGACGGCCTGTCTGACCGCAGGAACGGGCGCACCCACCGCCGTGGCCAGCGCCACGAGGCTCTGCGGCTCGTCGGCCACCATCAGGATGGCCTCCAGCGTGCGGGCGATGGGCACGCCGGGGGCGGGCTGATCCTGCGCCGCGTGCTTCTGCCCGGGCTCGTGCAAGCGCTCTGCGGCTTGGCTGTCAGCCGTCATAGTCGGCCCCCAGGTTGGCGAGGTTCTCTTCGGTCCAGTGCTCCGCCGTCCAGCGGATGGTGAGGTCACCCAGCGGCTCGAGCTGCTCGAAGCTCAGCGACGCGTGGCGGTACAGCTCGAGGATCGCGAGGAAGCGGGCGACCACGACGCCCTTGACGTCGACCCCGTCGATCAGCTCGCGGAAGCTCATCACGGCGCCGCGGCGGAGCATCGACACGACGATCGCGGCCTGCTCGCGGATGCTCACGAGCGGGGCGTGCAGGTGGTCGAGCCCGACGGTGGGCTCGTCGCGCGGCGTCATCGCCAGAGCCGCGATCGCCGCGAAGTCGTCGACCGAGAGGGTCCAGACGAGCTCGGGAGTCGAGACGCGGAACTTCTGCTCGAGGCGGACGCTGCGCGCGTGGCGGTCGCCCTCGGCCTCGCCCCGCGAGGCGAACCACTCGGCGGCCTGCTTGAACGCGCGGTACTGCAGCAGGCGCGCGAACAGGAGGTCGCGGGCCTCGAGGAGCGCGACGTCTTCGGCGTCGACGAGCTCGCCCTGGGGCAGCAGGCCCGCGACCTTGAGGTCGAGCAGGGTGGCCGCGACGACGAGGAACTCGCTGGCGCGATCGAGCTCCTCATCGGAGTCGAGGCCTCGCAGGTACGAGAGGAACTCGTCGGTCACGGCGCTGAGGGCGATCTCGGTGATGTCCATCTCGCGCTTCGTGATGAGCGAGAGCAGGAGGTCGAAGGGCCCCGAAAAGTTCGTCAGGCTGACACGGAAGGCGGAGTCGGTCGACGATTCGACGTCGGCGGCGACATCGGTCGGGTCGGCGGCAGCCGTCTCAGGCTGCGGCGCCACGGGCGATAAGCTCTCTGGCCAGCTGGCGGTAGGCCTCGGCGGCGGGGTGCGACGGAGCGAACTGGTTGATGGGCGCTGCGGCGACCGAGGCGTCGGGGAACTTCACGGTCCGCGTGATGACCGTCTCGAGCACCCGGTCGCCGAATGCGTCGACGACGCGCTCCAGCACCTCGCGGCTGTGGAGAGTGCGCGAGTCGTACATGGTCGGGAGGATGCCGTCGAGCTCGATGTCTTCGTTGAGTCGGTCGCGCACCTTGTCGATCGTCTCGACGAGGAGGGCCACGCCGCGGAGGGCGAAGAACTCGCACTCGAGCGGGATCAGGACGCCGTGAGCCGCGGTCAGCGCGTTGACGGTCAGGATGCCGAGCGACGGCTGGCAGTCGACGAGGATAACGTCGTAGTCGTCGCGGACCTTGCGGAGCACGCGCGCCAGGATCTGCTCGCGGGCCACCTCGTTGACGAGATGCACCTCGGCGGCGGAGAGGTCGATGTTGGCCGGGATCACGTCGAGACCCTCGACGCCGGTCGACTGGATGACCTCGTAAGGGTCCTTGACGGTGCCGATGAGCAGGTCGTAGATGGTGGGGACGTCGTGCGTCTGCACTCCGAGGCCGGCGCTGAGCGCACCCTGCGGGTCGAAGTCGACGGCGAGCACGCGTCGGCCGTACTCGGCGAGCGAGGCGCCGAGGTTGATCGTCGTCGTGGTCTTGCCCACGCCGCCCTTCTGGTTGCAGAGCGAGATGATGCGCGCCGGGCCGTGGCTGAGCAGCACGGGCGGCACGGCGAACGTCGACAGGGGTCGGCCGGTCGGGCCCGTCTTCGGGGCCGACTCGGTGCTGGTGTTCGGCGTCGTGCTCACCCGGCAATCCTACCGGCGGGGCGGCTCTCCGCCGGTGTGGCGCGGCGGGCACGCACGTCCTTTCGCGAGGACGCGCTGAGCGTTCGCAAGGATCTTCGCCGCCGATCGCGCGCGCCACAAGGAAGCATCGCCTGAAACCGTCCCCTCACAAGGACGCCCACCCCGCGAATCCTTCCGAACTACAGCCGCGCAGCCGCCGACCGCGCAGCCGCCGACCGCGCAGCCGCCGACCGCTCGGCCCGAGCCCGCCGCGCCGCCGTCTCCCCCGGCGCCCATCGCGCGCGCGGGTGCGCCGCCCCGTACGCGTCGCGGAGCGCGTCGGCCGTCACCAGCGTGTAGATCTGCGTCGTGGCGACCGAGGCGTGTCCGAGCAGCTCCTGGACGACGCGCACGTCGGCACCGCCTTCCAGCAGGTGCGTCGCGAACGAGTGGCGCAGCGTGTGCGGCGATACCTCGAACCCGAGCTCGGCGCGTTCGCCCGCCGCCTGGATGATCAACCACGCGTTCTGCCGCGACACCCGCGCCCCGCGCACGCCGAGAAAGAGGGCCGGCGTCGCCGATCCCCGCGCCGAGAAGAGCGGCCGCGCCCGCACGAGGTACGCGTCGAGGGCCCGGCGGGCGTAGCTGCCGAGCGGCACGATCCTCTGCTTGCCGCCCTTGCCGAACAGTCGCACCACGTCGCCCTCGATGACGTCGTCGACGTTGAGCGAGACGGCCTCCGATACCCGGGCGCCCGTCGCGTACAGCAGCTCGAGCAGCGCCTTGTCGCGCAGCCGTGTGGGCTCGTCGCCGTCGGTCGCGGCCAGGAGCGCCTCGACCTGCGCGATGCTGATCGCCTTGGGCAGCCGTGACGGCAGCTTCGGCGGGCGCGTCGTCGTTGTGGCATCGTCGGCGACGAGCCCCTCCTCCGCGGCGAACCGGTGGAAGCCCTTCACGCTCGACACGATCCGCGCGATCGACGACGCGGCCAGCGGCGGCTCGCGGGTCGCGAGGTGCGCCGGGAAGTCGCCGACGGTCGTGGGCTCGACGAACGCGGGGTCGACCACCCCTCTCTCGCGCAGGAACTCGGAGTACAGCCCGAGATCCCGCGTGTAGGCCGACACCGTGTGCGGCGACAGCCCCCGCTCGATCGCGATGTGCCGCAGGTAGCGGCTCACGGCGTCGGCGAGGGAGGTCATGCCCCCACGCTAGGCCAGGTGGGCGCCGACCCGGCTAGCGCCCCAGCTTCGCGTGCAGCGCCAGCGCCGCGATCGCGAGGATCGAGTTGTGCAGCCCGCCGTCGAGCACGCCGGCCACGATGTTGTCGAGGGCGACCCAGCGCACCTCGATGTCGGCCTCCTCCGCCTCGCGGTCGAACGCCTGCTCGGTGGCGCTCACGCCGGTGGCGTGGAACACCACGAGCTTCTCGTTGCTGCCGCCGGGCGACGTGTTGAACGTGACGAGGTGCTCCCACGTGTCGGCGTGCAGGTCGGCCTCCTCGGCCAGCTCGCGCTGCGCGGCGACGAGGGTGTCTTCGCCCGGGATGTCGAGCAGCCCGGCCGGGAGCTCCCAGTCACGGCTGCGGACGGGGTGACGGTACTGCTTGATGAGCAGGATCCGCCCCGCGTCGTCCTGCGCGACGACGGCGACGGCGCCCGTGTGGTCGATGTACTCGCGGCGGATCGACTCGCCGTTGTACGTGAAGGCGTCGCGCCGCACGTTCCAGACGGCGCCGGTGAAGACGACGTCGGTCGCAGTGACGTCGACCTCGAACGCGTCGTCCGAGAGCGGGATCGACTCAGGCACCTTCGGCGACCTCGAACAGGCGGGTCGCATTCTGGCGGTCGAGCGACGCCGAGACGAGGCCCTCGAACAGCGGGTGAGCGTGGTTCGGACGCGACCGGAGCTCGGGGTGCGCCTGCGTGCCGATGTAGTACGGGTGCTCGGCGCGGTCGAGCTCGACGTACTCGACGAGGTGGCCGTCGGGCGATGTGCCCGAGAACACCAGGCCGGCGTCGGCGATCTGCTCCCGGTAGTGGTTGTTGACCTCGTAGCGGTGGCGGTGGCGCTCCTCGACGAGCTCCGAGCCGTAGAGGTCGGCGGCGAGCGAGCCGGGCAGCAGAGCCGCCGGGTAGAGGCCGAGGCGCATGGTGCCGCCGAGGTCGCCGTCGGCGATGATGTCGACCTGCTCCGCCATCGTCGCGATGACGGGGTGCTCGGTGTCGGGGTCGAACTCCGACGACGAGGCGTGCTCGAGCCCGGCCTTGCTGCGGGCGTACTCGATCACCATGCACTGCAGACCCAGGCACAGGCCGAGCGCGGGGACGCCGTTCTCGCGGGCGAATCGCAGCGCGCCGAGCTTGCCCTCGATGCCGCGGATGCCGAAGCCGCCGGGGACGCAGATGCCGTCGACCTCGCCGAGCGCTTTGGCAGCGCCTTCCGCAGTCTCGCAGTCGTCAGACGGGATCCACCGCAGCGAGACCTTCGTCTGCTGCGCGAAGCCGCCGGCCTTGAGGGCCTCGGTGACGCTGAGGTAGGCGTCGGGGAGGTCGATGTACTTGCCGACCAGGCCGATCGTGACCTCGTGCTTGGGCTCGTGCACAGCCGAGAGGATCGGGTTCCAGCCCGTCCAGTCGACGGCGCCGGCCTTCTCGTCGAGACCGAGGTGCTCGATGATGTACGCGTCGAGGCCCTGCTCGTTGAGCATCGCCGGGATCTCGTAGATGCTCGGCACGTCGCGCGCGTTGACCACGGCGTCCTCGTCGACGTCGCACATGAGGGCGATCTTGCGGCGGTTGGACTCGGTGACCGGACGGTCGCTGCGGAGCACCAGCGCGTCGGGCTGGATGCCGATGGCGCGGAGCGCCGCGACGGAGTGCTGCGTCGGCTTCGTCTTCTGCTCGCCGGAGGCGCCCATGAACGGCACCAGCGACACGTGCACGAAGAAGACGTTCGAGCGGCCGAGCTCGTGGCGCACCTGGCGGGCCGACTCGAGGAACGGCTGGCTCTCGATGTCGCCGACCGTGCCGCCGACCTCGGTGATGATGACGTCGGGCTGCGGCTCGTCGGAGGCCTGCAGGCGCATGCGGCGCTTGATCTCGTCGGTGATGTGCGGGATCACCTGGACCGTGTCGCCCAGGTACTCGCCGCGGCGCTCCTTCGCGATGACCGTCGAGTAGATCTGACCGGTCGTGACGTTCGCGCCCTGGTTGAGGTTGATGTCGAGGAAGCGCTCGTAGTGCCCGATGTCGAGGTCGGTCTCGGCGCCGTCGTCGGTGACGAACACCTCGCCGTGCTGGAACGGGTTCATCGTCCCGGGATCGACGTTGAGATACGGATCGAGCTTCTGCATGACGACGCGCAGACCGCGCGAGGTGAGAAGGTTGCCGAGGCTGGCTGCCGTGAGGCCCTTGCCGAGAGAGGAGACGACGCCCCCTGTAACGAATATGTGCTTCGTTACTTTGGAGGAGCTAGGACCCGAGTTCTGATTAACCACCACGGGCTTCCATCCTACGTCACTCACGGTTCCTCTCCCAGCCCCTCGCGTTACGACCGTGAGTCGACGGGCCGGCCCGCGCGTGTCGAGCCGTCTGAGGCGGCCAGGTCGAGCAGCTCGCGCGCGTGCTCGAGGCCGCTCTCGCTGTCCGGCAGGCCCGAGAGCAGCCGGGCCATCTCGGCGACGCGCTCGTCGCCGGTCAGCTGCTGCACGCTCGATGCGGTGACCGATCCCGTGGCATCCTTCACGACGCGGAGGTGGTTCGTGGCGAACGCGGCGACCTGGGCCAGGTGCGTGACCACGATCACCTGCGACCGCTCGGCGAGCATCGCCAGGCGCCGCCCGATCTCGATCGCGGACGACCCGCCGACGCCGGAGTCGACCTCGTCGAACACGAACGTCGGCACGTCGCTCGACGCGGCCATGACGACCTCGATCGCCAGCATGATGCGCGAGAGCTCGCCGCCCGAGGCGCCCTTGCCCAGCGGCCGGGCCTCGCTGCCCGAATGCGGCTTGAGCAGGAACTCGAGATGGTCGGCTCCCGACCCGCCCAGCTCGTCGCGCTCGGTCACGGCGACGACGAGCTCGGCCCCGGTCATCGCCAGTGCCGAGAGCTCGGCCGATACCCGTCGGGCGAGGTCGTCGCCGGACGCCCGGCGCAGCTCGGTCAGCTTCGCGGCGAGGCGGCGGGCCTCGGCGTGGGACGCCTCGACGTCGTCGGCCAGCTGCGCGACGCGGTCGTCGTCCCCGTCGAGCTCGACCAGCCGCGCCGACCCCGTCGACACCAGGTCGATGACCTCGGCGAGCGAGGGACCGTGCTTTCGTACGAGCTGGGCGAGGAGGGCTCGGCGTTCCTGCACCGATTCGAGCTCGCGGCTGACATCGGCGTCGAGGGAGCCCAGGTAGCTGGAGAGCCGCGAGCTCGTCTCCGAGACCTGGACGCTCACCTCGGTGAGGAGGTCGGCGATCGACGCCAGCTCGGGATCGTGGCGCGAGACCCGCTCGATCTGGCGGCGTGCCTCGTCGACGAGGGTGACGACGTCGCGGGTCCCGTCGACGGAGTCGGTCGAGAGCACCTCGTGGGCCAGGCCGGCGGCGAGGCGGAGGTCTTCGGCGTTGCTCAGGCGCTCGGCCGTGGCCTCGAGCTCGTCGTCTTCGCCGGGCTGCGGATCGACGGCCACGATCTCGTCGATCGCGGCGCGCAGGGCCTCGGCCTCGGCGAGGCGGGCGTCGCGGTCGCCGGTGATCTCGGCCAGCTCGCGGGCAGCCAGCTGCCAGTCGTCGTAGGCGCGGCGGTACTCGGCGCTCGTCGCGGCCAGCTCGGCGCCGCCGTGGGCGTCGACCGCGTGCCGCTGGGCGGACGACGACTTGAGGCGGATCTGCTCGGACTGCCCGTGCACGGCGACGAGGTGCTCGGCGAGGTCGCCCAGGACGCCGACCGGCGCGCTGCGGCCGCCGACGACAGCGCGGCTGCGGCCCTCGCTCGACACGATGCGGCTCACGAACAGCTCGCCGTCGTCGATGTCGCCGCCGGCGTCGCGGACGCGCTCCGCGACGGCGCCGTCGTCGGGCACCGACCAGCGGCCGTCGACGACGGCCTGCGGCGAGCCCTGGCGCACGGCTCCGCCGTCGGCGCGCTGCCCGAGCAGGAGGCCGAGCGCCGAGACGACCATGGTCTTGCCGGCGCCTGTCTCGCCGGTCACCGCGGTGAACCCCGGGCCGAGCGGCAGTGTCGCGCGCCCGATCACACCGAGGTCTCTGATGCTGATCTCCTCAATCACGAAGGGCCTCGATCACGGAGTCTCCTGCGGGCCTCGCCAGCCGGTGACGGGCAGGTGGAACTTCGCCACGAGGCGATCCGCGAACGGCGCGCGTCGGAGGCGGGCCAGCCGCACGGGCTTGTCGGACCGCTTCGCGACGACGCGAGCGCCGGGCTCGAGCGTGTGAGCGCGGCGGCCGTCGCTCCAGAGGACTCCCGAGCCGTCGGTCCGGCTGAGCACCTCGACGGCGAGCGTCGAGTCGGGCCCGACGACCAGCGGGCGAGCGAACAGGGCGTGGGCGCTGAGCGGCACGAGGATCATCGCCTCGACCTGGGGCCAGACGACAGGGCCGCCGGCGCTGAAGTTGTAGGCGGTCGAGCCGGTCGGGGTCGACATGACGACCCCGTCGCAGCCGAACGACGACAGCGGGCGGCCGTCGACCTCGATGACGACCTCGAGCATCCGCTCGCGCGCGGCCTTCTCGACCGTTGCCTCGTTGAGGGCCCATGACTCGTACACGACCTCGCCGTCGACGAGCACCGCGATGTCGAGGGCGAAGCGCTCCTCGACCTCGTAGTCGAAGGCGAGCACGCGCTGGATCGTGTCCTGCAGGTCGTCGCGCTCGCTCTCGGCCAGGAACCCGACGTGGCCGAGGTTCACGCCGATGATGGGCGCACGAGTGCCCCGCACCAGCTCGGCGGCGCGCAGGATCGTGCCGTCGCCGCCGAGCACGACGACGGACTCGACGTCGTCGACCGACACGTCGGAGCCGAGGATGTCGACGCCGTCGAGCGTGGGCTCGGCGGCGCGGACGTCGTCGTACTCGTCTCGCGGCAGGACCGGGACGAGACCCGCGGCCACCAGCGCTCCGCACACCTCGAGCGCCGCGTCGATCGAGTCGCGCCGGCCCGTGTGGGAGACGATCAGAATGTGACGATCGGGCTGGGCGCTCGCGTCAGGAAGCTCGGCAGTCATGCTCAGCCCTTCGTCATCTCGTCGACCCGCTGGATCCATTCTGTCGGATTCACCCCGGCGGCAGCGCTCAGGTGCACGCAGTACTCGCGATTGCCGTTCGTGCCGACGATCGGCGACGGGATGACACCGGCCGTCCTGAGGCCGAGGTCGTGAGCCGACCAGAGCACCGACTGCACCGCGTCGGAGCGGAGGGCCGCATCATGGACGATGCCCTCGCGGATGCCCTGCCGACCGACTTCGAACTGCGGCTTGACGAGCAGCACGAAGTCGCTCGCGGGTGCGACGGACGACACCAGCGCGGGCAGAACCAGACCCAGCGAGATGAACGAGAGGTCGCCGACGACGAGATCGATCGTCGACGCGTGCGGGCCGGAGGCGACGAGGGCGTCGCGCGTGAGGTAGCGCGCGTTCGATCCCTCCACCACGGCGACCCGGTCGTCGCCGCGGATGCGCGGCACGAGCTGACCGTGGCCGACGTCGAGGGCGACGACGGAGCGGATGCCGCGCTCGAGAAGCACCTGGGTGAAGCCGCCCGTGGACGCCCCGACGTCGAGCGCGTCGCGCCCCGCGGGATCGACGTCGAACGCGTCGAGAGCGCCGATCAGCTTGTGAGCCGCGCGGCTGACGTAGTGGTCGAGGCCCGCCACCTCGATGCGCTGGACCGGCAGGGTCGAGAAGGACGCCTTCAGCACCGGCTTGCCGTCGACCGTCACGAGACCGTCGGCGAGCATCCGGTGGGCATGCGTCCGCGACCGCGCGAGGCCGCGGCTCGTGAGCGCCACGTCGAGTCGCTCGGGCCCCGACAGCGCGGCCTCGGGCTCGGTGGCAGGCGTCATGCCACTCCGGTCGACGCCTGGCGGCCGCCGTCGAGCACGGCTCGCAGCTCGTCGTGAACGTGCGCGAAGGCGACGGCGCGAGTCTCGAGCGGCTGGCCGTCGATGACGGCCAGTCGCGAGATGAGATCGTTCGTTGCTTCGTTCGCGTCGCTCATGGTCGATCCACCCTAACCGCTCCCGCCGACATCGCTCGGCGGCCGTCCACAGGGTCGCGCCGATCCTCCTGGATCAGGCGTGCAGCGCCGGGTCGACGACCATGCCGTAGATCATCAGTCCGCTCGCCCAGACGGCCGCAGCGCCGGCGCGCAGCAGGTCGACCGGGAGATCGCCGCTCTCGAGCACCGTGACGACATTGCCGTGCAGCTGCACGCGCGCGTCGCGCACCGTGAAGACTCGTGCACCGTCACGACTCGTCGTCTCGACGGTCGCCGGGTACTCCTCGTGCAGCTCCCGGAGGTCACCGAGGATGTACTGAGGACGCGAGTCTGCCGCGGCGGCCAGCACCTGCTTGGCCTTGTCGATGCCGGTCAGCACCAGCACCGAGGGGATGCCCGCCTTGTTGGCGCCGATGATGTCGGTGTCGAGGCGATCGCCGATGAACAGCGGCGCCTCGGCGGCGTACCGCTCGAGGGCGGCGTCGAAGATCGCCCTCTCGGGCTTCCCCGCCACCAGCGGCAGCCGGCCGACTGCCGTGTGGACTGCGGAGACGAGCGTGCCATTGCCGGGGGCGATGCCCCGCTCCTGCGGGATCGTCCAGTCCTGGTTCGTGGCGATCCAGGGGATGTCGGCGGCGAGAGCGAAGGACGCCTCGGCGAGGTCCTTCCAGCCGACCTCCGGCGCGAAGCCCTGGATGACGGCAGCCGGGGAGTCGTCCGCCGAGCGAGTCACGGTGAAGCCGGCAGCCTGCACGACGGTGGTGAGACCCTCTCCCCCGACGACCAGGATCGTCGAGCCGGGCTCGACAGCGTCGACCAGGAGTCGGATGGCCGCCTGCGGGCTCGTGACGACGTCGTCGCCCGACACGTCGAGGCCGAAGCCGCTCAGCTGCGCGGCGACCGCGTCGGCCGTGCGAGAGGCGTTGTTGGTGATGTATGCGACGCGAGCGTCGGCAGCGGCCCTGTTCAGACTCTCCACGGCGTGCGGGATCGCGTTACGGCCGGTGTACACGACGCCGTCGAGGTCGGCGAGGACGACGTCCACTCCTGCCAGCGGATATCGCGCCTCAGTCGACGGGGCGCTCGTCGTCGCCGTCGAGCTCGGAGTCGAGGGGGACGTCGTCTCCGTCGAATCCTTCGATTTCTTCTTCCACGATCTCAACGGTCTCTCGGTCCTCTTCGATGTCTGACGTGTTCAGGGCCGCGCGGGCACGACGGGCCAGGGCGTACCAGTCCGCCGCCTCGGCACCGCGGTCGAGCTCCTCGAGCACGGTCGCGTAGGCGTCGAACAGGTCGGGGCTGTAGCTGAACGCGCGGGTGCGGTCGAGCTGAGGGATCTCGAGCTCCCGCAGCGCAGCGTCGGCCTGGCCGAGATCGAGACGAGCGCCCGACAGGGCGATGGCCAGCGAGACCCGCACGGGAACCTCGAGCGAGTCGGCCTCGACCGACTGACCGAGCTCGAGCGCGCGGTCGGGCCGTTCGAGTCCGCGCTCGCTGTCGACCATCATGGGCAGCTGGTCGTTGCGGCCCGAGATGCGACGGTAGGTGCGCAGCTCGCGCAGCGCGAGGGCGTAGTCCTCCAGCGCGTAGGCCGTGATGGCGATCGTCTCGCGGACGACCGCGATGCGGCCGGCGCGACGACCCGCGGCCTGAGCGTGCTGGTGAGCGAGCTGGGGGTCTTCGTCGATGAGCGTCGCCGCCATGATCAAGTGGCGCGCGACGAAGTCGGCGTTCTCCTTGCTCAGAGTCTTCAGCTCGGCGCGGGCGACCTTGTCGAGCTGACGCGGCTCGACCTCGTCGGGCAGATGCGGCTCGAACTGGCGGGGACGGACGGAACGCAGGCCCAGCGGATCGCGGTCCTCCCACTCTCCGCCGTTGTCGCGAGGGTCGCGGCCGGCGCGGCTGCCGCGGTCGGGACCGTTGCGGTCGGGCCCACCGCGGTCGGGCCCACCGCGGTCGGGACGACCGCCCTGCGGAGGCCTGCCACCCTGAGTCGGACGACCGCCCTGCCCGGGACGCCCGCTTCGCTCGGCCGGTCGACCGCCGGTCTGCGGAGGACGACCGCCAGGACGGTAGGAACGCTCAGCACCCGCAGGACCGTCGCCGCGCGGAGGACGTCGGCTGTCAGACCTCTCCCCCGACGGGCGCCCGTTCGCCGGGCGGTCCTGCCACGGACGGCTGCCGCGCTCCGCACCACCCCGCTCCGCACCACCACGGTCGGAACCACCCCGTGGCGGACGCGGACTCCACGTCCGGTCGCGGTTCGCGCCATCACGCGACGGAGCGCCGTCACGACGAGGGGCGCCGCTGTCACGGCTGTAGCCGCCGCCATCGCGACGCGGCGCACCACCATCACGAGCAGGACCACCATCGCGGCGCGGACCACCGCGGTCAGGTCGATCGCCATCGCGACGCGGGCCACCGCGATCAGAGCGGCCACCCTGAGGCCGATCACCGCGGCCTGAACTGCCGCCTCGAGGCCCCGACCCGGTGTTGCGGGAGTCGTCGCGTCGCGGACGCTTGTCGTTGTCGTCGTCGCGATCGCTCACGCTGTTCTCCTGAAGTTCGGGTCTGTGTCGCACGACGTCTGTCGACGTCGGCATCTGTGCCAGTGCACGTCGAGAAGACGAACACGGAACCGAGGAACTCGCCCGGCGCTAACCGGGGTTCACTCGATGGGGCCTGCTGTGGTGTTGTGAACCCAGCCTAACAGCCAGCCTCGGCACTGCCGGCGCTGCAGGGTTAAATGCGAAAAGGCCACCCATTGCTGGGTGGCCTCTTCTAAGTTGAGTCCGGCGGTGTCCTACTCTCCCACAAGGTCCCCCTTGCAGTACCATCGGCGCTGAGAGTCTTAGCTTCCGGGTTCGGAATGTGACCG